>JADJJK010000056.1 GCA_016706545.1 Myxococcales bacterium
AAGCGATGGGTGGCGCCGACGGTGATGACGCTCGGCGCGTTGCCAGGGTCGGTGATGCCCACCACCCGGTAGCCATCTTCGAGCTGTCCGGACTCGTTCTGGTAGGTCGTGCGGCCCAGGTTGCCGGCCGCGGCGACCACCACCACGCCGCTCGCCACCAGCCGCTCGCACTCCACGCAGGCCGGGGTGGCGCCACAGGCGTAGCTCTCCATCTGATAGCGCAAGGAGAAGCTGAGGTTGGTGCCGTGCAGCTCCTGGTGTTCGTGGCGCACGTTGGTGGCGCGCACGAACTGCATGGCCGCCAGCACCACCAGCTCGGAGGTCTCCCCTCGGTCATCGAGCACGCGCAGATCCCACAGCTCCAGCTCCGGGCACACGCCGGTGCGCGCCACCTGGCGCGCCGGCAGCTCCAGCTCCGGCGCCACGACGTCGTCGGACAGGTCGCCCACCCGCCAGTCCGCTGCCAGGATGCCGGCGACGTGGGTGCCGTGCGGGTTGCGCGGCACGCGATAGCCGGCCTTGGTGTGCGGGATGCGCAGCAGCGGCTCCCACACCTGCCAGTCGGTGGTGGCGGCGGCGCGCGCGCCGTGGTGGCGCGAGGTCCGCTCGGCGGCGGCGCGCACCTCGCTGCGCCGCTGGGGATCTGCGAGCTGCTCCAGCAGGATCGGCGCGATGCCCGCGGGGTAGCGGTCGATCTGGCGCGGCGACAGCGCGAGCAGCTCGCGCGCGCAGGTGAAGTCGTAGCTGTGGGTCACCCGGGTGTGCGCGGTGAAGTCCTCGTCCGGCTCGGGAGAGAGCTGGGCCATGCCACGGCCGGGCTCCCGACGACGGAACGCCACGTGCGTCGCGTCGATGCCAGAGTCGAGGACGGCCCAGCGGATGCCCTTGCCGGTGACGTCGAACACGCGGCGCGCGGCGTCCGCCTTGATGGTGGGCATCGAGCGGCGCATCGCCATCTCGGCGCGACGGTTGCCGTGCACCGCCCACAGCGGCTGCGCGCCCGCGGGCGGGACGTCGCGCAGCAACGTCGCCAGCGCGGCCACCAGCACCTGGGGCGACTCTCGCTCGGCGCGAAAGCGTTGCCATTGCTCGTCGGTCGGCGGCCAGCACGGCGCCAGCGCGTGCAGGTGGGCGATGGCGCCAGCCACCCGCACCAGCCAGAGCAGGTCATCGCGCAGGTACAGCTCGGCGGCGCCAGGCAGCGCGCCGAGCGCCTCGCCGAGCGCGCGCTGCGAGGTCCTGGTCGCTGGGTCGCGGACCGGCGAAGGGGCCGGCGCGCGCATCCCGGGGAAGCTCCCGGTAGCGCGCCGGGCCGGCTGGCTGGCAAACAGGATCGCCGTCAGATCAGGGCTGGCGGAGGAGCGATCGCGGATGCCGGAGTCGTCCTCGCACAAGGCGCTCGTCCACCACGGGGTCATGGGCAGCGCGACTCGCAAGAGCTGGCGGAAGGTCAGGCGCGCGGCCACCACCGCCTGGGTGGCCACCAGGCCGAGCGCGTCGGGCGTCTGCTGCGCTCGCGTCTGCTGCGCTCGCGTCTGCTGCGCTCGCGTCTGCTGCGCTGTCGGGCGCGGGGCCAAAGCTGGGCGGATCCGCGAGCAACCGCTCCGCCAGCTCGTCTGCCAGCGCCCCCGCCGTGCTGTCGCGATCGGCGATCAAGAGGAGATCGTGCGGCCCTGGGCCCTCCAGCGCGAACTGGGTCCAGACATCCAGCATGATCGGCGAGCGCTGCGTGAACCGCCGCCCACGTGGGTCGTCATAGACCAGCGCTTCAACGTCTCTTCGTCGCAGTGAGTCGTCCTGGGACATGTCCTTTTCCCTTGGCGGCTGTCACCGCCCGCACCGATCGCCGAGAGCTGCAACAGCCGGGCCATCTGGCGGCGGCGCCTCGGGGACGCGCTGTCGTCGATGCTGGGTCCCGAGTGAATCCTTTGCGGAACCGGGGCGTTGCAACCTCATGCGAAGTGCGTCGCTCCGGTCAGGTCCCAGGTGGTCGTCGCGGTGGCGCGCAGAGATTGCGGTGAGCTTGCTCGCTGGCGTGGGGCTCTGCGCCTGCGCGAGCGCAACGCCGGGGACCCCGGCGGCGTCGGCAGCGCCGGCAGCGTCCGCGGCGCCAGCGGCGTCCGCAGCGCCAGCGGCGCTCGCGGCGTCAGCGGCGGTTGCCCAGCCGTCAGCGTCCGCGCAGACGAAGCAACTGCCCAGCCCTCCGGCCGCGCCGCCCCAGGAGCTCGAAGCGGACTGCGCGGCGGCGCGGGTCCCTCGCGTTCGCGACGCGATCGAGCGGGACGTTCGCTTCTTCGCCGACCCGGCGCTCGATGGCCGCGCGCCCGCCAGCGCCGGCGACGAGACCACCCGCGCAGCCATCGCCCAGCGCCTGGCCTGTCTTGGCCTGGCGCCGGCGGCGGATGACGGTGGCTATCAGCAAGCGTTCACGGTGCCCTCTGGCGCCACCGCCAATGTCCTTGGCGTGCTCGCAGGGCAAGATCCAGAGGTCGGCCAGGAGATCGTCCTGGTGATGGCGCACCACGATCACCTCGGCGCCGGCCACCTCGGCGCCAATGACAACGCCTCCGGGCTCGCGGCGATGCTCGCGGTGGCCAAGGCGGCGGCGGCCAGCGGGCCTCGCAAGCGGACCCTCGCGTTCGTGGCGTTCGGCGCGGAGGAGCAGGGGCTCCTGGGCTCGGCGCACTATCTGGCGCAGCCGCCGGCCGCGCTGCCGCTCGGGCGCACCGTGCAGGTGGTGAACCTCGACATGATCGGCTCGTACTCGTCGCGGCGACGGGTGTACGTGTTCGGCGCGCACGCCGGCCAGCGCGCCACCGCGCTCCTGCGCGAACTCGACGACGCCTATCCGCGCACGCGCTTTGCGCTGGGCGGCCACAGCGTGCGCGGCGATCACCACGGCTTCCACGCGCTGGGCATCCCGTATGCGTTCTTCTGGACTCCGGATGGTCGCTGCTACCACCGGCGCTGCGACACCGCGGCGCGCGTCGACTACGCTCCGCTCGCGGACATCGCGGCGCTGGCCAGCGCGCTGGTGCTGCGACTGGCCGACGAGCCGCCCTCGGTCACGGCCCCGGCGCCGGCCGCGGGCGGATGAGCTGGTGGCAGCTCGCGCAGGTGACCAGCAGGTCACCATAGAGGCGGGCGCGGGCGTCCTGCTCGGCGAGCTGCCCGGCGCGCGTGGCCAGCTCTCGGACCTTGGCGGTGAGCGCGGACACGTCGGCGCGGTCAAGCTCCGCGGCGGCGGCGGTGGTGGCGGTGCCGAGATCGAGCCGGGTGCTGGCGAGCACGGTCGCGCCCTGCGTCCACATCTCATCGGACGGGCCGACGAGCCCCTCCCACAGCCGCGCGGCCGCCCACTGGTGGCGCAGCATCTGCGTGCGCAGCACCGGCTCGTCGTCGGGCGCGGGGCTCCAGGTGAAGGACACCACCGCCGTGAGGTCTTCGTGGCAGCGGCTGCACGCCCGGCCCAGCCGCGCGGCCAGGCGGCCGGCGGTCGGCAGGTCCGGTGCGCCGGCGACCTCGCGCGCCGCCGCGTGCAGCTCATCGACAAACGGCTGCCACTTCTCCGGCACCTTCTCGCTGTGCTCCAGGATCCAGCGCGCCAGCTTCTTGGCCTCGTCGAGGTACCCGCGCACGATCGCGCGCTGCAGCTCGGAGACCGCCGCGAAGTGCAGGCTCATGTGCTGCTTGAGCTCGGCGCGGGGCGCGTCGACCGGCCCGGCGTCGCGCACCGCCGTCTTGGCCGGTGGCGCGGCGGCGCCGGTCGCGGCGCTGGCCTCCCCTGACGTCCGACGCTCGGACGAACAAGCCGCGGCGGTGACCGCGAACGTGGCTAGAACGAGCCAGAGCCTTGGCTTCATCGGCGGTCTCCTGTCTGGTCGGGGGTCTTGCCCGGTGTCTTGCCTGGTGTCTTGCCTGGTGCCTTGTCTGGTGCCTTGTCCGGCGTCTTGGGGCGGGCCGGTGGCCTTTGCCCAAGCTTGCCCGGCGGGCACCCCCGCACGTCCCAGCAGCTCTCGATGGGCCCGGCGCCGGGGGCGTTGGTCCGCTGAAAGAAGAACGGCAAGACCGCCGTGGTGTAGCCCTTGCGGAGCGGGAAGCTCCAGGTGCGGGACAGCTTGCGCAGGCAGGCGTCGAGCTTGCGCAGCGGCGCCGCGTCCACGCCTGGCGCGCGGAAGCCAAAGCGCAGCACCTTGCCATCTGGCTGGATGATGAGCTCGAGCCGCAGCACCCCGGTGACCTCCTTGCCCTTGCCATGATCGGCGTAGCAGCTCCGCACGCCAGGGACATACGGCTCGAAGTACTTCGTCAGATCCTTGGCATCGAGCGTGCGGTCCGGGTCATCGGGCGCCGCCCTCGCAGGCGAGGCCAGGGTGAGCGCCCCCAAGGCCAGGGCGCTGGCCACCGCCGTCGGCAGCCAGGTGTGAACCATCATGCGCTCCGTCATGCGTCGCAGCGATGCATGCATCGGGCCACCGGCAGGTCATGGATCCAGGAACGCGACGCGACCTTCGCCACGCGCGGCGCGCAAGGACTGCATCTTGGCCGAGCTGCGCGCGCAGGTCGTGCGGCGGTGGCGCTACTTCGCGGGCGGTGGCGCTACTTCACGGTCAGCGTGCGCGCGAGGTGATCGATCACGCCCGGCAGCTTGGCGGCGTTGATCGCGGGGATGTGCGCGGACAGCGCCACCACCTTGCCGTTGGCGAACACCAGATACTCCCGGGTGACGTACTTGGTGCCGTTGTCGAACGTGCCCTCGATGCGGATGGCTGGATCGCCGCGCAGCGTGCCCGCGTGCGCCTTGGCGCGGTAGCCGTGCGCGTCGCGCGCCTGCAGCTTGCCGTACTGCTTGAGGTACGAGCCCTGTTGATCGGGCGAGATGCCGTCTTGCGACTGCAGCATGATCACCAGGTCGTCCTCGCCATGTACGTCGGTGCCAAGGAGCACCCAGCCCGGGTTGGTCGGCAACTCCAGCGATCCAAAGGGCATCTCGACGCGCTTCCAGGTCAGCCCGGCGGTGGCGGGCTCGAACGCCAGCTCCTTGGCGCTGGTGTCCGCGGCGGCGCCCGACGCGACCGGCGCGACCGGCGCCGCGCTGCCGGCTGCCGAGCCGTCGCCCTCGGCGCCTTCCTTCTTCTTGCTGCACCCGGCGACCGCGAGGCAAGAGCAGGTGATCCAGACAACGGCGCGTGCTCGGCTCATCGAGCGGACCATAGCAGCGCCGCGGCAAGGTCTACAGACGCGGCGCCATTTCTCGTTCGTTCCGCTCTCTGGCATATATTATGTTGATATGATGCGTGAAATAACCTGTTGAACCAATGAACCAATGCCGCTAACGTGATGCGTCAGATGGCGTGGCTGGCCCCCTCCTTCAGCGAGCGTGAGCGCGGCGTCCTGCTCGCGGTGGCCAAGGCCGCGCTGCCGGCGGGCGCGCGCTTGCCCGCGGCGGGCGCCGACACGGTGGCGCGGGTGGAGGCGTTCTTCCTGGAGCAGCCCGCCGGGCTCCGCGCGGCGTATCGCGGCCTGTTGCGGCTGCTCGATGGCGCCGCGCTGCTCTCGCACCGCAAGGGCTTCGCCGCGCTGGCGGAGGCCGAGGGGCTGGCGCTGCTGGAGTCCTGGCGCGGGGCTGGACTGGCGCGTCGCAACGCGCTGCGGATGCTGTTGCTACCGGTCAAGGCGCTGCACTTCGACCACGCCAGCACGTACCGCGCGCTCGGCTGCGTGTACGAGCGGCCGGCGCCAGCGGCGGAGGCCCGGCCGGCGTACCTGCGCGACCGCGTTCACGCGGCGAGCGGCGCCGGTGGTGCGCTGGAGCTGGAGTGTGAGGTGGTCGTCGTTGGCACTGGCGCGGGCGGCGCGGTGGTGGCCAAGGAGCTGGCGGAGGCGGGCTGCGCCGTGATCATGCTCGAGGAGGGCGCCTACGCCGACCGGCGCGACTTCGCCGGCCGTCCGCTCGAGAACCAGCGCAAGCTCTACCGCGCCAGCGGCGCCACCTTCTCCATCGGCAACGTCCTCATCCCCATCCCGCTGGGGCGCACCGTCGGCGGCACCACCGCCATCAACTCCGGCACCTGCTTCCGCACGCCGGAGCAGGTGTTGTTGCGCTGGGGCCAGGAGTTCGGCCTCCGGGAGCTGTCACCTGAGCGCCTGGCGCCGCACTTCGAGCGCGTGGAGCAGATCCTCGGCGTGGCGCCGGTGCCACCGGAGCACCTGGGCGGCTGCGCGCGGGTGGTGATCCGCGGCGCCAACGCGCTGGGCCTGCGCCGCCACCGGCCGCTGGCGCGCAACGCGCCCGGCTGCGATGGCCAGGGCGTGTGCTGCTTTGGTTGCCCCACCGACGCCAAGCGCTCCACCAACGTGTCGTACGTGCCGCTGGCGCTGCGCGCCGGCGCGGAGCTCTACACCGGCGTCACCGCCGAGCGCTTGCTCTTCGAGGGCGCGCGGGTGGTGGGCGTCCGCGGCACCTCGTCGTCCGGCCACGCGGTCACCGTGCGCGCCCGCGCCGTGGTGCTCGCTTGCGGCAGCTTGCTCACCCCCATCTTGATGATGCGCAATGGCGTGGGCGGCGGCTCCGGCCAGCTCGGCAAGAACCTCTCGATCCACCCGGCCGCCGCCTGCCTGGCCGAGATGGCCGAGCCCATCGAGAGCTGGTCCGGCGTGCCGCAGGGCTACCTCATCGACGAGTTCGCCGACGACGGGCTCCTGCTCGAGGGCGTGGCCACCCCGCTCGAGTACTGGGCCTCCGCGATGAGCGCCATGGGCCCGCGCATGGTGGAGCTGGCGGAGGCGTACCAGCGCATCGCCTCGTTCGGCATGATGGTCTCGGACACCTCGCGAGGTCGCGTCCGCCTGGTGCGCGACCGCGCGGTTATCACGTACAACCTCAACGACGCGGACGTCGGCAAGCTGGTGCGCGGCGTGATCGAGCTGTCGCGCATCTTCTTCGCGGCCGGCGCGCGCTCGGTGATCTCGCCGGTGCATGGCTTTGAAGATCTGCGCTCGCTGGCGGACCTGGAGGCGCTGCGCCGGGCGCGCGTGCGCGCCTCCGATCTGGCGCTGTCCGCCCACCATCCGCTTGGCACCGCGCGCATGGGCGCGGATCCGGCGACCGCCGTGGTGGACGCCGATCACCAGGTCTACGGTTCGCCGGGCCTCTACGTCATCGACGGCTCGGCGGTGCCGACCGCGCTGGGCGTCAACCCGCAGGTGACGATCATGGCGCTGGCCACTCGCGCCGCGCAGCGCCTGGCCGCCCGACTGGGGTGAGCGACGGCCTTGCCAGATAGTAAGTAAGTGCTTACTCTTTGGCCGCGGGGCCTCGTTGCACCTCGTCGCACCTCCTCGTTGCGCCTCTTCGTTGCGCTTCCTTGGCGGTGTGCTTCGCGTTGACCCGCGGGACTGATGGCCAGCCCCAGCGAGAGGATCGAGTGACTCCCATGTCCGCTTCGGCTCTGTTTTCCCGCATCGTTGGCCGCCTGCGCCGCAGCCTGTGGCTTCTGGTCCTGACGGCGGTGGTGATGTTGATCGCGTGGTTCCGGGTCTGGTCGCCGGTTCGGGTGGAGGTCGCGTTGGTCGAGCGAGGAACCATCCTCGAAGAGGCGTTTGGCCGAGGGACCATCGAGAGCCAGCGTGAAGCGGCGGTGGGGTTTGACTTGATCGGCCGGATCAGCGAGATGCTCGTCGACGAAGGCGCGCGCGTGACGCTCGGGCAGGAGCTCGCCCGCCTCGAGACCGATCAGGCGCAAGCCGACCTGCGTTCGGCCCAGACCGGCATCGTCGCGGCGCGCGCGTCACTGCAGCGTCTGGCCGCAGAGGAGGAGCGCGCGCGGGCGCTGCTTGCCACCGCAGAGCGAGAGTCGACGCGGACTCAAGCGCTGTTCGAGGCCGGCGCGGTGCCGGGCCAGCAGCGCGATGACGCAAGCGATCGGCTTCGCGTGACGCGGGCCGAGCTCGATCGAGTCCTCGCTCAGCGCTCCGAGGCCACCCGCAGCATCGCGGTCGCGTCGGGAGGCGCCGAACAGCGGCGGGTCACGATGGTGCGGGCCACGCTGCTGGCGCCGTTCAGCGGCCTGGTGACGCGGAGGCTGCGCGAGCCCGGAGATACCGTCACCATCGGTTCGACGGTGTTGCGGGTCGTCGACACCGATCACGTCTATGTCAACGCCGCCATCGACGAGACGATGCTCACGAGGCTCGCCGTGGAGCAGCGCGCCGTGATCTCCTTCCCTGGTTCGGGTGCGCCCATCGTCGGCCGCGTCTCGCGAGTCCCGTGGGAGGCTGATCGCCAGACGCACGAGCTCCTGGTGGAGGTCACCCCGGAGCGCCTTGCCCGCCGGGTGGCCATCGGCCAGCGCGCGGACGTCCACATCGAAGTAGGTCGTCAGGACAACGTCCTGCGCATGCCAGCCCGCATGGTGCATCATGACCAGGCAGGGCCTCACGTGTACGCAGACCGCGGCGGTCGGATCGCGCTTGTCCGGGTCAAGCTCGGCGCGGTGGGCGGTGATCACGTGCAGGTCCTCGACGGTCTCGCCGCTGGCGACCGCGTGCTGGCCGCCCCTGGTAGCGCGGTGGCGCTCCCGACCGGGCGACGCTGGGTGGCGCCATGAACCTGGCGCTTCGCGACGTGCGGAGGCACCTGGCGCGATTCGTCGGGACCGCTGGGGGCCTGGGCCTCCTGCTGAGCGTCGTCATCGCGATGCAAGGCATCTACGCGGGGATGGTGGACGATGCCACCATCCTCACGCGCGCGATGCAGGCAGATCTCTGGATCGTCGCGCGTGACACCCGAGGGCCGTTCGCGGAGAGCTCGCGCCTCGATCCAAGCGTGGAGGCTCGCGCCGCCTCGGTCCCGGGCGTCCTGCGCGCGCGGCCATACACCTACCAGCTCATCCAGCGCGAGCACCGCGGCGCCGTCATGCGGATCGCGCTCGTCGGCCTGGGTTGGCCAGATGACCCCGGGCGGTCCGTGCCGCTCGTGCGTGGTCGGTGGCTGCAGCAACCGCACGGCGAGATGATCGTCGATGCCTCGCTGGGGCTTGGCATCGGTGAATCCCTGGTGCTCGCTGGCGAGCCGTACCGAGTGGTCGGGCTCACCAAGAACGCGCTCACCTCTGGCGGGGACTCGGTCGCCTTCATGAGCGTGGCAGACGCGCAGCTCGTCGCGCTCGACCAGCCGTCGGAGGCGACGGTGCTCGAACGGCAGCGAGTGGTGGGGCGCCTGAGCCGCACGGATCTCGGGCGCGGGCAGCCGGGGCTCGAAGATCTCGTGATGGATCCGCGCTGGCGCTCGCCGGCCCTCGCCTCGCCCCCGGTCGCGGCCGTGCTGGTCGAGGTCGCCCCGCCGCGGCTCGCCGCGGTGCAAGAGATCATGCGGAGCTGGGGCGATGTGAGCGTCTACACCCAGGGCGAGGAGGAGTCGCTGTTGCTCGGTGGGGTCGTTGCGCGGGCGCGGATGCAGATCGGGCTGTTCACCGTGATCCTGACGGTCACCGCGGCGGTCATCGTCATGATGGTCATCTACAACCTCACCCTGGAGAAGACCCACGATCTGGCGGTCCTCAAGCTCATGGGGGCGCCGCGGTCGCGCCTCCTTGGGCTGGTGCTGCAGCAATCGTGGCTGCTGGGAGCGCTGGGGTACGCTGTGGCCTTCGGGCTGGGGGCGCTGGTCTTTCCGCACTTCCCTCGTCGGGTGCTCATCACCGAGAGCATCTCGCTGGTGGCTCCGCTGGCCACCTTGGCCATCGTGACGATGGCCAGTGTCCTTGGGCTGTCGCACGTCATGCGAATCGACCCGTCGCGCGCGCTGGAGGGCTGACCATGGAAGACGCAGTTCGTGCAGTGGACCTGAGCAAGACGTACGGGACCGGGGCCGCAGCGGTGAAGGCGCTAGACCACGTCAGCCTGACCATCGCGCGGGGAACGGTCGCTGCGTTGCTTGGGCCCAGCGGATCCGGAAAGTCCACGCTGATCAAGGCGCTGGGGTTCGTCTCTCCGGCAGACACCGGAGAGGTGTTCTTCGAGGGCAAGCTCGTCGTCAAGGATGGCCGTCCTCTCGCGGATCTGGCCTCTCTACGAAGACGGCATCTTGGCTTCGTGTTTCAGAAGGCCAACCTCACGTCCTTTCTCACCGCGCGGGAGAACGTGGAGATCGCGTGCGAGTTCGGAGAGAAGCGAGATGGCAAGAGGCGCGCTCGAGATCTCCTCGGCTACCTCGACGTCGCGGCTCGCGAGGACTCGTACCCGGAGACGCTCAGCGGTGGTGAGCAACAGCGCGTGGCGATCGCCCGAGCGCTCGCAAATGAGCCATCCCTCATTCTGGCCGACGAACCCACCGCGGCCTTGGACAGCGTGCGCAGCAGAGTGGTGATGGAGCTGTTTCGAAAAGTGGCCCACGACCGCGGTGCGGCGGTGCTGGTCGTCACGCACGACCACCGCGCGCTCGACATCTTCGACGTGCTCTACGCCATGGAGGACGGCAGCATTCGGCCTTACGCACCCGGGGCTGTCACCTCGGCGGTTCGCCCAGACGCGCATGCTCTCGAGGGGGCCTCGCCTCGGGTTGGGCCTCAGTAGCCCAGCGCCTCGAGCATCGCCGCGGCGGCCGCCGCGCCGGTGTAGTACGCGCCGTGCGCGGTGCCGTAGCTGTTCTGCCACAGCGCCTCGCCGGCGAAGAAGATGAGCTCGTCAGACATCGGCTGCTGGTAGAGGTGGGAGCGTGCGCCCTTGCCGCCGGGCGCGGTGTACGAGTACGCGCCGAGCGACCACGGGTCGGTGTCCCAGCGGCTCACCACCGCGCGCTTGGCGTACATGCCCTTGACGTGCGGGCCGAGCACCGGGCCCAGCGTGGTGGTGAGGCGGTCGAGCGCGTGCTGGATCACCGCGTTGTCAGACTCTTGCTCTAGCTGCTTGGCCAGCGCCCCGCCGACGAAGCCGACCACCACGTTTTTGCCGTGGAGGTTGCTGATGAACTTCCAGGTGTGCTTGGACTTGCTCGGCGGTAGCGGCCAGACCTCGTCGTCCTTCTGGACCTTTGGGAAGGTCTTGCGCAGCTCCTCGAGCTTCTCCAAGGAGATCTTGGTCGCGTACGACTCCACGGAGAAGATGTCGTGCGTGAACTGCAGCGCCACCTTCTTGAAGTGGCCAAGCGGCAGCTTGGCGAAGGCGCGGGAGGTGGCCAGGGGCAGCGGCGGCACGAACTTGAGCTTCTGCGCGGCGATGATGGAGGTGGGCACCGCGAGCAGCACCGCTCGCGGCTTGAACTGCAGCGCCGAGCCGCCGCTGACCTTCTGTGACTTCACGGTCAGCGCGTTGCTTGCGCGATGGACCTGGGTCACCTGGCGAGCCAGGAAGACAGAGAGCCGCTTGGTGCCCTTGTCGCCGTGGCGCGCGATGAGGTCCTTGCCGTAGGCCTCGATCAGCGCGCCGTAGCCGCCGTGCGGCAGGTAGTTGTGACCGTTGCCGTACGAGGGCTCGAACTCGTAGGGCAGCTCCACGTCCTCGGCGTGGTGATCGATGGCCGAGAACTCCGAGAGCTCGGCGCTCTCTTCGAGGCCCGCCACCCGCGCCTCCGCCACCGGGTACCAGGGGTCGCCGCTGGCGAGCTTGGCGCTGGTCACCGCGTTGGCGGCGGCGGAGTCGGTGTGGTCGTTCGTGAGCGCGCTCTCGATCTGGCCCTCCAGGCTCTCGACGCGCTTGCGGCACTCCTTGGAGCGCGCCACGGAGAGGTCCGCCGGATCGAAGTAGAAGTCGTCCTTGACCTGCTTGAAGGTCTTGATCTTCAGGCGCTTCGCCTCGACGACCCACGGGTTGTCGGGCGCGTCGTGCAGCCACTGGCACCCCAGGTCGATCGGCACGCCCATCGAGGTGTCGGTGAAGGCGCGGCCGCCCAGCCGGTCCCGCGCCTCGATCAGGTCCACCTGCAGCCCGACGTCGAGCAGATCGCTGGCGGCCTTGAGCCCGGCGGCGCCAGCGCCGACGACGATCACCTTGGTCATCGCGCACCTCGTGGCCCACGGCCGGGGCGCGCGGGCGCAGCCGCGGCCTCGGGCGGGTGCGCGGCGAGGGACCCGGCGGCGGCTACCAGCGGGAGGCGGTCGTCGTGCCCGCGGACGTGATCGCGGTCGTGCCCGCGGACGTGATCGCGGTCGTGACCCGGCTCGCCGGCAACGCCTGCGCGGTCGAGATCTCGTAGGGCAGCGGCGATCCAGGGCGCGCGTGGCGCTGGCGTCGCTCGCCCTGCGCGAAGGCGCGGGCCTGCGCCTTGCGGGATCCAAGGCCAAGGCCGATGTCGATGCTGGCACCCAGCCCCGGCAGCGCCGAGATCTCGCCGAAGCGCGAGCTCACCGTGGCGCGCGCTGGCGCGGTGGGCGCGGTGGGCGCGTTGGGCGTCCGGGGCGCGGACGTGGCGCCGGCTGGCGCTGCGGCTTCTGGCAGGGGCGGCATCTGGCGCGGGGCTCGGGCTCGAGCGTACGCCCGCGGCCAGGCGGCGTCCACTTCTGCGCGCGGTGGGCGCGGTGCGCGCGGTCGCTGGTGGGCTAGGGTTTGGGGACATCGCGGTTCCTCGCTGGGTGGCGGCGGCTTCAGCGCTTGGCCTTGGCCTTGGGTTTGGCCTTGGGTTTGCTCGACGGGCTCGTGCTGGCGGGCGCGAGCGCGTCGTCGGCGGGCGAGAGCCGGATGGAAGCGGGCGGGCTCTCGTAGAGCTGCTTCCAGGACGTGCCGGTGGCGCCGGTGAACAGGAAGTACACGGCGGTGGCGCCCTTGGTGGGCTTGTCGATGGTGACGCGCTGCTTGACGCCGGGGAACACCACGAACGCGGCGAGCACGGTGTCGTCCGGGTTCACCACCAGGTCGGCGATGGTCCGGTACTGGTCCTCGGCGAACTGCTTGAGCGTGACCGCGCGGACGATGGCGTGCAGCGGCCGGCCGCGGTTGCTGGTGGCGGTGGGCTGCACGTCGAAGGTGATCGTGGGCGTGGCCTTGCCGGGCGCCGAGCGGGCCGCGCCGCCGCAGCCCGCGAGCACTGCGGCGAGCAGCGCGGCCAGCGCAACGGCCAGCGGCGCGCCGTTGCGGCGAGCCACGCTCATCGTCCAATCCGAAATAGCGCCCATGGGTCGTTGTCCAGGGTCAGGGTTACCGAGCGAGTGGCGGCGCCGCCAAGCGGCACGTCCCAGATGCGCGCGCCCTTGCCCAGCGCGCAGCTTGGCTCGGGAGCCTGCGCGCGCGGCACCACCGGGCGGCGCGCGCGGCAAAGCAGGTGGTGGAAGCTGAACGTCGAGTCCGCCTCGTCGATCGAGTACGAAGCGGCGTCGCTGGCGCCGGGCTTGCTCATCTTGACGATGATCGAGGACACGCCCTGATCCCACCACTGCAGCGCCAGGGTGCTGGAGCCGGGGCGCTGGTTGAAGGCGTAGATCGCGCTCGAGCCGGAGCGCAGGTACGCCAGCGTGGGCACGCGCCCGCCAGCGACGCTCGCGTCGAGCGGCTGCGGCGTGATCTTGATGGGCAGCGGGATGGGGTTGCCGTCGTCGTCCCACAGCGCGCGCGCGAGGCGCGTCAGATCGTTGACCGCGGCCAGCGCCCCGGCGGGCGCGCTCACGCCGCGGAGCATGGTGTACTGGCCGTTGCGCTGCACCGTCACCGGGCCAAGCCATCGCTGAAACGCGCTCCAGAACGAGCCGGGCTGCTTGCCCTGCGAGCGCACCACTGCCTCCAGGTCCGCGACCGCGACGTCCTCGGTGGCGCTGACGCGAAACGGGAAGCGCGCCAGCAGCGGGGTCACCAGCGGCCACAGCTCGGTGCTCCAGGCGCGGCCGAGCGCGCGGTTGATCGCGCTGGTGCCAAAGGCGTAGACCTCCTCGACGGGGGCCAGGAAGGGCGCGTGCAGGCTGCGATCGATGTTGGCGCCGGTCAGCCAGCCGGTGACCTGCGCCAGGCGGTCCTTCTCGGCGCCGGTGAGCTTGTGCAGCGTCAGCAACCCGCTGGGCGACAGCTCGCCGGCGAGCGTGGGCGGCTCGCTGGCCTCGCCGCCGTCCTCGCCGCTGGCCGCGGCGGACGGCGCTGGCGACAGCGCGGTGGCCAGCTCGGCGACGAGCTGTTGATACGGCGCCAGCCCAGGGATCGTGCCCTTGGCCACCGCCAATAGCTCCGCCAGCGGGAGAAAGTCGGTCAGGCTCTCGGCGATGAGATCGTAGAACGGCCCCTCGCCAAGCGCCGGGGTGGCGTTGGTGGAGACGGTGACCAGGAAGCGCAGGAACCACGACGACGGTTGGCCCAGCGCGGCCAGCGCGAAGGGCAGGGCCTCCTCGCTGCCGGCCTCGAAGTGGAAGCTGTCATAGTAGGCGCGCAGCGCCGCGGAGTAGCGCGCCGCGTAGTCCTCGGTGCGCTCGCGGAACAGCGCGGTCAGGTCCTCCAGCTCGGAGGCCGACAGGCCCAGCCCGCCCGCGCGGGCGGTGATGAAGTCCAGCGCGGGCGCCACCTGGCGCGCCAGCGCCGCGGCGGTGTACTGGCCGGGCAGCGCCACCTGCGCGCCCTGCGGGCTCGGCGCCACCGCGTGCTCCGCCACCGTGGCCTCGGGGAGGAAGAACCCCACCGCCTTGTCCGGGTTTGCGTGGTTGTGATCATGCACGCTGGCGATGGTCAACGCGGCCGAGGCGGCGGCCAGCTTGCCGCGCCACACGCCGACGTCGAACTCGAAGGCGTCGGTGGCGCCGTTGACCACCCGCGACACCCGGTAGAGCTCGCGCGGCGCCGGGCTTTGGGCCATCATCCGCTCCAGGTCGTCGCCCAGCTCGTCGAGCGTCCGCGGCGAGGTCGGCGTCAGGCGGCTCCTGGCCACCGCGGCGTTGATCCCGTGCAGCGCGGTGATGTTGTCCTCCACCCACTGCGAGGATCCGAGCGGGCTCTCGATCAGCTTGGCGATGGGCGGGTGGGTGGCCAGCGCGACCTGCGCGGACAGCAGCTCGATGATCTGCTCCCGCACCGCGTACTCGCGCGCGTCGTGGAGCTGCGGTGGATCGCGGAGCAGCTCGTCGAGCTGGGCCTGGGTCAGCCGCCGCGGCTGATCGTAGAGCGGGCGGACGCGGTCGTAGATATAGCTCTGCCAGTCGCTGCCGTGGTACGCGGGGTCAAACGGCTCGGCGACCTGATACTGCCGGTGCGTGACCTCGAGGTACGTCGACACCACCAGGAGCGGCAGGCGGACCTTGGTCACCCACAGGTCGATGTGGTCGAGG
Organism: Myxococcales bacterium; assembly: GCA_016706545.1. Lineage (GTDB taxonomy): Bacteria > Myxococcota_A > Polyangia > Haliangiales > Haliangiaceae > JABFXX01. The sequence continues at coordinate 15,234 of JADJJK010000056.1, forward strand.
ATGAGCGCGCGCAGGCCGTTGTCATCCGCGGCGTAGATCAGCGCCACCACGTACAGCATGGTGGACAGGTCGGAGGTGTTGACCTGCAGCTTCGGCAGCAGGTGTTGCTTGCGCAGGGCGTGGGAGAAGCGCGCCTCGAGCGCGCGCTTGCGGGCGATGAACGAGCGATCGAGCCACAAGAACTCGTCGGTATGCACGGCCCGGAGATCCGCGGCCACCTGGCGGAGCTGGACGTCGCCGGCCGGCCGGCCAGCGCTCACCGCGTCCACGTAGGACGCGCTCGCCAGCTCGGCCGCGGCCACGCTCCGATGGTGCCACCCCATCATCGCGATCACCGCGAGCAGGCCGAGCGCCGCGGTGGCCAGGGCGCCGCGGCGGTGCCGCTGCCGCTGGCGCGTGATGCTGGCGCCGACGAGCGCCTGGTTGACCGTGAACGGATCGCCGACGTGCGCGTCGGGGACCAGGGCGCTCAGGTACAGGCCCGACGGCGGATAGGAGGGCTGATCCGCGTCGCCGCCGGTCAGGGTGGACAGGAGCGGCGCGAGCTGCGTCAGCAGCACCGGGAACGTGGAGTAGAAGCCCACCAGGGACGCGAAGGAGTCGCTCTTGCGATGGGTCAGCCCATAGGCCAGGTTGGCGTCGTACCTGGCCATCAGCGTGCGCGCGGCCTGCAGCAGCGCGCTGGCGTCCGCGATCCCGTGGCAAAGCGGACCGACGTCGAGCGGGCCGTGGTGGGCGCCCAGCACCGCCACCAGCTCGTCGTAGCCCTCGAGGTGATCCATGTGGCTCAGGCAGACCCGCAGCTCCAGCGTGTCGCGGGCGCGCGCGGGCAGCGCCCCGAGCTTGCCGCGCACGAGCTGCGCCAGCTCGCGCAGCGTCTCCGGCGGCGTGGTGACCAGCGCGCGGGCGTCGACCACGACCACCGCGGTGGTGCTGGGCCCGACGTTGCGCCACAGGCGGGACAAGGCGCGTCGGGTGTCCCGCGACAGGTCGCGCAGGAGCGGCGCCGACAGCTCATGCACGACGACGTCCGAGCCCAGGTAGAGCTGGAGCTGCGGGCTGCCTAGCGCGCTGGGGAAGAACTGGTTGGCCTGACTTCGCCAGTCCACCCGGGAGCCGATGACGTGGCTCTTGCCGACCCCGGCGTCGCCCAGCACGAGCACGGTCGGCAGGTGGTGCGCGCGCGCCGGGAGGTCGCGGTAGAAGCGCGCCCCTGCCTCGGTCACTTGCCTGGCGAGCGAGGGCTGGCTTCCGGTTGGCGCCGCGCTGCGCTGGCGCCGCCGACGCAGCAGCCACCAGATGGCGCCGGCCAGCAGCAGCACCACCACGAGCACGAGGAGCACGGTGGTCCACGAGATCTGCGAGAGCCGCGAGGAAAACGAGCGCGGCGCGCTCGAGGAGGGCGGCGCGGGCGTCGCGGCCGCGGGGGTCGCGGATGTAGCGGATGCCGGGGCCGTCGGGGACGTCGGGGCGGCTGTGGCAGGCGTCGGGGCCGTGGCCGCGGACGTCGCGGTCGGCGGCGCCGCGCTGTCGGGGGCCGCGGCCTGGGGCGCGGGCGCGGCCCCGGTAGCGTGCCCGCTGGGCGCCGGCTGCGCGGTGGCGAGGCCCGCGGTGACGACGAGGCCACACAGCGCGAGGACGGCGAGGACGCGAGGGCTCAGCATGGGCTCATTCCTGTCCGCTGGATGGCCAGCCGGTGGCCGACAGCACGGCCTGCAGAAGATCCTCGACCGCGTCGAGCGCGGCCTCGGCAGTGGCGCCGTCGAGCGGCGTCAAGGCGACGGCGAGCTGCTCGAGCGGCACGGCGAGCACGCCGCGCGCGGCGTCCGCCAGCGCCGGCGAGGCGGCGAACGCGCGCGCCAGCTCCTCGAGAAACCTGCGGTGCGCGGCGGCCACCGGCAGCGCGGGCGGCAGCGCCAGCGCCTGGCCCGCCGCCGCGTCGTCAGCGACGGCGCCGCCAGCAGCGCCGTCATCCTCCGCGGCCCCAGCAGCGCCAGCGACCCCGGCAGCCCCAGCGGCGCCAGCAGCCTCCGCGGCGTCCGTCGTGCGCTGCGCGCCTGCCGACGCCGCCACCAGCGCGGCTGAAGAGGCCTCCGCTCGCTCGCTCGCGTCTTGCCACGCCGCGGCGAGCCGCGCTGGATCCAGCAGCTCGTCGAGCTCGAGCACCGGATCTCCTGGCCTTTGCCCTTCATGCTCGCCGGGGCTCATTGATTGGACCACACGGTGAGGAGCACCGCCGCGAAGAAGACCACCGCCAGCGCCACCAGGTAGTACGAGATCGGGTGGCGCAGCGCCGCGGGCGACGCTTGCCGCTGCGGCTCGGGCGCTTGCCGCTGCGGCTCCGGCGCCACGATGCGCGCCCGCAGGTGCTGCTGGTAGCGATCGAGCGTCGCCAGGTCATCGGCGTACTGGCCCTGGAAGCCGCTGCTGAGGCAGAAGAAGTAGACCTCGAGCACCAGCGCCGGCTGGGACTCGGTCTCGAGCAGGCGATCGATCAGGCGAAAGAAGTCAGAGCCGCCGGTCTTGCGGCCGGTCAAGCGCGTCTGCAGGAGCGGCCAGCTCGTGGCCAGGAAGTCCGGCACCAGGCTCATGACGTACTCGTCGAAGTACAGCACCAGCGCCAGCATCGCCTGCTCGCCCCCGGGCTCCGGGGTCAGCGCGCCGCGCAGCAGCTCGACGCGGGCATGCACGTCCTGGTGCAGCCGTCGCATGGTGTCGTGCTCGGCGCTGGCCACCGGGGCGAGCTGCGCCGGATCGATCCACAGCCGCGCCGTGTCCTGCGCGGTGGCCAGCCGCGGCGCGCCTGGCGCGGCGTCGGCCGCCAGCGCGGCGCCGCCGTTGACGCGGAGCAGCCGCGGCCCGCTGGCCACGCGCGGCGCCGGGCGCGTGGTCGCGGCGCGAGCCGGCGGCTGGCTCGGGTAGTCGCCCACCGCGGCCGCCACCAGCCGCGCGACATCGCCGCGCGCTCCCAGGATCGCGCGCCACAGATCTTGCCTCACGGTCCACCTCCGGGAATGGGTAGCTGGCGCGCGCTGACGGCCCGACGATGGACCTCCAGCCGCACCGGGTTGGCGCCCCACGAGTCGAGCAGGGTCTCCACGCAGCGCAGGTAGTCCGCGATCAGCCCGAGCCGGTCGTCTTCGACGTCGCCGATCGTGATCCGGTACACCTGCCGGATGCCTCCGCCGCGCTGCAGGTCGGCCGGCTCCTCGTGCGTCTCCACGTGCAGGAGCTCCGCGTCGATGCCCGCGTGGTGGCTGTCCTGGTCGGCGCCGAGCAAGGTCATCAGGCTGATGAGGTCGCGGCGCGCCAGCACGCGGCTGGCGCGGCGTGACAGCACCTGCAACATGGCCGCCGGATCTCGCCACAGGGTGCTCGGCTGATGCGGCGTCAGCGTCCCCATCACCCGCAGCTCCACGCCATGCACGTGGCGGGTCTGCAGCTTGACCTCCAGCTTGCCGACCGCGGCGTAGTCGAACCACGGCTGATGCCAGCGCGCGTCCACCGAGATCATCCGCGGCGCGCCGAAGGCCTCGGGCAGCCGCAGCGCGAGCTGCGGCGAGGCGTCCTCGGTCTCGCTGTCCTGCAGCTCCACGTCGTAGCAGGGGTCGCCGCTCGCCAGGTGGACCGGCAAGATCGGCTCTGGGCCCTGCTGCGTCTCCTGAAACACCCCGACCACCGAGTGCAAGGCCAGCCGCGCCTCCACCCGCACCGGGCTGATCGGGAAGTGCGAGCGCGTGCCATCGCACTTGATGGGCAGCGCCGGATCTCGGACCAGGTTCTCCACCGGGATCACGAACAGCCGGAACACGTCCTTGTTGACCACCAGCTCGGAGGGCCAGTCGTCGTCGAGGTCCAGGCACAGCCAGGCCTGCCGCCACGGCGCGCTGGGGCGCCGGAGCGCCACCTGCAGGAACAGCTCCTTGGCGGGGAAGTGCAGGAACGTCCGGAGCTGCTCGATGCGGCTCGTCTTGCCCGGCTCCGCCTGGGCGCGCGGCGCGCTGCCAAAGCTCGCCTCGCAGGGCAGCCCCGCGCGCGACGGGTCCGGCGTCTCGTCGTAGAACACCGAGACCCCGCCTGCGGTCAGGTGACGGCGCAGCCGGTACTGGAAGCGCAGCGAGGCCTGGTAGTCGTTGAGGTAGCTCAGGTGGATGACCAGCGGCTCGGTCATGTCCACCACCTCGCGCCGCGCGCGGATCCGGACCAGCAAGCGGAACCCACCGCCGCGGCGGAGCTGCAGCTCCGCCAGGTCGATCTGCAGCGGACGCAGCGTCACGTCCACCATCGTGGTGAACAGGCCGAGCTCGCCCTCCGCGGTGGTGACGCGCAGCCTGGTGCCCGTCGGCAGCAGCGCGCTGTCGGTCACCAGCGCCGTCGGCGTGGCCTGCACCAGCGCGCGGGCTGGCTGCGGGGTCAAGAAGTCGTCGAGGTGACCGCGGGCGAGCTGCAGCACCGACCGCCGAAGCTGGTCGCTCGCGGCCTGGCGCGTGCGCGCCGAGAAGAACGCGATCGACTCCATCAGCCGGCGGACGTCCGGATCCTCGCGCTGGACGTGCTTGGCGTCGCCGGCGCGGTAGGCGAGGAAGTCGTCGACCGCCTTGAGCTCGGCCAGGAAGTCGTCGTGGAAGGTGCTGCTCACCGCGTCATCCTGCGTTGATGAGGGTGCCCTTGATGGTCGTCAGGCTCCCACCCAGGGTTGCGATGCCAGAGGACTCGGCGCCGAGCTGCGCGTCGGCCTTGATGGACACCTGGGCGCCGGACAGGTTGACCTGCGCGGTGCCCTTGAGCGTCAGCGATTGCGTCCCCGCCACCTCGGCGGTCAGGCCCTTGACGCTGGCCGCGCTCTGCGCCGTGGCCTTGACGTTGGCGCCAGCCAGCGTCAGATCCGAGGTCGCGGAGGCGGCGAGCTTGGCGCTCGAGTCCAGGGTCAGGTCCTTGGCGCTCTGCAGGGTCATGGCGTCGTCGCTCTGGTGCTTGGTGGCCTTCTTGGAGGTGCAGGTGATGGTGTTGTCGGCGTCGAGCGTGAAGTCCTTGCACTTGATCGCGATGCTGTCGGCCTTCTGCGTGAACGTGCTGGTGTTCTCCTTGCCGGCGACGGTCAAGGTCAGGGTGGTGCCATCCATGGTGATGGTCTGGGTGATGCCGTCGTCGGCGTTCTCGACCTTGATCGAGATGCCGGCGTCCTTGCTCATCTCCACGGTGCAGACCAGCTTGGCCATCGGTCACCCTTGCTCCTGCTCTTTGACCTGGAGAAACAGCGTGCCTTCCTTGAGCTGGATGAGCGCGGTGTCGCTCTGGTTCTTGCGCGCCACGTTGAACACCGGCTTGTCGCCGTCGTAGACGTGGTTCACCGAGGTCTGGCTGTCGTCGGACTTGCCGAACAGCAGGTGCTGCCCCTGCACGTCCATCGACAGCGGCGCGCCGGCGCGCCACTCCAGCAGCCGCGCGATCTCGGCGCTGTGAACCTCCAGCGCCAGCAGCACGCGCTCGTCGCGGTACGAGGGTAGGTAGAGGTTCCCAGAGCCCAGGATGGGCTCGTGCGGCGCGCTCACCACCTGGTTGTCCCAGAGCGGCACCTTGACGTGGTACTCGTCGAGCGAGGTGTCGGCGTCGCGGTTTACCTGGTAGGTCTTCTCGCCGTCTTGCCCTTGCTCGCTCACCACCTTGCCCTCCACCAGGCCGGGGTAGACCGGGCGGCGGAACGCGGGCCGCTCCACCTGGGCCTCGGCCTTGGCCTCGAGCTGCGCGCGCACCTCCACCCGGTAGCCGGTGCTCGGGAGCTGCAGATCGCGGTCGTGCGCCGTCGAGGGCGCGGAGGCGCGGAGCTGCAAGCCGCGCACCCGCCAGGTCACGCCGACCAGCGCGCTCTCGCTGCTCCAGCGGTTGGCGGCGGGCAGCTCCACCAGCGCGCCGGGCACGAGGGTGTTGCCCGGCATGCGCGCGAACCACAGGTGCGCCTGCGTGGACGGCACCACGGTCAGCTTGCGCTGCAGGGCGACCTGGTCGTCCACGTCCTGCGCGATCGGGGTGCGCAAGAGCACGTCGCTGCGGATGCCGGTGGCGGCCTGCGCCTGGGTCACCGGCTCGCTGCGCGCGGCGTCGGCGTTGCTGTTGAGGACGACCGGCGCGTAGCGCGGCACCGCCGGGAGGCACAGCTCCGCGCGCTCCAGGTCATCGCCGAACAGCTTGATCGGCGTGCCGGCCTCGCTCTTGGTCGCGGCGATGAGGTAGCTGGCCGCGGCGTAGTCGTAGGACAGCACGCCCGCGCGCTCGTCCAGGTACCACGACACGAAGTCCCAGAAGCTGACGCCGGCGGCGCGCGGCAGGTGCAGGAACACCATGCGCTGGCTCTCGCTGAGCGCGCTGAAGTCGTACGTCACCGTGAGCTTGTCGCCCAGGTGGTCGTTGATCACGTCGACCATCGACTTGTTGGTGTAGAGCTGGCAAGGGAAGTGCTGCGCCCACAGCACCTGCGCTGGATCGGCGAAGCTCACCCGGTAGCGACGGATCAAGACCGGTAGATCGGAGAGCTGCCGAAACAGCACCTCGGACACCGCCTTGTCGGTCACCAGCCCCGCCAGCGAGATCGGCGTCAGCTCGCCAGCCTCGGGGGAGACCAGCACCGCCGAGAGCTCCAGGGACAGCTCGATGAGATCCGGCTTGAGGAACTCCGCGAGCAAGGCGTCGGTGAAGCTGCCGCCGTGCGCGGCGTCGTCTTGCACCACGAAGCTCAGCGAGCCGGTGAAGCCGTAGCTGCGCAGGTCGAGCTGGAGATCCTTGACACTGCCGCCGGGGATGACGTGCGCCTGCCCGCCGATCGTGAGGGTCAGCGCCGCCGCCAGTCGGTCGGTGAAGCCAGCAACCTGGTCGCTGGCCTCGGGCGCGCCGCTGGCGCCTGGGTCCTGGGGTGGCGCGGTCATCGCCGGCCCGCCTCGTCCATCAGCACCACCACCTGGCGGGTGGTGGTGTCGAGATCGACGCCCAGCGCGCACGCCTGCCCATCGGCCAGGCCGGAGAGCTCGAAGCGCACCATGTTGTAGCGGTAGCGGCCGAGCAGGCGCACCGCGGGGTCGCGCAGCCGCGGCTCGTGCTGGCGCACGGCGGCCAGGAGCTCGAGGCGCAGCGCCTCCACCGCCTGATGGGTGTTCGACTCACGCTCATAGTCGCCGAGGCCGAAGGTCGGCAGCACGCTGCCGCACGCCTTGCGGGTGTTGAACACGAAGGTCAGGTTGCGCGCGATCTCGGCGACCGGGTGCTGACGCGGGAGCTGCGCCAGGCGGTCCAGGAACGCCGGTCGACGACGCGGCGCCTCAGCCATGGCCTGGGCTCTGCCAGAACAAGGCAGCGGTGAAGTCCTCGAAGCCCGGCAACACCGCGAAGCACAGCGCGCGCTCGGTGACCGCCTGGCGCCACTCGCGGCTCTGGCAATCGAGCTGAAACACGGTGGCGCGATTGCCGAAGGTCTGGGCGAAGCTCAGCGACGGGATCGAGCGCCGCGGTACGCCCTCGAGCGCCTTGGTGTAGACCTCCTCGGCGCGCAGCGGGCTGGCCAGCTTGATGTCCTCCACCGCGTGGCTGAAGTCGCTGTCGCCGCCAGGCGCCTGCTGCTCGCGCTCGAGCAGCAGGAACACGTCCTTGGCGGCGCACAGCTCGTCGGGAAAGGGCCGGGTGACGAACCAGTACTCGTCGCGGTGAAACGGCAGCCGCGGCGACACCGTGGTGGGCACGGACAGCCCGCGGAGCAGGCTCTGCGCGAGCTGCTCGAAGCTGACCTGCAGGTCGTCGTGCTGGTAGCGCAGCGGCCAGGTGTCCACCGCGCGGCCCTGCAACACCACGGTCTCGAGCGTGAAGTCGCGCAGCGCGGCGAACAGGTAGAACGGGTGCAGCGCCACCGTCTGGGTCGGCGCGCCATAGCCGTGATCGGCCAGCGCCGCGCGCACCCGGTACACCGCGATGAGCACGCGGCGGACCTCGGAGAGCTGCTCGGTGCCGGCCACGCTGTCGGCCGCGCGCTTGACCAGCTCGCTCTCCAGCTCGCCGACGGTGGTGACGATGCGCTGCAGCACGTCGCGCAGAAACGGCGTGGTGCCGCTGCCCAGGCACAAGAGCGGCGGCACGTATGGCGCCAGCGCCCACCTGCCGTCGCCAAAGCGCAGCTCGGCCAGCTTCATCCGGCGCTGCTCGTTCTCCAGCCCCGGCTCGGCGGAGATCTCGACCTGATAGATGGTGCGGCGCACCTCGGGGCCATCGGCCTGGTACTGCGTCAGGTCGCGGGCGTCGTCCGGGCGCCGCTCGTTGCGCAGGTGCAGGTAGATCGGCACTGGCCCGCTGGCCTTGGCCGGCAGGGCCAGGTTGCGGGTGGTCAGGACGGCGTTGCCCGGGTAGTCGAGCAACAAGCCGGAGGGCAAGACCACGGTGAACGCGGAGATCGCGAGATCACCGCTGGCGAGCTGCGCGTCGCTCCAGTGCAGCCGGGCCACCCCGTAGCTTGGCAACCCGCCAAGCGCGCAGCGCAGCCCCAGGTGCTCGAGCAGCGCCTCCTCCTGCGCGCGAAACTGCGCAGGGTGCAACACTTGCCCCATCTCCCAGCGGTGCAGCGCGAGCTTGCGAAAGCTCGGCCGCGGTCGCCAGACCTCCGGGTCCTGGGAGCTGACGTCTTGTTGCTTGACCTCATCCATGGTGCTGTCCTGCGCTGTGCTCGCGAGCCCGCTGGCGGGTTCGCAGGCGCTACTTCTCGACCTTCATGCCCCAGGCCTTCACCACCTTGTCGGAGAACGAGGTCGCCACGGTGACCACCTGCGCAGAGGGCTGCGGCTTGACGCCGAGCTGGAAGGCGTAGTTCTCCGGCGACTGCACCTCGGCCGACGGATCGTCGGCGACCGAGATGTTGAGGTCCGCCCCGTTCTTCTCCAGGATGCCCTTGAGCTCCGCGTCGTCGGTGGGGAGCAGGCACTTGAAGTACTTCTTCTCCAGCGGGTCGTAGGCGTAGACCGCGAACTTGAGCAGGACGTCGACCTTGCTCATGTCCTTGTAGACCAGCATCTGCGCCTGCTGCTTGTTGTAGACGGAGATCTGGCCGCTGTAGTAGAGCGCGTCGGTGACGCCGAGCTCCCACATCGCGCCGGAGAGCACCGCGACCACCGGCATGTCCGTCTCCGGCGCGGTGGGGTCTTTCACCGTCTGATCGGCCTTGAGCGTGACATCCCCGACCTTGAGCGCGGTCAGGTATCCCACCGGAGATTGGATGTCTTTCTTGAAGTTGTAACCCTGGTGAATATCGCAGCTCTTCTGGAACGTAGGCATTGGTTGTTTCCTTCCGTGGTACTAGGACGTGCGCGACGAAGTGCTAGAGCGCTGGCCCAGCGATGACCGAGGCTCGCGGGGCCAGCGCGCTAGGGTTTCGACCGGGTGATAGTGATCCCACCAGCGAGTGGAGGCGATGCATCCGCTCGTCTGGTGTGGTCAGAGTCACCCGGTCGAAGCACTACGCCCCACCGAGCGCGGCTTCGAGGCGGAGCTCGACGTCCATGCCTTGAAATTGAATGTGCGGGAGAACCGAGACCGTGCAGTTGTACCAGCCGAAGGGGCCGGGCTTTGGCGTCACCGCCACGGACATGGCCTTGAACGGATAGAACAAGAGCGTCAGGTCGTCGGGGTTGACCGCGGTGGTGACGTAGCCGATCAGCCAGGCCTCGAGCATGGCCTGGATGTACGGCGCGTCCGCGGTCGAGCCGATGTAGTCGCGGACCATGCGCTTGACGTAGTGGGCCATGCGCGTGATCGACAGGGTGTAGGCGAGGTTGCAGACGAGGTCTGCGTTCTTGGTGGCCAGGTCCTCCTCGAACTCGAGCGCCTTCTTGATGGAGCGCGCGCTGAAGAAGGTGGAGTCAGAGGTGCCCTTGCAGTGGATGAGCGACATGAAGCCGGTGTTGGCGAACTGCAGCTCGCGGTAGTCCGGAATCGCGATCTCCACCGGCGGTTGCAGCTCCATGTGGCCGTGGTGCATCACCATGTGGACCGGCAGGCCTCGGATCATGCCGCCGCCGCGCGGGCCCACGATGTGCTGGCACCACCCGGACTGCTCGAAGGAGCGCACCATGTTGCGCGCGAACAGCACCGCGGCGTTGCCCCAGAGGTAGTCGGTCTCGGGGTTGGTGATCTTCTCCTCGAAGCTGACGAACTTGCTCTTGCCGCTGTCCTTGTCGTACGGCGCGCGCAGCATGAAGCGCGGCAAGGTCAGGCCGATGTAGGCGGCGTGATCGGTGGTGCGGAACGCATCCCACCGGCCGAACTGCGGCATCCCCAGCAAGGTCTCCAGGTCGTCCTTGCGCTCCAGGTCGGCCCAGGTGTCGACGCCGAAGAACTTCGGCTTGACCGAGGCGATGAAGGGGCAGTGCGCGGCGGCGGCGATGTGAGACATGGTCTCCAGCCACTCGACGTCCTCCTCGCCGCTGTCGAACTCGTACAGGCCGATCATGACACCGAAGGGGCGGCCGCCGTAGCGGTCGTACTCCTCGATGTAGATCTTGCGAAACAGCGCGCTGTTGAGGATGTAGGCCGAGTGGTCCTGTAGATCCTGGCCCAGCGCGGCCTTGTCGATGTCGAGGAAGTCGATGATCACCTCGTTGGAGGAGACCTCGGCGCAGATGTCGTGCAGCGAGCGCCAGCTCGCCTCCATGCGCTGGAAGCCGGGGCTGTGCAGGACCTGCTGGATCTGGTCCTGCACGAGCACGTCGAGGTCCTCCGACAGGCGGTTGATCTCCATCATGACGCGGCGGATGTCGGTGACCCCGGCCAGGTCCACGTTGACCAGGAACACCGAGAGCGCGTTGACGAAGCGATCCTCGTACGGGAAGTCTTCGTCCTGGTCGCGGAACTGCAAGTTGACCAGCGTGGTCGCCGGCTTGGCGGCGCCAGCGGCCGGAGCTGCCGGCGTGGCCGGCGTGCCAGTGGCCGGCGTGGCCGGAGCGCCAGGAGCGGCCGGAGCGCCAGGAGCGCCAGCGGCCGGAGCGCCAGCGGCGGCCTCGTCGGAGGTGCTCACCAGCGCGAGCTGCTTCCAGTTCCCGGCGCTCATGCCCGAGGCGGTGAGCAGCGCCTCGACCACGGAGCGCGCGGCGTCGGGCAGCGCGGGCGCTGCCGCGGCGGCGGCGGGCGCTGCGCCTGGGTCGATGAGGAGCTGGCGGTATCGCGTCTTTAGGTACTGCTGCAGCGCGACCAGGTCGGCGCTGCGGTTCTTGAGCATGTCCTTGAGCGCGTCGCGCAGCTCTGGCTGACCGGAGATGTAGCCGCGCAGCTCCAGCAGGATCCGCCGCAGCATGACCAGCCGGCGGGTCTCCGGCACGCTGCCCGCGATGTGGGTGGGCTTGAAGTGCGCAGGCTCGAACAGCGGGATGGTCAAGGTGACCGGCACCTCGCCGCTGATGTCGTTGTCGAGCACCAGGTCGAGGTTGGCGGACGCGGGGCCCGCGGCGACGGTGAGCGGGAACGTGCCGCTCACGGTGCCGGTGATGCCGCCCTGGTCGACGTCGCCCGCGACCTTGCCGGAGATCCGCAGGGTCGCGCTGGTGACGGTGGGCACGCCGTCCTTGAGCGGGACCGCCTTGAGCTCGCCGCTGACCGAGACCTGGCCCTCGAAGTCGCCGAGGCCATTGTCCTTGCGCGTGCCTCGGACCACCGCGGTGCCGGTCACCAGCAGATCGGCGGTGGTGGCCTTGGGATCGGGTTGCTTCTTGAAGCGCGCCGTCACGTGGCCAGCCAGGTTGCCCTTGAGCGACTGCTGCAGCTTCTTGGGCTCGATGGGCGCGGTGACGTTCAGCTCGTGCATGAAGCTCCGGAGCTGCATGCCGGGCATGATCGAATGGACCTCCCGCTGATCGAGGGGGGTCTCATTTACCCCCGTGAAGTCACCGAGAACGAGAAACCTCATCGGTAGCTTCACGTTCTTCGGCGTACCTTCGATCTTGGTCCGATAGGTGATGTTGAGTCTGGATCGAGGCACCGGCTTGGTCATTCGCCCCCTGCTTTCGTCGGATGTGGTTCTGCTTACCTGATTTTAGACAGGGCGAGACCCACGCGAGCCGCCCTCATGAAAGGTGACTGTGGGGGTGAATGAAAATGCAGTCAAAAAAATGCGTGCGAAATTTTCAAAAGCTTAGTTCGCTCATGCATGAAACATTGAATGATGAATAGACAGTTTTCGAGGAGGGCAGAGTTGGTGGGAGTATGAAAACTTGAGTACGAGGATGGTCCCACCTAGTATTGGCGATGCGCGCCGGGGCTCCGGCAGCGCGACCTGCCGAGTTCTGGCGCCGATCATCCCGTGGCCGATTCCTCTTTTGCCCCAGCGTTTGCGCTCGAGATGTCAGCCTCGCATGGCGAGATGATTCTCGATTGGCTCGATGAAAGCCAAAAATCTCCCGCGCGCTTTGTGGCTGCGCTGGAGCAGCGCGCGCGCGAGCTGGGTGTGGGACAACCCAAGAGCAGCGCCGAGATCGGGACCGACCTCTATCACGAGCTGGTCGCGCGGCACGTCGGCAGCGGGCGCACCGCGCTGCGCTGTTATCGTCGAGCGGCGCTGTCAGGCGTAGGATCGTTCGAGGAGCTCTCCTTTGAAGATCTTCACGCGCGATGTACGTATCGTGCGTCTTGGTGGGCAACGCAGGGCGTTGGACCAGGCTCGGTTGTGTGCGTTGTGTTGCCATTCGGGGTCGAATGGGTAGTTTCATTGCTATCTGCACTACGCCTAGGCGCCGTAGGTAGTTGCCTCGAGCCGCAAGGGCCCGCGTTTGTGATGACGCGGCTGGCCGCGCTGGCGCCGCAGCATGTCGCGACAGACCCCTTCATTGCCCGCGAGCTCGGCGAGTTTGCCGAGCTTGTCCTACCTGCAGATGCATTGGCGACTACATTGGAGACGTCGTCATATACGTATCCGCTGAATCAAATATGTCTTCATTTGTTTTCTCCGCTGCGTTTGAAGAGTGATGTTCCGGTGCCGGTGAAGGCAAGAGAGATCTACTGTGGGGCTTTGCGCGATAGCCTGAGTTGCCTCGCGCTGCGACCAGGAGATCACCTGGCCGCTCCGGGATTTCACGTGCTGCAGCATCAACCGGCGTTGCTGTTTGCTGCGCTGATCTGCGGCGCCGCGTACACGCACCTGGAGGAAGCAGACGTGCTCGGTCAGCCCTCGTTGCTGGACGCGGTGCCGCTCCGCACCGCCGGGCTGACCCCGCGCGTCCGGGATGCGTACCTCAAGGCCCAGCGGGGGCGTCGTCCTGCCTGGCAGCATCTGGTGCGAAACCCCGAGGAGGCGTGTGACTGGCAGGCGTGGCACGCCTTCGTGGAGGGATGTGACCTCTGGCAGGTGCCGGCCTCGAACCTGGTCATGGAGGCCGCCTCGGCGGGCGCGTTGCTCTGCTCCGCGCGCCGGCCTGGGCGAGCGTACCTGGTGCATCTTCAGTCCGTGGTCCCGGCGCCGGGCCGACCGTGGCAGCTCCTGGACTTCACCGACAGCGGCCAGCTCGCGGCCGCCGACGCCGGGGTCTATGCGCGGCTCGATGACGGCAAGAAGCCCAAGCCCTTGCAGCCGCAGCACCTGGTGCTGGCGCGGCGCGGCGCGGAGTATCTCTATGGAGGCGCGCTTGGGCCCAGGCGCGCCGGGAGAGTCTGGCCCGTGCCAGAGCTGCTGGCGGTCGCCGCCCAGGCGCCGTTTCTCGATGGCGCCGTGGTGGTGCCGGTCGCCAGCGGCGGCGCGGCCTCCGAGACCAGGTTCGTGCTGGTGGGCTTCACGGGGCAAGAGGCGGGGGACGCCTTCGACGCCGCGCTCGCCTGGCGTCGCGCCGAGCTGCGGCGGCTCCTCGCCGCGGCGCTGGGCGAGGAGCTGCTACCGGACCGCTTCGAGCTGGTGCCGCTGTTCGCGCGCAAGGCCGACGGCGCGGTGGACCTCGCCTGGGGGCAAGCGCAGTACCTGGGCGGGGTGCTCTTTCGAAAGGCGCAGGCCCCGCTGTTCCAGCGACTGGTGGCGCTGCGGCGCGCCGTTCGCGCCGCGGGTGCCGCCGGTGCCGCGGGACCAGCAGGAGCCGAACCCGTGGAGCCCGCAGAGGGGGGCGCGCGCTCAGCGAGCGCCGCTGCCGCTGCCGCCGCCGCTGCGAGGTCCGCGCCGCCCAAGGAGACGCCATGGCCATAGCCGTCTGCATGGGAGCCACCATGATGTGCAGCTTCGGGGTGGCGCCCTCGACGCTGGTGGTGCTGCCGGTGGGGCGGGTCATCACCAAGACGCCCTCGGCCAACGCCACGGACTTCGCGCCGGTCCTCAACATCCCGCCGTTTGGCGCCTGCACCTCCATGGCCAACCCCACGGTGGCGGCGGCCACCGCGGCAGCGCTGGGCGTGCTCACCCCGATGCCGTGTGTGCCGGTCACCGCAGCGCCGTGGCTGCCCGGCAGCCTCAAGGTGATGAACGGAGGCATGCCGGCGGTCGACAATAGCTGCAAGCAGCTCTGTAGCTGGGGCGGGGTCATCCAGGTGCTCAATCCTGGCCAGACCGTGGTGATCGTCGGATGAGGGACCTGCCGCGGGACCTGACGAGGGGGCCGACGAGGGACCAGGCTCGAGACCGAGACCCGGCCCGAGACCCCACCGAGCTGGGCTCCGAGCTCCTGGCCGGCCGGCTGGCGGTGTCCGAGGAGCCAGAGGATGGCTCCGTGGCGTCCCGCATCGCGCGGGTGGCGCAGCACGCAGATCGCGGAGAGCACGCCGCGGCAGCGCGCGAGGCGGCGGCGCTGCTGGAGGCGCGGACCTACGACATCCGGCTCATCGGCTTCTACCTCTTCGGGCTGTTTCTGCAGCGCGGGATCTCGTATCTCCCCGCGTTGCTGGCGCGGGTGGCGGAGCTGGTGACCGAAGACCTGGCCGCGCTGCGCCCCGCGCGTCGCAAGCTGCAGGTGCTCAGCAGCGCGACCGCCTGGCTGTTCGAGAACGTCTCGGCGCGGCTCCTGTTCCACAGCAAGCAGCGCGACGCGACCTGGGACGCCTGGCGCGAGGCCGCCGATCCATCGCTCGTCGAAGAGATCTGCGCTGGCTGCACGAAGGTCACGCTGGCGCTGGAGGCGGTGATCGAGGCGCCGCTGGCGGCGGTGCCGCTGGCGCGAGTCCGCCGCTGGACCAACGACGAGCTGCGCCGGGCGCTGGGGCGACGCGAGCAGGCGGCGGAGCGAGCCGCGGTCAGCGCAGGCGCGGCGCACCCGGCTTTGGCCGCGGGCGGGGCGAAGGGGGCAGCGGCAGGTGGCGCCGCCGCGCCGTCGCCGCCGCCGCCATCGCCGTCGCAGTCGCCGTCGCCGTCGCCGTCGCCGCCGTCGCAGCCGCCGCCGCCGTCGCCGTTGCGGGCGTGGCCCGTGCCGGCCGAAGATTGGGCGGAGGACGCGGCGACCAGCGAGCCGCCGATCGACGCGGCGGCCAAGAGCGAGGTGGACTCGGACCTCGAAGCCGACTTCGCGCCAGCGCCGGACCTGTGGGCAGGCGACGAGCCCGACGAGCCCGACGAGTTCGACGATGAGTTCGCGACCGGACCGGAGGGCCGAGACGGCCCAAACGGTGAGCCAGCGCAAGCGCTGCAGGATGGACGAGCCTCTCTTCACCCCGGGCTTGATCGGTCGACGGTGCCCGGGCGCGCCGAGCGCAAGGCGCCGCGCCGACGCGCTGCCGGGCGCGGTAGCTTCGCCGCCGCGGCGGGCGCCGAGCTTGGCGCCGAGCTCTCCGCCGAGGTGCCGACGTCGCCCGCGCTGGCCGCGCTGCAGGTCAAGCTCCGCGGGTTCCAGGAGCTGGTCGCGCGTGGGGAGCTCGCCAAGGCGGCCGTGGTGGCGAGCGACGTCCGCGCGGTGCTGGCCAACTTCGACCCGGTGGTGTTCTTTCCCACGGTGTTCGCCGGCTACTTCAAGGTCCTGCACCAGGTCATCGAGGAGCTCACCCCGTACTTCGAGCGCGCCGAGCAACCGTCCTGGAACGCGCTCGAATCCTACTACCGCGCTGACATGCGCGGGTTCTTCGAGGACTGAGCGCGCTCGTGCCTCCCGTCGCTTCATCGCAGCCGGCGCCGCGGCAGCTCCAAGCGCTCAAGCGCGCGATCTGCGAGCGCGCCCGAGACTTCGAGATCGCCTCCCTGCTGGACCTGCTGGTCAGCATGGGCTACCGGCCCGCCGAGGTGTGGTTCCGCGGGCATCTCACCGAGGAGCCGCAGCCGACGCTGCTGCACCACATCGCGTTCGCAGAGGCCGACGGGGCGATCGCCGGGCCGGCCGAGGTCAGCGGCCCGGCGCTCGATCTGGGCAGCTACGCCGAGCTGGCGGAGGCCCAGTCGCTGGCGGCGGCTGGCGCGAAGCCTGCCGCCGGGGCCAGGCCGCCGGGTGGGTCGGCGCGGCTCGCTGGCGAGGACGCCCCGGTGACCGTCACCGTCAACCTGGGCCTCCTGAGCTGCCGGTCGCCGCTGCCGTCCTACTTCCAGCGGCTGCTGCGCGACGCCTCGATGCACGAGCCGCTGGTGGAGCTCTTGCGGATCATCGACCGCAACCTGCTGCGCGCGCGGCTGACCTGCGACCGCCCCGAGCGCATCGTCGCGCAGTGGCCAGAGGTCACGAAGGATCTCTTGCGCATCCACGGCCTGGATTCGCTGGTGGGCCTGTGCTGGCTGTTTCGTCACGTGTTTCCGGAGCTCGAGGTGCAGGTGGAGCGCACCGCGGAGCAACTGCGCGTGCCGTACGCGGCCGCCAGGCTTGGCAGCTCCGAGCTTGGCAGCGCCAGCTTTGGCTGGATGACCCGGATCGACGTTCACGACTTCCAGGTCACGCTGACCTGCGAGGAGTCGCTGCAGCGCCCGCAGGTGCCGTGGCTCGAGGAGGTCCGGCGGCGGCTCCGCGCCATCGTGTTCCCGGCGCTCGAGCCGGTATGCATGAACCTGACCATCGTGCTCGAGCTGCGCGACGACGACGCGGTCGCGGTGCTGCATGACGGAGACGGCCCCGCGCCCGAGAGCTACCTCGGGCAAGATCCGCTGGGGCGGCCAGGCGGTGGCGGCCTGCCGGCGCGCAAGGTGGTGCTCTACCGCGGCCTGCTGCCGAGCGATCAGCCGGACACCGACGAGCTGGAGCAGGGGCTCGTCCACCTGGCGAAGTTGACGGTGACCGCTCCTGGGCGCGGGCGCGCGCGCACCGCGCCCGACGGCGAAGAGCAAGCGACGCGCCTGCTCTTTGGCCAGCATGAGCTGGATCACCTGTGCGAGCTGGAGTTGCTGGTGGAGCAGGGGCGACAGGCGCTTCGCTATCAGGCCACCGTCCGCTGGGGGGCGCGCGCCTGGTTCCGCGAGGAGCCGTACGCAATGGAGCTGCGCGGTGACCAGCGGGTGATGGCGCCGCCGACCGCGCGCCACCACCCCCAGCTCTGGGCCGCGCTGCGCGACCACGGCCGGCGCGCGCTGGCGGCCGCGCTGGCCGATGCGGCGCTCACCCACTACGGCGCCGCCGCGGTGACCGAGGCGATGGTGGCGGACCTGCTGGCGCGCGGGCTCGATGGCGCGGTGCATGCGTTGCTCGCGTACGGGCGGCCCAGCGACGTGCCGCGCGCCGCGTGGGACCGCTTCCTCGGCGCCCAGCGCTGAGGTCACCGCGGGGCGTCGGTGCGGAGGCCCGGCCCGGGGCTGGGGCCCGGCCCGGGGGGCCCGCGCCCCGGCGGCGGCATGCGCGCCAGGCTCTGACGGTGCGCGGCCCTCCGGCAGAGTCAGGCAGCGTCTGGCATCGTCCAAAACCTCCTTGCCAGGATAGAACCAATGTTGCATAACACATGTTATGCCTCCGCGCGCTCGGGTCTCCAGGGAACAGATCGAAGACGTCGGCTTCCAGCTCGTCCGCGCTGGCGGGATGGCGGCGCTGACCGCGCGCGGCATCGCGGACGCGCTGGGGGTCTCCACGCAGCCGGTGTACACCGCGTGCGTCTCCATGCCGGCGTTGCAGGAGGCGGTGTCGGAGCGCATCCACGCCTTCGCGGAGCAGTTCTACGCCGCGCCCGGCGGCGACGACGAGCCGGCCTTCCTGCGGCTTGGCCTGCGGACCTTGGCGCTGGCGCGGGACGAGCCGGAGGTCTTTCGCCTGGTGGCGCAGCGCATGCGCGCTCGTCTGGGTGAGCGACCGCCGCCCGCGGTGGAGCGCGCGATGCGGGCAGATCCGAGGCTGGCCTCGCTGCCCGCCGCGGAGCTGCGCCGCGTGCATACGCTGCTGTGGATCTTCAGTCAGGGCGCCGCGGCGCTCATCGAGCCTGGTTGCCCCCACGCGGTGATGGACCAGCTCTGCGAGTCGCTGCGCCAGGCCGGCGAGGCGGTCATCGAGCACGCGGCGGCGCGCGCCGGCTCCACCTCAACCAGAAGGGACCGATCATGACGTCAGCGCTCGGGTCCGCCTCGCCCTTGGCGACCGGGCCCACCCTCGATCACAGCATTCGCCGCGCCCATGGCTTCGAGCCGCTGCAGCTCGAGGGCAGCTCCCGCGGGGCCTGCGAGGCACGCTGTACCGGACCGGCCCGGGCTTGCTGCAGCGCTTTGGCCGCCCGGTGGCGCACCCGTTCGACGCCGACGGCGCGGTGACCGCGATCCGCCTCGGCGACGGCGCCGCCGCGGGCGCCACCGTGGTGGTGGCCTCCAAGGAATACGACGAGGAGGAGCGGGCTGGCCGCTTCCTCTACGGCACCTCCGCGTCGCGCCTGCGCCAGGTCTACAACAACTTGACCGGCCACAAGAAGAGCACCGGCAACACCAACCTCCTGTGGTGGCAAGACCGGCTCTTCGCCCTCATGGAGAACGCGCGGCCCCAGGAGCTGGATCCAGCGACGCTGGGTTCGCTTGGCACCACGGACCTCGGCGTGGTGAGAGACGGCTTCTCGGCGCACCCTCACCGCGTGGCGGCGCTGTCCACCACGTTCAACTTCGGGATCCGCGGCAAGCACATCGACCTGTTCGCGCTGCCCGATCACGGTGCGCCGCGCCTGCTGGGCAGCTTCGAGGCGCCGTGGATCAGCATGGTTCACGACTTCATCGCCACCGACAAGCACCTGGTGTTCGTCATCGGTCCGGCCAAGCTCATCACCTGGCGGGCCATGTTCGCGGTCGGCGATCTGTCCCAGTACTTCCGCTGGGACCCGGACGCCGGCGCCATGGTGGTGGTGGTGCCGCTGGCCTGCCCAGAGCGGGTCACCCGGTTTCTGGTCGACACGTTCTGGGTCTGGCACTTCGTCAACGCCTTCGAGGATGGTGACTCCATCGCGGTGGAGCTGTGCCGGCACGACACCTTCGGCGCGTTCGCCGCGCCCAGCAGCGCGGGACCGGAGCATGGCCAGCCGCAGTACTATCGCTTCCGCCTCGATCCGCGTCGCGAGCTGTTCGAGGGCACGCCGCTGTGGAGCGACCCGGCGGAGTTCCCCTCGGTCGATCCGCGCCGGGCCGGCGCCCGGCAGCGCTTCACGTTCCTGCAGACCTTTCCCGCTGCGCAGAAGGCCCCGGGCGTGGCGCGCTTCGACTGCGAGTCCGGGGAGGTGCAGGCCTGGGCCGCGCCCTCCACCCACCTTGGGGTCGAGCCGGTGTTCGTGCCAGGCGGCGGCGACGAGGAGGGCGCCGGGTGGATCCTCCAGCTCTTCCAGGATCCGGCCGCCGGGCGCAGCTACCTGGCGGTGCTGGACGCCGAGCACCTGGCGGCGCCTCCCCTGGCGCGGATCTGGATGCCGGAGGCGGTGCCGATGACGTTTCACGGCGTCTTCGTCAAGGCGCCCTAGCGTCGCCCGGCGGCGGCCACCCCCGGCCACCCCCGGCTCCCCCCCCCGGCTCCCCCCCCCCCGCGGCTTGCTGCAACACTTGCAAGAGCAGCGCGGCCTCGTCAGGGCGCAGGCAGGCCTTCGCGCGCACCATGCCAGAGGCCGTCGTGGTGTGCGCCATGTAGCGCTCGCTGTCGTGCGGGCGTACGGTCTTGCCTGCAGCGTCGGCGCCGAGCACGCCGACCTTGCGGCACACCGTTTCGAGCTGGCTGGCGGTGCAGTGCTGGGCGTAGCCCAACAGCACCGCCTCGGTGGCGGCGGTGGCCACGCGCGTGATGGCGCGCGTCTTGGAATACGAGATCTGCCCGGCAGATAATGCCGCTGATACGAGCGGCAAGGTGTGCAGGGCCCTGGCCACACGCAGGTGTTCGCGCGCAGTGCCGAGGTCCCAGCCGACGCGCCAGCTCAGCCAGTGGGCGCAGGTGCCAAAGCCCTAACGGTACCAGCCGCCGGCCGCGTCGAACGTCCGCAGGTCGGCGTGCAGGCGATGCATGGCGGCGTCCAGGTGGACGGCTTGCTCGGCGATGTGTTCGCCGAGGGTTTGAACCTCCTCGACGGAGAGAGGCTCGCTCATGAGGCTTTGTAGCACGGCGGTTTTCGGCGCCGGACTTGGCGCCTGGCGTGCCCCAGGTGCCGCGGAAGCGCGGGTGGCGCGATTTTTTCGTGGGGCGCGCGGGCAGATGGGGATGTAGCGCGCGTGCGGGCCTGTGGTGGAGAGAACGCGGCGGGTTGGCGGCGGTGGCTGGTCGGGCGCGGAGGTGTCAAGAGTAATGTTCAGATTTGATATGGTGTGGATAATAGATCTTGAGTTGATGAGTTCGTCCGGCAGGCGGACGCGCGCGAGCCAGGACTGAGATCGAGATCGCGGAAACCTCCGCGGAAACGTGGCGTGATCCAGGTCGCAGCGCGTCTCCGCGGAAGCCTCGGGGCTGTGGACGGTGGCGGGCTATGAACAACCGCGCCCGTCGAGCCTGGGCAGGCGCGATGCACGTACGCGGCGCGGTTGACCACAGCCCTTGGAGAGGCGCAGGAGGGCCCGGTGCAGCAAGCGTGCCTGAGAGGCGGCGCGCCTCTCCACACCGCCGCACAGCCCCTGCTGGTTTCAGAACCCTGAGTTTTTTGGTTTGTACCAGAACCCAGAACCCGGAACGGATCGCCAGGTAACGACAAGGGTGAGCGCGTGGGAGGTGGGTAGGTCGAGCACGGTGGTTGGGTCGAGCACGGTGGTAGGTCGAGCAGCACGGTGGCTCGGGCCCGCCACGGTGGTTGGGTCGAGCGCGGTGGCTCGGGCCGGCACGGTGGTGGGAGCAAGCACGGTGGCTCGGGCCTGGCACGGTGGCCGGTCACGGATGGTGGGGCAGGCTCGGTCTGCGTGCATGATGTGCAGGATCGTGAGATCAGGGAGCTGGCGTCGCCCGGGCGGCGGCGCAGGTGCAGCCGCGCGGGCGACACAGGTGTCGCCCAGCAGGTGACACCCGGCGAAGAGACAAGGAATATCGACAGGATAGATCTCGGTGCGGGACTTGCGATGCAAGGCGCGCATGAACGTCTCCGTCCTCGCCTCTGCAGCGCTTTCGTCCAGCGAGCCACCCGCCATCGCGGCCGCGTACCGCGATGCGGCGGAACACCTGCACGACCACCTGCAGCGGCTTGCGTGGTGCATCGAACGGCTGGAGCTGGTGCGCCTGGTGGCCGAGCTGGGCGGCCCAGGGCACGGCCACCTGCAGCAGCTCGAGCGGCTCGAGCAAGCCATCCTGGCGTGTGATCACCAGATCGCCACGCGCGAAGCGGGGGCCATCGCCGCCGGACGGCGCCTGCCGGTGTCGACGTTGGTGGAGCGCTTCGCGCTGTCGCCAGCGGCGCTGCACTTTCTCCTGGCAGCGGCGCTGCCAGCGCTGGACGTGGAGCTGGGGCGCCGCTTCGCGGCGCTGGTGGGCTCGCACACCGAGCACGCGGCGCACGAGCTGGTGGAGCTCCTGGCGTTCGATGACCACGACCAGGCGGTGGTGATGGCGCAGGCCGAGGCGCGCGCGCCGCTGTCTCGTCACCACCTGGTCCGCCTGTTCCCGGCCAAGGGCTATCTGGGCGAGACGCCGATCGCGCACCGCCGCGTCTCGGTGCCGGAGCGGGTGGTGGCCTATCTGCGCGGCGACGAGACCTTCCGTGGCGACGCATTTCGCCATGTGGCGTACCAGGTGACGAGCGACCTGGCGTACCGGGTGACGAACGACGCGACGAACGACGCGACGAACGACGCGCAGCCGCTGACCAGCGAGCCCTCGCCAGCGTCGCTCACGCTGCGCCGCATGCTCATCACCGGCGAGCGCCCCATCGTGGTCGTCGGCGCCGCGCAGATCGGTAAGCTCACCGCGATCGCCGCGGCGGCCAGCGCGCTTGGCCGAACGGTGGTGGCCGCGGAGCTCGAGGGCGTCCTGGCGAGCCCGGAACCCTTGGTGGTGCTCGGCGAGCTCTTGCGCGAGCGCCGCCTGCTCGACGCGGTGCTGGTGCTGCGCCTCGGCGAGGCCGCCGCGATCCCGGCCGGGGTGGAGCGCGAGGTGATAGACCTCGCCAACGCCGGGGAGCTGGTGCTGACGGCGCGCGACGGCGGCGCGCTCCTGCGCAAGCTGCGCGCGCCCAAGGTGGTGCGCGTGGGCTTGCCGTCCGCCGATGCGCAGGCGCGCCTGTGGCGAGCGCAGCTCGCGCTGCACGCGGGCGCCGGCGCGATGGAGGTGGGCTCGCTGGTGCATCGGTACCCGCTTGGCCCCGGCGACATCTGCGCCGCGGCGCAGGCCGCCACCGCGGTCGCCACCGTGGAGCGGCGCGGCGTGAGCGGGGCGGATCTGGTGACCGCGGCTCGCCACCGGCTGCAGCACCTGCTGGGCGACGTGGCGGAGCTCGTGTCCACCACGCTGACCTGGGAGGACCTGGTGCTGCGCGAGGAAGTGATCCAGCGCATCCTGGAGGTGGTGGCCGCGGTGCGCTTCCGCGAGCAGGTGCTCGGCCGCTGGGGCTTCGCGGCCAAGATGCCGTACGGCCGCTCGGTGACGGCGCTGTTCTCGGGCCCGCCGGGCACCGGCAAGACCATGGTGGCGACCTTGATCGCCCAGGAGCTGGGCCTGGAGCTGTTCCGCATCGATCTCTCCAAGGTGGTGTCCAAGTGGATCGGCGAGACGGAGAAGAACCTGTCCAAGGTCTTTGACCAGGCCCAGAGCTGCGGCGCGGTGCTCCTGTTCGACGAGGCGGACTCTCTGTTTGCCAAGCGCACCGAGGTCAAGTCCTCCAACGACCGGTACGCCAACCTGGAGGTCAACTACCTGCTGCAGCGCCTGGAGGCCTACGACGGCATCGCGCTCTTGACCACGAACCATCTCAGCTCGATCGATCCGGCGTTTCTGCGTCGCATCCGCTTTCGCGTGGAGTTCCCCGAGCCCGATGAGCGCGAGCGCGAGGCGCTGTGGAGGACGATGATCCCGCGCAGCGCGCCGCTCACCGACGACGTGGACTTCGCCGCGCTGGCCCGCCGCTTCAAGGTTGCCGGCGGCCACATCAAGAACGCCGCGATCCGCGCTGCCTTCCTCGCCGCCGGTCACGACGCGCACGCCATCACCCACGACCTGCTGGCGCTCGCCGCTCAGCTCGAGTGGACCGAGCTGGGCAACCTGCCCAAGTGACGGCTGGCTCTCCAGCCCTCCTCGTTTCTTTCGCCCCCTTTTCATTCTTTGGCGACACGGAGACCTCCATGCATGATCTAGAGCTTCCTGACCACGACGACTCAGACCTCGCGCTCGCCGAGGTCGCGGACACCGTCGCTGTGCCCGACACCGAGGCCAGCGTGGAGGCTGGCGAGGGCGAGGGCGACGGCGGGGCCAAGGTGTTTCGCGGCGCGCACACCAGCCGCGATCCCAAGGACATCATCAAGCGGGTGCGCGAGTTCGAGCCGTTCATCCAGGCCGCGGCGCAGCGCTTCGGCGTCAAGGTGGCGCACCTGCGCGCGATCATGGCGCAGGAGTCAGGCGGCAACCCCAACGCGGACGCCAACCCCAAGAAGCCTGTGGCCTCGGCGGCGGGCCTCATGCAGGTCACCGGCGAGACCTGGAAGCAGATGCAGAACACGCACAAGGACCTAAAGCAGTACGACTTCCAGAGCTACAAGTACAACCCGCGCATCAACTGCCTCTTTGGCGCCGCCACCTTGGCCTCCAAGCAAGGCATCCTGGTGGCCGCCGGCATGAGCAAGGACAGCGCGCACTTCGCGCAGCTCATGGTGGCCGCCTACAACGGCGGAGAGGGCGTGGTCAAGGAGGCCATCGCGCACGCCCGGGCCGCCGGCAGCAAAGATCCGGAAGGCGACGCGCTCAAGGAGCCGCACCTGGTGTGGGCCATTGGCAAGTTCCCTTCGGTCTACAACTACTACCTGACCGGCGGCGGCAAGAAGTCCAACAAGAGCGGCTCGCGCGAGGAGGCGATCAGCTCAAAGTTCCGCGGATCTCCAAGTACCC
>JADJJK010000057.1 GCA_016706545.1 Myxococcales bacterium
CCACTTAGCGCAGCTCTTCGAGAAGAAACCGAGGGGCGCTTGCGGGCGTAGTTGCTCATCTTGAGCTTCACGGCGCGAGGAAAACGCGATAGGAACGTCGTTCAGGCAGCACGAAGATCCAGTCTTGTCGCGGAGGTCCGTGAGATGACGAGGGATTGCGCCGGGGACCGTGGTGATGGTGGCCCCAGCTCCACTCGTTGATGATCAGGCCCAGCGCGGCCGCAAGCTGATGCGCGTGGGCGCCACGCCGGTCTCGTCTGCGATTCGCTCCATCTCTCGAGCCCGGATGAGGTTGTACGCAAGTAGCCAGCCCCACACTCCTGGGCCACGGCATCGGGGTCTTGCTCCGGATCGCCTCGAGCGCTGGAGCATATCCGAGTGCGAGATCTCGCCGAGAATAACTCGACCTCCATCCCTCGTGATAGGCGCGGGATCATTCGCTGGAGTACTGCTTCCGCGTCGACGAGAAGGTCAGCAGGATACGCGGTTGATCGCCCTTGCGCTGGTAGCGGATGGCGCGCACGTCGAAATGCGTTGGAAGATGTGGGTGTTTTTCAAAACGCGCCTCCGCCGCCGGTCTCCATTTCGACCAGTTGGTCTCCCTTGCCGGGTCCTCGATCACCCCGCCACGTCGTCGTCGATTTTGCGGGCGTGAGCCAGTGTCGATTTGCCGCCGGACAGCTCATGGAAACGGCAGCGTCGAGGTACGCGCGATCCATCAACACCGGGGGTTGGCGGGGGATCGAGGCATACAACGCCTTGGCGTACTGGCGCTCGTCGGTCGCGCAGGGGTCAAAGCAGGTCGCCGAGACCAAGTGCGGGCGCAACGCCATCACCGTCACGAGCCTCACCAGTGGGTACCCGCTGGCGCCTCGGTCTTCCCCTCCTCGATCGACGCCCGCCTCCTGCCCCCGAAGTGGGCCCGGGTTCGCCTCGCTGTCTGGCACGCGAACCGTGGCGCCATCGAGCCCGTACAGCGACAGCCGCGCCACCGACTGCGATCCCGGCGCTCGTCTGCCACGAGGTCGCCGTGCGCTCGTACAACCACTCCATCGGATCTGGGCCCAGCCGGGCGCGCCTGGCTGACCGAGCTCCGAGGCGACGGTCCGGCGGCCGTCTCCGCTGGGCATGGCCAGATCAGGCTGCCGAACCGCACCTGGGCAATCGGCCGATCGCGCAACAACGCCATCGATGACAAGCCACGACTCACACCGCTGGCAGGCGTGCCAGCTGCCGCAACGTCGCGGTTCGGTCGTCGCCGGCGCCTCCTCAATCCATGATGGATCGAAGATGCCTCTAAAACGTCGGATGAACCCTGGGGTCATCGAGACTGAGGTGGGCCAACGCTTGGCGAAACTCGCCTCGTGGTCCGACGGGGAGAGAGAAGCCGAGAGCGATTAACAGGTGGTGCTAAACGCTAGCCGCGGGCGCTCGGCGTGCGTCGCTGCGAGAACATCGGCGTCGATCTCCACGCGGTCACCAACCCGCAGTGCGAGCCGTCGCTAAGGCCGAACATCGCGGCGCCACTATCTCGCTCGACGGAGCGCGCGAGCGCAGGCCCGTGGCGCCGCTTCCGTCTGGTATGCGCCGATTGTTTGGCGTATAAACGCCGAGAACAGAGAGCGCCACGACGCCAACTCCCGCGTTCTTGTGGGCTTGCGCGGGTGATCTCCATCGGGTCACCAGCGCATGAGCGAGTTCCAGCCAGCACCGGAAGAACACCTCTACGAGCGGATCGCCACGATCCTCGACGATGCGCGCTCGCGTGTCGCGCACTCGATCAACACGGCGATGGTCCACGCGTACTGGCTCATCGGACGCGAGATCGTCGAGGTCGATCAGCCCAGTGCCGAGCGAGCGGGCTACGGCGAAGGCCTGATGAAGCGCGTGGCCGCGCGCCTCTCGGCCAGGTTCGGCAGGAGCTTCAGCCTCGCCAGTCTCAAGCGCATGAAGCAGTTATATCTCGCCTTCCCGCGCGGCTCGGCCTTGGTCGGCGCGGCCGACGGAAAGGCTCAACGGCGTTGCGCCTTTCTGCGGACGCGGAGAGCGGCGAGAAAGGCTCGGTGGCGTTGAGCCTTTCGGCCAGCGCGTCGCCGTTGTTCCCGCCGACGTTGGCGTGGGCATCGCGCGCGACCTCGACAACTCCGACGTACACGTCGAGGTCATCGACCTGCTCGCGAATCGGGTCGAAGCCGAAGTGGGCGTCGCGTTCTTCATCGCCTGCTACTCGGCATTCCGAAAGGCGCCCGTCAGCCCCGCGCTCCTTGTGCTCGGCGACATGAGCATCCAGGGCAACATCAAGCCGCTCCGTTCGCTCACCGAGCCCCTACAGGTCGCGAAGGACAACGGCGCCAAGCGTGCCCTCATCCCGATCGAGAGCAAGCGAAACCTCCTCGACGTCAACGCCGACATCATGGAGCACGTCGACCCGATCTTCTTCGGCGACCTGAAGACGGCCGCGATGAAAGTGCTGGGGGCTGATCGAACATGACCGCCTTCGACGACCTCATCGCTGGAATGGCTCAGGGGCGTGCGTGGTCGCTCATGGGCGACGGCGACGCAGTGCGCGGGTTACTCGACCGCGTGTACGACGAGCGCTGCCACTGCGCGCGCCACCACCGAGACGCCTACCAGCTGCGGGTCAACCTGCAGAAGAAGGACGACTCCGCATCCTATGCGGGATGGATCACGGGTGAGAACCCGACGTCGGGGCCATACCAGGGCACGTCGCTCGTGTGGTTTCCGGGTGAACACGGCAGCGTTGCGGTGCTCGTCATCGGCACGGATGGCTTCGGCGCCGATGCGCATATCCTCGGGCGCCCCGGACACCGGCGTCGCCTCAGGGCGCTCTCGCGGCTTCATAGTGGCCGGACATGGGTGAAGCCTGATCTGCTGGACATCGCAACCGAGGTGCCGGCGGCGGCCTCGTCGAGATGGCCCGAAATCCCGGCGGCGCTGAAGTCGTATGGCCGCGTCATCTACGCAGCGACTCCGGTGCGAGGCCCTGCGGACGCCGAACGCGTGGCGGACTTGCTCGACCTGTTCTTTGACGAGCACGGGACACCGCTGACCGGCAAGGCCAAGGAGCGGTGGAACGCGCGCACGCAGGCCGTTGCGGGGGCGATCTTCCCGCACTGGAACGAGGACGAGGTGCTGGCGCTGCTTCGCGAACGGCGCTTCGTCGTACTCGAAGGGCCGCCGGGTACGGGCAAGACCCGGCTGGCCTGGCGCCTGGCCGACCGCATCCGCGCCGCAACGCGCATCCAGTTCCACCCGGCCCGCACCTACGAGGACTTCGTCGTCGGGCTGTTTCCGCGCCCGGTCGCAGGCGGTCTCGCGTTCGAGGTGCGTGCTGGCGACCTCCTTCGCGCCAACCATGCGGCCGAACGGGGCGAGCACGTGCTCGTGGTTGACGAGATCAACCGCGCCGACCTTGGTCGCGTCCTTGGCGAGTCCATCCTGCTGTTCGAGGCCGGCGAGGCCAACCGCGAGGTCCACCTGCCGCACGTCCCGGAAGGGTTCGCGAGCCCGCTGCGGCTGCATCCAAACCTGCGCGTCCTCGCCACGCGGAACACGGCCGACCGTTCGATCGCGCGGATGGACATCGCGATCCGACGGCGTTTCGCGTTCGTTGAGGTCTGGCCGGCGCTCGACGCGGTCGCCGCTGAGGGCGTCGACTTCGCGCAGGCCGCCTTCACCGACACGGTGCAGACCTTCGCGGAGTTCGCCAACGACGAGACTTTGCGCCTCGTCCCCGGGCACGCCTACTTCCTCGATCCGCGGCCTGACCTCGCGCCAGAGGCCCGCGCAGGGCGCGTCGCGCGCAGGCTGCGTCTCGAACTCGTCCCGCTCCTGCGCGACTACCTTGACGAGCGCCTGTGCGGGAGCGCGTCGGAGGCGATTGCCGGACTCGCGGACCGCATCGAAGCGATCCTTCCGGAACGCCAATGACGCGCGGGCGGACGCAGCGCGGACGCGAGCGCGCGTCGCGGGGCCTGCTGGAGCTTCCGAGCGGCCGACCTCTCATCCAGGCTGTCGACCACGGGCCGGGCGTCCGCCTCGATGCCGCCGCGGTGGGTGCAGCGGGCGATCGTTGGGTCGAGCCCTTCCTCGAAGCGAACGGCGCGCACCTGAAGCGCCTGGGTGTCAGCACCAGTGTCGAAACGCGTGGCGGCCTCTCGGTGCGCCTTACGCCGAGCAGCCGGATCGGCGCCGTCCCGTTGCTCTCGCCTTCGACCCGACGCGTGGCAGCAGGGCTGCTGGTTGCGCCACGGTTCCGCTGGAGCGCGCTCGGGGCCGTGCTCGGCGACATCGGATTCGCGACGGAGCCGTCGCTCGGGGGCACCCCGCTCGTGCCTGGCTCCGCCCGCGATGTTCCCACCTGGCTGCTTGCAGCTCCCGTTGTGCGGCGACTGGAGGCGTTCATGCGGCACCGCAAGCGCGGTTTCACTGAACGCGAGGAGGTTCGCCAGAGCCCGCGCGGGCGGGTTGACTGGATGCGCTGGGCGACGAGACACGTACCGTCAGGGCGCTGGACGAGCCTACCGTGCCGGTACCCCGACCCGGCTGACGACCCAGAGCTGATGGCGGCCGTCCGTTGGACGCTGGCGAGGCTCGACGACGGCCTTGCCCTGTTTCACGAGGCCAGCGCCGCGCGGCTCTTGCGAGCTCGGGTCGCGGACCTGCGTGTCGAGGTGGGAGCCGGGCAGCTCCGGCGACCGACGACGGACTTCGGTGATGCGGATGGCGGATGGGTCGGCGAGGCGGTGCAGGCGATGGGCTGGGTGGCCGAGGAGCGAGGGCTGGGTGGCTCGCGTGTGCTCGACGGGATGAGCTGGGACCTCCGCATCGACGAGGTATGGGAAGCGTGGGTCGACGCCTTCGTGGCCGATCTCGCGCCCCGCTGTGGCTTCACGGCCCTGCGCCGCGGCACGACGACGAGACGACTCAACTGGGCCACACCGACGAGCTCCATGCGAATGCTCATACCCGACAGCGGCCTCCGCGGCGCCGGGCGCCTCGTCTGGGTCGACGCCAAGTACAAGGCGCACCTGCAGTTGCTCGCACATCGTGGCTGGTCGGGGCTGGAAGAAAGCACCCGCGACGCCCACCGCGCCGACCTCCATCAAGCGCTGGCGTACGCGGCACTCGACGAGGTCGAGCGCGTGGACTCGGTCCTGGTCTACCCGGACCTGTCGGCCAAGGACCGCGGTCGACCTGCCATCGCGACCGTCGCTTCCGGCCGGCGGCGGGTGCGCCTACTCCTGCTCGGGCTTCCGTTCGGGTTTCATTCGCCAGAGCAGCGCGAGAGCACCTTTGCCGAGTGGCGGGAGGTCCTGGCTGCATGAGCGCATCGGCCTAGCGTTTGGCCCTTGCACCGCGCGCGACATCCGCCCCGGTGGCCGCCCTCGTGGCGGTCGTCGGCCAGCGGAGGTGCCATGCCCACCTCGTATGCGGCACATGCAAGGTCGAGAGTCCGACGAGGTACGCGCGCCCGCAGCTACGCAGCCATCCGGCGCATCCGGATAGTTCGACCACGGCCTCTCGACCTGTTCACCAGCCCGCCACCGCGCTCGATGCCGACCAGCTTCGGTACGCGGCGCTCGATGCGGAGGTGCTGCTCGCGCTGCATGAGCGGCTTGTGAGTCTCGGTTCGCCGGATGCGTTGAACGAAGGAGCAATGACGTGACGACGATCAGCCCGACACCCGGCGACCTCGCAGCCGCGCTCTCCGTCGTCGCTCGAGATGTCCCCGCGGCAGCTTCGTTCGCGCTCTTTCCGTCTGGTGTCCGCCACCGTGGTGGCGTATAAAGTCGCCGAACAGAGAGATACAAAGAGCGCAGCGACGCCCAACGCTCGGACTTTCGGGGACTTGCGCGGGGCCTTCTCCATCGGGTCACCAGCGCATGAGCGAGCACCGTCCAGCACCGGAAGAACACCACGCGAGCGTCGGCGCGAGCCGGGTGGCGTCGTGAAGAAGCCGCCTCGCAAGAAGGCCGTCGCGGCGACGAAGCCAGCGAGCGCGAGCCACGAGGACGCGCTCTTCGCTCGCGTCGTCGACATCATCGAGGCGGCGCGCGGTCACGTCGCGCGCTCGGTCAACACGGCGACGGTGCAGGCGTACTGGCTCATCGGGCGCGAGATCGTCGAGGTCGAGCAGCACGGCGAGAAGCGCGCTGGCTACGGCGCGCGCGTGATCGAGGGGCTCGCGAAGCGGCTGGCGGGTCGAGTCGGCAAGGGCTTCAGCGTCCCGAACCTCCGCAACATGCGGCAGTTCTACCTCACGTACCCCGAGGGGTCGGCGCTGCCCGGGGCGCTTGGCGGCGGGACGAGTCGCCCCGAGAAACGCTCGGCGCTGCCTAGCGTTTCGGCGTCGTGGAAGATTCGCTCGGCAGTGCCTAGCGAATCGCGCAGAGGGATTCGGACAGCGGCGCTGACCGAAACTGCCGGCGTGCCCGCGCCCTTTCCGCCGTACCTCGGGTGGACGCACTACCTGCTCCTCATGCGGGTCGCGAACCCGACAGCGCGCGCGTTCTACGAGATCGAGGCGGCGCGCGAGAGCTGGGCAAGCCGCGAGCTGGAGCGGCAGATCGCGTCGCTCCTCTTCGAGCGGCTGGCGAAGAGCCGCGACAAGGAGAAGGTCCTCGCGCTCGCTCGGCGCGGACACGAGGTCGAGGTGCCGGCCGACGTGATGAAGGACCCGTTCGTGCTCGAGTTCCTCGGGCTCGACGAGCGGTCTCACTGGCGCGAGCGAGATCTCGAGCAGGCGATCATCGATCGCATCGAAGGCTTCCTCCTCGAGCTGGGCAAGGGCTTCTGCTTCGTCGCGCGGCAGAAGCGCGTGACGCTCGAGGGCGATCACTTCTACGTCGACCTCGTCTTCTACAACCGCCTGCTCCGCTGCTTCGTGCTCGTCGATCTCAAGCTCGGCAAGCTCACGCACCAGGACCTCGGGCAGATGCAGATGTACGTGAACTTCTTCGACCGCTTCCAGCGCGCGGAGCACGAGGCGAAGACCATCGGCATCGTCCTCTGCTCCGAGAAGAACGACGCGATGGCGAAGATCACGCTGCCCGAGAACAACGAGCAGATCCTCGCCGCGCGCTACCAGATGTACCTGCCCACGGAGGAGGAGCTGCGCGCCGAGCTGGCCCGCGAGCGCGAGGCTGCGGAGCGCGCGCTGCGGCTCGCGGCGAACGTGAAGGTTCCCGGCGATGGCTGAGTCACACAAGTGGGAGTTCAAGGCGCGCTTCCGCCGGCATGCGTTCGGCTGGAAATCGCAACCCGCCATCACGCGAATCAAGCAGGCCGTCGCCGAGATCAAGAAGGTCGCCAAGAAGGACCCCGTGCTCGCCGCCGAGGGGGCGATCGCGTTCCTCGAGCGAGTGTCGCCCGCGCTCGAGCACGTCGACAGCTCCTCCAGGTTCTATCGGCACGGCGGTTGGCAACGCCATCGGGGAGCTGGTGCCGATCATCGCCAGCGCGCCCGCCGACGCGAAGACGCGCGACGCATGGCTCGAGCGGCTGTTCGAGGCGCATCAGGATGACCAGATCCCGTACATCGAGCGGCTCGCCGATCATTGGGGTGAGCTGTGCGCGTCGAAGGAGGTCGCGTTCGCGTGGGCCGACAAGCTCGTCGGCATCACGCGCATGGCGCTGAGCCCAGACAAGACCCTGCGCGGCCACTTCCACGGGACCTCGGCGTGCCTGAGCGCGCTCTACCGCGCCGAGCGCTTCGACGAACTCGTCGACCTCCTGCGCGTCGACACGATCTGGCCGTACAAGCAGTGGGCCGTGCGGGCGATGGCAGCGAGCGGCAAGAAGGCCGAGGCCCTTCGCTACGCCGAGTCCTGCCGAAGCCCGTGGGCGAGCGACTACGAGGTCGACTCCGTCTGTGAGGAGATCCTCCTCTCGTCCGGCATGGTCGACGAAGCCTACGCGCGCTACGGCGTGCGCGCGAACCAGGGCGGCACGTACCTCGCGACGTTCCGCGCCGTCTCGAAGAAGTATCCGCACAAAGCGGCGGGCGAGGTTCTCGCGGACCTCGTGAAGACCACGCCGGGCGACGAGGGCAAGTGGTTCGCGGCCGCGAAGGACGCAGGGCTCTACGAGGACGCGCTCGCTCTCGCGAGCCGCACGCCGTGTGATCCGAAGACGCTCGCGCGCGCCGCACGGGACCACACCGAGAAGCAGCCGGCCTTCGCGGTCGGCGCGGGGCTCTTGTCGCTGTACTGGCTCGTGCAGGGATACGGCTACGAGATCACGAGCGTCGACGTGTGGGACGCCTACCGCGCGACGCTCGTGGCCGCGGAGCGCCACGGCAGCGCGGCCGAGGTGCGGGAGCGCGTTCGAAAGCTGGTCGCTGCAGCGGGCGCGGGCGAGCGCTTCGTGACGAAGGTGCTCGGCAGGGAGCTGGGGCTATGAGGGAGCGTGCGCTGGTTCACGTAGCGGGCCCAGTGAGCGCCGGTAAGACAACCTTCATCGAGCGGCTGCTCGACGCCGAGGTCGCGTTCGCCATCTGCGTTCGTGCACAGCGAGACCAGAAGCTGCGCAAGGAGCAGGAGTCTGCGCCGAAAACCCACGCCGAGCTTCGTCGCTACCGCGAGGCAGGTGCGAGCGCCGTGGCGCTCTACCGATTCGCTGAGCCGAGCATGGATGCGTTCTTCACGAGCGCGTTCATGCAGGACTACTCGGAGGCCGTGTTCATCGAAGGGGACTGCCCCATCGACTACGTCGATTTCTCGGTGTTCGTCGCGCCCGTACCCTCCAAGGGGCACTCGCTGCTCCGGCGGGTCGTTCGGGATCACACCGCCTCGCACCAGGCGTCGATCGAGCAGTTCGCCGAGGCGCTAGAGAATCCGGAAGCGCTCGCACGACTCCTCGGCGGCGGGCTCGGTGCGCCGCTCGTGGCGATGGCGCTCAAGCAGCCGCGCGTCCTCGACGATCTGCGCCGCTCGATGAAGTCGAAGCTGGGCGACGTCCGTCGCGCGAAGCCTCATGCGCCCACCGAACACTGGGCTCTCGAGGACGGCTACGCCGGAATCGAACGCGCCCAGCTCGTCGTCGTGAACGTGCGCTCGGTTGCTGACCGGCGCGCCGCCGATGCCGTCCTCGAGGACGTCGCGCGCCTTCGAAAGGATGAGGAGGTCTACCGAGACGTTCTCGGGCCTCGCGGGAACAAGCTCCCCGTCACCGCGGTGGTCGCAGATCTCTCCAACCCGAAGGACGTGGGGTTGAAGAAGGCCGTGGCGCGCGTGAAGCGGGCGACGAAGCGGAGGGAGCGGTGACACCCCCGCGCGATCGACGCCTTCCGTCCACCCTCTCGGAGGAGGAGGTCCGCCTCCTCACGCGGCCGACCGAGCTGCCGCCGCAGCCGTGGCGGTACACCATCACGCCCAACCTCGTCGACAGCCTCGTCCGCATCGCGGACGCCGCGGGCCAGATGACCGCGGCCCCGCTCTCGTACTACCGGCGCAAGGAGCTGGAGGCGCGGGCCAAGGCGATGTGCATCGTGTGGGTCGTCGGTTGGAGCTGGAGGAGCGTGAAGGCCGAAGAAGTCGAGGCTGTGCTCGGCGGCGCGCGCCTCGTCGACAAGCGCGAGCCCGTCGCCGAGGCGATCCGTCGCGCGGCGGTCGTCGAGGATGCGCTCGCTGACTACTCGACAGCGCGAGGTAGCTCCGACAACCGGCTCACGCCGGAGCTAGTCATGGCGTACGAGCGCGCCAGCCAGGGCACGCCCAGTCTGACCCCGCATCTTTTAACAGCGGCCTCGGAGAGCGATCTCCGGGGCCGTTGCGTTTCTCCCCCACGCTTTCCGCGACCTTCGCCGCTCGTCGTGCTCGACGAGCGCGTGGACAGCGTTCGCGCAGAGAGCGCCGCGGGCGTGAAGGAGCGCGTGACGAGGGGAGCGGCCTGTCAGGTTCTTTGAGTAGTACCCCGCAAGGCCGTAGAGCGTGATCTCGACGACGGCCTCGGGCGTGTCGTCGTTGTGCCGAGCGTAGAACGTGAGGTCACTCTTGTGGGCGTTGGTGCCAGCGCGAGCTGGCCGTTGGGGCGATGGTGCGGGAGTACCGATAGGCTTCGCCTTGAAGCCACACCTCGCGCACGCCGGTAGCATCGAGCACTTCCTCCAAGCGAGGGGCGCACCACGCCAGGAACTCTCGAAGCTCCTGCGGGTAGTCGGTCACTTGCTCGTCCATCTCCATGCCTTCGGGCTCCACGTGGCATCGAGTTCGGCAGCGAGCACTGGGTCGAGAAACGCCTGTGCGGCCTTGGTCACGTCGTCGAGCGTCGACCATGGCAGGCTGTCTTCCCGCGCCATCGCAGCGTAGGGCTTCCCCCATGCGTCGAGTGGCGCGGGCACGGATGAGGGCAGCGCGTGGGTCTTGCGGAAGGTGAACGTCTGCTCCAAGGCGGCACGCAGCCGCTTCGCGTCGATGGCCTGCGCCGAGGCGAGCAGCGCGATGTCGGGCAGATCCTTCACTCGCGAATTCGGACGCGGCCTCGGCATCGTGTATGCGTGCAGCTTCTCGGCGAGGTGCGTCTCGATCGGGTAGAGCCGAAGCGTCGGCGGCGAGATGCCCGCGAAGGAGAGCACATCACCGGCCACGATGACGTCGGGCGGGCCGATGACCGGATCTCCGAACGCGACATCGACGCCGAAGGGCTGGCCGTAGTGCTTCCCCGCGAGCTTACCATCGGCGCGAAAACGCAGCCCGTCGTAGCGCATGGTCTCGCCCAGGATCTCCGGGTGATCGTTGTCGGGCACCACCTCGAAGGTCATGAAGTCGCCGAGGTCTAGCCGTCCCGCCGCCTGCAGGTTCGCCAGCAAATCGTCGGGCGAGCCGGTCATGCGCAGGTCGACGTCCTTCGTGGTGCGAGCGCGATCGAGGCGCAGCTCCAACACGAGGCCTCCCTTCAGCGTCGCGGCGTCGCCCACGGTGGCGACCACGCGCGCAAGGAACCGATCGAACACCAGGAGCTGACGACGCCGCGCGAAGTCGGCCCCGCCCGTCGACGACGACTTGAGCCGCTGTTCGAGCGCCTGCTTGAAGGCCTCGGGTGAGGCGTAGGTGTGTGGTGACTTCATGCGCCGAGTCCTCCGAAGGGCGCGAGCTCGCGCTCGACCTCAGCGATGTCTTCACGCCCGACTAGGCCGCGACGAATCGCCTGCAGCGTCGCGTGCCGGAGCAGCTCGGGCGAGAGCCCCTCGTGCGCGCAG
The DNA here is from genome assembly GCA_016706545.1 of Myxococcales bacterium. Taxonomy (GTDB): domain Bacteria; phylum Myxococcota_A; class Polyangia; order Haliangiales; family Haliangiaceae; genus JABFXX01. The sequence continues at coordinate 11,222 of JADJJK010000057.1, forward strand.
TCGATCAGCGTGCGACGTGGGTTGGTGATCGGCACTGCACCGAACCACGCGCGCTCAGCAGGCTCGACGTCCGCGTGATGGAGCACGACGCCCTCGGGCACGCGGAAGCGGCGCCTTCGCCACACTGCGGGCAGTGTGAGGTGCAGGTGCGCGGGCAACGCATCGGAGAGCCCGTGCAGCGCGAGCGCCGTCTGATGAGAGATCACGCCCGCCTGATCGGACCAGAGCCAGGCGGCGACCAGCTCCTCGTGCTCTCCGGGCGGGAAGTGGACCAGCCGGTAGATGCCGCGCTGCAGCCGCAGCACCTTCCCAGCGTGCAGGTGATGGATGAGGAGCTGGGGCGAGTAGCCCGCCTCGGCGGCCTGCTTCGTCGTGAACAGCCCCTGCTGGGACGCCGCCGGTCTCGTAGAGACGGCTCCAGTCTGGCTGAGTGGTCGACTCCACGCCCATGCACAACACGTAAGCGAGGCTTTTGTTTTGTGCAAGCGCGAAACCTCAGTTTGGATTCAGTTCTGTGTGTCCCTGGTACAGGGGCTCCCAGGGGCTACAGCTCGCGGTACTTCTCCGCGAGCTGGCCGACGTTCATCTGTTCGAGCGCGGCGAGCTGGGTGGGGAGCGATTTCCTCCTCCTCGCGAACTTCGCGAGCGGGCAGCACCGAGCACGTAGGCCTGCACGGCGGGGCGAGGGACTGTTGAACCCCGGGGCGTGGTCCCGCGCCAGGGTCACGGCTTCTTGCCCTTGCGCGGCGTGCCCTCGCCCAGGCGCTTGGTCTCGGCCACGACGCGATCGAAGTCGCTCTCGAAGAGGCGGTCCTGCACGATGCGGTACTTCTCGAACTCGCTCTCGGCGTGCGCCTTGGCGATCTCCGCGGTCACCTTGCCGGCGTCCTGCAGCACCTCGCGATCGGTCGCGGCGAGGAAGCGGTTCAGCCGCGTCTCCCAGTCCTGCATGGTCATGGGGATCTTGCGCAGCGCCATGTCCTCGGCCACGTCGAGGTAGGCGTTCACCAGCCGCGAGAGCTGCGCGAGCTCCGACTCGGTCAGGTAGTTCTTGGCCACGACCACGTCGAACTTCTGGATCTTGCCGTGGGGCGCGTCGGTCCAGGTGTGGAGGCCCATGTGCTCCTTGGTCGCGTCGGCGCGGTCGACGATGACCTCGGCGGCGGTCTGCCCGTGGATGGCCCAGTGCAGCTTGTTCTGCACGGTGGCGAAGAAGCGCTTGGTGGCCTGCGCCGTCACGTCGTAGTCGACCGACGTGGCGTAGATGTCGGTGATCTTCTGGTAGAACTTGCGCTCCGACAGCCGGATCTCGCGGACGCGCTGGAGCTGCTCCTCGAAGTACCGGTCGCTCAGGACGGAGCCGCCGCGCTTGAGGCGCTCGTCGTCCATCGCGAAGCCCTTGATGGTGAACTCCTCGACGACGCGCGTGGCCCACTTGCGGAACTGCACCGCGCGCTCGGAGTTGACCTTGTAGCCCACGGCGATGATGGCCGAGAGGTTGTAGTGCTTGGTGTCGTACGTCTTGCCGTCGGCGGCAGTTATTCGAAAATTTCGAATAACTGCGTCCTCCTCCAGCTCGCTGTCCTCGAACACCTTCTTCAGGTGGTAGTTGATGGTCGGGACCTCGACGTCGTAGAGCTGCGCCATCATCTTCTGGCTGAGCCACACGTTCTCGTCGGCGTAGACGGCCTCGACGCCGCCCGTGCCGCTGGCCGCCACGAAGGTCAGGTACTCGGCCGCCGAGGAGCGAACGAGCGCGGTGGCCGGCGGCTTCTTCTTGCGGGTCACGCCTCGTCTCCGTCCACCTCAAAGGTCGCGCTACGTGCTCTGTGCAGAGCCGCCACGCGGCTGGATCATGGCAGCGTCACATCGGGATCGAAGTTGTCGGTCAGCGAGTACGTCACGACGCCGGCCAGCACCGCTGCCAGGCCCGCGCCACCGGCGACCGCCCACCAGGTGCGGTACCAGGGGCGGCGGGAGTCTGCTCGCGCCGCGGCCTGGCGCGCCTCCACGTCGTGCTGCACCACGGGCAGGGGCGTCAGCACAACATCGACCTGGGTGACCGCGCCGTAGGAAATGTCGACGAAGCGGACGAAGTCGCGGACCTCTGGATGGGTGACCCGCAGCGCGTGGGTCCCCACCGGCAGCGAATGCGTGCCCGAGGCGGAGGCCAGCAGCTTGCGACCGTTGACGTAGATTACGGCGGACTGGATGGGCAGGCGGAGTTGCAGCTTGCCCACGTACTCGGCGGGCGCGAGCAGGCGCACGACCGCCGCCGCGGCGCTGTCGCCCTGCCCGGTGGACCAGGTGGTGGAGCCGAGCTCCTTGCCGGTGGTGGTGTCCACGGCGCCGAGGGTAGATCACGCGCGCCTCGCCGAGGCCGCCGAGCTGGCCGGTGACCAGCACCGCGGCGCCGACCTGCCGCCCCAGCTCCGCGATGCACGCCAGGTCGCCGTCGCAGGCGGCGGGGCCCCTGCCGCTTGCCGCGGCGTAGGGCGGCGGCGACCTGCGCGGCGGGCACCACCGAGGTGCCGGGGAGCGCCGCGATGGCCTGCTCGGGGCTGCGCGGTGGCGGCCTGGGCGCCCTGGGAGGTGTCCTCGCTGCCCAGCGTGGCGAGCGGCGCCAGCGCCACCAGCCGCTGGGCCAGCGCTTCCGACGACGATGCCAACGTCAGCGCGAAGCGCGAGCGCGACGGCGATAGCCACGCTCAGCACCCGCCGCGGCGCCCCCGGAGGCCGCCGAGGGGCGCCCTGGCATCCCTGGCATCCCTGACATCCGTGGTATCCTGGCATCCCTGGCATCCGCGGCATCCCCTGACATCCGCGACATCCATGGACCTGGCGCTCATGGAAACGGCGCCCCCAACCGCCCGCGTTGCAGTTGGCGCATCGGCGATCCACGTGGCCAAGCTCGTAGCCCACCAGCGCCCCGGCCAGCACGGCGCCGGCGCCGATCGCCGCCAGCGCCCAGGGCCGCGTGTACCAGGACCGCGGCGCGGGCGGACCTTAGTCACCACCGGCGCCGGCGCAGAGGGATCTGCCACCAGCCTGACCTCGACGCGCGTGGTCTTCTGAAAGCGCACCTCCACCTGCTCTTCGAACGGCGAGTAGCCCCGGGCCGCGACCCGCACACATGCGCGCCGGGATCGAGCCGGGTCACCGCGCCAGCAGGGCGTAGTCCCCACCCGCTGCCATCCACCAGCACCTCGCCGCCGATGAGGTCCGAGAGGATGGCGATCGATCCATGGACTTGCTCGGGCGCGAGCAGCCGATACGCGGCGACCCGCACCGAGTCGATGATCATCGGGGGTGCCGCGCAGTGGCTCGGTGGTGATCGCCGGAGCTGGCGCGCGGTGGCGACCTCGACGACCTTGATGTTGAGCAGGTAGTTGTCGCCGAGCGCGCCGACGCTGCCGGCGACCACGACGTCGACGTCGACGCGCTTGCCGATGGCGGCCGGGGCACTTGTCCTCGCCCGTACACTGCGCCAGCTCGCCGGAGATCTTGCGCTCCATCTCGCGGCGGCTGGGCATGGGCGTCGCCACCAGCCGCTCCAGCTCCGAGCGGAACAGGGCCTCCAGCCGCGCCACGCTCCGGCTCGATGCCAAGCGCGTCGAAGCGCCACACCGCGATCTTTGCGACAGCGCGCAGGCGCAGGCGGCGTCGACGAGACCACCGCGCCCGCGCCCGGCCGGGCCGGGCCGGGTGCGCTCGCCACCATCCCAAGCAGCAGCCAGGCGCAATCCTCGGACGAGACCTCGCATTGGCTTGCATCCTAACACCGACCGCGCGACCGCGAGCCGTGGGGCGACCGAAGGCCGAATCGAAGGCATGACCGAAGGCCGAATCGAAGGCTGAATCGAAGGCCGAATCGAAGGCAGGACCGAAGGCCGGATCGAAGGCTGAATCGAAGGCCGAATCGAAGGCCGAACGAGGCAGGATCCCCCGGTTGGCCCCGGGCCCTGGGCACCGCCCGGCCGACGCCCGGCCGACGCTACGGCGAGGGCGGGGGAGCCGCGGGCGCCGGCTGCGCTGCGGCCCCCGGGGGAGCGGACGCTTTCGGATCACGCGGCTCGGGGCCAGCCTCGGGGTTGGGGTCCGCCGGATCTCGACGACCACCGCGACGCCGGACGCCTCGGCGCTGCGCCAGCCGAGGATCTTGCGCAAGGTCCAGACTCCCGAATCCGGCGTGATGTCCACCTGCAGGTTGGCGATCTTGTCGCGCCCAGCGTCTTGGCGGCGATGATGAGCATCCGGTTGACCACTCGATCGAGGTCGACCCCGCCGGGGATTGGCAAGAACAGCAAGTACGCCGTGGTGGCCTGGGCGTGGATCACCGCGATGGGTCGCAGGTTTGGCCCGACATAAACGTTGTCGGACCGTACCCGCACCGTGGAGATCGACGAACAACCCAGCGCGCCCAAGGTGAGCCCTGCCCCCGCGACAAATGCAGCCCGTGACAACATGCGACGAACCTATCACGCC
>JADJJK010000058.1 GCA_016706545.1 Myxococcales bacterium
GCCACCAGATCCGCGTCGAAGTCCACCCGTCGGATCACCCGGACCGGCCGCTGCATCGGCACCTGGCGAGTGAACGCGCCCATCCGCACGGTGGCAGACGTCGACGCCACGTGTGGCACGCGCAGCGCCAGGTCTAGCTGGGCGAAGGCCTCGTCGGCGTGACCGGTGAGGCCCCCGCCGCACGGCTTGTCGCGCGGGAAGGCGTAGCGCTCGAGCACCGCGAAGCTGGTCACGCCGCGCTGCAAGAGCCGCGCGGCCAGGGCCGAGCCGGCGGGGCCGGCGCCAATGACGAGGACGTCGAGCACGCGCGCGCAGAGTGGCACAGCCAGGCGCCGGAGACGGAGGTGGCGCGCCGCAAAAATGCGAGCCGTTCGCGCCCGGCCCGACGCGCGTCTGGGCGCGTTCCACGCGCATCCGCGCCCGTCCGGGCGACGCGCCGGCGCCCAGTGGACCCGCGCAGCTCGCCGCGGCCTGATAGAGTCACGCCATGGTCCCGAGGTTGCGTTGTCCGGTCGATCTTCTGGAGCTGGCCGACGACGGCGGCGCCGCGTTGAGCTGCAGCGGCGGCCATCGCTATCTCAAGGACGGCGCCATCGTCGATCTGCAGCCTGGCGCCGAGGCCCCGGGCTTTGGCCGGCTCCGCGCGGCCACCTACGATCTGACCTTCGACTTGGTGAACACGCGGCTGCTCTTTGGCGCGACCCCGCGTCACCTGGCGGCCCTGCATCGCCAGGCCGCCGCCGCCGCCGCGGGTGGCGTCCTGCTCGACGTCGCCTGTGGCACCGGGCGCTGGGCCATCCCGGAGCTGTCCCGCGCCGCGGGGACGATGTACGTGGGCGTGGATCCTGCGATGCCCATGCTGCGCCTGGCCCAGGACCGAGCACGGAGAGCTGGCGTGGACGCGCTGCTCTTGCACAGCGACGCCGATCGCCTGCCGCTGGCTGACGCCTCGGTGGCCGCCGCGGTGCTGAGCCTGGGGCTGCAGTACGTGCCAGATCACGGCGCCGCGCTGGCCGAGCTTCGCCGGGTGCTCACGCCGGGCGGGCTCCTGTGCTGCGTGGCCCCCGCCCTGGGGCTGCGGCCACGCTACGATCAGCGCCACCATCGGCGGGTGCGCAAGGACCACCCGATCGACCGGGAACGCTGGCCGGCGCTGCTGTGCGCCGCGGGCTTTGGCGGGTCAGAGATCGAGACGGTCGGCGCCCTGGTCTTCACCCAGGCCAGGGCTGCCGCGTAGCTGGCGGTCGCCGTTCGCGCGGCGTTCGACCTGCGTTCGCCCCTGCGTCCCCCGCCAGTCGCTGGTCAGTCCTCCTTTGGGCCGCGCAGCTCGGTGCCGAGCGTCAGCGAGGTGCCGGCGTGAAACGCTCCCGAGGACACCGCCACCCGCTCCCCCGCCTGGTGCGCGATGATCGCGTCGAGCGAGGCCAGCGTGCCGGTGGCGTCGGCCAGCGCCGTCAGCGCCGCGCACAGCCGACGGACCAGGCGCTGCGCCTGCGCCGGCTGCACCCGCGCCGGGTCGAAGTCGAGCTGGATCGTCAGCTCGCGCTCCGGGATGATCACCAGGTTCAGCGGGAAGTGCCACACGTCGAACGCCTCGAAGTCTCCGCGATCCAGGTGCGAGAGCCCACGCCAGCTCCGCAGCGAGTCAGGCAGCGGCACCGAGAACTCGTAGCTCTGGAACCGCAGCACGCTCTCGATGGCGCCCACCGGGATGCTGTCCGCGCGGCACGACTCCGTCAGCGGGAGGTGCGCGCGGTCGAGCGAGTGAAGCTGCCGCGACTGCACCTCGGCCAGCGCCTCCTCGAGCGGCAGCTTGGCCAGCCGATCGAAGGACAGCGGCGCCACGTTGAGGAAGCAACCGAGGATCGTCTCGATCTCGGGGACCTCCGCGGGGCGCACGCTGGAGGCGAGGCCGATGGCGACCTCGCCGCGCCCGGCGCCCAGCGCCACCGCCCAGGCGGTGCTGGCCACCGCGCTGGGCGTGACCCGAAAGCGCCGCGCCGCCCGGGTCAGCGTCTCGGCTGACAGCGCCGCGGTGACCACGCCCGCCGGATCTTCGCCGCGCGTCAAGGACGGCACCGCCCTGCGGGCGGACCGCGCCACCGTATCCCGGCCGGTCGTGGGCTCGCTGTGGCTGTAGAGCCAGTCCACGAAGCCCCGCTGCGAGGGCACCGCAGGCAACGTCAGCGCGCGGCCTGTGCGCTCCGCCTCGTAGCTGGCGAACAGCTCGGTGAACAGCCGCGGCTCGCTCCAGCCGTCGAGGATGGCGTGGTGATGGCTGAACACGATGTAGTGGCGCTGCTCCGGCCCGAGCACCAGCGTGAGGCGCGCCAGCGGCGGGACCTCCAGATCGAACGGGGTCGAGCGATCATGCAGCACCAGCGCCGCCAGATCCTCGGCAGACTCGCGCCCGTCGTACACGGTAACCGCCGCCTCTGCGGCGGCCAGCTCCACCTGCCTGGCCTGCCCGTCGGAGTCGCGCAGCGCGGTCCGCAGGATCGCGTGGCGCTGCACCATCTTCTGCCAGGCGCGTCCCATCGCGTTGGTGTCCAGCTCGCCGACGATCGGCATCACCCACTGCACGTGATAGGTGCCCGCGCGCCGGCTGGCGCCCTCGAGCATGAGCTCCTGCAGCGGCGCGAGCGGGTAGCGATCGACCACGTGATCGCTGTCGGCCAGATCCAGCCGAGACGCGGTCAGCGACCGCAGCTCGCGCTCGATGGACGCGGCCAGCGACTGGATGGTCGAGGGCTTGTGCCGGTCGCCGTAGGTGATCGCCACCTCGAGCTGACCGTTGCCGACGTGGGCGATCACCTCGAGCAGATCGCGGCGGGTGCCGCTGGGGCTGCGGGTGGTGCCCGGGGCCTGCCCGGCCCAGCGCAGGCGCGCGCCGGCGGGCAAGACGCCATCGGCGTGGCCGAGGTAGTCGAAGCTGATCTCGGGGATGTGGCGATCGAGGCCGCCGTGATCGGCGTGCCACAGCTCCTCGGCCAGCGCGCCCAGCCGGCGCGCCCGTAGCTGCGCCGCCACGTCATCGATGGTCTCGTCCAGCGAGTCGTCGCCCACCTCGATGACCACCGGGGTCAACCGGGTGAACCAACCCACCGTGCGCGACACCTCGACTCCCAGCGGCTCGGCCGCGTCGCGGCCGTGGCTCTCCAGGTAGATCGCGAAGGCCTCGTCACCGGTCCAGCGACGCAGGGCCTTGCCCACGGCCGCCATCAAGATCGCCTCGACGTTGGCGTCCCGACGCACGGCGCTGCGCTCCAGCAGCTTGCCGGTGGTCGCGACGTCCAGGCGCACCAGCGCGCGGGCCGCCGAGGACACCTGGTTGGTCGAGGCCTCGTGGTCCACCGGCAACGGGCGAACCGACGCCCACGGCCAGCTCTCGGTCTCGGCCAGCGCGGCCTCGGCCGCGGCGCGTTGCTCCGCGAGCGCCGCGGTGCGACGCTCCGCCCATGCCGGGAACCCGGTGGTCTGGGGCAGCGGCTCGGCGCCGCGCAGCAGCGCGTCGAAGTCTTCCAGCATCACCCGCCACGACACGCCGTCCACCACCAGGTGGTGCGCCACCACCACCAGGCGCTGCTGGGCCTCGGCCCCGCCCTCGATGAGCAGCGCGCCCCACACCGGGCCGTGCTCCAGATCGAGGCTCCGGTGCAGCCGGTCTGCGTGCATCGAGCTCGCCAGGCGAGCCGCCTCGGGGGTCATGGTCGCCACGCTCAGGCGGGCCAACGTGACGGTCGGCGTCTCCGCCGGCGCAGCCGCCTGCCGCCAGGTGCCGCCGCTGCGCGAGAAGCGCAGCCGCAGGCCGGCGTGGCGTTGCTCCAGGGCGCGCATGGCGCGCTCGAGCTCGTCGACGTTCACCGCCGGATCGAGATCGACCGCGACCGATTGATTCCAGTGATCTTGCTCCGCGAACTCCTGCTGCATGAACCAGCGCTGGATCGGCGTGAGCGGGGCGCTCGCGACGTCCGCCAGGACCACCGCCTCGGACACGGCCAGGCCGGCGCGGGCCGCCAGCTCCCCGAGGCTTCGCCGCTCGAGCAGCGCGCGCACCTCGAGGTGCAGGCCTTGGCGGCGCGCACGGGCCACCACCTGCACGGCGCGGATCGAGTCGCCGCCGAGCGACAGGAAGTCGTCGCTCGTCACCACCTCGGGGACGCGCAGCACCTCGCACCAGATCACCGCCAGCGCGCGCTCCGCGTCCGTGCTCGGCGCGGCGCCGCCGCCGTGGTGCTCCGCCGCGGGCTCGGGCAGCCTGCGCCGATCCACCTTGCCGTTGCTCGACAGCGGCAGCGACTCGATGAACATCACACGAGACGGCACCATGTACTCCGGCACCCGGGCCGCCACGTGGGCCAGGATCGCCGTGATCGCCTCCGCCTCACCGCCGCTGCCGTCGCGCATGACGTACGCCACCAGGTGACCACCGCGCTCGCCGCGCACCGCGCACACCGCCTCCTTGACGCCGGGGCCGCCACGCAGCGCGGCCTCCACCTCGCCCAGCTCGATGCGGTGACCGCGGATCTTGACCTGCAGGTCGTCGCGGCCGAGCAGCTCGATGATGCCATCTCGCCAGCGGCGGCCCAGATCCCCGGTGCGGTAGATGCGGCCAAGCTCCGGGTGATCGATGAAGCGCTCCTGGGTCCGCTGCTCGTCGCCCCAGTACCCAAGCGCCACGCCGATGCCGCCGATGAACAGCTCGCCCACCGCCCACGCCGGCCGCGGGCGGCCAGCCGAGTCGAGGACGTGCATGGTCTGATTGCGCAGCGGGCGACCGTACGGCACGCTCTTCCAGTCGGCGCCGATGTCGCCGATGGGGAAGTCGTTGGACCAGATCGACGCCTCGGTGGCGCCGCCCAGGCTCATCAGCGTGATCTGCGGCTGCAGCGTGCGGGTCCGCTCCACCAGGCGCAGCGGGATCCAGTCGCCCGACAGCATGGCCAGCCGCACCGAGGCGAGCTGCTCCGGCCGATCAGCCGTCTGCTCCACCACCATCTCCAGGAAGGCCGGCACGCTGTTCCACACCGTCACGCCGTAGGTGGCCGCGCACTCGGCGAGGTGCTCGGCGTCGCGCTCACGCTCGCAGTCAGGCACCACCACCGCGCCGCCGATGGAGAGGAAGCCCAGGAGGTCGTACACCGACAGGTCAAACGACAGGGACGAGATGGCCAGCGTGCGATCGGCGGCGGTGACGCCGTAGCGCTCGTTGATGTCGATCACCGTGTTGGCCGCGCCGCGGTTGTCGATGGCAACGCCCTTGGGCCGGCCGGTCGAACCGGAGGTGAAGATCACGTAGGCCAGATCCTCGAGCTCTCCGGACAGGAGCTCCACGTCGGCGAGGGGCTCGAGCGTGTCGACCGCGTGATGCGGCAGGTCGTGCAGCGCGCCGTGGCCCAGGAACTTGGCCTGGGTGAGCACGCCCACCGGCTGGATCTGCTCGAAGATCTCGAGGATGCGCGCCACCGGCTGCGAGGGATCCACCGGTACGTAGGCGCAGCGACAGCCCAGCACACCGAGCACCGCCACCGCCTGCTCCCAGCCCTTCTTCATGAGGAGCACGACGCGATCGCCCGGCTTGGCCGAGAGGGTCCGCACCCAGGTGGCGACCGCGCCCGCGCGCTCGCGCAGGGCGCGATACGACAGGTCGACGCCAGGACCGACGATCGCGGTCCAGTCCGGGTAGGTCTCGCAGATCTCGACGATCGACTGGTGCAGGGTCTGGGTCGGTCGCGTGCCGTCGGTGAGGTTGTGGGCGCGATCGAAGTCCTTGGCGGCGCGGCCGACCAGCTCCTCGAAGCGCACCGCCGTCCAGTCCAGGTGCGACAACGACACCAGCGTCGCGTGCAAGAGCCGCAGCATCTCTTCTGCGACGCCGGGGCGGAACGCCTCCTCCACCACGTCCCAGCGGAGCTGCAGGCCGCCGTCGAGCTCGCTGACGCCGTGGTTGAGCACCACCTGCGAGCTGCGGGTCACCCCGTAGCTCGGCTCGGGCAAGGAGCCGCCGCCGCCGTCGCCCAGCGCGCTGGTGAACACCACCGGCATGGCCGGAGGACGCCCGGTGCGTGCGATCTCGCGCATGACGCGGACGCCGGAGAACGCCGACGCTGACAGATCGCGCCAGAGCTGGGTATGCACGGCGCGGAGCTGCTGCGCCACGCTGCCGCCCGCGGCGCCATCGACCGCCACCAGCAGGAGCGACGTGAAGTTGCCGAGCACGCCGGCGTCAGCCGGGTGGCCCGGGCGACGCGAGGTGGTGACGTTGACGCAGAACTGCGGGCGGCGCGCGTAGTGCGAGACGATCTGCGCGTAGGTCGCCAGGAGCGCGCTGGTCGGGGTCACCCCCGCGGCAGCCGCCCGGTCGCGGAACTGGTGCCACACGTCCGGCGCCAGGAAGGCGGTGGTGCGATGAAACTGGGCGCCGCTGATCGAGCCGACGTCCACCGCCAGCGGCAGCTCGGGCCCGTCAGGCAACGTGGCCAGACGGTCCATCCAGTACTGCCGCGCCTCCGCCAGCTCGGCGCAAGACTCGGCGTCCGCGAGCCCGCGGACATAGGACAGGAAGCGGCCCGGCGCCGGCGCCGGCGCCAGCGGCCGACCGTGGTACGCGTCGAGCAGCTCGGTGGCCACGATCCGGCTCGAGCCGGCGTCCACGATGAGCGCGTCGAACACCACGTGGACGCGCTCGACCAGCGCGCCGTCGGCGGTCATGCCGCGAGACACCGCCAGGCGGATGAGCGGGGCTCGATCTGCGGGCAGCGGCGTCCCCACCATCTCCTGGCGCACCGCCGCCAGGCGCTCGGCCTGGGCGGCCTGCGACAGCTCGCGCCAGTCGTGCTCGACGATGAGCGTGTCGACCGAGCTCGCCAGCTCCTGGCGGTCGTCGAAGAAGCGCAGGCGCAAGGCGTCGTGACGCTCCACCACCAGGTTGAGCGCGCGCTGCAGCGCGGGGAGGTCGAGCCCCGGCATGTCGATCTCGGCGTAGCCGTGGGTGGGCACGCCGCCCATCGCCACGTCGGTGCGGCGCCCAAACAGGTAGGCGGCCTGAAGCTCGGTCAGCGGCGCGTCGCGCAGCAAGGCGATGGCCGCGGCGTCCTGCACCGGCGCCGGGGCGTGGGCCGCCGGGCTGGCGGCGCCGCGGTCGACCAGCCGCGACATCGCGGCGATCGTCGGCTCGTCGAACAGGTCGCGCAGGCTCACCTCCACGCCCAGCGCGGCGGCGACCCTGGCGATGAGGCGCATCGCCAGGAGCGAGTGACCGCCGCTGGCGAAGAAGTTGTCGTGGATGCCGACCTCGCGCCCGCCCAGCAGCTCGGTCCAGATGGCGGCGACCTGCCGCTCGGTCTCGGTGGTCGGCGCGGCGGCGCTGGCGCCGGCGTTGGTCCAGTCCGGCTCCGGCAGCGCGCGGCGGTCCAGCTTGCCGTTGGCGTTGGTCGGAAGATCATCGACGAACAAGAAGCGCGACGGGATCATCGCCGCCGGCAGCTCGGCGGCGACCGCCGACGTCAGCTTCTCGGCGCCGAGGGCCACCGAGCCGTCGCCCACGATGTACGCGACCAGCGCCTTCTGGCCATCGGGGCGCGCCATCGCCACCACCGCGGCGCGGCGGATCCCGGGCATGCGCGTGAGCACGCCGGCGATCTCGTCGGGCTCGATGCGGACGCCGCCGATCTTGACCTGGTGATCGACGCGGCCGAGCACCTCCAGCAGGCCATCAGGCCGGTAGCGGCCCAGATCGCCGGTCGAGTAGACGAGGTCCCCCGCGTCTTGCGTGAAGGGATTGGGCAGGAACTTGGCGGCGGTCGCCTCGCGATCGTTGAGATAGCCGCGCGTGCGGTACGGCGTGCGGATCCAGATCTCCCCCACCTCGCCGATCCCGCAACGCACGCGCCCATCGCGCAGCACCAGCGCCTGGGTCTGCGGCAACGGCCGCCCCACCGGCTGGTTGCCAGCGACGACGTTTTCGATGACGTTGTACATCTTGGCCATGGTTGTTTCGGTGGGGCCATAGATGTTCACGAACCGGGTCTGCGCGCGCGGGAAGGTCCGCTGCCAGCGCTGCACCAGCGATGCGTGAAGCGCTTCGCCCGCGCTGAAGATCCAGCGCAGCGAGGTCAGCCCAAGACGCGAGTCCCCGTGGTCGAGCCACCAGTTGAGCAACGTCGGCACCGTGTGCATCAACGTGACGCGCTGCTCGTCGAGCCAAGGCAAGAGCGTCGACGGATCGAGCGTGCCCTCGGGGATGCACAACGTGGCGCCGCCGGAGAGCGGGGTCAGGACGTCGCGCAGGACGACGTCGAAGCCCAGGCTGGTCAGGTGGGCCGCGCGATCGCCGGCGGCGATCTGGAAGCGCTCCACTTGCCAGCCCACGAAGTGGGCCAGACCGCGCTGGGTGCCCAGCACCGGCTTGGGCTGCCCGGTGGTGCCGGAGGTGAAGAACACGTAGGCCGGGGCGTCCGGATCGCTGACCGCCGGGAACTCGGCGGCCGTCGTGATGGGCGCGAGGAGCTCGCCCTCGTTGTTCAGCGACAGCCAGCGCACGCCGTCCACCGCCAGCGGCTCGCTCGCCACCGCCAGGGCGACGCGCACCTGCGCGCCCTCACACAGCCGCTCACGCCGCTTGATCGGCAGCGACTCATCGATCATCACCATCACGTAGCCGGCGCGCAGGACGCCGAGCATCGCCACGATGGCGCCCGGACAGCGGCTCGAGTGGATGCCCACCGAGGTGCCCTGCGGCAGGCCGGTGGCGGCGAGGTTGGCGGCCACCAGCGCCGAGCGCGCGGCGAGCTCGCCGTAGGTCCACTGCCGCTGGCCCCAGCGGAGCGCGATGGCGTCGGCGGGATGCGACAGCACGCGCTCGTGCACAAAGCCGACCGCCTCGAGCGCCAGCGGCGCGCTGGGATCCGGCACCACGGCCGCGTCGGCCGCGGAGATCATGGTGGCCTCGTCACAGGCACGCTGCGGGTGCGCGGTGAGCTGATCGAGCAGGCACACGAGCTGGCGGCCGGCGGCCTCCAGCCGAGCCTGCGAGAAGGCGTCGCCCTGCGCCACGAGCTGCAGGTCGAGCCCGGCCTCGGTGGCCACCGCGTAGATGGTGAGCGGGAACTTGGGCGCGGTCACCACCGGGTCAAGCCGCACCAGCTCCAGGCCGCCGACCTGCGCGGCCAGCGGCGGCACGCTGATGAAGTTCACCAGCACGTCGAACGGGGCGGCGCCCGGGCTGCGGGTCCGCGACTCCAGCTCCGCCATGATCTGCTCGATGGGCGCAGCGCGGAAGTCGAGGCTCGACACCACCTCGTCGCGGGCCGCCGCCAGGAGATCGAGGAACGACGCCCCGCCGCTCACCTTCGAGCGCAGGACCAGGGTGTCGAGCAAGAGGCCGACGATCTGCTCGCTCTCCGGAGAAGCGCGATCTGCGAACGGCGCGCCGACCACGATGTCCTGGCTGCCGGAGATGCGCGAGAGCCAGAGCTGCACCACCGCCACCAGCGCCATGAACGGCGTGGACTGCGTCTGCCGCGCCACCGGCGCCAGCCGCGCCAGCACGTCGTTGCCGATCGTCGCCTGCGCGCGCACCGCTTGCTCGCGGCTCGAGACGCCATCGCGGCCAAGCTCGACGGTCGGCAGATCGGTCAGTCGCGGGCGCCAGTGCTCCACCGCCTTGGCCTGCTGCTCGGCGGTGTCCGCGGCGTGCTGCCGCACCGCCAGATCGCCGTAGCCCACGGTCAGCGGCCACAGCGCGGTGTTGGCGTACAGCGCGAACACGTCGCGCGCCAGCACGCCGAGCGACCACCCGTCACAGGCGATGTGATGCACGCAGGTGACGAGCACATGATCATCGTCGGCCAGGTGCGCCAGGGCGAAGCGGAAGAGCGGCCCGTTGGTCAGGTCGAACGCCGGCCCAGCCACCTGGTTGACCAGCTCTTCCACCATCGCCACCTCGGACAGCTCCACCACCGGCAGCTCCACCGCGGGCGCGAACTGCACCACCGCCAGCAGCTCATCGCCGCGGGCGCGGATGGCGCTGCGCAGCGTGGCGTGACGCTCCACCACCTGCGCCAGCGCGCCGCGCAGCCGCTCCACGTCGAGCAGTCCGCCGATGCGGATGGCGTCCGTCATGAGGTAGGCGCGCGTGCCCGGCGTGAGCTGCTCATGCATCCACATCCGGCGCTGCGCGGGCGTCAGCGGCCACGACGAGCGGTTGGGAGTGCCGGCCGCGTCCTGCGGCTGCAGCGGCGCCGCGCCGGCGATCCGCGTGGCCATCCCGCGCGGCGTGGGCGCCTGCCACAGCGACGCCAGCGGCAGCTCCACGCTGTGCCGGCTGCGCAGCCGCGCCACGAGCTGGCTCGCCAGCAGCGAGTGACCGCCCAGCGCAAAGAAGTCATCATCTGCGGAGACCGACAGGCCCAGCACCTCCGCGAACTGCGAGGCCACCGCCTCGGTCAACGGATCCGCGGGCTCAGCGATCGACTCCGCGCGACGCGGGATCTCCAGCCGAGACGGGTCGACCTTGCCGCTCGACCCGCGCGGGAGCGCCTCCACCTGCACCCACTGCGAGGGCACCATGTACGCCGGCAAGAGCTCGGCCGCGCGCGCCCGCGCCGCCGCCACCGCGGCCGGATCGACCGCCGCCAGGTGCGCCACCAGGCGCCCCCCCGGCACGTCATTCCAGACGTTGACGTAGCACTCGATCACGCCGGGCTGCTCGCGGATCACGGTCTCGATCTCACCGCGCTCGATACGATGACCGCGCAGCTTGAGCTGGCCGTCGGCCCGGCCCACGAAGGTGATCGTGCGATCGGGGTTCCAGCGCGCCAGGTCGCCGGTCAGGTACGCGCGCTGCGAAGCGCCGGTCCCCGCGAAGGTGATGAACCGGCGCGCGGTGAGGTCCGCGTCGCCGATGTAGCCGTGCGCCAGGCCTCGACCGGTGAGCACCAGCTCACCCACGCTGCCGGCGGGCACCAGCTCCCCGCCAGCGTCGATGAGGTAGGCGCCGGTGCCGGGCACCGGTCGCCCGATGGGCGCCGGGCGGCCCTCCGCCACGGGGGCTCCACGATCGACCCACAAGGTGGCGCAGATCGCGGTCTCCGTCGGGCCGTAGCCGTTGACGATGACCATGTCCGGGCAGGCGACGGAGAGCGCGCGCAGGAGCGACTGCGGGATCGGCTCCACGCCCACCAGCAGCCGACGCAGCGACAGCCGACGCTTCTGCGCGACCCCGAGCAACGTCGGCAGCGCCATCGCCGGCACGAAGGCGCTGGCGATGGACTCGTCGCGCAGCCAGGTCACCAGCGCCTCGGCGTCGGCGCGGACCTCGGCCGGCACGAAGCGCAGGGTGGCGCCCGCAGACAGCGCCGAGAACAGCTCGTAGATCGAGACGTCGAACGCGATGCTGCAGAAAGCGCTCGCCCCCTGCCCGGCCGGGATCGGCGCCAGACGACGGAACTCGTCGAGCAGGTTGCACGCGCCCTGATGCGTGCAGAGCACGCCCTTGGGCCGCCCCGTCGATCCAGAGGTGAAGATCAGGTAGGCGGCGGCGTCGCCGCGCAGGGTGTCGGGGGCAGGCAAACCGTCGGCCTCCTGCAGCTCGCCAAGGCGCGCGGTCGCGCGGCCCTGCGTGTCCCGCTCGCTGTCCACCAGCACCAGCGCCGGCTCCGCGTCCGCCAGCATCCGGGTGACCCGGGCGATGGGCAGGCTTGGGTCCACCGGCATGTACACGCCACCGGCCAGCAAGATCGCCAGCGCGGACACCACCAGGTCGACCCCTGGATCCATCCACACCGCCACCGGCGTGCCGACGGTGACCCCGCGTCGCTGCAGCGCCGCGGCCACCAAGGACGCCTGCGCGACCAGCTCGCGATACGTCAGGCTCCGCCCATGGTGCGCCACCGCCACCACCTGGGGGAACTTCGCCGCCGCCGCCAGCACCCCGGCGTGCAGGGTCTCATGCGTGGTGCGGGACGCCGGCGCCTCTTCATGGCCGAGCGCCAGCACGGCCGCGCGGCCGCGATCGTCGAGCAGCGGCAACGCGCCGACCGCCAGCTCGCGGTTGCGCAGCGTGGCCTCGAGCAGCGCGACGAAGCCGTCCGCCACCGCGTCGCCGTGCGCGTCATCATAGATGCGGCGGTCGACGTCGAAGCACACCTGCAGCTGCTCGCCATCATCGATGACGGCGATCGCCAGATCGGCCTGCGGCGCCGGCCGCGCCAGGTCGACGACCTGCGCCGGGCAGTCCATGTACGAGAACTCCCTGCCCGCGGCGCCGCCGATGAGCGCATTGAACCGCCGATCGGAGGGCCGCTCGTACGTCACCGCGATCCCTGGGCGCGGAGACGTCGCCGCGGCCCCGCCTGCGGCCGCCACCAGCAGCGGGAACGGGAGCTCGCGCGCGGCGAAGGCCTCCTTGGCGCGCCGCGAGCTCCCCACCGCCGCGTCGGCGAACGACTGCGCTCGGTCGAGCTCACACGGCACCGGCACCAGGTTCACGTAGTAGCCAACCGCCTCGAGCATCGCGGTGGAGCGACGTCCCGTGGTCGGGGTCACCGCGCTGAAGTGATCGATCCGCTCCAGGCGGCCGATCAAGGTCTGCGCCGCCGCCAGGATCCAGGCGTAGGGCGTGACGCTTATCTCTTTGCTCTGGTCAATCAGCGCACGCCGGTAGTGTGCACAAACTGTACGGTGAATGCGGCGGGCAAGCGGTACGCCAGCCGGCAAGGGGCGGATTGTTGACCCCGTCTGCAACGGGTGGAGTCGCAAGACCTCAGCACGCGCAGGCAAGGCGGCGGTCGCGCGACTCTGCCGCTCGCGTTGCGCCACCACGTAGTCGTGGTGCTGGGCGCGGGGCGCCGGCATCGAGACTTCTCCTCGAGCCACGAGCTGCAGATAGGCCTGCTCGACCTCGCGGATGAGCACCACGATCGAGTGCAGGTCGACCGCGATATGGTGCGCGCAGGCCGCGATCACGGTGGAGAACTCCTCGTTGGCGAGGAGGACGCGCAGCAGAGGGCCCTTGGCCAGATCGAAGGGCGCCTCGGTCAATTCATGTAGGCTCTCATTCAGATTGGAGCCATTCGTAACGGTGATTTCAATCGGCTTCTCTGCCGCGACTCGTGTGCGAACGCCGCTAACCTCGCGGATTGCCGTCGACAAGGCCAGGTGCCGGCGTGCGACATGCTCCCACGCTGCGGTCAACAGACCCACATCGATGGGGCCAACTACCCTCAGCGCGCCCGCCACATGGTAGGTGGTGTCTTTCGGGTCCAGCT
Organism: Myxococcales bacterium; assembly: GCA_016706545.1. Taxonomy (GTDB): domain Bacteria; phylum Myxococcota_A; class Polyangia; order Haliangiales; family Haliangiaceae; genus JABFXX01. The sequence goes on from JADJJK010000058.1 coordinate 13,269, forward strand.
CGTGAAGTAGCCAGAGGGCATCTTCTTCTGCAGAAAGCGTGAGCGACTCGAACAACCCGGAAACCTTCATACTAGTACCTACCTAATGAAAGACAGCTCACGGCATCCCCGCGCCAAGCCACACACGATTGCGGGCCGACGAACGCCGTCGATGGGGTCTCCAATGTCCATCCGCCAAACGTTTTTGCAAGCATTGTTCCGATATTATGGTGCTTTGAATTACCAATTGATCTGGCAGTCCGATCTCGCGATGCTGCGAGTCATTCGTAGTTTGCTTCGCTGTACTTGAACAACACAGCGTTTTTGGTGACTGGCATACAGCGAATCAGGTCCTGCGGAATTTCAGTCACATATAGAATTTTTAGATGTTCAAAATACAAATATTCAATATTGGTATTTTGAACTTCCGTATACTCGATCATGTAAATAAACTACACATGTTCGTATATGGTGTTTTTTGATACACATACGAATTGCGCTCCATGTAGTACTTCCGTCGTCGCCGCCTTGGTGCGGTTTGGGAAAAAAAAGAAAGCCGATGCGATAAAAAGTCTTAGAGAAAGCCTGTTTCTGTAGTTCGCGTTACTCGCCGTCCTATCTCAAGTGCTTGCCGAACCGGCGCGCTATCGCGGCACGCCGACATGCCGAAGCGGCAGGACCTGCGTTCCGCGGCTACGACCAGGTTTGGCCTCCGGTGGTACCCTGCCGCCCATGTCGGCTCTGGAGCGCATGAACTCGGTGACCCAACGCTGGTTCACCGAGACCTTCCCCAAGCCGACGGCCGTCCAGGAGCTCGGCTGGACGCAGATCGCCTCCGGCGCCCACACCCTGATGCTCGCGCCCACGGGCTCCGGGAAGACCCTCGCGGCGTTCCTTTTTTGCCTGGATCAACTGGCCTTTGGCCCGCCTCGCGGCCCCGGCTACGGGGTGATCTACGTGTCCCCGCTCAAGGCCCTTGCCTACGACGTGGAGCGCAACCTCACCGCGCCGCTAGCAGGGCTTGGCCGCACCGCCAGCGCCATGGGCGCGGCCGCGCCGAACCTCATCGTGGACGTGCGGACCGGTGACACGTCGATGCCCGACCGGCGGCGGCAAGCGCGGCGGCCAGGCGACATCCTCATCACCACCCCCGAGTCGCTGTATCTCCTGCTCGGCTCGAAGGCGCGCTGGGCGCTGGCCGCGACGTCGGTCGTGATCATTGATGAGCTTCACGCCCTGGCTCCCCAAAAGCGAGGGGTCCACCTCGCCCTGAGCCTCGAGCGGCTCAGCCACCTGGTCCGGCAAGGTGGGCGCCCTGAGCCGCAGCGCATCGGCCTGTCGGCCACGTTGCGACCGCTCGACGTGGCGGCCCGCTACCTCGGTGGGACTCGCGAGGTGAAGATCGTCGACACCGGAGAGCGTCCCACGCTGGAGTTGCAGGTGATCGCGCCGGTCGCGGACATGGCGGCGGCGGCGTCCCCGGACCGCGCGCCGCGGACCTCCGAGGCGGCGTTGCCGCCCAGCGAGCGCGGCGGGATGTGGCCCGCGATCTACCCTCGCCTGCTCGAGCTCATCCTGGCGCACCGCTCAACCATCGTGTTCGTCAACAGCCGCCGCCTGGCGGAGCGCCTGGCGCAGCAGCTCTGCGAGCTGCACGCCGCAACCAGCGCCGAGCCTACCGACGAGCCCGCTCCAGGCCCCGTCGGCCCGGCCCTGGTGCGCGCGCACCACGGCTCCATCTCCCGCCACGAACGCGAGCACATCGAAGGCGAGCTCAAGGCCGGCCGGCTGCGCGCGATCACCGCGACCTCCTCCCTGGAGCTGGGCATCGACATGGGCGCGGTGGACCTGGTGGTGCAGCTCGAGTCGCCGGGCAGCGTGGCGCGAGGGCTGCAGCGCATCGGCCGCGCCAACCATCACATCGGCGGCGCGCCGCGCGGTCGCATGATCCCGAAGTTCCGCGGCGACCTCCTGGAGATGGCCGCGGTCACCGCCGCGATGCTGCGCGGCGAGGTCGAGCCGCTCACCATTCCGGAGAACTGCCTGGATGTTCTGGCGCAGCAGGTGGTGGCGATGTGTTCGTGGGAGAGCTGGCCCGTCGACGAGCTGGCGCTGGTGCTGCGGCGCAGCGCCAGCTACGCCGGCCTTGGCGACGCCGCGCTGACGTCGGTGCTCGACATGCTGTCCGGACGCTACCCCTCGGATGAGCTCACCACCCTGCGCCCGCGCTTGACGTGGGACCGCCCGAGCGGAGTCCTGACCGCGCGCCGTGGGGCCCGCATGCTCGCGGTGACCAACGCCGGCACCATCTCCGACCGCGGCCTCTACCCCGTGATGCTGGGCGACGGCGGCCCGAGGATCGGCGAGCTCGACGAGGAGATGGTGCATGAGAGCCGCCCAGGCGAGACCTTCCTTCTGGGCGCGTCGACCTGGCGCATCGAGCAGATCACGCGCGACCGGGTGATCGTGAGCCCCGCGCCAGGCGAGCCGGGCAAGATGCCGTTCTGGCGCGGCGACCGCCCCGGGCGGCCGGTGGAGCTCGGGCTCGCCATGGGCGCGCTGTGTCGCCGCGTCGAGCTGGCGCTCCGCCAGGAGCAGGAGCCCGCGCTCCTGGCCAACCTCGAAGCGCAGCACTGCTTTGACCCGCCCGCGGCCCAAAACCTCCTGGCCTATGTCGCCCAGGAGCTCGCCGCCGCCGGGGCCGTGCCCACCGACGAGGTGATCGTGGTGGAGCGCTTCCGCGACGAGGTCGGCGACTGGCGGGTGTGCCTGCTGTCGCCGCTGGGCGCGCGGGTGCTGGCGCCGTGGGCGATGCTGCTGCAGCACACGCTGCAGGCCCGCCTCGGCTACCCGGTTCACCCGAGCTACACCGACGACGGCATCGCGTTGCGCTTCCCCGACGGCGACGCGGGCCCCAAGGACGAAGACCTGTTCCCCGACCCCGACCTGGCCGAGGAGGTGCTGTGGGCCGAGCTGCCGCGCACCGCCATGTTCGCCGGCCACTTCCGCGAGAACGCCGCCCGCGCGCTGCTGCTGCCGCGCCGCCGCCCCGGGCAGCGCACGCCGCTGTGGAGCCAACGCCTGCGCGCCCAGCAGCTCATGGGCGTGGCCCTGCGCTACCCCGCGTTCCCCATCGTCCTCGAGACCTTTCGCGAGTGTCTGCGTGACGTGTTCGACGTGCCGGCCCTCCTGCGCGTGCTGCAAGAGGTGCGCGCGCGCACGCTGCGGGTGGAGAGCGTGGTCACCCGCGCGCCGTCGCCGTTCGCGCGGTCGCTGGCCTTCAACTACGTCGCCGCGTATCTCTACGAAGGCGACGCCCCGATGGCAGAGCGCCGCGCCGCCGCGCTCAGCCTCGACCGCGGCCTCCTGCGCGAGCTACTGGGAGAGCGCGAGCTTGGCGCCCTGCTCGATCCGCGGGTGATCGAGGAGGTGGAACGCGAGCTGCAAGGCCTGGAGCCTCGGCGCGCCCGAGACGCTGACGAGCTCTGGGATCTCTTGCAGCGCCTCGGCGACCTGTCCGATGAAGAGCTCGCGGCGCGCTACGCGGGCGACGCGGGCGACGCGGGCGACGCGGTGCGGACCCTCGCTGGCGCAGGCCGAGCCCTTCTGCTGCCGCTCGCCGGCGGGGCCGCGCGCTGGATCGCGAGCGAAGACGCCGCGCGCTACCGAGACGCCCTGGGCGTGGAGCTGCCCCAAGGCCTGCCCGCCGAACGCCTCGGCCCGGTGCCGGATGCCTTGCCTGGCCTCCTGGCGCGGTACGCGCGCAACCACGGCCCGTTCGAGGCCGACGACCTCGCCAGGCGTTACGGCGTCGACGCCGCGCTCATCGAAGGCGCGCTGGACGTGCTGGTGGAGCGCGGACAGCTCGAGCGCGGCAGCTTCTTGCCGGCAGCCCGCGGCCCGACGCTGTGTGACGTCGAGGTGCTGCGCCGCGTGCGCCGCGGCTCCCTGACGCGCGCGCGCCAGGCCATCGCCGCGGTGTCGCCCACGCAGTTCTCCCGGTTCGTCCTGCGCTGGCACGGCATCGCAGGCGACTCGCCGCGCGCCTCGGTCCGACGCCACGGGCTGCCCGCGCTGCGCGCGGCGATCGCGCAGCTCGAGGGGCTGGCGCTCTCGTTCCGCGAGCTGGAGGCGCGCATCTTGCCGGCGCGGGTCGCCGACTACGCGCCGCGCATGCTCGACGAGCTCGGCGCCACCGGCGAGGTGGTCTGGATCGGGCGCGGCGCGCTGGGGAGCGACGACGGCCGCATCATCCTGTGCCGGCGAGCGCAAGCCCAGGCCTGGCTCGTCCCCGAGCCGACTGCCCAGCCGCCGCCGGAACCGCCGGCGGAACCGCCGCCGCTCGCTTCGCCCCAAGTCGAGCTGGGCCGCGCGCTGCTGCGGATCCTCGAGCAAGGCGGCGCCGCCTTCCTGGTGGCGCTGGAGGCCGCGGCACCTCCCGGCACCGACCGCGCCAGCGTGCGCGCCGCGCTGTGGGACCTGGTGTGGAGCGGCCAGATCACCAACGACACCTTCGCGCCGCTGCGCAGCCTGGGTGCCAGCGCCGGGCGAAGGACCAGCCCCGCGACGGCCTTTGGTGGACGATGGTCCCTGGTCGCGCAGGTGGCGGATCCGCGCGGCGAGCACGCGGCGAACGCGACCGCGAGCGCGGCCACGGCCACAGCGACGGCGCACGCCCGCGCCGTGACGCTCCTGGAGCGCTGGGGCGTGGTGGGCCGCAACCTCAACGCCGTCGAGGAGGTGCCGCTTGGGCCGGTGTTCCAGGTGCTGGGCGCGATGGAGGACGCAGGCAAGGTGCGGCGCGGCTTCTTCGTGGAGGGGCTGCTCGGCGCGCAGCTCGCGCTGCCGGGCGCCCTCGATCGCTTGCGCGCCGAAGCCAGCGCGGCCGACCGCGACGGCGTGGCCGGCCGCGACGACGTGGCCAGCGTGGCCGCGGCGGGCGCCGCCCAAGCAGAGGTGGTGGCGCTGGCGGCGGTGGACCCCGCCAACTTGTGGGGCGGCGTGTTCCCGTGGCCGGTCTCGGTGGCCCCGGTCACCGAGACCGCCGAGGCGCTCGCGGCGCCGACCGAGCCCACACGTGAGGTGCGGCCGATGCGGCGCGCCGGCGCGCTGGTGGTCCTGATCGGCGGCGCGTGCGTGCTGCACGTGGAGCCCAAGGGCCGGCGAGCCATCACCTTCACCGCGGATCCCTCGCTCCTCGACCGCGCCCTCCACGAAGGCCTCCTGGCGGTGGCCCGCCTGTGCCGACGGCGCAGCGTCACCCTCGAGTTCATCAACGGCCAGCCGGTGACCCACGGCCCGCTGGCCGACAGCCTGGCGCGCGCCGGGGCCCGCCGCGAGTACCGCGGCTGGGTGCTGGAGGCCCGCTGACCCACGCAGGAGCCCCACGGAGAAACCGCTCGCGCGCCACGGACCTGGAGCGCTTGCTCGACCCGGCCGGTCGCCGTGCCGTGCGCCCGCCGCGAGATCTTCTTGCTGACTTCGCGCCGTTTTTTTCGTCCCTGCGACGGCTGGCCTTTACGAAAACGAGGTCTTGGCACGATAGTACGCGGCCATGAAGCCCCTTCGTTCTTCTAGCGTCCTTCTCGTGGCCACCGCCCTGGTGTCCCTGCTCCTGACCGCATGCTTCGTCACCACCTCGCCCCCGGCTCCCGCGCCGACGCAGCCCGTGCCCACCACGCCGACGCCGGCGCCGGGCACCGAGTGCCAGGCGACCGCGTGCGTCCCCGCGATGGCGATGCCCAACGGCAAGTGCGGGGACGGCTCCATCTCCGCCGTCCGCTGCCTGCGCCAGGCCGACGGCCGCTGCGGCTGGGAGGTTTGGCAGTGCCCGGCGCCGCCCGCCGCCGCGTGCATCCGAACCGGCTGCTCCGGGAGCGTGTGCGCCGAGCCTGGCACCGACATCTTCACCACCTGCGACATGCGGCCTGAGTACGAGTGCTATCGCGCCGCCGCTTGCGAGCGCCAGGCCAACGGCGCCTGCGGCTGGACCCAGACCGCCGCGCTGAGCCAGTGCGTGAGCAGCAAGAGCAAGGGCATCTGATGGCGCCTGCGGCCTCGCACCAGCGACCGGGCCAACGGCCGGGCCAGCCCGGCCGGCCCGGCCCGGCGCGAAGTCAGCGGAGCCACCCGTGACCGCCCGGCTCCTGGCGCTCGATCTCGACGGCACGTTGCTCGATGAAACCGGGCAGGTCCGCCCCCGCGACCGCGACGCCATCGCTGCCGTGCGCGAGCGCGGCGTGATCGTCACCATCATCACCGGCCGCCTGGCCGCCGGCTCCGTGGAGGCGGCGCGAGCCTGCGACATCCTGGGCGCCATCGGCTGCTGCGACGGCAGCCACCTCTATGACGTCGGCGCAGACCAGACGCTGGCGCACCACGCGCTCGCCGCCGATACGCGGCGCAGCCTGGACGCCTTGCTCGACGACCGCGAGCTCACCCGCTACGTGTTCTCATCCTCCCACGTGTTCTGCGACGACCTCGGCCACAGGTTCGCTGGCTATGTTCGGACCTGGTCGCCTCAGCTCTCGATGCTCGATGACCTGACCGAGGGAGCGGAGATCTGGGATGACCACGCGCCGCTGGCGCAGCTCGTGATTGGCAGCTCGCAGCGCGTGACCGCCGCGTTCGCCGCGGTGACCGCGGAGGTGCCGGACCTGTTCGCCGTCAGCTTCGCGGTCAGCCATGCCCCCGGCACCCACGCCCTGCTCATGAGGGCCAAGGGTCCCTCGAAGGGCACCGCGCTCGCCGAGCTCTGCGAGCACTACGGGGTGGAGCTGGCCGACAGCGTGGCGGTCGGAGACTGGCTCAACGACGTGCCGATGTTCCAGGTGGCCGGCCGGTCCTTCGCGATGGCGGTGGCGCCGCCGGAGGTCAAGCGCGCGGCCACCGATCACTTGCCCGCCTCCGCGTCCTCCATCGCCGACGCCATCGCGCGTTGCTGGCCGTAGGGCCTTGGGCCGCGCGGTCTCAGGACCGCGCGACCGCGACCACGCGCACCTCGGACAGGCGCACGGAGGTCGGCAGCTCGTCCGAGACCTGGAGCTGATCGATCCGCGCCTCGACGGTGACCTCGCACACCGGCTGGTCGCCGCAGCCGACAGAGGAGCTTCTCTCGCTCTCCCGCGGCGAAGCGCAGCTCCGGCAGCCAGCCGTGCGCGCTGGTCTCGGTGCGACGAGCAGAGGCAAAGGGCTGCACGTGACACGGATCCGTCGGCCCGCACAGCGCTGGCACCCGCGTGACGCTCCACCGCACTCGCTTGCCTTGCCAGCGCTGACGGAGCGCCGCGCTGGCGCCGGGGTCGACCTGCGCGGCCACCGCGTCGAGCGCGATCGCCAGCTCGTCCTGCGAACCGGCCCACAGCTCCGCGCCGGGGCCTGCCGCCACCAGCGGCGCCGGCGCCGCCGCCAGGTCAAACCGCGAGGCCGAGCGCTCCTGACATCCCGGGATCATGGCGCTCGCCGCGAGCGCAGCCGCGGCGAGCCACCCGCGCGCCCCTGTGGACTTCGACAACCTGGTCACGTCAGACATGGCAGATGACTTTCTCTTGGGGTCAATGGGTCAGGCGCAGCGGGCGCCGAGCACCGTCGCTGCGACGCACGCACGCGCGCGCGACGCACGCGGGCGCCGCGATGGTCGCGAGAGTCGCGACGACGTCAGGGGTTGCCGGAGTGCGGCGAGGCGAGGTACGGGAAGGTCGCGGTGAAGGCCTTGTCGTTGGCGTTGACGCCATCGCCGATGGCCGAGCCGCTGTTGCACGCCACCGTCAAGAGGGTATCCGTCACGTCGTCGGCGAGCGCGCGCCCGTTGGGGAAGCGCGACTGGGCGAAGGTCTCCCCCTGGTTGATCTTGATCCGCAGGAGATCCGCGGCGGCGGTGCCGTTGGGCGCGAGCAGCCCCACGATGTCGGTTCGCCCGCCAGCGGCGGTGGGCGGACAGCCAGCGCCCAGCACCGCGTTGAGCAGCTTGGGCACCTCGGGATCGAGGATGTACGCGCCGAAGTTCTTCACGTCATCCTTGGGCAAGGAGCGGTTGAACTTGTCCTTGTCGCGCAGCGGGATGATGACCTCGTTGACCAGCGGCCAGGCCAGGCGAGACACCTGGACGAACGAACCAAGCTCGTCGGCGTCGCGGCGCTCGCGCAGGATGCGCACCTTGCGGCGGCTGGCGCTGGCGTAGATCCCCAGCACCGAGTCACGGCTGGTGACCCCGGCGGCCGGGCGCACGCCGCCCTTGGCCAGGTCCGCGATCGGCACCTCCAGCACCAGCGACATCACGTTGATCCCGTCGGTGGTGGGCGCGCCGCCCACGCCGAGCAGGTCGAAGACGTGCAGGTCCACGAAGAACGGCTCATCCCGGGGACCGGCAAACGACCGCACCCCGTTCTGCGTCGCCACCGCCTGCAGCGCCACGTTCTCGTAGGCGGCAAAGGAGCGCTTGCCGACATGCCACGGCGCGACCTGGGCCTTCTCGATCACCGTGCTGCGGCGACCGGTGCGCTCGTCGATCCGCTGCACCCGATAGCTCTGCGTCACGTTGAGGTTGGGGCTGGCCAGCGAGTCCACCGGCCCGGTGTTGTAGAGGAACGTCCCGCCGTTCTTGGTCTGGGACGAGAACTGGTAGCGATAGGTCAGATCGGCCACCGCGTCCCCGTCGTTGTCGACGTGGATCTCGTAGATCGCGTCGTCGGAGAAGCGGTAGAAGTTGGGCCCCGACGACGGGATGAGCAGCGGCACATAGTTGGCCACGATCACCAGCTTCTGCGAATCGGCCGGGCTGATGAACGCGTAGACGTCGGTGTTGTCGACGTACTGATCCTCCGCGATGCCGGGTGCTTCGCGGTGGCTGGAAGAGAGGGCCGGGGAAGCAGCGGCGGCCAGGAGGCCGGCCGCTGCGAAGGTGCGGAACATGGATGGACGCATGGAGTTCTCCTTGGAGGTACGGGTTACTGGGCGCGGTAGATCGCGCCGCCTTCGGAATCGACCACGGCAAACACGCCGGCTTCCCGGGCGGTCCGCAGTCCTGCTGGATCGATGAGGTCGGGGGCCGCGAGCTGGGTCACCTCGCCGGTCGCGATGACCACGGACGTGAGCTGGGCGTTGCCGTCGCGGTCGCGGGTGGGCATCACGGCGGTGCCGCCGCCAGCGGTCAACGAGACCCCGCCCGGCGTCCCCATGCGCAGATCGCTCGCCACCTCCTGGGCCTGCGAGCCGTCCTTGGCGATGGCGAACAGCACGCCGACGCCGCGCTCGCCCACCGCCTGGTGATCCATCACCCACGCCACGCCCTCGCTGTCCACGTGCAGGCCGGTCGGCGAAGCCAGCGGCGCGCCGCTGTACACCAGGGCGGCGGCGCCGCCCTTGCGCGACACCGAGAACAGGGCCGGCGCGCCGTCGTCGGTGCGCGCGGTGACAAACAGCGTCTCGCAGTCTGGCGACATGGCCAGGCCGCCGATGTGCGAGAGCCCGGTGACGCCAAGGTCCGCCGGGTCGCCACCCTTGGGCGAGACCTCGTAGATGCCGCCGCTGTCAGCGCCCGCGTCGGCCACGTAGAGCGTCGCGCCATCGCACGACAGCACGAGGCCGATCGGCAGCGACAGCGGAGCGGTCGCCAGCACCTCGGCGGTGCTGTCAGGCTTCGCCGCGGTGCGAAACACCGCGGCCTGCCCCTCGTCGGCGGTGAACGCCGCGAAGTAGAACTCGCTCCCGTCGAGGCTGGCCACCGCGTCGGTGGGTGAGGTGAAGCCACCGGAGGCGACCTTGGTCACCTCCTTGGGCGGACTTGTGGGCAAGGCGTCGCCGCTGGAAGAGCATCCAACGGCGGCCGGCGCTGCGAGAAGCAGAAGCCATGTGCTGCGGTGTTTCATGGTGGGACCCTCCTGTGGTCTCCGCATGCTGATACGAGGCAACGCGCAGCGCGGATCGAAGAAATCGCCAGCGCGACGATCCGCAATCAGAAAAGGCGCACCTCGCGCCGCGGACGCAAGCGCCGCTGGCGCGAGGAGGCGCGGCCGGCGGTCGGCTATCGCAACTCGAACGGCGCGGTGACCAGCGTCGGCGCGCCGGTCGACGGGAAGCGCCAGCCCCGCACCGCGCCGCTGACGCACGCGGACAGGCCGTGCTCGAACAGGTACTGCGGCGCCTGCATCCGGTGGCGCGTGACGCGACCGCTGCCGTCCACCAGCAGCTTGAGGGTGAGCGTGGCGCGCAGATCGGTGTTGGCCGCCGCGGTCACCATGCAGGTGACGACCGCCTTGCTCTGCGCGCGCACCGTGCCCGCGATCTCCTCATCGGACAGCGGGCGCCCGCTGTCCTCGCGGGAGAAGTCATGAGCGGTCGGCGGCAACGCCACCTCCTCGCCGCGCCACACCAGCCGGCGATCGGCCGCAGATAGCTCCACGAGCGGCGCCGGCTCGTCGAGCTGATCGCCCGGAGACGAGCTGTCCGGAGCGCCCTCGCGGGGCGCGCGAGCACGCCGTTTGCCCGGCTTCTTGCTCGGCGTCGCTGGCTCCACGACCGCCGGGGCGGGCGCCGGCTCTACGACAGGTGGCGCGCTCACCCACGGCTGGCGCAGCGCGAGGTACATTCCTGCCGCGCCAAGCCCGATGCCGATCACGAGGCCGAGAACACCACGCACGCCGCCTTTGTATCACGGCGCTCTCGGCGCCGCCGCAGGCACCGGGGGGGCCATGCTGGCGGTCGCCTCGTTCTACCTGACCACCGCCGCGCTCCCGCCGGGGCTGGCGCGACTCGTCATCGCTCAACTCGTGCTCGCGGCAGTGGCGACCGCCGTGGTGTTTCACCACCACGCCCAGCTCGACGCCGCCAACCTGCCGCGCGCCATCTTCGCGTCGCTCGCGCTGCGCGCGCCACGCCTGCCGGCCCTGATTGGAGCCTTGCTCATCGGATTGACCTCATGGCTCCCCAACTCCCAGCTAGCTGTCTGGGTGCAGGCGCAGCTCGGAGGCTCCGCCGAGGTACCTGCGCTCGAGGAGCTACTGCGCGGCCCTCGGCTGACGTTGAGCATCGCGTGCCTGTCCCTGGTGCCGGCGTTCGCCGAGGAGATCGTCTTTCGGGGCCTGTGGACCCGGGCGCTGACCACGCGGCTTGGCGTCACCGCGTCCTGCTGCCTCACCGCGCTGGCGTTTGGGAGCTATCACCTCTCCTTTGCACAATGGCTCCCCACCACGCTGCTAGGAGGCTTGCTTGCGTGGGCCACGTTGCGCAGCAACTCGCTATGGACCGCGATCACCCTGCACGCCGTGAACAACTCTGTCGCCACCATGATGGCCAGCGGCCTGGTAGGCGCGCTTGCACGGCCAATCCTCCGGTATCCCAGCGCATCGCTTGTGCTGGCGGTGACGACGACCCTGACGGGCATCCTGCTGGTGGCGGCGACGCCTCCCCGGCAGCCGCGCGACGCTAGCGATCGATGAGCGCTCCATGAGAGCGACCTCAGGAACGACGCAGGAACGAGACCCGAGGTCATCGCTCCATGACAGCTATGCCAACTTCGGTTTGCACTGCGTCGCGACGGCCGCGGCAAAAGAGCGCGACGCATGGTCACCGAACATTCCCTATGGTATGGAGGCACAAACACACACTCATACCGCCAGATTCCAGTCACAACCGAAAATCGATTGGTGTAGAACATGCAGCGCGCGAAAGCAAGTTCGCATTTTCAGTCGACAAAACATGATGTATTTCAATAGTGTACACATGTCATACACGGGATCGCGTGGGTGGATAGTAATCCAAGCGACACATCCAATTTAGTTGAAAGGATTGCTACCTTTCATGCGTGGACACGAAGCGAACGCTCTGGTACCTGCGCAAGGTCCCTTTCATTGCTGATCTAGGTCCTGATTTGCTCGCGCGCCTCGCGGATCGAGTCGAGTTGCGAGAGGCCAAGCGGCGGGATGTCATCTACCTCCCCGGCGATCCAGGCAACTCTCTGTTTCTCGTTCACGGCGGGCGCATCAAGGTGTCGAAGGTGACGCGTGATGGTAAGTCACTGACGCTTTCGTACTGCGGGCCCTCCGAGCTGTTCGGAGAGAACTGCTTGCTCGATGGCGGGCCACGAACCGAGATGGCGGAGGCGGTGGAGAACGCGCTTCTGTCGACGGTGTCGCGGACCGACTTCGAGGACCTCATCACCGCCTACCCCGCCCTGGGCCTGGCGCTGACCCGCCTGGTCATCGGTCGCCGACGCGACCTGGAGAACAAGGTCGAGGCCTTGGTCTTCCGCGATGTCTCGTCCAAGCTCGCCGAGCTGCTGGTCAAGCTCGCCGGCGAGTACGGCGTGGAAGACGCGCGTGGCGTGATGGTGGCCCTCAAGATCACGCATCAGGAGCTCGCGAACTTGATCGGCTCGACCCGTGAGACGGTCTCGCTCACGCTCTCGCAGTTCAAGCGCAAGCGCCTCATCACGACCGAGGGCCGAAAGGTCATCATCTCGGACGCCGAAGCGCTGCGCGCGATGTTCTGAAGGTCGAGGCGCTGCCCGCGGAAGCGATCGGACGTGCGCCGGTACGGCGCTGGGCCGCGCCGTGCCCGCGGGCCTGGCTTTGCGCGTGACCAGGCGGCGGCGCCGTGGAGGGCTTGGCCCAACATGACGCCAGGGGCGCGGTCGCTCTAGCGCCGGGCGCGGCGCTCGCACATCTCGAAGGCGAGCTGCAGGGCTCGTTGCATGGATCTCGGGCGCGCCTTGCCCTGCCCCGCGATGTCGAACGCGGTTCCGTGGTCCGGCGAGGTCCGGACCGCGGGCAACCCGAGCGTCACGTTGACCGCGTCCTCGAACTCGAGCAGCTTGATCGGGATGAGTCCCTGGTCGTGATACATGGCCACCAGCCCGTCGTATCGTCCGCAGGCCGCGTCGCGAAAGGCCGCGTCGGGCACGAGCGGGCCCGACACCTCCGCGCCCAGCGCGCCGGCCGCCACCGCAGGCGCGATGACCTCGAGCTCCTCGGTGCCCAGCATCCCGCCTTCGCCTGCGTGCGGGTTGAGCCCGACCACGCCGATCCGCGGACGCGCGATGCCCAGGTCGCGCCGCAGCGCCTCCGCGAACAGGCCGGTGGTGGCGATCAGGCCATCCGTGGTCAAGAGCGACGGCACCTGGGCCAGCGGCACGTGGATGGTCGCGAGCACCACGTGCATCCGGAGCCCCGCGAACATCATCGCCACGCGAGGCGCGCCTAGCCGCTGCGCCAGCAGCTCGGTGTGCCCGGGAAACGCGAAGCCCGCGCGGCGCGCCCAGGTCTTGCTGATCGGCGCGGTGACCAGGCCGTCGAGCTGCCCGCTGGCCACCGCCGCCACCGCCGCCTCCAGATACGCCACCGAGGCCTGGCCGCTGCGCTCACTGGGCACCCCAGCCTCCACGTCCTGTCCTGGCCCCGCCTCGATCAGCGCCACCTGCGGCATCGAGGTCCGCAGCGACGCGGCGGCCCGCTCTAGCGGTCCGCGATCTCCGTACACGATCACCTGCGCGAGCTGCTCTTTGCCAAGCCCAAGCAACGCGGCGATGGTGATCTCCGGGCCGACTCCCGCGGGATCTCCGATGGTGAGACCGATACGTGCCATGCGACAGCGTACCGGGAAGCAACGCCTTCCGTCTCGCTCTGCGCTGCATCACTCCCAGGTCCTGGCGTCGCCGGATCGCGCGAGCGCCAGCGGGCCGCGGGGGGCCGCTTGCGAACGAGCGTGATCTGGCGCGCAGCGCCAGCAGATTGCGCGGGCGACCGGCGCTTGGCGGCGTACACTTGACCCCATGGTGCAAGTTCCACCGCTCCGCTTGGGTGACCGGGGCTCTCGGAGCGTCCAGCGCGGCAGCGGCGCGAATGCGTGGCGTCCGAAGATGGCGGCCGCCCTGGGGCTCGTGCTCGCCACGGTGAGCGTCGCCGCCGGATGCGGTGGCACCGCCGAGGCGTTCGCGCTGCCTGGCGCTCCGGCGGTGTCGCTCGCGGACGCCGACCTTGGCCTGTGGCCCGGCGAGACCATGGCGTTCGAGGTCAAGCTCGGCGGTCTGCAGGTCGGGGAAGCGGCGCTGGCGGTGGGCGAGCCAGGGGACTATCAGGGCAAGCGCGCGATCACCGTGCGCTCCAAGATCGGCACCACCGGCGCGGTCCGCCTGGTGCGTCCCGTGGACGACGAAGCCACCACCGTCATCGAGGTCGGCACCGGCGCGCCGCTGCACCTGCAGAGTCACGTGCTGATGAACGGGCAGGAGACGTTCACCACCGCCACGTTCACGCCTGGCAAGGCGCTCGTCGAGGTGCGCCGCACCGGCGCCCCCACGCCCGCGCCGTATGCCTTCACCTTCGACGACCTGCCCACCCACGACGCCCACTCCGCGATGGCGGATCTTCGAGGCTGGCGACCGGCCCCGGGCGCGACCCGCACGGTGTGGCTGGTCGGCGGTCGCCGGCTGTGGCGGATCGACCTGACCTACGTCGGGATCGAGCAGCTCGGGACCGCCCAGGGCAACCGCGCGGCGTCCCGGCTGCACGGCATCGGCTACCGCGTCCACCCCGACCGCAAGGTCGACGATCGTCGCCCGCCACGCCACTTCACGGTCTGGATGTCCGACGACGCGGACCGCGTGCCGCTGCGGGTCACCGCGCTCACCGAGCTCGGCGAGGTCCAGATCGATCTCGCGGACTACCAGCGCCCGTGACCGAGCGAGCTTGGCGTGCTCGGCCAGGAGACCGTTTGACGCCGGTCGCCTCGCGAGAGACGCGCGCCTACTTCCGCGAGCCAGCGAGCCGCGTCAGGGGCGTCCAGCAACGCCTCGCCGAGCTCGGCGTCATCTTCGCAGAGCTCACGGAAGTCGTTGGCGCGCAGCGCCACCGCGCGGACCTCGGCCACGGCCACCGCGAGCTGCTCGCGATCGATCATGCGTTCGTCCACCAGCGACTCTGGATAGAGCAAGCCGCCCTTCTCGACCATGGTGCCCTGGCGCTCGACCTTGCCGTCGAGGACCAGCCAGGACACGCGGTCGCCCAGCGTCTGCGCAGGGAGCCGCTCCCCGGCCGCGAAGTCTCGACCGAGCGCGATGCGCAGCGCGCGCAGTCGCTGCTGGGGAGTCAGCTTGGCCAGCAGCGGGCTCGACGACGCGGCGTCCTGATCTTCTTTCTGCTGCGCCAGCGTCCGTCCCTGCGGGACGCTCACGACGCGGATCACCACCGCGGTGGCGTTGTCGCTCCCACCGCGCTCGAGCGCGAGCTCCACCAGCCGCTGCGCCGCGAGCGCGGCCTCTGGCCGCTCCACCAGCACCTCCCCGACCTCGGCCTCGCCGACGTACTCGCTGATGCCGTCGCTGCACAGCATCACCTGGTCGCCCTCGGCCAGCGGCAAGAGGAACGTGGACACCCGGCACTCCGAGCCAATGCCGAGGGCGTTGGTCAGCATGCTGCGGAAACGAGCGCCGTCGCCCGAGGTGTCCACGTCGATGCCGGCCGCCAGGAGCCGCGCCAGCAGCGTGTGGTCCTCGGTGAGCTGCATGGAGATCTTGTCCCGCACCAGGTAGGCACGCGAGTCGCCAGCGTGCGCGAACACGGCGAAGCTGCCGACCACGCGGAGGGCGACCAAGGTGGTGCCCATCCCGTGCTTCTCGCCGTCCCGGGCTGCCTCGGCCAAGATCGCGTCATGCGCGGCGATGGCGCCGGCGCGCAGCGCGGCCACCAGCTGCTTCTGCGCGTCAGGCTCTTGCGCGATCACGAACTTGTCGATCAGCGCGTCCAGGGAGCTGTCGAGCCAGCGCTCGCGCACCACCTTGACCGCCAGCGCGCTCGCGACCTCCCCGGCCGCGTGACCGCCCATGCCGTCGCAGACGATGAACACCCCCTTGTCGGGGTCGCACGAGTACGAATCCTCGTTGTGCTCCCGGACCTTGCCAACGTCCGACACCGCCGCGGCGGTGAGCTGGACCAGCTCCGTCATCGCTGAAAACCCAGGTCGCACGAGAGACCACGCTGGCCGCCGAGCGCCGCCGCCGCCCGCGCGCCGCGCACGCAAGGCCCAGGCGGGCTGGAGGGTCCCAAGGGCCTCCAAGGCCCCCGAGTCCTTCGAGGCCTCGTGACTCGAGATTGCAGGCCCACGCGAACTTGGCTTCGCACCGCGACGAGGATGGCCCCGTGCGCGACGGTTCGTCAACCGCACATGTGGAATAATCTCCCTCCATGTTCCGCGTCCTCGATCTTGATTCGGCGGGCACCCCGCAGCAGTCCACCGAAGACTCGGCGCTCGCGCCGCCTCCACCCGGCGTCTGCCGCTGGATCGATCTCGTGGAGCCAGACGCCGCCACCTTGGAGCTGCTGCGGGTCCGCTTCGACCTCGACCCGCTGGCCATCGCTGATTGCCTCGAGTTTGGCGCGGTGTCTCGGCTGGACGACTACGAGCGCTACCTCTTCCTGGTGATCCACGCCTTCACGAACTCTCCCACCAGCGAGCATGAGATCTCGGTCCACGAGATCCACGCCTTTCTGGGGGAGACCTTCCTCATCACCGTCCACGACAACCCGGTGCCTGCCCACGACCGGATCTGGGCCAAGGCGGCGGCCGACCCCCTGGTCCTGGCGCGCGGGGTGAGCTGGGCGTTGTACCTGTCGCTCGAGGCGATGGTGGAGGCCACCGAGCCGCTGGTCGAAGGGATCGACGAGCAGCTCGAGCAGCTCGAGCTCGCGATCATCGAGGGCGTCCGCCAGGCCGACCCCAAGGTGGCGTTCCGCATCAAGCGGTCCGCGGTGGCCATGCGCCGATCGCTGCGCCCGCTGCGCGACACCCTGCGGATCCTGCACCGCCGTGGCGATCCTCGGCTGGCGCCCCGCGCCAACCGCCACCTGCGCGACCTGGCAGATGTGGTGGTGCGGCTCACTGAACGAGTGGAGGAAGTAGCGGCAGCGGCCGCCGAGGTCCAGGGTACCTACCAGGCGCTGCAGGCCGCCAAGGCCACCGACCTCATGAAAAACCTGACGATCTTCTCGGCAGTATTTCTCCCGCTCGGGGTGATCGTGGGCTTCTGGGGCCAGAACTTCGAACACCTGCCTTACGGAAACGACTTCTGGCTTGGCTTCATGCTGGTGTCCTTGATCGCCGTCCCCGCCGGGCTCCTGGAGTGGTTCCGCCGCAACTGGCTGTGACCACCGCAGGAAAAAATGCGGGATCACCCGCTTGGCGGCGCCAACTTGCGGCCATCCGCCCGCCGGTCGGTGGGCGGATGGCCCAGGTCCCTTTTCCGCTCCGCGTCGCCTCTGGCGCACAGCCCTATTGCCATGGCGGAAGAACATGTAAGAATCGCCAAGGATGGAAGAGTTCCACTGTTCGTTCTGCGGCAAGCAGAGGCGGGAGGTCCGCAAGCTGATCAGCGGGCCTCGCGTGTTCATTTGCGACCAGTGTGTGACTCTGTGCAACGACATCCTCGCCAAGGAAGAGGCGTCGGAGCGGCCCAAGTACCCTCCTCCGCGCGCCATCGTCGACGAGCTGGACCGCTACGTGGTGGGCCAGAAGAGCGGCAAGCGGGCGCTCGCGGTGGCCGTCTACAACCACTACAAGCGCATCGGGATGCGCGGCAAGCAGAGCGAGGTCGAGCTCCAGAAAGGCAACATCTTGCTCATCGGGCCGACCGGGTCTGGCAAGACGCTGCTGGCCCAGACCTTGGCCAAGAAGCTGGATGTGCCGTTTGCGATCGCCGATGCCACCACGCTGACCGAGGCAGGGTACGTCGGCGAGGACGTCGAGAGCGTGGTCAAGGCGCTGTTCCGCGCCGCCGGCGGCGACGTGGAGAAGACGGCTCGCGGGATCATCTGCATCGACGAGATCGACAAGATCGCGCGCAAGGGCGGCACGCCGTCACCGACGCGCGACGTGTCCGGCGAGGGCGTGCAGCAAGCGCTCCTCAAGATCCTCGAAGGCAAGACCGCCACGATCACTCCGGATGGCGCGCGCAATCGCCCGCAGCAGGAGCTGATCCAGATCGACACCACGGACATCTTGTTCATCTGCTGCGGGGCGTTCAACGGGCTCGAGGACATCGTGCGTCGCCGCACCGGTCAACGAGGCCTGGGCTTTGGCGCTGGCGTGTCCACCGCGCTCGACGACAAGGACGCCTTGCGGCGCCAGGCGCGCACCGAGGACCTGATGAAGTTCGGGATGATCCCGGAGTTCATGGGACGCTTGCCGGTCATCGTGTCCTGTGACGCCCTGGACGTCGACGCGCTCACCGAGGTGCTCTGGAAGCCCAGGAACGCGCTCGCCAAGCAGTACCAGCGCCTCTTCGAGCTCGAGGGCGTCAAGCTGACGTTCCGGCCGGACGCGCTGACCGCGATCGCCAAGGAAGCCGCGCGGCGCAACTCCGGCGCGCGCGGGCTGCGCGCCATTCTCGAAGAGGTCATGCTCGACGTGATGTACGAAATTCCCTCGCTCACCGGGGTGCGCGAGTGCGTCGTGACCCGGGAAGTCGTGGAGAGCCGCGCCCGTCCCGAGCTGGTCCTCGAGTCCAAAGCTGCGTCGTAGGCCTCGCCTGCAACGCGAGACCGGGGCGAGACCGGCCGCGACCGGGGCGAGATCGGGCGCGACCGGGGCGAGATCGGGCCGCTGTGGGCCTGCTGGAGGGGCCGAAGTGGAGCCTGTCGTGGGTTTCCGGCGTTTTTCGGCGTTTTCTGCGTTTTGGGCGTTTTCGGCAACCCTCGGCGGGTACGCGGTGTCTGGCCAGAGACGTCACCCGGGCTCGGCCACTCGCCGGCACGTCGCGACACCCCGGCATGTCGTGACACGCCGGGCGCCGGCTCGTGCGCGACCGTCCGCCAAGTTTTTTCGCCCAGCAGCGCCGCGGCTCAACCAGCGGGATGATGCAGAGAAATAAGCCCGACGCCTGGTTCGTTCGTCTCACATCCTACCTGCCCCTTCGTGAGGACCTCCGTGAACACTCTGGCTCGCTGGAAATTTGCCTGCGCCCTCCTGGGCGCGCTCGCCGCGACCTCAACCTGGATTGCGTACCGCCCCCGCTCGTCCGGCCCCGCGCCGACGAGCGAGGTTGCCCGTGGCGGACTGCCGTCCAAGCTCTTGCGCCCCCTGCGCGTGTCAGCCGCCGCCGCCGGCCTGTCCGAGCGCGATCTCATCGACCGCGCCCTCTCGACCGCCAGCCTCCGGGATCTGCGCGTGGTGCTGGAGAAGCTCGGCACGGTCGGCAGCGACGAAGCAGTGGAGGCCTTGCAGGGTCTCTTTCATGACCCGCGCTCGGGTGTGCCCGACCTGTTCGTCAGCTTCCTCGGCGCGGTCGCCACGGAGGGCGCGGTCGAGCTGCTGGTGAACAACCTGGAAGATACGCGCCTTGGCATGCGCAGCTCGATCATCCGGTCGCTCGGAGCCACCCAGACCGCCAAGGCTGAGAAGATCCTCCTGCGCCTGGCGCAGACGACGGCGGATCCCGATCAGGGCGCCGCCATCTCGGCGCTGGCCTCGATCGAATCGGAGTCGGCGATCGCGCTCTTGGGCAAGCTCGTGGAGTCGACCGACCCGCAGGCGGCGCAAGCGGCGCTGTGGTCGCTCGGCAACATGTCGTCCCCCGCCGCCGCGCAGGTCGTGCGCAAGGTGATTCGCTCGGCCAACCCGCGGCTGGCCGCGACGGCGATCGCCTCGCTCGAGACCATCGACGACGAGCTCGCGAAGGACCTGGCGGCGATCGCGAGATCGCCCAACATGGACCTCGCCTCCAACGCGATCACCGCGCTGGGACGGGCGCCCAACGAGTCCACGCTCGCGACCTTGCAGGACCTCGCCAAGAACGGCCCGCCCCAGCTCCGCTGGTCCGCGATCTCGGCGCTCGGTACCTGCAACAACGAATCATCGGTGGCCCTCCTGGGTGAGCTCTTGCGCGCTGGCGATCGCCAGGTCGCCTCCGCCGCGCTGTCCGCGCTCAGCAGCATGACCGCGCCCGAGGCGCGAGACCTGGTCATCGAGGCGGCGCTGTCGGACCGCGCGCAGTGGACCGGCGCCATCTACCACCTGTCCGCGCTCAAGGGCGAGGACGTGGAGGCGGCGTTGCTGGAGCTCGCCAAGAACGGCCAGCCCCGCGATCGTCAGGCGGCGCTGCCCCGCCTCCTGCGCCTGGGCAACGAAGAGGCGCTTCGCTCCGCCGTGCAGCTCGCCTCCACGGGCTCTCGGTCGGACAAGATGGACGCGATGCGGCTGCTCGCCGACGCCGGCACGCCGCAGGCCATGGCCGCCTTGCAGGGCCTGGCGGATAGCGCCAAGGGGCAGGCTCGAGTGACGGCGCTGGAGATGCTGGCGCAGGTCAACCCGGGTGACCCTCGCGTCAACCAGATGCTCGCGGCGTCGCTGCAGACCGGCAGCACGGCCGAGGCGGTCAACGCCGCGGCCGTGCTGGGCCGCCTGGGCACCGAGGAGTCGCAGCGCGCGCTCCTGGCCGCGATGTCGAGCCCCAAGAAGGAGCTCGCCCTGGCCGCGGCGCAAGCGCTCGGGGAGCAAGGCATGACCGACTCCGTCCGGGCCGCGCTGGTGGCGGCCGCGCGCACCGGCGACTCGTCGATGAAGACGATGGTGATGGAGCGCCTGGTGGCGCAAGGGGCGAGCGAGGGGCTGCGCCTGGCCGAGGAGCTGCTGTCGAACCCCAGCCCAGAGATCGCGCAGAGCGCCGTCTATCCGCTCTCGCAAAGCGGCACGCCCGAGGCGCTCGCCATCCTCGAGCGGTCCCTGGGCGCCAAGGATCCCGGGCTCCGCGCCACCGTGGTGCAGGTGCTCGGCCAGAGCCCGACCGAGAACAACACGGAGCTGCTGCTGCGGATGATGCGCGACAGCGATGCGTCGGTGCGCTCGGCCGCGATGTCCGCCCTGGGCTCACAGAGCAACGACAAGGCCACCCTGGCCCTCATCGAGAGCGCCCGTCGAGGCCCCCCCGAGGACAGGATGTCGGCGCTGTCCAGCCTGACCTCCGTGACCGATCCGCGAGCGGGCAAGGTGATCGCCGAGCTGATGCGAGATCCGGACGAGTCGGTGGCGCAGAGCGCCATCTCGGCGGGATATCAGGGCGGCGAAGAGGTGGACACCGCGCTCATCCGCCTGGTGCAAGACGGCGCGGTCTCCGAATCGCTGCGCCTGGCGGCGGCGAACCAGCTCCGCAATCGCAACGCGGACCTCGACGAGGCCACCGAAAAGCGCGTCAACGAGTTGACCGGGAGCTCCGGCATGTATGGCGGATACGGCTACGGTGGCTACCGTCGCGTGCATTGAGCGAAGGGACGGCGATTCAGCGTACGGCTGGTCGCTGGAGATTGACCGAACAGGCGCATTCGGTAGACTCGATCCCATGCTGACTCCGGACCAAACTCAGCGGCTCCGTGAGCGCCTCACGGCGGAGCTGACCCGCCTCGCAGGCAACGCGCACAGCGCCATCGGCTTCACCATGGACCGAGATCGCGACCGGATCGGACGCGACTCCATGGACGAATCGGCGGAAGAGGAGCTGTATTCGACGCAGCTTCGCCTGCACGACCGGGAGACGTTCTTTCTCGGCAAGATCCAGGAGGCGGTCCGGCGCCTCGACAGCGGCGAGATCGACGTCTGCGAGGAGTGCGCCGAGCCCATCGGCTTCAAGCGCCTGATGGCCCGCCCGGTGACCACCCTGTGCTTCGAGTGCAAGACGGCCCGCGAGCAGGTCGAAGCCGACGAGCTCCCGGAGTAGCCAAGCCCAGGTCTTTTGCGGGTCCGCTGGCGGGTACTTTGCCCTTGGGCCCAAACCTCTGTATAGTCAGTGGCCTCCAGTTCCATGCGCGATCGCTACACCATCACCGAGCGGCTTGATCACGGCGGCATGGCCGAGGTGTTTCGGGGGGTCGCCGAGTCGATGGAGGGGTTCAAGAAGAACGTCGCGATCAAGCGCGTCCTTCCAAACCTCACCAAGAACCAGAAGTTCGTGGCGATGTTCCTCGACGAGGCTCGCCTCTCGCTGTTCCTACAGCATGCGAACATCGTTCAGGTTTTCGACATCTCCCGCACGCCTGACAATGCGTACTTCCTGGTCATGGAGTACGTCGATGGCTGCAACCTCAAGTCGCTCATCGAGCGGCAGAAGCAGAAGGGGCGCCGGCTGGAGATCGCTCACTCGATCTACCTGATGATCGAGTGCTGCAAGGCCCTCCACTACGCCCACAGCCTCGAGCACCCCGAGACCAACGAGCCGCTGGGGATCGTTCACCGCGATATCTCCCCGCCGAACATCCTGCTGTCGAAGAACGGCGAGGTGAAGCTGGTGGACTTTGGCCTGGCCAAGGCCAACAGCCAGATCGAGTCCACCGATCCGGGAGTGGTCAAGGGCAAGTTCTCGTACCTGTCTCCAGAGGCCGCCAGCGGCATCGAGGTCGACCACCGGGCGGACGTGTTCGCGGTGGGCATCCTCCTCTACGAGCTGTTCACCGGGCGCCGGTTGTTCTACGGCGAGACCGACTACCAGACCGTGGAGCTGGTGCGGCAAGCGCGGGTGCCGTCCATGGCGGCGCGCACAACCCGGAGCTCGAGCCCGGCTCCGAGGCGGTGGTCCGCAAGGCGCTGGCGCGCGACGCGCAGGACCGATATCAGCACGCCGCCGACCTGGGCGACGCGCTGTCGCAGTTCTTGTTCTCTCGCCGGATGAAGGTCACCGCGCGCGATATCGCGGCGCTGGTGCGCGACACCCAGGTCGAGATGATGCGCAAGCGGAGCACGGCTCCCAAGGAATCCATCATCGACGCCCTGATCCAGGACGAGATGGCGAAGATGACCTCGCTGCTCGAGGGAGAGAGCGCGCAGAGCCGCCCCGGCACCGAGGGCGCCGAGAGCCTCGATCCGGCGTCCTTCGTCAACCCGAGCTCGTGGGCGAGCGAGGTCGGCGGAGATACCTTTGGCGCCCGCCGACCGCCAAACTCCCGGCCGGCGCGGCGACAGGGCGCCACGCCCACGCCGGCCCCGCCCATCGGCGGAACCGGACCTTCGGATATCGCTGTCGGACTCGAACATCAACTGGAGCCCGAGCGCACCGGGGTCCACGCCTCTGGACGCCCGGGGCTGTCGATGGGCGTGATCGTGCTGGTGGTGCTGGTGCTGGCGGCGGCGGCGGCGACCGCGGTGTTCGTTCTGATGAAGGGCTAGAACACCGATTCGGTGGTCTGGGAGCCGCCCTCCTCTGGGGGCTCACTTGCGGCGGAGCAAGGTCGCCGCGCGCTTGGAGGCCTCGGCGGCGGTCTTGCCATCGCGAGCGTTGGTGGCGTAGTCCGCCAGCGTCTGCCAGACCAGCACCGACTCGGGCGCCAGCTCGGCCGCGGTCTTGAGCAACCCCACCGCGCGAGGCAGGTCTCCGCCGCGCGCCAAGGCAACGGCCAGGTACGTGTAGGCGTCCAGGAGCGACGGGTCGAACTCGATGGCGGCTTCCAGCTTGCGCCTCGCCATGACCCATTCTTTTCGGCCCACGGCCAGCGCGCCGGCGCCAAAGGACACCTGCGCCAGGCGGCGCGCAGAGACCGGGCGCTCCTTGAAGCGCTGGGCGGCCTTGTCGAACAGCTCGCTGGCCTTGGCGACGTCGCCGCGCGACAGCGCCAGCTTGCCCTGCGCCACCAGGAGATCTGGCTGGTCGGCGAGGCGTTCGTCGACCGCCTTGTTCAGCTTGGCGACCAGCGTCGGCGACGCGCTGTCGATGACGTCGCAGGCCATGAGCAAGGTGTCGAGGTCTGCCTTGCTCCCATCGAGCGCCTTGCCCAGGGCCTCGGCGGCGGTGCCGAGATCGTCGCGTTGACGCGCGATGCGCGCCGCCTCGCGCTGCAACATCCACGGCGGGGCGCCAGCGGCGGCCGCCTTGGCGGCCAGGCTCTCGGCCTGGGTGGGCGCGCCGGTCAGCGTGCGGATCCGCATCGCCTCCACCAGCATGGCGCCGGTCGCTCGATCGCCCTCATCGCGCAGCAGCGCCTCGATGTGCTCACGCGCGCGCTTGGGATCGCTGTCTTCGAGCAGGAGCTGCGCGGTCTCGAGCCGGAGCTGCGGGTTGGGGACGGACATCAGCTCGTTGTAGGCGGAACGGGCGCCGGGGTAGTCCGCGCTGTCGCGATACGCGCGCGCCAGCTCCAGGCGAACCGGGAAGCGCTCCATGCCAAGGGAGGTCTCGAGCAGCGGCCGCAGCGCAGCCACCGCCTTGGCCGGCTCGCCGCGCAGGCGCGCCAGCCGGGCCTCGACGATGCGGAGATCCGGGCGCTCCGAGGGGCCTGGCGACTCCACCGCCTCGCCAAGGGCTGCCCCAAGCAGGGCGCGCGCGGCCCTCAGGTCCGGAGACGACGCCGCCGCGACGAGCTCGAGATCACGGCGCGCTCCGTCGACATCATCGAGCAAGAGGCGGGCCCGCGCGCGCACCGCGACGGCCGCCGGGTCCTTGGCGATCAGCGCATCCGGCAGCCCTTCGATGGCGTCCGTCAGGTGCCCCTGCGCGACCTCGACCCGCGCGGCCTCGACGCGCAGCGCGATGCTGTGCGGCCAGGCGGCGAGCCCGCGCTTGGCGACGCTGCCCGCGACGTCCACCAGGTCCGCTGCGAGCAAGGTCGCCACCGCGGACTCGGCGAAGCGCTGCTCATCCACCTGCAGCTCCAGCGCGCGCGCCAGCGAGCTCAGCGCGGCCTCGCGCTCCCCGCGCCGGAGCTGGACCTGCGCCTTGGTGAGCAACGCCAGGGCGGCCTGCCACGGCGACACGCCGCGGCGCTGCGCGGCCGGGGCCTTGTCGCTCTCGGCCACCAGCCGATCGAGCAAGGCGAGCGCCGCGGTGCTGCCGGCGGCGTCCAGCTTGCCCATCCGATGCGCGAGCTGGATGCGCGCCAGCACCAGCGCGGGGTGCTCGGCGACCTTGCCGAGCGCCCCGGCGAGCACCTTCTCCGCCTCGTCCCAGCGGTCGAGCGAGGCGTGGGCCTGGGCCAGCGCGACGGCGAAAAACGGCCGAGGCTCCACCCGATACGCCTTCTGCAGCGACGCCAACGCGGCCTTGCCGTCGCCCACCAGCAACGCGGTGCGCCCGCGGAGGTAGTCGAGGACCGGGCCGCTGTCCGACGGCGCGGCGTCCACCTCGCGGGCCGACGCGACGGCGTCGCCGGAGAGCAGGGCCATGTACGCGCGGGCCACTGACGCGCGAGGATCGGGCCCCATCGAGCGCAGGAGCGCCGCCGCCTCGCCTGCCCCATCGCCCAGCTCGAAGGCGAGCACGGCTTGCGCGCGCGCCAGGGCGGCCCGCGACTCCGGGGTCTTGCGCGCGGCGGCGATGCTGGACAAGCCATCGCGCGCGACCCGCCAGCCAAGCCAAGCATCGCTGGCAGACGACTCGGCGCCCCTGCGCTCGGCCGCCTCGATCTGTCGCCGCAGGCGCAGGTCCCGGATCTGGAAGCCGGCCAGCACCCCGCCGCCTATCACCGCCGCGCCCACCAGCACCCATAGCGCCGTGGCGAGCCCGGTGCGGGGCTTGCGTCTGGATCCGACGGGAGCTGGCGCCGCGCGGCCTCGCGGCGCCGCGGCGGGCGCGGGCCCCTGCGGCTGCCGGCCTTGCGGGGCGAGCCCCGGTGGCGCCATGGACGGCGCGCTGTGGTACGCGGGGAAAGCGCCAGCATGCTGTGACGGAAGCGGCGGAGGCTGGCGGGCCGCTGCCGGCTGCTGGCCGGGGGCCTGCGGGCGATCCCACATGGCGGCCATCGGCGGTGGCATCGCCGGCGACATCGGGGGCCCCGGAGGCGGTGCGCCGCCATGCGAGGGGGGCGGCAACGGAACCGAGCGCGGTGGCGCGCCCGGCCGCGGTGGCGGACCCATGCCAGGAGGTGGCGCGGAAGGCCGGCCCGCGCGAGGGACCGGCGGTCGAGGGCCGCCCCCCTCGAATCCCTGCCCCCCGGGCGCGGCGCGCGGCGAACCGGGGGCTGGTATCTCTACCAGCGCATCATCGCCCAGGGGTTCGGTGTTGTTTTTCTTCGCCACGGCTAGGCTCCACCCGTTGCTCGTAGAATGACCTGGCCCCGCGACCGGGGAAAGGGGAACGAGCAGCGTATCCTCCTGCGGCCCCGCGCGCGCGGGTTCGGTCTCGGTGGCGCTAGCTAGCCGCTCGCTTAGCCGCTCGTTTCGTTGTGCATTTGGCTGGCCCAGGTCAGGAGCGGCGCGCGGATAGTGCTTGGTCTCGGTCTCGTCGCGCTGCCCGCCGCGCGCGTACACGCTGGTGGGATCGGGCGCGTCGACCTGGCCGGTGGCGAGCTCGGTCTCCTCCAGCAACTCCGCGATCCGAGCGTCCCCCGGCAGGAGCCCCGCGGCCAGGCGCAGCGCCGCGCGGGCCGACGCGCTGTCGCCCTTGCGCAGCAGCGCCTCTCCTCGCAACATGTACGCCAGCGCCTCGTTTGGCGAGGTTTCGACGGCGACCCGCATCTCGTGGAGCACCTCGTCGTAGCGCCCCAGCGCCATGAGCGCGCGTCCCAGGACCACCCGCCCTTCCACCGCCGCCGGGCGCGACAGGAGCCCCAGGCGGCAGGTCTTGACCGCCTCCTGGTACTGGCCCTGCTCTAGCAAGGCCGCACCACGCGCTATGAAGTCGCCATGCGACATCTCGGACAAAATTCTACATCATGGCACGCCGACGACGAGGATCCTGCGTGGTCCAAGCGGCGTTCGCTGCTGTGACCGAGGTCGTGACGGCTCCGCCGAGGTCGCGACGTGGCGAGCTACGGCCCTTCGTCGGCGGCCTTGGCTCCGTCGGCGGACTTGGCCGCGTCCAAGCCCGCGGTGCCCCCTGCGCCGTTGGCCGCAGTGACGCCCGGGCCGTCGGCCGCATCGCCTGCCGCGCCGTCCGCCACTGGCTCGGTGAGCCCAGGCATCTGCGGGCCTCTGGCGCGCACCTCGTCGATCAGGATCCACGTCTTCCCTCGCCGTTGCCAGCTCTGGCGGGCGTGGGTGTCGTGAAGCTTGCCCTCGGTGTCGCCGTACCAGCTGATCTTCACCTGCACCGTGGCCTCGTCGCCGCGCTGCACCACGTCGACGATCTCGTAGTCGGTCACCTTGAGATCGCGCGAGCGCTCGTCCCACTCGTCGATGAAGTGGCTCCGCTCGTCGGGCGGAAGCCGGCCCGCGGCGGCGGCAAAGCGCTGCCAGCGGATCCCTTCGTGATACGTGAACAGCGACTCCATGAGCGTCTCGCCGCTCTTGGGCGCCGAGCCGCACGCGGTCGCCCCCAGCGCCAGCGCCGCCGCCAGCGCGAAGCGAGAAAAGACGCCGCGGCCACCGTGTCGCTGCGAGGTCCTCATGCGTCTCCTCCTCCGCGGCGGCTGCGAACCGAGCGAATCGCCGCGAGATCTCGCCGACCAAGCTCGCCCAGAGCGATCAACACCCCCAGGAAGCTCGCGCCCACCAGGGTCGCCTCGACGAGGGCCCCGATCTTTCCGGACAGCGACAGCACCTGTCCCACCGCCAGCGCCGCCGCCCCCGCCGCGCCCACGCGCACGAGCGTCTTCCACGGCAAGAAGCCGCCCAGCCGGCTCCACAGCAGGTACCCGGAGATGGCCGCGCCGACCACCATCGCAGCCGCGGTGACCACGGCAGCGGTCCACAGCGCCTCAGGCCCCGGCGCGGTCCGGCTCAGCGCGACGTAGTTGGCCGTGGCGGCGATCCCCAGCGTGATCGCCGCGCTGATGATCGCCAGACGAGTCAGCCCGGCCCCGTTGAGGATGGTCCCCGCGATCGCGACCAGGGCGAAGGCCACCGTGCCCAGCGCCAGCGCCGCCAGCGCGGGTCCGCCCAGCGCGGCGTAGTCCGCGGGGTACACCACCGCGAGCATGGCGGCAGGGTTGGCGGCCATCGTCACCGCGATGGCCGCGGCGAAGATGAGCGAGTACCGCACGGTGATCTCGATGTACTTGCGCGTGGTGTCCCGGTCCTCGGCGAACGTCGACCGAGACACCAGCGGGAACACGACGAAGGTCGCGGCGATGATGGCTTGATACGACAGCCGCGCCAGCGTCTGCACCGCGGTGTAGTAGGCGACCTGGACATCGGCCAGCGCCGCTGGGTTGCTCTGATAGCCGGCGGTCTGCCGCGCCCAGGGCAGCACCGCGTCCATCGCCGACGCCAGCTCCGTCGAGTGGGCGGCGAAGTACACGCTGGTGAGCCGCTTGAGCAGCATGGTGTCCACGAACAGCAGCAGGTTGAACAGGATCAGGTAGACCGCGACCTGCCCCAGGTACGAGATCATCGGCCGCACCGGCAGCCGCTCCGCCGCGGGGATGGCGCGCGGCAGGCCCACCCAGGTCGCGGCGATGGTCAGGATGAGGCCGGCGGCGATGGCCCAGCCACCGATCACGCCAAGGACCCCCATCCCCGCCATCGCCATGCCGAGCAGCCCCACGGTGCGCAGGGTGGCGAAGGCGATGTCTAGCCCCGCCTGCTTGTGGAACTGACGCAGGCCGTTGGCGGTGCCGACGAAGACGGCGTAGAAAGCGTAGATCCCGATGATGACGCCCGCGAGCATCAGCGGCGCGGTCTTGCTGGGATCGTGGAGAAACCAGGCCAGGAGCGGAGCGCCAGCGATGAACACCGCGGACACGACCAGCCCCACGTAGAGGTGCATCCGCAGGCCGGCCTGCTGCACCAGCCGGGCCTTGTGCGGCTCCTGCGCGGTGAACCGCGACACGGTCTGGATCGAGCCGGTGATCATCACGCTGTTGACCGGCGACACCATGGAGTTGATGACCCCATACGCGCCAAACACGCCGCGCGAGACCAGCGCCGTCAACCGGATCTGCACGAACAGACCGATGAACATGAAGTACAGCTTGGCGAAGGCGATGAGCACCACGCCGCGCCCGGCGGTGGTGCCAGCGCCAGGTTTCGCCGAGGCGTCGTCGGACATCTCCAAGCGCCTATCACGCCCTCCGACGGAGGGGCAACTTTGGGGCGCAGGAGGCCCAGGCCCGGGCCCGGGCGCGCCGTTAGGAGGACACCGCGCCCTAGGAGACTGGTGTCAAACGGTCTCCTGGCCGAGCACGCCAAGCTCGCTCGGCGAGGTTGGCGGCGCAGCCCGGGCGCGAGTGCGCCCGTCCGGAGGGCTTTGCCCAACAATGAGGCTAGGAGCGTGGTGTTTGACACCACGCTCCTAGCGGGGCCGGGTCACTACCAGGTGCGCCTGCTTGTTGAGGTCAACATAGCCAAAGCGGACCGGCAGCGCGCGCTTGGGGTTCTGTTGCCACAGGGCCCTAAATGCGTTGCTGTGCTTCTGACCGTGGAGCTCCGCGCCCTCCAGGAAGGCGCCGGTGAACCGCCCATAGGTCTCCTGCACCATGCCGGCCGCGCTGGCGTAGGCCGGGGGAATCCCGGTGGAATCCGACAGCATCCACGACAGGTGCTGCAGCATGTAGTCCCGGATCTTGGAGAAGCCGCCGGACCACAGCAGGTAGCTCGCCCCTTTGGTCAGCATGGTCACCTTGCCCTTGGCCGCCAGGTGGGCCAGCAGCTCCGGGTGGTCCGTGAGGTAGGCGTCGCTGAGGTTCCAGGCGATGTGGCGGTGGACGCGGACGATCGGGTCTGCCGCCTCGCCCGGCCGGGCCAGCCGTCGGTACTGGATCTCCACGTTGGAGAACGCTTCGGAGAAGTTGGGCGACAACCACGAGCCCTTGAGGCTCTTGGTGCGCGCGCGCTTGCCCGCCGCCTCGGCCTCGAGGGCTGCGATGTCCTCCAGGGAGAGGTAGCGCACGCTGCCATCTGGCTGCAGGCGGAACACCCGCATGGACACCGGCTCGTAGCCGCCGGCCACCAGGCCCATCAGGAAGGAGCTGACCTGCGCCGGCAGCTCGTTGCGTTGCGAGCTGGACAGGTTGAGCGACGTGTTTGAGCCGACCGACAAGAGCCCGCCGATGTCGGCGCGCAACGCGCTCAGCGAGCGGGCCAGTTGCGGCCGCGTCAGCGTATCGATGCGCCGAGGATCCCCGGCCAGCTCCAAGGAGATGGTCGTGATCTCGGTGGCGTCCGGAAACGCCACCAGCGCCGACAGCAGATCGCCGCCGCCGAACGGATAGACGACGGTCTTGGGAGCCGCGGCGGGCACCAGCGAGGCAAAGAACGGACGCGCCTTCTCGAAGTACCGCTGACGATACTCGGTCATCCGCTTGCCGATGTTGGCGCAGTGCGCCGTGACCGTTCGCTCGTCCATCGCTGGCGGCAGCGGCCCTTCCCCGCACGCTGCCACCCTGGTCAGGAGCCGAGCCTGCGCGGTGAAGTCGGCCGGCCCGCTGGTGCTGGGCGCGATGGCGGCGGTCGACGTTGGTGTGGCCGGCGACACAGCCACCGGCGGCGTAGGCCTCGGCGCGGCGGCCGGCGCAGGCGCTTTCGCTGCCCCAGCGCGAGCCGGGGCAGCAACCTGGGGAGGCTCCGCGAAAGCCAGGGCGGGTCCAACCAGGAGCCCAGCGATTGACAAGAGGAGGCGGCGCGACATCGGTCTATTGCGTCCTTGGTAGAGCCGTTTGGGTGGCCATGCCAGAGCCCTGAGATCATGAACTCATGAGCCCAGAGAAGACCTGGCCTGGCGCTAGGACGCCGCCCCTGCCGATTTGATGCAAGCCAACGGCGCCTGCGCTGTTCCTCGCAGAAACCGTCGCGGCCTACAAGTCGGCGACAGCGCCTTCGTACATCTTGTCGAGCAGGTCGACGTAGCGCTTCTCGACCACCTTGCGCTTGACCTTGAGGCTGGGGGTCAGCTCGCCCTCATCCACCGTGAAGTCCCGCGGCAAAATAGCGAATTGCTTGATGGTCTCGTACTTCGCCAGGGTCTTGTTCACCTGCGTGAAGTACGGCTCCAGCAGCGCCTTGGCCTCCGCCGACGAGGTGACCTCCGAGTAGGTCTTGCCAGCGAGGTTGTTCTCCTTGGCCCACTTCATGATGGACTCTTCGTCCAGGGTCACCAGCGCGGTGCAGAAGTTCCGCCGGTCGCCGTGTACGATCACCTGGCTGATGTACGGGCAAGTCGCCTTGAGCTTGCCCTCCAGCGCCTGAGGCGCCACGTACTTGCCGCCGGAGGTCTTGATGAGGTCCTTCTTGCGGTCCGTGATGCGCAGGATGCCCCGCGCGTCGACCTCGCCGATGTCGCCCGTGCGGAGCCAGCCATCGGGGGTCAGCGCCTCGGCGGTCGCGTCGTCCAGGTTGTGGTACCCGCGCATGACCGCCGGGCTGCGGATCAAGATCTCGCTGTCTTCGGGCGCCAGCTTCAGCTCGGTGCCAGGCAGCGCCTTGCCCACGCTGCCAAACACGTAGGAGTCAAACCGGTTGACGAACGACGCGGCGCTGGTCTCGGTGAGGCCGTAGCCCTCGAGGATGAGGATGCCGCAGGCGTGGAAGAACTCCGCGATCTCGCGCGACAGCGGCGCAGAGCCAGAGACGAAGAAGCGGACGCGACCGCCGAAGCGCTGCTTGATCTTGCTGAACACGAGCTTGTCGGCGAGCCGCAGCTTCATGGCCAGGAGCCCGCCAGGCTCGGCCCCACGCTGGCGCACCGCGGAGCCCTCTTTGCCCACGGACACGGCCCAGGTGAAGATCTTCTCTTTCATGCCCCCCTGTTCCTTCACGCCCTGGATGACCTTGTTGTAGACCTTCTCGAAGATGCGCGGCGCCGCCGCCATCATCGTCGGGCGGATCACCGCAAGGTTCTCGATGATCTTGGGGATGCGCCCGTCGACCGCGCACACGTGCCCGGTCGACAGGTGGCTGGCCATCAGCACCTTGCCAAACGAGTGCGACATCGGCAGCCACAGGTACTGCACGTCGTCCGTGGTCATCAGGTTGATGGAGGCCATCGCGTCGGCGGTATAGGCCCAGCACTCGTGGACCAGCCGCACGCCCTTGGGCTTGCCGGTGGTGCCGGAGGTGTAGATGAGCGTGGCGAGCTGCTCCCCCTCGATCCCGCGGACCTGCTCGTCCACCAGCTTGGCGTGCTTGGCGAGGTGCGCGGCGCCGGTCTCTTCGACCTCGGCCAGGGTGATCACCCAGTCCTTGTCTTCCGCGGCGACCGCGCCTTCCATCAGCACCAGCTTGCGCACGGAGGGGATCTCCGCGCGCCGCTCCTTGAGCTTCGCGAGCTGGCTCGAGTCCTCGACGAAGGCGATCTGCGTCTCGGAGTCCGAGAGAATGTACGCGCACTCCTCGGCCGTGCTCGACGGGTACACCGTGGTCGTCGCGGCTCCCGCGCAGAGGATTCCTAGATCACACAGGATCCACTCCACGCGCGTGTTGCACACGATGGCGACCCGCTCCTCGCGCTTGATGCCATAGGACAGCAGCGCCGCCGCGATGGCGCGAACCTTCTCTCCTGACGCGCGCCAGGTCAGCGATCGCCACTCGTCTGCCACCGGGTATCGGAAAGCTTCTCGGTCGGGAGTTTCCTCCACTCTGCGGAGAAACAGCTCAGCGATCGACTTCGTTTTACGAACCAGCGTTTCGGATGCCTTCGATGCCACGATGACTCCTTTGGAGATCTGCGCGGTGATCATGCCCACCCGAACTCACCGATGCAACCTTATGGGGACGCTTACGAACTGAGTAGACGAAGCTCGGTGAGAATCGCAAGCGCCTCCAGCGGCGTGGTGCGGTCGAGGTCCAGCTCGCGCAGCCGAAGCTCTACCGCCGTAGGAGTTGCGTGGACGGGGACCATCAGGCTCAGCTGGGGACTCGCGCCAAGGCCGGCCCCACCCTCGAGCCGCCCGAGGATCTGACGCGCCCGCGCCACCACCGAGCGCGGCAAGCCCGCCAGCCGCGCGACCTCGATGCCGTAGGAGCGGCTCGCGCCTCCTGGCACCAGGCGACGCAAGAACGCGATTTCCCCCTGATGTTCGCGCACCGCCACCGAGAAATTCCGAACCCTCGGCCGGCTCTCCGCCAGCGCCACCAGCTCGTGGTAGTGCGTCGCGAACAAGGTCCGCGCGCCGACCGCATCATGAAGGAACTCGCACACCGCCCAGGCGATCGAGACGCCATCGAAGGTCGAGGTGCCGCGCCCCACCTCGTCGAGCACCACCAGCGAGCGCCGGGTGGCCCGGGACAGGATGGCGGCGGCCTCGCGCATCTCCACCATGAACGTGGAGTCTCCCGTGGACAGGCTGTCGGCGGCGCCGACCCGCGTGAAGACTCGATCGCACAGGCCGATGGTGGCGGCCTTGGCCGGGACGAACGAGCCCATCTGCGCCAGCACCACGAGCTGCGCCACCTGCCTCATGTACGTGGACTTGCCGGCCATGTTGGGGCCGGTGATGAGCAAGAGCTGCTCGGCGCCCGGGTCGAGCCGGCAGTCGTTGGGCACGAACTCGCCCGAGGGCAGCAGGCGCTCGATCACCGGGTGCCGCCCCTCCGAGATCTCGATCGTCGTTCCGTCGTCCACCAGCGGGCGCACGTAGCCGTGCGCCAGCGCGACCTCGGCCAGGCTGACGCAGACATCCAGCACAGCCAGCGCCGCGCCCGCGGCGGCCAGCGCCGGCGCCTGGGTCGCGACCTCGCGCACGAGCTCGGCGAACCGCTCGGCCTCGCGCGCCGCCAGCGTGTCCTCGGCGCTCAGCACCTTGCGCTCCAGCTCGGTCAGCTCCGGCGTCACGTAGCGCTCGCCGGTGGCGATGGTCTGCTTGCGCTGATAGCGGTCGGGCACCCGGCCAAGCTGGCTCTTGTTGATCTCGATGTAGTAGCCAAACACGCGGTTGTAGCGAACCTTGAGGCTGGCGATGCCGCTGACCTCGCGCTCGCGCGCTTCGATGGCCAGGATCTCGCTCTTGCCGCCGTCCGCCAGCCGGCGACACTCGTCGATCACCGGATCGACGCCAGGGCGGATGACCGCGCCGTCCTTGAGCAGCGCCGGCGGCTCGTCGACGAGCACCTCGCCCAGGCGCCGCGCCAGCGCCGCCACCTCCGGCGAGGTCAGCGGCGAGACGTCGAGCAGCGGCGGCAGCTCGATGGCGCTCGCCAGCTCGCGGTGCAGCAACGTCACCAGCGCGGGGACCCGCACCAGCGCCCCGCGCAGCCTCCCCAGATCGCGCGGCGTGGCCACCCCGAGCGTGGATCTGGCGCCGAGCCGCTCGAGATCCGCGATCTCGCGCAGCGCCGCATGCAGCGAGCCGGCCAGCGCGCTGCGCTCCACCAGAAACTCCACCGCGTCCTGGCGACGGCGGATCGCCGCCACGTCGACCAGCGGGAACAACAGCCACCGGCGAAGCAAGCGCGCGCCCGGCGAGGTGGCGGTGCGGTCGACCACCTCGAGGAGCGAGCCCTGCCGGCGCTTGCCGATCATCGTCTCCACCAGCTCGAGGTGAGTGACCGCGGCCTCATCGAGGCCCAGGGCGTCGCTTGGCTCGTAGAGCGACAGCCGCACCACCGGCAAGGCGCCACCTGGCTGGGTCGACTGGGCGTAGGCCAGCACGGCGGCGGCGGCGCGCAGCGCCAGGTGCGGGTCTTGCGCCCCGTGCTCGGCGGCGGCGTCGGCGGCGCCGGGGCCGTCAGGACCGCTGGGCTCGCTCGAGGGCCGAGCGACTGCCTTGGGCGCAGCGCCGCGGCGCGGCCGGGCCCCTGACCGCGCCGCCGCGGCGGCCGGCTCGCGAGACGCCGCGGGCGGCCCGTGCGCCGGCCCGAGCGACGCCAGGCCGTGCGCCGGATCGAGCAGCGGCCCGAGCGCCGCCTGCGCCTGCGCCGCCGAGGGCAGCTCGATCGGCGAGGTCGCCACCGCCAGCCGGCGCAGCACCGGGCCGCCGGCGCGCCCGGCGCAAGCTCTGCCGCCGCCGCGATCACCTCGCGCGGCGCCACCCGCAAGAGCTCGTCCGCGAGCGCATCGGGGCCAAGCGTGGTGGCGCGAAACTCCCCGGTGGTGACATCCAGGTAGGAGAGGCCATAGACGCTGCCCCGCGGCTCGCGGGCCACCGCTGCCACGTATCGCGCGGTCCGAGGATCCAGCGCCTCCTCGTCGAGGAAGACGCCCGGCGTGATGATCCGCACCACCGCGCGCCGAACCAGCCCCTTGGCGAGCTTTGGGTCCTCCACCTGCTCGGCGACCACCACC
>JADJJK010000059.1 GCA_016706545.1 Myxococcales bacterium
GCGCGCTGCACCGAATGCTCAAACCGGCCCAGCCCAGCCGTGATCATCCGCTCGACCTTGTCGAGCAAGCTCGCGATGAACGATGACGCCGCGGGTCTGATCTGAAAGCTTCATGACAGTCCTTGGTGATGGGGGGAAAGTAGAGACGACAGGTACTCGCAATCGTCCTGTAAACGATTCGACCATCAGATAGTTTGGAGGTTTGACCCCCGGGAAAACTCGATGAGTCATCCGGCGGTCCGGCCAGGATCGCGGCCCGCTTTGCGCGATGCCTTCATGCGTCGCCCCGCGCCACCGCCCAGCGGCCCTTCTGCGCGCGTTCTCCTCCCCCAAGCAAGCACCAGGTGTTCAGGGCTCACCGAGCGCTTTTTCGTCGGTACCGGGGATGACCGATCGAGAGGCGCCTGCGCCCGCGACCGCGCCCGGCGACCGCGCCCGGCGATCGCGGTGGCCTCGGTTGCTCTCCTCCGTGCGGCTTTTTGCCAGCCGTGAGCCGCGAGACTGTTGTTACAGTCCACGCCAGGAGTATCGCCCAAGCCATGTGCCGCGTTTGCCCCTGGTGCCGGGATCCCATCCGCGGGCTGCGACGACGCCAGCGGCACCCAGCCAGACGGGCCGCCTTCGCAGCTATGAGAGCGGCGCCACGGAATGCCGAGCCGATGGCCTCTACACCTGCGACGCGAGCGGCGCCTTCCAGCGCGTACCGAGGCCTGCGCGACCTGCGAAGCCCCGCCGGTGCCTCACTGTACCTGTCGTGTCGTGCGCCGATGCGGAGCCTCCATCTGCGACGCGGACTCGGTCAAGGACTGCGCGACCGGCGCGACTCAAGCTGCGAGATCGGGACCTGGCTCCGGCATCCGGCAAGCAGGCGGTCTGAGCGACCAAGCCCGGCACCTCGACCTGCCAGGGCAGGCGTGCAGACGGGACGCAGTACGTGCTGGACTGCGCGGACTCGAGCGGCACTCCGCCTCCAAGGTCTGTGACCGGCGCACCAGCGAATGCGTGACGGAGGAGTTCGATTGCTCTGAGCTGACGGCTGTCCCCGCCAACCGGTTCTCGTGCGACACCGCGTCGGGCAACTACTACAGCTCCTGTACCGCTGGCCAGCCGACCCGCGCTCACCTGCAAGGCGGACACGACCTGCGCCAACGACGGCACCACGAGCTGCTACACCCCGCCGACCGCGGGCGCGACCTGCGGGGGACCTGCGGTGTGCTACCCCGGGCTGCACTGCACGCAGCTCGAGGCGAGCGGCGCGAGCTGTGTCCAGCCGGCCGCAGCGCTGGCCTGCAACAGCTTCGACGTGCTGGCCCTCTGCACCGACGTCAACACCGGCTTGGCGTGCGTCAAGGGACGCGGTGTGGTGGTGGAAGAACCTCACGACCTGGGGCAGATCCCTGCACGAGCAACCACATCCACGCTCGACGTCGGCGGGACCTGTACCCGGGCCTCGCCGACTGCAAACAAGGGCCTCGAGTGTCACTGCTGATCCAGATTCGACATCGCCGGCAACTGCCGCACGCCGGAAGCCAAACGCTGCCGCCGAGTGTCCTCGGGGCCAGGCCTCGACCGGTTCGGAGCTGCATCTACGACTGGCACGCCTGCCGCGACGGGCACTACTACGACATCGACCGCCGCATCGTGAACCTCGGCGGCAACATCTCACGCTGTGCGACTGCTCCCGAGACGGGGTGAAGGCAACTCGGTCGACGGCGATGCGATCTGCAACGTCACCACCACGCCGATGCTCGACGCCAGGGCGATGGCGAGCTGCGGCTGGCGCTGACAACGTGGACGTCGCGCGGTGACCCGCCTGCCCGGCACCAGGACCGCACCGAGGCGCGCGCGGCAAGACAGTCTTTCCTAGATCGGCCCATTGCCGCGGCGGTGCGCGAGCGTTACCTGGAACCTGCCGCTGTCCGAAGGTCCTGCAGATCCAAGACGTGATCAGCGTCCACCCGCTCCGGGTTTCCCTGGATCTGCTTTTGATCCGTTCCTGTTCTGCGTCCACCACGACGACGCCTACCCGGCCGGCAACGCCGAGCTGGGGCCGGCGGCGTCGCTGGCCGGCCGCGACCTCGGGCAGGACTTCGAGGGCAAGGACGGCTGGCGCATGTACCACGGCGACGTCGTGCCCGGCTTCCCGCAGCACCCGCACCGCGGCTTCGAGACCGTCACGATCGTGCGCCGCGGGCTCATCGATCACTCGGACTCGCTCGGCGCCGCCGCGCGCTTCGGCCACGGCGACGTGCAGTGGCTGACCGCCGGCGCCGGCATCGTCCATTCCGAGATGTTCCCGCTGCTCAACGGCGATGCGCCCAACCCCACCGAGCTGTTCCAGATCTGGCTCAACCTGCCCGCCGCCAACAAGATGGCCCCGCCCCACTTCGCGATGCTGTGGAGCCGCAGTCCCGCGCTGGTGTCAACCGATGACCCGGGCGGCACCGCCGAGGTCACCGTGGTCGCCGGGCGCTCGGCGACGCCGCGCCGCCGCCCCCGCCGCGCTCGTGGGCCGCGCGCCCCGACAGCGACGTGGCGATCTGGACCATCACGCCTCGGCGCCGGGGCGCGTCTGCGCCTGCCGGCCGCCAAGGCCGGGACCGACCGCGCGCTGTACTTCTTCCGGGCCGGGTCGTACCATCGGCGAGCGAGCCGTGGACCGCCGCCGCGCCGTGCGGCTGCGCCCCGACGCCGCCGGTCCGGGTGGCAGGCGCCCAGGCCGGCGAGATCCCGCTGCTGCAGGGCCGCCCGATCGGCGAGCCGGTGGCGGCATACGGGCCCGTTCGTGATGAACACGCGCGCCGAGATCGGCACCGCCTTCGACGACTACCAGCGCACCCGGTTTGGCGGCTGGCCGTGGCCGGCCGACGCGCCGGTGCACGGCGCGACGCCGGGCGCTTCGCGCGCCACGCCGATGGCCGCCTGGAGCGCGTGGAGCGCGGCGACACGCCGACCGCTGACGATTGATCCCACCGCGCCGCCCTCGCGAGCTCCTGCCGTGTCGACGCGCTCGCCTCGTTGCCCGCCTCGTTGCCCGGCTCAGCGCAGCCGCACGGCCGCCGCCAGCCCGGGCCGCAGCGCGCTGGCCTGCTCCGCTTGGGGCAAGCTCCGCCTCCACGAACAAGAGGCCGGAGGCTGGGTCGAGCACCGGCGACACCTGACGCACGGTGGCCTCCACCGGCGAGGACACGGTGTCGATGGTGGCCAGCACCTGCAGCCCCGGGGTCAAGCGGGAGGCTTGCTCCGGGCTACCGCGAACCGCAGGCGCAGCCCGCCGCCGTTGGCCGCCGTGCCCACCAGCCGCACCACCGCCCGCCCCGGCGAGAGGACCGCGCCAGCGTCGAGGTAGCGGATCGCCACCGTGCCGTCGAACGGCGCGGCCAGCCGGCCGTCCCGCAGGTGACTGCGAGCGGTGGTGACCCGCGCCTGCTCGACGGCGGCCGAGGCAGAGGCGCGCTGGGCGGCGGCCTCCGCGCGCTTGACGGCGAGCCGCGCCTCCTCGACGTTCGTCGTCGGGCTCACGCCCGCGGTCGCGGCCGCGGTCTCCACGGCGAGCCGCCGCTGCGCGTCCTCGATGTCCACCCGCGCTTGCCGGTGCGAGGCCTCCGCCGCCTGCAACGCCGCCTCGGCCACGCGCAGCTCCTCCTGCAGCGGACGAGGATCCAGCTCCGCCACCACCTGGCCCGCGGTCACCCGATCTCCCGCGCGCACCAGCACCCGCTGCAGCACCCCGGCAAACGGCGCCGCCAGATCCGCCACCTGCTCGGCGATCACCACGCCCACCGCGTCCGCCGGCCTCTCCTCGCGCGGGGGCCGCCACCTTCGGCGGCGAGCGCGGCGCGGACGGCGCCGCGTCCTGGCCGCACCCGCCCAAGCCGAGGACCGCGGCGGCAAGCGCGGCCCGCGAGAGCTGCGCGCGACGCTGCACGCCGCGCCTCCCAGCCCGTACTGGTTGGCCACCAGCTGGGCGTACACGCCCCCGGCCGCCACCAGCTCCTGGTGCGTGCCAGTCTCGGCGATGCGCCCCGCTTGCATCACGACGATCTGATCGGCGGCGATGATCGTCGAGAGCCGGTGGGCGATGACGACGCGAGTCATCGCCAGGTCCGCGAGGTTGTGCATGACCTCGCGCTCCGTGGTGGCGTCCAGGAGCTGGTGGCCTCATCCAGCACCAGGATGGCCGGATCGTGGATGAGCGCGCGCGCGCCAGCGCTGTGGCGATGCCGCTGCCCGCCCGACAGCGAGCGCGCCGTCGGCGACGATAGGTCTCGTACGACATGGGCATCGCCCGGATGTCCGCGTCGATGGAGGCCTGGCGCGCCACCGCCACCACGCGATCCAGCGGCGCCGAGGTCCGCCAGGCGCAGGTTGTCCCGCACGCTGGTGCCGAAGATGAACGGGTTCTGCGGCACCATGCCGAGCTGCTGCCGTAGCTGCCGGTGATCGAGCTCCGCGAGATCGTAGCCGTCGTAGGTGATGCGCCCCTCGGTGGGCCGGTGCAGCCCCAGGAGCAACGCGGCCAGCGTGCTCTTGCCCGAGCCCGAGCGGCCGACGATGGCCACCGTGCTGCCGGCGCGGATGGCCAGCGACACCTCGCGCACCACGTACGGCTCGTTGGAGCTGTAGCGGAAGGACACCTGTGCGCTCCACCGCGCCGGTGAGCCGCGGCGGAGCCATGGCGCCGCGGCGCTGCTCCGGCTCGGCCGTCAAGACGTCGTCGATGCGCTCGACGTAGCTGCCCAGGAGCTGGAGCGCGAACCCGGAGCTCACCAGGGTGCCAAGCGGCGTCAGGAAGCCGGTGGCCAGCGCCGTGGTGGCCAGCATGGTGCCCAGGCTGAGGCCGCCATCGAGCACCAGCAACGTCCCCACCCCGAGCAGCACCAGCGGCCCGGCGGACTGCAGGAAGCCGTTGACCGCGTCGATCATCATGGTCATCCGCTCCGCGCCAGGGACACGTTGAGCTGATCGACATAAGGCAGGTTGGTCCACTGCTCCAGCGCGCGGTTCTCCCGCGCCGGCGACCTTGAGCGTCTCGATCCCCACCAGCATCTGCATCAGGTAGGCGTGCGCCCGCGACTGGCTCTCCAGATCTTGCGACGCGAGCTGCGCGAACCGCTGCCGCGTCACCAGCAGCACCACCACCTGCAGCGCGCCGAGCGCCACGCTCACGCCGGCGAGCGTGGGCGAGAGCAAGAGCAGGAGCAAGAGGTAGGTGAGCGCCAGCGCGCCGTCGAGCAGCGTGGACAGCATGCTCGACGTCAGGAGGTCGCGGATCTGGGTGTTGGAGCCGATCCGCAGCATCAGATCACCAGCCGAGCGCTTGGTGAAGTACGCATAGGGCAACGACAGGAGGTGCCCCACGAAGCCGAGCGTCATCCGCACATCGAGCCGCGTGCGCAGCTCGATCAGCAGGTGAGAGCGGATGAGCGAGGACAGGAACTGGAAGCCCAGCACGAACAGGGTGCCCAGGCCGGCCACCATCAACATGCTGGTGTCGGCGCGCGGCAGCACCCGGTCCACCACCATCGCGGTGAGCACCGGCAACGCCAGCGCCAGCACGCGCATGGCGATGGAGGTGAACACCACGCGACGCACCAGGCTGCGCTCGCCAAAGAGCTGCGCCAGGTACCGCCAGGCCTTGCTGCGGCCCGGCGGGGTGGGCGCAAAGTCCGCCGCGGGCTCGAACACCAGCGCGATCCCGGTGAAGTGCTTGCGGAACTGCGCAAGCGGCATCCGGCGCCGGCCTGAGCGCGGATCCACGAACTCCACGTCCGGCCCGCGCAGCCGCTCGAAGACGACGAAGTGGTTGAAGTCCCAGTGCAGGATCGTCGCCGCCGGCAAGCGGTGCAGCTCGTCGATGTCGAGCTGCACGCCGCGCGCCCGCAGCCCGAGCTGTTCGGCCAGGACCAGCGAGCTTGCGTCCGTGCCCCGCGTGGTGCCCGCGAGCTGCCGCACCTGGTCGAGCGGCACGTGGCTGCCGTGGTAGCCGAGCACCATCGTCAGGCAAGCGGCGCCACAGTCCGCGGCCTCCATCTGGCGAACGAACGGCACCTTGCGCCCGCGCAAGGTGCGCAGCCTGCCGAACGCGGTGCGCAGCCGCGCCTCGGCCTCCGGGTCGCCTGGCCCGCCGCCCGACGAGCCTGGCGACGGCGTGTTTGCCGACGTGCCCGGCGTTGGCGCGTTTGCCAGCGAGCCCGGCGGCGTGCCCGGCGTGCCCGGCGTTGGCGGCGATGGCGATGCGCTGGCGCCTGAGCCTGCCATCACAGCCTCCGCAGCCCTGGGATCAACGCAAACAGCACGCGCTCCGAGCGTACCTGAACCATCGCCGTGCCCACCATCCCGTCATGCAGCCGATAGCGCTCGCCATCGATGGCCACCTCCGCGCCGGCCAGGCGCCCGCGCACCAGCACCACCGGCCCGCCGAGGCTGACGCTCTCTTTCACCTGCGGCCCGAGCACCCGGCGCGCCTCGGCCGGGCCCAGCACGTCCGCGGACACGCTGTCGATGAGCAGCGATTGATAGGCGTAGCGATAGCCGGAGATCTCGACCCGCATGGTCATGCCCGCGGCGAGCTGGGGCCGGTCCGAGCCCGGCAAGAGCGCGATGACCTCGAGCGGGCTCTCGCCGTCCACCATCGCCGCCACCAGGTCCCCTGGCTCCACCCGCTGGCCCGGACGCGCGCGGACCTCGGTGACGACCCCGCGCCCGGGGCTGCGCACCAGCCGCTCCTCCAGCGCGGCGCGCGCCGCGTGCAGCTCTTGCCGTCGCTGCCGCACCGCGGACTCGGCGCCAGCGTCCGCTGGCTCGAGCATGTGGTTGCGCAGCTCGGCGGCGAACTCGCGCTCCGCGCGCGCGAGCGCGGCCCGCTGCGGACCATCGTCGAGCCGCGCGACGATGGTCCCCACCTCCACGGCGTCGCCGATGTCGACCTCCAGCCGGCTCACGTTGCCGCTGGTGCGCGTGACCAGCTCCAGCTTGGCGCTGGCGCGCAAGAGCGCCGGTCCGGTGGAGTACGTGGAGACCTTGGCCAGCGTGACGAACACCGCGAAGGCAACCAGCAGCCCGATCACCAGGTAGTACGTCCAGCCCACCCAGCGCGGCGACAGCCGGACCAGCGCGCCGCGCTGCGGCGCCTCCTGCGCCAGCATGGCCTCGGTGCGGAACATGCCATCCGCGGACTCGTCCACGATCAGCGACTGCTCGCTGGCATGCACCGACATCTGATCGAGGAACGGCGACAGGAGCTGCGCGAAGCGCCTCGAAGGTGGCCAGCTCCGCGATCGAGAACGGCGTGCGCCGGCCGCCGCGGCTGACCACCAGCACGCCATGCACCTCCCCGGCGCTGGACACCACCGGCTGCACCGCGACGCGCTCGCTGCCGTCGCCGGGCGGATCATCGAGCGCCGCCACCCAGCGCAGGTCCGCGCCCGCGCGCTCCACCACCACCTGCCGATGCGTGCGCGCGGCGAAGCCGGTGAGCCCGGCGACGGCGCGCCGCTCGTCGCCGCGGCTGTCGAGCTGCGCTTGCGACCACAGCGCCCACGCGTCGTCGCAGAACAGGCACTGCGCGCGCTCCGCGCTCATCAGCTCGAGCAGCGCGTCGATGGCCAGCGCCTCGGTCTCCGCCAGGCTCCCCGCCGCCGCCAGCTTGCGCGACGCGGTGAACGCGCGCTGCGCGCCCCGCGCCTCCTCGGCGTTGCGCGCCGGCTCCAGCGCGGGCGTCGGAGCGGGGCGGCCCACCAGCGCCTCCAGGAGCTGCGCCAGCACCTCGCCGGGCAGGCCATGACGCGCCACGTACGCGGCGCGAGGATCCACGTGCCCAAGCTCGCCGATCACCACCACCGGCGTGGCGCCGGCGCGGTCGAGCACCACGGAGGCTTGCGCCGCGGAGGAGATGATGACCGCGGCGCCGCTCGCGCTGTCCTGCAGCGCGAACGCCGAGGAGCTCGTCAGCTCGCGGCGAACCCAGGCCGCGTCCTCGGCGGCGGCTGCGATGGCGACCCGGATCATGGACAGCGCAGCTCGTGGCGCCACCCGGCACCGCGGCGCGGCCCTGTCCGCACCTCGTCTCCTGACGATCGAGCCATAGCCTTTCCTTTATAACATCGGCGACCAGCCGGTGATCCAGCCCACGCATCGAAAGCCTCGCGCGAAGGGGCGTACAGCCACGCTGGAGGTTCCCTCGCGGGCCGGGACGAGCCCCCGCACACGCCGGCTGTTCACCGGTGGGCTTGCTTGACAGGCCAGGACCCAGCCGTCACTGTTTCGGTGCGGAACTCGAGGTCTCGAGTCTGTGATCTCGGGTCTGTTTTCACTCTCGGTTCACTCTCAGTCACCTTTGAG
This sequence comes from Myxococcales bacterium, assembly GCA_016706545.1. Taxonomy (GTDB): domain Bacteria; phylum Myxococcota_A; class Polyangia; order Haliangiales; family Haliangiaceae; genus JABFXX01. Next base: position 8,344 of record JADJJK010000059.1, read on the forward strand.
GAGTCAGCGAACATGAACAAGAACGCCAAGGCGAAAAGCAACAAGGTCCAGACCAAGCGCCGCGAGCTCAACCTCGGTGAGCTCGACGCCGTATACGGCGGTCGCATGAGCGAAGGCACCAAGGACGGCGGGGACATCGGATTCCGCCCCGCGCGCTGAGCGCGTGTCCTTTCGCGCGGCGCTGGCCGGCCGCCACGTGTCGGTCTGGCTAGCGCAGGGCGCGGGGGCATTGACCGCGGCTCCATCAGAACGTGGCCAATGAGCGCTCTTTTTCAACGACCTGAAAAGCGACCTGTTCAGCGACCCTCTGTCCTGCTGATCGGGTTGGGAGATCTGGGCCGCCGCATCGCGCTGGCGCTGGCCACCTTGCAGTCCCAGGGCTCGCCCAGCCCGCTTGGCACCTTGGTACTGGCCGGCCGGCACCAGGCTGCCGGACGTGAGCTGGCGGCGCTCGCCGCCGCGTGCGGCACGACCGACGTGCGATATGAGCCGCTCGACGCCCTGGACCCCGACGCAGTGGCGGCGTTGCTACGCCGCGAACAGCCCGCGCTGATCTTGCAGTGCGCGTCCCTGCTGTCGCCGTGGGCGCTGGGCGCGCGCTCGTCGTCGGCGGCCCAGGCCTTGGCCAGCGCGGGCTTCGCCTTGCAACTCCCCGCGCAGCTCCCGATCTTGCACGCGATCATGAGCGCCGTGCGCAGCAGCGAGTTCGCCGGCCCCGTGGTGAACTGCTCCTATCCCGATGTCACCCACCAGGTGCTGGCGCGACAGGGCCTGGCCCCCACGATCGGCATCGGCAACGCCGGCATGATCGCCAAGGTGATCGAGGCCGGGCTGCGCCGCGCCGGCACCCCCGAGCGAGTGCGCGTGCTGGCCCACCACAGCCACGTCACCGCGGCCATGACCGCGGCGCCAGCGCGCGCGCACGTGCTGGCCGCCACGAGCGCTGGCCACCCTGGCGCAGCGCACCCGCGCGTGTGGCTGGGCGAAGAAGCGCGCGCCGCCGACGCGCTGGCGTACCAAGGCCCGGCGCTGGCGTCGTCGCGAGAGCTCAACGCGCTCTCTTGCACCCACGCGGTGGAGCTGACGCTGGCGCTCCTGGGCCTTGGCCCCGCGCTCCTCACCTCGGCGCCCGGTCCGCACGGCCGCCCCGGGGGCTGGCCGGTGCGAGTGGCCCAGGGCGAGGTCACGCTGGCGCTGCCGCAGGAGCTGTCTCAAGCCGAGGCCACCGCGTGGAACCAGGCGGCCGCGGCTGGAGATGGCCTGGAGCGAATCGACGACGACGGCACCGTCCACTTCACCGAGGCTGCCCGCCGCGCGCTGGCCGACCACGCGCCCGCGCTGGCGGCGCCGCTTCCGCCGACGCGCTGGCGCGAGCGCGCCGAGCTGCTGCGCCAGTACGTGGAGGCCGCGTGACCGAGACCCTGTTCGCCGCGTTCGCGCGCACCCCGCGTGGCCGCGAGCTGCTCGCTGACGACCTGCGCGCGACCTTGCCGGCCACCTTCCCCGCGGCCGCGCGGAGCTTCTGGGTGTGCCGCGACGCCGGCGTGGCCCTGCACGCGCCCGCCTTCGCCGAGGACGCGGCCCGACGCGACGCCTCGGCGCTGGCGCTGGTGGGCACCCGCTACGGGCGCGACGGGCGCGACGGGCGCGACGGGCCGCGGAGTCAGAGCCGAAGCCAGCGCCAGAGCTGGCCGCCCGAACGCGCCGCCGCCAGCTCGGGGCGCGAGGCGCGCGCCAGCGCCGTCTTCGCCGCCTTCCTCGACGATCCCGGCGCCGCCATCGCGAGCTGGCGAGGCGAGGCCGCGGTGGTGTGCTGGGATGGCGTTCGCCAGCGCCTGTCGATGGCGCGAGATCCGCTGGGGCAGCGCGGCCTGTTCCTGCGCGACGACGACGACGTCACCTGGGTGTGCTCGGAGCTGGCGCCGCTCCTCACCGATCCGGCCTTCGCCTGCCGGCTCGATCTCGAGTCCGCGTATCACTACCTGCAGAACGGCCGCCCGCCGTGGGGCCGCACCATGGCCGAGGGCATCTCCCGGATCCCCGCCGCGCACCTGGCGCAGTGGCGCCCCGGCACGCCGGTGCTCCGCCACCGCGTGTTCACCGCGCTGCGCGACGACGCCCAGAAGGTGGCCGACGAGCCGCTGCGCGCCGTCATCCGCGAGCGGCTGGACGACGCCATCGCCGCGCGCTTGAGCGACGGACGCCAGGCCCTGCTGCTCTCGGGCGGCGTCGACTCTTCGTATCTGGCCGCGCGCGGCGCCGCCCTGCTGGGCACCCGCCAGCTCGAGACCTACACCATCGAGTTCGCGGCGCCGTTTCCGCACAACGAGACACAGTTCGCTCGGCTGGTGGCCTCCCGCTTTGGCCTGCGGCATCACGTGGTGCCGCTCGATCTGCCGGCCACCCGGCCGTTGCTGGAGCAGGTGCTCGCCGCCGAGGAGCCCTGCGCCGCGTGGGCCACCGTGACCCACCATCACCTGGTGACGCACATCCGCGGAGACGGCCACCGCGCGCTGGTCTCCGGCCTGGGCTCCGACGAGGTCTTCGGCGGCTACTGGCCCTTCCTGGAGGTGTACCTGCGCTGGCGGCGCCACCAGAAGCGCTGGGCGCGGCCGGACGACCTGGACGCCTTCGACAGCGCGCTGTGGACGCGCGGCGCTGACGCGGCCTACCTGTTTGCCTCCAACGCGCGTTTCTTCGACGAGAAGGCGCTGTCCCGCGTGGTGCATCCGCCGTTCTCACGCTGGCGCGACACCAGCTTGCTCGAAGAGTTCTACCGCGAGCAGCGCCGCATCAAGCGCGGCGCGCACTGGTTCGAGATGGCGGTGGCGCACGAGTGCGAGCACCGCATCCCCGACCTGCTGTTTGCCAACTTCGAGCCGATCGCGCGCGCCGCCTCGCTGCGCTGCAGCTATCCCTTCCTCGATCTGCCGCTCCTGCCGCTGGTGTGCGGCCTGGGGCCAAGCAGCCGCTTCGAGCAGGCCAGCGCGCGGAGCTGGCGCAACAAGGTCGCGCTGCGCGAGATCGCCGCCGCCGTGCTGCCGGCGGAGATCATGCAGCGACCGCTGACCTCGTACACCGCGCCCATCGCGCTGTGGATGACCTCGCCGGCCATCGCCCGGCCGCTGCTGGCGCGCCTGCGCCGCAGCAAGTTCTGGAAGCTCGGCCTGGTGCGCCGCACCTACCTGCCGTCGTTGGAGGCCGCGGTCCAGCGCGCGCTGGCCGGCGACAAGCGCGGCGGCCCGGCCCTGCTCTTGTGCCAGCGCCTGTGGGCGCTCATCACCCTGACCGCTTGGTATGATCGCTACGTGGAGGCCCAACGGTGACCCAGCCTGTGAGCCAGCGCGCGCTCATCCGCCCAGCGCGCAGCGCGCCGGCCGTGCAGCCCGCCGCGACGCCGCTCGCCGAAGAGGCCGCCGAGCTACGACGCGAGATCCTGCGCGCGCTGTTTGCCACCGGCGGTGGCCACTACGGCGGCTCGCTGAGCGTCATCGACCTCCTGCTAACCTTGTACCGGCGACAGCTCCGCGTGTGCCCCGAGCAGCCGCGCCACCCGCTGCGCGACCGCTTGATCCTGTCCAAGGGTCACGCCGCCATCGCGCTCTACGCCGTGCTGCGCCGCCTCGCGTACTTCTCCGAGCCGCTGAGCGCGTACGCCACGTTCGGCTCTCCGCTCGAGGGCCACCCGGACATGCTGCAGCTCCCCGGCGTCGACTTCTCCACCGGCTCGCTGGGCCAGGGCCTGTCGGTTGGCCTCGGCGTCGCGCTGGCGCTGCGCACCACCGAGCCAACCACCGAGCCAGCTACCGAGCCAACCGGCGCGCCAGCCACCGAGCCAAGCGGCGAGCCAGCGGAGCACGCGGAGCAGGCGCCGCGCACCTGGGTGGTCCTCGGCGATGGCGAGTGCCAGGAGGGCCAGATCTGGGAGGCCGCGATGCTGGCCGCGCAGCAGCAGCTCGGCCACCTGCACGCCGTCATCGATCACAACCGCTTCCAGGAGTGGGGGTGGAGTCCGCCGGCCGGACACCGCGAGCCCCGCGAAGCGCAGGCGCCCGCCCCGCCCGTCGCCGAGCTGGCGGCCAAGTGGCGCGCGTTCGGCTGGCGCGTCCTGGAGGTGGACGGCCATGACCTCGACGCGCTCGAGCGCACCTTCGCGCAGGCCGCCAGCAGCCAGCCGTTCGATCCGCCCTCGGTGGTGATCGCGCACACCGTCAAGGGCAAGGGCGTCCCCATGGTCGAGCAGGACCCCGCGCGCTTTCACTGCGCCACGGTCACCGCGGCGGAACACCAGACCTTGCTCGCGAGCCTCCCTTGCCCGTGAAGCTCGCCGATCACTGCGGCCGCCTCCTGGCCGAGCACGGCGACCACGCGCCGCGCCTGCGTGTGCTCGACGGAGATCTGGCGGACTCTGACGGCGCCATCCACTTCGCCACCCGCCACCCCGCGCGCTTCTTGATGGGCGGGATCGCCGAGCAGAACCTGGTCTCGGTGGCAGCCGGCATGGCGGACACCGGCCTCGCGCCCTGGGTGTTCTCCTTCGCCGCCTTCCTGTGCTTCCGCGCCTACGACCAGATCCGCGTGTGCCTGAGCCAGGCGCGCCAGCCGGTGGTGCTGGTGGGCTCGCACGCCGGCGGCCTCAGCGGTCGCAACGGCAAGAGCCACGCCGCGCCCAACGATCTGGCCTTGCTGCTGTCGCTGCCCGGGGTGCAGGTGTGGGCGCCCGGCGACTGCGCCGACACCGCGCTGGCGGTGCGCACGCTGGTCGCCGATCCTGCGCCCGCGTACCTGCGCTTTCCCCGCACCCCCATCGACGAAGTCCACGGCCTGCCGGGGCAGCCAGCCCCGCTGCGCTGGCTGACGCCGCGCCGCCCGCTGGCGCTGGTGTCGACGGGCCTGGCCTCGCACTGGGCGCTGGCAGCGGCGCAGCTTTTGGCCGCGTGGGGGCTCGAGGCGTCGGTCCTGCACTGCGCGCGCCTGGCCCCCCTCGGCGCGCTCGGCGAGGAGCTGCGAGGCGTCCGCCGGATCTTCGTCATCGAAGATCACTGCACGTTCGGCGGGCTCGGCTCGCTGGTCCATGGCCTTGGCCTGGCGGCGCCGGTGCAAGTCCTTGGCTGGCCGCGCGACTACTGCGGGCAATCCGGCAAGGACGAAGAGCTGCTCACCGCGTACGGCTTGACGGCCCCCCTGCTGGCGCAGACCATCCGGACCGCCGTGGCCGATCCGACGAGGAGCTGACCTTTGCTGTCGATCATCATTTCGTGGAGAGATCGCGTCGAGCTGGCCCGGGCGCTGCCGAGCCTCGTGGCCGCGGCCAAGGCCGCCGGAGGCGACCTGACCGTCGTCAACTTCTCGGGCTCGACCGCGCTCCTCGACGAGCAGCTCGCGCAGCACCGCCAGGACGTCCGCGTGGTGACCGTGCCGGAGCAAGGGTTCTTCAACAAGTCGGCGGCGCAGAACCTCGGCGCCGCGTGGACCCAGCAGCCCATCTTGTTCTTCTGCGACTGCGACATCATCTTGCCGGCCCAGCCGGTGGCCGAGCTGGCGCGCCGGCTCGCCACCGAGGACGGCCTGTTCGCCACGCTGGCCGGCGTGCGCGAGTCAGAGGCCAACTCGCGCCGCGCGCGCCACGTGGTGTCGTTTGGCTACGAGCTCCATATCAAGACCGCCGATGGCCGCCACCTGCAGATCATCGACAGCGAGGAAGACGCCCAGACCGGGCTGCGCCACGCGCCCGGTCTGCTGCTGGTGCGGCGCAGCGACTTCCTCGCCATCGAGGGCTACAACGGCGGCCTGCACGGCTGGGGCTGGGAAGATCAGGACATGATCTCCCGGCTCACCCTGGGCCGGGGCCTGCGCCGCATCATGGCCGGGGACGCGGTCCACCTGTCCCACGATGACCACGCGCGCATCGCGCACTATCCGCCGGTGACCTCGCGCTGGGAGAGCAGAGACCGCATGTTCCGCACCGCGCTGGCCAACTACGACGACGGCAACTTCCTGGGCACCTATCACCGCGATCGCGCGCTCTGTCCGCCGCGATGACCGGCCCCGCCATGCCCAGGTCAGCGCCCGCGCGAAGAGGCTCAAGCGCCAAGCCACCTGCCCGCGCGAAGCCGCCTTTGCGCCCCACCATCAGCGCCTGCTTGATCGTGCGCGACGAGGCGAAGCTCCTGCCCCGCTGCTTGCGCAGCCTCACCGGCGCCTATGACGAGCTGTGCGTCGTGGACACCGGCTCACAGGACGCCACCGCCGAGCTGGCCCGCCGAGCTGGCGCCCGGCTCGCCGTGTTCACGGCCTGCAACGGCGCCGATGGCAAGATCGAGGACTTCGCCGCCGCGCGCAACGCGGCGCTGGCGCTGGCCACCGCAGACTGGGTCTTGCAGATCGACGCCGACGAGGTGCTGCGCCCAGGCAGCGCCGCGCGCCTGCGCCGCCACGCCCGCGGCTCGGCCGACCTGGTGATGGTGACCCTGCGCGACGGCGCCGAGCGCTGGCTGTCCGCGCGCTTGCTTCGCCGCACCGACGGCCTGCGCTACGTGGGCCGGGTACACGAGTACGCCGAGCAAGACGCCGCTCCCACCGCCGTGACCGATCGCGAGATCGTCATCACCAACCGCCCGGACAAGCGCGGCAAGGAGAGCGGCGGCGAGCGCAACCTGCGCCTCTTGCGCCTGGAGCTGGCGCAGCAGCCGGACAACGCGCGCGCGCTGTACCAGCTCGGCAACGAGCTGCGCATCGCCGGCAAGCTCGACGAGGCCATCGCCGCGTACCGGCGATCGCTGGCGCTGGGCAGCTATCGCCACGGCCTGTTCTCCGCCCGCTACTTTCTCGCCGTCTGCCACGTGCGTCTGCGCCAGTGGGAGCCCGCCATCGACGCCGCGCTGGACGCGCTGCGCTTTGACCCGCGCTACGCCGAGGCCCACTGCCTGCTGGGCGACGTGTATTTCGCGAGCGGCCAGCTAGCGCCGGCCCGGCAGTGGTACCGCAGCGCGCTGGTCTGCGGCGAGCCACCGCCCACCCCCATGGCCGTGCAGACCTGGGCGTACGGCCCCTATCCGCGCAAGCGCCTGCGCCAGGTCGCCGCCGCGCTGCGCGCCTGAGCTGCGACGAGCGGCGACCAGCGGCGACGAGCGGCGACCAGCGGCGACGAGCGACGACGAGCGGCGACGAGCGGCGACGAGCGGCGACGAGGCTTTGCCTCGAAACCCCTGCTAGCCGCCGACTTCTGAGGCAGGCGAGGGGCTTTTGAGGCAGCGGACACTCAGTCGTCGGTATCCGCTGCCTGGGCCTCTTCCCATTCCTGAGCAGTCGGCTCGAATCTCATGGCGATGTCACGAAGCACAGGAAGCGACATCATTCCCATCGGCACGTACGGCACGGAGTGTGGAACGAGCAATGGCACGTCGTCCGTCGATTTTGCAAACGCCCAGTTGTACTGATCTTGCTCGATCAACTTGTACCCGAGGTGATCCTCAAGGCAGCGCCGAAGAGTCTTTGGCGGCAGGCAAACTATGCCTGGCATGAATACATACCCCCGCCACCTCCACTCCCCTTCAGCGACAACAACGGAAACGAGACCTCGACTTGGTCAGTCTTGCCACCAAACTCCAGCAGCGCGATGTACCACTTCGGCTGCTCCTCTGGTATTGGCTGCGTGCGACGCACGTTAGGCACTTGCTCTGTGATGGTGAACCCTTGTTTCGTTAGGAAGTCGTCAAGAACATTTCTGTGGAAGCACAGCCTAACGAACATGCTGACCGCTGACTTGATGGCCTCGTGAGCTTCGCTCTCAGTCTTGCCTGCCGAGTGCAGGCTGAGCGGCGCGCAGTAACTCGAGAAGCACCGTGCTTCTTGATCGTACTTAACAGACACAGGCAATTTGATGCACAGCAAGAATTGCGGTTGGTCTTGGCTCTCCATTGTCCCTCGCCCCTTATGGTGGCTCTTGTTCTATTCTTGGGGGAGATCCCTCCCCAAAACCAGGCTACACCAGGCTAACGGCTGGCTGGGACAGTTTTGCAGAACTCCGCAATTGTTTGATTATTCACAAATTTTCTAGTTGGGCCGGCCGCAGTGCTTGCAGGTGCCAGGTGGCAACGCCTCCCCAGCAAGCACGCGATGAAGCGGCGCGTCCAGGAGCTTGGCGACGCGGAACGCAATCGTTACGCTTACATCGACGCGACCGGACATGGTCTGGACGAGCGAGCTGCTCGCGATCGGTAGGGCGCGCGCGACGGTCTGCCAACGCCCCCCATCTTCTCGTGCGACCTTGGAAAGGTCGAGCAAGCCAATGTGCCACAAGCGGCGCCATGCGTCGCTCTTCCCCGTGCCGCGGCTGTTCGCCTTGAAGGGCACGTAGGGGACCGCGCCGACGGCCTCGACGGCCGTCAAGTTGTCGTTCGAGAGGTACGCCTTGTCCGCCGACAGCTCCTTGACGTTGAAGCCGCGCGCGACCGACAACGCGAGGAGCGGAACAAACCCCGGAAAGAATGACGCTACTGCCCGACGGTCATTCGACGAGACGCAAGTGCGGAACCTGCTTTGCCACTGGATCCTCACTCGCCGTGTATGGCCTGTACAGCAAGCGCACCTCCTCGGCCTCGATCCCAAGAAGGTCGCACAAGTCATCAAGCGAGAATTCGAGCTTCTCTGTGTGAACGCGCACCATCTCGGCCAAGAGGCCCGCTTGTTCCAGGCGAAAGCCGTTCGGCTCGCATCGCCGATAGCCATGCATGCTTATCAGCTTCCACAGGCGCGTGTTATGGGCTTTCGTGATCCGCCCAACCACCAGCGCGCGTGACAGGAGCGCCTGCATCGAAACGCGCCAGTGAAGTTTGAGCTGTGCAAGGTCGTTGAGATCAGTTCTCGAGGAGAACTGATGCCTGATATCATTCGCAGGCATGAGGAACTCGCCCGCGAATTCGTCCGCTTCGTCCTCGCACCTCCGAGATGGCGGATCGGTGGTGCAACACAATGTGACCGAGTTCGTGTGCGACCGTCCAACGCACGCGATCAGCGGGCGCGTCGCCGTTGAAGAACATAATCGGCGGCAGTGCGCGCTTGTGCTCGTGTACGCTGAGTCCCATGAACGCATCCGACTTATTCTGTAGCGGTACGACAACGATCGAGTGATCTTCAAGAGGATCGAAGATGTGCCGAACAGGCCCGGGCGGCATCCGCCAGCTTTGACGAACGTACCGAGCCGCTTCCTCTGCTGAGGGTACATCTTGGCCGATGGTCAGCAGCGGGACATCCGGCTCCGGCAAGTCGACGGAGCGTGCGAGCCGCTCGACGTGCATGCACTGAATCGCGATCGACGCCTTGATCGCCTTGATGTCGCCTTGCGATAGAGATGCGCGCTTGCGGAACAGTGTACGCGGGGGCGGGGGCGGCGTGTCGTGCTCTCGTTTGAACACCTCCGCACGGTAGCGAAGTGCACGTGCCCACGCCACGACGCTAGTCTCGAGCGGATCGACGAGCCCAGCCTCAGCTTTAGACACCGCGCTCTGCGCTGTCCCGCTCGCCTCTGCAAGCGCCTTCTGCGTCATTCGACGCGACTCGCGCGCTAGGATGAGCATCTGGGAATTGAAGGCCATGGCTTACACCCCCGGCGCTTTCTTGCCCTCCGGCTTCGCTCCGCCCTTGGGCTGCAGGTCACGCTTCTTGGGCGCAGCAGCCGATAGTTGCGCAGTGGTGGTGGCGGGCATTACGATCGGCATAACGGTCTGGTTGACCGTAAGTTCGCGGCTCCACGCAACGTCCCTCCCCATCTGAGCCAGGAGACGAACTTCAGCGATCGCCGTGCCCGGCGAGTTCAACATGTAGCCGAGCGTTAGGCGGGTGCCCGCGGGGATGCCTGCGATGTGCAACTGGGACGCAAACTGAAGCGCAGTCCTCGTCGGATAGTTCTGTGGCAGACCACGGCCGTCGAGCTTCTTGCACTGCACAACCAGGCCCGGAACGGTGCACAGAAGCGCGCGCCCTTTGCGATGACTCACCGCTCCGCCGAACGCCGCCTCCAGCTCCTCTACCATCAGCGCCTGCATCGCGGTAGCACGCATACGCTTAGGCGGCTTAGCCATCGTGGGCGCGATGTCGGACCGGTAGCGATCCCATGCCCGAAACGGAATCCGAGCGAGGTCGTCGAGGTGCTTGCCAAGCGCGGCGAATGCCTCATCGGCCGTCATTATTCCCGAAGATGAGATACTGAGTCTCCCTGGCATTTCAAATGGGTACAACGGACAGCCAGGAAACGTCAACGAAATATTCCCGGAAACATTCCCGACGCGATCTCTAGCTACTTCGCTGGCTTAGCCTTCTTGGCCAAGACCGCTTCGAGCTGGATCACGATCCAGTCCGCGACGGACCGGCGGTCAGCCTCGGCAGCCGCTTGGATCTTGGCGAGCAACTCTTCAGGCATGCGCACGGTGATCCGGGCGTTGCGCTTCTCGGGTCCCTTGGCCATGGCGTCAAATGTCAGCCATCCGCCGACTTTCGGCCATGTTGTAAGCTGCGCCATTGCGGCGGACTTTGGCGTCTATTGTCTGCTAATGGCGGACCGAAAACGCCGATACTCCGAGGATGTCGCTTGCTCCAAACGAACCCGTCGACGAACCAACCTTGCGCGACTTCTCGGGCGTGTCCTCGGATGGGGGAAGCATCGAGCCGTTGACCGTGCCGTCCGATCGATTCACCCTCAGCCTCGCCCGCGACGCTGCGCTTGTGCTCCTCGGGGAAGGTGACCTTGTGCCGCTCGCCTTGGCGCTGCGCGCCCCTTCGTGGTCTGCGACCCACGGCGCGGCAACTGGAAGCCTACGGTTCGGTCCCCCGGCAATCGAGCGAGCGGGGCAGAAGCGTTCGCCGCAGCGTCAGGCGGCACGCTGTGCCTGCGCCACTCGCGGTTGCCCGACGACTACGCCAAGATGACGGAGATGGCGCGCGAGCCGGACGCGGCCGTGCGCGTCGTCGTCTGCGCTGCGCCAAGTGCGGATCCGTTCCTCATCCTGCCCGGGCCGCTCACGATACCGCCGCTGGCGTCGCGCGCCGAAGATCTGCCGCGCATCATCGAGGAGTACGGGCAAGACGTGGCAACGCTTGGCGCGCGCCCTGATGCCTTCACAGCCGAAGACCGGGCATGGATCGCCCGGAGCTGCGCCACGACGCTTCACGAAGTGGAGAAGGCCGCGCTGCGCTTGGTGGCGCTGCGGATGGCCGGCAGCATCTCCGGCGCGGCCGAGTTGCTCGGCATGGCTCCCGTCTCACTGCGCAGGTGGATCAGTCGCCGATCTCCGGTTTTGGGGCAGGCCCCGGCATTCTGGGGCAAGTGGCGCTTTTGAGACAAAGCCCGGCGACGAGCGGCGACGAGCGGCGACGAGCGGCGCACCCGCGCGCCGCCGCGCTTTGGCGTCCGCGGTCGACTCCGGCGCTCCGCCGGACTACCATCTCGCCATGGCCGCCAAGCTCTTCGCCGCCGCGCTCGCCGCCCTGGCCCTCTCCACCGTGGCGGTCGCCGGGCCTGCCTGGGCCGGCCCCGGACATGCCGAGGATCCGCCGGCCTCGCCGGCCCCACCTGCCGCGCTACGCCTGCCCGCGCCACCGGCGCCGCCGCCCATCGCCCCGCTCTCAATCCAGGAGGCGGCCGCCGTGCTGTACGCCGGGCAGGTCCCCGCCGCCTGCGCCGGCCTGCAAGCCGCCGCCGTCGCGCCAGCGCAGGTCACCCGCGATGTCATCGAGTGCATGCTGACCGAGCGCTATCGCAAGGACCGCAAGGCGCAGGACCTGGCGCTCGCGTTCTATCGCACCTCCGGCAGCGTGGCCGGCGTCGGCGAGCCGGAGACCATGGACGGCGGCTATCGCGGCACCATCCGCCTGGTGCCGCAGCTCACCGGCGCGCACCGCCTGCACCTGGCCCGCGTGCTGGCCGCCTCCGCCAGCTTCAAGAGCTGTTCGCCGATTGTCCGCGGGCGCCGCCGCCGCGCCGCAGTTTCGCTGGCGCAACCTGGTCGTGCGCTTCGTGCGCTCGGTGGCCAAGCGCACGCCCAGCGCATATGCGTGGATTGGACCGTGACGTACAACGTGCGCGGCTCGCTCTTGGGCAGCGCAGACGGCGTGCGCGAGACCCTGTTTCCACGGAGATCTTCCACCTCAACGACTTTGCCCCGGCGACCGGTCGCCGGACCCTGACCCGCGACTATGACGCCATCCTCGCGCGCTGCCTCCCCAAGCTCACCCGCGCGTGCCTCGCGCCGTACGCCCCTGGCGCAACCACCGTGCGCGGCGGCACCTACTACGCCTTCCAGCAGGACAACGGCACCAGCGTCCACGAATACGCTGCCGAGCTGGCCCTGCGATACTACAAGGAGCACCGCGACCATTGGCCACCGGCAAGCTCACCGCGCCACCTTCAAGTGCGGCCCCCGAGAACGCCCGCGCCTGGAAGGCTGGTGATCGAGTTCTTCGCCGACATCGATCGACCCCTGCGTGCTAGCACCTCTCTGGCGCGACTCGAGCGCATCCTCCAACGACCTCGCGAGCGCTCCAGCGAAAGGCGCCGCCCTTCGCTTCATCGCGCGCTCACTCGATCGTGAAGCTCACGCTGCCCAGACCGCGTCATCGGCGCCGAGCACATCTACCGAGTAGCTGCCCGGCTTGCTCAGCTTGCGGCGGGAATACGTGGTCCAGCGCTTGGAGCGAATCTTGTGGTTGGCGGTCCACACTGGCTTGCCGTCCTTCTTCCACACGTGCTTGGCGGCACCTTCGGAGTTGCGGAGGAGCGACCAGCACCACACCGTGGTCCCCGCCGCAAACGTGGTGCCCTCCTCGACCGGCTCTCGGTTCTCCACGCCCTTGGCCGCCTTGACCTCCGCGGTGGCGGCTGTCGTCGCGCGCCTGCTGTCGCCACCGCAGACCCAGCAACCAGACCAAGACAAAGGAAGATGAACGCAAAGCGATTCCACATAGTAGCTCCCCTAACCGTTCGATCGTTTGCAGACAGGCAGCGCCCCATGGCGGCTCTCGTCGAAATCAACGCCCCAACCAGCGCGCGTATTCGAGGCGGCGGTGGCACGTCCGGTGACGAAGCGCCCAGCGGCCCCGACAGGCGCGTCGTCGCCGACGAGGCGTCGACAGGCGTCGGCAGGCTTCGCCAGGCCCCGCCCGGTCCGCTTCTGAACGTGGCTCACCTGCAGACAGGACGCAGCCGCCGACAGATCTTCTCAAGATCACGCTCATCGTCCCAGCAGTCCACGCTCGTCGCGCCAGAGGTCCTGGGTTCGATCGTGGAGGTAGACGGTGCGAGCCAGGTCAGGCCAGCACTACTGCGTCAGTGTAACGTCGAGCGGAGACCGCGGCGGCAGGTAGATCGCGGCGCACGCTCGAGCGCAGCGACGAGCGTGGGTGGTTCCACACGCGAGAGGCGTTTTTCGCCGCCGAGCGGAGCCTCAAAGCGGATCCGGCGTTGAGGTCGGACGATGCGCCGGTAGCTTCTCAGACGCCCTCGGCCCGGTCGCACAGGTAGGTGTGCAGGGTCTGGCGCGTGGAGGAGAGCGAGATCGCGCCGTCTGGGTCATCGCGGGTGTGCTCGGCGATCGAGCGCAGAT
>JADJJK010000060.1 GCA_016706545.1 Myxococcales bacterium
TGGTCCACGATGCAGCGCGCGCTGGATCACTGGGAAGACGCCGAGCCAGCGCTGCGCCAGCTCGCCGCCGAGCTGGACAGCGGCGGCCTGGATGGGTTGCCGCTGGAGCCCAAGCGGCTCGCCGCGCCGCTGCCGCGCACCTACGAGTGGGTGGATGGCTCCGCGTACCTGAACCACGTCATCCTCGTGCGCAAGGCGCGCGGCGCCGAGCCCCCGCCCACCCTCACCACCGATCCGCTGGTGTATCAGGGCGGCGGCAGCGACCTCCTGGGCCCGCGCGACGCCATCGGGCTCGCCGATCCGGCCTGGGGCCTCGACTACGAGTCCGAGGTCTGCGTGATCCTCGGCGACGTGCCGCAGGGCACCACCGCCGCCGACGCCGGCCGCTACGTCCGGCTGGTGACCATCTGCAACGACTGCACGCTGCGGCACCTGGTGCCAGCCGAGCTGGCCAAGGGGTTTGGCTTCTTCCAGAGCAAGCCCGCCACCGCCTTCGCGCCGTTCGCCGTCACGCCCGATGAGCTCGGCGCGGCGTGGCACGGCGGGCGCGCGCACCTCGAGGTGCGCTCCACCTACAACGGCGAGGTCATCGGCCGGTGCCAGGCCGGGCCGGAGATGCACTTCTCGTTTCATGATCTCATCGCTCACATCGCCAAGACGCGCCGGTTTGGCGCGGGCTCCATCCTGGGCAGCGGCACGGTGTCCAACGCCGAGCGCAGCCGCGGCATCTCGTGCCTGGCGGAGATCCGCATGATCGAGACCATCGAGCAGGGCGCCCCCAAGACCCCGTTCATGAAGCACGGCGACACCATCCGCGTCGAGGCGCTCCTCGACGATGGCACCAGCCCGTTTGGCGCCATCGAGCAGGTGGTGACGCCGCTCGTCGAGCCCGCCGCGTGATCCCGCTGGTCCCGCCAGCCCATGCCCTCGCTCGAGGACCCCATGTCTGAGCCCGCGCTCATCCTCCACAACTACTGGCGCAGCTCCGCGAGCTATCGGGTGCGCATCGCGCTGGGGCTCAAGGGGCTGGCCTATCGCTACCAGCTCGTCCACATCATCAAGGATGGCGGACAGCAGAAGCTCCCGGCGTACCGGAGCAAGAACCCGATGGCGCAGGTGCCCACGCTCGAGGTCGTCGAGGCGGTGGACGCGGGGGCGGCCCCGGTGCATCGCTTCTTGCCGCAGTCTCTGCCCATCATCGAGTACCTGGAGGAGCGGTGGCCGACGCCGCCGCTGCTCCCGGCCGATCCGTACCTGCGCGCCCGCACGCGCGCCCTGGCCGAGCTGGTGAACTCCGGCATTCAGCCGCTGCAGAACCTCTCCACCACGCGCAAGCTGGTGGAGCTGGGCGGAGACGAGAAGGCGTGGCTGGCCACGTTCATCGGCGACGGGCTGGCGGCCTTCGCCGCCAGCGCGGACGACACCCGCGGTCGCTTCTGCGTCGGCGATTCGCCCTCCATCGCAGATTGCTTTCTCATCCCGCAGCTCTACTCGGCGCGTCGCTTTGGCATCCCCTATGCGCAGCACGCCTCGCTGGTGGAGATCGAGCAGGCCTGCGCCGAGCTGCCGGCGTTCGCCGCCGCCCTCCCCGAGAAGCAGCCCGACGCGGTCCCGTGACGTCGCGCCGCGCGCTCGCGCCACCGCCCCCGCGGCCCCACCCCAGTTGCCCGCTTGACCCGGACAAACCCGGCTGCCCTGGCAGCCTCGATAGATAGGATCTCTCATGGCCAAGCTCGAGTCCCTCGGCATCAAGCGCATCGAAGGCATCCACTACTACGTCCATGATCTGGAGCGCTCCCGTCGGTTCTACACCCAGCTCTTCGACTTCGCCGAGACCTGGCGCTCCGGGCCCGAGCTCGAGCGCGCCGGGCGCCAGCGCTCGGCGTGCTTCTCCGCCGGCAACATCAACGTGGTGTGCAGCGAGCCCATCGGCCCAGGTGGCCGCGCCGCGCGCTTCCTGGCCAAGCACCCCGACGGCGTGGGCACCCTCGTCTTCGAGGTCTTCGACCTCGAGCACACGTTCCGCTTGCTGGAGGCGCGCGGCGGCACCGCGCTCGACGACATCCAGACCTTCCAGGACGAAGGCGGCACGCTGCGCCAGTTCTCCATCACCACCCCATTTGGCGACTGCACCTTTCGCTTCCGCGAGCGCAAGGGCTACCGCGCGATGTACCCAGGCGCGGTCGCCACGCCGGCCGGCACCGGCGGCAAGAACCGCTTTGGCTTCGCCGAGATCGATCACGTCACCTCCAACTTCCAGACCATGAAGCCGATGCTGCTCTGGCTGGAGCACGTGCTCGGCTTCGAGGAGCTGTGGCACGTGGCGTTCCACACCTCCGACGTGGACGCCAAGCGCAAGACCGGCTCTGGCCTCAAGTCCATCGTCATGTGGGATCCGCCGTCGTTCGTGCGCTTCGCCAACAACGAGCCGGCGCGGCCCTTCTTCAAGTCGTCGCAGATCAACATCTTCAATGAAGAGCTGCGCGGCGACGGCGTGCAACACGTGGCGCTGACCGTGGACGACATCGTCAGCGCGGTGCGCGGCCTGCGCCAGGCCGGCGTCACCTTCATGCCCACGCCCGCGTCGTACTACGAGATGCTGCCGGGGCGCATCGCGCACAGCGGCATCGGCAAGATCGATGAGGACATCGCCATCTTGCAGGAGCTGGAGATCTTGGTGGACGGCGCGGAGCACCACGCCTACATGCTGCAGATCTTCCTCAAGGAGGCCGCCGGGCTCTACGGCGACAGCAAGGCCGGGCCGTTCTTCTTCGAGATCATCCAGCGCAAGGGCGACCGCGGCTTTGGCGCCGGCAACTTCCGCGCGCTGTTCGAGAGCATCGAGCGCGAGCAGCAGAAGGGGCAGCCGTAATGCTCGACCGGATGGTGGCTGGCGAGGTGCCAGCCAAGCACCACACCCAGCTCCGCGGCCCCGGCGGCGAGCTGCGCTACGAGGAGTGCTTCACCCGCGATGGGTTCGATGGTCCCTACACCATCCTCTATCACCAGTTCCGGCCGCAGACCCAGACCCTGGCGCCTGCCGCGCATGGCTGGGCGCCGCCTTCGGCCGCGGCGGATCAGCCGCTGGCCAAGCGGCACTACGTGACCGATCGGCTGGGCGCGCGCGGCGGCGCGCAGCTCGACGCGCGAGTGGCGCTCTTGTTCAACGAGGACGTGACCAGCGGCGTCGCCTTTCCGGACGCCGACGATCCGGTGATCTCGGTCAACGGCGATGGCGATGAGCTGATCTATGTCCACCGCGGTGACGGCCGGGTGCGCACGCCCATGGGCGAGGTGACGTTCTCCGCCGGGGACTACGTGTTCGTGCCGCGCGGCGTGCCGCATCGGTACCTCCTGTCCGGGCCGCAGACCTGGTTCTGGATGCAGCTCTCGGGTGGCTTGCACGTGCCGCGGCAGTGGCGCAACGACGTCGGCCAGCTCCGCATGGACGCGCCGTACTGCCACCGCGACTTCATCCGCCCGGTGTTCGCCGGCCCCACCGACGACGGCGTGCGCGACCTGGTGGTCAAGCAGGGCGAGCGCTGGCACGGGTTTCGGTACCAGGACTCGCCGTTCGACGTGGTCGGCTGGGACGGCACCGTGTACCCGTGGGCGTTCCCCATCCTGAAGTTCCAGCCGCGGGTCAGCTCGGTCCACCTGCCGCCGACCTGGCACGGCACGTTCGCCGCGCGCGGCGCGCTGGTGTGCAGCTTCGTGCCGCGGCTGGTGGACTTCCATCCGGACGCCATCCCGTGCCCGTATCCGCACTCCTCCACGCACTGCGATGAGATCATCTTCTACTGCGATGGCAACTTCACCTCGCGGCGCGGCGTGGGGCCAGGCAGCATCTCGCACCACCCGGCCGGCATCCCGCACGGGCCGCACCCCGGCTCGTACGAGCGGTCCATCGGCACCACGCGCACCGACGAGCTGGCGGTGATGCTGGACACCTTCCGGCCGCTGCGGCCGACCGCCGCGGCGCTGCCCATCGAGGACGCCGGGTATCAGCAGTCGTTTCTGTAGCACGCGCGGCGCGCAGGCCGCCGCCGCCCGCGGGATTCGGTGGCGCGCGCGGCTTGCCGCCTCCGGAACACCTGGCAGGGTGTGCGGGAGACCGTGCAATCAAGGGGCCTGCCATGAACAACTTCACCTTTCACAACCCGGTGCGCGTGCTGTTTGGCCGCGGCCAGATCTCCAAGCTCGCCACCGAGGTGCCGGCCGGCGCGCGGGTGCTGCTCACCGCTGGCGGCGGCAGCATCAAGGCCAACGGCGTGCTGGCGCAGGTGCGCGCCGCGCTGGCCGGGCACGACGTGCGCGAGTTCTGGGGCATCGAGCCCAACCCGCGCTACGAGACCTTGATGAAGGCGGTCGAGCTGGCGCGCGCGGACAAGGTGGACTTCTTGCTCGCGGTCGGCGGCGGCTCGGTGCTCGACGGCACCAAGTTCATCGCCGCGGCGGTGCCCTTCCCCGGGCAGGACCCGTGGGACATCGTGAGCAAGTCGGCGACCATCGAGGCCGCGCTGCCCATCGGCGCGGTCCTGACCCTGCCGGCCACCGGCTCGGAGATGAACTGCTACGCGGTGATCACGCGCGGCGAGCACAAGCTCGACTTTGGCCATCCGCTGGTCTACCCGCGCTTCTCGGTGCTCGATCCCGAGACCACGCTGACCTTGCCGGCGCGGCAGATCGGAAACGGCATCGTCGATGCCTTCACCCACACGATGGAGCAGTACCTGACGTACCCGGCCGGCGCGCCGCTGCAGGATCGCCTCGCCGAGAGCGTCCTGCGCACGCTGATCGAGGTGGGCCCGCTGACCTACGCGGACCCCACCGACTACGACGCGCGCGCCAACCTCATGTGGGCGGCGACCATGGCGCTCAACGGCGTCATCTCGGTGGGCGTGCCGCAGGACTGGGCCACCCACGCGGTGGGCCACGTCTTGACCGCGCTGCACGGCATCGACCACGCGCGCACGCTCGGCGTGGTGCTGCCGGCCATGCTCTCGGTGCGCCGCGCCGGCAAGCGCGAGAAGCTCCTGCAGTACGCCGAGCGCGTGTGGGACCTGCGCCCTGGCGCGAGCGACGCGAGCGGCACGAGCAGCGCGAGCGGCGGCGACGCGGGCAGCGGCGGCGGCGCCCTCAGCGACGACGCGCGCATCGACCTCGCCCTCGCCCGCACCTGCGCCTTCTTCGAGTCCGTGGGCGTGCCCACCCGCCTGTCCGCCTACGGCATCGCCGCCGAGGGCATCCCCGCCATCCTCGACAACCTCGGCGCGCGCGGCCCGCTCGCCCTGGGCGAGCGCAAGGACGTCACCCGCGCGGTCGTGCAGGACGTCTTGCAGGCGGCGTTGTAGCGCAGGCGAGGCAAAAGACGGCGAGCTGCCGTGAGCGCCGGGCGGCCCCGGGCGCGGCGCGGTGGCGGCGGTCGGCGGCGCGGTGGGCCCCGCCGACGTTTCGGGTCGCCGGGTCGGTGGCGCCGCGCGTGTGGGGGGGGCGGCGGCAAGCGCGGGCGCGACGCCCTGTCCCGGGGCGGTAGGGGCGGCCGCCTGCGCCGGATCCGAACCTGCGCACGCCGACCGACCCGTCCTCTCGGCGACCCGGTCGAGCGGCCTCTGGGCGGCGAGGCTTTCACCGGACCCCCGTTTGGGGGGGGAGGCCCTCGCCGGTCGTGCCGGCAGGAGCAGCTACTGCTGCCTCCCACCCACCGCCGGGGAGTGGAGGCGAACGCCGCGGCGCGCCGCCGGCGGGGGGCGGGGGGGGGGGGGTCCGCGCCGGCGGCGCGGGGGGGGGGCGGCGCGGGGGGGGGGGGCCGGGGGCGGGGGGGGGGGGCTGGCGGCAACAAGCTGAGGACACTGGCGGTCATCGGGGCCTGCCGGATGGCTGCCAGTCGCTGCAGACCTGGCTGCAGCGGGCGCGCGCGGCGCTGGGCGGAGCGCCAGAGTAACCAGCGGCAAAAGACGCCGAGCGCCGCGCGGCTTGCAGGCTCGCGCGGCGAAGAAGAGCAGGATCGCGAGAGAGCCGCAGGCCGCTCTCCGGGAATCTCAGAGCACGTAGATCCAGAGCAGGTACAGCGTCCCCATGGCGATGGCGAACAGGCCCAGCACGCCCTGGTAGGCGGCGAGCTTGAGCCGCAGCGCCTGGCCGCGCGCCTCCGCGGCGGGGCTCCGGCCCAGGGCGTACTTGGTGATGAGGCCAAAGCCCAGCAAGAAGCCCACGAGCAGGTCGGCCAGGCCGGTAACGAGCCAGAAGACCCACAGCACCGGGGCCGCCTTGATCAGGCCCATGCCGGTGACGGCACCCAGGGTTTCCTTGATACCCCAGATGAACATCACGATGCCGATCCAGCCCTGATAGGGCGTCAGCTTGTCGATCAGCTCTTTGGCGTTGGGCTTGCGGCCGATGATGAGACCAGAAGCGGCGAGGATGCCGCCCGCGATAGTGATGAGACTTGCCAGCATTGTCGTGACTCCAAGAAGGTGTGCTGGGTCCCTTGAGCAAGGGGCGGGCCAGATGTAAGTCTTTGTGTTCGCTAGGGCAGGGCGATATCCTTCTACGCAACCCTTTGCGCGATCGAGCAGCTAGATGACGTACCCGCTGGATGGCACCACGATCAAGGAACAGGGCAACCCTGTCCTGCAGATGCGCACGGCGCTCATCCTCTATCACCGGGATGGCGCGATGATCGTCCAGATCTCGAAGGGCAAGACCGTGGTGGTTGGGCGGGCTCCACCGTCGGACGTGGTGATCGCGGAGCTGGGGTTGTCGCGGCAACACGCGCGCTTCACCTGGGGCGACGACGGCATCTGGGTGGAAGACCTGGGCAGCACCAACGGCACCAAGAAGAACGGCGAGCCGATCACGCGAGCGACCCTGGCCTATGGCGACGAGCTGGCGGTGGGTCCCGTCATCGTGGCGCTGCACGCGGTGGCGCCAACCGACGATGAGCTGCGTGGGTTCGACGGCCACGACCGGTTCGTGGCGGCGCTGGCGGAGGAGGTCACGCGCGCGCGGACCTTTCAGCGACCGTTGACGCTGATGATGGTGCGCGCGGCCAACGCCAAGGAAGGACACGTCAGCCGCTGGGCGCCGCGGCTGCGGGCGCGGCTCCGGCCGGTGGACCGCGTGGGGATCTACGGCCCGTCCGCCGTGCTGGTCTCGCTTCCGGAGACCACTCCCGACGCGGTGCATGGCCTGGTCGGGGAGCTGACCTCCGGAACGCCGCCCTTGACCTGCCGCGCGGTCGGCTTCCCTGGCGATGGGGGCTCGGTGGAGGAGCTGATCGCCGCGCTGCAGGTCGCCACCAGCGCCAGCCGCCCGGTGCCGTCCAGCTCGGATTCTGCCGGCGTGGTGGTCAAGAGCGCGGCGATGAAGCAGGTCATGTCGGCGGTGAAGCGGGTGGCCGCCTCCACCATCGCGGTGCTGATCCAGGGCGAGACTGGCACCGGCAAGGAGGTGCTTGCCCGGGCGATCCACGAGGCTGGCCCGCGCAAGAAGAAGCCGCTGCGTTGCATCAACTGCGCCGCCATCCCGGGCATGCTGATCGAGAGCGTGCTGTTTGGCCACGAGCAAGGCGCGTTCACCAGCGCGGACAAATCGGCGCGAGGCCTGTTCGAACAGGCCGACGGCGGCACCGTGCTGCTCGACGAGATCGGCGAGCTCGCGGCGCCGGCGCAGGCCGCGCTCTTGCGGGTGCTCGAGACCAAGAAGGTGACGCGGGTCGGTGGCGACCGCGAGATCGATGTCGACGTGCGGGTGATCGCGGCCACCCACCGCGATCTGGAGACCATGGTGGAGTCTGGCCGCTTCCGGGCGGACCTGCTGTACCGGCTCAACCCGATGACGCTGCACATCCCGCCGCTGCGCGAGCGCGTGGAGGAGATCCGCCCGCTGGCAGAGCGCTTCCTCAAGGAGGCCAACAAGCAGGCCGGCACCCAGGTCCGCGCCTTCGAGCCGCAGGCGCTGGAGGCGCTGGAGCGCTATCCTTGGCCGGGCAACGTGCGGGAGCTGCGCAACGTGATCGATCGCGCGGTGGTGCTGGCCGAGGGCCCCGCGATCACGCTCGCCGAGCTGACCGAGCGGGTGCGCGGCACCTCGGCGGTGGCGCCGCCGGTGAGCGAAGGCGAGCTGCCGGCCGGCGACTACAAGGACCACGTGCGCCGCTACGAGGTGGACCTGATCCTAAAGACGCTGCGGGCCCACGGCGGAAACCAGACAGAGGCGGCCAAGGCGCTGCAGATGCCGCTGCGCACGCTGGTCCACAAGATCCAGACCTACGGGATCCGCAAGACCTTCGATCGCTGAGCGCCGCCGCAGGCGCGGCGCGGACGCAGCGTGGGCCACGCTGCGCGCCGCCGGGCGTGAGCCGCCGGGCGTGAGCCGCCGGGCGTGAGCCGCCGGGCGCGAGCCCCAGGCGCGAGCATCGCCCCTGCTCAGCGCGGCGGGCGCTCGACGTCGGCCCAGAGCAGGTAGTGGTCGCTGCCGCGCTGGGCGCCAGTGCCGACCCGCAGGAAGCGAAGCTCGGGGCCTGCCAGGATCCGGTCGATGCGCATCCAGGCAAAGCGCCGGCCCACCGGGAAGGTGTAGCCAAAGCCGCGGCCCACCGCGGCGAAGGCGTCCTGCCATTGGCCGAGCGAGTCCGCTAAGATGCGGCTTAGCTGCGGCAGGTTGGTGTCGCCCGCGATCACCACGGGGTGGGCGGAGGCGCGCGCCATCTGGGCGATGGCCTGGGCCTGGCGGCGGCGCAGCTCCGTGTTGCTGGAGATATCGGCGCGGTCGTCGCTGCCGCCGCCTCGGACCGCGCCGCGCACCGCCTCGAGCGCGTCGCGCGGCGAGATCGGGTGGATGTTGAACACGTCGAGCTTGCCCAGCGGCGTGTCCACGGTGACCCGGACAAAGCGCGGCGAGCGCTCAGCGTCGCCCAGCGGGATCTTGGGCGGCTCCACGAGATCCGAGAGCGGATACTCGCTGGCGATGAAGAACTGCGTCGAGGTCAGCGTGTGAAAGCCGGGCAGCGCGGCGGCCACAGCGTCGTTGACGTGCGGCTCTGACTCCTGCAGCAAGACCAGATCGGGTTGCGCCGCTGCCAGCTCCCGCACCAGCTCTGCGACCGAGCGACGGCCGCTGCCCGCGTTGAAGGTGAGGACGCGCATGCGCGGCGCCCCCGGCGTCTGAGGAGCGGGCCCCGACAGCACCAGCCCCATCACCTCGAACAGCACCAGCGCCGCGGCGCCCGCTTGCACCAGCAGCAAGCGCCGCGGGCCAAAGAGCAGGAGCGGCAGCGCCACCACACCCAGCACCAGCAGCAAGATCAGGTGAGGCGCGTAGAGCAGGGCGCCGGAGATCCAGAAATCCTCGCCAAGGAACCTCAGCGCGGCCCAGTACAGCACCACCAGCCCGACGCTGGCGCCGGAGGCCAGGCCAGCCAACCTACGGAAGCGGGGAGTCAACTCGTTCATGGGGCCCTGCGATCAGGTAGCAGCTTCACGGCGCGGTGTCGCGTCGGCGCCAGCGTTCGCAGGCCCCCCAGTGATTCACCGGCTTCAAGAGGTTCATTTCAGCACCACCTGGTGGCGTTCTGGGGGCACCTCGGTGCCATCGGAGCGCCTGGCGCCGGCGGGCGCCGGTGGGCGCTGGCGGCCTGTGCCGGGCGGCCATGGTAGCTTGCGGCATGATCCGGGTCGCCAAGCCAGAGGACGCGGAGCTGCTGCCCGCGCTGCAGCGCGCGTCGGTGCTGGCGCAGTGCGCGTCGGTGTACTCGGCGGTCCAGCTCGCCGAGTGGGCCGCGAGCTTCGTGCCCGACAGCTACCGCATCATGATGGACACCCGACAGATGCTGGTGGACGAGGTGGAGGACGGGGGCGGTCGTGTGCTGCGGGCCTTTGGCGTCATCGATGCCAGGCACGCGCGCATCAACGCCCTGTACGTCGCGCCAGCGGCCGCCGGAAAGGGGGTGGGGCGCGCGCTGCTCGCCGCGCTGGAGGCCGCGCCCGGGGCGTCCGGAGTCGGCGAGCTGCGGCTCAGCGCCACCCTCAACGCCGTCGGCTTCTACGAGGCCCACGGCTACGAACGCTGCGGCGCCACCACGCACCGGCTGGCGTCGGGGGCCGAGCTGGCGTGCGAGAGCATGCGCAAGGTCCTGGGCTTTGGCCGCTGAACCCGGCCTGGCGCAGGGCGCTGAGCCCTGGCGCGGGGCGCTGAGCCCGGCGCGGGGCGCTGAGCCCTGGCGCGGGGCGCTGAGCCCTGGCGCGGGGCGCTGAGCCCTGGCGCGGGGCGCTGAGCCCTGGCGCGGGGCGCTGAGCCTGGCGCGGGGCGCTGCGGCCCGGCGCGGCGACGCACGCACAGCGCTCGCAGCGTCCGCGGTGGCGGCCAGATCGCCTGGCGCAGCGACAACAGCGCCTGGCGCGCCGACAACAGCGCTGGCGAGCTTTGCGTCGCTCACCCCGGCGCGGCGGGTTTGCGGGCCGCCGCATGATCATCTGATCTGGAAACTCAAGATCTGGAGGATCTCGTGTGGATCCGAAGATCAAGATTCCGGATCACTACCGATCCATTTGATCAGTATCGCGGGGCCCTGGAAAACTGGACCCCGAGGGACAAGACTTGCTATCGATTCGTGGGCGATGTCGCTGATTTCGGGGAATGGCCGCGCAGCCGCGGCGAACGCGAGCACTGCCGCGCCGGTACCGGCCGCTGGCCGGCTGACGCCACGGCTGACGCTCCTGGCAGAGACCCTGTTCGATGAGGACGGCAGCGAGCGCCCGGTGGCCGCGCTGCGGCTCGACTTCGACTACCAGGGCACGGTGGTGCGCGCCGCCTCGCTGTCCGCGGCGTTGCCGCAAGGCCGTCGCCGCGACGCTGGCGCTGAGTCCGCCGCGCGCCGCGTGCTGGAGGGCCTCGGCGCGATCGAGATCTCTTGTCTTGGCGAGTGCTCACTGTCGATCGACGCAGATGTCGACTATGTGGTGCGCGTGGACGCCGACGTCCATGCCCTGTGTGGGTTCACCGCCTACGCGGTGCCGCTGCTGCGCAAGCGTGGTTGGAAGGTGGAGATCGATTCCGAGTATCCCTGGCAGGTGGTGGAGTCCGAGGCCTCGCTGTACGCGGGCGCCAACCGCAGTCCAGATCGCCCGGACTGGTTCTCCATCGAGCTTGGCATCGAGATCGAAGGCCATCGAGTCAGCCTGCTGGAGCCGCTGCTGCAGCTCCTGGATCAGACCGGCGGGCTTGATACGCTGTCCCGGGCGCGTCGCTGCGTCGCGGTGCAGGTCGGTGACAAGCGCTGGCTGACCTTGCAGCCGGAGCGGCTGCGCCTGCTGTGCAAGGTGCTGGTGGAGATGTACCGAGAGGGCAAGCAGGTGTCCGCGCCCATGTCGCGCGTCGCCACCATCGCGGAGGTCGGCGCCGCGCTGTACGAGGTGGATCGTCCCTTCCGCTGGACCGGCGACACCAGCCTGCGCGATCGCGCCTACGATCTGGCGCTGGGTCCACGAGCGGACGCGGTGCCGCTGCTCACCACCTTGCGCGCCGAGCTGCGCTCGTACCAGCATGACGGGGTTCGCTGGATGCAGCACCTGCGCGAGCACGGCGCCGGCGGCATCCTCGCCGACGACATGGGCCTGGGCAAGACGCTGCAGACGATCGCCCACGTCACCGCGGAGAAGGAGGCCGGCCGCCTCGATCGCCCGGCGATGATCCTCACCCTGACCAGCGTCCTTGGCAACTGGCAGCGCGAGCTGGCCCGCTTCGCGCCAGGCCTCAAGGTCCTGACCATCGGCCACGCTCCGCGCGCGGTGCGCCAGGCTCGCTGCGCCGAGATCCCCAACTACGACATCGTGCTGTCGACGTATCCCCTGGTGGTGCGCGACCGCGAAGACCTGGCCGCCCACCAGTACCACTTGCTCATCCTCGATGAGGCGCACTCGATCAAGAACCCCGCCGCGCAGGCCCGCGAGGCGGTGGTGTCGCTGGACGTGCGCCACCGCGTCTGCCTCTCCGGAACGCCCATCGAGAACAACCTCAACGAGCTGTGGTCCATGTTCGACTTCTTGAACCCGGGCGCGCTGGGCACGCTGGATCAGTTCCAGCGCGAGTTCCGCGCCCCCATCGAGGAGCACGGCGACCGCGTCCGCCTGGAGGCCCTGCGCGACCGCGTCCGGCCGTACATCTTGCGCCGCACCAAGGATGAGGTGGCCAAGGAGCTGCCGCCCAAGACCGAGCTGGTGCGCTCTGTCGAACTCACCGGCGCCCAGCGCGAGCTGTACGAGAGCATCCGCGTCGCCGCCCACGCCGAGGTCCGCGAGCACATCAAGTCGCGCGGCGTGGATCGCTCCACCATCGCCGTGCTCGACGCCTTGCTCAAGCTGCGCCAGGCTTGCTGCGATCCGCGCCTGTGCTCGGTGGAGGCCGCTCGCGCCCTGGGCCCCACCCCGCCCACCGCCAAGCTCGACCTGCTCACCGAGATGCTGCAGACCCAGCTCGGCGAGGGCCGCCGCATCCTGATCTTCTCCCAGTTCGCCCGCATGCTCGCCCTCATCAGCGAGCGGCTGCTCGGCCTGGGCGTCGGCCACGTCACCCTGACCGGCCAGACTCCGGACCGCCAGCGCCCCATCGACGCCTTCGAGAACGGTCGCGCCGACGTCTTCCTGATCTCGCTGCGCGCCGGCGGCACCGGCCTGAACCTGACCTCCGCCGACACCGTGATCCACTATGACCCGTGGTGGAACCCCACCATGCAGGCCCAGGCCACCGACCGCGCCTATCGCATCGGCCAGAAAAAGCCAGTCTTCGCCTACAACCTCATCGCCTCCGGCTCCGTCGAGGAGCGCATGCTCGGCCTGCAGCAGCGCAAGCGCCGCATCGCCGACTCCATCCTGTCCAAGGGCACCGCGGCCGGCGGCGCCCTCACCGAGCGCGAGATCGAAGACCTGATGGCCCCGCTGGCGGAGTAGCGACAGTGGCTCGGCTGCGGCTACCACCGGTACCAGCCAGCCAGGGCCCATAGCCGGTCGAGGACGAAACGCGCCCGCTCACCGCGCAGGTGTCCGGCAGCTACGGCGTGATGAGCGTGCCGAGAATCTGAACTCCGAGGGCGAGACCACGGCTTCCACCCATGGCGTTGATCGCGTTGCCGCCGATGGCTCCGAGCAAGGCGCCAACGACACACCACATCCCGGTCCTTTCGCGTTCTGCGCTCGACGAGGTCGCGTGCTGATAGACGCACTTTCCAGCCTGCACCGTGAACAAGATCATGTTGTCGAGCACAGCCGTTTCGGTTGAGACGCTGCCGCCGCGCACGCTCATCCCCAGCGTATCCCCGGTTCGCGGATCGAACCGCCACCAGCTCGTGCCGCCAGGCGCGACCACTGTCAGGTAGCCGGCCGCAAGATCGGCCGCTGCGAGCCGGTGAGCCTCCGGCGCGGCCACCAGCGACCCTGGTAGGGCGGCCATGGCGCCAACGGTGGTCCAGCCCTTGCCACCAGACGCGGTGAAGTCCTCGCTGGTGTTCGCGCTACGAGCACACCGCGAGCTCGTAGTGCATGCGAGGACGGCGGCTTCGATGGCCGTATCGGCGACGCCCTGGGCAAGCTTCACCGCGCGCGTGTCCGAACCCTGGCTCGGCCACACGGTCACTCTGTTGGCGACGATGTCGAACCCGTCACGGGACACGTAACCAGCCGCGGCCTCCACGATCCGCTGACGCCGGGTCATGAGGTCGATGCGATCCAGATACACTTGATCACCAACTCCGCTCAGCTCGAAGCGCGCCAGCGCTAGCTGATAGAGCGGGCCCGGCAGCGTCGGGAGCTGGTTGACCCGATCTCGAAGCCCGCGCTCAGGCGCCGCAGCTCCGAGGCTCACGAGTTCGCTGAGGACCGGGCGCGCTTCGATCAGCGCCTTGATCGTTCGATCATCGACGAACGAGGAGGGGATCCGGGCGAACATGGGCAAGATCTCGGTCTCGCCGCTGAGCGCGAGCCCGCGATCAACTCGCGCTGCCGCGGCCAGTCTTCGCGGCCGGACCGCGGCGCGCTCGGCGCCCGCGCCAAGCGCGTCGAAGACCAGACGACGTGCGACCGTTGGAGGTGCGCCTGGCGCTCGCAGCTCGAACTCCATCCACTCCGCGGTGAACCCGCTGGATTCGACCACAGGCGGCGGTGCGGCAGGGGCAGCTTGAGGGTCGCCCGGCAGCGTATCGAGCAGCCCGGTCGCCACGTCCACTGACTTCTTGGTCGCGCGCTGAACCGCGCGCGCGAGCCGGGTCGTGTTGGCGTCCGGGGCGCTGACATCGTAGAGCTCGCCCCCGTCGGTGACCGACATCCTGGCGACGATGCCCTTGCCTATCCGCAGCACAGGGATCCACTCGGTCTGGGTAAGCAAGGCCGCCCGTGCCTCGACGGCGGGGTCCTTGCTACCGAGCAGGACGTCCTGTTCCGGAACATCGATCGGGATGTTGGTCAAGGAGATCCGCTGGCCATAGAACTTCGCGGGTACGAACGTGTGTTCGAGCAGCGTTGCCTCCCGTCGGTTCTGGTCCTCCCAGATCTCGGCGACGACGCGGATGGTCAGGGTGTGCCACCGGTCATCGGCGAGCTCGTCGGGCGCCACGGTCTCTTCGGCCTGGGCGAGAGCTTGCCCGGGCTCCGCGTCGGCAAGCGACGGATCGAGGTCCATCCACACGCCGCCGTCCTCGAGCTGGACCCACCAGTGGTCGGCGAACGCGGCCGGATCCGGACTGGCTGCGACGTCGGCTGCGGGCACCATCTTGCCCAGCGCCTTCGCCTGCTCCGCGATCCGCGCCCGGACACTGGCGGTCAGTGCTGCGGTCGCGGCCTCCGCCTTGTCGTAGCGCGCTTTGAACGCTGCGGAGTCGACGCCGAAGTCCTGCACTAGCTGCTCGATCACCGGCGCGCTACTGGAGTTGATGGCGGGCAGCGCCGGTCGCGGCCGTGCGGACCAACTCGTCGCCAGCTTCTGGACGACATCGGCTGGTAGCGTCGCGTGCGCAAGCCGGACCCCGAGTCCGGTCTGCTTCAGCAGCTCGGCGAGCAACAACGCGCGATCGAGGCTGTTGCCGAGCCGATCCATCATCACACCAACCGCGCCGCGTAACGCGCCATGATAGGGGACGAGCGCGGTCTGATCGCGCACCCACTTGAATAGACCTCCGCGCTCCGCTCCAGCGATGGCGATCACCGTCGATGGATCCCAGGCCTCGCGAGAGGCGGACCGCATCGACTCGGCCAAGCGGTCGACCACCTTGCCCGCGCGGTCAGCACGGACCGCCGCGGTCGCGGGGCCGCTGGGCCCAAACAGCGCGACGACCGCCGCGCTGGTGGTGATCGCCAGCTCGTGTGCAGGATCCGGAGGCGCCGCCCGCACCGGCTGGTCTGTCGCCGCGGCCGCTGCGGCCGCCGCGCCTGACCCTGGCCCCGGCTTGGGCGCCGCCTTCTTCTTGCCACAGCTCGCGGCGGCGAGCGCGGCGAGCACGACGATCGCGAAGACCTTGTTCATGGAGCACTCCCTGGCGCGAGGATGTTCACGTCGATCTCATCGCCGGACTTCTTGAGCTCGACCTGGGTCAGCTTGTCGGCGGCTATCTCGACCTGGTCGATCACCACCGGGGCGCCGGACGACGCGATCCGGATCGTCAGCGCGCCCTGCGGCACCAGGATGGGCTCGCCGCCGATCGCGCCGCGCCCGACCACCGCGCCGGTCGCGTCGAGCGCCTCGAACGGCACCGCCATCGCGCGATCGATCGCGGCGCCGAGCGAGGCCTCGTCCTGGGCGTCGTGGAATGAGCCACCGCCGAGCGTGGCGACCTTGGCCATCGCGTCGCGCTCCGCGGCATCGGTGAGGCCGAAGCCGACGATGCTCAGCGTGACGTCGAGCCCGGCGGCGCGCAGCGCGGCCACGGCCGCGGCCGGATCGCCACCGCACTCCTCCTTGCCGTCGGTGACCAGCAGCAGGACCGCGGGCCCCTTGGCGTCTCGCAGGTCCGCCCCCGCCGCGGCGATCGAGAACGCGATCGGCGTGGTCCCGCGCGGCTTGATCGCCTTGATCCGGGCAGTCAGCCGCTTGCGGTCGAGCGCACCAAACGGCACCAGCAGCTCGGTGTCCTCGCACGCGCCGGCCGCCTTGTCGGGCTTGCGGTGGCCATAGACCCGCAGCGCCACCTGCGCCTGCGCCGGCAGGCGGGCGATGACGTCGGTGAGCACGCGCCGGGCCGCCTCCATCATCGTCTGGCCGCCCAGCTTGCGCTTCATCGAGCCCGACGCATCGAGCACCAGCTCGACTCGCGGCGGCACCGCGAGCCGGTCGCCCACCGCCTTGACCACCAGCCGGCCGGTGGCGGTCGAGGTGGTGGCGGCGATGGCGTAGGTCGCCGGCGCGTGCAGCTCCGCGCCGATCTCGGCGTACAGGCGGGCGAGCTCGGAGGACTTCGCGATGTATGCGTAGCGCCCGCCGGTGGACAGCGCGGCGTCCGCGAGCAAGCGCTCGGCGGTGGAGCCGGCGCGCGCGACGAAGTTGCGCAGGCCGTCGCCCAGGCCGATGGTGTAGAGCCGCGCTCGCCCGTGGTCCAGCGCGGCCCACAGCTCGGTCGGCTCGGCCTTGCTCGTGGTGTCCTCGCCGTCGGTCATCATCACGATCGCGCGGCTTCCCTCCACCTTGTCGAGCAGCGTGACACCCGCCTTGATCGCGTCGAAGATCGAGGTGCCGCTGTCGGCGTAGACCTTGCCCTCGAGCGCGCCGAGCAGCTGCGCGCGCTGGCCGGTGAAGTCCTTGAGCAGCACCTCGGTCCCGTCATCGAACCGGATCAGCTGGACCCGATCGGTCGGCTGGATCTTGCCGAGGTAGTCGCGCAGCGCGAGGTCGAGATCGGCGACCCGGTGCACCATGCTGCCGCTGGTGTCCCAGATCACCACCTGCGCGCTCGGCGGCTGCAGCACCTGGAGGTAGAGGTCGCCGCCGCCGTGTACCACCGAGAACCGCGCGCGGGTCCCGCGGGTGCGCGACGGATCGAGCACGTACTTCGTCGCGAACTTCGAGTCCATCACCGTGACCCGCGTCCGGATCGACGGGCGGCCCTCGAGCGAGACCGTGAGGGCCTGGCCGCCGGTCGCGGCGCCGGGGACCACGAACACGTCGCGATCCGTCGCCGCGCTCAGCTCACCGCCGATGGGGGTCGGCGCCTCTACGCGGTCCGCCTCCTTCTGTGAGTCGTTGGGCTCGCGCTCGCGCCGGGCCCAGGTCTCCTTGCCCATCGTCGCCGCGGCCTGGAGCCGGTCGATGGGCCGCGCGCGGCCGGCGACCAGCGAGCGCTCGCCGGGCGCAGCGCGCTCGAACGCCGAGACCTCGCCCAGCGTGGTGTTGCCCTCGCCGTTGTTCTCGAGGATCCGCAGCTTGAGGTACCGAACGGCCCGGCCCAGCGGGACGGTGATCGGCCCGGCCTCGCGTGGCACCTCGATGAGCTTGACGGTCTCGAACCCGTCCCACGGGCTGTCGTCCGAGGAGAGGATCTCGATGAACTTGGCCCAGGTCGAGACGTTCGGCTTGGGCCCCACGTACCACCGGCTCCCGCTGGTCGGATCGATCACCAGGCGGTCGAGGTGGGCGGCGCGGTGGTCGCGGAACGCGAAGGTGAACTCTTGCGGCAGGTGCGCCGCCGAGCCGATCGGCCCGGCGCTGGACTGCCACCCCACCGAGTCGCTGACCACGCCGTCGATCAGCTCCACCGCCAGATGATCGCGCTCCTGCGAGGTGAACCGGACCAGGCTCCCGCCGAGCGCCGGCAGCAGCAGGTTCTTCTCCACGTCCGCGACGATCGAGGCAGCCTCCGCCGCTTCATAGATCTGCAGCTCGCCGAGCTGCGGCGGCGCGGCGCCGTGGGTCGAGGCGATCGCCAGCTTGACCCACCGGGCCTTGGTCGGCGGGAACCTCAGCATGGTCTCGCCGGCGGCCGCCGGCAGGGTCGCCGTCGCGACCCGGGTGAACCCGTCGGTCGCGCTGGTGGTCGACACCAGCAGCTCCACCTCCTTGGGGATGGCGCCCGGGCCGGACAGGTTCCCGCTCGACGCGCTATCGATGACCGCCGCGGCGATCGTCGCCTCGCGATCTTCCCGGAACCCGATCACGATCGCGACCGGGGCGAGCGCCTCGTGCTCCGCGGCCCAGCCCAGCGAGCTCGCGATCGGTCCGACCCCGCGGATCACCGGGAACCCGTCGAGCAGGTTGCTGAGCCGCCACTGCGGATCGGCGGCCTCGGCCGGGCTCACCACGTGGCCGCCGAGCGCCGCCAGCGCGATGTTGGCGCCCAGTGTCAGGTCCTCGGGGGCCGGCGTCGGCTCGGGGCTGGCGTTCACCGGCGCGCCGCCGCCGCTGCCTCCGTCCGCGACCGCGCCGTCACGCGCGCCAGCCGCTGCCGACCCGCCGGCCGCCGCGCCCCCGCTACCACCCGACGAGCCGCTGCTCGTCGCCGATCCCGGGGTGGGCTTGTCAGCGCGCTGCCCGCACGCCGCGACGGCGAGCACCGCCAGGATCCATGCGATCGGTTGCACCGCGCGACTATAGCCCTCTGATCGATGTCCGACCTCGAAAGACGCTTGAATCCCCTGTCAGCGGTACCAGCGAGCCAGCATCCGTAGAAGCGCGAGGACGATGCGCACCCGATCCCGCGCTCCGGCCAGGTGCCCAGGCAGCGCCGCTACGCGCTAGCAGTGAGCGGCTCTCTGCCTCCGCTGGGCCAGTCGCTCCTGGGGGACCGGGACATCGCTCCACGCTGGCCGAGGGCACTCCGCTTGCACATCCAGGGCAGCATGCGCTGCACTGTCGTCTTTTCCATCGCATGTACCCTCGCCGCTGTCGCGTGTTCCGACACCTGGCCCGCTGAGCCCGAGGCCGCGGGGCAAGACACCCCACAGCTCGCCGAGCATCTCGACGCGCTGGCCACCACCTGGACCGCCGAGCACGTCGGTCCGGCCAGCGGCTTTGTCGCCAGCGTGCGCTTTGCGCCCGGGTCGGGCAGCCAGCTGTGGATCTCTGGCGACGACGCCAGCGGCCTGTACCAGTCGGTCGATGGCGGGCAGACGATCATCGCGCTGCCGAAGGCGCCGCTCGACTGGTCGGCGTACGCCATCGCGACGCGCGGCGCGCGGCTGGTGGCGCCGAACTACTTCGGCCGCGGCGTGGCGATCTCCGATGATCTCGGGCGCACCTGGCGCGTGGTCACCGCGGGGCTGCCGCAGGGCGCGGGCGAGGCGCGCAAGATCTACGACGCGACGATCACAGGCGCAGGCCACATCCTGGTCGCCACCGGCAGCGGGCTCTATCGCAGCACCACCGGACAGTCGTTCTCGCGCGTCACCGCGGGCTTGAGCACCGCGACGGCGGTCACCAGGCTCTTGCCCATCGCCACCGGCTATCTCGCGGGCTCGGCCAACGGGCGGCTGTACTCCTCCGCCGACGGCGCGACGTGGATCGAGCTGTCCACCGCGGATGGCTCGCCCATCTGCGACCTCGCCGTCGGAGCGCAGGGCATCTACGTCGCGTCGTACTCGGGGCTGGTGGTGCGCTTGCCCACTGCCGGCGCGCCTCAGGTGATCGCCAACCCGTTGACCGACGCGCGGTTCGCGACGTCGCTCTGGACCAAGATCTCGGTGGCGCCGCGCGGCGCGGTCGACCGCATCTACCTGGGCACCGTCGGCTTTGCCACTAACCGCGCCGCCGCCAAGCTGCTGGTCAGCGACGACGGCGGCGCGACCTTCGTCGCGCGCGGCGCGGGCCTTGGCGGCGCGTCCATCTTCTCCATCGCCATCGACCCCTTCGATGTCAACCACGCGGTGGTCGGCACCGTC
This sequence comes from Myxococcales bacterium, assembly GCA_016706545.1. Taxonomy (GTDB): domain Bacteria; phylum Myxococcota_A; class Polyangia; order Haliangiales; family Haliangiaceae; genus JABFXX01. Next base: position 19,851 of record JADJJK010000060.1, read on the forward strand.
GGCGATGGCATGTACTGGACGCGCAACGGCGGGGTGAGCTGGACGGCGACCCGCGGCGATCTGCGCGCGACCTCGGCGCTGGGCTTCGCGCAAGATCCGGCGGACCCCGAGCACTGGCTCATGGTCTCCTCCGAGGGGCTGCCCGGGACCCCGTCGCTGTTCGAGCGTCGGGCCACCGGGTGGACGCGGCAGGGGTCGCTCTTGGCCGACAGCATCGCGCTCACCTTCGCCGGCGGGTTGATGCTCGCGGCGCCGATGGAGCCGGGCGCGCCGGTGCGCGTGGCGACCTCCGCCGCCGGCCCCTGGGTCGACGTCCCGTCGCGCGCGGGGCGCGCGTTGCGCTGGGTCTCCACCAGCCGCGGCCTGTACGCCGTCGGCGCGGTCCTTGAGCGGCTCGTCGGCAGCAACTTCGCGGTGGCCCTGGCCGCGCCGATGTCCGACGCCACCGAGCTGCCAAGCCCCGGCGGCGCGACCATCGTGGCCTGCGGGCTTGGCATGGTTGCGTCGGCCAGCGGCTCGTTCGCCGATGCCACCGCGCTGCCGGCGCCGCCGCGGCCCTGGCTGACCTGCCGCTTCGACGCCGCCGGGCGCTTGCTCGCCACCGGCGGCGGCGAGCTGTGGATGGCCCCGTCGCTGGCGGCGGCGCGCACCGCCGCCGGCTGGAGCCGCGTGGTCACGCCGCTCGACGGCGCCGAGCTGGTCTCGGTGCTGCCGCACGGCGCGCGCTGGTGGCTCGGCGGTGGCTTTGTCGACGTGGGCGCCCGCGCCGGCGCCACCAGCGGTCTCTACTACACCGAGGACCGGGGCGCGACGTGGATCGCCGCGCACGCCGCGATGACCCCGAGCCGCACCGTGTGGCAGCTCCACCCAGGCCGCGACGAGCACGAGGTGTTCGCGGCGCTGTGGGGCGGCGGCCTGTGGCGGCTGCGCGATCGCTGAGCCGTTGCGCCTCGGCCCTCGCCCATCCGACGTACAATGCGGCGCATGTCGTCTCCGCAGGGCGCTGTGCTCGCCATCGATCTGGGCACCTCCGGGCCCAAGGTGGCGCTGGTGTCGACGACGGGCCAGGTGCTGGCGCACGCCTCCGAGCCGACCGAGCTACACCTCCTGGCTGATGGCGGGGCGGAGCAGGACCCCAAGGACTGGTGGCGCGCGATCGTGGCCGCCACGCGCCGGCTGTGGGCGCAAGGGTTCGATGGTGAACAGGTGCTGGCCGTGTGCGTCACCGCGCAGTGGGCTGGCACCGTCGCGGTGGATCGCGCCGGGACGCCGCTGCACCGCGCCATCTCGTGGCTCGACACCCGCGGCGCGCGCTACGTGCCCGCGCTGGTCGGCGGCCCGGTGCGGCTGCAAGGATACTCGGTGGGCAAGCTCGCGACCTGGATCGGCCGCACCGGCGGCATCCCTTCGCTCGGCGGCAAGGAGCCGGTGGCGCACCTGCAGTTCCTCCGTCACGAGCGCCCGCAGCTCTGGCAAGAGGCGCACATGTTCCTCGAGCCCAAGGACTGGCTCAATCACAAGCTGTGCGGCCGCATGTGCGCCACCGTGGACTCCATCGCCTTGCACTGGGTCACCGACAACCGCCAGATCGATCGCATCGGCTACGACGACAAGCTCCTGGCCATGGCCCAGCTCGAGCGCGCGCGGTTGCCAGAGCTTGTGCGCGCCACCGACGAGATCGGCGTGGTCACCCCCGCCGCTGCTGCCGAACTGGGGCTGGGCGCTTCGGTGAAGGTGTTCGGCGGGACCCCCGATGTGCAATCGGCCGCGGTGGGCTCCGGCGCGGTCGCCGACTTCGCGCCGCACCTGTACCTGGGCACCTCGTCGTGGCTGTCGTGTCACGTGCCATGGAAGCGCACCGACATGGTGCGCAACGTGGCCTCGCTGCCCTCGGCGTTGCCCGGGCGCTACTTCGCCGCCAACGCGCAGGAGACCGCTGGCGCCTGCCTGACCTGGCTGCGCGATCACGTGCTGTGGCCGCGCGATCTCGCGGACGCTCCACCCGCGCCAGCCGATGCCTTCGCGCGCATCGATCAGCTCGCCTTGTCCGTGTCGCCCGGCGCCGACGGCGTCGTGTTCACGCCCTGGCTCTTTGGCGAGCGCTGCCCGGTGGCCAATCCGCACGTGCGCGCGAGCTTCGTCAACCTTTCGGCGCAGACCACGCGCGCCCACCTGTGCCGCGCCGTGCTTGAGGGCGTGGCGCTCAACTCTCGCTGGCTCCTGGGCGCGGTGGAGCACTTCGTGCGGCGCCCGTTCGAGGAGGTGCGCATGATCGGCGGCGGCGCCGCCTCCGCGCTGTGGTGCCAGATCCACGCAGACGTGCTCGGCCGGCCCATGGCCCAGGTGGCAGAGCCCGTGCTGTGCAACGCGCGCGGCGCGGCGTTTTTGGCGCTCCTGGGCCTTGGCCGCGTCTCGCTAGCGGACATCCCGCAGCTGGTGCCGGTGGTCGCGCGGTTCACGCCGCGGCCCGAGCACGCCGCCCGGTATGACGAGGCGTTCGCCGCGCACCGCGCGCTCTGGAAGCTGTCCGCGCGGCTGCACCCCAGGTTGTCACGGCGCTCGTGATCCGGTTCATCAGCGGTCGCCAGCGTGCTACCAAGCGGCATGGCTCCTTCTCCTCGCCGCGGTAGCCTCGCGTCGCTTGACTCTCTGCGGCGCTTGCAACGGCTCGGCCGCCGCTCGTTGCAGCGCACCGTGTCCTCCACCCTCGACCGCGCGTTCCAGCGCGCCAAGCGCCTGCCGTTCGTCGGCGAGCGCATCGCCGCCGAGTACGAGAAGATGCTCGCCGAGATCCGCCGAGGCGCCAAGCCGTACGCGGACTCGACCTCGCGCACGGTGGCGCTGCCTACCCAGGGGCGCCCCCGCGAAGCCTTGCTCGCCCAGATGCGCGAGCTGGCCGAGCGTGAGCGCGACCGCTGGCACGACGGCTTTGTCTCTGGCGCCGTCTATCACGGCGATGACGAGCACACCGCGTTCCTGTCGCAGATCTACGCCGCGTACTCGCAGACCAACCCGCTGCACGCCGACCTGTGGCCGTCCGTGGTCAAGTACGAGGCCGAGATCATCGCCATGACCGCGGAGCTGCTCGGCGCCGCCAAGGTCCTTGGCGCGGGCGGCAGCGGCCTGTGGGACGGCCCGGTCGCGGGCGTGGTCTCGTCCGGCGGCACCGAGAGCATCATGCTGGCCATGAAGACCTATCGCGACTGGGCCCGCGCCGAGCGCGGCATCACCCGTCCGGAGGTCATCGCGCCGTCCACCGCGCACGTCGCCTTCGACAAGGCTGCCCACTGCTTTGGCATCACGCTGGTGCGCGTCCCGGTGCGCCAGGACACCTGCGCCGATGTCGAGGAGACCCGCCGCGCGATCGGTCGCAACACCATCTGCCTGGTCGGCTCCGCGCCCGCGTTCCCGCACGGCGGCATCGATCCCATCGCCGAGCTCTCCGAGCTGGCCCGCGCGCGTAAGCTCGGCTTTCACACCGATGCCTGCCTGGGCGGCTTTGTCTTGCCGTTCGCGCGCCAGCTCGGCGCCGCCGTGCCCGCGTTTGACTTTGCCCTGCCTGGCGTGACCTCGATCTCCGCGGATACGCACAAGTACGGGTACGCGGCCAAGGGGACGAGCGTCGTCCTGTATCGCTCCGCTGAGCTGCGTCGTTATCAATACTTCACCGCCACGGACTGGCCCGGCGGCATGTACCTCTCGCCCACGTTCGCCGGCAGCCGCCCAGGCGCGCTGTCTGCCGCGTGCTGGGCCGCGATGGTGTCCATGGGGCAGGAGGGCTATCTCGACGCCACCTCCAAGATCCTCGCCACCGCCCGCACGATCCGCGAGGGCATCGCCGCCATCGGCGGCCTGCGCGTGCTTGGCGATCCGCTGTGGGTGATCTCGTTTGCCTCGGACGAGGTGGACATCTATCGCGTCCTCGAGGAGCTCGCCGCGCGCCACTGGAACCTGAACGGCCTGCACCTGCCGCCCGCGGTCCACCTGTGCGTCACCTTGCGTCACACCCAGCCCGGCGTGGCAGAGCACTTCCTCGAGGACCTGCGCGCCTGCGTCGAGCACGTGCGCGCTCACCCCAGCGACAAAGGCAAGCTCGCCCCGATCTACGGCATGGCCGGCACGCTGCCCGTGCGCAGCGCGGTGGGCGACCTGATGCGCGCGTATCTGGATGTGCTGTACGAGGCGTGAACGTCAGACGCATTACATGCCATGACGTAAGAAGATCTCGCGGCCTGGTCTCGCTTCCATGGTATTCGTGGAGAGTCATCGCACGTGTGCGGCACGTGCCCTCTCAACTGCGTGGGGAATGGGATGCCAAGAATTCGTCGTCACGAACCGGAGGCCAAGTGGGGGCGCATCCAGGCGCGCCGGATGCGCGTCGTCGCCGCGGGGCTCGCCCTCGCGCTTTTCGGCTGCGGCGTGGACAAGGCCAAGTTCATCGCTCCGCAGGTGGAGCTGGTGCTCTCTGGCACCGAGCTCGCCGTGCTCGAGGGCGAGCAGGTCACCTTCACCGTGGCGCTGAGCGCGCAGCCCACCGCGCCGGTGCTGGTCGCCGTGCGCTCGAGCGACGAGGCCAAGGTGGCCGGCGCTCCGGTGGAGCTCGAGTTCTCCCCCGACACGTTTGACGTCCCGCAGACCGTGACCCTCGCCGGGCTCGTGGATCGAGACTTCAACAACGAGACCGCGACCATCACGGTTGCGGCGGAGGCGCTCGAGCCGGCCACCTTGAAGGTGTCCGTGATCGAGTGCCCGACCCTGGCCGCGCAGGACTTCTGGTTGATGTTCAACCCCAACAACGAAACCAGTGGGCGGCGTGACGTCCACGTCGCCGGCGCGGCCGGGACCATGGTGACCATCGCGGGTGCGCCCGCCGCGCCGATCCCCGCCGCGGGGATCCTCACGGTCGATACCGGCCTCACGCGCATCCCCGCCCCCAACGTGGTGGAGAGCGGCAAGGCGTTCCAGGTCACGGCCAGCGCGCCGGTGCATGTGTTCGCCAACAACTACGTCACGTCCTCGGTGGATGCGTTCACCGCGGTGCCGCAGCAGCTCCTGGGCACGGACTATCGCGCGCTGGGGTTCTCCACCTCGCGGCAGTCACAGATCAGCGTGGTCGCCACCGAGGACAACACCACGGTGACCATCGGCACCGGCGCGGCGATCAAGCTCAACCGGGGCCAGTCGTACCTGCGCACGGCCGCGGTGGACGTCACCGGGGTCCGCGTCGTCTCGGACAAGCCAGTGGGCGTCAACACGGGCGATGCCTGCATCAGCACGGGCGCGGGCGCCTGCGATCACGTGGAGGAGATGCTGTTCCCGGTGAGCTCCTGGGCCAGCGACTTCTTCGTGCCGGTCATCCCGCAGTCGCAGACGTTCCGGGTCGTCGCCGCCAGCGACGGCACCGTGGTCTCGGTGGACGGCGCGGGGGTGGGCCTCAACGCCGGCCAGTTCTACGAGGGCAGCGGCGGCGGCAAGCGCGTCCAGGCCTCGATGCCGGTGGAGGTGTACATCATCGGCATGGGCGAGGTGACCGGCAACGGTGATCCCGCGTTCATCTTGATCCCCGGCGTGCAGAACGCGGTGGCCGAGGCGACCTTCAGCGCGCTCGCCGCGAACAACGAGAACACGCTGGTCGTGTCGATGCCCACCGCGGAGCTCGCCACGCTGCGCCTCGACGGGGCGGCCGTCACCCCCGCGCCCACCTGGACCGCGTACGCCAGCGGCGGGTACTCGCACACCCGCATCCCCGTCACCGCTGGCATCCACAAGCTCACCGCCAGCAAGCCCTTCATCCCCATCGTGTGGGGCGAGCGGAACTTCGAGGGCTACGGCTACGTCGCGGGCTACGGCTATCCCAGAGCGGCGTGCCAGCTCCCGTGACGGCCTTGCGGTAGCTCACCCGCGCTCGAGCCGGCGGAACAGCCCGCGCGCCACCAGGCTCCGCCACTGCGCGCCGGCCCGTGCCGCGAAGGTCTCGTCGCGGACCAGGACGCCCAGCTCGATGTTGCGGGTGTGCGCGGCGGAGGTGAAGTTGGCGGAGGTGATGAGCGTCGCCGCCTCGTCGAGGATCACGCACTTGGCGTGCATCGAGGAGGTCGGCGGCGCGGCGTCATCGGCTCGGTCGGCTCGGTCGTCGTCGGTCCGCGCGTCGTAGTAGACAGCCGGCATCACGTCCACCCACGGCCAGCTATGGCGGAAGAAGGCCGCGGGGGTCATGCTGCGGTCGCGGCCGGTGGCGTCGAGGTGGATGTAGAACTCGATCTCCAGGCCGCGCTCGGGGGATTGTTCCGCCACCGCGCGCGCTCGCTGCACCAGCGGTTCGAAGATCGCTTGCGCATCCCAGAACGCGAAGCCGGCGACGATCACGTGTCGCTCGGCTCGCGCGAACAGCTCGCGCAGCACCTGCGCGGTGTCGCGCGAAAGCGACCGCGCGGCCTCCGGCCCGGACCACACCAGGTCCAGCCCCGGCGGCGGGTGCGCGCGGCGATCCGCCAACACCGCGTCCACCACCACGAGCGCGTGTGTCGCCGGCACGCCGCATAGCATCGTCACCTGGGCGCTCTCGAAGCCAGCCGCCTGCAGCGCGGTCTCGGTACAGGGCGCCGCGCCCAGCCGCAGCAGCGCGGCGCGCAGATCTTCCAGCCGCAGCGTGCTCAGCTCCCACACCCCACGCGCCATGCCGCTATCCCTGGTCCGCGAAGAACGCCAGCGCGGATGGCTGATCGATCACCGGCACCACCAGCGCTCGGTCCAGCATGCGGTTCATGCGCTCGCAGCTGACCTCGGCGAGGTACAGACACCCGTGGCAGGCCGCGCCCTCCAGGTGCTGCTCCGCCGGATCCTGCGCCGGCGTGTGCCGAGCGCACACCGGATCGTTGGAGCACAGCCGGCCCAGCTCCAGCGCGCGCGCCAGGTGCTCGCCGATGTTGCGCCCCTGCGCCACCAGCCCGCCCAGCGTGCCCTCGCTACCCGGCGTGGTGGTGGACAGCAAGATCGCCGCCATCGAGGTCGTGGCGCCGGGCGCCGAGCAATAGATGCGCTCGCGCAGCGCGCTGGCGCCATACCCGCACTCCAGCGAGATGGCCTGGATCAGCAGGTGAGACAGCGCGTGCAGGAAGTAGTACCGCGGGCCAAAGAACGGCTGGTCCGGGAGGTCGCCCAGCTCGCGGTTCCAGCCCGCGCGCAGCACCTGCGCGCGCGCCTGCACCTCGGCGCGCTGCTCCCAGGCGTCGAGCGCTTGCGTGTCGAGCTGGATCCACAGGCCCTCGCCGTGCTCCTCGATGGCGGGCAGCCAGTCCGTCAGGTGGCCGAGCATGGCGGTCTTGACCTTGCCGGCCATGATGTCGCCGTCGAGGTTGGCCTCCGCGGGCGCCAGCCGGGTGAAGCCGATCTGGGCGCGGACCTCGCGCAGCTTGCGGACCAGCACCACCCGCTCGATGCCGGCGGGCAGGGGCGCTCTGGGGTGCAGGCGCCGCGCGAAGAAGTGCGCGGCCTCTTCTTCTTCATCCGGGGCGTCGCCTGGCTTCTCGAACGGCACGCCCTGGACGTACTCGTACTCCGCCGGTCGCAGAGGTGGCGGCGGCGGCGTCTCGTTGCGGCGCACCGCCTCCAGCGTGGTCCACACCTGATCGATCCGGAACCCGCCGAGGTCCGCGCGCGCCGGCGGGTTGAATTTCAAGGTCATCGCTAGCGAGTCTGCAGTGGCCTCGGCCAGGCTCGGCAGGTGCTTGCGTACCGCGCGCTCCAGCCGCGCCGCGGTGTTGGGGATGGACAGCGCGCTCTGCACCTGGGAGAAGTACGTGCTGCTGGAGGTCCGCACCTTCATGCGCGGCTCGGCGGTGCAGACCTCGGCGACCTCTGCGGCGCGGCCCAGCCACGGTCGCGTGCCCTTGCACCGAAGCCAGGTGTCCAGCCGCTGCGCCTCGGCCATGGACTTGCTGGCGCTGCAGGCCTGACAGCTGACGCGCACGTCGAACAGCTCGGCGCCGGCGTCCTCGCGCAAGGTCAGCGCGTGGCTCCGGCAGTCTCCCTCGCGCCCGAAGTGGACGAAGTCCACCCAGGGGAACTCGTCGAGGTGGCCGCTGGGGCACACCACCACGAAGCGCACCGGGACTAGCAGGGACTGCTTTCCGGAGGCGCACGCGTGCTGGTACCGGCCGTCCTTCAAGGTCAGCGCCGAGGACGCCTGCACCATCGCGCTGCAGCCCTGGCACACCATCCAGCGCGGGAACTCCAGCACCTGCAGGCCGGCGCGCGGGCTCGGATCGTCGTCGTCGCAGTCCGGCGGCGCGAACAGCGTGGCTTGCGGGTTGAGGTTCACGCCCTGCTTGCGCAGCTGCGCCACCAGCCGGGCGGCCAGGCGCGGCTCGTGGATCTGCGTGCGCGCGGCGGGGTAGTTCCAGTAGTCCAGTCCGCCCACCAGCGCGGAGCGGTGCACCAGATCGATCATCGCGCCGGCGCCGTACGTGGTGATGAGCTGGCTGCGCCGCACCTCCCCGGCGGGCGGCTCCTGCCCGGCCTTGCTCCAGCGTCGCCGCTTGCCGCTCATACCTGCTTGCTCCCCAGGCCCATGCGCAGCCACAGGTGAACGGAGGGCTCGGTGTCGCGCATCGAGGTGGGCGCGGCGAACTTCTTCTCGGCCTCCGACATCGCCTGCTCCAGCGGCGGCAACAGCATGGGCCGCTGCAGCCCCTTCTTGTCCGCGTCGTAGCGCGAGTAGCCGCGCGGCGAGGTTGTTGCGGGCCGCGTCCTCCACCGCGCTGTTCCAGGCATCCACCAGGTCCTGCGCGCGCGCCGCCACCACGCTCGCCGCGTCCATGGCATCGCCGTTCTGCCGCTCGGCGCGCTCGCGCAGCACGGCGATGGCCCGCGCCGTCAACGCCGGGTGCTTTGGCACCTTCATCGCGCCGGCCGCCGGCATCAGCTCCGGGTGGCCATGGCGGATCATCGCGATCAGCACCGCGGCGAGCGCGCGGTCCAGGGCTGGCTCGGAGAACGGGGTCACGCTGGTCGCCTCCACCCAGCCGTAGAAGCTCTCGTGATAGGCGCAGAAGCGCTCGTAGAACGAGCGGTCGCGCACCCGCCTGGGGTTGTAGCAGGTGATGACCAGCCCGGGCCGATCCGGCTGCCTGCCCACCTGGCTGCGTGGCCTGGATGTACTCGGAGGAGGTGGTGGGCTGTCCGGCCACCACCATCAGGCCCAGCCGGTTGATGTCCACACCCACCGAGATCATGTTGGAGGCCAGCACCACGTCCACCCGCTGCTTGTCGTCGATGAAGGGCTTGTCCAGTCGGTCCTTGGCCTCCTTGATCTTGGCCGTGGACTCGCGGCTGGTCAGCTCCACGATGTGCTCCACGCGCCGCCGCGCCAGGAACGGGTGCTCACGCTGTCCGATGGGGCCGCGCCGGTCGATGCTCGCCGTGCGCTGCGGCACCTCGTCCTCCACCACGCGGCGCATCGCGCCCAGCTCGCGCAGCGCGTTGAAGTACCCCACCAGCGTCAGGTATGCGTCCGCGCCCTGATCGCCATCACCGCGCGGATCGAAGTGCTTCTGCGCCGCGGCCAGCGCGGTCTGGTACACGCGGGCCAGCGTGGCGCGAAACGCGCGCCCTGGCGCGGCGATGCCCAGGTACAGGCGGCCGTCACTCTGATGATCGACGCGGGCAAAGAAGGTCTCGCCGGGGTCGGGGCCCTGCGGCGGGAAGGCGTGGACCTCGGCGCCGGCCCATCAGGTTGCGCACCTGCTCGACGGCGCGGCGCACCGTGGCGGTGGAGGCGAGGATCTTGGGCCGGACGGCCTTGCCCGTCGCGTGGTGCGTACACAGCTCTTCGATCGCGGTCTCGTACAGCCCCACCAGCGTGCCCAGCGGGCCGGAGATGAGGTGGAGCTCGTCCTGCACGATGAGCTCGGGCGGCAGCAGGCCCTGGGGCAGCGCACCGCGCCGCGCGGCAGCGCCTCACCGTGCGCGATCATCTCGCGGGCCTTGCTGGCGGCGACCTTGCCAAACAGCATCCCGGCCTCGGCGCGCCACGGCAGCATCGCGAACTTGTCCACCGTGCCCACCAGGAACGCCGGCAGCTCGCGGTAGACCTGCTCGTCGACGAACACCACCGGCAGCCCATCGTGGTGGTTGGCCGGGCAGAACTTGCAGGCATCGCTCTGGCAGCCGACGATCACCGCCCTGGGCTTCTTCTGATCATCCAGGGTCAGGCTGGAGCGTCCGAGCGGCTCGCCGCACCACGGACAGTTGGCCAGCGGGCACGGCGACGCGCCGGTGCCCTTGCGGAACTCGCCCAGGTCGGCCTTGACCTCCGCCATGGTGTTGCTGGTGGCGCTGCGCCCTACCCACAGCCCCACCGAGAAGCGCTCGCCGCCCAGCTCCTCGGGCAGCTCGCGGCGCAGCAGCTCCAGCGCGCAGATCAGCGTGGCCGCGCGGCCGAGCTGATCCAGCGTCAAGAGCCGCAGCGTGTAGCGCAGCAGCACCGCCACCCCGCGACCGCCGTGCGCCTGGCCCTGACCGCGCAGCCGGCGCAGCACCAGCGCGAACGCGATCACGCCCAGGTAGGCCTCGGTCTTGCCGCCGCCGGTGGGGAAGAAGATGAGCTCCACCGTGGCGCGGTGCTCGTGCTCGCCGTCGGCCACCGAGGGCAGGCACAGCAGCACGAACGCTAGCTGGAACAGGTGCCAGGTGGGCTCTTCCAGGCCCAGCCGCTGCCGCGCTTGCCGCGCCATCGCCTCGTTGGCCAGCGCGAACGCGCGCCGCGCCTGCACGCTCTGCTCCAGCAGCGCGATGCCCTCGGCGATGCGCTGTCGCGCCGTCTGCGCGCGCGCCAGCAGCTCCTGCACCGTGTCGCGGTCCGCGGCCTCGACCGGCTGCGCGCGCTGTCGCTCGATCCAGCGCCCGTACGCCTCGGGCAGCGCGCCCAGCGCCTCGCGCACCGCCTGGGCCGTGGTCAGCTCGGCCAGCGCCTTGATCCGCCGCTCCACGGTCAGCGCGGGATCGTCCGGATCCAGCTCGTTGCTGGTGACCACCCGCCTCACCTCGGTGCGCGGCATCCACGTGGTGCACACGCTGGTTGGCGCCGCGCCATCCGGCGTCGCGGCGGCCGCCTCCACCGAGACGTTGTGCCCCACCGCGTACTCGCAGATCTTGCGGTACTGCAGCGAGGACACCTTGTCGTCGAAGTGCTGGCCGCGCCGCAGCGCCGGCCGCGCCTGGAAGCCCCCCGCGTACTGCACCTCGAGCGAGACCTGAAACAGGTACGTGGCGTCGCGCCGGCCTCGATCGCCCTGCGCGCGCTGGTTCACCACGAACGCGCTGAGCGCTCGCGTCCCCGGCCGCGGGGTGGAAGAGAGCCCCAGCGAGGTCTCCACCGAGATCCCCGGCAGCTCCGGGATGGTGTGCGCGCGCACCAGCTCCCCATCGCGCAGCGATAGCTTCACCTCGTACGGACCGCGCGCGTGGCGCCGCCAGCTCGGCCGAGTGGTCTTCTTGGCGCCCTCTGGATGAAACGGCACGTACTCCGCGCAGCGCAGGAGGATCGTGACGTGGTCATGCCCCTCGCACATCGCCGCGGGCGGCAGCAGCACGGAGAGCCCCAGCGACGCCGGCATCACCGTCTTGCGCCGCGAGCCCGGCCCCGCTGGCCGCACGTCCTCGGCGGTCGCGTCGTCCTCCTCGCCTTCGCCCTCGGCGTCCTCGGAGTCCGTGTCCTCCTCGGGCTCCGGCACCGGCTCCTCGCTTCGCCCCTCCTTGGGCACCAGGAACCCGGTCAAGTAGAAACGAGACGGCGCGCGGTCTAGCTCCTCGGCCTCAGCGTAAGGACCCACGAGGTCCACTTCGAGCGCATGCACCAGATGGGCTCGTACCTGCGATGCTGGGACCCGGCTCACCGCCTGCCAGCATAGCGCAGGGCCGCGTCGACAGGGCGCAAGGGGCACATCGGAAGATCGCGATCTAGAAGCTCCATCCAAGCCACGCGGTCGCGCCGCCGCCGGTGGGGACCGCGCCAAAGCTCTGAGGCGCGGCCCTGGTCCTCGCTGGCGCCGCTCCAGGGCGTGGTCGCATCCAATAGTAGACCGCAAAGCCTGCCAGCCCCACGGACGCGCCAAAGAGGCCGTAGGCGTAGGGCGCGAAGCCAGCGCTAGTACACGAGGCGCCCGCGGACCCGTCGCAGGAGCCCCGGCGGTCGCGCTCGAGCAGCACCACCCCGGCGCCAAAGGCCAGCGCGGAGCCGCTCGCGGCCACGTAGGCTGGCCAGCGAGCGGGCGACTCCTTTACCGTCAACGGCGTCTCTGCTTCGATCATGGCCACCGTGTCGAGCGGCAGCGCCGAGGCGATGAGGTGGTCGTTGACGGTCTCGCCGCCGGAGACCACGTAGGTCTTGATCGCCAGGAGCTTGGCGTCCGTCATGCGCCCGTCCATCACGGCGAGCGCGGTGCCCAGGTGCCGGCCGCTCTTGACGTCGTACAGGCTGGCGGAGACGGCGCGGTAGCCGTTGTAGATGCGCGAGCCCAGCACCACCACGCGCGGCCCCGCGCTGATGGCCTGTGCCAGGGACACGGCGACGGAGCCCTCCGAGCCACGATCTCGGTCGGAGTCGAACACCAGCGACGCGGACTCCTGCGTCAGCAAGAGCGCGCGGTCGAGCTGCCAGTCGATGGTGAGCCGGACCGACTCGTTGGCCCGGACCGGGACTTCGTACCGGCGCGCGCCCGAGGCGGAGGTCTTGACCAGCACGCGGTAGACGCCAGGCAGCACGCTGCCCTCGAAGGCCCGGTTCGCGCCGAGGCTCTCGTTCACGCTGACCACCGCGTCGCGCTCGCTGACCTCCACGAGCAGCGTGCCGCGGCCCATCGCGGTGAGCTTGGCCTCCGCGGCGCGATAGAGCCGGTCGGCGATCGGCCCGAAGTCCGTGAACACGTCCTCGCTCTTGCTGGGGAAGGTGCGGACGAACTCCTCGGCCACCTGCGCCGCCGCCTGGGGCAAGCGCAGGCGGCTGCGGCACAGCGCGAGATACAGCATGGCCTGGCGGTACACCGGGCGCCCCACCTCCGTCGCGAAGATGAGCGGGCTCAGCTGCGCCTCGGTCACCAGCGCCGCGAGCAGCTTCTCGCCGGCCTGGAAGCGCCCCCGGCGGTACTGCGCGATGCCATCGTTGAAGGAGGCGCGCGCCGCGGAGAACCGCGCCAGGAGGCTGCTATCCGCGGGGTCCTTGGGGGCAGACAGGGGCGGCAGCGGCCGGCGCGGCCCCAGCGCCTGGGCGATGGCGGTCGGCGACGCCACGAACCCTCCCACCGAGGTCAAGCTGGCGCGCACCGTGGAGGCCCACTCGCGCTCCTGCGGTGAGGGCCCCCCCACCCAGGACTCGACGATGAGGATCTCGGCGGACGCCGTCTGGGCGCCGGCGAGCGCCCAGGTCATCGCCGCCGCGGCCACGGCCAGGCGACCCACGCGCGTGCGGCGAGAACTCATGAGCTGCTCCCTGCGCTGGCCTGGGTTGGCGCGCGTTGCTTGCCGGTCACGGGTTGTACTCATCGGCGCCGATGTCGGCCGGCGCGGTGCGCGGTTGCCCATCAATATCGACGGCCGCCGGGCCGGTCAACGCGCTCGCCGGATCGGCCATGCCGCGCACCGGGCTGGCCGCCGACAGGTGGAGATCGCCGGTGGTGGTGTTGACGAACATCGGGTTCAACGCCACGTTGCCCGTCCCAGGCGGGAGCGTGCCGGGCGTCGCCACCGAGTAGGCGTGCTGGCAGGTGCCGCCAAACTGCGCCCCCATGGAGGGGGTGACGTTTTCGCTCAGGATGTTGTTGCGGGCGGTGAACGTCATGGGGTCGCAGTGGATCGCAGGGCCGATGCCGCCCGTCGTCACGTTCTTGTTGAAGCTGTTGAACTCCAGCCGGTTGGCAGGGTTCTGGGGCGTCGAGATTGCAAGCCCTCCAGCTAGTCCATTTATGTTTCCGTTGCCGAAGAAGAAGTTGTTCACGATGGAGAAGGTGCCGCCGGTTACGGAGATGCCGCCGTTGGTGTTGCCGGAGAAGGTGGACTGGGAGACGGTGAGCGCGCCGCCCCTGGCGGTGATGCCCCGCCCCTGGTTGCCGGTGATCTTCACGCGTGTGAGCGTCAGCTTGGAGTGCCGCCGTTGGGCGTCAGGATGATCGCGTCGGCGTCGGTGGCGCCGGAGGCGCCGGTGATCTCGAGGTCGTAGATCTTCACGTCGGTGGTGGGGCTCCGGATCTCGAGGATCTGCCCATCGCCGTCGCGGTCGAGCTTCGCGCCAGGGTCGGCGAGGATGGTGACGACCTTGCCGTCGATGATCGTGACCTTGCTGTCCTTGACCGCGTTGCCCGCGGCTACCTTGATGTAGGGCCTTGCCTCGCAGGAGCGCGGCGTCGAGCGTGGCGCACGGCGTAGCCCTGGTGCAGGAGGCGCCGGTGCCGCCGCTCGCCACGTACGCCACCTGGTCCTCGGCGCCGCACGAGCCATCTGGCAGGCAGGCCATGGAGGTGGGGCAGTCGGAGTGGGCGGAGCAGCCGCGGCATGCGTTGTCGGTGCCGCAGACGGGCTCTTGCCCGGTGCAGGCCGCGGCGCTGTCCGGCGTACACTCCACGCAGGTGTTGGTGGTCGCCACATCGCAGACCGCGGTTGGCGCGGCGCAGTCGTCGTTTGATTTGCACGCGCAAAAGTGGTTGGGGCGGTCCGCGCAGTACGCTGGGTCGTCCTTGTAGAGGAAGCACCCGGCCGGGGCCCCGAGCGCCAGCGCGCCCAGCATGCAGGCGAAGAGCAAGAGGAGCGCGCGCAGCGCGAACGAGCTGGAGTGATTCTTCGGCATATGCGACGTCCCCATGGTCAGAAGGCCTTCATCCAGGTCAAGGTGGCGCCGCCTGGTCCCACCGTCAGCGTCGGTCCGGATGCTGGTCGCGGCCTGGCCGCGCGCGGGGCGAGGAGGTGGAGGAGCGCGCCTGCGCCGACGCTGACCGCGCCCGTCACCAGGACCGTTGCCCCAAACGACGCGGAGTCGAAGTACTGCTCGCGGTGATCTTCGCCTGGGCCCTGGGCCTGGTCTTCATCCAGCGCGATCAGCACGCCGCCGGTCACCACCGCCGCGGCGCCCACGCCCAGCAGGCCCCAGATGGCGGCCGTTCGCCATGCGTCGTTGCCGCCCGGCGTCACCTTGCCACCTGGCCCGGTCTGCCCGCCGGCGGTGGCTGCGCGCAGCGTGATGGGCACCGCCAACGTCTGTCCCTCGGCGACCGTCACCTTGCGGAGCTCGGACTCGAAGCCGCTCATCTCCACCGTCACCGTGTGCGCCCCGGGATAGGTGGGGATCCTGACTCGGCTCTCCATGGCCCCGCTCTCGGCCGGCAGGGCCTCGCCGTCGAAGTAGATCCACGCGCCCGCGGGCGTCACGGTGACCTCGACCACCGTGCGCCCTGCCGTCATCGCCGCGTCGTGGATCAGGGTGCGCACCAGGTCGCTCGTCGCGGCGCGGAGCTGGGCGCCATCGCAGGAGCGGCAGAAGCGCTCCGCCGCAGAGGGCGCCCCGTTCTCGGACAGCACCACGGTGGCGCTGAGCTGCAGCACCGCCGCGTCGTCCGGGGAGGTGCCCACTTGCAGAAACAGCAGGCGGTCTGCGCCGCGCGCGGACATGAGCGGCGCCAGACATGGCAGCGGCCGGTCCCGCTCCACGCAAGTGGCCGCCTCGCGCGTGGCCTTGGCGTCGAGCGCGGTCGAGGCGAGAGTCCACCCCGCCTCCTTGGCCGCCGCCTCGGCCGCCAAAGCGAGCGCCTTGGCGTCCTTGCCGTCTTTGCCGTCCTTGCTGTCCTTGCCTTCCGGTGTCTTGCCGCCGCTCATGACGGCGACCAGCCCGGTCCCGGCCTCTGCGCGGTGGCTCCCGAGCGCCAGCAGCACAGCGGTTGCCACGAAGGCCGCGCGGACGGCGAGGCCGCATCGCCTCGCCCAGGGGAGAGCATCGATCATGACAGTCCTTCCAGAAAGCGTTCACGCGCTCGCGCGTGCGTTCGTTCCTCACCAGGCGCGCCCTGCGCTGCTACGACATGTGCTTCGGTGAACGTGCGGATCATCTCTCGCCCCATGCTGCGCCCAGAGTCTGTGCTGAACCTGCGGTGAGCAACGCCCGAGTATTACCTGGTTCCTCGTCCTCAAGAAAGCCGGGCCTCCCCGCGATGTGACCTTTGCGGCCGGAGTGTGGCCGCCGCTGGCGGCGGACGCTCCACCCACCTGCACCACGGGCCTCGCCTGGCTGCTCCGCTCCACTCGCTGATGGGATCGTCTTCACGCGCTCGGAGCACTGGTTCGTACGCGGCGCACCTGGCCGCCATCGGCGGCGTGGAGCGTGTGCGGGCCGCGGTCAGCCCCGCGGTGATGACGCCGCTGGGCGAGTTGACGTACCTCCAGCTCACGCCGAGCATCGAGACGGCGAGCTGCCAGGGACCTCGGTGGGGACCAGCAAGCCATGGCGGCGCCATCCGGTGGCCAGGAGCCAGGTGCGCGCGGTGGCGGTGGGACGAGGCTGGCGCTGCAGGAAGGCCAGCCAGTCGGGGGAAAAACCCAGACACGCCTGTCCGCGCGGAGCGCGCGGGCAAGCGTGAAACCCATCGAACCAGGGGGCGCTGGAGAACGGGTCGAGCCAGTCGCGGGCGAGCTGACGTCCACGCTCGGCGGCGTGGTGGCGCGCGTTGAGCAATACGTACCGCAGCGCATTGCGGACCTCGCGCGGGGTGCGTAGGGGGCGGGCGTGATAGCGAGTGGCAAACAGCGAGCCGGTGCGCCCCAGGAGCCGGTTGATCCCGCGGGCGAGCCTGACTTGTAGCCCCTGCATGCCGCGGGCGAGCGCGGTGGCTCCCTCGGCTTCGACCATGAGGTGCAGGTGGTTGTGCAAGGCGTTGAACTCGACGACGCGGAACGTCGGCTTGTGCCCGCCCGCGGCCAGCGCGGCGCGGATGGTGGCGCACACCTTGCCGCGGCGCAGGCTCTGCACGCCCGGCTTGATGCGCAGGGTGACGTGCAACGGATGGCGGGCGGCGAAGCGCTCGCGAGTGTCATGGCTCACCGTCTTGCGGCCGCGCGGCCGGCCAGCGCCCGGGCGCCAGCCGCCGTGGCCGGTGGGCTTGCGCGCGGAGCCCAGCGTGAGCTGTGCGGAGCGTGCCATTTGATTACCGGCGCAGATTAGCAATCTGCGCCGTGAGTTGCAATTCATGATGCGGTGTAAGTGCGGTGTGCTGCACTGCATGATGGGCGTCGGGGCGGGCTGTGGACGGTGCCGGGCTATGGACAACCGCGCCTGGCGAGCCAGGCATGCCGTCGGTGGGCGTAGGCGGCGCGGTTGACGCACAGCCCTTGGAAAGGCGCATGCGGTGGCGGGCGGCACGGGTGATGGCGTGCCTGCGCGCCTTTCCACACCGCCACACAGCCCCTGCTACTTCGCAGAATCCAGATTTTTTGTTTTGATTTGAGAGAGAGAACGGACCTGAATCCGACTCCAAGGTTCTGGAGACCCGCTCCTGCGAGAGGGAGTGAGCGCAAAGGGGAGCGCGTGGGCTGCGCCGTCACCTGAGTGTAGGGGCGGGTCTCCAGAACCGCCCGAATGGCGCCCATTGCAGCGCGTCGATCATCGGGTAGCAGCCGGGCTGCCTGGCTCGTCAGCCCTGGGGGTGGCCATCGACGAACCTGAGTTCGCCGTTCTGATCGTATTCAATGTCGAGGTGAAGAAGCAGGGTTGGTTGGCCGTGACCATCTCGCCAGCACTCGCGGATCAGGCCGTAGGGGATGGTGATGGATGGATATCCGTTCCCGCTCCCCTGTGAGGCCTGAAGGGTGAACGTGCTGTCGGTGACCTGGCTGAATGTAAAAGGCAAACTGTGTTTGCGGTACCACCGCTGAGTCGTCCCGCTCCATTGTAGGTAGCCAGGACTCAAGACGATCGCCCCACTGGGTTCTGACTTCGTGGCTTCATCAAAGGCGATCTTGGCGGCGCGGGAACCGTTCATGCGGAGACGCTCCAGCTCGTCGGGGTTGAGGTAGTGCTTGCCGTGGTTGTTGCGGGTGACCGCCTGCATGGTGTGGTGCTGGCGGTCCCACAAGATGATCGGGATGCGGCTGGGCGGGACGTTGACGGCAAGGAGAGTGCCGCTGGGGTGTGGGATGATCTCGATGTAGTGGGTGAAGGTGTTGGGGACGCAGTAGTTGGTGATGGCCTCTTCGATCCCCGCGCGGAGCTTGTCGGGCTCTTGGACGGGGTTGAACCCCGCAGCAACTTTGAGCTTGCTGGCGTTCATCTTCTCGGCGACGCCGATGAGGAGGCAGCCGCCTTGGTGGTTGGCGAACTGGGTGACGTCTCGGCAAAGCTCCAGCGGGTCTTTATCCTCCTTGGTGCCGAAGCCAGGGATGGCTGCTTTGAAGTCCAGGTGAAGTCCCTCAGTGGTGTGGTCGAGCTGGATGGCGGCATCGACATCTGCTGCGGTGTGAAGGTACCGAGGTGGCATGTCAGTCCTCGTCTCAGTCCTCGTCGAGGAGGGAGGTCTGGTTGCGGGAGCGGGGTTTGGGGGCGCGAGGCTTGCGGGGGCCGGCCGAGGCGGCTGAGGGGGCGGCGGGGGTGCGCGGGGCTGGCAGGCCGAGGGTGCGGGCCTCGGCGGCGGCGCGGGTGGCGTTGAGGGCGAAGAGGCGATCGATGACGAGGTCCTCGAAGAGGGCGAGGGCGGCGCGGTCGGCGGGGGTGGCGGGGCAGAAGGGGGGCGCGGTCAGATCGGACCAGCCATAGGCGGCCAGGACGGCGCGGTCGAGCTGCTCGTGCAGGTGACGGAGGTGGAGCAGGGCGGCAAGGTGCTCCGGCGGCAGGTCGTGGAGGTGGGGGTCCTTGAGCTGGTTGTAGGTGGTGGTCAAGCCGGAGTCGGTGGCGAGCAGGTAGGCGGCGCGAGCGTCGTACAGCTGCTGGCCGAGGGGCTCGAGGGAGGCGAGCTGGGCCTCGGGCGGGAAGGGAAAGGTCTCGAAGCACTCGGAGGCGGAGTAGCGAAGGTCTGTCTTCATCGAGGAGGACAACAGACGGGCCCAGGCTTCGTGGACGCGAGACTGAAGGATGCGAAGTGGCCGCCTTGGGAGAAGGCGAATACGTTTGTGGCCTCGGAAAACACTCTCTGGACGGGCTGGAACACAAAGCACAGATGCTTGGTATGTCGTGAAGCAACGAGGCAACGGGATAGCGGAGCAACCGCTGCTGCAAGCGCGGGCCGCTTTTCTCCGAAGTGCCACCAGTACGTGCGATAGGTCTCGCGATTATTCTTGTCCCGCTCGGGCTTCACCTTCTCCCGCACGAGCTGCAGCAGATCTGGCCAGCGTCCGGCCTCCTCCAGCGACAGGTCGCCGAAGTTGATCACGTAGCGCTCGAAGCTCTGGGTGGGGCTGGAGTTGATTTCGTCGCCGCCGAGATACGGGAAGATGCGCTCGGCGTTCTTCGGGTTCTTGGCCACCAGGCGGTCGCGCTCGTCCGGGGTGAGCGTGAAGCCCATTCCCAAGATGGTGGTGCCTTGAAAGCTCTTGTCCTCGTTGGCCTTGAGCTTGACCGGATCCGGGCGCTCACTGCCGGCGCGCAGGCGAGAGTTGATCTCCGGCACGTCGACGCCGTCGAGGGTGAGGCGCTGGCTGTGGCAGCGGCCCTTCTCTAGATGGACGACGGAGACGGCGACGGCGGCGTCTCCGGGCCAGGGCATGGAGCGGGTGGCGGCATAGATCTTGGTGCCGCTGGCGACCAGGGCCTGCAGGCCGGTGGCGCGGGTGTCGCCTTGCGCGATGGTGTTGGTGGCGAGCAGGCCGATGGTGCCGTGATCGCCCAGCAGGTGATCGCAGCGGCGGAAGAAGTGGGCGGAGTAGTCGGCGTTGCCGTGGCTGCCGGGGTGGCGCTGCTTGAGCCAGTCAAGGATGCTGTCGCCGCCGGGCATGGCGGCGATGGTGTTCTTGCCGGCGAACGGCGGGTTGCCGACGAAGCCATCGATCCACGCCTTGCCCTCGAGCCGGTCCTTGTTGAGCGGGTCCTTGCGGCGGGCCCAGAAGATCTCGGGCAGCTCGATCATCCAGTGAAAGGCGGGGACCTTGGCGCGGAAGTCGGCGGCGAGCTGGGCGAGCTCGGCGGGGACGGTGTCGCGCGCGCTGGCGAGCCAGGCGTCGACGAGGTCGCGGCGGCGCAGGCGCTCGGCCTCGCGCTCCTTGGGCTTGTCGCTGGCGAAGAAGGCGCCCAGGACGAGGTCGCCGATGAGGCGCAGGCGGCCTGACGGCGTCGGCGGCGTCGCGCAGGAGGAGCTCCTTCTCGCGCTCGGCGGCGGGAGAGTCCTCGGCGGCCAGGGCGGTGATGCGCTCGCGCGCGGCGACGGCCTCGTCGAGCACCTGGCGCAGCTCGCGCTCCACGCCATCCACCTGGGCGCCTGGCTGCCAGTGGAAGGCGGTGAGCTGGTCTAGGTCCAGGCCCACCAGCGAGTCGCCGTGGCGCAGGGCGTGGTCGAGGAAGGTGAAGGGCTTGTCCTTGGCCAGGGTGAGGAGCCAGAGCGAGAGCTTGGCGAGGGTGACGGCCTGCGGGTTTCGGTCCACGCCGTAGATGCAGCGCTGGGCGATCAGGCGGCGGGCGGCGGCCACGGAGTCCTCGGCGGCGTGGGCGGGGCCGTGCGCGGGCAGAAGGCCGGCGCCCTGGCCCTCGCGGCGCCAGGCGGCGACGACGGCGTCGCCGAGCTGGCGCACGGCCTCGACGAGGAAGGCGCCGGAGCCCATGGCGGGATCGCACAGCTTGAGCGAGAGGAGCTGGGCGGAGGTGGGGGCGGGGCCCAGCGAGGCCAGGAGCGGGGCGAGGGTCTTGCCGACGATGGGGCCGGTGAGCTCGGGCGGGGTGTAGTGCGAGCCGGAGCGGCGGCGCTCGGGGCCGGGCTGGATGATGTACCGGCCGGCCTCGCGGCGCGGCGGGATCACGGTGGCGAACGGGGCGAGCGCTTCGAGCACGGCGTCCGCTTTGCGGACCGCGCCGATGGCCTTGGCGAGCTTGTCGGCGTCGGCCTTGGGCAGGGCCAGGGTGTCAGCGAGGAGCTTGGCGCGGGCGCCGGCGGGCTCGGCGGCGAGCTGCTCGCCCGAGAGCCAGACCCGCGACTTCTTGAGGCAGACGGCGGGGGCGGTGAGCTGCTCGACGGAGAAGCCCATCAGCGCCTCGTACACGGAGCCGAGCTGCTCGACGCTGAGGGCCTTGTACGACAGGCGCTCCTGGCCAAGGAACAGCAAGCGGTGCAGCACGAGGTACACGGTCTCGTCGTCGATGGCGGGCACGGTCACGCGGCGGCGGCCGTCGGCATCGGCGGGGCCGGGCGACGAAGGATCGGTGACGCCCTCGAGGAAGGGATACTCGTGCGGGGAGAAGAGCTGGCCGTGGCGCGGCGGCATGTGCAGCGTGCCGTGCGAGACGCCGAAGTAGATGGCGCGGAACAGCGCGAGCAGGCGGCCATACGCGCCGTGGCGGCGCGCCATGGCGTCCGGGAAGGCGCCGGCGTCGGCGGTCAGCTCTTCATGCAAGGCCAGGAGCGAGAGGTGCTGGGCGTACAGCGGGTGCTCGGTGGGGAGCAGGCCGTTGTCCTCGGCGTAGAGGACGAAGACCAGGCGCAACATGAAGGTCAGGAGGCCGGCGTAGACGTGGTCGCCGCCGCGATCGGGATCGCGATACGCGGCGCTCAGCGCGTCGCTGGCGTCGCCGGTGGCGCTGGCGGCGGCGCCGGCCTGCGCGGCCTCGAAGCCGGCGAGCAAGAGGTGCAGCGCCTCCAGCACCTGCTCGGCGAGGTCGCGGGTGACCTTGCCCTGGGCCTGGCGCGAGGCGGCCAGGAGCTGCGGGAGCTGCTTGTCCGCGGCGACGCCGAACCACTGGCGCGCGTGCAGGAGCATGATCAGCGCATCGAGCAGGGGCCGGCCGGCGGCGGTGACCAGATCTGCGAAGCGGAAGGTGAGGGCGCCAGAGGCGGCGCCGTGCGGCGCGTACAAGAGGCGCAGGTGGGTGCCGTTGGACAATAGGCCGATGGGCACGCCGGCGTGGCGCAGCAGGCGCTCGAGCTTGGCGGACGGCGGATAGTCCCAGGCGCCGGTGACGGTCTCGCGCTCGTCGAGCGGCAGGCCGGGCGGCAGGTGCCAGGCCAGGGCCAGCGGCGCGGGGGCGTCGGCGCTGGCGGCGCGCGCGTCCCTGACCAGCGCGCAGGTGGGCGCAGGAGCTGGCCGGTGTCGGGCAGCGCCAGGGTGAAGCGCTCGGGCAGCGCCTCGGCGGGCAGCCAGCGCTCGGGGCCCAGGCCGAGCAGCTCGGCGTACAGGCGCGGCAGGTCGGTGACGGCGAGGGCGGCGAGATCGTCGGGGTCGTCGGACTCGTTGGGGGCGTCGGGGGCGTGGGGCTCGTCGCCGCGGTCCGCGGTTGCCGCGGCGGCGCTTGTCGCGCTTGCTGCTGCTGCGGCGGCGGGCAGCGGCGCGAGCAGGCGCTGCAAGAGCAGGCGGTGCTCCTTGCTGGTCTCGGGGCGCGCGACCTGCGCCTCCAGCAAAGCCTGCTTGGCGACGACGAGTCCCTCGATGGGGCGGGCCAGGCCCATCCACTCGTCGTGGAAGCGCTCCATGGGATCGCGCGCGGCGGCGGCGCGCGCCTTGCGAGGGCGGGTCATGGCGTGCGGCTCGCGGGCAGGGGAGAGGGGCCGAGTTGTTCGTGGGAAATCAACGGCTGACCAGGTACACTGATGGCCATGCAACCTGCTGCGGACATTCGCGCGGCCGCGCTATGCCTGACGGACGAAGAGGAACTTGAGCTGGCCACAGAGGCTCCTGGACAGCGTCGAAGGGCAACCCGACGCGGAGTGGGAACGGGCCTGGGTTGAGGAGATCGAGCGCCGGGTCTCCGCGGCTCGCCCGGATCCTCCCGGGGCTCCCTGGGAAGAAGTACGTGCTCGGCTGCTGACTCGCTTTGCCAGATGAGACTTCGCGTACGCGTCCTGGCACAAGCGGAGGCTGATGCGACGGCTGCGGCCGAATGGTATGAGTCCAGGAGTTCTGGGCTTGGAGCACGCTTCCTGGCAGCCGTGGTGGCAACTCTCGAACGTGTCGCCGATGGGCCTGCGCAGTACATGAGGTTCTCGCGCGCGCTCAAGCATCGGCGCGCCAACGTGCAACGGGTCCCCTATGCGGTGGTGTTCTCGGTGGACGGCGATGAGATCGAAGTCGTCGCAGTGGCGCATGGACGACGCAGACCTGGGTACTGGGTTCGCTGAGCACGGGCTCATCGCCGCTTGTCCTTGCCCGGCGCCGGCCAGAGATAGACCAGGCCCACCGGCGAGAGGCGGCGCAGGGCGACCTGATAGAGGGCCTCGATGCGGGCGGGCTCGCGCTCGCGCTCCTGCGCCAGCTCGGCGAGGCGCTCGGTCATGGCGCGGGTGTCGGCCTCGTAGGCGGCGCGCTCGCGCGGGTCCGCGTCGAGCGACAGCGGGAGCTGCTGGCGGGCGGTCAGCTCGGCGGTGATGGCCTTGTCCTGGCTGGCGAGCAGGGCGCGCATGGCCTGGGACTCGGCGAGGGCGCGGGCGGAGAGCATCTTGCCGGCGCGGTCCTCTTCGGCCTCGGCCTCCTCGCGCAGGGCGGGCCAGAGGGCGGCGAAGTTCCGTCGGCGCGGCGGCGGTGAGGGTCTTGCTGATGGCAGCGGGCAGGAGGCGCGGGGCGCGCTCGTGCAAGCAGGACTCGAGCGCGCTGCGCAAGGTGGCGGTGTCCTTGTCCGGAAGCGGACGGAGCTTTGCGCCGTGGCGATCTTCGTCCCACCACGCGGCGAGGGCGAGCAGCTCATCGTGCAGGCGCGCGGCGCTGGCGCCGAACAGCGACAGCCGGCCCAGGGCCAGCACGGCCGGGCGGGGAACGTCGGCGTGCAGCGCGGTGACGCGCGACAGATCGCGGGCGGAGAAGCCCTGGGCGAGCAAGCGCGAGAGCAGGCGCTGGGTGACCGGGTGCGAGAGGTGGAGGTGGGCGACGTCGTCGGTCAGGACGTCGGGCGGGGTGAAGACCACGGGCATGGGCGGGCGCGCGCGCCAGTCCCATAGCTCCTCTTGCCGCTCGCGCGGGGGGCGGATGGTGTCGAGGGTGCGCTGCCAGGTCTCGGGCAGGGCGGGCAGCGAGAAGGCGCCGTCGCGGGCGCCGCTGGCGGCGGGCACGGGCGTGAGGTTGCCGGCGCCCGCGAGCTCCAGGGCGACGTCCAGGGTCTCGCGCAAGAGGCTCCGGCGAGAAGGCGAGCTGGGCCTCGGAGGAGGCGCGGAGCTTCTGGTTCTCTTCCAGATCCCGGCGCAGGCGGGTGCGGTCGCGCTGCTGCTCCAGCTCGTCGTTGACCACGGAGAGGCGCAGGTCGCTGGCGCCAGCGTGCTCGAGCGCGGCGAGCGCGCGGTCATCCAGGCCGCGCGCCAGGGTGCGCTCCAGCTCGTCGAAGACGACGGTGGCCAGCGAGCCCAGCTCGCGGCCGATGGTCGCGACCTTGGCGACCAGCGCGGCGAGCACGCGATCCTCGGGGCGGTGCTCGTAGACGAAGTAGTGGCAGCGCACGGTGGGGGCGGGCTGCAGCGCGCGATCGATGCGGCCGTTGCGCTGCTCCATGCGAGCGGGGTTCCACGGGATGTCATAGTGGAACAGGTCGGCGCAGCGGGCCTGCAGGTTCAGGCCCTCGCGCGCGGCGTCGGTGGCGATGAGGATGCGCACCGGGTGCTCGGCTGGATCGCCGTTGAAGGCGCGCTGCACGGCCTCGCGCTGCGGCTCCGACATGCCGCCGTGGAAGACCAGGATGCGGGCGTCGCCGTCCTCGGTGTGGCCGACGGCGCGGGTGAGCTGCTCGACGAGATAGTTCTTGGTGTCGCCGTACTCGGTGAAGACGAGGACGCGGCGATCGGTCCATTGCAGCGGGGCCTTCTTGCCGGCCTGCGGTAGGCCGGCGGCGGGGCACTGGTGGGCGCGGATCCAGGCGAGCAGCGCGGCGAGCTTGGCGTCCGGGGCCTCGCGGTGGCGGCGGGCCAGGCCCAGCATCCGCGCGACCTGCGTGCGGGCATCGGCGGACAGCGCGGGGGCGAGGCGCTGGGCGCGGGCGGCGTCGGCGGAGATCTCGGAGAGAGAGAGCAGCTCGTCATCGGGATCTTCGGGCAGCTCGCCGGACAGGTCGGGCTCGGCCGACTCGGCAGGCGCGGAGGACTCGGCCGACTCGGCGGGCTCGGCCGACTCGATGGGCTCGGTCGGCGCGACGCCGAGCGCGCGAGCGTGCGCCTCCAGGGTGCGGGCGAAGGCGTGGACGCTGGAGAGCAGGCGCTTCTGCAGGTTGATGAAGACGAGGCGGTCCCTTGCCGGATCTGGCGGCGACGCCGCCGCGGCGCGGTGCAGGTCGGCGAGCAGGCGCGCCAGGGTGAGGCTCGGGGGCGTCGCGAGCGGTGACGGGTCATGGCGACGACCTCGCGCTCGGGGAAGCCGTGGGCATGGTCGAGGGCGCGCAGGTCGCGCTTGAGGCGGCGCACCATGACCTGCTCCAGCCGCGCGCGGCTGGCCTTGACGCCGCGGGTGAAGCGCTGGCGATCGAGGAGGGACAGCAAGGTGGAGAAGCTGGAGGAGTGGCCGTTGTGCGGGGTGGCGGAGAGGAAGAGGCGATGATCGAAGCGCGGGGCGAGCTGGGCGATGGTGCGGGTGATGTCCGAGGGCACGGAGTACGCGCTGCCGGAGGCCGGGGCGGCGGTGTGGGCCTCGTCGAGGATGAGCAAGGTCTTGCGCTCGCCCTCGGCGAGCATGGCGGACAGCGGCGCCTCGTACTCGGGGCGGCGCAGGGTCTGGTACGAGATGATGAACCGCGGGTAGGTGGCCCAGGCGTTGACGCCAAAGCCGCGCTCCTGGCGGCGGCGCTGCACGAAGGCGCGGCTATAGATCTCGAAGCGGAGGCCGAAGCGGCTGGCCATCTCGCCCTGCCACTGCACGCACACCGAGGCCGGCGCGACGATCAACACCAGCTCGACCTGCTGACGGAGCAGGAGCTCCTGCAGGACCAGGCCGGCCTCGATGGTCTTACCGAGGCCGACGTCGTCGGCGATGAACAGGTTGGCGCGCGGCAGCTCGAGCGCGCGCTTGAGCGGGGTGAGCTGGTGCAGCATGAGCTGGATGCCGGCGCGGAACGGGGCCTGGAACAGGCGGGCATCGGTGGAGGTGACGCGGTTCCAGCGCAGGGCGTTGTAGTACGCGCCAAAGACGCGCGGCGGATCGAGGCGCTCGATGGGCGGCAGCAGCTCGGCCTGCGCATCGAGGACGCGCGCGCCCAGCTCCAGCTCCCAGAGCACGTCGGTGCGGCGGCCCTGGTGGTCGTCGTCGAGGCCGATGAGGCTGACCCGGGTGGCGTCGGTGGGGCCGGTGGCGGGGTGGAGCGCCTCGACGAGGAACTGGCGATGGCGGACGATGACGAGGTCGCCCTGCCGCGGCAGCTCGCGCGGCTGGGGGCGTCGGCGAGGTGGCGTCGTCATGCGGCTGGTGACCGGCGGCGCGCAGCAGCGCGGTCACCAGCTCACCGCGCGAGCGGCTGTGGGCGTCGAGGCCGTGCTCGCGGCAAGCGGCGCGCAGCTCATCGCGCACCAGGTGGCCGAGCCAGGCGGGCAGGGCCAGCGGCGCGCCGTCGAGCAGGCGGGCGATCTGCGCGTCCTTGCGCGCGGTGGCGGGCAGGGGCACGCCAAGCTCGCGCGCCAGCTCCACGAGCCGGGCCTGGGTCAACGACCGCAGCACCGAGACAGACGAAGGCGCCTCCACCGCGGGGCAGGATAGCGCCAGCGGGCGCGAAGGGGCAGCGGGGCGGCAGGTGATCTCGCCGGGGGTAGACGGCAGGGAGAGGAGCAGGCAGGGCCAGGGACGGACAAGTCTGACGCGCGATGGTACAGTTCTGCCATGAGTGTCACGACCCTCGATGTCGACGTGGCGGAGCTGTCGAGCTGGCTTGCACAGCAGAGCCAGGATCACTTGTGGACCGTGGACGGCGAGGATCAGCTTGCAGGTGCGCTGTCCCTGCCAGCGCCTGGAGGAGAGCTCGCGAAGGTCCTGGCCGCTCGGGGGGGGCGTCTGCGCGTTTTCGGGGTTGCTCCCCAGGCGGATCCCGCCAAGAGCCGCCGATCTGGTGAAAATGGAGGATGGGGGACTTGTACTTGAGCTAGCCTGGTTGCGCGACGATGCCAGCGAGGGGCCTCGTTGGCTGGTCTTGGAGGACACGCTGGCTGAAGAGCTGGAGCGGGATTCTCAGTCCCCGGATGGGCAGGCGGGAGCGATCGCATGGCAGCCCTGAACATCGATCTCGCGGATCGAATCTCGCGGATCCCCAGTCATCTCGAGGAACTGCCACCGGAGTCTGCGAGTCCAGTATAGCACTACCGACGCGGTGCCAACGACGCATGGAACCTCTTGCGCTACTTCGAGCGCAAGACCAAGACGACGGACACGTATCGACTGTCCTACGAGCGACACCTTGCTCACCTGCGTTCGCAGGTCTTGCTTGCCTTGGTGGAATCGTTCGAGCGCTTTGTGAAGGAACTTGGCGCAACCTGTGTCAATCAGATCGTTCCCCTGGTCCTGGATGATCGGCTGAGCGTCTTGCCAGCGCAGCCGCGCGCGGTCGCCGCGCACTTTGAGGGGGGTGATCTTGGGAGAGCCTTCGCAGAAGGAAACACCTGGTTGGACTGTGATGAGATCAACCGTCGATTCAAGCACCTGCTCGCTGATCCGTTTGAAGAGAACGGAAGGTTCGTGTTCTTTCCGATGGAGAAGAAGAACCCGGATGCCTGGCGACGCGGCACCATGGATGTTCTTTGGCAACTGCGGCACTCTATCGTGCACAACGTAGGTGCGATCACTCGGTCTGATGCCGCCAAGCTTCGCTTGCTAGTGCGGTATGCGGTTGATGCGCCCAAGATGCTGAACCTGTCCAACGGAGACGTCTGGTATGCCAAGCTCTTTCTCGATGAGCTGGTGACGTGGGCCAATCGCCGCGTGGCTGAGCGGTTGGGCGAGCTGTTGACGACGATTCATCAAGGAGATCCGTCGCTGTTTGATCCGGGCGAACGAGCGTCGCAGCTGGCGCGCATGATGAAGGTTTCCGTCACCGTAGCGAGCGTGACTGCAGGCTAGGGATCTCGTCGGGCCGCGGCCGCGCCGTGATGCGCGATGGCAGGGGCCGGCCAGGGGCCGCGTCACATCGGCCGGAGGTCGAGCTCGAGCTGGTCGGTGGCGGTGAGCAGGATCTGCGCGTACTCCTCGCAGAACGCGATGCAATCCTCCATCGAGGCCATCTCGAGGACCACGTAGCCGCCGATGAGCTCCTTCGACTCGAGGAACGGTCCATCAACGATCTTGCGGCCGCCACCCCGCCACTGCAGGCGCTTGCCGCGCGACGACGGCGTGAGCGTGGCCGACGAGACGGGGGTGCCCTTGCGCTCGAGCTCCTGGAGCACGGCGTCGAGGTTCGGAGGCTGTCCTGCCTCCGAGGCCGGGGTCGCCTTGTGCAGGATGAGGTAGCGCTGCGGCGCGTCGGCCGGCTCTTCGACGAGGCCGAGGTCCCACTCCTCGGTGAGCTTGGCGACCTCGAGCTCCAGGTCGCCGCCGATGGCCTCGCCGATCTGCGTCGCGATCGCGATCGCTTCCTCGCGAGACCGGACCGTCACCTTGGCGAAGCCGGCCGGGAGCTCGTTGCTCCCCGTGTACGGCCCGTGCCCACTCGATGGCTTCGTCCATGCTCTTGACTTGCCACAGCCAGAACCCCGCGATCAACTCCGCGGTGTCCGGGAAGGGGCCCTCGACGACGCTCCTGGTGCCATCGGCGAAGATGAGGCGCCTGGCCTGCGCGCTGGGCTGGAGACCTTCGCCCGCGAGCATCACGCCCGCCTTGACCAGGGCGTCGTTGTACTTCCCCATCGCGGCGAGGAGCTCCTCGCTCGGCATGGCGCCCTCCTCCGATCTCTTCGTCGCCTTGACCATGACCATGACTCGCATCGCACACTCCTGGTTCGCGGTTCATCGCCTGCGCTTCGTGGGGCTAGTGTGCCCGAAGCGGCAACAGGGCTCGGACGCGTCCGTCGCGCAGCCAGAGGCCGCCCCAGAGCAGCGCGCCGAAGGCCACTGGCAAGAGCTGGCTCGGCACCGGCGCGCCGACGCGGACGTGCGTCGCGACCGCGCCGCCGAGGTAGCCGGTCAGCAGCACCGCGCCGAGCACGGCGGTGCGCGGCGTGAGGTACAGGGCCGTGCTGACGAGCAGCGCGACGCCCATGCCGACGATGGTCGACTCGGGATAGCCAAGCTGCACGGTCGCCTTCACCACCTCCGCGGGCTTGAACAGCTTCATGGCGCCGTCCACCAGCAGGAACAGCGCGGGCAGCCCGCCGAGCGCGCGGCTGGCCCAGAGGTGCTTGGTCGAGGTCGTGGTGCGCATGGCGATCGGTGGCTCCTTGCCAGGTTCGATCAGGCGACGAACGAGCCCCGACGGGTTCGACAAGCCAGATGCTTTTTCTGACGTCCTGTTGCAAGCGTTCGGAATTGTTCGATTGGCGATCGTTGGTGCGGCAACCAGGAGCTGCACTCGCGCCCCATGGAGGGCCCGTGCCACCGTCCCGGGATCAACGAGCTGCTCGCGATGGATGTTGCGAGCCGACTGGAGTCGATCTCGAAGCGAGAGTGGAAGTCGCTAGACGAGCGAATGCGAGCTACGGGAGGCGCAAAGCGAGGCTCGCGAGATCCTGATCGCTCACTTCACCGCGGCGGCGCGGCTGCACCAGCGCTGGATGGACGGGCGCTGCCAGTTGGCCTCGGCGTAGGCCGCCAGCTTGGCCGGCAAGGCATCGCCGCTGTGGTGCAGGCGCTGCAGCATGAGCGACAGATCCACGTCGGCGATGCACCAGTCCGCGAACAGCGTGGTGCGGCCCTCGCTGATCAGCGGATCGCAGTACCGGACCAGGCGGGCGACGGCCTCCTGGGCCCTGGCGGAGAGGGGCTTGTCCGCGGGCGGTCCCCATACGGTGCTGGTGGGGCGCTCCTCGCGGATGGGCATGAGATCGCTGCGGACCCAGGCCATGACCTCGCGGCAGATGGCGCGCTGGCGCAGGTCCTCCGGAAACAGGCGCGGGTGGGCGGGATACGGGAAGATATCGGCGAGGTACTCGACGATGGCCTGGGACTCGGCGAGCCAGAAGTCGCCGTGCTGCAGGGCGGGGATGCGGCCGGTGCGGGCGTGGTAGTCAGGCGAGCGCTGCTCCCCGGCGGCCAGCGACAGCTCGCGCACGGTGAAAGGGAGCTGCTTCTCCTCCAGGGCGACGAAGGCGGACATGGCATAGGGGGAGATCCACTGGTTCTCGATGTGGAGGATGAGCGGTTCCATGGCGGCAGTGTGCCACGTGGTGGGGGCGGGGGTGTGGCGCGCGCGCCTCACTGACGTGCGCCGGGTGCGCCGGGTGTGGCGCGCACGCACCACCGCATGACCTGCGACACAGCGGCGCCGAGGGGCGCTTGCTGTCGTCGAGCTTTGCCGTCATCCTTGCTGCATGCGCAATCGTCTGCACCGGCTGGCTCTGGGCTCTCTTCTCATCGGGGTCGTGGCCACCTCCGGGTGCTACGGCGGCGTGCATGGCCAGGTGGGCATTCGCGGCGCCAGCGCCATCAGCAACCTGGCCGCGGCGGCGGTGACGGTGGCGGCGATCGCGGTGATCGTCTCCACGCCGCCGCCGATGGTGACGCAGGTCGAGTACTACGAGTACGGCTCGCAGCCTGGGCGCTGCTGGGTCAACGGGCGCTACGTGTACTCGAGCAATCAGTGGCAGTGGCAGAACGGCTACTTCCAGCAAGACCGCCCGGGCTATTACTGGGTGCAAGGGTACTGGGGGCAGCGCGGCAACGACTACGTCTGGGTGGACGGGTACTGGGCCGAGCCGCGGGCCGGGTACACGTACGTCAACGGCTACTGGGACACCCGCGGCTCCGGCTACTACTGGGTGCCGGGGTCCTGGCAGGCGCAGCAGCAGGGCTACGTCTACGTGGGCGGCTCCTGGTCCAGCAACGGGGGCCGGCGGGTGTGGAACCGCGGCGGCTGGCAGCGCGATGACGGGCGCGCGGAGTGGAACAACTGGCGCGCCCGCGGGCGCGGCCAGGCGGTCATCCAGGGCGACGCCAGCAACATGCCGGGCGGCGTCTACGTGGCGCCGCGGCGCTAAACCGAAGCACTAAACCGTCTCCTGCGGGGGGGCCTCGACTTGATTTGCGGCGGGGGCGCACCTAGTACCGGCGACCGGAAGTCCGATCCGCATTCCGGACATATCTCGTTGGCGCGGCTGGTTTCGTATGCATGGCATTCGGACCAGACCCGCACCGTCTGAAGATTCCGCGACCCGTGCGGCGGGCGCTCAAGCTCCTCGTACGGCGGCACCGCGCCCCGCACGTCGTCGTGCAGCGAGCACAGATCCTGCTCCTGGCCCACCAGTGCGAAGGCACCGAACAGATCGCGCGGAAACTGAGCTGCTCGTCGCGCCACGTGCGCAAGTGGAAGGCTCGGTTCGCGGCGGCGCCTTTCCTCGAGACTCTCGAGGATGCCCCGCGTTCCGGCCGCCCCTCGCGGATCCCGATTGCGGCTCGGTGTCAGCTGGTGCAGCTCGCGTGCGCGAGGCCCGACGGCGTGAAGTCCCCCGCACCGTTTCGCGACATCTGGACGTACAAGTCGCTGGCCGAGGCGCTGGTCAAACGCACCGGCCACTCGATCAGTACAAGCGAGGTCGGCCGCATCCTGCGCTTCGAGGACTTACGGCCGCATCGCGTCCGGCAGTGGCTCAAGAGCGAAGACCCAGATTTTCTGCGGAAGGCCGAGCGCGTGTGTCGGCTGTACCTGCATCCGCCGAAGGACGCGATCGTCGTCTGTGTCGACGAGAAGCCGCTGCAGGTGCTCGAGCGAAAACACCCTGCGCGTGTCGATCCGCGCGACGCCTCGGTTCGCCACGAGTATGAGTACGTCCGCCACGGCACGCAGGCGCTGTTGGCGGCCTTCGACGTGCAGACGGGGCGGGTGTTCGGCGAGGTCGTTGCCCACCGGAGCGCCGAAGCACTCGTCTCGTTCATGGAGAGGCTGGCCGCTCGACACCCTGACAAGGCCGTCTACGTCGTGTGGGACAACCTCAACATTCACTACGACGGCGCCGATGAACGGTGGTCTCGATTCAACCTGCGCCACGGTCGACGATTTCGGTTCGTCTACACACCCAAACACGCCTCATGGATGAACCAAGTCGAGATCTGGTTCTCGATCTTGCAGCGGCGCATCATCCAGTACGGCGACTTTGCGACGCCGCACGCCCAAGCGCAGCGGGTGCTCGGCTTTATCCGTCACTGGAACCAGAAGGAGCGGCACCCGTTTCGGTGGACCTGGCGCACCGACCGCTTGCAGAATCGGCGGGACGCCGCATAGGCGCCGCTGATCGTCCATGCCCCCACCCGCCGCCGAATCGCTTCACGCAACCCACGTCGAGGACATGCTGCATCGGTGCGGCGCCGCCCACCTGCGCGCCCGCAAACACGGCTCCGCCGTGCTCGTCGAGTCGGGGCCTGCGGCCGATCCCGTCAAACACTTTCGACTACGCCGGGAAACCGGAGTGCTGTGGCGCCTCGACATGGCGACCCATACCGGCCGGTGGGAGCCCACGCCATTTCGCGGAGCGCTCGACGACCTGGTGACGACCGTCGTGGATGACTTCCCGTGGACGCTCATGCCCATCGCGTAGAACCCGGAGCGAACTTCCGATCCCGAGTACTAGTCTCCGCGCAGATGCTCAAGAGCACCGTGTTTGCCGTGCCAGCCGTCCTGGGGATGGCTCCGCCTGCGTTCGCCGCCAAGCTGGAGGTGCCGGCGGAGACCTTCGCCCAGTGGCAGGACGACGACGACGACGTCCCCAAGAAGGTGGTACGGCGGGTCCAGAAGCTGCTCGCCGACGAGCACCAGCTGGGCGGCGTGCTGGAGGCGTTCGCGAAGCCGTTCTTCGAGCTGGGGTTCACCGAGAAGCGCGAGGGCTCCGATGACGAGGAGAGCTTGAGCCACCAGCACGCGCGGCTGGAGGGCCTGAGCCTGTCGATCTCCGAGGACGGCTACCAGGTGGGCGACGAGCGGCAGTCGATGCGCCTCGACGAGGTGTTTGCGCTGACCGACTGGCAGGAGCTGCACGCGCTGTGCAAGGCCCTGCTGGACAACAGCACGACGCTCAATGAGTTCTTGCTGGGGTGGGCGCAGGACGTTCCGGGGGCGACGCCGGAGAGCACGGCGCGGCTGGAGGGGTACGTGGCGAACCTGCAGCGCAAGGAGATCCGCAAGCAGGTGGCGGCCAGCGAGGACGCCAAGCTGCTGGCCAGCATCCGCGAGCAAGCGGAGGCGGGAGATCCGACGGCGGCGTACAACCTGGGGCTGTCGTACCTGCAGGGGACCTTTGGCAACACGGTGGACGTGGAGCTGGCGGAGCGCTGGCTGGCGGTGGCGGCCGCCGAGCCGGGCAACGTGGCCCGGCTGGCGCGGACGCTCTTGGGGCGGCTGCGGGCGCAGCGCGGCTAGGTCGCTCCTCAGGGCGCAGGCGCCAGCAGATGGCGGCTGCTGAGCGCGTCGCCGATGAGCTGCTCGATGACGGCGTGGCCGGCGGCGGTGGGGTGGAAGGCGCTGGCGCGGATGCAGGAGAACAGCTGTGGAGGCGGCACGCCGCCGGACGGGTTGAGGGTGGCCTCGCAGGCCGAGGCGCGGGAGCTGGCGACCGGGTCGATGGGCCCGAACGGGCGCAGGCCGGGGGCGCAGCGCAGCGGGAACAGCAGGCTCGACGGTGACAGGAACGCGGTGCCGGGGCCAAACGACGGCGAGATGGGCACGAAGATCACGCTGCCCTTGCCGTACGCCGGACCGAAGCTGGCGACCGAGCTGGCGAGCGCGGCGTCCGAGGCCTGCTGGAAGGCGGCGCTGCGGCGGGCCATGGCCTCGCGCTCGATCAGGCCGGCGACGATGATGAGGGTACCGGCGGCGATAGCCTCGGGCGGGGGCGGCGGCGGGAGCAGGGGCGGGGGCGGGACGCAGCCGCTGACCAGCGGGTTGGACCGCCGGTCGACGATGAGCTGGTAGCCGTGCACGGCGATGACGGCGTTGGGCAGGACCTCTTGCAGATCGCTGACGCTGCGGCGCAGATCGCAGGAGCTCGAGGCGGCGGCGGTGACGTCGGCCTGGGTGACCAGCGGCGGTGGTCCGCCGGGGGTGGGCGGGCGGCCGAGCACCAGGTCTCCGGGGCCGATGTCATTGATGCAGCCGTTCATGAGCACGAAGTCCCAGCGCAGGCCGACCTCGAACGAGCGCAGGGCCGCCGGGGTCGCGGGCGCGGCGGTGCCATCGCCGGGGCAGGAGATGCGCGGCACCGCGACGGTGCCCAGGTCCGCGGCCTCGACGGAGCAGGTCTGCGACATCATGCGCTGCAGCTGGCACTGCACGGCCGGGCTGGCGCGCGGCACCTCGCCGGCCACCGAGTCAGGAGCCGGGCAGCCGGTGGTGCCGCGGATGGTGGAAGCGCCGCTGCCGGCGTTCAGCGAGGCGCCGGAGTGCGCGAACACCGCGACGGGCGCGCTGGGGCCCACGGCGGCGCTGATCCGGCGGGCCAGCAGATCGAACGTCTTCTCGCCGGGGCTCACGCCCTGGCCCCACACCACCGAGTCCCCCACCGCCGCGAGGCGTTGCTGCGCCTTGACGATGAGCAGGTTGGTGGGCGCGCTGTGCACGTGGTCGGCGGTGTTGACGGCGATGGCGCCAAGGACGCCCTCGCTGCCCAGCACCGTCGAGGGCAAGAGGATGGCGAGGTTGGTGTCGGCGCTGGTGGCGGTGGCGACCTCGCCGCTGCGGCCATCGGTGCAGGTGACATAGGCCAGCGGCTGGCCAGCGTCCAGCTGGGCCTCGACCTCGCGCGAGAACGCGACGCTGGCGGTGCGACCGGTGTGGCCCAGCGCGGTGTTGTTCGAATAGCGGAGCTGCCAGTCGCGGGTGGCGGCGTCCGGCGAGTCGCACGGGCCATCGATCCGCGAGATCGACTGGCTGACCCCGCCGGGCCTGGTCCAGGTCAGCGCCAGGGTCCGAAAGCCCTCGGCGCGGAAGTTGAGCTCCATCGCGAAGTACGGGGTGAGCCGGCTGGGGGTGTGCAGCGGCACGTCCAGCTCGAACGTGCCGGGCGTGCTGGTGGGGTACAGAAAGCCGCCGATCATCTCGGCGGGCGCGGCGGTGCCCGGTCCGGTCCCCGGACGAGGCGCCAGCTTGGGTGGCGCGGGCGGCGACTGGGTGATGCGCGGAAAGCCACCGGGACACGCGGCGAGGCCGACGAGCCACGCCAGGGCAGAGCAGAACGAGAGGCGTGTGCGCATACCGGTCAGTATGCGCGCATCGGGTGTGTCGGCGGGGATCTGGGAAGGGATCGAATGCCGCACCCGCGAGCCCCATGGTGCGCGACTATGGTGACTGTAAAGTTATCTCGTTGTACTGGAAGAGGGCTCGAAGGACCGAAGTTTCCAGGACATTCTTGACGGCAGCTCATGGCCTGTACTAGTGCTAGAGGTGGTGTTGCGTCGCAGGTGTTTGCAAGGGGCGGAGCCGCGCGGGATCTCCCACTCGCAGCGTGCCGCGCGCGATGCTTGCGATGACATCATCGCTGGTCTGGCCGCAGATGCAGCTGCCTCGCCGCGACTCAGGGAGGATTGACGTGGCCATATCAGCAAGGTTGCTTGCCGCTTTCTCTCTGCTCGTATTCCTCTCTTGCTCCGTGGATTCGGTGCGGTTCTCGCGAGCAGCTATCGAGGAAGACTGCATGAGTCCAGGCGATGAGGATGCCAACGGCCTTGCCGACTGTGACGATCCGTCCTGTAGCTCCATTTGCCAGCAGGTCTGCGGCAACGGAGTAGTGGACGGCGCTGAGCAGTGCGACGACGGGAACCAGATGGATGGTGACAGTTGCGAGACAAATTGTACTTCACCGCGCTGTGGTAACTCGATTGTTGACATGGGAGAGATGTGCGACGACGGCAACGGGCAGATTGTGGACGGCTGTGATCGCGCGTGTGCGGTTAGCACGATCACCTACATGAAGGCCTCCAATACCAACGCCTCGGACCGGTTTGGTACTCGGGTGGCGCTCTCGGCAGATGGTCAGACGCTCGCGGTTGGAGCCTATCAGGAAGGTAGCTTCGCCACGGGAGTTGGAGGCAATCAAGCCGATAACACCGCAACCAACTCCGGCGCCGTGTATGTCTTCACTCGCACCGCCGCGGGGTGGGCTCAGCAGGGCTACTTGAAGGCCTCCAATACCGGGATCGGGGATCTCTTTGGCTGGAACCTCGCCCTCTCCGGGAATGGCAACACCTTGATCGTTTCCTCCATCGGGAAGGGCTCTTCCTCCGGAGTGAATGGCAGTCAGCTGGATGATCTTCTCCCCTCATCGGGCGCTGCGTATGTATTTACACGTACAGGGACAACCTGGAGCCAGGAAGCCTATCTCAAAGCTACCAACCCTGGCGCCAACGACTTCTTCGGGTGGAGCATCGCGCTCTCTGCGGACGGCGCTACCGCCGCGCTTGGCGCGCTCTCCGAGGACAGCTCGGCGACCGGGGTCGGAGGGGATGGCTCAAACGACCTCGCCGCGAACGCAGGGGCCGTATACGTCTATGTGCGCAGCGGCGGAACGTGGCGCCCACAAGCCTATGTGAAGGCCTCCAACACCGATGCCCAGGATGCCTTTGGGGCCAGCGTCGCGCTGTCCGGCGATGGATCGACGCTGGCGGTGGGGGCAAGCGCAGAGGCCAGCAGGGCGACAGGGGTTGGCGGAGATCAAGCGGACAATACGATGACCTTGGCCGGCGCGGTGTACACCTTCACACGCTCCGGTGCTGCGTGGTCTCAATCTTCCTATATCAAGGCTTCCAACACCGGCGCGTCGGACGGCTTTGGGGCCGCGGTCGCACTATCCGGAGATGGAACGACGCTCGTGGTGGGTGCCACTGGCGAGTCCAGCGGCGTAACTGGCATCAACGGCAACGAACTTGACAACTTGGCTACCAACTCCGGAGCAGCTTACGTGTTTGGCCTGGCAGGAGGCACGTGGTCCCAGCGCGCCTATATCAAGGCCTCGAACACGGGGGTGTCGGACTTGTTTGGCTCGAGCTTGGCCGTCTCGGGAGATGGAAACACGGTCGCCATCAGCGCAATTGCCGAGGATAGCGCTGCGACGTCGGTCGGTGGGGACCAGGCGAGCAACAGCGCTGGTAACTCAGGTGCGGTGTACTTGTTCGAGCGTAGTGTTGGGGTGTGGCGCCAGCGAGCCTATGTGAAGGCCAGCAACACAGGGGCAGGCGACCGGTTTGGCCAGAGCGCCGCCGTCGCGGCGGACGGTGCGACTATGGCGGTTGGGGCATACTTCGAGGCTAGCTCCGCGACAGGAGTGGGCGGGAATCAGGCAGACAACATGGCTGCGAGCGCCGGGGCCGTCTACGTATATCGGTAAAAATGTAGCGGCTCATGCAACTCTGAAGTTGTCAGACGAATTATCCATCCAAAACAGCAGCTCGAGCGACTGAAGAGGTAGGAGCGCTGCAACCATGGCCAAACAAGAACCGATGAGGGGAAGACGCTTGGGCAGCGGCGTGGGGGTTGCTGCGGCCGTGGCCTTGGGAGTCTTGGTATCTCTGCTGTACTCTGGTCTGTCACATGGCCCGACGAGGCCGCAAGCTACACCGCTCGTGGGCGCATATCGGCCGCGATCGGTGGGGGCGGAGTCTCCCCCAGCGCTGCGCGAGGGCGAGCCAGCGCCGGCGAGCACCACCGGAGCGCCGCCTCGACCGCAAGGGGTGGGGCCGCTCGTGGTCTCGCACGTGGCGACGCAGCCAGCGGTGGCGGGCGGGCCGCTGCCTCCTACCGCCCCCCCATCAGCAGGGCAAGAGATCGCGAAGCGGCAAGCGCTCGGCGGCTGGCAGGCGCAGGTGCAGCAGCTGCTAGATCGCTGTGTGGCGCGGCCGGCGGCGCTTCGACGTCTCGCGCGGCTGGAGGTGATGTTTGCGCCGCCGCAGACGTCGGCGGGACTGGCCACGCAGCAGCTGGCCCCGGTGGCGGTCACGCTGCCCGGGGAGGACCTGCAGCGCCTGTGGCAGGACACGGACCCGCATGAGCTGCAAGCGTGCCTGGATCAGGTGCGTATGCTGGCGCTCTCGGTGTCCGTCCCTGACCGCGGGACGGTCCAGGTCCTGGCGGCACAGCTGGAAACGCTGTCCATCCAGCTGTGATTCTTTCATCGCGCTGAACAGGCGCACTCTTCAGCACGGTTGAGCGCCGGGAGTTCCTTGACGGTCATCTCGGGCCGCAGCTGTTTCATGCCTTCAGCAAAGGAAATGTCATGACCTTGTTTCGGAGAAATACATCCTTGGCGATATTCGCCGCAGTCGCCGCGGGGGTCACCTGGGCGGTGGCTACCGGCGTAGTCGTCAACTACCCCGCGGCCATCGTGGCCACGGTGAGCGTCTCATCGGAGACGGTCAGCAGCGTCAAGGTCGACGCGTACTTGCCGAGCGGAGGATATCCAGCCACCACGACCGTGACTGGCCCCAGCCCAGCGACCGTCAATGTGGGCGTGGACGGCGGCAACTGGGCAGATATAGACGGAAACCCGCTGACGGATGACGATCCGGGAGCGGTGTACAATGTGTACTCTAGTATATATATGAACAATCCGGCGTCCCAGAATACGATGCTATACATGGGGAAGTACAACGTGGTCGTGAACAACACCACTACGGCCCCATCGGTGTCGGTGCCGGTATCGTTCAACCCGACCGCGGTCTATCGTGCGAACGCATCGGTGTCCGTGATCGGAAGTGCGACGATCTCATACTACTACATCTACGCGTCACCCGCCTCCAATCCGCCGGGTGAGATGGCGTATGGGCGAGTCGACGGCGGCACGAACTCGCAGACGAGCGTCTCGACGTGGGCGCCGATGGTGCCCAATAGCAGCGTCTACCTGTACGGCACGGTATATCTGCAGCATGCGGACGGCTCTTCGAGCCAGCGCTCGCTCGCCACCCAGACGGTCAACATGAGCAGTGGCGCTGCTTCGGTCTCGTGGACCATCGACCTGACGAACACCGGGCATGTCGAGGGGATGGTGGTGGCAACCTCTCCGGCCGCGACGCCGTCCGGCTATCAGGTGGTATATCAAGGGGCGTCCACCTCGACCTCCGGTATCTATGGCCAGGTCAACGTCAACACGGGGACGATGCAATACGCCGTGGACCTGGCGCCAGGAGACTACGACGTGTACTTGCGAACGAACTTCAGTACGCCATCCTCGCAGACTGATGCCGAGAGGTTCCGGATCACGGTGACGGCGGGCGGGACGACCGTGAAGGACTTCAATCACTCGTTTGGCGTTCTGCGATCGCCGTTGCAGGTGAGCGGGTTCTTTGACAATTCCTCGCTGGCCGGCACACATTCCCGGCTCCGGAGCGTCGACTACTCGCGTCAGGCTTATCGATGGTCCCTCAGCGGTGGCGTCTTTGATCACGTGGTGTCCTACGGGACGTGGAAGAAGTTGTACACGTACATGTCGCTGGCGAATAGCGCGGATCCGCTGGTGCCGTTGAATACTCAGATATATCGACATGATTATGACTCTGAGCTCGGATCTGTG
Source organism: Myxococcales bacterium (assembly GCA_016706545.1). GTDB lineage: Bacteria > Myxococcota_A > Polyangia > Haliangiales > Haliangiaceae > JABFXX01. The sequence continues at coordinate 59,600 of JADJJK010000060.1, forward strand.
GATGTCGCCTCTGGTGGGCCGGTGGACCTCACGCAAGAGAACGTCACTTTGGTTCGAAGTAATGTGTACTTTGACGTCGTTGAGCCATCGGGCGGCCCCCCCATTCAGGTCTCGAGTCCCTGGCTCTACCTGTATCGGTCTGACCTGAACCCGAATGGGACGCAGCGCAGGTACACGGTCGCCTACGCCTACGGCTCGGCGACCCCCCAGGCGCAGTCGGGGTTCACGGTGGTGGGCGAGCCTGGCCCGTACGTTATCGGGAGCGCGCTGGCGACGGTGAATGGGCAACAGACCAACTTCCGCACGGGACCTGGGATCATCACCTTCGGCAACCCTGTCCCGACGCCGGCAGGCGCTCCCTCAGTGGTGCTGGCGAGCCAGTCCGAGGGCAGTCGCCTGAACCTTTCGGTGGGGTTCGAGAACGTGGCGACGGCGGGGATCACCACGGTGGTGGAGAATCCGCTGGGGCCCGCGCCACCGGAAGGGTTCAGCATGGCCTGCCAGGACCCGGTGCTGGACGACAATGGGGTGTCGATCTGCGATCCCATCTACTACGACATCTCATCTACGGCAACCTGGACCGGAAGCACGAAGGTCTGTATTCGGCGTCGCTCGGTGCTACCCAACGGCGTGGCGGAGGACTTGCTGAAGCTCAACCACTACAACACCACGACGCTGGCCTGGGAGCAGCTGCCGGCGCCGACCGATGGCACGCCGGCCTTTCTGGATTGCAGTGCTGATCCGGCGGCCTGCGGCTGTGCCGATGAAGCCTCGTGCGGGATCGACTACTCGGGGGCCGTCGCGATCAACGTGTACCAGGTGTGCGGCATGACGACCAGCTTCTCGCCGTTCGCGCTGTTCCAGGGCAAGTTGCACTTCAGCAACAAGGTCAACGGTGTGGAATACACGGGCCCGACGGGGCCTCCGACCCTGCAGCAGTGGGTGGTTCCGGGCACCGGAACGTATCGCATCACGGCCGCGGGAGCCAGAGGCGCAGGGCCGAACGCCAACCCTTCGCTCAAGGGCGGTTGCGGCGCCGAGGTGACCGGAGAGTTCGTGCTGCAAGAGGGACAAGTCGTGCAGATGCTGGTTGGACAGAAAGGCACGTCCTCGACCAACAGCGCCGGTGGTGGCGGTGGAACGTTCGTGACCAAGAGCGGGGTGGCCATGCTCATCGCTGGCGGCGGTGGCGTGCGGTCTGGTGCGCTGGTGGATGGGCGCCATGCCAGCCTGGGCGCCGCGGGGGTGGCTGGCTCGACCAGCAGCTCCTACGCCAGCGGCTTCATCGCCGGCGGGATCAACGGCGGCGGCGGCGCGCGCGTGGCGAGCTACGGTGCTGGCGGCGGAGGTTGGTCGGGCAATGGCGCGGCGGATGGAACCTACGGCGATGGCGGCTTTGCGTTCACCGGGCCTAGCCAGGGGCGCGGTGG
>JADJJK010000061.1 GCA_016706545.1 Myxococcales bacterium
CACCGGCGGCCGCAGCGCCGTACATGACCGTCTTGCGCCAGCGTGGCTGGGAAGGCGGGCGACGGCGCAGATCGACCACCACCTCGATCACCTCCCCGGCGACGACCTCCACCTTGCGCAGCTCCGAATGGTACCCAGGGCGGCTCAGCTCCAGGTGGTGCATGCCCGGCCGCTGCTCGTTGTCCAGCGGCGTCGCGCCCGCGCTCTTGCCGTCCACCTTGACCAAGGCCCCCGCCGGATCCGATGAGATCCGCAGCATGCCAGCGCGCTTGTTGTAGCTGCCGATGTTCTCCGCCAGCTTGTCCACCATCTCCGCCACCTGGTCATCATCGCAGCTAAGGCCATCGAGCGAACCATCGCAGGCTTGCTCGTAGTGCTCGGGCGCACCAAGGCTCTTGAGCAGCCACAGCGTGGCGCGAACCGCTCGATCGCGGCCCTCGGACCCGGTGACCTCCAGGTTGACCAGCACGTACAGGTCGGAGTTGCCGTTGGCGTGGAAGACCTTGTTGGCGCAGGACAGCTCGTTGCCGAGATAGCACTGGTCCAGCGCCGCCTGCGCGACCTGCCCCATCGCGTTCTCATCCACCTCGTGCTCGTGCTCCACCAACCAGGTGGCGATCCGCTGGGTCACCAGCAAGCGGAGCTTGGGATCCCCCACCACGCGGACCCCAGTGGACGCTTCCGCAAAGGTGGCCGCGCACAGCACAAGGAGCGTGATCGTCAACACCCGCGGAGACAGCATGGCGCGCGTAGTATAGACCGACGGTCTCGGCGAAACACTGGATCCTACCAGCAAGCCACGGCCCGTGGCGATGCGCGTCACCTGCCCTGCCACCTGTGCTCAGGCCTGTTCCCGGGCGTCGCCCCAGGCGCTGGGCCGCGCGGTGTGCAGCCCCACGATGGCGGCGGTGCTGCGATGAACCGCACCCACCTGGGCTGGGCCAACGCCGCCCCTGCTACATTGGCCCCATGGTCAAGACCGCTGTCCAGAAGCGCGATGAGGCACCTGCCCCACATGTGGAAGTGCTGCTCACCAGCAAGGGACCGCAGTACCCACCTGGCCGCATGCTGGTGGCGTCTCCCCTCGAGGTGCAGGAGGTGGTGATGCGCATTCCCCCGAAGCGGGTACTTCGACTCGGCGACCTGCGCGCCACCCTGGCCACCAAGTACCGCGCCGACTACACCTGCGCGATGACCACCGGGCTGTTCTTGCGCATCGTGGCCGAGGCCGCGTGCGCCGAGCGCGGCAAGAAGGGCCCGGCCATTCCGTACTGGCGGGTGGTGCGCGATGACGGGGAGCTCATCGACAAGCTGCCAGGAGGCACCGCGGCTGCGGCCGCGCAGCTCGAGGCCGATGAGGTGGCCATCTTCCACCTGGGACAGCGCGTGGTGGTCGCCAACGTGGAGCACTATGCGTGGGTGCCGCCGCCACCTCGTCAGCGCACCGCGGCTGGCGACGTGGCCCCGGCGACGCCGCGCGTCGCGAGCCCAGCGGGCGCCGGAAAGCCCGGCGCCCAAGGAGCGCAAGGAGGCCGCGGGGCCCGCCCGCAGCGGGACAAACGGAGAGGGCCCGGGTGACCCCCGTCCCCCGGCGATTTCTTGCACGCCGACATGCCAGCGGAGGCATGATCTAGTACAACTCGCCTCTAACGGCGCCGCATCTTCCAACGCGCGACTTCTACGTCGAGCGGATTCGGCTCGATTTCAGGAGAGCGCAAATGGCTGAAGGTACGATCAAGAAGCTCACGGATAAGGGATTTGGTTTCATCTCCAGTCCTTCGGGCAACGACGTGTTTTTCCACATGTCTGCCGTCGAAGGCGTTCGGTACGAAGATCTGCGCGAGGGCCAGAAGGTCACGTACAACGAAGGCCGTGGCCCCAAGGGCCCGCGCGCCGAGAACGTGCGCCCGGCGTAAACCGGCCAGGTCAGGACCTGGTCTCCCAGGTTCACTGACTTCACGAAGCAAGAGCTGACGGCTGCCCCGTCAGCTCTTCTTGTTTTCGGCCTTGGTTCGGCCTCGGTTCGGCCTCGGTTCGGCCTCGGTTCGGCCTTGGTTCGGCCTCGGTTCGGCCTTGGTTTGGTCTCGGTTCGGCCTCTCGGTTTGGCCTCGGTTCGCGAGCTCGGACGACGGTCTAGCGCCGGCCGCCGTGCGCGCGGTCGTAGAGCTCCAGGTAGCGATCGACCATCCGCTCGGCGCCAAAGCGCTCCAGCGCCGCCGCGCGCGCGGCCTGCCCCATCGCCGCGGCGCGCACCGGATCGCGCAGGGAGAGCAGGGCCGCGGCGAGCGCCGCTTCGTCGACCGGCACCAGCAGCCCGGTGACGCCCTCCTCGAGCACATTGGGCAACCCGCCGACGGAGGTGGCGACCACCGGCAGCCCCACCGCCATCGCCTCGGGGACCACCAGCGGCAACCCTTCGGTGCGAGAAGGCAAGGTGAACACATCGAACGCCGGCAGGAGCCGCGGTACGTCCATGCGCTGCCCGGTCAGCACCACGGTGGACGGATCCGGGAGCTTGGAGACCTCCTGCGCCAGCACCTCGCGCATCGGCCCATCGCCGATGATGACCAGGCGCACGCCGCGACCCAGGTGCGGCGCCATCGCGCGGATCAGCATCAGGTGGTTCTTGTAGTCGTCCAGCCGCCCCACCGTGCCGACCACCCACGCATCGCCAAGGCCCAGCTCCGCGCGCGCGGCGGCGCGCAGCGCGGCGTCCGGACCGAACTTGTCCAGCCGGATGCCATTGGGGATGACGTGCAACAGACGCGGCGCGCAGTCCTCCTGCTTTCTGGCCTGCTCGGCGGTGACCTCGGAGACCGCCACGAACGCGGACAGGAGCCGGGCGGCGCTCTGGCGCAGCAGGCGCTGGCCGCGTGAGCCAGGGTTGACTCCATGCTTGGTGTGGATGGCCCTGGCGCCTGCCAACCGGGCCGCCACCGCGCCGTAGATCAAGGGCTGCGGGTTGTGGGTGTGAACGATGTCCGCGCGCAGCTTGCGAAACGCCAGCGCCAGCCTAGGCGGCAAGGTCACGTCCAGCCCCGCGCGCTTGGGCACGCTGAGCACCGAGACGCCGGCCTTGGCGAACTCCGCGGCGAGTGGCCCCTCCGGGGGCGGCGCCAGCGAGATCACGGCCACGCGGTGGCCGCGCCGATGCAAGATCGCGGCGAGATCCAGGGCCAGGCGCTCTTGTCCTCCCACCCCAAACGAAGACAGCACGTGAACGATCGACCAGGTCACAGGTACCTCTCAGCGCGGCCGCGACCGCTACGCGCCAGAGTGTCGCGCAGGATGCGCGAGCGGCGGAAGCGCAAGCTGGCCAAGAAACATGGCATCTGAGAAATCTCGTCCCATCGCCAGGCGGCAGACATCAAACGGGTCCGCGCTTCGAAAGCGGCGAAGCGCGGGCGGCAAGACCGCGTTGGTGCCGGTGGCGTTGGTGAAGCCGAGCGTGTAGCCCGCGTCGCGGACGGCGGCGCGCAGCAGCGGGTTGCCGGCGAGCGGACGCCCCACCGGATACGCGATCGCGCGCACCGGGCGCCCCAGCTCACGCTCCAGGTCCTGGCGGGATCCCGCCAGCTCGGCGTGCAGCTCGGCCGCCGGCACGGTCTGCAACACGCGGTGGCTGCGGGTGTGAGACTCCACGTCCATGCCCGCGGCGGCCAGCGCGCGCACTTGATCCCACGTCATGATCAGCCGATCCGCCAGCTCGCGGTCCCGTTGCAGAGTCCACGGCTCACCAAGCGCGAGCGCCAGCGCCGACAGCAACGCCTCGAGCTCGAGGCCAGGCGTGTCCTTGATGAGCCGGGTCACGGTGCCCAGCGCAGACGGCGCGCCAGCGTCAAAGGCGAGCTCCACAGGGGTGGCCGCCGCCGCGCCCGGCACCGCGAGGCGAACGAGCCCACGTCGCCGCTGGCGCGCAGATGCCAGCAGCACCGACACTCGCTCCCACCAGAACAGGCGCCGCTCCTCGACGAAACGAGTGGCCACGAAGAAGGTCGCCGGGACGCCGACCTGGCGCAAGATGGGCGTCGCGACCTCGAGGCACGAGCGATATCCATCGTCGAAGGTGACCAGCACGGGGTTGGGAGGCGGCCGCTCGCCATCGCAGAAGATCCGGCACACCTCGTCGATGGACAGCGCGGTGCCGTACCGGGCCACCATCTCCATCTGGCGCCGGAACTGCTCGGGGGTCGCGTCCGCGACTCCTGGATCAAAGGGTGATCCGTCCTCCGGATCTTCGATGTGGTGATAGGTCAGCACCGTCAACACGGGCAGGCGCAGCGCAGCGCGCATCCGCAGCACCCCGGAGAGGACCTTTGTCCGGCGCATCGCCGCCGCCAGTTGCTCGCGTAGCCCTGCCACAGAGAGAGGATATCGCAGGTCCCCCAAGATGTGTTTGCCGTCGCAGAAAATCAGGACGTTCTGGGAGCGCCAGGCGCGTGGGCTCCCCGGCGGCGCGCGCGCTGGCGACGCTCAAGGGCTACAGAGCCTGAGAAACGTCAGGGAGGTCTCAGAGAGCATCACCAGGTCCACCGAGATGCCTCGGCGCACCAGCTCGAACGCGCCATCCCCCACCAGCGGAAACCCCGGCAGGCTGCTCTTCGTGACGCGCCCCCTCGCGTCGACCCGCGCCACCTGCACCACGTCGCCCTCCAGCCAGGCCACCCAGTAGGCCTCGCCGTCGAAGGAGATCCTGGGCGCACGACCAGCGCCGACGGTGACATGAAACTCACTGCCGCCAGCGGGCGGCGGCGTGCCGCCAGAGTACTGGATCTGCACGATCCCGGCCGCGCTCGACCACGCGGTGACCAGCGGATCATGCGGCGGCGGACCGCTGACGATTCGCAGCTCCTTGCAGTCATTGCTGATGACGGTGGCCCCCATGACCGTGGGGACTGTCAGGAAGTTCACATCTGCACCCACGCAGCGCCCGCTGGCTTCCCGCCAGGCCAGGTGAACGTGATCGACGTAGTCCGTGGAGGACAGCGCGGTGACCACGCCGTCGGTCGCGTAGATGGCGGACGCGGCGACCTCGCCCGCGGAGGTCAAGTATGACAGGCGTAGCTGGGGGCTCTCAGGCACGCCGCGGCTCCAGATGGGCAACGTGGAGCCAGTGAGGCCGACGCCCATGGGATCAGCTCCAGCGACCGTATCCTCCCGGAGCACCTCGGTGGCCGCGCTCAGATCCAGGGCGACACTCCACAAGGTCTGCACGCTCTGCGTGGCCGTGACCATCCACAGCCGCTCGGCGCGCAGCTCCAGCCCAGCCAGGACCGACGCTCCGACTGAGCGAACCTGCCCAGAGCCGACCTGGTTGCGTCCCAGATCGAAGGACGAGATCGAGGTCTGGCCGCGGGACGGATCGAGCCACGCCGCCAGGTACCCCTCGTCCCTGTCGGTGACCGCCAGATCGCTGTTGGCGCCCACCGGCGGGATGGACGTCACGCGCGCGGAGCAGACCAGCGCAGGCAGCGGCGGCCCGTCGGGCGCCGCGTCGGCCCCCTCCCCCGACGCGGCGTCGAAGTTGAAGCGACACGCACCCGCGAGCGCCATCAGGAGGACCAGGATCGAACGCATGCGTCCCCACCCTAGCAAACCGCGAGCCCTCCCAGTGACGAGAAGCGCCTGTCGCCTCCTGTTAGCAGCTCACAGCTCGATCGCGCCGCGCCCGAGCTCTTCCACCCTGCCCGCGACGAAGATCCCGCCATCGGCGTCCACCGTCAGCTCCAGGCGAGAGGGCCGATCGATCTGCTGCCCCTGCCACACCACCCTGCGCAGCGGCAAGGTGGGCTCCTGCGCCAGGAGCCAGCCTCCCAGGTTGGCGCACGCCGAACCGGTGGCTGGATCTTCTGCCACCGAGCCGCTGACCAGGAAGAAGAACCGCGCCAGCACCTCATCGGGGCCGGTGGGCGCGAAGACATAGGCCATGGCGCCACCGCGCACCTCGCTGAAGGCGTGAGCGGCCAGGAGCGCCGGCTGCGGTTGCGCGGCGCGGACCGCCTCGGCGTCGCAGAGCGGCACCACGAGCTGCTCGGTGCCGGTGTTGACCCAGCGCGGCTCCCCGCCGAGCGCCGTGGCCGGAAGCCCCAGCATCCTCGCCAGCACCTCGCGCTCCACCGAGACCGGCCGGTGGCTCGCCGCGCGGGCCGTGCGCAGGGTCCAGATGGCGCCGCGGTGGGTCACCGGCACCAGCCCAGCCTTCATCTCCAGGATCACGCTGGAGGCGGACACCTCGGGCAAGAGCTGGTGCGCCACCAGCGCGCTGCCGAGCGAAGGGTGGCCCGCAAACGGCAGCTCGAAGCTCGGCGTGAAGATGCGCACGCGGCGGGTGGCCGCGGCGGTGCTCGGCGGCAAGAGGAACGTGGTCTCCGACAGGTTCATCTGGCGGGCCAGGCCCTGCATCTGCTGCTCGGACAGCTCGCTGCCGTCCTCGAACACACACAGCGGATTTCCGGACAGCCGTGATCCTTCGAGCGCGAACACGTTGAGGATGCGAAAGGCCAGGCGCATCCACGCAGGATAGCCACAAACCGCGCACGCTGTCGAAGGTTCACGAGGCGCGCACCGCCACTCGGTCGAGCTGCTCGCGCACCCGCGCCAGGAGCTGCGCGGGGGTGAACGGCTTGGTCATGCACGGCCACTGCGGCGCGCGCCGCGAGACGTCCGCGAGCTCTTCGGAGAACCCGGTCATGAACACCACCTGAGCCTCGGGCAGCACGTTGGCCAGGCGCTCGGCCAGCTCGAAGCCGCCCATCCGCGGCATGTTCAGATCGGTCAGCACCAGGTCGAACGCGCGCTGCTGCACCGCCACCTTGGACAGCGCGTCGACGCCATCGCTGGCCTCGGTGACCTCGAACCCGGCGCGGCCCAGGATGCGCACCACGACGCGGCGGATCGCTTCGCTGTCCTCCACCACCAGCAGGCGCGTACCTTGCGCGAACGCCGGGCGCGGCTCCGCGGTGGGCAGCACCGCGACTCGCTCCCGCCGCGGCAACAAGATGGCGACCCGGGTGCCCTGGGCCGGGGCGCTGTGAACCGCCACGTGGCCGCCAGCGTGGGCGACCACGCCGTACACCACCGACAGGCCAAGGCCGGTGCCGTGCCCCGCGGCCTTGGTGGTGAAGAAGGGCTCGAAGATGCGCGCCCGCGTGCTCGGATCCATGCCGACCCCGGTGTCTATCACCTCGAGCACCACCATCGACTCGGGCGCCACCGCGGGCGTGAGCTCCGCGACGTCGGCCGCGGCGGCGACGCGGACCAGCACGCGCACCACTCCGCCTTGCGGCATGGCGTCGCGCGCGTTGAGCACCAGGTTCATGACCACCTGCTCGATCTGCGTCCGATCGGCGACGATCACGCAGTCGGCGGTCACCTCCACCTCCAGGGACACGCCGCGACCGAGCAGCGTTCGCAGCATGCGGCAGACCTCCTGCGCGGTGGTGCCAAGCTCCAGGTGGGTGCCCTTGCAGATCTGCTTGCGGCCCAGCGCCAGGAGCTGCGACGTGATCTCCGCCGCGCGTCGCCCGGCTTCCATCACCTGCTCGAGGTCCTCATGCTCGGGGCTCTCCGGCGCGAGGCCCGAGGCCGCCAGCGAGGTGTGGTTGAGGATCACGGTGAGCAGGTTGTTGAAGTCGTGCGCGACCCCGCCGGCGAGCCGCCCGATGGCCTCCATCTTGCTGCTCTCGATGAGCTGCGCCTGCGTGCTCTCCAGTCGCTGCAGGCTCTCGGACAGGCGGGTGTTCACCTCGGTCAGCGACTGGGAGCGAGCCCGCAGATCCGCGGTCAGCACGCAGTGCTCGATGGCGCGGCGCAGGTGCGTCCCGACGAGCTGGAGAAACGGGCGGTGCAGCTCGCCGAGCTGCTCGTCGCGATGGATCGGGCGCTTGCGCGCCACCGACAGCGCCAGGATCACCGCCGGCACCGCGCCCGCCGACAGCGCCAGGCACAGCACGTGCTCGGTCTGCAGACACAGGCGGCCAAAGAGCCGCGCCAGGCCGGGAGGCAGCCCCCCTGGCGGCGCCAAGGTGACCGACGTGAGCGCGCCTAGCGCCTCCAGCTCGTCGGCTTGCAGCGTCACCGGCTCGGCCGCGCGGGCGCTGCCCAGCACCATCGAGGCCTCGCCGTCCGCGGTCCAGCGCAGCAGCGCCAGGCGATCCAAGCTGAAGCAATCGTGCAAGAGCACGCAGGTCTCGCGCAGCACCTCGCCTTGCTCGGTCACCGCGGCGAGCTGCAACGCAAACGCGCCCAGGGCGCGGATCCGTCGCAGCTCCTGATCCAGCGCGTTCTGGCTGCGATAGAGCCGCTGCTCCAGCTGCACCAGCGTCTTGACTTGCTCGCCGAGCGCGTGGTTCTCCTGGCGCAATCGCTCCAGCTCCGACGGCTCGGCGATCGGTTGCGGGCTGGTGTCGTCACCTCTCATGGATCCTCGCGCCGCTTCGAGCGTCTTGCGCGCCTCGCGGCTCCTGCGGCTCCTCCTGCCCTTGCGGCTCCTGCGGCTCCTGCGGCTCCGGGCCGTTTCGGCCCGCTCACTCGTACACCGCGCACAGGGCCACCGTGTAGTTGTGATAGTGCAGGTGCTCCCCCACCGCCGCGATCTCGCCGTAGGTATGCAGCCCCAGCCACGCGCCCGCCTGGCCCAGCAGGCGCTGCAGCGGCGCCACGATCTCCTGCGAGGCGCAGTTGCCGAACATGACCCGTCCTCGACCGGCGCAGTCAAACTGCAGCACAAACACCGGCGGGTTCGGCTGGGCGAGCCTGGCCGCGCAGTCCTCTGCGCTATGCCGGATCTGGTCCTGGTCCCGGCGCATGATCCGGACCTGCGCCCCCGCGCTCAGCCCGCCGCCTGGAAAGAACAAGGCGCCCGTGGCCGGCTCGAGCTGCATCGGCATGCGGATGATGAACCGTGCGTCATCGCCGAGCTGCCGCGGCCCAAGCGGTACGCCGAGGCTCAAGTGCATGATGCCCTCGGCGTGGAGGTCCTGCGCGTCGCCCTCCAGATATTCCTTGAACACCGACCACGCCGGGCGGCCATCCAGCTCGAGCAGCCACCCGTCTCGCTCCGCGGTCACCGTGTGCGCCAGGCCGATCGGCGAGCATCCGTGGCTGACGGCGACCTGCAGCTTGGCGCTGCCGCGCAGCGCGACCGCGGACACCCCACCACTTAGCACCTGGTCCCCCGCGTACTGGTAGGTGCGCGAGAACGACATATCGTCGCCGGCGCATCCGCCGACCACCACGGTGTGCGCCGGCAACTCCTCCTGCATCACCGCCAGAAAGCTGCTGCAGTCGCCGGTGATGCCGTCAACCAGCAAGATCACGCCGGCCAGGTCGTCCGCTCCGTCGGCGCGCAGGCTGCGCGCCAGCGCCCTGGCGCAGCGCTCGGCGTCCGTCGCGTAGTCGGGTCGGCTCTCGACCGAGAAGCGGATGGAGGTGGACGCCACCGCCATCACCGTGACCACGCGATCCCGCTCGTCCGAGCAATTTCCGGAGATCACGCCCTCGCCAGAGCACCCGGCGAGCGACGCCGCGCCGATCACGGAGCGAACGCCAGCCAGCAGCGCCACCTGATCATATCCGGTGGTCGCGAACACCAGACAGAACGAAGGCGGACTCGACAACGAGGCACAGGCGGCGAGCGCCGCCTCCACTCCTGCGTCGTAAGGTTCCAGGATGGTGCTTCGACCAGCGCCCACCTGGGTTGGGTCATGCGCCATGACGAGACCATCGGACGCACGCGCCCAACATACAGATGCAGCGAGCACGGAGTGGGAAGGCGGCGGGGTACGCCGCGCCCGCTGCCAGAGATTCTCGGCACCCGCCAGGCGGCAAGGACAAGCCGCGTAGGAGGACTACCAGGCCGCGCCGCTCGCGCGCTTGCCCGGCGAGGCCGACAACGTGGACAGCGTACGGTGCAACACATACGCCGCGATGCTGCCGCCATCAGGGCTTCGATTCATGGACACCCCATCTTGGCCCGACAGCGTGGAGGTGTAGGTCACCGACCCGATGATCGTCGACGCCCCGCTGCGCAAGGTGACCGAATCTCCGCTGTTGCCGAGCCCCAGCGAGCCCGTCGACGAGGCGACCGCGCTGGCGAGGCCCGCCGGGATGCCGGACGCGCCGCCAAAGACCACGATGGTGGCGCCGGGCGCAAGCGCGGTGCCCGGCGCGAAGACGTGACGCACCGAAGCGCCATCGGACAAGGTCCAACCACCGAGGCTCGCGCTCGCCGTGCCGGTGTTGACCAGCTCGATGAACTCGCCGGCGGTGCTGCTGCCGGGCTCGTTGGCCAGGATCTCGTTGATGATCACGTCCGCGGTTCCACCGCCGCCCACCGCGATGGTGAAGGTGGAGTCGCTGACGTCGCTCGCGCCAGACACCACGTCGGTGATCCGCACCATGCCCGTCGAAGTAGCCGTGACCGGCAGGGTCCAGGCGTAGCTTCCGCTCGCAGCCGGCGTGCTGGCGATGATCGTGGTCCAGGTGGTGCCGCCATCCAGCGTGGCCTCGAGCCGAACGCTGGTGACCGCGGAGGAGGTCCAGGTGATGTTCTGCACACCACCGCCCTGATACGTACCGCCGCCGTTGGGAGCCGTGATGGCGACCGTGGGCACGGGGTTGCCGCCGCCGAACGCATAGCGGCTGAGCACCGGATAGTGGTCGCTCGTCGTCGTACCGTAGCTCGCCAGGTACGCATCGACGCGGTAGACCTCGGCGGAGGCCGCGACATACGTCGCCGCGACCTCGTTGCTGCCGAGGTGATGATCGATCGTATCGGCATAGCTCACCGTGGGAGATCGCGCGCCAGAGAGGGGCCTTGGTTGGCCCAGATAGCGCGCAGCATCGGCGACGAAGTTCTGATACGGCGAGGCCTTGCCGGTGGAGATCGACGTCCACATCATCGTTCCAGTCGCCGATGACCCAGACCTTCTGCGTGGGATACGTCGAATCGAGATAAGACTTGAGCGCGTTCGAAGCATTGACCCGGCGCTGATAGCTGGTGCTGTCCGTGCAGCACTTGGGGTGCATGACGATCACCACCACGTCCTCGGTGCTCCCACCCAGCGTGACGCGCAGCCGGACCTCCAGGGGCGGCCGGCCCGCGAAGTCGGTGTTGCTGGCGGTCAAGATCACGGAGGCGCCGAGCACGCTCGCCACCGAGGACTTGTAGAGCAAGCCGACCTTCTGCTCGGCGTTGGAGAAGTCGCTGTAGTACGCCGGACCATTGACCACGCTCGCGTCGTTGGCCAGGAACCCCGCGTAGCCGGGGAGCTGCGCCTTGAGCGACGAGAACTGCGCGGTGCTGACGATCTCCTCGAGCCCCCAGATATCCAGATCCGCCCCGGCGATCACATCCCGCGCGTTGCCAAGTTGCAGCGCCTCGTCGCTCGGGCCGTTGGCGGTGTCACCAAACCACTCGAGGTTCCAGCTCCCGATGTCGAGCGTACTCGCCGTGCCCTTGGCCGGCACCACCACCGCTTGTTCAACGTGGTCCTCCTCTGTCAGTTCACAGGCTCCCTGAGAACCGAGCAAGAGCGCGACCGCTGCCATGGAACATCCTGCGTTGCGAAGTGACTTCATCTCGTACCTCTTGGATTGCCAGCGTGGTTGACACCTCGACCGCGGCGGCCGGGCGCAGGAGCACCAGCAGGAGCCTCCGCGGTGACCACGAGGTTGAGGCAAAGCAACAAGTCAGAGAAACAGCCGGCGCACGGTACACCGTGCGTCGCCGAGACTGAAGGTCTGTCGTCTCGATGGCGCGTCGCTTTGGTCCGCTTTGGTCCGGACATCGGACGACGCGCTCATGCGCTGTTCGATTCTTGCGCAATCCAAGGACGCGCCCGCGCGACAGCGCAGGTTCAGGACAGCTTCTGCGCTACTACCTGGACCACCGAGCTTGTGCCGTGGTGGTGCGCGCCTTCGTGGATCTCGCGCTCGAGCTCGGCGCCGTGCAGAAACGACAGGCCGTCCAGCTCGTGGCGCAACCCCGCGAGCGTCATGCAGAGCTGAGGATCTCGCGGCCCGCCGGTGCCGCGCGCCACCTGCGCAGGCGTGTAGGCTTCCAGCAGGAAGATGCCGCCCGGCGTCAGTGCCTGGACGGCCGCGGCGTGAACGCGCTGGCGCAGCGGCGGCGGCAGGTGCGCGAAGATGGAGACGATGACGTCCCACGGCTCAGCGGCGACATCGTAGGCCGCCAGATCGCTGACCACCGTGCGCAGCGCGGTCTTGCGCTCGGCCGCCAGCGCCGACGCCTTGGCCAACCCCACCGCAGATCCATCGACGCTGGTGACCGCGAACCCGCGCGCGGCCAGCCACACGCCGTTTCGGCCCTCGCCGGCGCACAGCTCCAGCACTCGCCCACCAGCGGGCAAGCGCCCGACTTGCTGCACGAGAAAATCATTGGGCTCGACGCCATAGGCATAGCCAGGCTCCGCGTAACGCTCGTTCCACATGAGCGGCAGTGTGCCACAAGCCAGCGGCGACGCTCTTCGCGCCAGCGCAGGCGCCGCGGCGCGCGGCCGGGCGCCCACGGCAGGCCCGAGCCTCAGTGACCGGGCGCCCACGGCAGGCCCGAGCCTCAGTGGCCGTGCGACGAGTGGTCGTGGCCGTCGTGCCCGGCCGGCGCCTTGACCTCCGGCCGGTAGCCGCCTGGCGGATCTACCATCGGGTAGCCTTGCTGGCGCCAGAAGGTGATGCCCTCGTCGATGACGGCGGTGTTGGGGTATCCGCGGCGGCGCAGCTCGTCCACCACCTCGCCAGAGGCATGGTGCGGGCAAGCGCAATAGGCGAGGACCCACGTCCCGTCCTTGGGCACCTCCTCGAGGCGGCGCATGTCGTAGTACGGCATGGAGACGGCGCCGGGGATATGGCCCAGCATCCAGTCCGACGCGGCGCGCGCGTCGAGGATCACCAACCGACGCTTGGCCTTGAACGCCGCCGCCACGTCCGCCGCGGACGCGAAGCGGCCGTCCCGGAGCTTGAGCTGCGCCGGCTTGCCCTTGGGGTTTATCACCATCGGCTCCTTGCCGGTGGGCGCCTCCAGCGCGGAGGCAGGCCGCGGCGACTCGAACGTGCGCAGGTAGGCGATCACGTCGTCGATCTGCTGCTGCTTGAGCTTGCCCTCGAAGGGCTCCATCGGCGTGCCGGGGCGGCCCTTGCGGATGGCGTAGTCGAGAAACGAGTTGGTGGCCGCCTGCAAGAACTCTGGCAGGTCGAGCCGCGGCGAGCTGCGCTTGGGCCCATCGCCGTGGCACTTCTGGCAGTGCTGCGCGAACACTGGCTTGCCGGCCGCCGCGTTGCCGGTGGCCACCGCCAGCAGCGGCTCCGCGGCCGGCCCCTTGGAGCGCAGGAACGCGACGACCTGCTGCACCTGGACATCGTTGAGAGGACCTCCGTATGCTGCACCGTACGGCGCCATCGGCGTGCCCGGGCGCCCGCGCGCGATTCCGGAAGCCAAGAACTGGTCGGTGGCGCTGCGCAGGAAGGTGTCCGACACCAGCGAGGGAGCGTTGTCGGCGATGTAGCCCTTGGCCTCCGGGCCATGGCACAGCGCGCAGTACTTGGCGTACAGCACCGCGCCAGCCTCGGCCGCGGACACGGGCGCTGGGGCCGGCACCGGCGCGGGCGTCGACGCCCCTGGCGAGATGGTGCTGGGACGCGGCGCAGGCGAGGGCGAGAGCTGAGCCGCGGCGCCGCCTGGGCGGTTGGCGCTCTTGCCAGCGTCACAGCTCCCGAGCACGGCGAAGCTGGCGAGGACCAGACCGAGGGCGCGCGGCTGCCATACCAAAGGCGCAGAGCGCCACGAGCTAGATCTGAGAGAAACCACGCCCTACTATGCCGCACCGAACATCGCTTGACCAGCCGTCGAGAAAGCGACGGCGCTGCGACGGCGGTCGTACGGAGCGACTAGCGCCCGTGCGCAGACCAGCGCCCCTCGATCCACACGTAGCCGTTGCCGCGGCGCTGCCACTGGCCGGGGTGATACATGTGGCGCGCGCGCTCACGCTCCCAGTGACCATCGATCCAGATCCACTGGTTGCCACGCCAATCCCAGCGGCCTTGCACCCAGAAGAAGCCAGATCGCGGTTGCACCTGAACATAGCGCGGCGGAGGAGGCTCGCTCTGCACCACCACGACGCCCACCGGCGCGGGATCCACCACGACCACCGCGGGCCGCACGCGAACGTGACCGCGAGTGCGCACCACGCAGCCCGAGACCGCGCTCATCAAACCAACGATCAAAACAGCGGAAGCGAAGCGACGCATAGGATGACTCCATCTTGGGCTGCGGACTTGTATCCGGTTGCCCAGGCTGACCTTGAGAATCTCGGACAGTCCCAAAGAATTGCAAGCGCCAGGCCACGTCCGCTCGAGCCGCGCCGTGCGCAGCGCTCGCGCAGCGCGCGCCTCCGCGCGGCCAAGGCGCCGCCGCGCAAGCCAGTTACCCCCGCGTATCAACCCAGCTTTTTGCAGGTCCGGACACGCCACGCCCCTGCGCCAGCGCCGGGGCGCCGTGAACGTCGCGGCGTATCCCCCGTGCGACACCACCACAGGCGCGCTGGCGGCGAAGCTCCCAACTCAGCGCCGCGACAGAGAGACAGGCGAAAGACGCCCAGCAGTCAGCGCACGGGCGGAGCTGGCGCGGCCCCGGCGACCGGGGGCAGCGCACACGCGGGAAGTTCCGAGAAGAGCAAGCGCTGGTGCAGGATCTGCGCGGTGACCGGCTCGCCAGGCGAACGTCCGGCGCGCGGCACCTCATCGACCGTATAGACGTAGGTCACCTCCAAATTGATTGGCTCCTCGGGGGCCGGTGGCGCCGCGGCGAGGATCGACAGGGCCGGGTCTTCGAAAGCTGGCGCGGCCGGCGCCTCGCTCGCGTCGAGCGACGTCACTGGCACCGTGAAGCGCCGCCGCTGGCCCGGGCTCAGGCTGGAGTCCCAGATGGTCTCCTTGCCTCCATCCGACGCGGGCCGGAAGCGCCGGCCAAAGAAGGCCTCGAAGGTGGACTCTGGCGCGGTGGAGCGCCACACCCGCGCCAGCAGGTGGCGGTGGATGTCGCCGGTGGGCACTCGATGTCCCGCTCCCACGTTGGCCACCTCCACGATCACGTCGGCGTCCTTGCGGCACCAGGTGGCGACGATGGCGCGCTGGAGCATGCCCAGATCGTGGCCGCCCCGGAAGGCGTGGCCATGCCGCGAGCCGTGGCAGGTCAGGCAACCGCGCGGCGCCTCGGCGCGCGGGCCGGCGAGGAACTCCGCCACGGTGGACTGCATCGGGTGTTCGCTCATCCGCACCGCGACGCCGTCCTTGGGCCGCAGCACCGGGAACGTGAACTGATGGCAATCCGCGCACATCTGCGGGCTGCCGAACGTGGGATCCTCTACCGTCTGGTGCGGCGAGCCAGCCTGGCGTCGACGACTGACCAGCGCGCCGGCGCGCACGTGGCAGGCCGCGCAAGACACGCCCTGGTTCGCCAGCGTCACGTCACCCTGGACGAGCCCCGCCTGCTGCGCGGTGAGCGGCGCGTGGCAGTTGATGCACCAGGCGCGCGGCTGCGCCGAGAACTCGCGCTGGAAGATGCCGTTGGTCCACGCCAGCCCGTGCCGGCTGGTGGCCCACTCTGCGTGCTCGTCGCCGTGGCAGAGGCTGCACTCCTGCGCATCCAGGAGCGCGAGCTGCGTCGTCCCTGGATCGATGGGCTCCTGCCCGCCAGGGGCTCTCACCTTCCAGGCCGGCTGCGTCTGCGTCACTGGCGAGGCGGCGGCGGCGGGCACCGGCGCGCCCGCGGGATGGCCACACGCCGCCAGGATGGCGAGCCCCCCGATCGCCGTCAGCGCAACAGCGCGCCCCACCCACCGCCCACCGCTGCCAGCGCGACGCCAGGTGTCGGCCGGGCAGCTCACTTCTGCGCGAGCTGCCCCTTGACCAGCTCCACCGTCGAGTCTGACTGCATGGATCTCCCACCCGCGATCTTGCCGCCCGCCTCCCAGCGATAGGCGTCCACGTAGCCCACCCCCGCCACCAGCAGGAGCTTGCCATCCTTGCCAAACACCATGAGCTGATCGGCCCGGACCGTGACTGTGCCTTCACGGCCCTCGTACTCGCCGCACCGGGACACCAGCAGCCCGACCACGCGATCGGGCGCGGTGGCCTCGCTGGCCTTGGCGCGCTTGACCCAGGCCGCGTCACGGCAAGCCTTGCCCCACGCATCCTCGCGGTACGCCGCCACGCCGCGGCCCTTCTGATCGAGCACGCGCAGCTTGTCGGCGGAGAACGCCGAGACGTGGCCCAGCAGCGGCAAGCGCAGCACGCCCTCTTGCGCGTAGCCCTCGGCCGCGGCGCCGAGGTCCGTCTCCACGAAGCCATCCACCGCCGGCAGCGAGGTGGTGTCGACCGGCGACACCTGCGCCGGCGTCATGACCTCCAGATCGGCCGCCAGCTCCAACGCGATGGCCAGCGCCTCGCGCCATGGCGCGAACCCCGGATCGGCCGCGGCCATGTGCAAGATGCCCTCGAGCCCACCGTCCCGCTCCTTCTGTTCCTTGCGGACCGCCCCGTCGAGCTCCTGCGGGATCGCCCGGTACGAGCTGTGCAGCGGAAGCTCGCCGGCGCGCCCGGCCTTGAAGAGCTTGGCCGCCGCCAGCCGGGCCTTGCGCCAGTCGAGCAGGTTCTGGCGCTTGCTCTTCTCGAACGCGGGGTTGTCGCGGGTGAGCGAGGTGGCGAACACCTGGATGTCCGAGATCACCAGATCGGCGTACTTGGTGCCCTCGTACACCGAGACGATGCCGAGCTCGATCTGCCGGATCACGGACGGGGCTTGCTCGATGACGACCTCTTGCCAGCCCAGCGAGTCGGTGAGCTTGATGGACAGCTCCTTGCCCGAGGGCAAGAGCTTCACCACCACGTCCTTGGCGCGCGCGTTGGCCTTGTACAGCGCGCCAGACTTCTGATAGCCGTTGCGGATGCGCAGCCGCACCCGGCTGGTGTTCTCGAGCGGCGTCACCCCCATGCGCAGCCACTGGCCAGCGCCGCTGCCATCGACGCCCTCCACCCAGCCCGTCTTCGGATCGTCGTCGCCGACGTAGTTGGGGTGATAGTTCTCCTGGAAGCGGTTCCAGTCGTTCCATAGAAACGAGCTGGCCTCGAAGGCATCGCTCCACAGGCGGCGCTCCACGGGTGGCGCCACGGGCAAGGCCTTGGGGGCCGCCTTGGAGGCGGTCTGGCCGCCGGGCACCGGCTGCGAGGCGGCCGGCGCGGCCAGGACGGCCCCCGCGCTGGCCGCGGTGAAGACGAGGGCCCAGGTGGCAGAGAGCAACAGGCGGCGCATCATGAGGGCTCCAGACGACAAAGGTGCAGCCATTATTGCACTGTAAAGGCGCCTGCGCTTGCCAGGATGCGGTGTCGCTGCGGCTGCCCTGGCCCTTGCGAGAAAGCCGGGCCCTCCCCGGTTGGGGGGCCCCCCTGGGTTCGACAACGCCGGCCGGCCACGGTACACCCGCGCAGCATGAGCAGCGGCGGCGCGTATCTCGAGCCTGATGATCACGCCAGCGGCGCGGCGGTGCCTCGTCGCCGGCTAGGAGTGCTGTGGCGGCTGCGCGACCTGATGCGGCCGTATCGATGGCGCTTCGTGCTGGCGGTGACCACGCTGCTCGCCGCGTCCGGGCTGTCGCTCGTGTACCCGCAGGCCGCGCGCTACGCGATCGACGTGGGCATGCGCGGCGACACCACGTCGCACCTGGACCTCATCGTGCTGGGCCTGTGCCTGGTGTTCATCGTCAACTCCGGACTCATCTGGCTCCGCCACTACAGCATGAGCTGGCTCGGCGAGCGCGTGGTCGCGGACCTCCGAGGTCTGGTGGTGGACCGCGTGATGACCCTGCCGCTCGCCTGGTTCCACGAGCGCCGCACCGGCGAGCTGGTCGGCCGGCTGTCCTCCGACGTGACCGTCGTCGAGGGCGTGGTCGGCAGCGAGCTCTCGCTGGCGCTGCGCAACGGCGTGCAGCTCGCGGGCGGGCTCATCTTGCTCTTCGTGATCGACGTCCGGCTGACGTTGATGATGCTGCTCGTGGTGCCGCCCATCGTCCTCTCCGCCATCTACTTTGGCGGCAAGCTGCGGCGGATGAGCCGACGGGTGCAGGACGAGCTGGCCAAGGTCTCGGGCCACGTGCAGGAAGCGGTGGGCGCGATCCAGACCGTGCAGTCCTTTGTCCGCGAGCAGCACGAGGCGAAGAAGTACCGGGCCGGCGTGGAGGAGGCCTTCCGGCGCACGATGGAGATGGTCCGCTGGCGCGCGTCCTTCTGGTCCACCACCACCGGCGCGACGTACATCGCGATCGCTGTGGTGATCTGGCTCGGCGGACGGGCGATGATCCGCGGCGAGCTGTCGGCAGGCGACCTGACCTCCTTTTTCCTCTACACCTTCATGGTGGCCGCGGCGCTGGGCGAGATGGCCGGGCTGTGGGCTGGGCTGCAGCGCGCCGCTGGCGCGACCGAGCGGCTGTTCGCGGTGATCGACACGGTCCCAGAGCTCCGGGATCCCGACGCGCCGGTGGCGCTGCCGCCCGGCAAGGGGGCGCTCGCCTTCGAGGGCGTGTCGTTCGCGTACCCGGCGCGCCCCGCCGCGCCGGTCCTGGCCGGCGTGGATCTCCAGGTGGCGCCCGGCGAGGTCGTCGCCCTCGTTGGCCCCTCTGGCGCAGGCAAGTCCACGATCCTGTCGCTCTTGTTTCGGTTCTATGACGTCTCGAGCGGGCGGGTGACCTTCGAGGGAGTGGACGTGCGCCAGCTCCGCCTGGCCGAGCTGCGGCACGCGCTGGCGATGGTGGCGCAGGAGCCGGTGCTGTTCTCCGGCACCCTGCGCGACAACATCGCCTATGGCTGCGCGGACGCCACCGCCGCGCAGATCGAGGCCGCCGCCCGCGACGCCAACGCGCATGACTTCATCACCGCGTTCCCCGAGGGCTACGACACGGTGATCGGCGAACGCGGCACCAAGCTGTCCGGAGGGCAGAAGCAGCGGGTCGCCATCGCCCGCGCGCTCCTGGCCAACCCGCGCGTGCTGATCCTCGACGAGGCGACCTCCAACCTCGACGCCGAGAGCGAGGCCGCCGTGCAGGCCGCGCTGGCGCGCCTGATGAAGGGCCGCACCACCATCGTGGTGGCGCATCGCCTGAGCACGGTCCGCGACGCCAACCGCATCCTGGTGGTCGACGGCGCCGGCATCGCCGAGCAGGGCACCCACGACGCCTTGATGGCCAAGGACGGCGTGTACCGCCGGCTGGTGGAGCACCAGCTCATCGGCGAAGAGCGCGTCGCCACGGCCTCGGCCGGCTGATCCTGACCGCACCAGCCGAGCGGATGCCTGGGTTAGCTGAGCGGCGGCCGCGCGGCTGCAGGCTGCGCAGGCGCCTGCGCTGGTGCCTGCTCTGGCGGTGCAGCAGCCGGCGCAACCGGTGCAGCAACCGGCGCAGCCGGCTCCGTCGCCGCGGCGGACGGAAGCCCCGGCCCGCTGGCAGAGGCCGCTGCGTCCGAGGCGGAGAAGCCGAAGGTCTTGCCCACCACGTACAGCGGTCGCCCCTTGACCTCCTCGAAGACCCGCCCGATGTACTCGCCCTGGATGCCGTTGGACACCAGCAGCAGGCCGTTGAAGAACAGCATGACGATCAGCAAGGAGGCGTAGCCGGGCACGTCGATGCCGAAGTACAGGACCTGGATGAGCGTCACCACCAGGTACACGAAGGCGCCCGCGGCGGCGAGCAAGCCGACGTAGGTCCACACCTTGAGCGGCGCGGTGGAGAACGAGAACAGCCCGTCCAGCGCGAAGCGCCACAGCTTGAAGAAGCTCCAGCGACTCCGGTCGTTGGCGCGCACGTTGGCCTGAAACTCCACCGACGCGGTGGAGAACCCGGGCCAGGCAAAGATGCCCTTCATGAAGCGGTGCCGCTCCGGCATCTGCTTGATGACGTCGACGATCTTCCGATCGATCAACCGGAAGTCCCCGGCGTTGGGCGGGATCTCGACCGTGGTCACCCACTTCATCAGCCGGTAGTAGGAGCGAGACATGGTGCGGCGCAGCCAGCCTTCTTCATCGCGCCGCGCGCGTACCCCGACCACCATGTCGAAGCCCTCTCGCCATCTGGCGACGAACGCGCGGATGAGCTCTGGAGGGTGCTGCAGATCGCAGTCGATCGGGATGACGGCCTGGCCCGAAGCATGGGCCAGCCCCGCCGACAGCGCGATGTCCTTGCCGAAGTTGCGGGCCAGGCTCACGACCTTGATCCGCGCGTCTTGCGAGGCCGCCGCGGCGAGCATCCCCAGCGTGCCATCGCGGCTGCCGTCGTTGACGAAGATGATCTCGAACGGCTCGCCCACGTCCTCGAGCACCGGCACGATCGCGGCCACGAACGCACCGAGGTTTGCCTCCTCGTTGTACGCCGGAGCGATGATCGACAACACGGGAGGCCGCATGGCCGGCGTGTCTTACCACAACCGCGGCGCGCGCAGCGTGGCGGTGGTCACGCGGCTCGCCCGTGGCGTCGTGACCTGTCCCCCTGGCGTTCCCCGCAAGCCAGGAGCCGCGAGCTCGTCACCCCCAGAGATAGGTGGACACGACGATCCAGCACTCCGAGCTGCTGCAGGCGAGCACCCAGTACGCGCCGCTGCGCCACGGCGCAAACGACAGCTTGTCCGCAGCGCTCGACGGCGACGGCAGCTCGCGGCCCTCGGGCGGCGCCGCCAGCGGAGGGGCCGGGGAAGGCGCCGGGAGCTCGCCGAGCAGGCGCGGCGCATCGCCCACCGCCACCGCGTAGACCTGCAACGGCCCCTTGGCGGCCAGCGCCGGCCCGGGCACGACGGTCCGGCGCCGGCTGCGCCCATCGCGAGTGAGCCGCGCCCGCGGCTCTTCGAAGCGCCCGGCCCGCCAGCGCGCCACCAGGAGCCGCCCCGGCGGCAGCGGCGGCGCCTCGCCGGCAAACTTCACGGCCAGGTCCATCTGCTCGAGCGTGCCAAGACCCGCGCTCTGGATCTCGGCGATGGACTCGCGGAACGCCGCCTGCACCGTCGGCACATCCCGCCCCTGGTACGGGCCGACCGCCACCTCGGGCTGCGCGTCCAGGCACAGCGGCCGGTCAAAGGCGTAGACCGGGTAGAGCCGCACGTCGGTGACCCACAGCGGCGCGTTCTGATCGATGCCGCGGAACACCAGCGCGCGGAGATCGAAGTACTTGGCCACCAGCTCGCGCTTCTTTTGGTCCCGGAAGTCGTCGCCGAGGAACCACCACGAGCGAGGCACCTGCTCCCATCCGATGGCGGTGTGAACCGACCCGCGCGGCGCGGCCGCCAGCGCCGCCAGGCGAGCCTCTGACGCCCGCGCCAGGCGGGTGTACAGCGGGATGGTGCGGCCGGCGGCGTACGCGCTGGCGAAGAGCGCCAGCACCAAGAAGCCGGCGATGTGGCGAGGCCGCTGCACGAACGTCGTCAGCACGCCAAAGAACGCCGCCAGGAGCAGCAACATCGAGTGCAGGAAGAAGCGAGTGCCGAGCTTGGGCGAGACGAACATCGTCACCGTCATCAGCACGCCCGCGACCAGCGCCAGCGCCAGGACACGCAGCGCCTGGTGGCGCGCCGTGTCTGGCGCGGGCTCGGCGGGGCGCTCGCCGCTTTGGCCTGGCGAGGCCGCGACGCGGCGCTCCACCAGCTCACCGAGCAAGAACGCGACCAGCGTCAGGAGCAAGAGCGGCGCCGCCGCCATGAGCAGGTCATCGAAGATGTCGAGGTTGTTGCTGAGGCCACGGGACAAGAGCCGATCGGTGAGCGACGCGCGCTGCGCCAGCCCGTCGTAGCGCTGGCCCTGGCCCGGCGCGAAGAACAAGAACGCAAACCCCACGATCACGCCCGCGCTCGCGGCGACCAGCCCGCGAGGCCACGCGCCGCGGCGCCGCCTCACCCACCAGATCCCTCCGAGGAGAAACAGCACCAGCGTCGGCCCGGTGTGCTCGTTGCAGGCGCCCGCCACCAGCCCAAAGAGCGAGAGCCGAGCCATCTGCCAGACGTGCTGCCCGGCTGACCGCGGGGCGGCTCCCGGCGCGTCGAGCTGCGCCAGGTGCAGCCGGACGACCGCCACGAACCAGAGCTGGATCGCGGCGGCCCAGACGTAGTTGGTGGAGTACGCGCGACAGAACAGGTACGCGCCGACCTCGGGCGCCGCGAACCACAGAAAGCCGATGCCGATGGCCAGCGCCGCCAGATCCGCGTTGCGCCGCCACGACGGAAGCCGCCCCGCGCCGATGACGAACGTCGCCCCGACGAGCGCGAAGAACGCCAGCGGGGTGCCGACCTCGGCGACGCCGTGCAGCTTGTACGCCAGGTACGCCAGCGGCTGACCGACGCGCGGGTTGCTCGAGAGGTACTGATCCCGCCAGAACGCGAAGAACCGGCCAAGCGAGAACGGCTCGGCGCCGGTGTCGATGGCGAGGTTCCACGCATCGAACGCGAAGGGCTCACGCGACACCACGTACGCCAGGTGCGCCGCGGTCGCGGCCACGTAGACCACGAACAGCGCTCGGAGGACTCGGGTGGCTCGCTCACTCATGTCGGCCGCATTATGTACCAGGCCGCCCAGCGCCCCTCGCCGCGCCTCCATCGGTTTTCGCGTGCGTCGGCGCACGCCGCGAGCTGGCGGCCGGGGAGGCTCGCGCGGCACCGTGCTATGGTCGCGGCTCCGTGAAGCCGCTCTCTTCGTCGCGCGCGCGCCTGACGGCCGCCGTCCGAGCGGCGTCGCCGGCACCGGTGCTCCTGGCGAGCTGGCTCGTGGCGCTGATCTACGCCTTCCCCGGCCAGCTCTCCGAGCAGGCCGCCGGCGCGCTCGAAGAGGCGCGCGCCGGCGCGCCCAGCGACGCGGTGTCAGCCCCGATGGTGGCGCTGTGGCGGCTGACCGACGGCGTGATCGACGGGCCCGCCGGCCTGTGGGTGCTGCAGAGCCTGCTCGTGCTCGGCGGCCTGCACGCGGTGGCCTGCCGCCTGCTCGCGCCGCGCCCGGCGGCCTGGGTCGCAGCGGGCACGTTCCTCGCGCCGCCGGTGCTGGTCTCGACCGCCGTCCTTTCTCCGCACGCGCTGTCCGCCGGCTTGCTCTTGTGGGCCTGCGCGGCCCTGGCCGCGCCCCGCGCCGCGCCCGCCAGGCTCGCGTGGCTCGCGGCGCCCGCGAGGCTCGCCGGCCTCGCGAGGCTCGCCGCGCCCACGTGGCTCGCCGGCCTCGCGGCGATCGCCGCCGCCAACGCGATCAGCTCCTCTTCGGCGCTGATCGGCTGCCGCTGGTGCTCGGGCTGTTACCTGGGCTGCTACCCGGGCCGCCACCCGCGCCCGCCGATGGGCACCAGGTCGAACGCGCCCGGTGGCGCACGCCGTGGCTCGCTCGCGCGGTCGCGGGGCTCGCGTGGCTGGCGGCAGCGGCGCTGGGCCTCGGCGCCGCGGCGGCGCTCACCGCGACCCCCACCGAGCTGCCACGCAGCCGGCTCGACCTCGCCGACCTGACCGGCATCGCCGCGCGCGCGCAGCTCGCCGACGCCGCGCCCGCCCGGCGGTTCCTCGCGCAGCTACCGCCGGGCCACCGCGCCGACGATCTCGCGCCCGCCCAGCGGGCTGCCCTGCGCCAGCTCGCCAGCGACGCCCGACGACAGCATCAGGGCGCGTACCTCGGCCACCGGCTCAGCTTGACCGCCACCCTGCTGGTGGCGCCCGCCGCGGCGGGCCCCCCGCCGATCCTGCCGTCCGATCTCGCCGCGGCGCTGCAAGCGCGCTCGCGCCCGTCCACCGCCCAGCGCCTCCTGACCGCTGGCGCGCGCGCCCTGGCCGCGGTTCCGCCGCTCTTTGTCCCGGCCTTGTACCTGGCGCTCGCGCTCGCGCTCCTGCCCTGGGCGCGCCGTCACCGCCTGCGCCTGGCGCTCGTGACCAGCGCGCTCATCTCCCTCGTCGCCGCCGCGGGGCTCGCCGCCGAGGCGTCGTTTGGCCACGCGCTGTGGCTGGTGCTCGCCGCCACGCTCGGCGCCGCGCTGTGGCTGGCGCGGCGCTGCCCCGGCCCGCAGGTGGCCGCCGCGCCGCCGCCTGCCGCTGACGCGATCGCGCCGCCGGCCGCTGACGCGATCGCGCCGCCGCCGGCTGCTGACGCGATCTCGTCCGGCCAGCGGCTCGCGACGTGGGCGACGCCTCGTCGCGTCCTCCTCGCCGGCTGGTGCGTCTTTCTCCTGTACGCCTTCCCCGGCTACATGAGCTACGACTCCGTCTTCCAGCTCCTGGAGGCGCGCTCCGGCCGCTACAGCAACGGCCACCCACCGCTGATGGCCGCGCTGTGGGCCACCGTCGAGCTGTTCGTCTCGGGTCCCCTGGGGATGTTGCTGCTGCAGAGCGGCTGCTTCCTCGCCGGCACCTTCCTCATCGCGCAGCGCACCGTGTCGGCGCGCAGCGCAGCGCTGTGCGCGGTGGGGCTGCTCTGGTTCGCGCCCATCGGTAGCGTGCTCGCGGTCATCTGGAAAGACTCGCAGATGTGCGCCTTCCTGGTGCTGGGCACCGCGTTCCTGCTGTCGTCGCGAAGATCGGTGCGGATGGCCGGCCTGGGCGTCCTGGTCCTGGCCACCGGGATGCGCCACAACGCGCTGACCATCACGTTGCCGCTGGTGACCCTGCTCTTTGTGTGGGATCCGGCGCACCGCGGCCTGCGCCGCTACGCGCTGGCGCTGGTCGCCTGGCTGGCCATCACCTTGACCGCGCGCACGGCGGCCAACGCGCTGACCAGCACCCGGCTTGACCTGTGGCACCAGTCGATCGCGCTCTTTGACCTCATCGGCACCCGGCACTTCTTGCCGCCGGCCTCGGACACCGAGCTGCAGCTCGCGCTCGCCGGCACCCCGCTGGCGGTGGAGTCGGGGCTGCAAGCGGCAGCGGCGATCGACGACCGCGCCGGGTTCTTCGACGGCATCTACCAGGCGCGCGCCCGCATGTTCCGCCCCACCCTCACCGAGTCCGAGCGCGCGGCGGTGACGAGCGCCTGGCAAGCGACCGTGCTCGGACACCCCGTCGCCTTCCTGCGCTATCGCGCGCGCGCGGCGCTGGAGATCCTGGAGCTGTCCGCGGCCCCGCCGCCCCGCATCTATCGCAGCTTCACCGATCACCAGGACCCGGCGCGCAACGCCGAGCGCTTGCAGCACGACGCCTCCACCAGCGCCGTCCAGCGCTGGCTGCAGAAGCGGATGTCCTTCGTCTTCCGCCTGTCGGTGTCGCGGGTCTGGGCCGCGTGCTTTCTCACCCTGCTCCTCGTGCCGCTGTGCCTGCGGCATCGCGCCGCCCTGGCCATCCTGCTGTCGGGCCTCACCGGCGAGCTGGCGCTCATGCTGGTGTCGCCCGCGGCGGACTCGCGCTACTCCGTGTGGCTGGCGGTGGCCGCAGTCCTCGGGCTGTGCCTGCAGGTCGGGCGACACGCGGGCGGCAAGCCGGCGCTGCCTGGCAACGGCCTTGACGTCCCGCCGCCGACAGCGCCGGGCGCGGCGTCATGATCTGCTGCCTGGACGTGGACTATCGCCCGAGCGCCTGCGCCGCCGCCGCCGTGTCCTTCCGCGCCTTCTCCGACGCGGTGGCGGTCCACGAGACCACCTACCTGCACCCGGAACCTCCGGAGGACTACCAGCCTGGGCAGTTCTATCGCCGCGAGCTGCCACACCTGCTCGCGGTGCTGCAGCGCCTGCCCGCGCCGCCGGAGCTGCTGGTGATCGACGGCTTCGTCTGGCTCGAGCAAGACACGCCCGGCCTCGGCGCCCACCTCCACCTCGCGCTGGGCGGCGCCACCCCGGTCGTCGGCGTGGCCAAGCGTCCGTATCGCAAGGCCACCTCCGCGACCGCGATCCTGCGCGGCCAGAGCCGGGCGCCGCTGTGGGTCTCCGCCGTCGGCTACGAGGTGTCCCTGGCCGCTGCCGCGGTGGCGGCGATGCATGGCGAGCACCGCATCCCCACGCTCTTGCAGCGGGTGGACAGGCTGGCCCGCGACGCGCGGTAGCCTGCCGCGCCGGAGCCGGCGCCGGTCACTCGAACAGGACGTCCTCCAGCGCGCGGCGCGGCGTCGGTGGCACGTCGGAAGGCCCGTAGCCCCAGCGCAAGATGAGCTGCGGGAAGCCGCCGCGTCCGGAGGCCGCCGCCACGCGCGGCCGCAGCTCCTGCTCCTCGATGGCCTGGTTCAGGTACGACGTCGCCACCCCGAGGTGGGTCGCGGTCAAGAACGCATCCTGCATCGCCTCGCCAGCGATGAGCCAGGAGAGCGGCGTGTCCTCGTCCGTCCCCAGCACGGTCAGCATCGGCGAGTGGGTCACCAGCTCGTGCTCGCGCGCGGCCACGCCGGCGCCGATGTCGAAGCGCCGCAGGATCATGGTGCCGGCCAGCGGCAGCGCGCTGGGCAGATCCTTCTTGGCCATCGGGATCCCGTCGCGGCGGCGCGAACCTCGCGGCGCGAGCCACTGCGCGAACTCCTCGCGGAACGAAGGATCTCCAAGCTGCTGCGCATCGGCGCGCGCCACGATGTCTGCGATCTCGCGCTTGCTCCCTTGCTCGAGCTCCACCATCCAGCAGCCCGGGCGGTTGGAGATCTCCAAGATCTGGCTGGCCACCGGGTCAGGCAGCGCGCGCTCCTCGTACTTGCCGCGGTTGGTGCGCCGACGGATGATCGCGTCGCACAGCGAGCGATCCTGGGGCGTGGTGTCATGCGGTGGCCCAAGGTGGAGCGTGGCCAGGTGATCTGGCCGCTTGGGGGTGGGGAGGTAGAGGACCTGGTCGCTGTTGCCAAAGCGCCGCATGGCGATGCGCAGATTGGCCAGCGCGCCTCCGCAGCTCATGAAGAGCTGGCGCCGATCAGGATCGATCCGATCCAGCATGCGGGACGGGTCGCTCCACAGCTCGACCGAGTGATCGGTGACGCGAAACTTCCAGGGCTGGCTGTTGTGCGTGCTCGGCGCCAGGATGGCATAGCGCACCAGGAACCGGAGCTGCTCGACCACGCCGCGCTGCGGGCGTTCTCCCTCTCGCAAGGTCCAGGCTTCCACCAGCTCGGAGCTCACGAGCGACCTCGCGCCACGCACAGGCCCTGGCCCATTGCCGGGCAAAGCGCCACCGCGCCGGTCACTCGGAGGCGCAAGGCCCTCCCCACCATGGGGCCCCCAGACACCACCCGGCCACCCTGCGCCCGGCGTGCGACCTTACGCAAATGCTGCGCTGACGCCAGGGACCGCTGAAAAAGCTGCGTATGCCTGGCATGCTTTCCCGGCCTCGCAGATCTGCGCTGTTCCGTGGAGGAGCCCCGCCCGACGGGCCAGCTCGACCCGCTGGCCGGATCACCAGCGGGCCCATCGGCCGGCCTGGGTACACAACGGGAGATCCGCGACAGCACTGCGTCCATCCGTGGTAGCGAAGCAACTCGCGTACCAGCGACGAAGGCCGCGCGGCGACCGCGACGGAGGCCGCGCGCCGTGTCAGGCACCGCCGTTTCCTCGAGAAGAGCCGCGTAGATAGCTGTCAGCGCCGCGCGCCGTCAGCTACCAGGTCTCGTTCTCGTGACAGGCCAGGTTGCTACACCGGCGAGTGTTGGGGTTGTACGTGCCGGCGCCCATCTTCACTTCGTGCAAGCCATTGACGTGCAGCGCGGCGTTGATGATCGTCCGCCCGGCGTTGATCACATCCGCGTGGCATCCGGAGCACTGGATGTTCTCGCGCAGGTGGCGGCGGTGATCGCCTGACATCCCGGTGCCGTCCATCGTGTGACACGAGGTGCAGGCCAGCTTGCCCGGCGTGATCCACGATGCGGAGGACGTGCTGACGCGGCCGTTGCCGTGACAGTACATGTTCCCGCAGGTGGAGGCCTGACGGTTGTAGGTGGCCACGGAGTTGAGCGTGTCGAACTTGAGCTCCGCCATGTTGTCACCGTCGATGTGCCCGGGCGCATCGGCGGTCAGCGGCACCGTGTGGCAGCTCGTGCAGGCGATGGTGCGTCGCCACGCCGAGGTCGTGAGGTGGGCCTGGTGCGCGCCCACGCCCGCAGCGGTCGCCGCGGTATCTCCGCTGAGATCCTTGGGCGGCGCCGAGCTCGTCGCGGAGCCGTGGCAAGACGTGCAGCCCCCGGTGGCGCCGCCGCCCACCACGTCGACCTTGCCGTCGATGTGACTGGCCGGATCGCGGAAGGTCAGCGAGGCCTCCTCCATCGTCGGATGGCACGTCGCGCAGTTATTGCCGGTGGGGTGCGGCGGCGGCGGCGGCGCGCCATGGCAGCTCCCGCACGTCGACTGGGTGCCATCCACCGTGGTCCACACCGGGTTCGGCTTGGTGCCGCCCAGGGCCGCGCGGCCGTGGCACGCGTTGGTGCAGGAGGTGCCGTTCCACATCGCGCCGGCGCCCGCGATGGTGCCGAAGGTCAGCTCTGCTTTGCCGTCGCCATCCATGTGGCCCGGCGAGTTCACCTCGGCGGGGACCGCGTGGCAATCGCTACACACGAGCTGCCGGTGCCAGGTCGCGGCCACCCCGACGTGAGCGCGATGCGCGCCGACCGCGGTGGCGGTCGTCTCCATCGTGCCGTTGGTGCTGCGAGGCGGCGCGTTGCTATCGCCATCGCCGTGGCAGCTCATTGAGCAGCCCGCCTGCGGATCGGCGTTCGGCGGCGGTTCGTTTTCGGAATCCTCGCTGAAGCAACCAGCACCAGCGAGCAGGCCAAGGACAATCAACATCCAGCGCATGTGCAGGAACGTATCGAACCCGTTTCCATCCGTGTTGCGCAATCTTGGTACAAACTCTGCCCGAGACCCTCGAGCTGGCTCATTCCGCGGTGGGCCGAGCTTTTCCCCGCCATCCCAAGGCGCCGATCTACCGCCCACGACGGACCAGCGCGCGGCCACTCACCTGGCCGTCGGCCGGGGATCTGGTCGACGTCTGCTCAAGAACTGCTCATGATCTGGTCGAGCTCTGGTAGCCAAAGGTGCGGTACTCGCCGCAGCTCACCCCAGCATTCTCAACAAGCTGCATGCGCTGCTGCATCTCTTGGCGATGCAAAGGTCTGCTCAATGACGACTTTTCTCGGCGACGCCAAGACAGCAGTTCACCAAGCGCCAGGCGGCCCGAGACGACGACCCAAGCTGGCAGCGGCGAGCCGCCGCGAACCAGGCTGACAATTGTTGACCGATGGGCATTTGTTCGGTTTTCACGAACTATTTCCTCAAGACATCGGAATAGCCGTTCCAAGCGCCACCTGCGGCCCCCTGTCAGCGCCCGCGCGGGTTGCCTTGGTTCATAGTACGTCCATGTCCCTTGACCAGCTCGCCGCCCGCAAGATCACGGCTCGGCCAACCCGCTTGCCGCCCGAAGAACTGGCGGCGCTGCGTGAGCTGCTGCCAGTGACCTGGCAGCTCGACGGAGACTCCCTGCAGCGTCGGATCACCACGCCCGACTACGCGACGGGCATCGCGCTGGTGGTGGCCATTGGTCGGCTGGCCGAAGAGCTCCAGCACCACCCAGAGCTACACCTGCGATGGGGAGCGATCGACGTCCAGCTCTGGACGCACGACGTCCAGGGCCTCTCGGAGCTCGACTTCGTGCTCGCCGCCCGCATCGAGCAGTGCATCCGCGCGGCTGGCTAGCACTCCTGCATCAGTGCAACGTCGAGCGAGACCAAGCGGCGGGAGGCAGATCGCGGCGCACGCCCGGAGCGCAGCGACGAGGGTGGTGGTTCCACACGAGGAGCGAGCACCGGACGTACGTCGCGAGCGCCCTCTAATGAACGTTGCGTGACGAGCCGGAGGGCTCCGACGATGCGTTGACCACGGGGATCGCCATGGCCTCTTCGCCCGCGGGCAAAGACATCGCCTCGCGCACCAGCGGATCGAGCTGCGCCCACTCGATGAGGAAGGCGTCGTGGCCGTGCATGCTGTTGATCTCCCGGTACTGGGCGTAGACGCCGTGATCGGCGAGCCGCTCCGAGACCCGAAAGCTCTCGGCAGGATCGTAGAGGCGGTCGGTGTCGATGCCGACCGCCAGCGTGCTCGCGCGGATGCGCGATAGCCCCCAGCCGATGGTCTTCATGCCGAACGCTTCGCCGTGCCGCCAACGCTCGCACGCCGCCGGCTGCGGCGGGGAGCGAGATAGATCGTGGTGATCCATGGCGCCGATGAGCGCGAGGTAAGACCGGCCATCGAAGCGCGCCGCGAGCTTTCGGCCCTGGTGCTCGAGGTAGGTCTGGACCTTGTAGGCGCCCTGCGGATGCCAGCCGCCGCCGTGCTGCTGGCGCCCCTGCGTACTCTCCAGGCTACGCTCCGCGCGATAGGTCACCATCGCGATCTGCCGCGCCAGCGACAGACCATCGGAGACGTCCTCAGGAAACCGCGGATCCGAGAGCACCGCGTGCCGCGCCACGTGGTTCCACGCGATGAGCCAAGGGGAAGCCGCGTCGGTGGCGGCGATGGGCATGATGCGCTCGAACCGGTTGGGGTCGAGCGCAGCCAGCGCCAGGGTCACCATACCGCCGAGCGAGCCCCCCAGCGCCAAGTGGACGCGGAGGACGCCCAGCGCGTCGAGCGCCAGCAAGATCGAGCGCGCTTGATCCCAGGTCGTCACCGTGGCGGGAAGATCGCTGCCCTGCGGGCCTTCCAGGTCGGAGTCTGATGTAGGGAAGCCGGCGTCGGCCGGGCCGCTCGTGCCATAGCAAGAGCCGAGCAGGTTCAGACAGAGCACCCGAACGCGCCGCGGATCGATCGGGCGATCAGGCCCGATGATCGGCGCCCACCACTCGCTGGCGCGGCAGTCTCCCGTCAGCGCATGGACCACCAGCACCGTGGGGATCCGTGGATCCAGCCCGCGTCCGCTGCGCCGCAGCGGAGAATGAAAATGTCGGAGCATCGGCCGGTCCAGGTTGCGCCGCACGACCTGCCACGGCGTCACCTCGACCGGGTTCGCCCGCGAAGAGATGACCTCTGCGTCACCGTCCGGTCCCCAGATCCAACCCCTCACCATGTGATGACGCAGCGAAGCTCCGCCTTCGAGGCGAAAAGTCGGGAGCGTGAGGTCGAAGTCAATGGGTCCAGACATCAGACACCGCCTTATAAAGAGTGAAGCGCTCGGTCAAGGTCCGCGACGATGTCGTCGACGTGCTCAATCCCTACAGACAGTCGAACGAGATCTTCCGTTACACCTGTGGTCTGTCTTTCGGCCTCGGTGAGCTGCTGATGAGTGGTCGATGCAGGGTGAATGATCAACGACCGCGTATCGCCAAGGTTCGCCAGCAGAGACCACAGCTTGACATTATTAATCAAAGATCGCCCAGCAGAAAATCCGCCTTTGACACCAAAAGTGACTAGGCCGCCAAATCCACCGCGCAGATACCGCTTGGCCGACGCATGCCCCGGATCTTCCTCGAGACCAGGGTAGCGGACCCAGGAGACCTTTGAGTGCTGCTGAAGAAACCGTGCGACAGCTAGCGCATTCTGCGAATGACGCTCCATACGCAGGGCGAGGGTCTCAAGGCCAGTGATGAACGCATGCGCGTTGAACGGCGACAGCGCAGCACCTACATCGCGGAGAGTCTCTACTCTCGCCTTGAGAATGAAGGATAGATTGCCAAAAGTATCGAACAGCTTCATGCCGTGATAGCCGGGGTTGGGCTCGGTGAACTCGGGGAACTTTCCGTTGTTCCAGGGAAAGGTGCCCGCATCGACGATGACTCCGCCAACCGCGGTGCCATGGCCGCCGATGTACTTGGTCGCCGAATGCACGACAATGTGCGCACCGTGCTGGATCGGGTTGAGCATGGCCGGCGTCGCGGCGGTGTTGTCCACTATCAGCGGAATTCCCGCACGATTTGCGATCGCAGCCAGGCCGATCAGATCGGGCACAATGAGCTGCGGATTGGGCAGGCTCTCCACGAAGATCGCCTTGGTCTTGGGACCAATGGCGGCCTGCACGTCTGCCAGGTTACCGATATCAACGAACTTGGTGTTAATCCCAAGCCGCGGCAGTGTGACCTTGAACAGGTTGTATGTCCCACCATAGAGGCTAGATGCCGACACCATCTCGTCACCGGCTCGCAAGATGGTGATGAGCGCCAGGGTCTGGGCAGCCTGCCCCGAGGCTGCCGCGAGCGCCGCCACCCCGCCCTCGAGCGCGGCGATCCGCTTCTCGAAGACGTCGTTGGTGGGGTTCATGATGCGCGTGTAGATGTTTCCGAACTCCTTGAGCGCAAACAACGACGCTGCATGATCCGCATCCCGGAACTGGTAACTTGTGGTTTGATAGATTGGAACAGCGCGCGACCCCGTCGTCGGATCCGGAGTGTAGCCAGCATGCAAAGCGAGGGTCTCAAAACGATGCGGAGGTGTCGTCATAGTGCGTTCCTTCGAAATGATGGTGAGTCAGACAACAGCAACAACCGCCACCGAGCCCTCGCGCTGAGCTGGCACGTGTTTCCAGGTGCCGCCACGAGCGATGAACCGGTAGCTTCCCTCTAGGCCCTCGACTGTTATCCGTAAAAACGGATTTGTCAACAAGATAACGGTTCCCTTATCACAGATTTATTTCCGTCGTAACGGATACCACGCTCCTTTCGGGATGACGTCACCTCGACGCCGGCCTGTGGGCTGGAGCAGGCCTATGCGGTCGCTCGCCTGTCGTTCGCCATCGGATGGAGTTGCCGATTCTCTCGCTGCCGATACGTTTTCTTCAGGCGTACTCTGATTTGCGACTTGTTCGCATGACATTGCTGCTGAGCTGGTGATGGCATCTTGCGATGAACTCGCAATAGCGACACCGATAGCCCAGTTGTGAGGGCCGATGAGTCGACGAACGGCATCCTGAAGGCCCACGCCGCGTACACCTGGCCCAAGGAAGAGAATCTCGG
Organism: Myxococcales bacterium; assembly: GCA_016706545.1. Taxonomy (GTDB): domain Bacteria; phylum Myxococcota_A; class Polyangia; order Haliangiales; family Haliangiaceae; genus JABFXX01. The sequence continues at coordinate 32,897 of JADJJK010000061.1, forward strand.
GACACCACGAGATGATCGCGTTCTGAGCGGCTACCCACACAGACGCACAGCGCTGCGGGCAAGCCTGGCCGGCCACGGCAACGATCCGCAGCGCTCGCAGAGCCGCCTCGATTGCGCACAGCCTCGGGCGCGCTTCGCGTGGCCTACGCTGTCGTCGACACCGAGCGCGGCCCGCCTGGGCCCGCCTGCGGGCGCCTGCGCCTGCCTGCGCCTGCCTGCGCCCGCCTGCGCCCGCCCGAGCCGCCGCGGGCGTGCAGGCGCAAGCCGTGGGCCGGGCTACTTGTTCGGGCTACTTGTTCTGCGGGAAGCCCAGGTCGACGCCGCGGAAGCGCGGGTCTGGCCAGCGCGAGGTCACGGCCTTGGTGCGGGTGTAGAAATGCACGCCGTCGCGGCCGTAGATGTGGTGGTCGCCAAAGAGCGAGGCCTTCCAGCCGCCGAACGAGTAGTACGCCATGGGCACCGGAATCGGCACGTTGATGCCGACCATGCCCACCTCCACCTCGTGCTGGAACTTGCGGGCGGCGCCGCCGTCGTTGGTGAACAGCGCCACGCCGTTGGCGTACGGGTTCTCGTTCACCAGCTTGATGGCCTCGTCGTACGAGCCGCAGCGCAAGATCGACAGCACCGGGCCGAAGATCTCGTCCTTGTAGATGGTCATGTTCGGCTGCACGTGATCAAACAGGCACGGGCCCAGAAAGAAGCCGCCGGGCCGGTCAGCCACTTGCAGGCCGCGGCCGTCGGTCACCAGGGTCGCGCCCTCGGCGACGCCGCTGTCGACATAGCCAGCCACCTTGTCGCGGTGCGCCTGGTTGATGAGCGGGCCCATCTCGGCGCCGGCCGTAAGGCCATCGTTGACCTTGAGCTTGGCGATGCGCTCCTTGATGAGCGGCAAGAGCTTGTCCGCGGCGTTGCCCACCGCCACCAGCACCGAGATGGCCATGCAGCGCTCGCCAGCGGAGCCATATCCGGCGGACACCGCGGCGTCGGCCGCCAGCTCCATGTCCGCGTCAGGCAGCACGATCATGTGGTTCTTGGCGCCGCCCAGCGCCTGCACGCGCTTGCCGTGGCGGGTGCCGGTCTCGTAGATGTAGCGGGCGATGGGCGTGGAGCCCACGAACGAGACCGCCGCTACCTTGGGGTGCTCCAGCAGGCGATCCACCGCGGCCTTGTCGCCATGGACGACGTTGAACACGCCCGGCGGCAACCCGGCGTCCGCCAGGAGCTGCGCGCAGAAGTTGGTGACGGACGGATCTCGCTCGCTGGGCTTGAGCACGAACGTGTTGCCGCAGGCCAGCGCCAGCGGGTACATCCACATCGGCACCATGGCCGGGAAGTTGAACGGGGTGATGCCGGCCACCACGCCCAGCGGCTGCCGGATGGAGTAGCTGTCGACGTCGCTCGATACGTTCTCCGAGTACTCGCCCTTGGCGAGATCGGCGATGCCACACGCGAACTCGATCACCTCGAGGCCGCGGTTGACCTCGCCCAGCGCATCGCCCGTCACCTTGCCGTGCTCCAGGGTCAGGAGGTGGGCCAGATCGTGCTGGTGCTTGTCCACGAGCTGCCGGAAGGCGAACAAGATCTTGGTCCGCCGCGCGATGGAGACCGAGCGCCAGGTCTGCGCCGCCTTCCACGCCGACTCCACGGCCTCGTCCACCACACTGGGGGTGGCGAAGGCCACCTTGGCCTGCACCTGCCCGGTGGCGGGGTTGTACACATCGCCGTGCCGCTCCGCCGGGCGGTCAAAGGACTTGCCATCAATCCAGTGAGTGATCGTCTTCTGCGTCATGTCGCCTGCGCTCTTCTTTCGTTCCCCCAAGCTCGCGGGGAGCTGTCGAGATATCATGGCACCGCCGAGCCGGCAGCACAAAACCTGTGGCCACGGTGCCGCAGCCGGGCGCGAGCCAGCGCGGCCCGCCAGCTCGCCGGTTCGACGGCATCGCCGGCCGCCAAGCTCGCCGGCTCGACGCCAAGCTCGCGCCACACCGGCCCACCCACACCCGAACAGCGAGCCGCTCGCGGCGCAGCGCGGCAATTTGCGCGCCGTGGCATCCTCCGGCGCCAGGACTTGGTGCCGCCGGCCGCTCGGCCTTATGCTAGCGCTCCTTTTCATGATTCGCCGGACCCGGCGCCCACGGCTCCGGGTCCCTGTCGTACTGGCCGCCTGGCTATCGCGAAATCCCCCTATCTGGCCCCTGGAGGCGACGTGACCGACCTGTCCATCACCGTCAACGGCATGAAGTTCGAGAACCCGTTTTTGCTCGGCTCCGGTCCGCCCGGAACCAACGGCAAGGTGATCGCTCGCTCCTATGACCTTGGCTGGGGCGGCATGGTCTGCAAGACCTTCTCCCTGGACGCCAGCAAGGTCATCAACACGGCGCCGCGGTACGCCAAGCTGCGCGGCCGCACCTCGGATGAGGTCATCGGCTTCCAGAACATCGAGCTCATCAGCGACCGGCCGTATCAGGACTGGCTCGACGACCTGCGCCAGCTAAAGAAGCAATACCCGCACAAGATCTTGATCGCCTCCATCATGGAGGAGTGCCGCAAGGAAGCGTGGCAGCAGATCGTGCGCGAGGTGCAAGAGACCGGAGTGGACGGCTTCGAGCTCAACCTGTCGTGCCCGCACGGCATGCCGGAGCGCAAGATGGGCATGGCGGTGGGCGAGAACCCAGACCTCGTCGAGGAGGTCGCGCGCTGGGTCAAGGAGGTCGCGCGCATCCCGGTGTGGGCCAAGATGACCCCCAACGTGGGCAACCCCACGGTGCCGGCCGGCGCGGCGCTCAAGGGCGGCGCGGACGGCATCGCCATGATCAACACCATCCTGTCGGTGTGCGGCATCGACCTCAAGACCCTGCGGCCGATGCCCACGGTCGAGGGCTACTCGGTCCCCGGCGGGTACTCCGGCCAGGCGGTGCGGCCCATCGCGCTGCGCCAGATCATGGAGGTCGCGCGCGCCAACCCCGGCGTGGAGATAAGCGGCCTGGGAGGCATCGAGACCGGGTACGACGCGGCGCAGTTCTTCCTGCTCGGCGCCTCGACGGTGCAGGTGTGTACCGGCGCCATGCTGCGCGGCTACGAGATCATCACCGAGCTCAAGGACGAGCTGTCCAAGTTCATGGTGGACCACAAGTTCGCGAACCTGCGTGAGTTCATCGGCAAGAGCCTGCCGTTCTTCTCCACCCACCACGACCTGGTGGACCGGCAGAAGTCCGCGCGCGACGCCAAGCGAGGCGGCGCGCAGCCGCAGCGCGCGCGACGCCGAGACCTGGAAGGGCGACATCGCCAAAGAGACCAGCACGCTGGTCACCAACTAGTGCTTCGCCCGGCGCTGACGAGCTCGCCCGGCGCCGCGGCCGTAGCCCTCGCCGCGGCGCACGCATAAGGAGTCTTCATGGCACGCAAGGTCCTCTCCGGCCTCATCCAGGCCAGTAACCCCATCAACGACGAGTCAAGGCCCGTGGCCGAGATCCAGGCCGCGATGCTCGACAAGCACCTGTCGATGATCCACGAGGCCGGCAAGAAGGGCGTGCAGATCCTCTGCCTGCAGGAGATCTTCAACGGCCCGTACTTCTGCCCCGGCCAGGACCGGCGCTGGTACGACGCCGCCGAGGCGGTGCCCGGCCCCACGGTGGCGGCGCTGGCGCCCATCGCCGCGCAGTATCAGATGGCCATGGTGGTGCCGGTGTACGAGCGCGAGCAGGCCGGCGTGTACTACAACACCGCCGCCATCCTCGACGCGGACGGCAGCTACCTGGGCAAGTACCGCAAGACCCATATCCCGCAGACCTCCGGCTTCTGGGAGAAGTACTTCTTTCGGCCGGGCAACCTGGGCTACCCGGTGTTTCGAACCAGGTACGCCACCATCGGCGCGTACATCTGCTACGACCGCCACTTCCCCGAGGGCGCGCGCGCGCTCGGCCTCGCTGGCGCGGAGATCGTCTACAACCCCTCCGCCACGGTGGCCGGGCTGTCGCAGCACCTGTGGAAGCTGGAGCAGCCGGCGCACGCGGTGGCCAACGGCTACTTCATGGGCTGCATCAACCGCGTCGGCACCGAGGCGCCGTGGAACATCGGCCGCTTCTACGGCAACTCGTACTTCGTGAATCCGCGCGGCCAGATCCTGGCCTGCGGCTCCGAAGATCAGGACGAGCTGGTGGTGGCGGAGCTGGACCTCGACTTGATCGAGGAGGTGCGACGCACCTGGCAGTTCTACCGAGATCGTCGACCGGATGCGTACGGCCCGCTGGTGGATGAATAGGCCTAGGCCCAGGAGATCGACATGAGGACCCTCATCAAGAACGGAACCGTGGTCACCGCGTCGGACACCTTCGCCGCCGACGTGTGGATCGAGGGCGGCAAGATCGCCGCGCTGGTGGCGCCAGGCACCCTGCTCGGCACCGCCGAGCAGACCATCGACGCCAGGGAGCAGTACATCATCCCCGGCGGCATCGACGCGCACACGCACATGGACCTGCCGTTTGGCGGCACCATGTCGTCCGACGACTTCGACACCGGCACCGTCGCCGCGGCGCACGGCGGCACCACCACCATCGTCGACTTCGCCATCCAGTCCAAGGGCAAGTCGATGCGCGAGGGGCTCGACACCTGGTACGCCAAGAGCGAGGGCAAGGCCGCCATCGACTACGGCTTCCACATGATCATGACGGAGGCCAACGCGGGCACGCTGGATGAGATGTCCGGCATGGTCGCGGAGGGCATCTCTTCGTTCAAGATGTTCATGGCGTACCCGGGCGTGTTCCTGGTGGACGATCAGCAGATCTTCCGCGCCATGCAGAAGGCCGGCGAGCTGGGCGCGCTCATCACCATGCACGCGGAGATCGGCCTGCCGATCGATGTGATGGTGCAGCAGGCGCTCGCGCGCGGCCACACCGCGCCGGTCTACCACGCGCTGACCCGGCCCGAGGCGGCGGAGGCCACCGGCACCGAGCGCGCCATCGCCCTGGCCGAGATGGCGGGGGTGCCGGTGTACATGGTGCACCTGTCGGCGCAGCGCGCGCTCGAGCGCGTGATGGAAGCGCGCGATCGCGGCTTGCCCACGTACGCCGAGACCTGCCCGCAGTACCTGTTCTGCAGCGAAGATGACCTGCGCGGCGATCCAGGAAACGAGTGGAAGGGCGCGGGCTACGTGTGTACGCCGCCCTTGCGCCCGCGCCATCATCACGACCACCTCTGGCGCGGCCTGCGCAACTACGACCTGCAGGTGGTGGCCACCGATCACTGTCCGTTCTGCATGAAGGACCAAAAGGAGCTGGGCCGCCACGACTTCTCCAAGATCCCCAACGGCATGCCCGGCGTGGAGACGCGCCTGCACCTGCTCTGGGAGGGCGTGGTGGCGGGCAAGATCTCGCTCAACCGCTTCGTGGAGATCACGTCCACTGCGCCGGCCAAGATCTTCGGCATGTACGGCAAGAAGGGCACGCTCGCGGTCGGCGCCGACGCCGACGTGGTGGTGTGGGATCCGCGGCGCAAGAAGACGCTGGGCAAGGACACGCTGCACATGCGGGTGGACTACTCGCCGTTCGAGGGCCGCGAGGTCCCGGCCAGCCCCTCGCACGTGTTCTCGCGCGGCGAGCTGATCATCCAGAATGATCAGTGGGTGGCCAAGCAGAAGCAGGGCCGCGGGCAGTTCTTGCGCCGCAGCACCTTCGGGCTGTAGCCGGCGACGGGAGCCGACGGACGCCGACGGGAGTCGTCGGGCGCCGGGCTTCGACGATGGCGCGGCGCCTCAGGCCACGCGGTCAGCAGCGGAGCAGCGCCTCGCGGGCCTGCGCCGCGTCGACCGCCTGGCCCAGGGCGACGATGAGCGCCTCCAGCCGACGCTCGTCGTGAAGGCCGGCGATGACGGCCTCTTCCTGCGGGGACAGCGCGCCCAGCTTGGCCCTTGCCAGCGCCAGGGCCGCGCGGCGCTGGCCCTCTTCGCGGCCCACGCGCTGGCCCTCTTCGCGGCCCACGCGCTGCCCCTCTTCGCGGCCGAGGGCGATGTACTTGAGAGCGAAGTCGCTTTCGTACTGGTAGTGCAACATGTGGGCCTCCAGGGAGGTGCGGACGGTGTCGGAGAGGGCCTTCCAGATGAGGTCGAAGTATAGCTTGACCTGATCATCGGGGAGAGCGCGAAGTCCTGCGAAGGCCGCAAGCGCGACATCGTGCTCCGGGTGGGCCAGGGCGCTGAGGACGCCGAGCTCGGGGACCTGGATGGCAACCCCAGCCTCGACCACGCGGGGGATCTCGGCATACGAGAGGACGAGCGGGCGGAGGTCGAAGCCGGGGTGGCCGGTGGGGATGGAGCGGCTGGCCCAGCGGGCGACAGCGGGGTCCGGGGCCAAGACGAGCAAGAGGACCGGGCACTCGAGGTTGGCGCCTGCGGCGGTGAGATAGACGGGCCAGGAGCTGCGCTTGCGCGGGTCGAGGTGGAGCTGGACCTCGACGACGACCGCCAGGATGGCGCTGCGGTCGGCGCGGCGAAAGACGGTGACCTGATCGGCGCGGTACTCGGTGGACGTCACCTGGGACAGATCGATGGAGGCGGACTCGGCCGTGCTCTGGTCGAGCGCGGGGAGCTGGTCCGGGCAGAGGATGCGCAAGAGCTCGCGGGTGAGCTCCGCGCGGTTGCGGAACAGCTCGAGCAGCGCTTCGTGGAAGAGCGAGGGCACCGAGGTCAAGCCTCAGCAACCCACGTGCCCGGCGCGGCGTCTCGCCAACTGGCTGCGAAGCTTGAGGGACGCGGCCCAGCGCGCCCTGGTGTCCGGCGGATATCGGACGCGCTGTCCGGCACCCGGACGGAGCCGGACAGCGTGGATCGTGTCGGGCCGCGCCGGATCGTGTCAGGCCGCGCCGGATCGTGTCAGGCCGCGCCGGTCGCGATCGCGTCAGGCCGCGTCGGCTCGCGTCGGCTCGCGTCAGGCCGTCGCGGTCAGCGCGTCGCCCAGCGCGGAGATCAGCCGATCGATCTCTGCCTTCTCGGAGAAGAACGGCGGCGCGAGCTGGATGGTATCGCCGCCGTAGCGGACGTAGAAGCCCTTGTCGAGGCACTTCATGGCCACCTCGTATGGGCGCTTGGCCGGCTCTCCGGGGGCGGCCTCCAGCGACAGGCCGGCGGCCAGACCATAGTTGCGGATGTCGAGGACGTGCTTGGCGCCCTTGAGGCTGTGGACCGCGTTCTCGAAGTGTGGCGCCAGCTCGCGCACGCGCTCGACCGCGCGATCCTTGACCAGGAGATCCAGCGCCGCGACGCCGGCCGCACAGGCCACCGGGTGCGCCGAGTAGGTGTAGCCGTGGGCGAACTCCAGCATGTACTCGGGGCCGCCGGCGGCCATGAACGTGTCGTAGATCTCCTTGCTGGCGATCACGACGCCCAGCGGCTGGCTGCCATTGGTGATCTGCTTGGCGCAGTTCATGATGTCCGGGGTCACGCCAAACGCCTCGGCGCCGGTGTACGCGCCGATGCGGCCAAAGCCGGTGATGACCTCGTCGAAGATGAGCAGGATGTTGTGCGCGGTACACAGCTCGCGCAGGCGCTTGAGATAGCCCACCGGAGGCGGGATGACGCCCGCCGAGCCGGCCATGGGCTCGACGATGACCGCCGCGATGTTGGAGGCGTCGTGGAGCTGGATCTGCTTGAGCAGGTCATCGGCCAGCGCGGCGCCCTCCTGGGGCATCCCGCGCGTGAAGGCCTTGGTCTTGTCGTAGAGCGCCATCTGCGTGTGCGGCAGGTGATCGGCCTCCAGGGTCTGGCCGTACACCTTGCGGTTGCCGACGATGCCGCCGACGGAGATGCCGCCGAAGTTGACGCCGTGGTAGCCCTTCTCACGGCCGATGAGCCGGGTCTTGGTGCCCTGGCCCTTGGCGCGCCAGTACGCGCGCGCCATCTTGAGCGAGGTGTCCGCAGACTCCGAGCCCGAGCCGGTGAAGAACACGTAGTCGAGCCCAGCGGGGGTCAGCTCCTTGATCTTGTTGGCCAGCGCGAACGAGTGCGGGTGGCCATACTGAAACGCGGGGGCGTAGTCGAGCGAGCCCGCGGTCCCAGCGATCGCCTCCGCGATCTCCCGCCGCCCGTGGCCGAGCCCCGAGCACCAGAGGCCCGAGAGGCCGTCGAAGATCTTCTTGCCATCTGCGTCGAGGTAGTACGAGCCCTCGGCGCCGACGATCATGCGCGGGTGCGCCTTGAACTGGCGGTTGCCGGTGAAGGCCATCCAGTGAGCATCGAGCCACGCAGCATCCGTGCGAACAGGTTCAGTCATGATCAGCATCTCCGTCTTCGGCGCCACCGCGGCGAGGGCCCCTGAGGCCATGAAGCTATCCGGGCCTCGCGCGGCGTGCAATGGGGAAGGCCCCAGCGCGCAGACTCGGCGCGCTGAGCCAACAGTGTGCGGTGGATCTCGCGCTGGAGAGCTGCGCCAGACGCTGGATTGCGCCGCCGCACTGACTGTGGGATACCCGCCGCGATGTTCGCGCCTTCGCCCTTGGAGCCGCATCCCGCGACGGTGCGGGTGCAGCCTGTGATCCTGTCCGGCGGCTTCGGCGCCCGGCTGTGGCCGCTGTCGCGCGAGACCTTGCCCAAGCAGTTCCTGCGGCTCACCGGCGAGAGGTCCTTGCTGCAAGCCACGCTGGCGCGCCTCGCGGAGATGTCGGCGGTGGCCCCGGGGCTCGCGCTGGAGGCGCCGCTCATCGTCAGCAACGTGGCGCACCGCTTCTTGATCGACGAGCAGCTCGAGGGCGCCAGCGCAGAGATCATCGCGGAGCCGGTGAGCCGAAACACCGCCCCTGCGCTGACCTTGGCGGCGCTGGCGGCGCTGGCGCGCGGACCGGGCGACTGCGTGCTGGTGGTCTCGCCGTCAGACCATCACGTCGTGGACGCATCGGCGTTCGCGCGGACCCTCGCGGCGGCGGTGACGCTGGCCGAGCGCGGCGCGGTGGTGACCCTGGGCATCACGCCGACGCGCGCCGAGACCGGCTATGGCTACATCCGACGCGGCGCGGCGGTGAATGAACACGTGGCAGAACACGTGGCAAACAGCGTGCCAGCGTGCGCGGCGTTTCGCGTCGCGCAGTTCACCGAGAAGCCGGACGCGGCCACCGCGGCGGGGTTTCTGGCGTCGGGCGAGTACCTGTGGAACAGCGGGGTCTTCATCCTGCGTGCCTCGCGCTGGCTGGAGCTGATCGGCCAGTTCGCGCCGCAGATCGAGCGGGCCTGTCGCGCCGCGCTCGACGGCGGCCGGGTGGCGGCGGGGTCCTCACCAGCGGTGCGCACCGTGCTGCCGGAGCCGGAGGCGTTCGCCCAGAGCCCCAGCGACTCCATCGACTACGCGGTCATGGAGAAGGCGGTGGCGCAGGGCGGCGACGTCGTGGTCTTGCCCTTCACCGCGGGCTGGTCGGATGTCGGCGACTTCTCCGCGCTCGCCGAGGTCAGCGAGCTCGACGCGAACCACAACCTGGTCCGCGGCGAGGTGGTCACGGTGGACACCAAGGACTCCGTGCTGATGGCGCAGCAGCGGCTCGTGGCGGTGCTGGGCATGAGCGAGGTCGTGGTGGTGGAGACTGGCGACGCCGTGCTGGTCGCGCATCGCAGCCGCAGCCAGGAGCTGCGGCGCATGGTGCAGGCGCTCAAGGACCGCGACCGACCGGAGACCGTCCACCCGCCGCTGGCCAACCGCCCGTGGGGCCAGTTCGAGACGCTGGCGCTGGGCGGCAGCTACCGGGTCAAGCGGCTGATCGTCAAGCCGGGCGAGCACCTGTCGCTGCAGCTCCACCACCACCGCGCCGAGCACTGGGTGGTAGTGCGCGGGCGCGCGCACATCACGCGCGGCACCGAGACCTTCGAGCTGGGCGAGAACCAGTCCACGTACATCCCGCTCGGCGTCAAGCACCGGATCGCCAACCTGGGCACGGAGCCGCTGGAGATCATCGAGGTGCAGTGTGGCACCTACGTCGGCGAGGACGACATCGTGCGCTTCGAGGACAAGTACGACCGGGTAACCAAGTAGCCCGGGCCGGACGACACGAACAGGGGAGCCCTCGATGTCTGCTGAACCAGAGTCTCCTTCTGCCGACGCCTCGCCGAACGCGCCGGGCAACGCACAGGCCAGCGCGCCGAACGCGCCGGCCAGCGCCGTCGGCGACCGCCGCCCATCAGGCATAGGCCGCGCCGCGAGGTCCCTCGCCGGGTGGCTGGGGCAGCCGGCCGGCAGGTGGCACCAGCGGATCGTCCTGGCGCTGCTCCTCGTCACCGCGATCGCGGTCTTCGCGCTGTTTGACCCGGCGATGCCCGGCGTCAAGCTCGACGAGGCCTGGGCGATCGGCATGAACCAGGCGCTGGCCCAGGGCCTGGTGTTTGGCCGCGACATCGTGTTCACGTTTGGGCCGTACGCCTCGGTGTTCTCCGAGGCGTACCACCCGGCTACCGACGCGCTGACGCTGCTCGCCTGCGTCCACCTGGCGCTGTGCTTCTGGGCGGCGCTGGCCTACCTGTGCCGGGACGCCAAGGCGTTCTTTCCCTGGCTCATGCTGCTCCTCCTGGGCGGGCTCTTGCCCAACCGGGACGCGCGAGATTCCTTGCTGATGGGGATCCCGCTGGTGGTGGGGCTCGCGGCCTTCAAGGCGGCTAGCACGGACAAGGATCGCGGCGGACGCCCGGGGCTCGCGCTGGCCCTGGCGTTCTCCTCGTTTGGGCTCTTGCCCCAGGTCAAGGGCTCCATGCTGGTCGGCTGCGCGATGATCGGCGCGCTGGCGGTGGGCATGCTGGCGCTGCAGCGACGCTGGCGCCTGGTCGCCGCGGTGGTGCTGTCGCCGCTCGTGACCTCGGCGGTGTTCTGGCTGCTGGCGGGCCAGCCGCTGACCGCGCTCCCGGCCTATCTGGCCTCGCTCTTGCCGGTGATCTTCGGCTACGCGGAGGCGATGGCGTTCACCGGGGATCGCCTCGAGATCATCCTCTACTTCGCCGCGTGTACCCTCCTGCTCGTCGGCCTGATCTTCGAGCGCAGCGCGACCGGGCGCCTCAAGCTGCTGCTCATCGGCATCTTCCTCGCGTTCCTGTTTCTGGCCTTCAAGGCGTCGTTCGTGCGCCATGACAGCCACGCGCTCATCGCCGCGCAGTCGCTGCTCTTGGCCGCGCTGCTCATCGGGGGAGTCCTGCGATCGTGGATGTCCCCGGTGATCGCGGTGGCGGCGTGCGTGGCCTGGGGCTACACTGACCAGCGTATTCTCAAGACCTCGCCCACGACCGTGGTCGACAACCTGGCCCGGACGTATCAGCGCTGGCGCGCCGTGCCCTTGCGCCTGACCAGCGCCTGGCCGGAGCCACGGTTCCAGGAACACCTGGCGTATATCCGCTCCCAGTCCGATGTCCCGGCCTTGCCCGGCAAGACCGACGTCTACTCGTGCGGGCAGACGCTGCTCATCGCCTCTGGCAACGCCTGGTCCCCGCGGCCGGTCTTCCAGAGCTACGCGGCGTACAACGACGTGCTCGGGCAGAAGAACCTGGCCCACCTGCGCTCGGCCGCGGCGCCGGACAACGTGCTGTTCCGCATCGAGTCCATCGACCGGCGCCTCCCCTCTGGCGATGACAGCGCGAGCTGGCCTATTTTCCTGACGCAGTACCAGCCGGTGTCGTACCTGGCGAAGTCCGAGTTCGTGGTGCTGCAGCGGCGGCCAGCGCCTGCCCCGGTCTTGACCACCATCTCGGAGACCACGCACCGCATCGGCGGCCTGGTCAAGATCCCCGCCGGCGCCGGGCCGCTGGTGTTCGCGGAGATCGACCTGCGTCCGAGCCTGTGGGGCAAGCTCCTGGGCGCCGTCTACAAGCCGGGCGATCTGATCATCACCTTTCACTTCGACAACGCGCAGACCACGAGCTATCGCTTCGTGCCGAGCATGGGCCGGCTGGGCCTGCCGGTGTCGCCGCTGGTTTTGTCCACCGACGACTTCCTGTCGCTGTACTCGGGCACGAGCTACCTGAACGCCCACCGGGTGATCGCGTTTCGCATCACCGCCTCCGGTAGCAAGCGGCCGTGGCAGAGCCCGTTTCGCGTCACGCTGCGGACCCTCGACGCGCCGCCTGCGCTCACCGCCCAGCAGTTCCACGCGCTCTTGCCGGGCGCGCCGCAGCTAGCAGCGGCCACGCCGGTGGCCGCCGACCGGGCGCTCGCCACCGCCGCCAGGTGCGAGGGCGTGCTCGACTCCATCAACGGCTATCCCTCTCCGCCGCACGAGCTCGCCGCCTCCGGCTTGCTCAACGTCTCCGGCTGGACCGCGCGCTCGGTCAAGGACGCGAGCCTTCCAGACGCGGTGCTCTTGACCCTCACCGACGCGCAGGGCCAGCGCCGCCTCTTTCCGACCCGCCGCGTGAAGCGGCCGGACGTCGCCAAGTACTTCGCAGATCCGCGGCTCGAGGACACCGGCTACGCGAGCACCTTCGATGTGTCCGCGCTCGAGGGCACCTACACGCTGGGGCTGGCGTTCGCGCAGGGCGATCAGCTCGAGCTGTGCTCGGAGTTCACGTACACGCTGCTGCTGAAGGCTCACCCGGGCGTCCGTTGACGCGCGGCGCGCGAGCCAAGGCCCAAGGTCAGCGGCCAAAGAGCCCCAGCGAGAAGCCGCGCAGCTCGGCCAGGGCCAGCGCCGCCAGGTGGAGCTGGTGGCCAAAGCTACCGTCGAGGATGCGGGCACGTAGCTCGTCGATGGACACCAGGGTGAGCGTCACGCCGCGCTCGGGGACAAAGCCGCGCTCGGGCTCGGCCGCCTGCACCGCGAAGGCGTGGATGCGGTTCTCGAGCCGCCCGGTATCCGGAAAGCCGGCGCCGAGCGCTTGCACGGTGAGCGCCCGTAGCCCGGCCTCCTCGCGTAGCTCGCGGCGACAGCACGCCTCGGGAGACTCGCCAGGCTCGAGCAGCCCGCCAGGGAGCTCCCAGGTGTAGGCGCCCACCGCGGGGCGAAATTGCCGCACCAGCGGGACCTTCTTCGACGGTGTGAGCGCGACAATCGTCACATAGTCGGCCTGGGCCAGGCTGTGATATCGCTCGACCGCGTGCGCCGCGCCAGGCTCGGCGCCGGGCGCTGGCGCTCGTTCGACCTCGACGTCGTTCTCCACCAGCCGCACCCAGGGCGACAACGGGGTTTCCTTGCGACGAACGATCCGGGCCACGCGCGCCCTAAGCTGCGGCATGGCGCGGTGGATTGCAATCGCCCGTGACCGAACGCACCACAAGCATCACCCCTCCTGCTTGACCCACCGCGGCGACTTTGCTACGTTCGCCGGCCAAAAACTAAGGTAGCGAAATCAATGGGAAAATCCGCCGCGCATGACGTCTGTATCGTGGGAGGTGCGGGGCACGTGGGCGCCCCCTTGGCGCTCGTGTTTGCCAAGCACGGATACCGCACGTTGATCTACGACCTCAACGCGACGGCGCTCGATACGCTGGCGCAGGGGCGGATGCCGTTTCTGGAAGAGGGCGGCGAGGAGCTGCTGCGCGAGGTCCTGCCGACTGGCCGGCTGAGCATGACCTCGAAGGTCTCCGATCTGGCCAACGTGCCGCTGATCGTCCTCACCATCGGCACGCCCATCGACGAGTTCCACAACCCGATGCTGCGGGTGGTGTTCGATTGCCTCGATGGGCTCCTGCCCTACCTCGACGACTCGCAGACGCTGATCTTGCGCTCCACGGTGTTCCCAGGCGTCACCGAGCACGTGCAGCGATACCTCGAGCAGCGCGGCAAGAAGACGATGGTCGCGTTCTGCCCGGAGCGCGTGGTGCAAGGCCACTCGCTGCGCGAGCTGCAGACGTTGCCGCAGATCGTCAGCGGCACCTCGCCCGCGGCCGAGGACATCGCGGCCAAGCTGTTCTCCTCGATCGCGCCCAAGATCGTGCGCATGCTGACCAAGGAGGCGGAGTTCGCCAAGCTGTTTAGCAACGCCTATCGCTACATCCAGTTCGCGGCCACCAACCAGTTCTACATGATGGTGGAGGGCGCCGGCCTCGACTACCACCGCCTGCTCGAGGGCCTAAAGGACGACTACCCGCGGGCGCGCGATCTGCCGACCCCGGGGCTGTCCGCCGGGCCGTGCCTGCACAAGGACACGCTGCAGCTCGCGGCGTTCGCCAACAACCAGTTTGGCCTTGGCTACGCGGCGATGCAGGTCAACGAAGGCCTGCCGCAGTTCATGGTCAGCCAGCTCGCCAAGCGACACCCGCTGCAGGAGCTGACCGTGGGCATGCTGGGCATGGCCTTCAAGTCCGACAGTGACGACATCCGCTCTTCGCTGAGCTACAAGCTCAAGAAGCTGCTACGGGTGGCCGCTCGTCAGGTCTTGACCACGGATCCCTTCGTCAAGAATGATCCGGACCTGCTGCCGTTCGACGAGGTGGTGTCGCGCAGCGACGTGCTGGTGCTGTGCGTGCCCCACACCGCGTACAAGTCGATCGACCTGGGCGACAAGCCGGTGTTCGATATCTGGAACATCTACCAGAAGAAGACGGCGCGGAACGCCCCCTGATGTCGGCGACGTCTGCACTCCGGGTAGCGGTCATCGGCGGCGGCTTCGGCCAGCAGGTCCACGTTCCGGCCTTTCGGCAGGACGCGCGCGCCAGCGTGGCGCTGCTGTGCATGTCGACGGAGGCCCGCGCTCGCGAGGTGGCGTCCCGGCTGGGTGTGCCGCGCGCGTCCGGCTCCTGGGCGGCGGTGGTCGAGGATCCCGCCATCGACATCGTGACCATCAGCGTGCCGCCCGCGCTGCAGGCCGAGATCGCCCTGGCCGCGGTGACCCGCGGCAAGCACGTGTTCCTGGAGAAGCCGGTGGCGATGACCGCCGAGCAAGCGCGACCGCTGGCCCAGGCGCTGGCCGCCAACCCGGCCGTGGTGTGCGCGGTGGACTTCGAGTTCCGCGAGCTGGCGGCGTGGCAGCGCGCGCGCCAGCTCCTGGCCGAGGGCGCGATCGGCAAGCTCCGTCACGTCTACCTCAACTGGCGCGCCGAGACGTTCGCGTACCGCGATCTGTCGCGCAAGAGCTGGAAGCGCGAGCGCGAGGCCGGCGGCGGCACGCTGAACCTGTTCGTCGCGCACTCGGTCGACCTGGTGGCCTGGATGCTGGCGCCGATCGCGCGGGTGGCCGGGCGGCTGACCCGACCGGCGCCAGACGCGGCGGAGTCCCGGGTGGATGCGTGGCTGGCGCTGGCCGACGGCACGCCGGTCACCCTGGCGGTGGCCGCCGACGCCACCGGGGCCAGCGAGCACCGGATGGAGTTTTATGGCGACGACGGCGCGATGGTGCTCGACAACCGCGGCGGCGACTATGCCGCCGGGTTCTCGCTCACCGTGAGCCGGCGCGGGCAGCCGCCAGCCCAGGTGGAGCTGCCGGTCGCCGAGCCTGGCGACGGGCGGGTGCTGGCGGTGGCGAGCCTGGTGCGCCGCTTCCTCGATGCAACCGGCGGCGGTGCCAGCGTGTCTCCTGGGCTCGCCGACGGCCTGGCCGCGCAGCGAGCCCTCGATGCCTTGCGTGAGGCAGACCGGACAGGAACATGGCAGAGCCTCTCCTAGACATCGTGATCCCCGTCTACAACGAGGGCGCGAACATCGGCCCGGTGCTGCGGTCTCTGGCCGCGCACGTCAAGACGCCGTTTCGCGTGCTCATCTGCTACGACCGCGACGACGACGACACCCTGCCCGCGCTGGCGCCAGCGGAGGCGGCGGGCATGCGCATCGTCCGGGTCAAGAACCGCGGCCGTGGCGCCTTTGGCGCGGTGGTCACCGGCTTCGCCGACAGCCAGGCGCCGGCGGTGCTGGTGTTCCCCGCCGACGACGACTACAACGCGCCGCGCCTGGACGCGATGGTGGCCAAGTTCGAGGAGGGCTGCGACATCGTCTGCGCCAGCCGGTTTATCCCCGGCGGCAAGATGGTGGGGTGCCCGCCGCTCAAGGCCGCCACCGTGCGCGGCTCCGCGTTCGTGCTGCACCACGTGGCGCGGCTGCCCACCCACGATCCATCCAACGGGTTTCGCTTGTTCTCGCGCAAGGTGCTGCAGGCGCTGGTGCTGGAGTCCACCGAGGGCTTCACCTACAGCATCGAGATGCTGGTCAAGGCCCACCGGCTCGGCTGGCGCATCGGAGAGGTGCCCGTGGAGTGGCACGAGCGCAAGGCCGGCAAGAGCCGCTTCCAGGTCGTGAAGTGGCTGCCGGCGTACTTCGTCTGGTTTGCCTACGCGTTTGAAACCACTTACTTGCGGCGCGGCCCCAGCAGCGTGCCGCTGCGGGAAGCGTCCAAATGAAGCTCTCTGGTTCAAGATTCCTGGTCACCGGCGGCACCGGCTTCATCGGCCGCGGCCTGGTCCGCGGCCTGCTCGCCGCGGGCGCGCACGTGCGCTCGCTGGACAACGACTCGCGCGGCGCCCGCACCCGCCTGGACGACGTGGTCGGCGAGCCGCGCACCCGCCTGGAGCTGGTGACCGGCGACGTCCGCGATCCGGCGGCGGTGGCCGCGGCGGTCGCCGGCATGGACAGCGTCCTGCACCTGGCGTACATCAACGGCACCGAGACCTTCTACACCAAGCCGGAGCTGGTGCTGGAGGTCGCCGTCAAGGGCATGATGAACGTGCTCGATGGCTGCATCCAGCACGGCGTGCGCGACCTGGTGCTGGCCTCCTCGTCGGAGGTGTACCAGACCCCGCCCACCGTGCCGACGGACGAGCAGGTGCCGCTCTCGGTCCCCGACGTGCAGAACCCGCGGTACTCCTACGGCGGCGGCAAGATCATCTCCGAGCTGCTGACGCTCAACTACGGGCGCAAGCACTTTGACCGGGTGACCATCTTTCGGCCGCACAACTGCTACGGCCCGGACATGGGCAACGAGCACGTCATCCCGCAGCTCGCGCGGCGCCTGCACGGGCTGGCCAAGGCGACGCCGGGCGTGGTCACGCTGCCGATCCAGGGCACCGGCGAAGAGACCCGCGCGTTCGTGTACATCGACGACCTGGTCGACGGCGTGCTGCGCATGATCGAGCACGGCGAGACGCTGGGCGTCTACCACGTCGGCACCGACGTCGAGGTCTCCATCGCCGAGCTGGCGCGCGGCATCGGCCGCGCGATGGGCCGCGAGGTGACGCTGACGCCCGGCCCGCTGCAACCCGGAGGCACGCCGCGGCGCTGCCCGGATATCCACAAGCTGCGGGCCCTGGGCTATGCGCCACGGGTCTCGCTCGAAGAAGGCCTGCGCCAGACCGTGCGCTGGTATGTCGATCAGATGGAGAGGAGCGCGACATGAGTCAGTCCCAGACGTTGGCCGCCGGATCCGGCGGTAGTGTCGTGGTGGAGCGTTGCCAGGTTTGCGACTCGACGGAGCTCGTGCCGGTGTTCTTCGCCGGCTACCTGCCGCCGGTCAACGGCATGCCCACCATCGGCGACAAGCTCGGCGAGCAGCCGGCCTATCCGGCGCAGGTGCTGTCGTGCCGGCGCTGCAAGCTGGCGCAGCTCGGCCTCATCGTCGATCCGGCCATCCTGTTTCCGCCGAGCTACCCGTACACCAGCGGCACCACCAAGATCTTGCGCGACAACTTCGCGCAGCTCTACACCGAGGTCTCCGGCCACTACCCGGTGCGCCCCACCGACCTGGTGGTGGACATCGGCTCCAACGACGGCACCTTGCTGAGCAACTTCCATCAGCACGGGATCCGGGTCCACGGCATCGAGCCGACCAACGCCGGCAAGCTGGCCAACGAGCGCGGCATCCGCACCCACATCTCGTTCTTTGGCCAGCCCGCGGTGGACCACGTGGTGGCGGAGAACGGCTGCCGGGCCCGCATCGTCACCGCGACCAACGTGTTCGCGCACATCGAGGACGTCAGCGGGGTCATGCGCGCCCTTTTGCACCTGCTCGACGACGACGGCATCTTCATCAGCGAGTCGCACTACTGGGTGTCCCTGCTGGAGACCTTGCAGTACGACACGGTCTATCACGAGCACCTGCGCTACTACTCGCTGACCAGCCTCGCGTACCTCCTGGAGGCGCACGGGCTGGAGGTCATCCGGGCGCGCCGGATCCCGACCCACGGCGGATCGATCCGCGTGTACGCCGCGCGCAAGGGCAAGTACCCGGTGGATGCCAGCGTCGCCGAGATCATGGCCGTGGAGGACCAGCAGCTCACCGACGAGGCGCTGGCGCGCTTCCGGCGCGGCGTGGTGGACTCCAAGCTGGCGCTGTACGCGCTGCTCAAGGACATCCACGCCGCCGGCGACCGCGTCTACGCGGTGGGCGCGCCGTCGCGCGCGTCCACCCTCATCAACTACGTGGGGCTCGACGAGGGCATCATCGACTGCGTGCTGGAGATCAAGGGCTCGTACAAGATCAACAAGTACATCCCGGGCACGCTCATCCCGGTGCTCGAGGAGTCCATCTTGTTCAAGGACCAGCCGCGGTACGCGCTGCTCCTGTCCTGGCACATCGCCGATGAGCTCATCCCCAAGCTGACCGCGCGCGGCTTCACCGGGGACTACATCGTGCCGCTGCCGGTGCCGCACATCGTGCGGGGATCCAAGAGCGCATGACCGGCGAGCCCAAGGCCCCGCCGGAGGCGCAGCGCGAGGTCGAGTTCTTCGACAAGTTCGTGGCCGAGCATGGGGACTACGACGTGCTCGGCGAGGGCGCCTACGCGCGGCTGCGCGAGGCGTTCGTGCGCGCGGTCGCGCCGCAGCCTGGCGAGCGCTGCATCGATCTGGGGTGCGGCACCGGCGCCTTCACCCGGCGGCTGGGCGAGCTTGGCCTCGCGCTGGCCGGCATGGACATCTCGCCGGTGTCCGTGGAGCACGCGCGCAAGATCGCCCCGGACATCGAGTACCTGGTTGGCGACATCACCGACACCAAGCTGCCCGATGGCAGCTACGACATCGTGCTGTACTCGGGCGTGCTGCACCACTTCAGCACCCGGCAAGCGCGGCTCGCGGTGCTGCGCGAGGGCCATCGCCTGCTGGCCCCCGGCGGGCGGCTGTTCGCCTATGATCCGAGCGCGCACAGCCCGTCGATGTGGCTGTACCGCGATCCGCGCTCCCCGCTGTTCTCGCAGAAGGGCAAGACGGAGAACGAGGTGCTGCTGTCACGCGCCGAGCTGGCCCAGGAGCTCCGCGACGCAGGCTTCGCGGAGCCCAAGATCCACGGGCTCGCCGGCATCTCGTTCGCGTTCGTGGAGAGCCGGTTCGCCAGCGTGATCCTGCCGCTGTACAACCTGTACGAGCAGGTGCTGCGCTATTCGCCGCTGGAAGACCGGCTGGGCACGTTCCTCGTCACCGTCGCCCGCAAGTAGCGGCGCGGACCGAGGTAGTACCTCTCCACAGAGGTTCTGACCGTTTGAGGCTGCCGATCCATCGCCGATCGCTGCGTTGCCGCTCCTCGCGGTACGCCCGGTAGCGCTTCGTCGCGGCGCCTTGCGCTCGGCGCGCCTCGGCACCCTCAACCAGTCATTTCCTCTGTGGAGAGGTACTAGCGCCCTTTGCGCGGCGCCATCGCGCCGTCGATGCGCCGCGCCAAGGGCGTGCAAGCAAGGCCAACCGCGGCCAGGGCGACCACGCCATAGACGAAGTGCGTGATGGCGAAGGCCAGCACCGCGGCCGAGCGCGCCTCGGCGGTGGCGCCGACGGCGAGGTCACTGAAGAAGAAGACGAACGCGGCCTGGGTGGTGCCGAGCCCGCCGGGGGCAAACGGCAACACCGACGCGAACACCACCGCGGGCGCGTACATGAGGCCGGCGGAGAAGGGCACCGGGATCCCCCACGCCACCAGGGCCAGCCAGTGGCCGAGCACCACCACCATCAGATGCGGCAACCGGGCCAGGATGGCGGCGGTGTGGCCGCGCAGGCCAGCCTCGAACAGCGGCGCGAAGAGCTGCAGCCGAGTGAGAAAGCGCGGCGCCACCGCGATGACCAGGAGATAGCCGGCCAGGGCGGCGCAGCCCCCGACCAGGGTGAACCACATCGCCTGGTGTCCCGGATCGGCGGCGTGGGTGGCCCAGGCGACGGTGGTGATGAGCAACAGCGTCGCCAGGCTGGTGCCGATGAGAAACAGCGTGGAGCCGACCGCGCGCAGGGTCGGCGCGCCGGTGCGGTGCAGGTAGTAGCCGAAGGCGCCCTGGCCCACCGCGTAGTTGATGACGATCAGCAGATAGGTGGCGCCGCGCACCGCCGCGATGTGCAAGAGCGGACGACGGATGCGCACCGCGCGCAGCGCCACCCAGCTCGACAGCGAGTCGGTACACAAGACCGCCACCATGATCGCCAGGTTCACCGCGGCGAGCAGCAGGTGCGGCCCCTGCCCCACTGCGTCACGGAACGCATCGAAGGGCAGCCGCATCCCCAGGACGACCAGGATGCCGAGCCCGATGAGCCAGGGCAGCGCGCGCCGCAACAACCCCGGCGTCGCCGGCGCGGCGACGGTTGGCGCAGCGGCCGATGCGACGACCGATGCGGCAGCGGTTGGCGCGGCGGCGGTTGGCGCGGCGGCCGACGCAGGCTCCGCCATGGAGCGGTCCCCGTGCGACTCTGCCCGGTGAGGGGCGAGCAGGTCTTGGGGCCCGGCTGCCACCGCGGCATACTACCCAGCGTGGCCCTGGCAGCTACTCTCGAGGCCGAGATTGCTCACGCGCGGTGAGGATAGCCACCTTTCATCGTGAGCAATGCAACAAACACGCCACCGCTGGCTTTGCGCTTGCCAGCCTTGCCCTCGATGGGAGAGCATCGAAGCGCACGAGGCGTGACCGACGAGTGATCGAGGCGTGACCGACGGGTGACCGACGGTGATCGACGGTGATCGACGGGGATCGACGGGTGACCCGAGTGACTGCAAAGAGATCGCGAGCGCATCGCGAGAACATCGAGCCATGAAGGACCGAGCCAGCCAGACCGCCGCCATGGTAGCCGCCGCGCGAGCGCTCGGCGCGCAGCTCCCGCCCCAGGCGCAGCTCGCCGCGGATCCCGATGGCTTTCGCTTCGTCCATCCGACGATCGCCGCGGCGCTGCGCGAGCGCGGCGCCTTCACCGCGGCGCTGCGGCTCCCCGGGCCCCTGCGGCGCTGGATCGTGTACATGCAGGTGCGCACCCGCGTCATCGACGATGCGCTGCGAGAGTTCGTGGCAGCGGGCGGGCGCCAGGTGCTGCTGCTGGGGGCCGGCTATGATTGCCGCGCGCACCGGCTGGCGGAGCACCTGGAGGGCGCGGCGGTGTTCGAGGTCGATCACCCCGCCACCCAGCGGCGCAAACGCAAGATCTTGGACAGCTCGACGCAGCCGCGCGGCGCGGCGCGATACCTGCCGTGGGACTTTGAACGGCAGCCGATGGCCGACCTGCCGGCGGCGCTGGCGGCAGCAGGCCACAAGGCCAGCGAGCCCACGCTGGTGGTGTGGGAGGGCGTGACGATGTACCTGACGAAGGACGCGATCGAGGCGACGGTGGCCGCGGTTCGGGTGCTCGGCTCGGCGGGCTCGCGGCTGGTGTTCACCTACTTCGACCGCGCCCACGTCCTTGGCCAGGCGCCCTGGCCGTCGCGGCTGGCCCGCGCCGCGGTGGCCCAGGTCGGTGAGCCGTGGCGCTGGGGATGGGCGCCGGCCGAGCTCCCCGGCTGGCTGGCCGAGCGCCGCCTCGAGCTGGTGAGCGACACGTCGATGCCGCAGGCCGCCGCGCGGCTGTTGCCAGCGCGCTGGGCGCGCGAGGTGCGAGAGCGAGCGCCGTGGCGGGCGCGGCTCGCGGCGATCGGCTACGAGCGCATCGCCGTCACCGGCATGGGATGAGCGGCGATCCGCGGACAACGCGCGGTGTCAGGATGGTAAGGGATTTTCCAAGGTGGCGCTGGCCAAGAGCCCGCAGCGACGTGCGGGAAGCTGCCGGCGGGCGGAAAAAGCCTGGGCAGGCCGTGGTACGGTCCGCACCCACCCGCGCTGGTCTAGCGCAGCTTCCGATACCTCCGGGCACCGCCGGATTGGGGCCGGCGTCGCCGGTTCGAAGGATCAGTCAATGTCGACGCAAGTCGCCGAATTGCTAGAAGCCGAAGAGTTCGCCGCTGCCGCCGCCGCCTTCACCGCGGAGCCCAGCGCCCAGGCCGCCGAGCTGCTGTTTGACGCGCTCGACCAGATCGATCGCGATGAGGGAATGGAGCCGCTCGAGCACTCGCTCGTCTTGGCCCAGGCGCTCATCGCGCGGCGCCCGACCCGCGACGACGCGCACCTGGTGGCCATCGAGTGTCTGCGCAAGCTCGGCCGCACCGACGAGGTGCTGGAGCTGGCGCGCGCACACCGCCAGCGACCGGCGGTCAAGAGCCTGCTCTTTCAGCTCCTGTGCTTGCATGGGCACCTGGAGGAAGCGGCGGCGATGGAGCCGGAGCTGCGCGGGCTCCCCGGGCGGGAGGGCAGCGTCCTCTACAACCTGGCGCATCGCCTGCACACCACCGGCGCGCTCGATCGCGCGGTGGCGCTGTATCGCGGCGCGGTGGCGGTGGGCGAGCCCGATCCGCAGGCCGCGATCAACCTGGGGATCGCGCTCCTGGCCGCGGGCCGCTCGGCGGAGGCCGCCGAGTCTGCCCGCGCCGCGCTCGTCAAGCACCCCACCGAGCCGAACCTGCTGGCCAACGCCATCGACGCGGGCGTTCGCGCCGGAGACCGCGCCGGCTTGCGCGTGGTGCTCCCGGTGGCCGCCGACGCGGTGGGCAAGTCCCAGCGCTGCGGCGAATGCGATCACCGCGAGCAGCCCGCGGCGTGCAGCGCCGGGTGCGCCGCGCTGCTCGAGGATCTGAGCAACGCCTGGATCTACCTGGGCGAAGATCGCGCCGCGGTCGCGGCCATCGAGGAAGCCGCCGGCGACGCCCCGCCCGAGGCGCGGGTGCGGTACGCGCTGGCGCGAGCGCTGGCGGCAGGCGGCAACGTCGTCGAGGCGCGCGCGCTCGTCCGCGGCAAGCTGCCCGACGGCGGCGCGGCGGCGCTCACCGGGGAGCTGACCAAGCCGGGGTGTCGCGCCCTGCTGTCGACGCCGCCCTCGGTGACCGACGCGGCGTCGTTCTACTCGTACCGCGCGCAGGCCGCGGTGGCGTGGGCCGCGGGAGAGCCAGACCGCGCCGCGGGCGCGATGTGCGCGGCGCTGTTTCTGGAACCCGGCAACCGCGAGCAGCTCGCCGCGGACGCCGCGTGGGCCGCGCTGCGCGGGCGCGAGCCCAGCGCTGGCGAGCCGCTGCGTCCGCCCAGCGTGCCGGACGAGGCGTGGTGGGACGCCGGCGACAAGGAGTGGGTGCTTGGGCCGCGCGACAAGCAGAACGGCAGCTACAAGTACTTCCGGCCAGACGGCTCCTGCTGCAACGAGAGCTCGCTGGTGGAGGGCAAGCCGCACGGGCCGTTCGTGCGCACCCACGAGAACGGCGAGATCTCGCAAGAGGGCACGTTCTCCCACGGCGACTTCCAGGGCGTGCGCCGCTGGACCGCCTGCGACGAGGCCACCACCGAGCACACGCGCCAGGACGGCATGGACCCGTCGATCTGGCGCTCCGAGATGCACTACAGCAACGGCCGCGTGGTGGAGATCCGCCACTACGACCGCGCCGGCAACCAGTGCGCCCCCGACGGGACTCGCTATCCAGACCGCCCGGCGCAGGTGGCGCCGACCGCGGCGTACTATCCGCAGAAGCGACACTGGCGCTTTGGCGAGGTGGACGCCGAGGGGAACAAGCAAGGGGTGTGGCGCACCTGGAACGAGCACGGTCAGCTCCTGCGCGAGGAGAGCTACCAGGACGATGAGCTGCACGGGCCGTTTCGCGCGTACCACCCCGATGGCAGCAGCGCGGCGCTTGGCGAGTACCACGAGGGCTCGCAGCAAGGGACCTTCACCTACTTCCGCGGCCCGCCGGTCGCGGCGGTGGTGCACGCGCCCAGCGACGACGATGACGACGACGACGACGACGACGACGACGACGATGACGACCTGTTCCCCACCGCCGGCGCGCGCGTGGTCCGGGTCGAGCAACGCGACTCACGGCGCCGATACTTCGACGCCCACGACCGCGAGACCCTGATCGATGGACGCCCGCTCGCCGAGGTGCAGCAAGATCCGGTGATCGGGCCCTGGCTCGCGGATCTGGAGCGCGTCGACTGGAGCACGCTCGAGAGCGCCGGCGGCGAGAACCCACCGGGCGCGACGCTGCTCTCCAACCTGCTGGCCGAGGACGATCCGGGCTCCCAGAAGCTCTCCAACGAGGCCTTCGGCGCGCTGTACTGGCACTTCTGTCATCAGGGCTCGCTGTACAGCGGCACGGCCGCGGTGGTGCCGTTCCTCTTGCGGCTGGCGGCCCGCCGGCTGCAGCCACACCGGCTCGCGGTGTTTGGCTTCCTGCGAGCGGTCGGCGGCGCCATGCGTCAAACGTACCAGCGCGCGCGCGCGGAGGGACCGGAGGAGGGCTGGGCGGACTACCTGGCGGTGGCTGATGCGTTCGCGCTCGGATATCCGCTGTATCGCGAGCTGCTCAACGACGCCGACCCGCAAGTTCGTGCGTGGGCGGCGCGCCTCGTGGGCTCCTGTCACGGCCAGGCAGAGGCCGCGGCGCGCGCCCTTGGCTATCGCCTGATCAGCGAGAGAGATCCGGGCGTGCGCGGCAACATCTTGCAGTCGCTGGGCAACCTCGGCGTGGCGGGAGCAGACCAGCTCCTTGGCCGCTCGCTGCGCGCCGGAGGCCTGGAGCAGATCTGCGCCGGCATCGGCCTGGTGATGAGCCAGGGCGAGAACACCAGCATCGAGGCCGTCTCGGCGCTGGTCGGCTCCATGGCGGAGGCCCCGACGGTGGAGGAGGCCTTTGATGCCATGCCGTGGAGCGAGATGGACATCCACGCCGAGCTGGCCAACGCGCTGGCACAGACCGGACGTGCCGCGGCCGTGCTCGATGATGTGCTCGACAAGCTCGACAAGGTGGACGCGCAAAGCTCGATCGCGGTGGCGCGCGCTGCGCTGACGATCGCGCAGGGGCTCGCGGGCGACGAAGACGACGAAGACGAAGACGAAGACGATGGAGGGGATGGAGGCGCGGCGATGCGCAAGGTAGCAGCGGCCATCGCGGCGGCTGAGTCGCCGTGGGTGTTCAACGTCAACCTGCATGAAGTGCTGGAAGAGTTCGATCTCCCGACGGATCGCGACGAGCTAGCTGCGCTTGGGCGCGGCAGCGAGGACGACGGCGAAGACGGCGAAGACGACGAAGACGACGAAGAGAAGACGAGGGCGAGGACGACGAGGACGAGGGCGAGAACGACGGCGAAGACCCAAGCAGCAGCAACGAGGGTGGAGCCGCCGCGTGGGACGAGTCCTCCGACGGCTCACCAGGCGAGGACTCCGACGAGGAGTCTGACGAAGAAGACGACGAGGACGACGAGGACGACGAGGACGACGAGGACGACGAGGACGACGAAGACGACGAAGACGACGAAGACGACGAAGACGACGAAGACGACGAAGACGACGAAGACGACGAGGACGACGAGGACGACGAGGACGACGAAGACGACGAGGACGACGAAGAAAGCAACAAGGACGACGATGATGGTCCGACCGCTTCGCTGAGCGGCCCGATGATCGATGACTTCACCGCGGAAGTTGGCAGCCACACCAGCCCCACCCACCGCACGGAGCCCGTGACCTCAAGCACCAGCCTGCCTGCCATGGATCTCGATGACGAGATCGATCGCAGCCTGGAGATGCTGGATGACAACCTCGGGCTGATGGACGCCCCACCCGCAGAAGTGACGTCTGGCGAAGCTCCCCCCGTGGACCCCGGGTTCATGCCCAACGCGCTGCCGCCAGACGAAGACGGCGATGGCGACGAAGACGACACCGGCGCGGCGCGCCGCTCGATCCGGCGCCACGGGTCTGACGCCTGGCTAGCCGATGTCTCCGAGGACGACGCAGACGACGAGGACGCAGACGACGAGGACGCAGACGACGAGGACGACGAGGACGCAGGCGACGCGCCCGAGGACGACCTCGAGTCGCTGCGAGGACGGCTCGAGGGCAGCATGGACACCGAGCTGGAGGAGCCGGAGGGGACCCCGGATGGGACAGGCGGCCGAGGACGGCGTGCTGGCAGCGATGACACCTGGAACAACTGACGCCAGGGACCCGCGCTGATCCGGAGCTTCCGCGGCAATCCGCGCAAAAGTGAGCGCCGCGCCGCTGACGCTCGCGCCGTGGATCCATACCCACATTGCATTCGCCGACGCTCTGGGGCTCACTGGGAGCATGGACTTCGTCTTCATGTTGACCCGGTCCGATCAGACCGTGACCGATTGCCTCGAGGTGCTCGAGGAGATCCGCCCGGTAGGGCTCACGCATATCGGCTTCAAGGACATCGGCGTACCACCCGAGGTGCTCGGCGAGCTGCGGCGCCGCATCACGGCCATGGGCGCCATCAGCTACATGGAGGTGGTCAGCACCTCTGCCGAGGCCTGCCTGCGCTCAGCGCAGGTGGCGCGCGACATCGGCATCGACCGGCTGCTCGGCGGAACCCAGGTCGACGAGGTGCTGCGGCTGCTCGACGGCAGCGCCGTGCAGTACCACCCGTTCCCCGGCCAGCCGTTTGGCCACCCCACCAAGCTCGCCGGCACCGCCGCCAAGGTGGAAGCAGACTGCCGCCAGTTCGCCGCCAAGGGCTGCGCCGGCGTGGACCTGCTGGCGTACAGGGCGACCGAGGCGGATCCGCTGGAGCTGGTGCGCGCGGCGCGACGCGGCACGCCCGGCTATCTGCTGGTGGCTGGCAGCGTCAGCACCAAGGAGCAGATCCGCGCGCTGGCCGAGGCCGGCGCCGACGCCTTCACCATCGGCTCGGCCGCGTTCGACGGATCCTTCTCCCCGCTCAAGGGCTCGCTGCGCTCTCAGCTCCGAGACATCCTCGATGCCTGCACCTGAGCGCCGAGCGCCACGCGCAGATCCGCTGGCCGAGCTGCTCGCCGGCGACTACCGCGATCCGCAGACGGGCGAGCCCTTGCGCGCGCCGGTGCGCTCGCTGGTGATCGAGGACGACCTGCGCGATCGCGAGGTCGAGCTGGTGGCGGCGCTGGAGCTGGGTACCCACCTGGCGGTGGTGGGCGACGACGATACCTTCGCGGCGCTCGGCGACCGGGTGGCGGCGGCGCTGTCCGCTCGGTTCTCGGTGCAACGCATCTCCCTGGGGCGCCGCCCGCACGCCGACGCCGTCACGCTGGCCAAGCTTTGCCAGACGCTTGCCCCTCGCACCGACGCCGTGGTGGCGGTGGGCTCCGGCACGATCAATGATCTCTGCAAGCTCGCCGCCAAGGCGAGGAGCTGTCCTCAGCTCGTGTTCGCCACCGCGCCGTCGATGAACGGGTACACGTCGGTGAGCGCGTCGATCACCGAAGACGGCCTCAAGCGCTCGATGCGCGCGAACACGCCGGTGGGCGTGTTCTTCGATCTGTCCGTGCTGGCAGCCGCGCCGCCGCGGCTCTTGCGCGCCGGCCTGGGCGACAGCCTGTGTCGCTCGACGGCCCAGGCGGATTGGTTGCTGGCGCACCTGCTGCTTGACCAGCCCTACCGCGAGGCGCCCTTTGCCATGCTCGCCGCCGACGAGGCGTTGCTGTGCGCCGAGCCGCAGGCGCTCATGGCCGGCGACATCGCGATGATGCGGAGCCTCGCGCGTACGCTGGCGCTGTCGGGCTTTGGCATGACGCTCTGTGGCGGCAGCTACCCGGCGAGCCAGGGTGAGCACCTCCTTGGTCACTATGTCGACATGCTGGGCCTCGCCACCGAGCACAGCTTTCACGGCGAGCAGATCGGCGTGGCGACGCTGGCGATGGCGCGGCTGCAGCAGTCCATGCTCGCCGAAGAGTCACCGCCGCGCCTGGCGCCCTCCGGGCTGTCGTACGAGCGCCTGGCTGCGCACTTTGGCGCCGCGCTGGGCAAGAGCTGCTGGGAAGAGGCGCGCGCCAAGTGCTTCGACGCCCCGCGCACCGACCAGCTCAACGAGCGCTTGCACGCCCGCTGGCCGGCCATGCGGCAGCGAATCGCCGCCGTGACCCGGCCGGCCGAGGAGCTGTTGTCCACGCTGCGCGCCGCGGGCGCCGCGACCACGCCAGGACAGCTTGGATGGAGCCAGGGGACCTTCGCCGCGGCGCTGGTGCATGCTCGAGAGATCCGGAACCGCTACACGTTCCTTGATCTGGCAGCGGACGCCAGCCTCGACGTGGTGGCGCTGGCGACCTCCGCATAGCCGCGCTGGGCCGCGCTGGGCCGCGCTGGGCCGCGCTGGTGTGAGGGCGGCGACGACGTCAGTGCAGCCGATACCCAAGGAGCGCGCCCAGCCGGTGAATGGCGGTCCACAGCTTGGCGGTCTCGCGGCGGTGCAGCGGCAGATACTCGGCGCCAAGCTGCTCTTGGCTCTGCAGATATCCGCGCACCGGCGCCTCCAGCTCCGGGGAGTCGCCGCGCAGCTCCGGGTGCTCCTGCACCAGGCGCCGCTGCGCGTCGTCGAGGACATGGCTCGCGCACTGGTCCACCAGCGGCTGCAAGCGGCCAAGCTGAGCGCGCTGCGGCTCGGTCAGCCGGAGCTGCATCATGCGGCCCGCGCGCGGACCAAAGCGGAGGCAGATCGCGGCCGCGGCGTCGGCGGCGCCGTCGAAGGTGGGGGCGACGTCACAGCGCATCCGCTCCGCGACCTCCGGCGCCAGCTCCACGACGCGGCCATCCAGCCGCTGCCAGGCGCCCTCATGACGTCGCACCAGATCCAGGGCGCCGCAGCGTCGCCGGTGCTCCGCGCCGGCGAGGTCGCCCTCGCGACCCGCCCCCGCGTCCTCGGCCAGCACCACCACCAGCGCCCCGGGTGCGTCAAACGCAAACAGCTCCGCCCACGGCAACGCCTTGGTGGCCCATGCCACAAAGGCGAGCTGCTGATCCAGCTCTGGCCAGGACATCATGCGCATGCCCTCGATGCGAATCACCGGAGGTTTCGCAGCGCTGGGCTCAGACGGCCGGGCGGTCACCGCCCGCGAGCATACTCGGGTCCCGGGCCCTGCGTCGAGACCAGGACCAAGGCTCGTCCATCGATCTCGCACTTCCACGCGCAATGGCCTCGCAATTTAGCGCTAGTATCGTAGCGATGTTCACACTTGAGCGGTTCCGGAAAGCCCGGGCGCTGCGGCGCGGGCGGTCATGGGCGGCGCAGCGGGGGGAGCCTGGGATGCCAGGCCACGCCCAAGATCTCGCCGAGTCGACGAGCCATTCCACGAACCCTTCCATGAACGCCGCGGTCGCTCCCGCCGCAGCTCCTGCGCCGCGCCACGCCCGGTGGCTCGCGCTCGTCGTGCTGACAGCGCTGGTGTGCAGCGGCTGCTTTGGCTACAACCGCTCCGCCAAGCGCACGGCCTATCTCGGCGACACCGTGCTGATCCTCGGCGGCGGCGGCACCCTCGCCGCCGAGCTGCTGCTTGGAGAAGAGGACTGCGAGGGCATGGGCTGCGTCGAGCCGATAAGCCCCATCACCGGCCCCCTGGTGGCAGGCACCATGCTCGTCACCGCCGGCCTGGTGGGCCTGGTGCTAAACCTCACCCGGCCGATCGTCAAGACCTCGCGCTGACCCAGGTCCGGCGCGCCGAGAGCCGCGAAGCTCACAGCACTCGCGGCCCGTCGGGCGCGGCGAGAGGCTGCTACCGCGGCGCTGCGTCGAGGCTGGCCAGGGCGGCGTGGAGCTTGGCCGCTAGCTCGGGGCCGGGGCGCAGGGTCAGGGCGCGGGTGAAGGCGCGGCGGGCGACCGCGCGCTGGCCGCGGGCGAGCAAGGCGTGGCCCAGGTGCAGCGCGATGGAGGGATCGTGCGGCGCCACGGTGGTAGCGCGGGTGAGCAGCGCCACGGCCTCGTTGGGATCGCCCTGCCGCGTGCGGAGCCGGGCGAAGGCTACGAGGACCTCGGGGCGGCCGGGCCGCAGATCTCGCGCGCGGCCAAGCAGGCGCTGGGCACGCGCGAGCTGAGCGGGCGCACGCGCAGCCGCCGGCGACGCAGGCGCGGGCGCACGCGCAGCCGCCGACGACGCAGGCGCGGGCGCACGCGCAGCCGCCGACGACGCAGGCGCGGGCTGCTCGAGGAGCAAGGTGCCCAGCACGGTCAGCGCGCGCGCGGAGTCTGGGCGCAGCGCGAGCGCGCGCTCGGCCAGGGCGACGGCGAAGGGCCATTCGCCCAGCAGGTGCTCCAGCTCGGCGCGCGCCAGGAGCTGGTCAGCTGTCGCCGCGTCGCCGGCGGCGCCGGTCCAGGGCAGCCAGGCGCGCGCGGACGCCGGCCCCTGCCCCAGCGTCAGCGCCGCGCGCGCGGCCAGGGCGCAGAGGCGCGGGTCGCGCTCGGCGGCGGGGACGTCGCGCACCGCGCGCTGCACCTCCTCCAGCAGGGCCGCCGGCTCGGAGCTCGAGAGCTGGGCGCGCAAGAGCGCGGCCTGGCGCGGGGCGCGCGCCGCGGCGGGCGAGGCCAGCAGCTCGCGCGCGGCGGACAGCTCGCCAGCGGCCAGCGCGACCGCGGCGGCGGCCAGCGCCGCCGTGGTGGCATCGTCTCGGGCGAGCGCGGGAGCGAGCTCTGCGCTCGCCGCGGCGGCGGTGGTCGCGCGCTCGGCCAGGCGACGCGCCAGGGGCAGCTCGCCGAGCTGCAGCGACCAGCCGATGGCGGTGGCCAGCTCGCTGACCGAGCGCTGCTCGTCGTCAAACAGGCTGAGCAGATCCACCGCGGCGGCGCGGTCGCCTGCTTCGCACAGGAGCCAGAGTAGCGGCGCGGCCAGCTCCGGGTGCTCACCGCTGCGGTCGAAGGCGGAGCGCGCCTCCTCGATGGCCTCGGGCAAGCGACCGGCTCGCGCCAGCTCTGCCGCGAGCAGCGTGCGCGCCTCCAGCTCGCCTGGATCCTGGCGCAGCACAGCGCGGAGCTGGTCTATCGCGGCGCGGTGGCGTCCGGACTCGGCGAGCGCCCGCGCCAGGCGATGCCGGCCGCCGACGGAGCTGGGCACCCGCGCGACCAGGCGCTGCGCCACCGCGAGCGCGGCGGCGAGCTGTCCGCGCGCCTCCAACAGCTCCATCAGCGCCAGCGCCGCCGGCTCGAAGGATGGCTCGAGCTGCAAGGCGCGGCGATGTGCTCGCTCGGCGCCAGGGAGATCCGCGCGAGCCAAGCGCAGCTCCCCCGCGGCGTGCCAGAGCGCAGCGTGCCGCGGCCAGCGCGCCAGGGCCAGCGTCAGCTCCGGCGGGTCGCCGGCGCCAGACGCAGCAGATGCAACAGACGCGGCAGATGGCAGCCTCCGCCTCGGCCGACGCCGACGCCGACGCCGACGCCGACGCCGACGCCGACGCCGACGCCGACGCCGACGCTGACGCTGACGTCGCCCCGCCCGCTCGGAGGCTCGCCGCGAGCGCGCGCACCAGCGCGACCGCGAGCTGCCGCTCGTCGGGCGCGGCGGCCGCGGCGGCGCGCAGCTCGGAGAGGGCGACCGCGTGTTGCTCGCGATGCAGCGCGACGGTGCCGGCGAGGAAGTGGGCCAGCGCGGCGCGGGGCAGCGGGGCCGGTGGCTGCGCGCGCTGCGCCGCGCAGCCCAGCGAGCACACCAGCGAGCACACCAGCGAGCAGCCAAGCATGCACACCAGCAGCGCGATCGACCGGGCCCACGCGCGCGCGCGGCTCATGCGCGCAAGAGCCAGTCTACCGCGCGGCTCCACGCCGGGACTTGCCGCGGCTCCGCGGGATACCGCGCGTAGAGCGCAGCGACCATGCGGCTGCGCGCCGCGGCGCCGAGCATGGCGGTGGCCAGCGCGGGCTCGTCCGGCAGCGCGCCTAGCGCGCCGGCACCTGCGCGCGCAACGCGCGCAGCGCGTGAGCTCCAGGCTGCTCCTGGTTGAGCCCGGCCTTCATCAGCTCCGGCTCCATCAAGCCGCTCGCGAACAGGCGCGCCACGGACGCGCCGAAAATCGGCTGCTGGGTGAACCGGCGCAGCGCATCGAAGGCGCCCAGCAGCGCGCCGTGCTGACGCTGCCAGGGCCACCTCCCATTGCCGCAGCGTGCCGCCGCGCGCCAGCGTGTCTGCCAACGCCCGCGCCGCGACAGGGCCCGCGCCCACGCCGGAGCCGTGCGCCGAGAACACCTGACAGCCGGCGTCGCCCGAGGGCGCCACCCGCTCGCTGGTCAGCTCGCGCGCACGGCCGGCGCAAAGGATCGCCGCGCTGCCGCCAGCAGGGCGGGCCCGCAGGCGTGCTCCGCACGAAGCGCTCGAGCATCGCCTTGCCGGAGGGATGGCCCAGCGCCGGGATGGAGCCGGTCAGGATGCTCGCCGTCTCCAGCTCGTGGTCGACGTACACGTTGAGCACCGAGAAGCCGCCGGCCACGCCGACGAAGCCCACCGACTCGCCCGGGCGACCGCCGACCTCGGCCAGGAACGCCAGCGCCGCCGCGCGATCCGCCAGCTCATGCACCGCCTGCGCCGCCGCGCACCAGATCTGCGCGCGCCACCGCTGGCTGCTCCAAGCAGGCGCGCCCCGGTGAGCCCCGAGGCGTCCACGAAGATGCGCGCGCGCAGCTCGCCAGCGTCAGTGGCAAGCGCGGTCTCCGCCCGCCCCTTGTGCCCAGCCGTGTACCGCCACCTCCGGCAAGAAGCGCACGCCGGCCTTGGCCGCGCGCCAGCCCTGCAGCCGCGCCACCAGGTGGCGCATGTCCACGTGGATGACGTCGTGCTCCATGATGGTCGCCGCCGGGCCGCGCGCGCAGACCAGCTCGCGCGGCAGCACCAGGTGAAACGGCGACGGGCCGCCCCGGTGCTCCGGCGGCTCCGGCAGCGCCACGCCGGCCCTGCTGGAACGCGGCGCGTGGCACGCCGTTGACCCAGCGCCGCGCCAGCCCCTGGGCCAGCGCCCGCCGCTCCACGCACCACCTGCAGCCCGGCCTCGGCGAGAAACGCGGCGCACCGCAGCCGGCAGGGTGCCCGGCGCCCACCACCACCACGTCCGCTTACGATGGCACCCCGGCGAGCATCCCGGTCAGGCTACCGCGAATCCGCGCGGCGCGTCACAGCCCCCGGCTCAGCGAAGGCCCAGCGAAGGCCACGCGAGGCCACGCGGGCTCCAGCGGGATGTTGCCGTGCTTGCGCGGCAGGTTCGACTGGCGCTTGTTGGGCAGCATGCGCAGCGCGGCGGATGAGCGCGGCGCGGGTCTCGCGCGGGCGGATGATCTCGTCGATGTAGCCCAGCGAGGCGGCCCGGTAGGGGTTGGCGAACTGCTTCTTGTACTCCGCGGTGAAGCGCTCCCGCGCCTGCCCTCGCGCGATGTCGTCGGCGATCTTGTCCAGCTCGGTGCGATAGATGATGTTGACCGCACCCTCGGAGCCCATCACCGCGATCTCGGCGGACGGATAGGCCAGGTTGATGTCGGCGCGGATGTGCTTGCTCGCCATGACGTCGTAGGCGCCGCCGTAGGCCTTGCGCGTGATCACCGTGAGCTTCGGCACCGTCGCCTCGGCGTAGGCGTAGAGCAGCTTGGCGCCGTGACGGATGATGCCGCCGAACTCCTGGGTGGTCCCGGCAAGAAGCCCGGCACGTCGACCAACGTCACCAGCGGGATGTTGAAGCAGTCGCAGAACCGCACAAAGCGCGCCGCCTTGACCGAGGCGTCGATGTCAGGCACCCCGCCAGGTGCTGTTGGGCTGGTTGGCGACCATGCCCACCGACTGCCCGCCCAGGTGCGCAAAGCCCACCACGATGTTCCGCGCGAAGTCGGCCTCTGCACCTCGACAAACTGGCCGTCGTCGACCACCGCGATTGATGATCTTCTTGATGTCGTAGGGCTTGTTGGAGTCGAGCGGGACCACGTCGTCGAGCGCGGCGCCGCGCGGTCCAGCGGATCGTCGCGGTCGCGCGATGCGGCGGATCATCCACGTTGTTGCCTCGGCCAGAACGCAGAGCAGCTCGCGGATCCGCGCCAGCGCCGCCAGCTCGTCAGGCTCGGGGAAGTGCGAGACGCCGGAGCGCGTGGCATGGGTCTGGGCGCCGCCGAGCTCCTCCTTGGTGATCTCCTCGTGGGTGACCGTCTTGATGACGTCGGGCCCGGTGATGAACATGTACGAGGTGTTCTCGACCATGAAGATGAAGTCGGTGATGGCCGGCGAATACACCGCGCCACCCGCGCACGGCTCCTGGATGCGCGCGCCGCCCGGTCGTTGAGGCCCATCACCGGGCAGCCGATCTTGGTGGCCAGATCCATCACCTTGCAGATCTTTTGCGCGAAGGCGCCGGACAGCGAGCCGCCGAAGACGGTGAAGTCCTGTGCGAAGACGCACACCGTGCGGCCGTCGATGGTGCCGGTGCCGGTGACCACGCCGTCGCCCAGGATCTTCTGCTCCTGCATGCCGAAATCGGCGCAGCGGTGCGTGACGAACTTGTCCAGCTCGGTGAAGCTGCCCTCGTCGAGCAGCGCCGAGATGCGCTCGCGCGCGGTCAGCTTGCCGGCCTTGTGCTGGCGTTCGACTTTCCGGGGGCGCCACCACCGACAGCGGCGGCCGGACTCCATGCACGTTCGAGGATGGCGATGGGATGAGTTGCGTCGCGGGTCACGGGGATCGCCGGGCTCGGCTAGCCGGGCAACGCCCTGCCGACGATGACGCGGGTAGCATAGAAGGGACGGGAGCGGCGCCAAGCGCGCCAGGCCGCGGAAGCGACGCGCCGCGACCACGGGGGCACCGCGGGCCTTCCTTTGCCACCCACCGCCGCGGTTTGCGGTACAAGACGTCGCATGAGTCTTCCTGGCGTCCTGCGCGGGCGGCTGCGCGTGCCGGTGGTCGGTGCGCCGCTGTTCATCATCTCGCAACCTGATCTGGTGCTGGCGCAGTGCAAGGCCGGCGTCGTCGGCTCGTTTCCGGCGCTCAACGCGCGCCCGCCCGAGCTGCTGGACGCCTGGCTGACCCGCATCACCGAGAGCTGGCGCAGTAGGACGCCGCCCATCCGGACCAGCCGTCCGCCGTTCGCGGCCAACCAGATCATCCCACAAGTCCAACGTGCGCCTGCAGCAATGACCTGGAGCTGTGCGTGAGCACAAGGCGCCCATCGTCATCACCTCGCTGGGCGCAGCGCGAGGACGTCAACGCCGCGGTCCACTCGTACGGCGGCATCGTCTTCCACGACGTCATCAATGTCACCCACGCCAAGAAGGCGCTCGACAAGGCGCCGACGGCCTCATCGCCGTGTGCGCAGGCGCCGGCGGCTACGCCGGCACCCTGTCGCCGTTCGCGCTCGTCGACGGGATCCGCGCCTTCCTGGGACCGCCCGCTGCTGCTCGCCGGCTCCATCGCCAACGGTCGCTCGGTGCTGGCCGCCCAGGGTGATGGGCGCGGACCTGGCGTACATGGGCTCGGCCTTCATCGCCACCCAGGAGGCGAACGCCAGCGCGACTACAAGCAGGCCATCGTCGACTCCACCGCGGGCGACATCGTCCACACCAACCTGTTCACCGGGGTCCACGGCAACTACCTGCGCGCGCCTCCATCGTCCGCGCCGGGCTCGATCCGGACAACCTGCCGGTCAGCGACCCGTCCAAGATGAACTTCGGCGGCGACGCCACCAAGGCGTGGCGCGACATCTGGGGCTGCGGTCAAGGCATCGGCGGCATCCACCAGGTGCCCAAGGTGGCAGAGCTGGTGGATCGGCTGGTGAGCGAGTACCGCGCCGCCAAGGACCGCGTCGGCAGCGGCGAGCTGGCCTGAGCTGGCGCGACCTGAGTTGAGCTGGCCTGAGCTGGTGCGACCTGGCCTGAGCTGGCGCGACCTGGCCCGACCTGCGCCAGCCCGCGCTCACCCGCCGCCAGCGCGCGCCCGCAGGTACTCGGACGTCGTGGTCGCGACGCCGGCAGCCTGCGCGCGGCGCAGCACCTGCTCCAGCGCTGCCATCACGCGCGCCGAGCGCAGGTCTCAGGGTGCAGCGCCACCCGCACCAGCG
>JADJJK010000062.1 GCA_016706545.1 Myxococcales bacterium
GACGTGACCGGAGTTGGTGGAGGTGAAGATCTTCACCGCCTCGGGGATGATCGCGCCGGCCAGCGTGCCGCACGTGATGATCGTCGCCAGCTTCCACCACAGCCCGTTCTCTTGCAGGCCGAACTCGCCATGGCCGATGAGCGCGTACGAGACGATGTAGGTGAGCACCACCGACACGATCGAGGTCAGCCACACCAGGACGGTGAGCGGGTGCTCGAAGTCCATCTTGTCGGCGTTGGCGTACTTGGCCTTGGTCACCGCCTCGTTGAGCAGGTAGCTGCCCACCGACGCGAGGATCATCACGATGCGCATGGCGAACAGCCACACCATCAGGGTGGCCTGCAGCGCCTCACCGAAGTCCGAGCTGCCGTCGCGCAGCGTCAAGCTGGGGATGGCCACCAGGATGAAGGTGATGAGCGCCACGCCGGTGACGCCGTAGGTCTCGAAGCCGTCCGCGGTGGGCCCCACCGAGTCGCCGGCGTTGTCACCGGTGCAGTCGGCGATGACGCCCGGGTTACGCGCGTCGTCTTCCTTGATGTTGAAGACGATCTTCATCAGGTCGGAGCCGATGTCGGCGATCTTGGTGAAGATACCGCCGGCGATGCGCAGCGCCGCGGCGCCCAGCGACTCACCGACCGCGAAGCCGATGAAGCACGGGCCGGCGTACTCCGCCGGGATGAACAGCATGATGGCGAGCATCAGCAGGAGCTCGGTGGAGATGAGCAACGTGCCGATGCTCATGCCGGCCTGCAGCGGGATCGCGTACGTCGCGTACGGCTTGCCGCGCAGCGCGGCGAAGGCGGTGCGCGAGTTGGCGAAGGTGTTGACGCGGATGCCGAAGAAGGCGACCAGCGAGCTGCCGAGGATGCCGACGACGGAGAACGCGACGATCGCGGCCACCTTGCCGGCGGGCACCTTCTCGAGGCCGGCGAAGTACACGACGATGACGACGGCGATGAATGCCCAGAGCAGCGCGATGAACTTCGCCTGGGTCTTCAGGTACGTCTTGCACGTCTCGTAGATGAGCTCGGAGATCTCCTTCATCGCCGCATGCACCGGCATGTCGCGCAGCCGGCGGTAGACGATGAGGCCAAAGACCATGCCGATGGCCGAAACAAGGATGCCCAGGAGCAAGAGCGTCCAGCCATCGATCCCCAAGAAGTGGACCTGGCGGAAATCAGGCAACACCAGATCTGCCTCGCTATGAGGCCGAGCAGAGTGGTGTGCGGCAGCTACGACCCCGGGGCTAACGGCGGCTTCAGCGCCCGCGGCCATCGAGGTCACCCAACTAAGGAGGGACGTCATAGAGGTTCACCTGTGGTGGAAAGGTCCCCGCCTTATAAGGAAGGCTCGGGTGCTTGGCAAGGGCCGACGCACGACAAGGCACCTGTGGATGCAGCTACTTGCAAGATCGCAAGTCCCACCTCCCGGTTTGCAACAATCCGAGGTACGTGCGGCGACAAACTTCCCCGGGCCGGTTCGTGGTATGGAACGCTGCCGAAAAGGTTCCCCGGATGCCGCGCCGCCCCGAAATCTTGGCCCCTGCAGGTGACCAGGATGCGCTGACCGCGGCGCTGGCCGCTGGCGCTGACGCTGTGTACTTCGGGCTCGATGACGGCTTCAACGCCCGCGCTCGCGCCGCCAACTTTCCGTCCCAGGGGCTCACCCCGCTGGTCGAGCTGGCGCACCGCGCCGGCGTGCGGGTCTTTGTCACCCTGAACACCCTGGTGTTTGAACCGGAGCTGCCGCTGGTGGAGGAGCTGGTGCGCCGGGTCGCGGCGGCCGGGGTGGACGCCATCATCGTGCAAGACCCGGCGGTGGCGCGCATCGCGCAGCGGGTGTGCCCGGCGCTGGAGCTCCACGGCTCGACCCAGATGACGGCGACCAGCCCGCTGGCCGCCGAGCTGCTGCGGCCGCTTGGGCTCACCCGCGTGGTGGTGCCCCGCGAGCTCTCGCTCGAGGACATCTCGCGCTACGCCGCGGGCACCACCTTGCCGCTCGAGGTGTTCGTCCACGGCGCGCTGTGCGTGTCGTGGAGCGGACAGTGCCTGACCTCGGAGGCCTGGGGCGGTCGCTCGGCCAACCGCGGCCAGTGCGCGCAGTCCTGCCGCCTCCCCTACCAGCTCGTGGTCGACGGGCAGGTGCGCGACCTCGGCGACGTGGCCTACCTGCTCTCGCCCCAGGATCTGGTGGGCAGCCGCGCGGTGAAAGAGCTCACCGAGCTCGGCGTGGCCAGCCTCAAGATCGAAGGGCGGCTCAAGGGCCCGCACTACGTCGCGCAGACGGTGCAGCACTACCGCGCCTTGGCCCAGGCCGCGGCCGAGGGCCACGACGCGCCCGAGTCGCCGAGCGAGCTGGCGGCGCTGTACGTGGCCTACAGCCGCGGCGTCTCGCCCGGCTTCCTCGGCGGCGCCAACCACCAGGCGCTGGTCGACGGCCGCGCGCCGCGACATCGCGGGCTCCTGCTGGGAGAGGTGGTGGTGCGCAAGGACCAGGAGGTCTGGCTGCGCGCGCCGCGTCCAGCCTCCCCGCGACACGATGACATGACCCCGAGCCCGGCGGAGGTGAACCCGCGCGCCGGCATGGGGGTGGTCTTCGACCGAGGCCGGCCAGAGGAGCCCGAGGTCGGCGGCCCGATGTTCGGCGTGCAGCCCTGGCGCGACGCCGCTGGCGCGGAGGGCTGGCACCTGCGCTTTGGCCGCCCCGGGCCCGATCTGACGCAGGTCCACATCGGCGACCGGGTGTGGATCACCTCTGATCCGGTGGTGCTCCGCGCGGGAGAGCGAGCCGCCGAGGACGGCCGCTATCCGCTGGGGCGGGTGCCGCTGGAGCTGACGGTGCGCGGCGTGGCCGGCGAGCCGCTGACGATCCATGCCCGGGTGCAGGCGCGCGGACAGGTCCACACGGTGGAGCTGTCCACCGCCGGGGTGCTGTCCGCGGCGCAGCGGCAAGGAATCTCGCTCGAGCTCTTGCAGGACAAGCTGGGCGCGCTGGGCGGCACCGACTTCTTCTTGCAAGCGCTGGACGCCTCCGGGCTGGGGGCCGGCTTGTTCGTGCCGGTGTCGGAGCTAAAAGAGCTGCGTCGCCGGATGATCGTCGCCCTCGCCCCCGCGCTGATCGCGAGCGAACGCACGATCTCGGCCGCGCCGGTGCTACCCGGCCTGCTGGCCGAGAGCATGGCGGCGATGCGCGGCGCGCCGGGGGAGCCGGGCGCGCCGCGCGCGCCGGGCGCGCCAGTCGCGCGCGTCGACGCCGACGCCGACCGCGGACCTGCCACCACGGACCTCGTGGTGTTGTGCCGCACCGATGAGCAGCTCGACGCCCTGCTCGACGCCGGGGTCTCGGAGGTGGAGCTTGACTGGATGGAGCTGGTGGGCCTTGGCCGGGCGGTCGAGCGCGCGCGGGCGCGCGGCGTCCGGGTGACGTTGGCCACCCTGCGCGTGCAGAAGCCGGGGGAGGAGCGGATCGACGCCCACCTGGCCAAGCTCCTGCCGGACGCCGTGCTCGTGCGTAGCTGGGGCTCGCTCGCGTACTTCGCCGCGCTGCCAGCAGATCGGCGGCCGGTCCTGCACGGCGACTTCTCGCTCAACATCACCAACTCGGTGACCGCGGCCTGGGTGCTGGCGCAAGGGCTCTCGACGATCACCGCGGCGCACGATCTGGACGCCGCGCAGCTCGCGGCGCTGCTCGACGCGGTGGAGCCGCGCCGCCTGGCGGTGACCATCCACCACCACATGCCCACCTTCCACACCGAGCACTGCGTCTATGCCCACCTCTTGTCGCAGGGCCAGGACTTCCGCACCTGCGGCCGGCCGTGCGAGCACCACCTGGTCTCGCTGCGCGATCGGGTGGGCCAGGTTCACCCGGTGCTGGTGGACGTGGGCTGCCGCAACACCGTCTTTGGGGCCCAGGCCCAGAGCGCGGCCAGCGTCGCTGGGGACCTGGTGCGCCGAGGCGTGGCGCGGCTGCGGGTGGAGCTGGTGCGCGAGACCGCCGCGCAAGCGGTGGCGGTGCTGCGCGCCTACCAGCGGCTGGTGCGCGGCGAGCTGTCGCCGCGCGAGGTGATCGCGCAAGGCCTCGGGCACGAACAGTTCGGCGTCACCCGCGGGACCATGCGCACGCTGACGGTGCTGTAGCCTGGTTTCTCACGATTGATCCCTGCTCGCTCTCGGGCGCGCCAGCCGAACTCGAGCAGCACCAGATCGTGCATGCCACGGCCGATGACGAGCGTCTGGACACAGTTGGCCTGGCGGAGGGTTGCGTTCGGTTACGACCGGCGCGGCGATGGGCGCTGTGTCGGGCGCTGGGACGGGTGCTGCAGGTGGTCCGGCAAGGGGCGGCCGATGGAGAGCGGGTCGGCGCCGGTGGCTTCCATCTCGGCGAGGACCCAGCGTTCGATGGCGCTGTGGCGGTCGAGGTCGTCCCAGAGGCCGCGCAGCGGGAGGCCGTCGGGGTCGAGCGGAGGATCGGCGAGGGATGAGAGTGGTGAGGTTGGGGAGGGGGGCGAGGGCGGTGCCGGTGTGCGGCGGGATGAGGGCGGAGGGGATGCTGCTGGTGCGGCGGCGAGTGGGGCGGCGGATGGCGCGGTGGGGGCGGCGGCTGCAGGGGCTGCGGCCGCGTCGGCGCGGCGCTGGATGCGCGTGATGGTAGCGGCGGCGTCCCAGCTATCGACGCGCTCGCCGCGCCAGCGGCTCTGGCCGGTGGTGGCGGTCAGCGGCAAGGCGGCGTTGGCGGCATGGATCGCGGGCCAGCCGAGCAGCGGCGGCGCGGGGCGCGGCGGCAGCGGGACGACGGCGCGGCCCTGCGGATCTTCGAAGGCGAGCGCGCCAGTGGGTGATTGCGTGATGCGATAGCCGCGCTCGTGGACATAGGAGTGGTGCAGCGAGCAGAGCAGCGCGAGGTTGGGCAGGCTGGTCTCGCCGCCATCGGCCCAGTGCTGCAGGTGGTGGCCCTCAAGGAAGAGGCGGTGGTCGCAGCCGGGGAAGCGGCAGGTGCGGTCGCGCAAGAGCAAGGCGCGCTTGAGGGCGGCGGGGATCGTGCGGGTCTTGCGGCCGATGGAGAGGGGCTCGGCGGTGTTGGCGGCGTTGACTGTGGTGGCGACGACCAAGCCGCAGTCGCAGGCCAGGCGGCGGGTAGCTTGCGGAGAAAGCGCCAGGTCGGTCTCGA
The DNA here is from genome assembly GCA_016706545.1 of Myxococcales bacterium. Classification (GTDB taxonomy): domain Bacteria; phylum Myxococcota_A; class Polyangia; order Haliangiales; family Haliangiaceae; genus JABFXX01. The sequence goes on from JADJJK010000062.1 coordinate 5,167, forward strand.
CGGTGAGGGCCACCGGCAGCGAGGCGCCGCGGTCGGTGAAGGAGGCGGGCGCGAGGGCTACATCGGTGGTTGCGGAGATGTTGGCGGTGGCGGAGTCGGTGGTGCTGGTGGCTGAGTCGGTAGTCGCGGCGGGCTGCTGCAGCAGCGCCACCACGGGCACGGCGAGCGCTCGACGCTGCTGCCCCGTGCGTAGCCGTGGACCAGGGCCATCAGGCCATCGGCGCGGTTGTACGGGCGGCGCGCGGTGGTCGTGGTGGAAGAACGCTGCGCTTCCGCGGAGACGTCCGTCGATCGCTCGGCAGGTGCTGGCGCTTCCGCGGAAACGTCCGCAACCTCCGCGGAAGCCTCCGCCGGCTCGCGCGTGCAGTCCACCGCCGCTTGCTGCAGCACTTGCAAGAGCAGCGCGGCCTCGTCGGGGCGCAGGCAGGCCTTGACGCACACCATGCCCGAGGCCGTCGTCGTATGCGCCACATATCGCTCGCTGTCGTGCGGGCGCGTGCTCTTGCCGGCGGCGTCTGCGCCGAGCACGCCGACCTTGCGGCACACCGTTTCGAGCTGACTGGCGGTGCAGTGCTGCGCATAGCCAAGGAGCACCTCCTCGGTGGCAGCGGTGGCCACGCGCGTGATGGCGCGCGTCTTGGAATACGAGATCTGCCCGGCAGACAAGGCCTCTGATACTTGAGGCAAGGTGTGCAGTGCCCCGGCCACGCGCAGGTGTTCGCGCGCAGTGCCAAGATCCCAGCCGACGCGCCAGCTCAGCCAGTGCGCGCAGGTGCCAAAGCCCTGGCGGTACCAGCCGCCGGCCGCGTCAAACGTCCGCAGGTCGGCGAGTAGGCGATGCATGGCGGGCCCCCCTTCCCCCCCCCCCCCCGTGGGGACGCAGGTCGATGGGGGATGTAGCGCGCGTGAGGCCGCGGGTGGAGAGACTGCAGCGGGTTGGCAGCGCGGAGGGTGCGCTGGCGCGCGAGGTGTCAAGAGGAATGTTTGGTTTGATGTGGATATTGGATATTAGATCTGAAGTTCGAGAATGCGTCCGGCAGGCGGACGAAACTTGAGATCGAGATCGCGGAAACCTCCGCGGAAACGTGGTGTGATCCAAGTCGCAGCGCGTTTCCGCGGAAGCCCCGGGGCTGTGGACGGTGACGGGCTATGGACAACCGCGCCCGTCGAGCCTGGGCATGCGAGATGCGCGTACGCGGCGCGGTTGACCACAGCCCTTGGAGAGGCGCAGGAGGGCCCGGTAGCAGGCGTACCTGAGAGGGCGGCGCCTCTCCACACCGCCGCACAGCCCCTGCTGTTTTCAGAACCCTGAGTTTTTTTGTTTTTTGGTACCAGAACCCAGAACCCAGAACGCCAGGTGAGCGACAGGGTGAGCGCGTGCGAGGTGGGTAGGCCCAGCACGGTGGTTGGGTCAAGCACGGTGGTCGGCTCGAGCACGGTGGTCGAGTCCAGCACGGTGGTCGGCTGAGGTGGTTGGGTCGGCGTGGTGGGGTCGGCGGTGGTCGGCCTCGAGACGGTGGTCGAGTCCACACGGTGGTCGGGTCACGTGGTGGGTCAGGCTCGTCGTCGGCGGTCTGCGTTCACGGTGCAGGATCAGAGCCCGCGTCAGTGCAACGTCGAGCGACCAGCGGAGGGGGGGATCGCGGCGCACGCGGGCGCAGCGCGGTGTGGTGGTTCCCACGAGGCGAGCCCGGCGTCGGAGGTGCCCGCGCCGCGACGGTCGCAGCCGATGGTGGACTGACGCATGAGAGCCTAGCGAAGCTCGTCGGCCAACGGGATGACGACGGTGGCGCCGCCCTCGCCGTGTATGCGTCGCGTCAGCTTGCGGACGGTGGCGCCGGCGGCGACGGCGGGGGCCTCGGGCGCGGCGGACAGCTCGAGCTCGATGCGCAGCTCGGCCTCGCCGTCGGGCAACGACAGCTTGAGCTGCGGGGCGCCCAGGCCGGCTGCCTCACGACCGCGGCGCAGGCGGCCGATCACGTCCTGGCCGGACACCACGTCCACCCTCAGCTCGTGAACACGCGCCGCGCCAGATCCTAGCTCGAAGCGCAGCGTCACCGGACGTCGCTCGTGGCGCGAGCAGGTGTCGTGCGCGATCCAGGTGACGGCCAAGATGAGCGCCACCGGCGCGATGCGCTTGCGCGCGAGCGTGTACCAGGTGTCAGCCACCCGGCCGGTGTAGCACGCCCGCCGCGCCGCCGACAACGACGCTTGCGCCGCCGCCCTGGACGCCGCTCGGCGAACCGGCGGCAGCTCGCGGCGCGCAGCGCTGCGCCCGGCCGTAGCGCTCCGGGTCGCGCAGCTCGCTGTGCGGCGCCCGGCGCTGCGCGCGCTCGACCGCGCGCCGGTTCATGTCGTCGAGGAGGTCCGCCCAGCTCCGCGCCGGGGACGAGCCGCGCGGCGCGAGCTCAGCCAGCGCGCCATCGAGGAGCCCGATGAACGACCCCACCGAGCCGGTCACCGAGCGGCCGCGATTGACGATGCGATCGGAGGATGCGGCGTCACCGCCGGCGGCGCCACCATCGTCGCTGCCGCCAGCGTCGCCCGCGTAGAGCTGGGTCGAGTAGCAGGTGTCTATCACCAGCAAGCGATAGCCAAGCTCGGGCCCAAGGGCGAAGCCGCGCAGGCGACCGCGCTGGCTGTGGCCGTGATAGTAGACCAGGCGGTGGTCGGTCACCGCCTGGCGCAAGACCTCGTCGATGATTTCGGGTTGGTCTGCCAGCGGCCCCAAGAGATCCACCACCACCGGCACGGCGCCCTCGCGACGCCAGCGTTCGCCGGAAACGCCAGACGCGCCAGAAACGCCAGACGCGCCAGACGCGCCAGACGCCGGGCCTGGGCTCGCCGCGCGCTCACGCGCAAAGCCGCGATCGGCGAGCGCGCCGCGGAGCTGCGCCATGCTCCACTCGGCCGACTCCACGGGGCCGCTGTTGTCGAGCCGCGCGAACACCGCGGCCACCGCCAAGCGCGGCGGCGCGCGTCCGCCTGAGGCGCCGGCTCCGCTCGCGGGGTCGGTGTTCACCGGCGCCAGCAGGCGATGCCACGGCGGCGCGGTCACCTGATCCGCCAGCGACGAGTCGCACACGCCCTCGGGCATCGGTGGCGGCGTCGAGTCCTCGCTCGGGGCGCACAGCGCCATCGCCGCGGCGACGAGCGCCATCGCCAGGAGCGCGGCCCGCGACGCGCCGGGCGACCACCGACGTGACGCGCCCCGCACGTCACGCCTTGCGCCGGCGAAAGGCCAGGAGCCCCAGCAGCACCGCCGCCGCTGCCCATCCCCAGCGCCCACCGCCTGGCGCCGCGGTGGCGCCCGCGCCCCAGCTCCCGCCGTAGTCATTGTCGCGGTACGACGACGAGCCAGAGCCAGACGAGCCAGCGCCAGACGAGCCAGAGCTGGACGACGAATACGAAGTCCCCGACGACGCAACCTCCGGAGACGTCGCCGCCAGGGCTTGCCCCCACGTGCCCTCAGGCAGCAGCGCCGGCTGCTCGACCAGCCGCGCCTGCCCTGCGCCGTCCACCACCCGCATGTGATCCACGGCCACAAAGGACGTCTCCTGGGTGACCAGCGAGAACGCCAGGCCCAGCTCGGTGAGCTGCTCACGGGCCGGCGCGTCCATGCCCCGGTTCGGATCCGCGTCGCGCATCAGCTCCTCGATCTTTCGCCGCGCCCAGAGCTGCGCCACCGGGGCCAGCGCCTGTTGCTCCGGCAGCGTGACCTGCATCGGGATCTTGACCTGGTGACCGCCGCTGTACGCCGAGATCGTGACCAGCCCGCTGCCGGGCGTGCGGTAGCGGCCGGACAGCACCAGCGGCTGCCCGGCGTACACATCCGGGATGGGCCCGGGGGAGACCTCGGCCACTTGGAGGTCGCCAAAGTCCACGGTCACGTCCGTCAGGTACGGATACGCAGAGCGCAAGACCAGGTCCTTGGTGACCTCCGAGACGGACTCGTTGAGCGAGACGTAGGTGGAGAAGCCGCGGCCAGCCGCAGCCAGCCGATCCAGGAGATACCGATTGGGCGCCGCGCCGATGCCCACCGTCATGATGCGATTGTGGCCAGCCAGCCGGCGCGCCGCCGAGACCACCACGTCGTCATTGCCGATGTAGCCGTCGGTGAGAAAGTAGATGATGCGGACCTGCCCCGGCCCCGGCTCCTCGGCGAGCATGGCCGCTACCCCGAGATCCATCTGGGTGCCACCGCCGGCCGCGAGGCGCGCCAGAAAGTCCAACCCGCGCTGCCGCCCTTGCAGGTCGCCAGGGATCGACGCCGGCCCCATCGCGCTGACCCCGCTGGCGAACTGCATCACGTTGAACGTGTCGCGCTCGCCCAGCGACTGCACGATGGCGCTGGCCACCGTCTTGGCCTGCGCCAGCGGCTGGCCGCTCATCGAGCCCGAGGTGTCAAGGACCAGCATCACCTCGCGGGACGAGATGTCGCCGGTGCGATACGAGGCCTTGGGCTGCACCGTGAGCAAGAAGTAGCCATCGTCGGTGACTCGATGCGCCAGCACGCCCGCCGTGGTGGTGGCGCTGGCGGTGGCGTAGTGGATCACCAGATCGCGGTTGGGGAGCTCGCCCTGCCCCTGCAGCGTGACCCGCCGACGAGTCGGGCTCGTCGCCTCGATGAGCAGGCTGTGCGAGGGGCTCTTCACCTCGCCGATCGGCACCCCGGCGTCGAGCTCTGCGGTGAAGCTGACCGTGCTGGCCGCGACGGTGGCGTCGGCGTACGGGATGGACAGCGCGCCCCGCGGTCGGCGGAGTGCGCGCCGCGCGCGCGCCGCGACCGGCGTTTGGCCCGCGCGATCCGTTGGCGAAAGCGCGGCCCCACGGTCAGCGGCACCGCCAGCTCGTAGGTCCCGTCCTGATAGTCGAGCAGCTCGGTGTACGTGATCTTGACGCGCACGGTCTCGCGCGGCGCGATGTTGGCGATGTGCTGGGTGAAGATGTTCGGCTTCTGCTGCTCGACCAAGGCCGTGGTGTAGCCCGCGGCGCGCGCTTGCTCGTAGGTCTGCCGCGCCTCGGACCGGGTCTTTATCTGGCCGCGAATGACGCGGTCGCCGATCGTCATCTGGTAGCCCGACACCGCCGCGTCATCGCCCAGCGGGAAGACGTACACCGCCTCGAGCGGACTGGAGAACGGGTTGGCGAACTCCTGCTCGATCTCGTACACGCCCACCATGCCCGCCACCTTGACGGTCACCGCGGTGTGACGCAGCGGGAACGCGATGACCTCGCGCCCTGCGCTCACGTCGTCGCCCGTGGCGCCCATGGGCTCGTCGGAGGCGCCCGGCGCTGCGCCGCCCGAGACCTGCTCGGCCACGGGAGCCTCGATCACCTGCGGCGCCACCAGGCGCAGCTCACCGCCGGACACCGGCACCTCGGCCATGGCCGCGTAGCCTCCCTGAAAGGTGGCCCGCTGCGGCGTGGCCCGCTGCGGCGTGACGTGCGACCGCGAACGGTCACCACTCAAGGCGCTCAGCGAACAGCCCACCAGGACCAGTAGTAGCCACGGCGCGACGCCGCGCCATCTGTCGATCTTCGTCATGGATTCCTCCCACCGGCCACTCAAGCAAGGCCCAGGCCCAGCGCGCGCCGCCGCTGCCCCCTGGCGACGCGTCGACGGCCCGGGCAACGCGGGGCAACGCGGGGCAACGCAGGGCAAGGCAGAGCAACGCAAGGCAACGCAGGAAGGCCCGCGTCGCCGCCTCGCGCCGCGCTCGGCTCGGGCGTGTCCAAGGTCCACCACCGATCGTGCGCCGATGGTGGCAACCCGACATGGCGGCACCTGCCCGCGGGGATCACCGCGCGCTCATCGGCGACACGCCGTCGCCAAAAAGTGGCGCCGGACCTGCGGCGCCAGCAGCCTGGTGCCATGGGGGCTGCTGCACCAACGCTCGGCTCGTGGGCCTTCTGGCTGGTAGCGCTCGCCGTCACCGGCGCGTGCGCCAGCCAGCCTCGGCCGCCGCGCTTTGCCTCCGCGCTCATCGGCGGCGCCGAGCTGCCGGAGTCCGATCAGGCGCCCGATCGCGCGCCCGGCGGCGCGCCACGCCGCGCACACCGCTCGTCCCAGGAGCCCACCCGTCGGAGCGCTGCGCCCTCGACCGTCGCGTCCTCGGCGGCGCGACCCTGGCCGCGCTCGGTGCCAGCGCGCTCAGACGCAAGGCCAAGCTGCCGCCGCCGATGGTCGGCGAAGCGCGCTCTTGGCCCTGGTCGGCAAGCGGGACGCCGCGTCGCCTGCGCCCGCGCTGCTGGCGCTGTGTCGGGCGCGCGCTGGCGCCTGTCCCGCCGAGACCGACCTGGCGCCGAGGGTACGCCCGCTCGCCCAGGGGGCGCCGGGGGCGCTGGCGGTCGGCGACATCCTGGCGTTTGGCCCCCTGGGTCCGGACAACCCAGAGCGGCTCCTGGCGCTGGTGACCGCGCGCGACGAGCGCGGCGTGCTGGAGCTGTTCTATCTCGCCGGCGGGGTGTGGCGACGGGGCTTCGTCGATCCGGCCCGGCCGCGCCTGCGGCGCGACGCGCAGGGCAAGGTGGTCAACACGTTCTTGCGCCACGGCCGCGCGCGCCCGCCCGCGGGCACCCGCTTTCTCACCGGAGAGCTGCTGTGCGGAGTGGTCGACGCGGACCGAGCCCCGGGGGCGCCGCCGATGGCCGCGATGGTCCCGCGCGACGCGAGGCCGCGAGGAACGAACGCGCCCACGCGGTGAAGGCCCGCGCGCCAATGGACATGGCTGGCGCGTCATGCGAACGTCGCCGCGCGGGGCAGTGGCGGAACCGGTAGACGCATGGGACTTAAAATCCCAGGCCTAGTGCGTGCGGGTTCGAGTCCCGCCTGCCCCACCCCTTTGGCAGCGTGGCGGACCGCTCGTCGGCACCAGCGGACTCGCGGCTGGGCCGCGCCAGCTCGCTCGGGTCAGGGCCGGATCGGGCCGCGGTCAGCCCGGGTCAGGCCGCGGGGTCAGGCCGGGTCAGGCCGCGGCGGCGCGCGGCAGCGAACGCGCGGCGTTTCCGACGATGGCGTCGACGAAGAGCGGCCACAGCGGCGGCGGCAGATCGTGGGCCATCCCGGCGACCGGGAGAAGGCGAGCGCCGGGGATCGCCGCCGCGGTGGCGCGGCCCGCCGCGAACGGGATCAGCGGATCGCGCGTGCCATGGATGACCAGCGTCGGCGCGGTGACCTGCCGGAGGCGAGCGGAGCGGTCGCCAGAGGCCAGCAGCGCGGCGAAGTGACGAAAGAACCCCGCGGGGTTGTTGCCGCGGCGAAAGGCCTCGCTGCCAAGCTGACGCAAGCGCTCGCGATCCACGGGCCACTGGGTGCTGCCGATGGTGTGAAACGTGTCTGCCAGCAGATCCCCGGCCTCCTCGGGCGTGCTCGGCCGGCGCCGAAATAGCGCGCGCAACGCCGAAGGATCGGGCAAGAAGCGACGCGCCCCTGGGGTCGACGAGATGGACACCAGGCTACGCACCCGCCCCGGGTGCTCGAAGGCCAGGTGCTGCGCGATCATGCCGCCCATCGAGATGCCCACGATGTGCGCGGAGCCGAGCCGCAGGTGATCGAGCAGGCCCACCGCGTCGTCGGCCATGTGCGAGAGCGTGTACGGCGCGTCGATGGGCTTGCCGGTGAGGCGGCGCCACACCGCGGCCGCCGGCTTGGGCGCGCGCTGGGACATCCGGCTCGACTGGCCAACGTCTCGATGGTCAAAGCGGATCACCGCGAAGCCGCGCGCCGCCAGCATCCGGCACAGCTCGTCGTCCCAGAAGATGCGCTGCGCGCCGATGCCCATGATGAGCAGCATCGGCGCGCCCTCGCCAAAGACGTCATACGCCAGCTCGACCTCGCCGTCGGCGCCGACCTTGGCGATCGCCGAGCGCAGCGAAATCTGCCCGGGCGACACGCTCATGGCGCTCATGGCGCTTTGGCCTCCGCGCCAGGCGCCTTCCCGGACTTGAACGGGTCCTTGATGGTGGGCGGATCGTCAAGGCTCGGATCCTCGGGCCCAGGCGGGACCTCGGGCCCCGGCGGCGTGGGCGTGGGCGACGGGGCAGTCACCGCGGGACCGCCAGCGCTGCCGGTGCTCGCCGAGCCGCCCTCCGCTGCAGACCGAGGGCGCTCACCCTCCCGATCGAGGGCGATCTCGATGCGGTCGTCGCGATCTGGAGTGACCGCGACGATGCGCTCGCGGAGCCCCTTGCCGCGCGCCGTGTACGACAGCGCGGTGTCGCTCCCTGCCAGCTCCAGCACCACCGTCTTGCCCTTGCCCACCGCCTTACCGGCTGGATCGTAGAGCGTGATCCCCCTGGGCAGAACGAACGTGATCTTGACCTTGTCTGGCAGCGGCGCCGGCGGCGGCGCTGTCGGCGGCGGCGAAGCTACGGGACCCCCAGCCGCCGGATCCGTGGTGGGCGCCGCCGCTGGATCGTCTGCTGGGCTCGGCGTGGACGCCGCGCCAGCGCCCGGCGCAGCGACGGCGGTCGCCCCCCCGGAGGTCCCCACGTCGGGGGTCGCGGCGCCGGTCGCGCTGGCGCCCGGCGTCGGCTGCGAGGGCGCCCCGCCGCCGGCTGGCCGCAGCGCCAGCACCGTGGCCACCGCGCCACCGGCGAGCAGCACGGCGCCCGCGATCCACAGCGGCGCC
>JADJJK010000063.1 GCA_016706545.1 Myxococcales bacterium
CGACGGCCAGAGGGGCCCAAGACCTGCGCCCGGCCAGGTCTCGCGCAGCGCGCTGGGCGGCGACGAGGGCCACGAGCTCGGCGACCGGCGCGAGCCTGGCGACTGGCGCGGCAAGGTCCCCCACCAAGCACACGCAGTTCGAGACCGGCGCGGCGATGAGCCCTTCGCAGGCGCTGCGCTACGCGAGCTGGGTTGGCCAGATGGCCACCGGCGCCGGAGCGCAGGTCGCTCGCCGCGCCGCGCCCGGCGCCGAGGAGCTCGACGCGGGCAGCGAGGCCGGCGCGCTGGCCTCGGTTTTCGGCTTCCTGCAGCACGGCGCCGCCGGGCAGCGCCTGCCCGACGAGCTGGCCCGCCAGCTCTCGGCCGAGCTCGGCGTCGACCTCGGCGCCGCGCGGCTGCACACCGACGACCGGGCGTCCGCCGCGGCGGCGGCGCTGGGCGCCCGCGCCTTCACCATCGGCAGCGACATCTTCTTCGCCGCTGGCGCCTATGCCCCGGAGAGCCTCGAGGGGCTCGAGCTGCTCGCGCACGAGGCCGCGCACGTGGCTCAGAACCTGCGCGGCGACGCGCCGAGCAGCCGCAAGATCTCGCGCCCCGGCGACGCCCGCGAGCAGGAGGCCGACGAGTCAGCCCGCCGCTTCGTGGCCCGCTCGCGTCGCCAGGCCAGCAGCGACCCCGCCGACCTGGTCGAGGACGTGCGCCGCCACGGCCAGCGCATGGCCGTGCCCGGGCTCGGCGAGCTCGAGCGTGAGCTGGGCGCAGACCTCGGCCACGTGCAGGCGTTCACCGGCGAGGCCGCGCGGCGCGCCTGCCAGCTCCTGGCCGCCGGTGCCTTCGCGGTGCGGAACATCGTGGCCTTCGCGGATCCGTCGCCGCAGCGCGAGACGCTGCTCCATGAGCTCGCCCACGTGGTGCAGATGGGCGCGGCGAGGGCCGAGCCCGGCGGCTTCCGCGCTGGCACGCTGCGCGTGTCCGCCCGCGAGGACGCCGCCGAGCACGAGGCGCGCGCGGTCACCGCCGGCCGCGCCGGCCCCACCGCGGCGACCGCCGATGCCAACGTGCTCCACCGGACCGAGCCGGGCGAGGCCGACGTCTGGGATGCGGAGGCCGCCAAGGCGCGCTTCCGCGCCTTCGTCGCCGGCCGCGCCAAGATCCCCGACGCCAATCACCCCCGCTACTGCGACGAGACCGACGACACCAACCGGTACACCCAGAGCACCGCCGAGTCGTTCCGCTCGAGCCACTACGCGACCGCCGCCTTCGCCGGCGTCACCGGCATATCGCAGGAGGCCAAGAGCGGCGAGCTGCTCCACCTGTGGCAGGACCACGCCAGCGAGCTGGGCCTGGTCAAGGTGGGCGCCAGCGGCACCTGGTTCGCGTGGGTCGATCCGAGCCTGCTCGGCCGCGCCAGGGTGGTGGCGTCGATCCCCGACCGCATCCCGGCCCGGCGCAGCGTCGTCGACAAGTGGCGAGACTACCTGGCCATCCTGGCCAAGCCCACCATCGCGCCACACGCGCTGGCCCCGGTGGCGGTCCAGTTCACGCGCGGCGTCCAGTGCCTGTTCGTGACGGGGACCAACGCGGTGGTCCCCTTGAGCGAGGACGAGCTGGAGCTGTGCCGCCACAGCCTGGTGGACGCCTTCGTCGCGTGCCGCGCCTTCCACTGGGGCGGCGGCAACAAGCAGCACTGGGAGAAGTTCTTCGAGGACGTGGTGAGCACGCCCGGCGGCGCGGTGTTCGGCGGCATCTACTCGCAGATCCAGGGCACCATCTTCGGCCGCATCGCCACCGAGGACATCAACGCCGCGCTGGTCGGCGGCGGTGGCAGCATCAACCGCGGCGAGCACTTCTTCTCGGACCCGGACTTCACCAAGAACACGACCAAGACCATCGCCTCCGACGCCGTCACCGTGGTCGGGACGCGCCTCCAGCACGCCGCCGTCGTCGACTTCAAGTCCGGCGCCGGCGGCCCCAGCGCGGACATGCTGCGCGCCGCGCATGACTACAACCTGATCGTGACCAAGCCGGTGCCGAGCTACAAGATCGACGGCGTCCAGCAGACCGGCAACTTTCAGCACGTGCTCTACGTCTTCACCACCCAGGAGATCGCGCAGGACTGGGCGCCGCGGCTGCGCCGCGAGATCCCCGGCGACAACGTGCTGCAGATCGTCCCCGATCCGGAAGTCGAGGGCATCGGCACCATCGACATGTCGATGAACCCGACCTTCCAGGTCCAGCTCACCGACGAGACCTCGACCACACACCAGCTCAGCGCCCCGCCCATCTTGCACTCCGGCATCTCGTTCGCGTCGGTCACCGTCAACACCGCGGCGCCGGGCAGCAACGAGGTGGTCGGCGGCGAGGCCACGCTCGACGTCGACCTCGGCGGCGCGCTGCAGGCCTCCGGCATCCGCCTGCCCATGACCCCGCGCGGCGGCAACCAGGTCCAGCTCGAGAACCGCCTGCCCGGACTCACCGGCGAGCTGTCGAACCTGCTGCGCGGCGTCGAGGTCGACGCCCGGGTGACCGACGACGGCGTCACCGGCACCCTCTCGGTGGCCGCCGGCACCACCATCGGCGTGGTGACCATCACCGGCGGCAACGCCACCGTCACCTACGCCGCCAGCGGCGAGCTGGCGGTCAGCGGCCAGCTCGAGCTCCGCTACGACGCGGGCCTCACCGGCGGGCCGCTCACCGGCACCTTGACCATCGGCTGGGACAGCGGCGCGTGGACGTTCTCCGGCCAGGTCACGTTCCCCGAGGGCATGGTCGAGGGGCTCTCCGGCTTCTCGGCGACCCTGAGCTACGGCGCTGGCGCGTGGCGCCTGGGCGTCGATCAGGTCTCGTACACCAAGACCTTCAACGCCATCACCCTCACCGGCACCGCGTCCGGGGTCGACTTCAACCTCGACACCGGCATGCTCTCGGGCGTGGTCGCGCTGGAGGCGGACCTCGGCATGTTCGGCTCTGCGTCTGGCCGCGCCGAGCTGACCGACAACCGCCTCACCGGCGCGGAGCTGAGCTACGACTCCCCGGAGTTCAAGTACCCCGCCGACAGCGACTCCCCCACGTTCACCGGCACCGTCGGCGGCACGGTCACGTACACCGACGGCCGCTTCGCCGGCTCGCTGCGCGGCACCGCCGGCCTCAACATCCCCGCGCTGCAGAGCCTCCTGGGCGAGGGCGGGCTCGGGCTGACGCTGCAGGGCGAGATCGACGCCGACGGCCGCTACTCTGGCTCGATCAGCACGACCACGCCGATCCTGCTCGGCGAGCACTTCCGCATCCCCTCGATGTCGTGCGCGATCACCCCGCAGGGCGACGTGGAGGGCGACTTCTCGCTCGAGGTCGTGAACTTCCGGTACCTCGAGTCGGTGTCGATCGGCCTGCACGTCGACCGCAGCGGCGTCTCCATCCGCGAGGCCGCCGCGGCGGTGAGCTTTGGCACCGACGCCGACCGTTTCTGGGGCTCGCTCCGCGTCGGCTACGCCCAGGACACCGGCCTGTCGATCGACGGCGACCTGTCGGTGCGCATCAAGGAGGGGATGGTCGCCACCGGCACGCTCTCCTACAACTCCACCGACAACGAGGTGAACGTCTCGCTAACGGTCGAGGAGATCACCCTGCTCCAGTACGGTCCGGTGAGCCGGACGCTGTTCGAGTTCACCCGCCAGATCCCGCTCATCAACGCCTACGGCATCGGCATCTACCTCGACATCGGCTTTGACCTGGGCTTCTCCTATCAGTTCGATCTGAGGCTACAACCGACCATCTCGCTCGAGGGCTTCTCGCTCGAGACCTTCGAGTACGAGCGGGCCGCCGCGGAGGTCGAGCTGCGCGGCGAGCTGGTGGCCGCGCTCACCGCCACCCCCCGCGTCGGGCTTGGGCTCTTCGCGCTGTCGCCTTCGCTCCTGCGCGGCGGCGGCGGCGTCACCATCCCCATCGTCGGCGAGGCGCGCCTGGTGCCCACCGGCACGCTGACCGTGGCCTACACGCCCGACGGGGGCGTCAGCGGCGACGCCCAGCTCGCCATGCCGCTCACCTTCGGGATCCGCGGCTCCGTGGTGCCGTACGCCGAGCTGTCGCTGCTCGACGGCGTCTGGAACCCGAGCTGGACCGGCGACTCGCTCGCCGACTTCGAGATCATGCCGCCCAAGGAGCTGTTCAACTTCCAGCTCGACCTGGGCGGCGACCTGTCGCAGCAGGAGCCGACCATCCCCGACGCCCCGGCCGCGCCCGCTGCCGCCAGCGGCCCCACGCTCGAGCAGGAGGAGGCGAGCCCGACCTCCAGCGAGGCGGCGACCGGCGGCGGCCGCGACACCGAGGTGCCGACGACCGGCCCCGAGGGCGACGCCGGTGGCTTGCCGACCGAGCCCGTCAACCTCGGCGGCCTGTCGTCCGGCCTGCAGGCCCTGCCCGGCTACCAGACCATCTCGGATCTCATGTCGCGCGCCGGCGCCGCGTGGGGCGCGATCGGCGACTTCTTCGGGCGCGTGGTCAACGTCTTCCGCGACTTCCTGGTCTCGCTGGGCGACGCGGTGCAGGAGGTCATCGATGGCTTCGTCGCCAACGGCCTCGGCTACCTGCCTCAGCTCTTGCGCCGCATGGTGGGCGACACCACGTGGACGATCATCGAGCCGATCATCACCGCGCTGACCAGCAGCGCCGAGGCCCTGCTAGGGCTGTTCGAGGGCACGCCGCCCACCGGCGTCACCGACTTCTTCCCGTGGGCGTTGCGCCTGGCGGCCGCTGCCTGGGGCATGGCCTTTGACAGCATCGGCTCCCTGGTCAGCGCCATCCAGACGATGTTCGACCGCCTGGGCCAGGTGGCGGTGCAGCTCATCACCTCGATGGTCAGCCAGGGGATGATCGGCGTGAAGCGCCACCCGTACTACATCTGGTACGTCTTTGGCACCCATCACTTCTTCGTCGCCAACCAGTACAAGATCCACCTGCTCGGCGTGACGATCGACTACTGGGACCAGGGCGGCATCCTCAACCCGGCGAGCGCGGTGGCCATCGGCTTGTTCGAGATCCTCGAGCGGCTGGGGGTGCCACCCAGCGGCGGCTACTTCGACGAGAACATCGGCGAGGACTCGCGCGATCGATGGGCCTAGCGCCAGGGAGCACGAGATGACGAACCAAGACGCACAGCGGAGGTTCCTGGAGGTGGCCGCCAAGATCCAGCGAGGCGTGGCCGCCGCGAGCCTGCGCGCGGTGGAGGATCCGGCGGTGGCGGTGCCGGGGTTCATGGCGCTCGAGGTGGACGCGCAGGTGCCGGTGCGCGGCTGGGTGCGCGGCGACACCGTGGTGATGGCGCGCTCGCAGAACTTTGGCCCCGCGCTGGACGCGCTGCGGTTCGCCGACGACGCCCGCTGGCCGACCCCGGACGGGCTGGTGGCGCGGCTGGTCTGGCTGCACGGCCCGCCGTATCAGCTCATCACCCACCTCGCCGAGGGCGAGCTTGGCGCAGACGACGAGCTGGACCTGACGCCGCGCCGCGTGACCCGCGATGATGGGCGGGTCGCGCTGTTCTTCGCCCTGCTCGATCCGGGCGGCCCGCTGCCCGGCGGCAAGCTGGCGCGGCCGGTGGTCTTCCAGTACCGCATCGTGCGGACCGCCGAGGGCGACTACCTGATCGGCACCACGCAGCTCGCCCCGGTGCCCGACCAGGCCTGACCTGCCCGACCTGCGTGACCTGCCTGAGCTGCGTGACCTGCCTGACTGCGTGACCTGGGCCGGGACCAGGTGAGGACCAGGCTGGGACCGGGGGGCGCCGGCACCCGCCGCCGCCGGCTTGCGGGCCGGGGCACCGCGCTGCACCACGATGGGCGACCTTCGCTACGAGCTGACGTGGCACGTCTCGTTTCGCTTCCCGTTCCCGGCGCAGCGCGACACCTGGTACGCCGGCCCCGACGGCGCGGCGGCGCTGGTGGGCCGGCTCGCCGAGACCGCGCTGTGGCCGCTATTCGACGTCATCGGGAGCGCCCACGAGCTGGGCGAGCCGCTCGACCACAGCCAAGCTGGGTGCGCCGCCATCGCGCGACAGGCGGCCGCCGGCCACCGCGTGATCACGTTGGCCCGGGGCGACGCGCGGGCGGCGATGTTCGTGGACGAGTCCGAGCTGGCCGCCCGGCTCACCGTGCGCAGCGACGCCCTGGAGCTGCAGCTCGGCGCCAGCGGCGACGCCCTGCAGCGCCTTGGCCCCACCTTCCTCGACGAGGGCATCGACCTGGTGGCCGACTTCTACCACCGCCAGCGCGGCCAGGTGCAGCTCGCCCACGCGGTCGCGGTGCCAAGCGGCCTGCGCTATCCCCGCCCGCGTCCGCCGCGCGGCGCCCGCCGCTTCGTCGCCGCCGTCGTCGACATCCTGGCCCCCCACGCGCCGCGTGGCCCAATCGAGCCGCGCCCCGGCTTTGACTTCGTCGGCGAGGCGCAGCGCCTGGCGGCAGCGCCGCTGCCAGCGTGCGCCGAGCGCCAGCCGCGCGGCGAGCTGCTGATCGATCGCTGGGTCGCGGACCCGCGAGACCTCGCCGCGGTCGGGCGCGCCGCCGGCCTGCACGAGCGCTGGCTCGCGCAGCTCGTCGACACCACCGTGGCCTCCGGCTGGAACGAGCGAGGGGCGCAGCGGGTCGCGCTCACGCGCGCGGCGCCGCACCCGCCGTTTCGGCTCGTCGACTCCGCCACCGGCGTGGCCTACCTCGATCTCGACGAGCACGCCGCCGAGGACGACGCGCGCTGGCAGCTCGCCGCCGCCCCGCCCGCGGGCATCGAGCGCGTCCGCCTGGTGGCCGCCAGCCACCACGCGGCGCTGGCGCTGCGCCCCCTCGCGCAGCAGCGCGGCCTCTCGGGGGTGCTGTACGCGGACGGCCAGACCCTCTGGGATCCCGCTCCCCCGGGCGACTGGCTCCCCGACGAGGCCCCGCCGGTATCTCCAACTTCGCCAGCGTCGCCTGACCCAGCCGACCCGCCGGCGTCGCGCCCGGGCTCATGAGCCCACAGCCCACGTCTTTTTGGGTGGTCCGGTCAGCCGCCCTGCTTGGGTAACGACTCCGCGAACACGCGCAGGTAGCGCGCGCCCTCGGGGCCGCGCTCGATGAGCGCCAGGAGCTGGCCCTCATCGTCGAGGAGCTGGGCCATGCCGGACAGCTCGCAGGTCAGCTCCGCGAGCAGCTCCGGCCGGCCGTTGCGCAGGTCCAGGTGGCGCTCGCGCGGCACCACGATGGACCGCGCCGAGAGCATGCGGGTCATGGGGATGAGCCGGGCGGCCGCCAGCTCCGGCGTGATCTCCGCCAGGGGCAAGGCCTGCTCCAGCGAGTAGTCCCCGCTGCGGGTGCGCCGCAGCTCGGTCAGGTGGGCGCCCACGCCCAGCGCGCTGCCCAGGTCCGCCACCAGGCTGCGCACGAAGGTCCCCTTGCTGCAATGGACGGAGATCGCCAGGGTGCGGCCCCGGCGCCAGCGCAGCTCCAGGCTGTGCAGCTTGATCGGCCGTGGCGTGCGGACCTCCTCCCCGGCGCGGGCGCGATGATAGAGCCGCACGCCGTCCTGCTTGATGGCAGAGAACATCGGCGGGAGCTGCTCGGTCGCGCCGCGCAGCTCCGCCAGCGCCTGGGCGAGCGCCGCGTCCGAGAGCGCCTCGGCGGCGGCCTCGTGGCGCGCGGTGATGGTGCCGGTGCGATCGAAGGTGTCCGTCGAGACGCCCAGCTCCAGCTCGGCATCGTACGCCTTGTCCTCGGCCAGGAGGTACCCCGCCAGCTTGGTGGCGTGCCCCAGCACGATGGGCAAGACCCCGGTGGCGAGGGGATCGAGCGTGCCGGTGTGGCCGGCCTTGCGTACCTTCGCGCGCCGCCGGACGCTGTCCACCACCTGGGCCGAGGTGAGGTTGGCTGGCTTGTCGAGGATGAGGACGCCGTGCAGCATGACGAGGGCCCCGGGTGACCAAGGGGCGGTGGTTCTATCGCAGGTCCTGGCGCAGCGCACCAGGCGCGGGTGTCCGGATTGAGCCGGAGGACTTGACGAGAACGCCGCCGATGGCGCAATCTTCGCGCGCACTTGACCACGGCTCGGGTCCACGTACGGGCGCGGCCGCTGGTGACCAAAGGAAAGCTCATGCCTGTTTCTACCGTTCGCAAGCAAGACACGATCTCCAAGTTCCGCCAGCACGAGGGTGACACCGGCTCCCCCGAGGTGCAGGTGGCGTTGCTCTCGGAGCGCATCGCGCACCTGACCGAGCACCTCAAGAACAACCACAAGGACCACCACAGCCGTCGTGGTCTGCTCAAGATGGTCGGCCAGCGCCGCGCGCTCCTCGACTACCTCAAGCGCAAGAGCCTCGACCGCTATCGCAAGCTGATCGAGACCCTCGGCCTCCGCCGCTAACCCCGGCGTCGCGCCCAAGGCCAGGCCGGCATCGCCGAGCTTGGCCTTTCGTATTTTCGGGCCCGCGAGCGCGCGGCGCCCGCGCAGCAGCCGCTCGCTGCCGCGCTCGTCCGCTCAGCGCCCGGCGTCGGCCCAACGCCCGGCGTCCGCTCAGCGCCGAGCGTCCGCTCTGGCCCGCGCGCGGGGCCGTGGCAGCCGGGTCAGTTGACCGGCAGCGAGTTGATCCAGGCGCGAAGCAGCGTCTGCGCAGAGGCGTCCACGACCTCGGTGCCGATGGCCGGCATGCGGATCGCCGGGTTGGCGTGGTTCATCCGCTTGATGACCACGGACTCATCCGGCGCCGCCGGCTTGATGATGATGGACGCGCCGTCGATCATGGCCGGCGTGGTGACCCCGACCGCGGTCGTGTACACGGTGGTGGCCGGCCAGGACGACAGCATGTTGGTGGTGAGCCGCAGCTCCAGCGGCGAGCCAGCGTAGACCGGCGAGTCCGGGTTGTGGCAGTGGCCGCAGTTCATGTGCAGATAGCCCACCGCCTCGGCGGCGTACTGCGTCTCCTGGGCGTTGCGACCGGCGGGCAGCGGGTAGCGCGGGCTGCCGCTTCCGGGCAGCGCCGCGGTGAGCAGGCCAGCGGACGCCAGCTCTTCCAGGTCCAGGTTCGTGCCGGGCGCGGCGTAGTCCAGGGCCAGCGCCGAGAACCCCAGCACCCCGCCGGGCACGCGATCATGGCACTGCCGGCAGTCCGCGCGCGACGGGATATCGTGGTTGGTGCCGCCGGCGTTGTCCTGACCGCGCGGCACCGCGACCGCCTCGTTCTGCGCGTCGTTCCACGCATACGCCACCAGGAACCAGTGGTTGTCGCCCGTGTCGAGCTTGACCAGATAGCGAGTCTCCAGGCGCTTGCCGTTGACCGTGAACGACTTCCACAGCTTGGTGCCCACCGGGAAGCGCCAGTGGTTTGGATCGGAGTTGTCGATCTTCTTGCCTGGCGGCAGCCAGATCCAGCGCTCCTTCACGGCGCCGTCGGTCCACAGCGGCCAGCGCGGCGCGAACGTGCGCACGCCAGCGGCGATCTGCGTGCAGGCAGCGTCGACACACAGGCCAGTGCCCGACAGGCGATCTGGTGTGAGCGGATTGGGCGCCACCGCGGCGTCCACCGGCGCGTCGACGGAGGCGTCCGGCGACAACATCAGCGCCGCTCGATTGTCGCCGCAACCAAGCGCAGCGACGGCGATTCCCCAGAGACAAACCCAACGACAAGCAAGACAAGCAAGACGAACCATAGGCCGTTATCCTATCACCGCCCAAGTGGCGCGCGATCCGACAAGTACGTAACTGCCTGGCGGCCGCTGCGACAGCGCGACGCGGGCCTGGCCGCCCGCAAGCGGCGCAACACCTACATCGCGACCGCGTTCAAGTCGAGCCGTCGTCGATGATGCGGCGGTTGGTCACCGCCCGGACGTAGTTGGAGCGCGGCATGGGGCCCTCGTGGACAAAGGCCATCTCCAGCGCGGTGACGACGCGCCGCTTCGACGACTCGAGATCCGTCTCGAGATGACACCCACCGGCGCCCGGGTGGCCGCCGCCGCCAAGCTGCATGCAGACGCGACCGACGTCGATGCGGTCGGTGCGAGATCTCATCGAGACGCGGACGCCCCCGCCCTTGCCGGTGGTCAGCATGACACCGACATGGACGCCCTCGACGTTGCGCGCCCAGTTGACCATGCCCTCCACGTCGTCCCAGCTCGCGCCGCTGTTGTCGATCATGTCCGGGGTGACCACCAGGAGCCCGACGCGGCTGGCGCAGTGCAGCTCCAAGGTGGCGAGCACCGCGCCCAGCAAGCGGACCTTGCCCACGCTCGGTCGCTCCTCCAGGCCCGCGGCGATGGCGGTGGGGGTGACCCCCGCGGTCACCAGCTCCGAGGCGATCCGCAGGGCCTCTGCGTTGGTGTTGGCGTGACGAAACCCGCCGGTGTCACTGACCAGCGAGACGTACAACGGCACCGCCGCCTCTGCGGTGATGGGCCAGCCCAGGCAGCTCGCGATGCGAGCCACCAGCACGCCGACCGCCGCGGCGCTGGGATCCCAGACCGAGAGGTCACCAAACGGCCGGCCGCTGGCGTGGTGATCCAGCGTGACCAGGACCCCGCGAACCTCCGGCGGAGGAAGCGCGTTGCCCAGCAACGTGATGTCGGCGCAGTCCACGACCACCGTGCAGTCGAAGGTCTCACCAGGGGTGAGCTCTTGCACGGTGCTGTCGATGAGCGGCATCCAGCGGTAGCGCCTGGCGATGGGATCCATCGAGTAGATGACCGCGCGCTTGCCCCGGGCCCGCAGCAACGAGGCCAGCCCCGCCATCGAGCCGCTGCCGTCGCCGTCAGGCCGTCGATGGCTGGTCAAGAGGATGCGCTGCGAAGCCAGGAGCAGCGCGGCGACGCGGCTGATGGGATCATCAGCGGTCACCGGTCACCGGTCACCGTCTGCGGCGCCTCGGGGTCGGGCAGCGCGTCGGGGGAGTCGCTGCCTTCGCTGCCGGCGTCACCGTCGTCGCCCTCCGCGCCCTCCGAGTCGCCTTCCTCGCCAGCCCGCGCTGGCGCCAGCGCGACCACCGCCGGATCCGTCCCCAGCGCGCCGGCCGCCTGCGGCTCACGGCCCGCGGCGCGCGCCTTGGCGTCGTCCTCGCGCAGCACGTTGCGAATGCGCTCTTGCATCTCCGCGCTGCGATCCAGCATGAAGCGCAGCTCGGGAGGATGCGCCAGGTTGAGCGCTCGCCCGGCCGGCCCACGCAAGAACCTGGCCGCCCGGCCAAGCGCAGCCACCGCGGCCTCGGCGTTCGCCGCCGAGGTCCCGCCAGGGCCGATGATGGCCACGTACACGTTGGCCACGCTCATGTCGACGTTGAGCTCCACGCGCGTGATGCTGAGCAGCCCAGCGCGCGCGACGCGAGGATCTCGCACCTCACGCCGCACCAGATCCGCCAGTACGTCGCGGAGCGCGTGCTCCACCTTGGCCTTGCGTTGACTCATGGGGTCACTCCGTGCGCCGGCGACCCGACGAGCTCGTGCGTCTCCACCTCGTCGCCGTGCGTGGGCTCACGCGCAGCCTCGTCGGCGAGCACGCGCTGCCACTGCGCAGGCACCCAGGCTTCATCGCCTGGATCGCCGTCCGGCGCCGCGTCGGTCTCGAGGAGATCCGAGGAAAGCTCCACGGCCTCGCCAGCGAACGACGACAGCTCGCGCCACTGCCGCAGCAGCGCCAGGCCCTCGGTGGAGAGGATGCAGCGGCGCACGTCGTCCAGCATGGCCAGGAGCCGCGAGCGATCGCCGCTGACGCACGCCACCCCGAGCTCGGCGCGCTGCCAGAGCTCCTGTGCGCCCACCTCCACCACCGCCAGCCCCAGGCGCTCGCGCACGCGATCCTTCACGCGGCGCAGCACCATCCGCTTGTCCTTGAGAGAGCGGCTCTCGAGGACGCGGACATCGAGCTTCAGCGCACCAACGAACATGTGACTCACCGTACCATCTTCCCAGGAGAGATGGCGACGTCGCTCGTTGGCACCTGACCAGCGGTCAGGTGCGCGCTTGCCTTTGCAGGAGCAGCCATGAGGGCTTACAGCTTGGCGGCTTCCTCGACGACATCGTAGGCCTCGATGACATCGCCCTGCTTGAGCTCGTTCCATCCGGCGATCATCACGCCGCACTCGTAGCCCTGCTGGACCTCGCCCACGTCTTCCTTGAAGCGACGCAAGCTGCCCATCTTGCCCTCGTACACCTGGATCGCATCGCGAATGATGCGCAGGTGAGCCCGACGAGTGATCTTGCCGTCGGTGACCATACAGCCGGCCACCGCTCCCACCTTGGGAATGGAGAAGACCTCGCGGACCTCGAGCTTGCCCAGCGGCACCTCGCGCTTGATGGGCGCCAGGAGGCCCGCCATCGCGGACTTCACCTCGTCGAGCGCATCGTAGATGATGTCGTAGAGCCGGATCTGCACGCCCTCTTGCTCGGCCAGCTTGGAGCTCTTGCCGGCGGGGCGGACGTGGAAGCCGACGATGACGGCGCCACCGGCCTTGGCCAGGTTGACGTCGCTCTCGGTTACGCCACCGACGGCGGCCGCGATCACATTGACCCGGACCTTCTCGGTGGACAGCTTGACCAGCGCGGCGCGCAGCGCCTCGGCCGAGCCTTGAACGTCCGCCTTGAGGACGATCTTGAGCTCCTTGCCCTCGCCCTCGTTGATCCGCTCCATCAGGTTCTCGAGCGAGACCTTGGCGGTGCTGGCGAGCTCGCGCTTGCGCCACGCCTGCCGGCGATGCTCGACCACCTGCTTGGCGACCTTCTCATCATCGGCCACGTTGACCGAGTCACCGGCCTCCGGCACGCCATCCAGGCCGAGGATCTCGACCGGGGTAGACGGCCCCGCCTCCTTGACCTGCTCGCCGCGATCGTCGAGCAGGGCGCGCACGCGGCCCACCGTGCGGCCAGCGACGACGACATCGCCGACCCGCAGCGTGCCTTCTTGCACCAGGATGGTGGCCATCGGCCCGCGGTTTCGGTCCAGCCGGGCCTCGATCACCAGGCCCAGGGCCGGGCGATCCGTGTTGGCCTTGAGCTCCAGCATCTCGGCGGTGACGGCGATCGACTCGAGCAGCTTGTCGATGTTCTCGCCGCGCAGCGCCGAGACGTTGACGTACATGGTGTCGCCACCCCACTCCTCGGGGATGAGGCCGTGGTCGGCTAGCTGCTGACGGCAGCGCTCTGGCGCCGCGTCTGGCAGATCGCACTTGTTGACCGCGACGATGATGGTGACCTTCGCGTCCTTGGCGTGCGACAGCGCCTCCAAGGTCTGCGGCATCACGCCGTCGTTGGCTGCGACCACCAGCACCACGATGTCCGTGGCCTGCGCGCCGCGCGCGCGCATCTCGGTGAACGCTTCGTGGCCCGGCGTGTCGAGGAAGACGATGTCGCCGTGTCCCTTGACCTTCACCTTGTAGGCGGCCACGTGCTGGGTGATGCCACCGGCCTCGCCCGCGGCGACGCGGGCCTTGCGGATGGCGTCGAGCAGCGAGGTCTTGCCGTGATCGACGTGACCCATCACGGTCACCACCGGCGAGCGCAGCGTGAGCTCCGAGGACTCCGTCGGCTTGCTGGAGAAGATGTCCTCCTCCTTGAAAGCCACGTTCTGCACTTCGTAGCCAAACTCGCTGGCCAAGATCTGCGCGGTGTCGAAGTCGATCGAGGCGTTGATGTTCACGCCCGTCATGCCCATGCCCCAGAGCTTCTTGAGCACCTCGGGGGCCTTGACGCCCATGTTGCGAGCCAGGTCGGCCACCGCGATGGTGTCCTCGATGCGAATGACGCGCTTGTGCTCGGCCGGGGTGGTGAGCTGGGTCTGCTTACCCTTCTTGCCCAGCGGCAGCTTCTTCTTGCCGAAGTCGTTGCGGTTCTGGTTGCCCGGCCCGCTCTTCTGCTGCTGCGCGAAGCGACCGCGGATCTGTTGACCGCCTGGCGTGACCGCGGGCGCGGCACGGCCGGGGACCGGCGTGCGCTCCGTGATCTTGATGCGGGGCGGCAGCGAGATGACCGTGCCGACCGCCGGGCGCGACGGATCGCGCTGCGGTGGGGCGGCCTGCGGCTGCTGTTGCTGCTCGGCCTCGGCCGCGATCTCCTCTGGCGTACGAGGCGTGGACTCACGCTCGGCGGTGCGCGCGCGCGCGCGCTCCAGCTCCTGCTCGAAGCGGGTCCGGGCGGACTCCACGCTGCTCACGATGGCAGACGGAGCGTTGGCCTCACGCTGACGAACCACCACCGGCGCCCGCGGAGGCAGCGGGGTGGACGGCGGCGGGGTCGCGGACGCGCGATGCGCCGGCGGCGTCGGAGCCTGCGGCGGCTCGGCGCCTGGGCGCCCCACCATCTGCGGGCCTGCGACGAACACGCGGGACTTGGGGCGCACCTCGACCACGGTGGCCCGCTGCGAGGTGGCCTGGGGCGACGGAGCGCCAGACCGCGGCTCCTGCATGGGCCGCGACGGCTCGTGGCCGCGGTTCACAGGCTCCGGGCTCGGGCGCGGCGGCGCGGCGACCACATCGTCTGTGGGGCGTCGGCGCGTCACCGGGGTGATGGTCAGCGCGGGCCTGTCGGGGTTGCGCTCCGGGCGGCGCTCGGGGCTCGCTGGAGGCTCCGCGGCTCGCGGCGCCTCCACGGCCCGAACCGGCGCGGGCGCTGCCGGAGCCACTGGCGCCGCTGGCGGCGCGACCGGGACGGCGGCTACGGCTGGCGTGGCCGTCGGCTCGACGACCGCGGGGGCGGCGGCAGGCGCCGCGTCCACCGGCTGCGCCGGCGGGCTCGCGACGGCGACCGCTTCTGGCGTGGACCGTGGCTCGGCCACCGCCGCGACATCAGCGCTCTCCGGACGCTCGGCCACAGGAGCCGCGACGGGACGCTCGATGATGGCCGCTGGCACGGTGGCTGGCGCGGCCGCTGGCTCTGCGGCAACGGGACGCTCGACCACGACCGGCCGCTCGGGGGTAGCCACCACGTGGCGCTCGATTGGTCGTTCGACCGGGCGCTCGACGTGGCGCTCGATCGGTCGCTCGACATGGCGCTCGCCTGGTCGTTCGACGTGGCGCTCGCCCGGCCGCTCCGGGTGCCGGTCTACCGCTTTGACCTCGCCCGGCTTGGTCTCGTGATGGCCCTCTTCGCCAGCCTCGTCCGCCTTGCTGGAACGCCGGCGAAGGACCGTCGATGACAGCCGTTGGGTTTGCTGCGGCTCGGCGATCGCTTGCTTCTCTTTTTCGAGTGAGCGCTTGATGCGAGCCACGTCGTCAGCATCGAGTGACGACATGTGATTGTTCACCTCGAGTCCGAGGGCACGGATCTTGGCGAGGAGGTCTTTGTTGGGAATCCCGACCTCGCGGGCAATCTCATAAACGCGCATCTTCGCTCCGTGATCCGGTGTCATCCATCGCCTTGTTCTGAGGATTTCGTTCTACGCTGTCTCGATCGCTTGCGGAAGCCCCCAGGAGATCCGCACGCAGAATCCCTACGTCGCTAGGACGAACCCCGCGCCGAAAAGCGCGCGCCAGGGCTGACGCAAGTTTTGCGTCTTCTCCACGGCCGTTGGCTCGACATCGCAAGGCAGGATGGACGTAAGCCCCCCTACCCTGATGACGACCATCTACATCCATCACCATACGGCCCTAGACAGCGGTCACGCGCACCAGGTCTCGCTGTGGCGCGATCTCGCGGCACAGGACACAGGTGCGCATGGGAATGTGACGACGTGGGGTCAATTCGATGACACCTCTGCGAGCCAGCTCAGCGCCCGCTGTCGAAGTTTCGCGAGATCGCCCATGTCGATCCCGGTCGTCGAGGCAATCTGCTCGATCGAGGTTCGAATGAGGTCTTCTGGCGAATGCACGTTGGCCTGAGCTAGCACGTTGACGACGTCCTCGTCGACCCCGTCGATCTCCAGGAGCTGCTGATCCCCGGAGAGCGAAGACCGACGCTCGGCCTCCCGGCGGATGTCGTCGTTGCGCTTGCGAGAGCCGGCCATGTAGCCACGGCACGACTCGACGATGCGGCGAGCGCCCTCCACCCCGCCCACGCCCTGCGCCGTCGCCAGCTCGTCGATGGAGGCGCGCGCCAGCTCGGTGATGGAGCGCCAGCCGAGCTTGAACAGCATGTCCGCCATCTGCTGATCGAAGCCCGCCTCGTGGATCGCCGCGGCGATGTGATCGCGAGCCCGCCGCTCGAGCTCGTAGATCTTGGACTCGGAGTGGATGTCGATGCGCCACCCGGTGAGCTGCGAGGCCAGCCGGACGTTCTGGCCCTTCTTGCCGATGGCCAGCGAGAGCTTGTCGTCGGGGACGATCAGCTCCATGCGGTGCCCCTCGGCGTCGATGATGACGCGCGAGACCTCGGCCGGAGCGATGGCGTTGCACACAAAGCGCGCCGGATCGTCGTCGTATGGCACGATGTCGATCTTCTCGCCGCGCAGCTCCTGGACCACCGCCTGCACGCGGGACCCCTTCATGCCGACGCAGGCGCCCACCGGATCGACGTCGCGGTCGCGCGACGACACGGCGATCTTGGCGCGGGCGCCGGGCTCGCGAGCGCTGGACTCGATGCGGACGATCTTCTCATAGATCTCCGGCACTTCCTGCTCGAAGAGCTTCTCGAGCATGCCCTTGTGCGCGCGCGACAGGATGATCTGTGGGCCGCGGGCGTTGCGATCGATGTCGAGCAGGTACGCCTTGATGGCGTCACCGACGCGGTAGCTCTCGCGCGGCACCTGCTCGCGCATCGGCAGCACGGCCTCGGCCTTGCCGCAGTCCACCACCAGCGCGCCGCGCTCGAAGCGGCGCACCGTGCCAGTGATGAGCTCGCCCTTGCGGTCCTTGAACTCATTGAAGACGTTGTCGCGCTCAGCCTCGCGGACGCGCTGGAAGATGACCTGCTTGGCGGTCTGCGCGGCGATGCGGCCGAACTTCTTGTGGGCGGCCTTCAGATCGATGAGCGCGCCAAACTTCTCATCCTGTTCGGAGGCGCGCTCGGCGTCTTCGGCCCGGTAGAAGATCTGAAACAGCAGCTCGTCGCCAAGCTCCGCCTCGAGCCCCGCCTTGTGCGCGTCGCTGACCGTGATCTCGCGGCCCTCGATGGCGTCATCGTCTTCGACGACGTTCACGATCAGGAACAGATCGACCGAGCCGGTCTCCGCGTTGTACTTGGCTTCCATCTCCCGGTTCATGCCAAAGGTCTTCTTGGCGGCCGTGAGGATGGCTTGCTCGAGCGCCGACAAAAGGACGGTCTTGTCGATGTTCTTGTCGCGTCCGACTTGCTCGAGAACTACGTCTAGTTTGGCTTCCATGACAGCATGCCTCTTCGCATGGGCTCGGGTCGAGCGCCGTTACCGGCTGCCCGTTACCGGGGCGTCCTTGGAGTTCTGCGACGACGCACGCGCGCCGTCCGTGGATTGAGAAGGATGGGTCGAAGGGGGGGTCGAAGAAGGGGAGAAGTTCGCAGACGCAGCCGACGAAGACGCCGACGAAGACGAAGACGAAGTGGGATCTGTGGAGGTCCTGGCCGCCTTGGACTTCTTGGGGACCTTGGCTTCCTTGGATGTGGATGCCGCAGCGTCCTTGCCAGGCTTGGCCCCGCGGGCTGGCGCCGGGATCGAGACGCCGCTGCCGCCGCGCATGACCGCGTCCCAGTCAGGGACCAGGCGAGCGCTGTCGAGATCTGCCAGCGGCAGCTCGTAGCGGACGCCGTCGACGTCCATGAGGATCCGCTCCGCGCCGGGGACGCCGCCCATCCCGGCCAGGACGCCGCGAAAGTTCCGGCGCTCGCCGGTGGGGGTCACGAGCGGCGTGGTGAGCTGAAGCTTGGCCTCGGCGCCCTGATAGCGCTTGAAGTGCGCCGCGGTTCGCAGCGGCCGGTCGATTCCCGGAGAGCTGACCTCCAGGCTGTAGGCCTGGGTGACCGGATCTTCGACGTCCAGCACCGCCGACAGCATGCGGGAGACGTGCTCGCACTCGGCGAGATCGACGCGCTCGTCTCGCACCGCGGTGAGGTCCGCGCCCTCTGGCAGCGGGCGGTCGATGCACACCCGCAGCACCCAGCCGCCCTGCTCCATCAACAAGCGCAGATCCACCAGCTCGCAGCCGGCGTCGATACAGACTGGCTCGATGATGGTCAACAGGCGCTCGATGATCGGGTTCTGGGACATGACAGAAACGTGGCCGACAGGTCGTGAGAAGGCGAAAAAAAAAGGTGGGCAAGAGCCCACCTTCACCAAGATAGCGAAGTGGCGTTTTGGGTACCACTTGCGGTCCTGGGACGCAAGTGCTTTGTCCGTGAGAAACTGGTGGGTTGCGACCGCAAGCCGCAGACTTTTCAAGACATTGCCCTGGCCGGGGCCAGGGATCGGACCCGCGGTGCGCTGGCGAGGACGACTGGACCGCCGCCGCAGAGCATGGACGCGCCGCGCGAGCCGCTGCCGCAGATCTCCGCTTGAGCAGGTGCATCTGGCCAAGATCCGTGGACACTATGGCCATGTCCTGGCGCCTCCCGACCGCCGCCGTCCAGATGACGGCCATCGCTGATCTCGACGCCAACCTCGCCGTCGTTCGCAAGCTGGTGGCCGAGGCCGCCGAGGGTGGCGCGCGGCTGGTGCTGCTACCCGAGTGCTTCCCCTTCCTGGGCATCAAGGAGGGCGACAAGATGCCGGTCGCCGAGTCGCTGGAGGAGGACGGGCCGGTGCGCAGCACGCTCGCCGCGCTGGCGCGCAAGCACGACGTGTGGCTGGTGGGCGGGGGAATGCCTGAGAAGATCCCCGGAGATCCCAAGCGCGCGTACAACACGGCGGTCGTCGTCGATCCCAAGGGCGAGCTTCGGGCCCGGTACCGCAAGATCCACCTGTTCGACGTCGATATTCCGGGCGGGGCGGTGCTGCGCGAGTCCGACGCGACGGCGCCCGGCGACCAGGCAGTGGTCGTCGAGATCGACGGCGCCAAGGTGGGGCTCTCGATCTGCTACGATCTGCGCTTCCCCGAGCTGTACCGGGAGCTGGTGATAAACCAGGGCGCCGAGGTGCTGCTCTTGCCAGCGGCGTTCACCGCGCACACGGGTCGCGCGCACTGGCACATCCTCTTGCGCAGCCGCGCCATCGAGAACCAGGCCTGGGTGGTGGCCGCCGCGCAGGCCGATCAGCACAACGAGAAGCGCGCGAGCTTCGGCCATTCGATGATCGTGGACCCGTGGGGCACCGTGCTCGCGGAGCGGCCCACCGGCGTCGGCGTCATCTCCGCGGTGCTAGACCAGGAGACCCTGGCGATGCGGCGCCAGCAGATGCCTTGTCAGCGCCACGCCGTCCGGTGGCCGCGCGATCGGTGAGGCTCGACGACACCGGACCTGAGCGAATCTCGAACGGATCTCAAGCAGATCTCGAGCAGATCTCGAGCGGATCTCGGCCGGATCTAGATCGCCTCCCGACCGCCTCTCGATCGCCTCCCGAGCGCATCCCCGGCCCGCTCTCGGGCCCACCTCTTTAGCTCCAAGCGAGTCCCATGGCTTCCTCCCCCTCCAACGACGACGTCCCCAAGCTCCCGCGCGGCAAGGGGCTGTCCCTCTCGGGCGCCGCGATCAGTGCGCATCGGCATCACCGCGATCGCGCTGGTGGCCTTGCTGGTGCTGCAGCGACCTTGCTCCAGGGCGGTGGGGAAGTTCGTCACCGCCTTCGGTGGCCCAAGCGGCGGCGACCCAGGGGCGGTGGCGCCGGCGGCCACGCCGCCAGGGCCGGCGAGCGCCGCGGATCCAAGGCCAGCGGGAGACGACGCACCGGTCTCAGGCGCCGCGTCCGCGCCGGCCATGGGCAGCGCCGCCGACTACGAGCTGCTGACGCCCTCGATGACCGACGACGAGCTGCGCTCCGCCATCGAGCGCGCCAGGCGGCGCGCCGCCGCCGCGCGCGCCGCGGAGCAGGTCGCGCCCAACGCGACCGGCGCTGCTGCCCCCGGCGCCGCTGTTCCCGGCGCTGCTGCCCCCGGCGCTGCTGCCCCCGGCGCCGCTGCCCCCGGCGCCGCTGCCCCCGGCGCTGCTGCCCCCGGCGCCGCTGCCCCCGGCGCCCAGGTTCGCTGACCACCATGTGCGTCCTCGCGCTGTCCTGGCAGCCACGCTCCGCGCTGGAGCTGGCGGTGATCGCCAACCGCGACGAGTTCCACCGGCGGCCCACCGCGCCGCTGGCCGAGCTGTCGGAGCGGCCGGGCCTCGTGGGCGGCCGAGATCTGGAGCAGCGCGGCGGCTGGCTGTGGGCGCACACGAGCGGGCGCCTGTGCGCCGTCACCAATGTGCGGCGACCGCTCGACGCCGACCGGCCGCCGCGGGCGAGCCGCGGCCGGCTGGTGGCCGAGTTCATGACCCACGACCGGCCGGTCCAGGACGCCTTGCAGGAGCTGGCGGCCACCGCGATCCTCCATGGGCCCTTCAACCTGGTGCTCTACGACGGCGCGACCCTGGGCTACGCCACCAACGTCCCTGCGTTCTCGTCGCGGCTCTTGCCGCCGGGCGTGCTCGCGCTGTCGAACGGTCCGCTCGATGCCCCGTGGCCCAAGGCCCGGCGCCTCACGCAGGCGCTGACCGCATGGCGCGGCGACCAGCGCGACGCAGACCAGGCGCCCGACCTGTCGCCGCTGTTCGCGGCGCTCGTCGATGAGCGCGAGGTCCCCGACGAAGACCTGCCCGACACCGGCGTCGGGCTCGCGCTGGAGCGCAAGCTGGCGCCGCCCTTCTTGCGCGGCGAGCACTACGGCACGCGATCGAGCGCGGTGGTGCTAGTGAGCGCGGGCGCGCTGCGCTTCGCCGAGCGACGCTACGATAGCGGTGGACTGCCCGCTGGCGAGACGATGCTCAGCCTGCCGCGGACCGTTCGGTAGCCAGCGCGCCGGTGCTGCGCCCGTGCTGCAACCGGCGGTGCGCCAGGCGGTGCGACCGGCTCGCGGTCCCCCCGGGAACGCCTGGTCGCCACGCCTGATACTAGCTGCCGAGCTGGGCCAGGGCGCTGCGCAGGCGCTCGTGGCGCGGGTCGATCTCGAGCCCGCGCTGGAACATGCCCTTGGCCTTGGCCTCCTGTCCGAGCTCCAGGTGGATCACGCCCAGAGACCAGTACACGTCGGCCTTGGCGATGCCGCTGTCGGCGTCCAGCGTCTGCAGCACCAGCGACTGGTAGAGGCGACGGGCCTTCTCCCACTCCTTGGCCGCGAAGTAGAGCCGGCCAAGCCCCGCCATGGTGGCCACGTCCGTGGGGTTGACGCGGAAGGCCTCTTCGTACGCGGCCAGCGCGCCGGGCGAGTCGCCGCGCGCCTCGAGGATGCCGCCCTGTCGCTGGCGATAGCGCGCCACCTCGCGCATGCGCCGGGCCGCCTTGGCCTCGTCGCCCAGGCGCTGGTAGATGGGCGCGGCCTCTTCGAGGCGCCCGGCTGCGAACAGGAGATCGGCCAGCGGCGCCCAGATGCGCGCGTCCCCGGGCGCCACCTTGGCGGCGGCCTCCAGATCAGCGAGCGCCTCGGTGGTCCTGCCGCTCTTGCGGTCGAGCTCGGCGATCTCGAGCGCGATGGTCACGCGCTCGGTGGGATCCGTCACGCCGCGCGCGCGGCGCCGCAGGAGCTCGGCCAGCGTGGCCGTGTCACGGCGCTCGCGCGCCAGCGTCTCCAGCGCGGACAGCGCCTCGCGGTGATCAGGATCGTGACGCAGCGCCTGCTGCAGGTGCTGGACCGCCGTCTCGGGATCCGAATCGCCCACCCGCGCCACCTCGGCCAGGCGGAAGAACAGATCCGCGGCGTCGTGGCCCTCGGGGCCGAGCTCCAGCGCGCGCTCCAGCGCAGACTTGGACTGCTCCCAGTCCCCGGAGCGCTCGTAGAGCCGCGACAGCCGCGTCAACGCGGGCACCGACGCCGGATCGCGCTGCAAGATGCGCTCGGATCAGCCGCCGGCCCGCTCGGGGTTGTCGAGCTTGCCCTCCCACAGGTCAGCCAGCCGCGCCAGGAGCCGCAGCTCGGCCGCCACGTTGCCGGCCTCGGCCTCCTGCTCGGCGCGTCGATCCAGCAGGTCGACGACGTCGTGCCAGCGCCCGAGCTTGCCCAGCAAGCGCTCCAGCTCGTCGAACACGCGGCCAGAGGTGGGCGCCAGCTCCAGCGCGGTGAACCAGTGCGCCACCGCGTCGTCGGCGGACTCGCGCTGGTGCTCCGCCAGCTCGGCCATCTCGCCGAGAATGGAGAGCTTCTGCTCGGTGGTGACCGCCTCGCCCAGCCGCCGCGTCTGCAGCTCCGAGACCGAGATCCAGTCCTTGCTCCGGCGATAGGCGGCCTCCAGCGCGGCCATCGCCTTGGCGCTCGTGGGCTCGAGATCGAGCACCGCCTGCCACGCCAGGATCACCCGCGACGGATCGCTCTCCAGCTCCGCGATCTGCGTCCGCAGGTCCAGCTCCTCGGCCGGCGACGGCGCGCTGCGCGCCGCCAGCGCCAGCGCGCCGATGAGCTCGCCGACGTCGCCGGTCGCGCGCACCAGGCGGATCTGCGCGGCCACCGCCTCGCGGTCGGCGTCGTCCTGATCCAGGATGCGCCGCCACGCCGCGATCGCCCCTGGCACGTCCTGCGCTTGCTCGCGCAGCGTCGCCACCTGCGCCCAGTCCGCGCGCCGGGCCGCGACGTCCTCGACGAGCTCGGCGCGCTGCGAGAGCAGCTCCGCCAGCCCCAGCGCGTCGCCGCGGTGGCGATAGATGTCGATGAGCTCTCCCAAGACGCCCAGCGCTCCCCGATCGATGGCGAGCGCCGCGCGGTATGACGAGATGGCGCCATCGACGTCGCCGAGCTGGCTCATCCGACAGTCGCCTAGATACGACAGCAGGGCCACGCGCTCTTCACCGGTGCCGGCGTCCGGGCTGTGGGCGACCTGATCCAGCAGCGCCACCACGTCGGGCCACCGGCCGGTCGCGATCGCCAGCTCGTCCACCTGCTGCAGGGCCTGCGGCGAGGTCGGATCCTCGCGTAGCCAGCGCAGCGCTGCCTCGAACGCGCGCGGTGGCTGCCCGAGCTGGGTGCGCGCCAGCTCGGTGATCTGCTGCGATAGCGCGACGCGGTCGTGGCGGTCCGAGGTGAGGTCATGCTTGACCTCCAGCACGTCCACGAGGCGCTCCCACTGCGCGTCCTGCTCGAACAGCGGCTCCAGCGTCGCCACGATGTCAGCGCGATCCTCCACCGCCACCCGCAAGAGCCGCTCCAGCGCCGACCGTCCGCCCGCGTGCTCCGGCACCAGCGCCAGCACGTCGCGATAGGCGCGGACCGCCTTGCGCGGCTCGCCCATCATGGCCTCGAACACGTCCCCTTGCCGAAACAGCAGCTCCGCCGAGGACCGGTCATCGGCGGCGGCGTCCGCGGCGCGGCGCAAGACCGACGTCAGCTCCGGGTACCGCCGCTGCTTGGTCAGCACGCGCTCGAGCGAGGCCAGCGCGGCGCGCTCGCCGTTGCCGCTCGCCGCGCGCTCGAAGGCCGAGGCCGCGCCCGAGAGATCGCTCAGGCGATCTTCGTAGACGGCCCCCAGCTCCATCGCCACCTGCTGATGCGCGTCCGGATCGAGCGCGCGGCCAAGGTGAGACTCCAGGAGCGTGGCCAGCTCCGACCAGCGCCCGGTCTGGGTGGCCAGCCGCTTGAGCGGCTCGAGCAGCGACAGCTCATCTGGGTGTCGCGCCAGCGCGCGCGCCCAGGTCTCGAAGGCCACCACCGGCTGCCCGGCGACGGTCTCGTGCAGCTCGGCCAGCGCGCCGAAGGTGGCGAGCTGCGCCGGCTCGTCCGACTCCTGCACCTTCAACCGGCGCTCGAAGACGCGGGTCAGCGCAGGGATCTCGGCGCCCGCGCGATAGACCGGCTCCAGCACCGCGGCAGCGGCCAGCGCGGTGTCGTCGCTGGTCAGCAGCGACTCCAGCGCGGCGCGCGCCCCGGCGTGAGTGGGGACGAGCTGCAGCACGGCTTGATACCGGTCCACCGCGGCCAGCGGATCGGCCAGCTCGGTCTCCACCAGCTTGCCGGCGCGCACGCCGAGATCGGCGCGCTCCCCGAGCTGCACCGCCAGGCTGGCGCGGCGGTCGAGCACATCCAGCAGCTCGGGCCACAGCTTGGCCTTGTCATAGAGCCGGTCGAGCTCCACCAGCGCGCCCACGTTGCCCGGATCCTCTTCCAGGAGGTCGGTGAGCTGGCCGATCGCGCCGAAGTCGTCGGTGAGGTCGCGCTCGTAGACCTGGGCCAGGCGTCGACGCAGCGCCACGCGCTCGAGCACCGCGGTACACAGCTCGGTCTTGCGCAAGAGGATGCCCACCAGCTCGCGGCCCTCGCCGACCTGCGCATACAGACGGTCCAGGCCATCGAGCGCCTCGGCGTCGGCCTCGTCGAGCAGCAGCACGCTGCGGTAGGCGTCCACCGCCTGCCGTGGCCGCTGCAGCACCTCCTCGTAGAGCGCCGCCGCGCGGTGCAGCAGCACCAGGCGGTCGTCATCGCTCTGCGCCAGCTCGGCGCGCCGGTGCAGGATCTCGACGAGCTCCTCGACCCTGCCCTCCACCGTCAGCAAGCGATCCAGCGCGGACAAGGCGTCTTCATCATCGGGCAGGATCTGCAGCACGCGCTGCCAGCACCGCACCGCGCCAGCCAGATCGCTGCGCTGCGCGTCGTGGATGCCCGCGATCTGCGCCCACAGCTCGGCCGCCACCATCGGGTCGTCGGCCCGCTCGGCCCCGGCGGACAGCTCCGTCGTCGCGAAGTCCCAGGCGCCGCGCCGCGCGGCCAGCCCGATCAGGCGCTGCGCCGCCTCGCTGTCGGACACATCCAGGTGCCAGGCCCGCGCCGCGGCCTCCAGGGCCAGGCGCAGATCGCCGCCGCGCTGCTCATGGATGCGCGCGATCTCGTGCAACATCTCCACCTGCCGCGGCACGTCGCTGACGTAGGCCAGCTTGGCGTCGAGGATCACCACCAGCTTCTGCCAGGAGTCGGCCTGCCGGTACACCGGCTCGAGCAGATCCGAGATGCGCTCGCGTTGCCGCTCATGCACCACCAGGCGCTCCAGCGCGGCCACCGCGCGCGCCTTGCCCGCCGGGATCACCAGCCCCGCCTCGTACTGATCGACCGCGCGATCCAGATCGCCCAGGTTGCGCTCCAGCACCTCGGCCAGCCGCAGCATGAGATCCACGCGCTCGGACTCGTCGTCTGCGCGCGCCGCGCGCATCTCGAACAGCTCCGCCAGCTCATGCCACTGCCCGCCGCTGCGCAAGAGCCGCTCCAGCTCCGCCATGGCCTCGCGGTGCGCCGACTGGCCCGCGGGGGTGGCGTCGTCTTCGCAGGTCAGCGCGAGGTCGCGCCAGGTCGCGATGGCGCCCTTGGGGTCCTTGAGCGACTCCTCGAGCACGCGAGCGCGCTTGGCCAACACGGTGCGCCGCGCCGCGTCGCTGGGCGCGCGGGCGATGGCGTCGTCATAGATGAGCACCAGGTCCGGGAACCGTCCGGTGCGCGAGAGCAGGTCCTCCACCCGCCGGATGAGCTCGTGCTCGGTCGGCGGGTGATCCGGCTCGGTGGCGATGGACAGCGCGCGCCGATAGCACGACAGCGCGCGGTCCACGTGGCCCAGCCGGCGGTCGAAGATGGACGCCGCGGCGATGGCGACGTCGCGCACCGACTGGCTGTCCCCGACCTCGTCGTCGAGATAGTCGCGATAGGTGTCCGCGACGAACTCCCAGTTGCCGGTCACCGAGGCCAGGCGCTGGAGCTGATCGCGCACGCCGTCGTCGCTTGGATCCTCGCGGAACAAGCGCGCATACCAGCGCGCCGCGGCCTCGAAGTCCTCGAGCTGCTCTTCATAGAGGCGCGCGACGTCGAGCGTCATGCGCAGGCGATCGTGCGCGTCGGCGGAGGCCTCCAGGCGCGCCTCGTAGACCGTGGCCAGCTCGTGCCAGCGTTGCTCGGCGACGTACACCGGCTCCAGCACCTCGGCGGCCAGCGGCCGGGCCTCCGGATCGCGCAGCAGCCGCTCGAGCGCCGCCAGCGCCGCCGGGTGATGCGGGTTTCCGGACAGCGCCGCGCCGTAGTTCTCCACCGCGCCTGGCAGGTCCCGCATCTCGCGCTCGCGGATCTCGCCGATGTACGCGCGCAGCGCCACCGCCTCCTCGATCGTGGTGGCGAAGCCCAGGCGCCGCTCGTAGAGCTCCACCAGATCGAACCAGCGCCCGTCGCGACGGTAGAGCGACTCCAGCGCGTCCACCGCGTCGCGCCGCTCCGGCGCCCGGCCGAGCACTTGCTCCCACAGCTCGATGGACTCGGCGATGCGCCCACGGGCCGACAGGATCGACGCCGCTTCCACCATGGCGCTGAGCCGGTCTTCGATGTCGGTGCCGACGATCTCGGCCTGGCGCAACAGCACCTCGGCCAGGCGATCGTCATCGCCGTCGTCGCGATAGATGCTCTCGAGGGCAGCCAGCGCGCGCCGGTCCTCCGGCTGCGCGTCGAGCACCTTCTGGTAGTACTCGCGCGCCAGCGCGCGGTCCTGCCGCAGCGCGCGCGCCAGGTCGGCGATGTCCAGATACAGCCGGCGCTGCAGCTCCGCGTCCAGCACGTCCGGCGCCACCCCGCGGTACGCATCGATGAGCTCGGACTCGCGCTCCAGCTCGCCCGCCAGGCGCTCGGTGTCCGCCAGCACCTGCGGCAGCTCCGGCTCCGCGGCCGCGTGCTGCAGCGCCGAGAGCTGGGCGGCGAAGGCGCCGGTCTTGTCTCCCGTGCGCTCGCGCAACGACACCACCTCCAGGAGGCAACGCAGCCGCTCGCTGGAGGACTCCGCCCACTCCCCCATTCGCTGGTACAGCGCGGCCAGGGGCTCCACTGCGCCCTCGCTGAGGTAGTGCGGGCGCAGGATCTCCGCGGCGTTGGCGCGCAGATCGACGTCGTCGAGGGTGGCCTCGATCGAGGCCAGCGCCACCGCCTTGGTGTCGGGATCATCCTCGCCACCAAGCAGGTTGGCCCACCGCTCCTGCGCCTGGGCCGGCCGGCCCAGCACGCCGCCGAGCAGCTCGGCGATCTCGCGATCGAGCTGGCGCTGCCGCGGCGGAGCGGCCAGCTCGTACTGCTTCTCCAGCACCTCGAGCAGATCGCCGCCGCGTCCGGCGGCGCGGTAGAGCCGCGCCAGCTCCGACAGCGACCGCGCGTCCGTGGGATCGCGCTCCAGCACGTCGAGGAAGGCGCCGATCGCGTCCTCGAGGTTGCCGAGCTCCTGCTCGTGCAGCGCCGCGATGCGATACCGCACGGCCTTGGCGGCCTCGGGATCCGGCGTGTACTCGGCGCGGCGGCGCAGCACCTCCACCAGGTCGCGCCATGACCGCTTGCCGGTGTGCAGCCGCTCCAGCGCGGCCAGCGCGTCGATGTCGCCGGGGTGCTCGCCCAGCACGTCTT
This sequence comes from Myxococcales bacterium, assembly GCA_016706545.1. Lineage (GTDB taxonomy): Bacteria > Myxococcota_A > Polyangia > Haliangiales > Haliangiaceae > JABFXX01. Next base: position 27,353 of record JADJJK010000063.1, read on the forward strand.
GCCAGGTGGAGATCGCTTGATCGGCGCGACCGAGCTTCTGATCTTCGAGCTCGGCGACCTGCACCAGCAAGGCCCGCCGCTCGTCGCCGCTGTTGGCCCACTCCGCGCGCCGCCGCAAGACGTCGCGCAGCTCGCCCCAGCGCTGGCTGTCCTCGAGCAAGCGGCTGAGCGCGCCGCCGCTGGTGCGCACCACCGCGGCGTTGGCCGGATCGGCCTCGAGCTGCCGCTGGTACGTGGCGATGGCCTGATCGGACGCCGCCAGGTGACGATCGTAGAGGGCCGCCAGATCGCCCAGCACCGCGACGCGCGTCGCCACGTCGGCCAGCGCGCCGTCCTGGGTCAGCCGCGCCGCGACCTTGTCCAGCACCGCCGCCGCCTCGGCCGGCCGGCCCTCGGCCACCGCCAGCCGCAAGAGCGCGGTCCGCGCCGCCAGATCGCAGGGGTCAAAGGCCAGGACCTCCGACCACGCCTCGATCGCCGCGCGCGGCGCCTGCAGGCGCTCTTCTTCCAGCACGGCCACCCGCGACAGGAGCTGCGCCGCCGAGGCCGCGTGCGCGGCGTCCGCGCCCTGGCTCGGCGTCACCTGCGCGCGCAGCGCGGTGACCAGCGGGCGCCAGGCCCCCTCCCCTTCGTAGATCGGCTCGAGCATGCGCGCCACGCGCGCGCTCAGCTCGGGCTGCGTCATCAGCTCCTCGAGCAGCCGCCGCGCCGGACCGTCGTCCGGCCGCGCCGCCACCAGCTCCTCGAGCAGATCGACCGCGTCCGTCGGCCGCGCCAGGCGACGCGCGCACAGCTCGGCCCGTCGCTGCAGGAGGACGCGGCGCTCGGCCACCGCCTGGTCCGTGGCGCCGGGCCCGTCGAGCTGGGCGCTCTCGTCTTCCAGGAGCCGCGCCAGCTCTTGCCACCGCTCCCCATCGGAGTAGAGCTGGTCGAGCGCGCGCAGCGCCTGGCGATGCGCCGGGTCGAGCCCAGCTATGCCGGTGGTCGCGACCTCGATGTCCAGCACCTGGCGATACGCGGCGACCGCGCGGTCGGCGTCGTGCAGGAGCTGCGCCTCGAGCGCCCCCAGCTCGAGCAGCGCGTCCCGGCGCACCGCCGGGTCCGCGGTGACGTCGATGCGGCGCTGCAAGAGCTGGCGCAGCTCGGCGTATCGCGTCTGCTCGCGATACAGCGCCGCCAGCGCCGCGAACGCATCGGCGGCGTCGGGCTCGGTGTCCAGCACCGCCAGCCAGGCCCGCTCGGCGGCGGCGCGGTCGCCCAGCCGCTGCGACGCCAGGAGCGCGCTCTCGGTGGCCAGCGCGCGCAGCTTCGCCGGTGGCGCGGCGCTCTCGCGCGCCGCGGCGAGCGCGCGGGTGAGCAGCTCGGCGAACTCGCCGTCGCGGCCAAGCTGCGCGCTGAGGCCGCGCAGCGCGGCGCGCGCCTCCTCGTCGGTGGGCAGCGCGGCCATCAGCCGCGTCGCGGCGTCCCAGGCCGCGCCCGGCTCCGCCAGCTCGCCGTGATAGAGCCGGAGGAGCCGGCGATCGAGGTCCTGATGCTCCGCGGGCGGCGCGGCGGCGTCGCCGCGCATCAGCTCGAGCGCGGTCGCCAGCAGCGCCGGCGAGGCAGACGGCGAGGGCGAAGCCAGGTGCGGCGCGAGCTGGCGCGCGAGCTGGCGGCGCTGCTCCTGTGAGATCGCGGCGCCGGCGCCGCTGCCGTGCAGGTAGCGCGACAGCACCGCCACCGCGGGCGCGGCCGGCCGGCCATGCTCCTCGGCCGCGCGCAGCGCGGCGACGAAGTGGGGCAGCGCCAGATCATGGCGGTCCAGGCTCTGCGCCTCCAGCGTGCCGACGCGCAAGAGCATCTCGATCTTGCGGCCGAGGTCGTCCTCGCGCGCCAGCTCGCGGATGAGCGTGGCCACCAGGCTCTCCCAGTCGCCGCGGGCCTCGTGGACGCGGGCCAGCGCGCGCAGCGCGACGGTCGAGGTACCGTCGATGGCCAGCACGCGCTCGTAGGTCAGGGCCGCGGCGTCGAGGTCCACCAGCTTCTCTTCTTCGATGCTCGACAGCTCGAGCAGCAAGCGCGTCTGCTCGGTGGGATCCTGCTGGCGGGCGAGCTGGTGCTGATAGATCGTGCGCAGATCGGCCCAGTCGGCGAGCTGCAGCGCGATCTCCTCGAGCTGCAGCTCGGCCTCTTCGTCATCGGGCACCAGGGCCCAGATCTCGCGGTACAGCGCCCGCGCGCCGTCCACGTCCGACAGCCGCCGGCTGGTCAGCCGCGCCTGCTCGCGGAGCAGGGCCACGCGCACCTCGACGGGCAGCGCCGCGTCGTGCCCGTGCCTGCCGAACGCGGCCGCCAGATCGCGGTGCTGCTCCGGCTCACTGGCCAGCCGCACCAGCTCCCCCCGCAGCTCCGCGCTCTGCGGATCCAGCTCCAGCGCGCGCAGGCCCCACGAGAACGCCAGGGTCTTGGAGCCGAGCTTCTGCTCACAGAGCGCGCGGATCTCGGCCATGGCGGCGAGCCGCTCGCGCCGGTCGGTCATCGCCGCGAGCTGGATCTCCAGCACGCTGAGCAGCCGCGCCCACTTCTCGCCCTTGCGGTACACCGGCGCCAGCGCCACCGCGGCGCGGACGTGCGCGGGCTCCACCGCCAGCACGCGCTCCCAGACGCGGGCCGCGCGCTCCGCGGCGTCAGGCCGGCCGCTGTCGGCGGCGCGCTTGTCAGCGAGCACCGCGGCGCGCTCCACCACCGGCAAGCGCAGCGCCTTGCCTTCGAGCCGGTCGGCCACCCCCAGCAGCGCCTCGACGACGTCATCGGCCATGCCGATGCGCGCGTACAGCCGCTCCAGGCCATCGTAGTCGCCGGCCGAGGCGTACAGCTCGCGCAGCGTGCGCAGCGCCTTGGCGTGGTGCGGATCGAGATCGAGGATCTCCTGCCAGATGCCGGCGGCCACCGCGGGCGCCGCCAGCCGGTCCGCGTACAGCGCGCCCAGCCGCTCCAGCAAGGCCACCGCCTCCTTGGGCTCCCTGGCTAGCTGCCGCTGGCGGTGCATGATCTCGGCGAGCGCCAGGTAGCGCTTCTCGCGCTCGTAGAAGCCCGCCAGGATCGCCAGGGTCTCGGCCAGGCTCGTCGGCGCCGCGCTGGCTGGGTCGGCCGCGGTCTCGAGCTCGGCCTCCACCTCGCCCAGCACGCGGTTGGCGATGCTGATGCCGAGCCTGCTGTCGCCCAGCCGCTCAGCGGCGAGCTTGGACATCTCCAGGAGCCGCGTCCGCCGCTCCGCCACCGGCAGCTCCATGGCTTCCTTGTCCAGGAGGTCGATGAGCGCGCGCCACTGCCGCCGCCGGGTGTAGATGTCCTTGAGCTTGGTCCGCGCCTCCACGTCGGAGACCGACAGCTCCAGGATCCGCTCCAGCGGACGGATCGCGTTGGCGAAGTTGCCGAAGCGCTCGGACCACAGGTTGGCCACGTCACGCAGCAGCTCCACCCGCTGCGCCACCGCGAGCTGCGGCAGCTCCGCCTTGCGCGTCAGCACGGAGATGAGATCGTTCCAGCGCGACAGCGCGCGATAGCGATCCGCCAGCTCGTCGATGGCGCGCAGGTTCTCCGGATCGAGCTTGAGGATGCTGTTGTAGGTGTTGAGCACCATCAGGTCCGAGTTCTGGCGATCTCGGTAGATCTCGACCAGCTCGAAGTACAGCTCGACCTTGGTGGTGGTGGCCGCGGCGCTCGGGCTCGCGTCCGCGCGCTCGATCTCTTCCTTGAGCAGATCGATGAGCGCGTTCCAGCGCTCGGCGCGCCGGTACAGCCGGGCCAGCGCGGTGCGCGCCTCCTGCGACTGCGGGTTCTGCCGGTAGAGCTGCTTCCAGGCCTCGATGGCCTTCTCCGTGTTGCCGCCTCCCGCCTCGGCAAGCTCCGCGATCTCCTTGCTGAGCTGGCGCAGCCGCGCCTCGGCGTCAGGCTCCTTGGGCGAGATCGCCTTCTCCGCTTGCCGCAAGATCTGCAAGAGCTTCTGCGGCTCGTTGCCGTGGTGCTCCCGGTAGAACTCCAGCGCCCGCGCGTTCGCCGGATCCACCTTGCGCACCCGCCGGAAGACGTCCTCGGCGCCGTCCTTGTCGCCGAGGCGCCGCCACAGCAGCTCCCCCACCTCGGCCAGGATCGGGGCCTCCGCCGCCTCGCTTGGGCGCTGGGCCTTGAGCGCGCCCTGCAAGAGGTCCACCAGCGCGCGCCAGTCGTGCTCCGCCGCGTACAGCTCGCGCAGGTGATGCACCACGCGCGCGTCGCCGGCGTCCAGCGTGTGCGCCGCCACCAGCGCTGCGCGAGCGCGCTCGCGGTCGCCGAGGTGCCCCGCGGCCACCTCGGCCAGCCCAAGGTAGGCCTCCACGCGAGCCTCGCGCACCGGCGCCTGCTCCGCGCGAGCGGCCCAGAACTCGGCCAGCGCCTGCCATTGCCCGCCGCGCGCGAGCAGCCGGGCGCGGTGAAACACCGCCTTGCGATTCTGAGGATCGACCTCGAGCGCCCGATCCAGGTACTCGGTGACCTCCGGCGCGTCGGGCGCGAAGCGGATGTAGTGCGCCGCCGCCGCCATGTACATGGACGTGGCGAGCGCGCGATCCGTGGAGCCCTTGGCCTCCGTGACGTACTTGTCGGCGAACTTCTGCCAGTTGTCTCGCGCCATGCGCAGATCGTCGAGCGCCTCCTCCGCGAGAGAGTCGCCCGGCCGCACCCTGCAGGCCTCCTCGAAGGCGGCCGTGGCGCCCGCGGAGTCCAGGAGCTCTTCGTCGAGGAGGAGCCCCTTTTCGATCAGCAGATCGGCGCGCAGCTCCGCGTTGCGGCCCGGATCCGCGGCCAGGCGGTCGAGCTGCAGATCGAGCAGCGTCGCCGCGAGCTGCGGACGACCGTGATCCGTCACGGCCTTGCGAGCTGCGGCGAACCGCTCGGCGGTTGCAGCGGGATCAACCCCGACCATGGCGGCCCGCAGCTCACCGAGCGCCGGCACGTCATCAGGATCGAGCTCGAGGATGGCAAGAAAGTGCGAGAAATCGGCCATCTGGATTCCAACTCTGGGCGACGCCACCGTCGGGAGCGCCGGATTCCCAAGGAGATGCTACCCACGCCGACCGCAGGTGACAACGTTGTGACCACGGCATCTTTTGCGGGGTTAGCAGTTCGTAGAAGTGGGCTGATGTGCGTGACAGCCAACGCCTCGCCATGTAACGTGCCCGAGGACGAAATGAACGCTCCTAGCCGCTTGCGTTGGTGCTCAAACGATCCTCCAACCCATGCCGGCTGCTCGGCGCCCCGGCGGCTCGCCAGGGGCTCCGTTGGGGCTCGTGTGCTCTGCGCCTGGACGGTCGTGCTCGCGCTGGCGGCGGTCGCCATGCCAGGCGCGGTGGCCGCGCAGCCCGCGCCACCACCGGCGCCCCAGGCCGCCGTCACGTCCGGAGCCGGCGAGCCGGCTGCCGACGCCGCCGCGCCGTCGGTTGCAGCCGCACCATCCGCGCCGTCCACACCGTCCGTCGCCGCGGCGCCGTCCGCCACCCCCGGCCCCACCACCGCGCCGTCCGCCGCACCCGCGCCGTCCGCCGCACCCGCGCCGTCCAAGCGCAAGCCGCCGCCGCTGCACGAGGAGCTGCTCCCCATCCTGCTCCTGGTCGCGGTCATCGCGCTGGTGGTGTGGCGGCTGCCGCGCGTCGAGATCCAGCACTCCTCCGCGTTCCGCCGCCGCCGCCTCCTCAACTGGTTGCCGCTCGGCCTGACCTACGCGTTCTTGTACATGGCGCGCTACAACATCGTCGCCTTCAAGGACGTCGGCGGCCTCAGCCAGCAAGAGTTCGGCAACATCGACGCCATCGGCTCGCTGGTGTACGGCGTGTCGTTTCTCATCAACGGTCCGCTCACCGATCGCTGGGGCGGCCGCGTCACCATCCTCCTCGCCGCCGGCGGCGCGCTGACCGTCAACACCATCATCGGCGTGCTCATCGCCACCGGCAACATGGGCAGCTCGCCGGTGGTGTCGCTCGGCGCGCTCTACGCCTTGAACATGTACTTCCAGAGCTTCGGCGCGGTGTCGATCGTCAAGGTCAACGCCGGCTGGTTCCACCTGCGCGAGCGCGGCGTGTTTGGCGGCATCTTCGGGATCCTGATCTCGCTGGGCCTGTACTTCGCCTTCGACTGGGGCCTGCGCATCGGCCTGGCGCTGGCGCCACAGTGGTTGTTCTTCATCCCGGCGGCGATCCTGGGCCTGTTCTGGGTGCTGTCGTTCATCTGGGTGCGCGATCATCCATCGCACGCCGGCTTCGCCGATTTTGACGCCGGCGACGCCTCGAGCGGTGACACCGGGCCGCGCCTGGACGCGGCGACGATCATCAAGCGCATGCTCAGCAACAAGATCATCCTGATCATCGCGGTGATCGAGCTGTGCTCGGGCTTCCTGCGGCAGGGCATCCTCAAGTGGTACCGGGACTTCGCCAAGGGCGTCGGCATCGGCGACTCGTTCGTGTACAGCCACTGGGGCATGGTGAGCTGCATCGCCGGCATCACCGGCGGCGTGTTCGCCGGCCTCATCAGCGATCACCTGTTCCAGTCGCGCCGCGGCCCGGTGTCTTCGGTGCTCTACGGGGTCATGGTCGCCGGCGCGCTCGCCATCCTGGCGTTCCTGGGATACGCGGGCATGGTGAGCTGGATCATCGCCTTCATGGCCATGGCCATCATCGGGGTCCACGGCATGCTCTCGGGCGTGGCCAGCCAGGACTTTGGCGGCAAGCGAAACGCCGGCACCGCCACCGGGATCATCGACGGCTTTGTGTACCTCGGTACCGCGCTGCAGGCCGTGGTGTACGGCAACTTCCTACCGGAGAAGGGCAGTGCCGCCGCCAAGGATCCGGGCAACTGGATCGCCTGGCCGGGTGCCATGTTGCCGGTGGCGATCATCGGCATGTTCTTCGCGCTCAAGATCTGGAACGCGCGCGCCGGCAAGCACGTGGCGCCGGCCGCCAAGGCCTGAGCGCAGGAGTCCCTACCCGCAGCCCACCAGATCGGGCAGGGGCCGACGAGGGGTCGACGAGGGTCGACGAGGGGCCGACGAGCCACGGCCAAGGCCGCTGGCTTGTGAGGCTGCCGCTTTCACGCAATGATGCCAGAGTGCCTGCCATGACTGTCTGGTCCTACCTGTGGCGCTACCGGATCTCGATCTCGGTGGGCGTGGTGGCGCTCTTGGCCACCAACGTGTTGTTTCTGGGCGTCCCGTACTTCATGGGGCGCGCGGTGCAAGCGCTGCGCGACGGCCAGGTCGACGGCGTCCCGATGCTGGCGCTGTGGATGGCGGTGTCGGCAGTGGCCACCGCGCTCACCCGCATCGTCTCGCGCGTGTACATCTTCAACACCGCCCGCTCGGCGGAGTACGACCTGCGCTCCGATCTCTTCCGCCACCTGCTGACGCTCGACGCCGGCTACTTCCGCAAGAACTCCACCGGCGATGTCATGTCGCGCTTGACCAACGACGTGCAGACCGTGCGCGCCATGTGGGGAGCCGGCGTCTTGAACGTGGTCAACACCGCGTTCGCGTTCGCCACCGTGCTGTTCATGATGATGCGGATCGATCCGGTCCTCACGCTGTGGTCGATCGCGCCGTACCCGCTCATCTATGTCGTCGGCCAGGCGTTCGGCAAGCGCATCTACAAGACCAGCCAAGGCGTCCAGGCCGAGCTCGGCGTGCTGTCCGGCAAGATCCAGGAAGACCTCGGCGGCATCCAGCTCATCAAGACCTATGGCATCGAGGACGTGCGACGACAGACCTTCGTGGCGTCGTCGCTGCGCCTCTTGGATCGCAACATGGCGCTCACCCGCGTGCGTGGCCAGCTCGTGCCGGTGCTGGCCGCGCTGTCGGCCTCCGGCGCGGTCATCTTGTTGTGGATCGGTGGTCACGCCGTGCTCAGCGGCCGCATCGGCCTTGGCCAGCTCATCGAGCTGGGCGGGTACGTCGCCCGCCTGGTGTGGCCCACCCTGGCGCTAGGCTGGATGCTCTCGCTGCTGCAGCGCGGGCGCGCGTCGTGGAGCCGGCTGGCCTCGCTGTTTGGCACCAAGCCGCAGATCGTGGACGGCACCGGCGAGCCGCTGCCGGCGTCGCAGGAGCCCATGGCCGTGGTCATCCGCGACCTGACCGTGGCCATCGACGGCCGCACCCTGCTCAAGGACGTCAACCTCGAGCTCCCGCCCGGCACCATCACGGCGGTGGTGGGACGGACCGGCGCCGGCAAGAGCACCCTGGTGGACGCGCTCACCCGGCTCATCGACGTACCGGCGGGCGCCATCTGGTGCGATGGCCGGGACTTCACCACCGTGCCCATGGCCTCGCTGCGGCAGCAGATCGGCTACGCGCCCCAGGAGGCGTTCCTGTTCTCCACCACCATCGCCGACAACATCGCCATGGGCTACGGCGGCGGGCGCGCCATCCCCAGGGCGCGCGCCGCCGAGCTGGAGCGCATCACCGGCGTCGCGGCCGCCAGCGCGCTGGCCGCCGAGCCGCGCGTCCTGGCCGCGGCCCACGCCGCCGGCCTTGACCGCGACCTGTCGGCGATGCCGGAGGGCCTCGAGACGGTGGTCGGAGAGCGCGGCATCACGCTGTCCGGAGGCCAGCGCCAGCGGGTGGCGCTGGCGCGCGCCATCGTCGGCGCGCCTCGCCTCCTGATCCTCGACGACTCGCTGTCGTCGGTGGACGCCGAGACCGAGCAGGTGATCTTGAAGAACCTGCGCCAGGTGATGACCGGGCGCACCGTGGTGCTGATCTCGCACCGCGTGGCGGCGGTCAAGGACGCCGATCAGATCGCCGTGATCGACGAGGGCCGGATCGTGGAGCGCGGCCGCCACGGCGAGCTGCTGGCGGCCGGCGGCCTGTACGCCGAGCTGTACCGCACGCAGCACGAGCCGGTGCTGACCGAGCCGCTGGACCTGGTGGTGTCAGCGCGGCCCAAGGCGGCGGCCGCGACGGCGACGGGCGGTGCGTCGTGAACGCCCCGGCCACCCCCGCCGCGCCGCGCGCGGGTCAGGGCGGCGCCAGGAGCACGTCGCCCGGCGGCGGACCGGCGATGGGTGAGGCGGAGAACGTCCTTGGCAAGGCGTATGACCTGCGCCTCATCAGCCGGCTGTGGCCGTTCGTGCGCCCCAACCTGCGCCTGGCGATCCTCACCGCGCTGCTCATCCCGCTGACCATCGCCTTCGAGCTGGGGCAGCCATATCTGTTCAAGCTCGCGATCGTGGACCACATCGCCGTCGGCAAGCCAGCCGGGCTCGAGCTCATCGCGCTGGGCTACGTGGCCCTGGTGCTCCTGCAATCGGGCTCCTCGTACTTCGAGCAGTGGGCGCTGCAGCTCCTGGGCCAGCGCTCCATGCACGGGCTGCGCCTGGCCATCTACCGCCACGTGATGTCGCAGCGCGCGGCCTTCTTCGACCGGATCCCGGTGGGCCGCTTGATGACCCGCATGACCAACGACATCGAGAGCATCAACGAGATGTTCGCCTCCGGCGTGGTCACCCTGTTCGCCGACGTGATCCGCATGGTCGCGATCATCGCGATCATGCTGTCGCTCGACGTGACGATGACGCTCATGACCTTCGCCACGTTCCCGCTGCTCCTGGTGCTGGTGAACTACGCGCGCCGGGCCATGCGCCACAGCTTCCGCGAGATCCGCGTGCGGCTGGCCGCCATGAACGCGTTTGCCCAGGAGCACCTGCAGGGCATGCGCGTGATCCAGCTCCTTGGCCGCGCCCAGCTCGCCGGCCGCGAGTACGACGAGATCAACGCGGGCCACCGCGACGCCTATCTCGAGTCGATCCGCGCCGACGCCGCCATGTACGCGCTGGTCGAGGCCATCGGCATCCTCGCCGTCGCCGCCATCGCCTGGTGGGCGTCCGCGCGCGGCGTGGAGACCAGCGCCATCGCCACCGTGGGCCTGGTCGCCGTGTTCATCGAGTACATCAACAAGTTCTTCATCCCGGTGCGCGACCTGTCTGCCAAGTACGCGGTCATGCAGGGCGCCATGGCGGCCACCGAGCGGATCACCCAGCTCCTGGACACCTGCGAGTTCGACGGCGCGGTCCGCCCGCAGGACCAGGCGACCGCGGCTGCCGAGCCCGCGTCGAAGCCAGCGGCGGTCGCGGCCTCGGCGGCGGCCAGCGAGCCCGCGTCGAAGCCAGCGGCAGCCGCGGCCTCGGCGGCGGTCCCGGCGGTTCGCTTCGCCGGCGTCCACTTCAGCTACGGCAAAGAGCCGGTCTTGCGCGGCATCGACCTCGACATGGCGGCGGGCACCACGGTGGCGGTGGTCGGCGCCACCGGCTCGGGCAAGTCCACGCTGATAAAGCTGCTCACCCGCCTCTATGACCATGACGGAGGGAAGATCGAGCTGGCCGGTGTCGACATCCGCAGCCTGCCGCTCGAGGAGCTGCGGCGCCGGGTCACCGTGGTGTCCCAGGACGTCATGATGTTCGGCGGCACGCTCGCCGAGAACATCTCGCTGGGGCTCGACGTGCCCCGCGAGACCTTGCTGGAGGCCGCGCGGCGGGTCGGGCTTGACCGCGCGCTGGAGCGCCGCGGCACCACGCTCGACAAGGGGCTAGACGAGCTGGTCGCGGAGCGCGGCACCAACTTCTCCGCCGGTGAGCGCCAGCTCATCGCGTTCGCGCGCGCCATGGTGCGCAACCCCGAGATCCTTGTGCTCGACGAGGCGACCGCCCATGTCGATCCAGAGGCCGAGGAGCTCATCGAGCGCGGGGTCGCCGCCTTGATGCAGGGCCGGACCACCCTGGTCATCGCGCATCGCCTCACCACCATCCGCCACTCCGATCAGATCGTCGTCGTCAACCGCGGCAAGGTCGTGGAGCGCGGCACCCACGACGAGCTGGTCGCCGCCGGCGGCATCTACGCCGCGCTGGAGCGCACCTTCCGCCGCGCGACCTAGCGCTCCGACCGGGTGATTCTGACCACACCAGACGAGCGGATGCATCGCCGATCACTGCGCTGCCGCGCCGAGCGCAAGGCGCCGCGACGAGGCGGTCCATCAGGCCGCAGTGATCATGAGCGCTGGCGCTAGCTCGCGCTCTCAGGATCCTACACATCATGCACGCAGACCGCCGCCGACGAGCCTGCCCCACCAGGTGTGACCCGACCACCGTGCCAGACCCAAACCGCGGTGCGTGATCCGACCACCGTGCCAGGCCCGAACCACGGTGCGTGATCCGACCACCGTGCCAGGCCCGAACCACTGTGCTTGACCCGAACCACCGTGCCGGGCCTACCCACCCCCCACGCGCTCACCCTTGTCGCTCAACTAGCGATCCGTTCCGGGTTCTGGGTTCTGGTACAAAACAAAAAAAATCTGGGTTCTGAAACCAGCAGGGGCTGTGCGGCGGTGTGGAGAGGCGCGCCGCCCTCCCAGGCACGCCGGCTGCACCTGGCCTCCTGCGCCTCTCCAAGGGCTGTGGTCAACCGCGCCGCGTACGCGCATCGCGCCTGCCCGGGCTCGACGAGCGCGGTTGTCCATAGCCCGACACCGTCCACAGCCCCGGGGCCTCCGCGGAGACGCGCTGCGACCTGGATCACACCACGTCTCCGCGGAGGTTTCCGCGATCTCGATCTCGGCTTCGATCTCCGCTCGCTCGCGTCCGCCTGCCGGACACATTCGCCAACTCCAGATCTGCTATCCAGTATCAATCTCAACATCAACATTCCCCTTGACACCTCCCGCGCCCGGCCACCCGCGTCGCCGTCAACCCGCCGCGATCTCTTCACCCGCGGCCTCTGCGAGCGCCAAATCCCTCATCTCCCCGCGCACCCCACGAAAAATCGCGCGGCCCGCGCTTCCGCGGCACCTGGGGCACGCCAGGCGCCAAGTCCGGCGCCGAAAAACGCCGTGCTACAAAGCCTCATGAGCGAGCCTCTCTCCGTCGAGGAAGTTCAAGCCCTCGGCGAACACATCGCCGAGCAAGCGGTCCACCTGGACGCCGCCATGCATCGCCTGCTCGCGGACCTGCGGACGTTCGACGCGGCCGGCGGCTGGCACCGCCAAGGCTTTGGCACCTGCGCGCACTGGCTGAGCTGGCGCGTCGGCTGGGACCTCGGCACCGCGCGCGAACACCTGCGAGTGGCCAGAGCACTGCACACCTTGCCGCTCGTATCAGAGGCACTGTCTGCCGGGCAGATCTCGTATTCCAAGACTCGCGCCATCACGCGCGTCGCCACAGCTGCCACCGAATCGGTGCTGTTGGGCTATGCGCAGCACTGCACCGCCAGCCAGCTCGAGACCGTGTGCCGCAAGGTCGGTGTGCTCGGTGCCGACGCCGCCAGCCGAGCCGCGCGCCCGCACGACAGCGAGCGCTACGTGGCGCACACGACGACGGCCTCTGGCATGGTGTGCGTCAAGGCGTGCCTGCGCCCCGACGAGGCCGCGCTGCTGCTTCAAGTACTGCAGCAAGCGGCGGTGGACTGCACGCGCGAGCCGGCGGCGGCTTCCGCGGAAACGTCGGCGGCTTCCGAGGAGACGTCCGCACCTGCCGAGCGAGCGACGGGCGCCTCGGCGGAGGTTGCTGACGTTTCCGCGGAAGCGCCAGCACCTGCCGAGCGATCGGCTGACGTTTCCGCGGAGGCGCGGCTCTTCCACCACCACCACCGCACGCCGCCCGTACAACCGCGCCGATGGCCTGATGGCCCTGGTCCAGTCCTACGCACGGGGCAGTCGCGCCGAGCGCTCGCCCGTCGAGCTGATCGTCACCGTGCCCGTGGCGCTGCTGCAGCAGTCCGCCGCGACTACCGACTCAGCCACCGGCACCTCCGACTCCACCGCCGACATCTCCGCCACCACCGATGTATCCATCGCCCCCGCCACTTTCACCGACCGTGGCGCCTCGCTGCCGGTGGCCCTCACCGTCGAGTCCGACCTTGCACTCTCTCCGCAGACCACCCGCCGCCTGGCCTGCGACTGCGGCCTGGTCGTCGCCACCGTCGCCGCAGCTACCGTCACCGACGCAACCCCGCTCTCTGTCGGCCGCAAGACCCGCACTATCCCCGCCGCCCTCAAGCGCGCCTTGCTGCTGCGCGACCGCACCTGCCGCTTCCCCGGCTGCGACCACCGCCTGTTCCTCGAGGGCCACCACCTGCAGCACTGGGCCGACGGCGGCGAGACCAGCCTGCCCAACCTCGCGCTGCTCTGCTCGCTCCACCACGCCTACGTCCACGAGCGCGGCTATCGCATCACGCAGTCCGCCGCTGGCGCGCTCGCCTTCGAAGATCCGCAGGGCCGCGCCGTCGTCCCGCTGCCGCCGCGCCCGGCGCCGCCGCTGCTCGGCTGGCCGGCGATCCATGCCGCCAACGCCGCCAACGCCGCCAACGCCGCCCTGCCGCTGACCGCAACCACCGGCCACTGCCGCTGGCGCGGCGAGCGCGTCGATAGCTGGGACGCCGCCGCCACCATCGCGCGCATCCAGCGCCGCGCCGACGCCGCAGCCGCCCCCGCAACCTCCGCCCCCGCCGCGCCACCCATTACCGCATCAGCAGCATCCCCGCCGCCCTCATCCCCCCGCACACCCTCGCCACCCTCACCACTCTCGTCACTCCCATCGCTCTCATCGGTCGCCGATGCCCCACTCGACCCCGACGGACTCCCCCTGCGCGGCCGGTGGGACGACCTCGACCGCCACGGCGCCATCGAGCGCTGGGTCCTCGCGGAGATGGAGGCTACCGGCGTCGACCCGCTCTCCGTCGGCCGCCCCTTGCCGGACCACCTGCAGCACCCGTCGCGGCGCCCCTCGCAGCGCCGGTCGTAACGTCCGTCGAAACATCCGCCCACCTCGCGCTAGCAGCAATAGCCCGCTGCTCGCTCGCACTAGCTCAGGCAGACTCCAGCAGGACCTCCACACCGTGCGCGCCGGGGCGCAGGGTCAAGCGGGCCTCGATGCGCTGGCCAGCGGCGTCGATGAACGGGGCCTTGCGCGTCTTGCCGCGCTGGATCAGATCGCGTAGCTGCGCCGGGCTCAGGCGGCGCCCGCCGGTGTCGTACCACACGACGAAGGCGCAGCCTTGTCGCCAGCGGGAACAGCCCCAGCCGCGCTGCCCGGACATCAGGGTGCCTTGTCCACAGCGCGGACAACCGAGCGACGACACGTCCACGCCGGCCGACGCGCGCCCACCCCGAGCAGGCCCGGGGCGCCCCGGCGCGGGAGCCACGACCGATCCCGCGACCGGGCCCTCGACTGAGCCCGCGCTCCGCGCCGGCTGCGCCGTCTCCGCCGCCCGCGCCGTCTCCGCGCTCCGCCCGTGCCGTCTCCGCGCTCTGCGCCAGCCGCGCAGGCCCCCGCGCCGGCCGCGCAGGCCCCCGCGCCTCCTGCGCCGCGCGCGCCACCGGCCGCGCCAGCGCAGCCTCGGCCGCCGCGCTGGCGAGCGCCTCGGCCTCCGGAGATCGCGCGGTGGCCGCGCTGGGCGGCACATGCACGAGCCGCGACCCCGCCGCGCCGGGCGCTGGCGCGGTCGAGCGCGAGCCGCGGAGCGCGCTGAGCGCGGACGCCGCAGACGCCGCGGACGCCGCGGACACGCGGGCCGGCGCCTCCACCGACGAGCGCGCGGGCCGACGTGCCCCCGCGGACGCGCGGGCGCGCCGCGCCGGCGCGGCTGCCCCCGAGCCCGCGGCCACCGCCACCGCCGGCGCCACAGCCGCCGCCACGGCGCCGCGACGCCGCTTGCCCGGCGCCGCGGTCGAGCCGCCGCTGGCCCCGACGACGCTCGCCGGCCGCGAACGCGGCGCGCGCGCCTTCCGGCCGGCGGCCGCCTTGCGGGGCCGCGTGCGAGCCGCGCCTGACGCGCGCTGCTTCGTCGCGACCTGGCCGCGGCGGCGCTTGCCGGCGCGACCGCCTGGGCGCCCGCGCGAGAACGAGCCCGCCGCGCGCGCGGCCGGATCCACCGCGGGCGGCGCGGCCGCGCGGATCGCGTCCACCATGGAGGCCACGTAGCTGGCGATGTCTGCCATGAAGGCAGCGCGCGACTCCTGCCCGCGGGCGATGCGCGACAGCCTGGCTTCCCAGCCGCCCGTGAGCTCAGGGGACGCGAGGCTCGCCACCGGCAGCGCCGCGATGAGCCCAAGGCCCATCGCGGTGGGCAGGAGGTGCGGCCCGGTCCGCACCAGATACTCCCGCCGCAGCAGCGTCTCGATCACGGCGGCGCGCGTGGCAGGGGCCCAGCCCGCAGTCCTTCATCGCCTGGCGCAGCTCCTCGTCGTCCATCGACTTGCCCGCCGCCTCCATGGCGCCGAGCAACGTGGCCTCGGTGTAGCGCGGCGGCGGCGTGGTGGTCTTGGCCACCGCGCCGAAGGTGCCGGAGAGCCGCTGTCCCTCGACGAGCGCCGGCAACAGGCCGCGCCCCCCGTCGCCGTCTTCGATGGCATCGTCGTCCCGGCCGCGGCGCTCCTGCCGCCCAAGGTCACGCGGCTCGATGCCCGCCACCGCTTGCCAGCCATCGACGACGCGCACCCGGCCCCGCGCGACGAACACGTCCGGCGGCGGCGGCAACACGTCCACCGGCGACGCGGCCGGCGCGGCGCGACCGGACGCAGAGCCAGACGCAGACGAAGACGCAGACTCGCCGAGCTCTGCACCTGGCGCTGCCGCGGCGTGAAGCACCGCGACGCGCCGCTTCTCCGCGGCGGCCTCGCCCACCGCGATCCACGCCTCGGTGACCGCGAACTCCGCGTCCGCAAAGAACACGCCCAAGAAGCGCCGCGCCACCAGATCGAAGAGGCGACGCTCGTCCCGCCCCAGCGCCGCCACGGCCGCCGCCGAGACCTTGGCGGTGGGGATGATGGCGTGGTGATCGGAGACCTTGCCGTCATCGACCACGCGCCGGCCGGGTCGCGGCGGGCAGGCCAGGAGCTCGTCCGCGAACGCGGCGTAGTCCGGCGCGCCGGACAGCGCCCGGAACAGCTCCGGCAGCTCGCGCGCCACGTCGCTGGACAGGTGACGAGAGTCCGTCCGCGGGTAGGTCAGGAGCTTGGCGCGCTCGTAGAGTGCCTGCGCCACCTCCAGCGTGTGCGCCGCGGAGAAGCCAAAGCGCTTGTTGGCGGTGCGCTGCAGCGAGGTCAGATCAAAGAGCTGCGGCGGTGGCTCCTTCACCGTGCGCGCGCGCAGCCGCTCCACCCTCGGACCGTGCGCCGCGCCCGCGCCGCCGTGCGCCTGCGCTCGCGCCGCCACCGCCTGCGCCAGGTCCGCCCGCGCCAGGCGCGCCGCGCCGCCGTACCGCCAGTTCGCCGCGAAGCGGTGGCCGTCGGCGGTGACCAGGTCCGCGCGCACCTCCCAGTACGGGCTCGGCACGAACGCCGTGATCTCATGCTCCCGCGCCACCAGCATGGCCAAGGTGGGCGTCTGCACCCGGCCGACGGAGTACAGCGAGCCATCGCCTGCGTCCCGCGCGCGCGCGGTGATCGCCCGCGTCGCGTTCATGCCCACCAGCCAGTCAGCCTCGGAGCGGCAGCGCGCCGCGTCGCCCAGCGCGTCGAAGTCGCCGGCCGGCCGCAGCGCGGCGAACCCCTTGCGGATCGCCTCTTCGGTCAAGGACGAGATCCACAGCCGCCGCACCGGCGGGCTGCCGCCGGCGAAGCGCTGGACGTAGCGAAAGATCAGCTCGCCCTCACGCCCGGCGTCGCAGGCGTTGACCACGCCGGTGAAGCGCCGCTCACGCAGCAGCCGGGTCACCGCCCGAAGCTGCGGCGCGGCGTGCGAGGCCGCGCGCAGGCGAAACTCCGCCGGCAAGATCGGCAGGCTGTCGAGCCGCCAGGCCTTCCAGCGCGCGTCGTACGCCGCTGGCTCCTCCAGCTCCACCAGGTGGCCCACGCACCAGGTGATGACCCAGCGCTCGCCCTCGAAGGCGTGCTGTCCGCTCGGGCGCACCCCCAGGACGCGCGCCAGGTCGCGCGCCACCGACGGCTTCTCGGCCACAATGAGCTGCACCCCGGCAGCCTACCTGCGGGGGCTGTCACTGGGAACCTGCCCCAGGGCGAGCGCCAGGCCAGCCTCAGGGCGAGCGCCAGGACCAGCGCCCGGCGAGCGCCTGGGCAAAAGGGCTACCTGCGGACGCCCAGATAGATGACGTGCGTGCGCCCGCCCTGATTTGGGCGCTGCGTGGTGACCGCGAACCCGGCGCTGGCGAAGCGGCGCGCGAACGCCGCGTCCGGATCCTCTGACCACACCGCCAGCACGCCGCCCGGCCGCAGCGCGGCGTGGCTCCTGCCCAGCGCGGCGGCGCCATAGAACGGGTCATCCTTGCGCTGCGTCGCCGCGTTGGGCCCCTCGTAGAGGTCGAGCAAGATCGCGTCGTAGGCGGCGCTCGGCTCCGCGCTGGCCGCCGCGATCACGCGCGCCACGTCCGCCACCACCACCTCGACCCGCGCATCGGTGGCGGCGCCGCTGGTGAGCACCGCCAGCGGGCCCTTGCCCCACTCCACCACCGCTGGCGTCAGCTCGGCGACGGTGATCCTCGCGTCAGGTGCGAAGGCGTCGAGCGCGGCGCGCAGCGTGTAGCCCATGCCCAGGCCACCGACGAGCACGCGCGGCTGCGGCCGGCCCACGAGCCGCGCCGCCGCGAGCTGGGCCAGCGCCACCTCCGAGCGGTGCGCG
The DNA here is from genome assembly GCA_016706545.1 of Myxococcales bacterium. Lineage (GTDB taxonomy): Bacteria > Myxococcota_A > Polyangia > Haliangiales > Haliangiaceae > JABFXX01. The sequence continues at coordinate 44,975 of JADJJK010000063.1, forward strand.
GCGCTGGTCATCAGCACGCGGCCGGCGATCACGATGAGGAAGTCTCGCTCGCCGCGGCGCCGCAGCTCCAGCGGCCCTTCGTCGGTCGCCACGGTCGCCAGCGTCTGCCAAGGGCGGGTCATGAGGTCGCGCACCATAGCACCCTGCCGTCCGGCGCCGGGCGCGCTAGCGCGGAGTCTGGATCGTCACGGGCAAGGTGAGGTGGTGGACTACGTGGAACTGACACCGCCCCTCGCACAAGCGCAGATCGCTGCCGAGCGTCACGCGCAAGCGGCCGGCCCCGAGGTTGGCGGTCTTGGCCGACACCGGAAAAGACAGCGTGCCGGCGCCCCGCGTCACCGCGGCACCCACCATCACTTCGGCGATGCCCCCGCTGGCGTCCTCGAAGGCGACCGTCGGGAGTTGCGAGGCGACGTCGGTCGCCGGCGACCACTGCACGGTGATGATGTCGCCCTGTCGATACGCTGACGCGGGCGGGTTCTGCAGGGAAGCGCTGCGCGCCAGCAACGAATCGCCCAGCGGCACGGTCAAGGCCACCGAGGGATCAGAGATCACGAGGTCGATGCCGCTCTTGCGAACGGGCCCCGGGAAGTCGAGCAGGGCCGATGGCTGGACGCACATATACTCCTTGATTCCTGGAGAGGGCGCGAGCCACCCGCCCTTACCCGGGAAATCAAAAGGTCGCCCGTCAAACCCAAGGGCAAGCCCAGCGAGCCTGGGACAGTAGCGCTCCGTGCCCTCGCCAAGCCCCTGTGGGCTAGCGCCCCGGTAGCCAATCCTCACGTGCAGGCTGGCTCCCCGAGCTGGGAACTCGTCGTTCTCGGACACCACGACAGCCACCAGCGCGCCGGGCAGGTTGGAGAGCTGGAACTCACGATTCAAATGACGAGGACCGGGATCGACGGGCTCGTCGGCATCGTCATAGGGGACGCATGACATCACGCTGATCAGAGACAACAGGCCCGCCGCCGCGCAAAGAGGCCATCGAAGCAAGAGAGGTGTCGTGGAGCTAAGGGAGGACATATGGCGCACCTCGCTGCATGAAGCGCGCCACCACGGGCGCAGCGCCGCAGCGGCCGGCGATCCCAAGAGTTTCGACGCCCTCGCGTCTCGAGCGCGTCCCACCCGCGCAGGGCGCCGCCACAGAAAGTCGTCGCCCCTGCGCGCGGCCCTGACGTCGCGGTCAGGGTGGCGTTCGAGAGGCCTGCTGGGGGCAAGCCGAAGGTCGACGACGACCGGCGCCGCGTCGTCACGGCGCGCGATAGATCGCCGCCGCGCCTTGACAGACAGAAGTAAGCACTTACTCTCTTATGCATGGGAGAGCTTCGCAGATCCTCCGAGGTGCGGCAGGGCGAGCTGGTCGACGCGGCCCTGCACATCATCGCCAGCGAGGGCATCGCCGCGCTGACCACGCGCAACCTCGCGGACCGCGTGGGGCTGTCCTCCGGCGCGATCTTTCGCCACTTCGCATCGCTCGACGACCTCTTGGCCGCGGTGGTCGCGCGGGTCGAAGCGGTGGTCGAGGAGACCTACCCCGCCGAAGCTCTGCCGCCGCTTACGCGCCTGGAGCGCTTCGTGGTGGCCCGCAGCACGGCGGTGGGCCAGCAGCTCGGCATCCTTCGGCTCGTGCTCTCGGAGCAGTTCGTCCTGGCGCTGCCGCAAGGCAGCTCGGCGAAGCTGGCGGCGTGCGTGCAGCGCACGCGCAGCTTCCTGGTGGCGTGCCTGCGCGATGGCCAGGCCGCCGGCCAGGTGCGCGCCGACCTCTCGGCCGAGACCCTGGCGCCGATCGTCATGGGCACCGTCCAGATGCTGGCGCTCTCCGCCGCTGGCCCCCGGCAGCGGACCGCCGAGTCAGCCGCCGTCCGCGCCACGCTCCTTGCCTTGCTCGCGCCCTGCCCGGGCGCCACCGCGTCTCGTTGAAAGGAACCGCCATGCACGCCTCGCTCGTCCTCCCCGCCCTGTCGCTCGCCGCGCTCGCCGCTTGCGCCTCCGCCTCGCCCGCGGCCCAAACCGCCGCGACCTCGCCCGCCGCCGCCGCCAGCACCGCGCCTCCAGCTCCGCTGCCGCAGCTGCCGCTGCCAACGGGCGCGGCCCAGCGCCTGGTGGAGCTGCCGCCCGCGGCGAGCGCGGGCCCCCCGCGACAGGTGCAGGTGCTGGTGGATGAGCCGGCCTTGAAGCTGGCCACCATCGTGCTGCGCCAGGGCACCGTGCTGCCAACGCACCAGTCGGCGGTGCCGGTCACGATCGTCGCGCTGCACGGCGCGGGCACCGTGGTCGCCGGGACAGAGCGCCTCCGCCTCGATCCGACGCACGCCGTGGTGCTGGCCGCCGGCGTGCCGCACGCGGTGGAGCCAGACGCCACCGCAGACCTCGTGCTGCTCGTCCACCACCTGGGCCAGGCCGCTTCGCCAGGCCACCCTGACCACCACCACTAGCCTAGCTTGAAACCCGGAAAGGAACTCTCGCCATGATGACGCAAGCCACGCTCCTTCGTTCCGCAGGGCTGCTCTTGGCCGCGCTGGGGATCGCCGCCTGTGGCGCCAGCGACCAAGGCTCCGCAGCCCCCGACGCATCCGAGCTGAGCGCCGAAGAGAAACAAGGGCTCGCCTTCCTGCGCGAAGAAGAAAAGCTCGCGCGGGATGTCTACGCCGCGCTCGACGCCAGCGACCCGAGCTTCGCCAATATCAAAGAGAGCGAGCAGCGGCACTTCGACGCTGTCGGCGTGCTGCTGACCCGCTACCTCCTGCCCGACCCGGCGGCGGGCAAGGCCCAGGGTGAGTTCACGGATCCCGCCCTGCAGCGGCTGCACGACCAGCTCGTGGCCCGCGGCCTGGAGTCTCGCCTGGCCGCGCTGACGGTGGGCGTGGAGATCGAAGAGCTAGACCTGCGCGACCTCCAGCTCGCGCAGGACCAGGTGACGCATGAAGACGTCGCCATCACCTACGACAACCTCGCGCGCGGCTCGCGCAACCACCTGCGCACGTACCACGGCAAGCTGGTGGCGTCCGGCGGCTCCTATACACCGCAGTTTCTCGACGCCACGACGTTCTTCGCCATCGCGGAGTCTGACAAGGAACGCGGTCAAGGGAACTAGCGCTCCCACCGGGTGATTCTGACCACACCGGACGAGCGGAGGCATCGCCGATCACTGCGTTGCCGCTCCTCGCGGGCGCTCGCGGTTCGCGCGGCTCAGTACCGCCACTGCGCCTGCAGGCCCAGCTCGCGCTGGCCAAGCGCCGGCGTCAGCAGAAACGAGCGCGCCGCGCCGCGCGCGGCCCGGCGGGTGGCCCGGCGCTCGGCCGCCACGAAGAACACCGCGGCGGTCGCCGTGCCGAGGGCGGCGCCCGCCAGGACGTCGGTCACGTGATGCCGGTCATGCACCACCCGCTCGGCGGCCACCAGCGCAGCGGCGCCGTAGAGACCGGCGTACGCAGACCATCGCCAGGCTGCTCCTCCACCGGCCGCCCGCTGCCGCACCAGCAGCGCGGCGTACGTGGCGATCTCGAAGGCCTGCGTGGCATGCCCCGACGGAAACGAACGGCTGCCCCCGCCAAAGCCCGCGTCGGGATCGGCCCCCTGATCAGGTCGGCGCCGGCCAAACGCCACCTTGAGGCCGATGGTGAGCAAGGCGCCGGTGGACAGGGTCTGCGCCAGACCTTTGAGGTGATCCCAGCGCGCAGGCGCTCGCCCCAGCAGCATGGCGGCGCCCAGCACCCCGCCGCTGGCGGTGACCACGTACCCAGGCAGCTCCCACGACGCCGCCTGACGCCCGCCCTCCTCGGCCGAGAACCCCACCGGCGAGGACGGCGGCGACACCCAGCGATCGACGCCCTCGCGGGCCGCCAGGGCGCCCCAGACGAACACCAGCGCGCCGTCATCCCACAGGTACGACGGCACCAGCGAGGACCTCGGGCGAGCTGGCGGCGACAGGTCAAAGCCACCCGTGGGCTGCGCCGCGGCGTGGCTGGCGACCGCCACGCTGCACACCGCGAGGAGCGCGACGGCGCCGCGAGCCATGACGCGCCCCACGCTACCACGTTTTCCACCGCGGCCTCGGCGCGCTCGCCGTGGCCTGCGGCGACAATGCGCCCAGGTCGCCGGATCGGCGCGCGAATGCGGTATGCTCGTTTTGCGGATGACCATCGAACCCGAGCGCTTGTACGCAGCAATCGAGGCCATGGACGATGGCTTTCTGTTCGCTGATAGCCGCACGGGTGAGGTCGTCATCAACGCCGCGGCGCGCCGGATCCTCGGCATCGAGCCCGACGTCGAGGTCACCACGCGGTACCTCAAAGAGGTCGTCGGCTTCTACCCGTTCGAGCTGGCGGGCAGCGGCAGCGTGCAGCCCGTGCGCGAGGAGATCCGCATCGGTGACCGCACGCTGCACTCGGTGGTGACGCCGCTGACCGAGCAAGGCCAACCCATCGGCGCCACCGTCGTGCTGCGCGACATCGAGGGCATCCGCGACAGCAGCAGCCGGCGAGCGGACTTCGCCCGGCTGATGTCGCACGAGCTGCGCACGCCCCTGACCTCCATCGCCGGCGCGCTGGACATCGTGCTGTCGGGTTACGCCGGACCGTTCAGCGAGCGCCAGCACCGCTACGTGGAGATGGCGCGGCAGGCTGCCACCCGCCTCAACCAGATCGTCGACCAGCTCCTCGACCTGGCCAGAGCCCAGGCGGGCACCATCTCGCTGACCGCGTCGCCGGTGTACCTGGATCGCCTGACCGCGGACGTCATCGATCGATATCGGGACTCGGCCGCCGCGCGCAGCATCTCGCTGTCCATGACCTCCAGCGCCACCAACATCAGCCTGCTGGGCGACGCCGAGCGGCTGTCCCAGGTGCTGGGCAACCTGCTGGTCAACGCGATCCGCTTCGCGCCCTCCGGCTCGGTCATCGACATCGAGGTGTTCGGTCCCCCGCTCATGGGCGACGCGGTCGGCGTCTCGGTCGCGAACCTCGGCAACCCGATCCCGCCCGACGAGCACGAGCGCCTGTTCGAGCCGTTCTCGGCCTCCGGCCGCCGCATCGGCGGCACCGCGCTGGGGCTGTCAATCTCGCGCACCATCATCGAGGCGCACGGCGGACGGATCTGGGTGGAGTCTGATCCGCGCTGCACCAAGTTCGTGTTCACGTTGCCCGCGCAGGATCAGGTGGCAGCGCCCGCGCCCTCGACGGAGGCTCCGCCCCGCCGCCGCGCGCTGGGAGAGGGCTCGGTGGTGATGGTGGTGGACGACGACGCCCGCCGCGCGCTGCTGCTAAAGGGCATGCTGATGTCGGTGGGCGACAAGGTGGTGGTCGCGACCGACGTCGACGCCGCCATGGCGCTGGCGCGGCAAGAGCGGCCGGCGCTGGCGGTGGTGGCGGCGGCGATGCCGCACGCCCGCGCCCTCCTGTCCATCTTCAACCACGACCCGGACACCCAGAAGATGGCGGTGCTCGCCATCGGCAGCTCCAGCCTGCGCACCGAGCTGCTCGACATCGGCGCCGACGATCTCCTCGAGCTGCCGGTGCCGCCAGCCCAGTTCCGCGACGCGTGCCTGCGCGTGATCGAGTCCGGGCGGCGCGAGAAGCCGTGTGTGCTGGTGGTGGATGACGACGCCTCCATCCGCGCCATCTGCCGCGAGGTGCTGGAGGTCTCCGGCTACCAGGTCTGTGACTCCGCCTCCGCCAACGCCGCGCTGAGCGAAGCGCAGCGCTCTCGCCCCAACCTGGTGCTCCTGGACGTGATGATGCCCGGCGCGGACGGCTACCGCGCCGCCGAGATGCTGCGCGGCAGCCCGGCCATCGGCATGGCGCCCATCATCTTCCTCTCCGCGCGCGGCGACACCGCGGACAAGGTGCGCGCGTTCCGCGCTGGCGCCGAAGACTACATCGTCAAGCCGTTCGACAGCGCCGAGCTGGTGGCGCGCGTGGGCAAGGCGCTGGACCGGCAGGCCCGGGAGCTTGGCGCCTCGCCCACCACCGGCCTGCCCGGCGTGGACGCCATCCAGGGCGAGATCGAGCGGCGCATCGAGCAGCGCGAGGCCGCCGTCATCTGCTACCTCGACCTCGACAACCTCAAGGCGTTCAACGACTACTACGGCTACGCCAAGGCCAACGCCGTGATCCGGCAGACCGGCGACGTGATCCGCGCCGCGGTGGCGCGCGAGGGCGGCGCGGACTTCGTGGGCCACATCGCGGGCGATGACTTCGTCTTCATCACCACCCCAGATCGCGCCGACTCGATGTGCTGCGGCATCTGCCGCAGCTTCGACGAGGTGATCCCGCTGTACTACGACCGCGTCGATCGGGCGCGCGGCCACATCGAGACCAAGGACCGCTTCGGCGTGATGCGCCGGTTCCCCATCATGACGGTGTCGATCGCCGCGATCTCGCTGTCGCCGGCGCACTCGTATGCCGGCCTGGCGGAGCTGGCCGCCGACGGCAAGCGCATCGCCAAGTCGATCATGGGCTCCACCTACGTGCGCGACGGCGCCACGATCCACGCTCGCAACCCGACGGCCGAGCCGCTCGCGGGCGACCTGACCTGACGCCGCGGCGCGTTCTAGCGACGGCCACGACGATGGCGGCCGCAGCCGCCGCCTCTCGACTCAGGGCGCAGCCACAGGACAGGGCGCGCCCTGGGAAGCCCAGGTCTCCCAGGCGCCCAGGAAGGACTCGCGCGGCGTGGGGATCGGCGTCCGGCCAACGCCCGGGGCCCAGCCCCAGGTCACCAGCGGGTCCTCCAGGTGGTGGCGCAGCGCGGCCGAGTCCATGCCGCCGTTCTGCGCGGGATCCTTGAGCTGCGCGCACAGCGCCGCCGACGCCATGTTGGCGAAGACCAGCTTGTGCTCGGGCGTGGGCATGCGCCAGCCGCTGGCGATGCCCGGGGGCACATGCTCGCCGTAGCTGGCGGGCAGGTTCCCTGGGCCGTGGCAGGTGACGCACTCCATCCCGACCATGCCGCGGCCGGTGGGGCCGCGCAGCACGTTCTGACCGTGGGGCCGGCTGTCGTCGCCCTGCAGCGGCGCGTCGCCCTGCGGATGGCAGTTCTGGCAACGCGGGTGTTGCAGCACCGCGCGGACCGCCTCCCAGGCCACCAGGCCCGGGCTGGCCGCGCTCGGCTCGGAGGAGCCCGCGCCCCTTGCCGCCGCACGCAGCTACCGCGGTAGCTGCCGCGACCAAGCAGCAGCCCAGCATCAGGGGAGCATGAGATCTGAAAGCGAATCGTTGGCTCTTCACGAGGCGTTCTCCAGCGTGAGCGGCAGCGCGCGCAGCCGCTGCTTGGTCAGCGCGAACAAGGCGTTGGCCACCGCGGGCGCCACCGGCGGCACCGCGGGCTCGCCGATGCCGCCCATGCGCGCGCCGCTCTTGATGAGATGCACGGCCACCTTGGGCATCTCGAACATGCGCAGGAGCCGGTAGTCGTGGAAGTTACTCTCCACCACCTTGCCATCTTGCAGGGTCAGCTTGCCGTGCAGCGCGGCGGTCAAGGCAAACGCGATCGAGCTTTGCACCTGGGCCTCGATGCCCAGCGGGTTGACCGGCGTCCCACAGTCGACGGCGCAGGTGACCTGATGGACGCGGATGCGCCCGCTCTCGACCGACACCTGCGCGACCTGCGCGACGATGGATCCGAAGGACTCGTGGACCGCCAGGCCCAGCGCGTGCCCGGCGGGCAGCGGCTTGCCCCAGCCCGCCTTCTCGGCGGCCAGCCGCAGCGCCGCGCCGTGCCGAGACGTCTCCCCAAGGAGCGCCAGCCGGTAGGCCAGGCCATCTGCGCCGGCGGCGTGGGCGAGCTCGTCGATCATGCTCTCCATCACGAACGCGGTGTGCGTGTTGCCCACCGAGCGCCACCACAGCACCGGCACGTCCGACTCCGGGCTGTGCAGCGACACCCGGCGGTCGGCCACACCGTGCAGGTACGGCGAGTCCTTGACGCCTTCGACGGAGGTCTCATCCACGCCGTCCTTGATGAGGAACGCCGCGAACGGCGTCTTGGCGATGATGGACTGGCCGGCGATCACGTGATCCCACGCCATCGGCCGGCCCTGGCCGTCGACGCCGACGACGACGCGGTGAACGTACGCGGGGCGGTAGTAGCCGCCGCGGGTGTCGTCCTCGCGGGTCCACACCACCCTTCACGGGCAGGCCCGCCGCCTTGGCCACCGAGACCGCCTCGATCACGAAGTCCGAGGCCGGGTTGGCGCGACGACCAAAGCCGCCGCCCAGAAACGGCGTGTGGATGGTGACGTTGTCGGGGGGCACCCCCAGCACCGTGGCCGCCGCCATGCGGTCGCCGGTCTGAAACTGGGTGCCGGTCCAGATCTCGCACTTGTCGCCGTCGATCTTGACCGTGCAGTTGAGCGGCTCCATCGGCGCGTGCGCCAGATAGGGCACCTCATACTCGGCCTCGAGCCGCTTGGGCGCGCCGGCCAGCTTGGCCGCGACCTCGCCTGCGCTCTCGGCGATCTGCCCGGGCTTCTTGACCAGCGCGTGCAGCTCTGTGCTGAACGTCGAGGTGGACATCCCGCGCTCGGGCAAGGCCCACTCCACCTTGAGCGCGTCGCGCCCTAGCTTGGCCGCCCAGGTGTGCTTGGCGATCACCGCCACCCAGTTGCCCGCGCTCACCACCTTCACCACCCCAGCGACCGCCATCGCCGACGCTGGATCGAAGGTGCGCAGGGTGGCGCCGAACGCGGGCGGCCGGGCCAGCATGGCCACGTGCAGCCCGGGGAACTGCACGTCCATGCCAAACTGCGCCTTGCCGGTGATCTTCTCCGGCGTGTCCAGGCGCTTGACCGCGGTGCCGATGATCTTCCAGTCCTTGGGCTCCTTGAGCGTCACCGTCTTGGGCGGCGGCAGCGCCATGGCCGCGGTCGCCAGCGCGCCAAAGGTCACGGTCTGCTTGCCCAGCGAGATCACGCCGCGCTCGACGCGCAGCTTGCCGGGCGTCGTCTTCCAGCGCGCCGCCGCCGCGCGCAGCAGCATGTCCTTGGCCACCGCGCCGACCTGGCGGTAGCGATCCATCTCGCCGAACGTCGTCGAGGAGCCGCCGGTCATCTGCATGCCGAAGAAGGGGTGGCCGTACACCGGGGCCGCGGGCGCGTGCTCGCAGCGCACCTTGGCCCAATCGCACTCCAGCTCTTCGGCGATGAGCATGGCGAGGCCCGTCCAGATGCCTTGCCCCATCTCCGAGTGCGCGAGCACCACCGTCACCGAGTCATCCGCGCCGATGCGCAGGAACGCGTTGGCCACGG
>JADJJK010000064.1 GCA_016706545.1 Myxococcales bacterium
GTCGCGCCTGGGAAGCCGGTGGTGGTGCTGGAGGCGATGAAGATGGAGAACGAGCTCTTGGCCGAGCGTGGGGGCACGGTCAGCCGGCTGTTCCGTCAGGCAGGCGAGTCGGTGGACACCAACGAGAAGCTGGTGGAGCTGACCTGAACCGGCACGTTGGCAACGGGCGAGGGCGCTGCCGAGCGACGGCGCTGCCGGGCGAGGACGCTGCTGGGCGGCGGCGCTGCCGAGCGAAGACGCTACGGCGCAGGGCGAAGGATCAGGACCGGGATGCGGGTCTCGCGCAACAGCCGATCTGCGACCGAGCCGAGCAGCGCGCGGCCGAGCCCGCTGCGATTGTGCGAGGCGATACAGATGATGTCGACGCCAAGCCGGCTGGAGATCTGCCCGATCCGCTCGGCGGTGTCGTCGCTGCGCTCGACATGTGCGTGCAGCGCGGTGGCCACGCCAGTTGGCCGCATGGCCAGGAGGCGAGCGTGTAGCTCTTGCGGCGAGGTGTCATCCTCGTGGCTCATCACGTGGAGCAGGTGAACTTCGCCGCCCTGCGCGATGGAGAACGCATAGGGCACCGCGCGGTTGGCAAACGGCGTGAGGTCGGTGGCCACCAGGACGCGCCGGATGCGGGGCGTGGTCTGGATGGGGACCTGCGCCTCGGGCGGGATGCAGATCACCGACTGCGGCGCGTTGGCGACCACCACCGAGGACACCGAGCCGAGCTTGCCCAGGCCGGTGCGCTGCCGCGTGCCCACGACGATCGCGTCCACGCCGGTGTCCTGGGCCAGCTCGATCAGGTGATCGCCGATCCGCCCAAGGCCCAGGCGCATGCGGGCCTCCACCTCGCCTGCGCCCACCGCGGGCTCGAAGCGGTGCAGCAGATCTCGCGTGAGCAGCTCCTCGACCTCTGGATCTCGCTCCACGTGAGACTGCAGCTTGAGCCCGTACTTGTGGCACGCCTCATCCGGGTAGTAAACGGCGCCCAGGGTGACGTCCACCGGCCCGATCTGGCGCATCGCCTTGAGCCAGTGCAGCGCCACGTCGCCAGTGGCGGAGTCATCCACGCCGACGAGGACCTTGACCGCGCGCTCGCCGCGACCAAACTCCACCCACGGGCCGGGATCGCGGACCAGCAACACCGGCACCGCCGTGACCTCCACCAGGTGGCCGGCGAACGAGCCCAGCCGGCCAGCGGCGCGCGGACCGGCGCCGACCACGATGAGGTCCGCGCCCTCTGCGATGGCCAGGTCGGCCAGGGTCTCCGCGGTGGCGCCAGCGCGCACCTCGATGCGCACCGGCACGCGGGCCACGAACTCATCGCTCTGCTCGGACAGCGTCTTTTGCGCGTCGTTCATCACCGGGGCTTGGTCGCCCGCCTCGGCGATGTGTACGAGGATGAGCTCTTTGTCTCCCCGCCGCTCGGCGAGCGCGATCGCCGCGGCCAGCGCATCGGCGCTGCCAGGGGACAAATCAGAACCGCACAGGATCGGCATGATGCAAACCTAGCAGGATGCTGCACAAGCGGCGTCCGTGGTGCCCGCTTTCTGTGCGGCAGGTCAGCTACAGGTCGCCTGCAGTCTGATGCTCAGGCGTCGGGGCGCAGGAAGTGCGCGGCCCCGCGACCAAGAGGCTGGCGAAGCGTCAGCTCAGCACGGCGAAGCGGCCGACCAGCGCGAGCAAGCGCGCTCGCGTGACCTTGTCCAGCGCGACCAGGCGGATCCCCATGCCGGGATGGAGGTTGTCACGCGCGCTGGGCCGGTAGGCGTTGACCCAGATGACCTCGCCTTCGACCTCGAGCTCGCACGGGACGAGAGCGCGGCGCTCGCCGCCGCGTGCAGGCGCTGGCAACGGCGAGACCAGCCGCACGCTGAGCGCGGTGCCCAGCGGCTCTGGCGTCAGGGTGCGAACGAAGATCCCGGTGGTAGAGCTGTCAGACAGATACGAGAACAGGTAGTTGTCCTCGCTGCTGTAGTCCACCTCGATGGCCACGAGCTGGCGACTTCGCGGAGCTGGCGCATCGGACGAGCTCGCCGCGGTGCCGCGCACGGCGCGTGCTCGGCGTTGCGTCGCGGCGCCCTTTGCCTTGGCCATCGTTCGCGTCATAGCGGATGGAACACCGCCCGTCAATCGAAGGTCGCCGGGCGTGAGAAGTTGCTGCCGCGGTGGCTCCCTGTGCGCTGCGCTGTCCTGGCAGCGAACCGCGACGGTTTAGCGTATCTTCACCGTGGCCACCTTGACCCGGTGTTCGGGATCTCTTGCGTCCGCAGGCGCCTGGGTCACCGGCATGTTCTGCCAGCTCGGCGCCGAACCGGTGAAAAAGCCCGTCCACAGCTCGTAGGTTCCGGCGGCGCCAGCGCCCGGGTCCACCACGTGGCGATCGGCGATGTAGTCGCCCGCTTGCCAGTCGGAGGTTGGGCACCTGCCGGCGATGGGCACGTGATCGCCAAGGAAGCGACCGCCGGGCCGGTCATAGTGCTGGAACACGCGCCAGGTGCCGCCAACTGGCGCCAGGATCTTGTAGTACAGCGTGACCTCGAAGGGCTGGCTAGAGGGCAGCTCCGCGGGGACGTTCCATCCCAAGAGCTCGATGCGATCGTCGAACACGATGCGCGACGTCGGGCGCTGGCGAATGCCCGGCGGCTCGCCGGGAAACAGCGAGCGCAGGAGCGGGTTGCGATCGCTTGCGCCCTGCGCCCGGTTGGACAGCAGCAAGGTGCGAGGGTTGTCGTTGTCGAGCACGACCATGGAGCCGGCCTTGGCGGTGCGATGGAGGAAGCACAGCTCGGAGGCCGGCGCGAGCACGAAGGTCCGCGTCGGCGCGGCCAGCGCGGCCAGCACTTCTTCCCGTGAGGTCACGCTCTGGTGCGGTCCCCGCGCGTAGTACCGGGGCGCGTTGCCGAGGTTGCCCTGGACCACCAAGCGGTCGCCGGGCCGACGCAGGGCGTGGTAGGTGGCGAACACGCCCTTGGAGGACAAGAGGCGCGACAGCTCGGGGTGCCAGACCTGCGCCCAGAACGCCGCGAGGGCAGCGGTCGCGGCCAGCGCCACCGCGAGCGGCCGGCTCCCCGGGCGCGCGGCGGCGTGCGCGAGGCGGGCGGGGCCGCGCCACAGCCACACGGCGGTGGCCAGCGCGATGCAGAGCCCAAGGAGCAGCACCCACACCCGCGGCGGGATCCACAGCCAGCGCGCGGCCGCCGGGTACTTGACGGCGTCGTCGCCCACGAGCAGCGAGGCCAGCCGGTCCGGGAAGGTCTGCAGATCCTTGCCCAGGGTCAGCGCCGCGAGCACGAAGAACAGCGCCAGCAAGGAGGGGAACAGCAGCGCTTGCGTCTGCGTATGCGTATGCGTGTGCGGCGTCGGGGGGGCGTGGTCGGCGCCGGCGCCGCGATCCGGATCACCGCGCTGTTGCTCCAGCGCCGCGTCGAGCCAGAGCGCCACCGCGAGCGCGAGCGCCGGGAACCCCGCGTAGAGGGTGAAGCCGACCTTGCGCGCAAACGCCTCGGTGGCGATCCACGCCGCCGCCGCCCAGGCCAGGCACAGCGCGGCACCCAGGCGCCGCTGGGCACCGCCGCGGGCCAGGAGCCAGGCCAGCGCCATCGGCGCAGCCAGGCCCCACGGGAAGGTGCCAAAGGCGATCGTCTCGACGCTGCTGTCGTAGAAGACGCGCAGGTCGTCGTGGCTCTGCCAGATCCCGCCGAGCCATGGGCCATAGCAGCCGGTGGCGAGGATGCTGCGGCCCAAGATCTGGCGCGTGCCAGGCTGCAGCGGACCCAGATCGTAGGCCTGATCGACGAGCACCGCGAAGAGCCCCAGCGCTGCCAGCGTCGCCGCCAGGCTCTTGATGCCAAGCCACGAGGCGTTGCGATCCCCCAGCCAGTCCCGGTGGGCGCCGCCCTGCGGCGCCGCCAAGCGCCCGCCGCCGGCGAGACGTCCGAGGAACCGGCCGCCCACGCGGCCGCCCATGCGGCCGACGACGCGGCCGACCACGGGGCCGACGAAGCGGCGCGTGAACCGGCCGATCAGGGCGAGCCCCGCAGCGCCCGCCGAGGTGGCCGCGGCGAACGCGCCGAGGGGCACCACCACGCCGAGCAACCCTCCGCCGGAGGTGAAGCCCAAGGTGAGCCCCAGCGCCAGCGCGGCGAGGCTGAGCGCGTCGTCGGCCAGGTGCAGGACGCCGGTGGCCGTCGTTCTCCGCGCGCCGCGGCGCGAGGCGCGCCACAAGCTGGCGCCCACCGGGCGCAGCGACACCAGGCCGTAGAGGATGAGCGCTGCGCCGGCGGCGGTGCCCAGCTCCGACGTGAGCTGGCGCGCCTGCAGCGTCAACAGCGGGAACGAGAGCAAGATCAGCGCACACAACAACGCGGCGCGCGCGCCCGAGAGCCGCGCCGCCAGGCCCGCGCTGGCCAGCACCGTGAGCACGCCGAGCACCACCATCGGCAAGCGCAGGCCGCGCTCGTCGGCGTCGCCCCGCCGCACCACCCAGGCGAGCGCGCGGTCGGTCAGGCTGCGGGCCACGGCGTCAGGTGGCACCTGACGCAGACACGCGGCGTCAGGTCGTCTGGGTGTCGTCGTCGGTGGCAAAGGCTGAGACGCCTGGGCGAGCCGCTCGGCGGCGCTGGCCGCCTCCACTCGCGCCAGCGCGGCGTCGGCCTTGGCCAGCTCCTGCGGCTCCCACAGCCCGGGCTCGCCGAGCCCTGGCAAGAGCAGCGCCAGCGACAGGCAGCCTGCGAGCGCGACCGCGCGCCATGGTTGCGCCAGCCACGTCGGCCAAGCCACGAAGATTGCGAGGAATCGCCGCAAGGAGGTACGACCCTAGTGGACGGCGCGCCGCGCTTCAATAGGGGCGGCGCCGTGTCGCCTCCTGCCGGAAACTTGCCGCGGCGCCGTGCCTTGGCGACAGTGGCTCGATGGATGCGGTTTCGACTCTGGCGGGCCGGATGCACCGCGGCGTCGAAGACGCCCGGGCCGACGACCCAACACGGACGGGCGACTCGACGCGCGCGGCTGACACGCGCGGTGCGGGGCATGGCGCGCACCCGGCGACCGCCGTCGGCGAGGCGCGGCCGGCGGTGGGGCCCGAGGTGTGGCCGGAGGTGGGGCCAGCGGCTGGGGCCAACGTCGAGCTCGCCGCGCCGCGCGGCGACCGCGCCGCCGCGGCAGCGCTCGAGCAAGAGCTGGAGCAGCAGCACCGCGGCCTGCGTGTTCGTCGGCACCGCAGCTTGCTCCTGCACTGGCTGGCGCGCTGGTTCCGCCGGCCCCTGCCGGTGACCTCGGATGCGCTGACCCCGGCGCGTCAGGGCGAGGTGGCGATCACGTTCGTCGGCCACGCCTCGGTGCTCTTGCGCTATCGCGGCCTGACCGTGGCGCTCGATCCCATGCTGGGCAACTGGGTAGGCGGGGTGCGGCGCGCGGTGGCGCCGGGCCTGTCGGCGGCGGCGTTCTCCGAGGTTGATCTGGTGCTGATAAGCCACCGGCACCTGGATCATCTGCACCCGGCGACCCTGCGCGCCCTGCCGCGCCGCGCCACGGTGGTGGTGCCGCCGGGCGCCGCCGCGGTGGTGTCGCCGATGGGCTTTTCGCGCGTGGTGGAGCTGCGGCCGGGCGCGGACTACGAGCTCGGCGGGCTCTCCATCACCACGTTTCCGCTCGTACACGGCAAGGACGAGCTGGCGACCGGGCTCGCGTACCTGCTGCGCGGGCTTGGTCCGTCGCTGTTTTTCTGCGCCGACTCCGCCTATCACCGCGGCTTCGCCGAGGTGGGGCAGGCCTACGCGCCCGACATCGCGCTTCTGCCCATCGGCGGGTTCTGGCCGCGCTCGTTCCGGCGGCGTCACATGTCGCCGCTCGATGCGCTGGCCGCCTTCAAGGATCTGGCCGCGCGGGCGCTCGTGCCCATTCATCACGGCGCGTTCGCGCTGTCCTACGAGCGGCTCGGTGAGCCGCTGCGGATCCTCCTCGAGGAGGCCGCGCAGCGAGGCGTGCGCGACTACGTGCTGGCGATGCAGCCCGGGCAGACGGATGCCTTCGCCCTGGACGCTGGCGCGTTGCCGGCGGCTGCCCAGGACGAGCCTCGCCAGAGGAGCGGCCCGGGGTCGGTCGGCGGCGGCGGCGCGAGTGGCGCTGGCGGCGCGAGCGGCGCTGGCGGCGCGGGCCCGGGCGGGCCGCCGAGCCGTCCGCTCCTGGCGATGAGCCGGAGCTGAGCCGAGCTGAGCCGGAGCTGAGCCGAGGGAAGGGCCAGCGGCGCTGACTTGCCGCGGGCGCGGGGCGCGCGGCCTGGCGCCCCGGTGTGCTAAGACTCGCAGGCCGCATGAGCGCGCCAGTTCCGGACATCTCGATCGTGATCCCGGTCTACAACGAGGCCGGGATCTTGCGCGAGGCGGTGACGTCGTTGCTGGAGGGCTGGGCGGAGGTCCGCGCCGCGCTCCGTGAGCCCGACCTGGTGCTGGAGATCATCCTCGCCGAGAACGGCTCCACCGATCGCACCGCGGAGCTGGCGCTGCATCTGGCCATGGAGATTCCAGAGGTCACCAGCTTCTCGCTGGATGAGCCCAACTACGGCAAGGCGCTCCGCCACGGCATCGAGCGCGCGCGCGGCACCTACGTCATCTGCGAGGAGGTCGATCTGTGCGACCTCGACTTTCACCGCCGCGCCCTGGAGCTCTTGCGCCACGGCGACTGCGAGTTCGTGGTGGGCAGCAAGGCGATGGTCGGCGCGCAGGATCGCCGGCCGCTGGTGCGACGCGTGGCCACGCGGACCATGAGCACGCTGCTTCGCCTGGCGCTGGACTTTCGCGGCACCGACACCCACGGCCTCAAGGCGTTTCGCCGTGAGGCGGTCTTGCCGGTGGTGCGGCAGTGCGTGGTCGAGCGTGATCTGTTCGCCAGCGAGCTGGTGATCCGGTGCGCCCGCCACGGGCTGGCGCTGATCGAGATCCCGGTGCAGCTCGAGGAGAAGCGTCCGCCCGCCATCAACCTGGTGCGGCGGGTGCCGCGCGTGCTGTTTGGGCTGGGCAAGCTCACGTATGTGATCCGGCTCGGTGGTGCCAGCGCGGACAAGCGATGAGCGGCCGGTCGGCGGGGGCAGGGAGGTCGGCGACGTCGCCGGCGTCGCCGGCATCACCGACATCAGTCGGCGCGCCTCGGCGCTGCGCGATCTCCATCGATCTGGACAGCCTCGATTGCTACTACCGCATCCACGGCCTGGGCCCATCAGCGCCGGCCGGGCTCGCGGGGGTGGTGCTGGAGCGCGCCTTGCCCAGGGCGGTGGCGCTCTTGGCCCGTCACGAGCTGGTGGCCACCTGGTTCGTGGTGGGCGCGGACGTCGACGGCCGCGAGGATTCCGAGGATCCCGCCGCCGAGCCGCGGGCAGGCTCGCCGCGGCAGCGCGCCGGCTTTGCGTCGGCGCTGCGCTCGCTGGCGCAAGCCGGCCATGAGCTGGGCAATCACTCGTACACGCACCCGTACGACCTCGCGCGCTTGCCGCCTGCGCAGCAGCGCGAGGAGCTGGTCCGCGGTGACGGCGTGCTGCGCTGGCTCCAAGGTGGCGCGGTGGCCGGCTTTCGCAGCCCGGGATACGACCTGTCGCCGTCGCTGGCGCTGGTGCTGCAGGAGCTTGGCTATCGCTACGACTCCTCCGTGTTTCCGGCGCCGCCGTACTATGTGCTCAAGGCCGCGGCGATGGCCACGCAGCGCGCGCTCGGCCGGCGCAGCGGCGCGGTCTTGACCGAGCCACGCGCGCTGACTGCGCCGCGCCAGCCCTATCGCCTCGACGTATCGCGGCCGTGGGCGCGAGGGGCCGGGCCGCTGTGGGAGCTGCCGATCGCGGTCACGCCGCGCCTGCGCTTGCCGGTGATCGGCACCTCGCTCTTGCTCGCGCCGCGCCGCTTGCGGGCCGCGCTGCTCGACGCAGTGGCCGCGGATGCCTTCTTCAACCTCGAGCTGCATGGCCTGGACTTCGCGGACGCGCAGCTCGACGAGCTACCAGCCGAGCTGGTGGCCAGGCAGCCGGATCTGCGCCTGACCTTGGAGCAGAAGCTCGAAGCTCTCGACGAGATCTTCGCGCGCGTGGGCCGCGACTACCAGGCCGTGACCTTGGCCGAGCAAGCCCAGGCGCTGTCCCGGGATGCGGCCGGGCGGTGAGCCGGCGCGTCAAGGCCCGCAGGACGTGACCTTGGCCACGTCGCGGGCCACCGGTTGCGTGGCCAAGGACGGTGGTACAGTGACGTAAACCTCGGAGGCGACCATGCAACGAGCGTCGAGAAACGGTCGGGAGGCCGCTTGGTCTGGCGGCGGGCGGAGCGGGCGGCGCGGACGGGCGCGGCGCGGACGGATGTCGCGGGCGGCGCGGAAGGAGCTGGCAGCGCCGGCTGCTCCAAGCGAGCGCGTGGGCGGCGCTCGCTTGCCTGGCGCTGGCCGGGTGCGTGACCAGCTCGGAGGCTCCCGCGGTGGCGCTCGAGGTGAAGATCACCATCGTGGACTCGGACGTCACGGCGGATGGCAAGCTGCCGCTGGTGGTGCAGTTCACCGAGAGCGGCACGCTGGTGGAGCTTGCCGGCGGCGCCACCGCCGCCTGCAATGGCGTGCAGCTATCCTGGAACGGCCTGGGCTACGCCGCGCGCGTGCCGCAGGTCGCCGCGGGCGGTCAGTACGAGGTCTCGCACCTGCGCGAGGGCGTGAGCACCACCGTGGTGGTGACCGCGCCGCCGCGCCCGGTGATCACGTCGCCGGTCGCGCAGGAGCTGGTGCCGCGCTCTGCCGCCTTGCCGATAAGCTTCGTGGCCGCGGGCGCTCCGCGCGTGCGCGTCTTGGCCACCGCGCCAAACGGCATGGTGCGCGGCGAGCCGCAGGCCGACAGCGGCCTCATCACCCTGGACGCGCGCTCGCTGAGCGCGGGGGCCGGCACGCTCACGCTCACCCGTGAGCTGGAGGGCAAGCTCAGCGGCACTGGCTTTCACGCCGCCACCTTCGCCTACTCGGTGGACAGGC
This sequence comes from Myxococcales bacterium, assembly GCA_016706545.1. Classification (GTDB taxonomy): domain Bacteria; phylum Myxococcota_A; class Polyangia; order Haliangiales; family Haliangiaceae; genus JABFXX01. The sequence goes on from JADJJK010000064.1 coordinate 8,980, forward strand.
AGGTGCCGGTGGTGTGGCAGTAGGCGCGGCGCCAGGAGCCGCTACCGCTTGGTCATGGACTCGGGATGGGGCAGAGGTTGCCGCCAGCGATCTCCTCGGCCACCTGCATCACGGCGGCGCCGACCTCTTCGTTGGTGCGGACCTTCGGGATCATCGCCATGCGGTTGGCCAGCTCGCGGGCCAGGCAGACGCAGGCCATCCCGTGCTCCGTCGAGCGCTTCTTGATGGCTTCGATGAGACAAGGCGAGGTGAACGAGAACAGCAGCATCGAGTCCACGGCCTGCAACTCTGGAGAGGCGCGTACCACCGGGGCTCGTCGTTGCTCCTCCTCGCTGAGCTTGGCCTGGGCGAGGGTGAGGCGCACGTACTCCGCGCAGTGCGCCTTGGCATCGGCGGGCTTGAACGTGGGAGACATCGCCAGGTCTTGCTGGCAGCCGCAGGCGTACATGTCCTTGGGCAGCGTCGACTGATCGGCGCAGGCCTTCATGGCGTTGATCATGGAGGCGATCTGCTCCGTCGTGACGCGCTCGGGGACCGCGGCGGGGCGGGTGGCTTGCTCGGCGCTGGCGGCGTCGCGCAGCTCCTTGACGGCGCGCTGAAGCTGGGGCGTATCAAGGGCGACGCGCAGCCGGAGGTCTTCGGCTGCGCGCTCGATCGTCGCGTCGCGCAGGGCGCGGGTCAGCTCTGACATCGAGGACGGCAAGGACTCCAGCACACGGCGCCGGAGCTCTTGTAGCTCCGCGAGCCTCGCCTCGGCGGTGCTGGCGCTCTCGAACACGGTCACCAGGTGCAGCGCCAGGCCGCGCTCCAGCGCCGCGCTGCCACCGAAGGCGGCGAGCTTGGTGGTCAGGTCTCCCGCGTGGCCCACGAACCACAGCGGTTGGCTTGCGCCCACCTTGCGCGACAGCGCGGCGAGGCGCGGATCGGTGGCGGCGCTGCTCTGGGCCAGGGCTGCCAGGTCCCGCTCGAGATCAGCACGAACGCTGGTGTTCTCGCCAAGCTCGCTGCCGCCGGCCGAGGCCATCCTGCAGAACACGCCGCCTGGCACCGCCAGATATAGCTGGGTCACTGTGGGGGCCCCGGGATCGCTGATGGTCAGCTCCAGCGCCTTGCGATCCGCGGACATCGCGGCCTTGAGCCCCGCGGCCTGGCCGCAGCGCTCGACCTCATCGAGCGAGCTCCCCTCGACGACGAAGCGGATCACGAGGTCTTCTCCGCTGACATCGACGCTCGCCGCGAGGCGCTTCTTCGCCGCTCCCTCCGAGAGCAGGCACTTTCCCCAGGCCGTGAAGGCAGGCCTGGTGGAAGCCGAGCTCTCGAAGAGGGCGGAGCTGTCCATCCATCGCTGCATCGCGGGCAGGTCCACCACGAACACCAGGTCAGCGCCGGCTGGCAGCCGCGCCAGCGGGTTTGTGCCCTGTCCGCTGGCAGCTCGCCCACAGGCGAGCCCCCCCAAGATCAGGCCCATGACCAACACGCAACCGCTGGCTCTCATCGCCGCGCTGTAGCGCGCCACGCTGCTGCTCGTCAAGCGGGTGGACACCCGGCACCTCTGGCCGTTGACGGGTGCGGTATCGTCGGCAGCCAACCGCGGCCAGCCGTAGCTAACCGTGCGCCTGGCGAGCGCAAGAAGGAACCCGTGCAGTATCAGTTAACAAATGAGGATCTCCCCTATCTGCGAGCCATTCTTCGAAGGGTCGGTGTGAGCGACGAAGAGAGCCTCGAGAGCTGCCTTGGGACCGTCGAAGTCGTATCCGAAGAGGAGGTCGCAACGACGTCGAATGTCGAGGTCGAGCTCGGTGGCGAGAGCCATGCCGAGTACCTCGCCAAGATCGTCTGTGACTTGCTGATCCGAGCGCGGGCGCATGCGGACTCATCACCGCCCGATCCGGAGAAACGAAAGATCGGTACTACGAGCAAGGCCGACAGCGACTTCGACATTCGATGGATACCTGGACATGACCATCACGACTCGCTGCCCGAGCAGCCTGGTGGTGGAGCGATCGTCTCCGGGCTAGGCGGCAGCCAGGTCGAGATCGGCGTGGAGGTGTGGAAGGCTGCCCAAGAAGCGTTCAAAGACTTCAACAAGTGGTTGAATGAGGGCGGCAAGAAAGCGCCTGGTCCACACAAGAAGCACAAGGTCGTTCACCACCCAGGGAAGCAATGGCTCGACCCAGGCTGGCACGAGCGGTAGCCCGGGCGAGGCGCTAGCTCAGGTCGGTGATGCGGGTGATGAGGTCGCCGCGCAGCTCGAAGAACGAGGCCCCGCGCAGGCGTAGCACCTGGCCCCGCTCCAGGCCATCGGGCAGGTCCATGGCCACCACGGCCTCGTAGTCGACGAGGAGGGCACAGCGCGTCAGCTCCCCTTGCTCCTGGCACACCGCCTGGCGGACGGTCTGGGTGCGCGCGCTCATCAGGCTGGCGGTCTGTCGCGCGAGCTGCTCCAGCGACTCCTTGCCCTCGGTGCGCACCGACTCGGTGGCGTTGGACACGTGATCGAAGATGATGTCATCCGCCATCGTCGCCAGCATGGCATCGACGTCTATCGCATTGTACGCGGCGAGGTAGCGAGCAACAGGAGCTGGCAGATCGACCATGCAGCAGTGTGGACCGCTTCGCGGCGCGCCGCCAGTCATGGGCCGCTGAGGCTGTCAGGCGCGGGTCGACGGCCAGGCACGGATCCCGAGGTGTCGCGGAAACCTCCGCGGAAACGTGGGGGTGATCCAAGTCGCAGCGCGTTTCCGCGGAACCCGCGTGCCTGTGGACGGTGGCGCGGGCGGGTCCAAGACCAATGCCGATCGGTTGGCGCCACGCATTTTGAGGTCCGCTAGCCCCACCACCGTGATGGACCTCCCTACCGTGATGGACCCACCCACCGTGCTGGGCTGCCCCACCTCCCACGCGCTCACCCTTGAACTCCCCTGGCGATCCGCTCTGCGTTCTGGGTTCTGGTACAAGAAAAAAAACTCAGGGTTCTGAAAACAGCAGGGGCTGTGCGGCGGTGTGGAGAGGCGCGCCGCCCTCCCAGGCACGCCTGCTGCACCTGGCCCTCCTGCGCCTCTCCAAGGGCTGTGGTCAAGCGCGCGGCGTACGCGCATCTCGCATGCCCAGGCTCGACGGGCGCGGTTGTCCATAGCCCGACACCGTCCACAGCCCCGAAGCTTCCGCGGAAACGCGCTGCGACTTGGATCACACTACGTTTCCGCGGGGGGGTCCGCGATTTCTTCGCGCGCGTCCGCCCACCAGACGCGATCACCAAATCAAGATCTACTATCCAATATCCATATCAAATACAAACATTCTTCTTGACACATATCGCGACAGCGCACCCTCCGCGCCGCCAACTCGCCGCGATCTCTTCCCCCGCGGCCTCTGCGCGCGCTACATGCCCCTTCTACCCGCGTCCCCCACGAAAAATCGCGCTACCCGCGCTTCCGCGGCACCTGGGCACGCCAGTCGCGGCTCGGCGAACACATCGCCGAGCAGCGGTCCACCTGGACGCGGCCATGCATCGCCTGCTCGCCGACCTGCGGACGTTCGACGCGGCCGGCGGCTGGTACCGCCAGGGCTTTGGCACCTGCGCCCACTGGCTGAGCTGGCGGAGTCGGCTGGGATCTTGGCACTGCGCGCGAGCATCTTCGAGTGGCCAGAGCACTGCACACCTGCCTCGGTATCAGAGGCACTGTCTGCCGGGAAGATCTCGTATTCCAACACGCGCGCCATCACTCGGGTGGCCACCGCCGCCACCGAAGCGGTGCTCCTGGGCTACGCGCAGCACTGCACCGCCAGCCAGCTCGAGACCGTGTGCCGCAAGGTCGGCGTGCTCGGCGCAGACGCCGCCAGCCGAGCTGCGCGCCCACACGACAGCGAGCGCTACGTGGCGCATACGACGACGGCCGCTGGCATGGTGTGCGTGAAGGCCTGCCTGCGCCCCGACGAGGCCGCGCTGCTGCTTCAGGTGCTGCAGCAAGCCGCGGTGGACTGCACGCGCGAGCCGGCAGAGGCTTCCGCAGAGGTTGCTGACGTTTCCGCGGAATCGTCAGCACCTGCCGAGCGAGCGACGGGGGCTTCCGCGGAGACGCGGAGCATCGTCACTACGACCACCACCGCGCGCCGCCCGTACAACCGCGCCGATGGCCTGATGGCCCTGGTCCACAGCTACGCACGGGGCGGTAGCGCCGAGCGTTCTCCCGTCGAGCTGATCGTCACCGTGCCCGTGGCGCTGCTGCAGCAGTCCGCCGCGACCACCGACTCAGCCACCGGCACCTCCGACTCCACCGCCGACATCTCCCCAACCACCGTCCCCGCGCCCCTCTCCTTCACCGATCGCGGCGCCTCGCTGCCGGTGGCCCTCACCGTCGAGACCGATCTTGCGCTCTCTCCGCAAGCCACTCGCCGCCTGGCCTGCGACTGCGGCCTGGTCGTCGCCACCGTCGCCGCAGCTACCGTCACCGACGCAGCCCCGCTCTCCGTCGGCCGCAAGACCCGCACCCTCCCCGCCGCCCTCAAACGCGCCTTGCTACTGCGCGACCGCACCTGCCGCTTCCCTGGCTGCGATCACCGCCTCTTCCTCGAGGGCCACCACCTGCAGCACTGGGCCGATGGCGGCGAGACCAATCTCGACAATCTCGCGCTGCTCTGCTCGCTCCACCACGCCTACGTCCACGAGCGCGGCTATCGCATCACGCAGTCTGCCACTGGCGCGCTCGCCTTCGAAGATCCGCAGGGCCGCGCCGTCGTCCCGCTGCCGCCGCGCCCCGCGCCGCCGCTGCTCGGCTGGCCTGCGCTGCGCGCCGCCAACGCCGCCCTGCCGCTAACAGCCACCACCGGCCAGTGCCGCTGGCGGGGCGAGCGCGTCGATAGCTGGGACGCCGCTGCCACCATCACGCGCATCCAGCGCCGCGCCGACGCAGCTGCGGCCCCTGCCGCCGCTGCACCTTCCGCCCATGCCACGCCACTCGCCGCAGCATCGCCAGCATCCTTGCTGCCTGCGTTCCCCCGCACACCCTCACCTCCCTCGCCACTCTCATCTCGCGCCGATCCCCCGCTCGATCCTGACGGCCTCCCGCAGCGCGGCCGCTGGGACGACCTCGACCGCCACAGCGCCATCGAGCGCTGGGTCCTCGCCGAGATGGAGGCGACCGGCGTCGACCCGCTCTCCGTCGGCCGCCCCTTGCCGGACCACCTGCAGCACCCGTCGCAGCGTCGGTCGTAGCGTAGCGGTCGTAGCGTCCGTCGAACCATCCGGCCTAGCCCACGAGCCTACGACGACCCCGCCCGTCGAGCTTGTTACCGATGCGGTGTCAAATCAGCCGCTCAGCAAGCGCGGGCGCAATCGCTCACGCCGGGGCGTAGGGCACGGTGTTGTCGCGGACGCCGCGGCCGCGGACCTTGCGCACGGCGCTCATGACGGTGGTGTAGCCGGAGAGGACGGCGGTCTTCAGGGCGTCACGTGAGGCGGATTGTCCGATGGGCTTGGGGGTGAGGCCGAGCCGGCGCAGGGCGGCGTTGCCGCGATAGAGCATCTCGTTGTCGCGGGTGGAGGCGGTGTAGTAGGTGAAGCTGATGGTGATCGAGGGCTCATCGCCGTTCTCCACCATGTGGCCGGCGGTGGAGGGCATGTAGCCGCCCATGCCGGGGACCAGATCGAAGATCTTGGCGCGCTGGCGGTGGGCCTCTTTCCAGGTCACGAGCTCGCGCGAGTGCTCGTCGTGAAACAGCTCGAGCGCGCGCTCACTGACCACCTCGCGATCGAACGGATCCCAGGTGTAGAGCCGCTTCTTGCCGCGGATCTGCAGGATGAAGTTGTGCTCGTGATCGATATGAAACGGGGTGACGGCGCCCGGCGAGGTCACGAAGATCCAGCCGGCGCGGTAGCTCATGCCGGGGTCCTTGGACTCGATGATCGGCTGTAGCTCGTCCAGGATCTCATCGATGAAGCGGCGGTACACCGGATCCGCTTGTACGTTGAGCAGCGACATCCACGCATTGGCCTGGCCGATGTCCGCCAGCATCTCGGCGGCGGTCTTGCGGTTGGGGTGCAGGTTGGGCGCGTCGGCGAAGCTTGTGCCAGCGGTGGCGGCGGCGTTGTGTGTGCGGACGAGCTTGCGGCCTTGCTGGCGCTTGCCCAGCTCGATGAGCGAATCGAGCTGCAAGAGAGGATGGCTGCCGAGGTCGTGGGTGAGCGCCTGGATTCTCCAGGGCTCGAACGTGGAGGGATCGACGTGAATGCGCGGGCCGCTCATGGCCCCTGATTCTACGCTGCCTGATAGAATGTGAAACGTGGGAATCATCGATGTTGGCAAGCGCATCTCGAACAACGCCTGGCGGCTGCCGCTGGTGGGGCAGGTGCTAGAGGCGGACTATGCGCGCAGCTTCGCGCGGCGGCCGCCCAACCGGTTTCGCGGCGTCTACGCGACCTTCGCCGAGGCGGAGGCGTCGGTCCCGGGCGGCGAACGTCTCGGGTATGACCACGCGGAGCTCGCTGGTATGTACCGGCACCGAATGGAGAAGGCCTGTCAGAGCGACTACGCTGTGCTGTTCTGGCTCCGGAAGATCCTGGATGCCAAGCCAGCGTCGTTCGTGTTCGATCTGGGCGGCCACGTGGGCGTCTCCTACCACGGCTGGCGCAAGTACCTCGACTACAAGCCTGGCCTGCGCTGGCTGGTGGAGGACGTGCCCGCCATCATCAAGGTCGGCGCGGAGCTGGCGGCCGAGCGCGACAGCCCAGGCCTGGCCTTCACCAGCGATCTTGGCGATTCGCGCGGCTGCGATGTGTTCCTGGCGGCCGGCTCGCTGCAGTACGTGGAGGAGTCGTTGCCCTCCATCCTGGTGCGCAGCGGACCGCTGCCGCGGCACCTCATCCTCAACAAGATGCCGGTGTACGACGGCGAGACGTTCTACACCGTGCAGTCGACAGGGCGCGCGTTCCATGCCTATCGCATCTACAGCCGCGCCGAGCTGGTGGGCAGCGTGACCTCGCTGGGCTACTCGCTGGTGGACGACTGGGAGAACCGCGAGCAGCACTGCGAGATCCCGTTCACGCGCGGGCGCGACATCGATGCCTACAGCGGCTACTACTTCACGCGCAACGCATAGATGAGCCCGGCCGGCGAGCTGGATACGAGCTGCGCGCTGGTGGCCAGGTAGTCGCGGAGGTCGGCGTCCGGCTCGTACTGCAGGACGTGGACGTAGAAGCGAGCGCCGCGGGCCGCCAGCTCCGCCAGGCGCGCGGGCCCCTTGGGTCCCTTGAGATCGTTGGGCAGCACCCAGCCGCGGGTCCGCGACAGGTAGAAGATGCGCGGGTCCTCGTAGTTGTTCACCGTCTGCCACTCGACGTTGTAGCTCTCGGCGCGGGCGCGCACGGCGATCAAGGTGCCCGGCGGGGCGAAGCGCACCAGGTCCTCGCCCAGCGCGGTCTCAGGCTGCGGCGGCAGGCGGCGCACGAACTTCACGGCGCGGAGACCGCCAAAGAGCGCGGCGGCGCAGGCCACCGCGATCGCCGCGGCGCCCAGGGCGCGGGATCCTGCCTTGGCCTCGGCGATGGCGCGAGCCACCAGGTGCGCGCCGAGCACCGCGTGCGGCAGATGATAGTGGGTGCCAAACGGGCCAGAGGTGTAGCGGAAGGCCAGCACGCACAGCGCCGCGGCGGCCACGCCCAGCGCGACGGACTCGGCGTCGAGCCGGCGCCGCACCACCAGGAAGATCGCGGCGATGAGGCCAGGCCAGGTCACGCCCCAGGCCACCGCGTAGCGCCCCAGGTCGAACCAGGACCGGGGCTCGAGCAGGCGGGACAGCGCGGGCAGCTTGCTGTCGCCGCCGCTGAGCACGCCGAAGGTGTTGCCATGGGTGAGATAGAGCTGGCGCGCGTGCCACAGGTACGCGGCGACCGCGGCGAGCACCACCAGCCAGCCCAGCCACAGGCGGAGCTGGCGCAGGGCGTGCCGGTGCGCGAGCAGCACCAGGAGCCCTTGCGCCAGGCCAAGCTCGAGCGTGGTGGGCTTGACCAGCCCGGCGATCGCGGTGGCCCCCACCCACAGCGCCAGATCGCGCCATCGGCCGTGCGCCAGGAAGCGCAGGAAGGCGAGCCAGGCGACGGTGAACGCGAGGAAGGCCAGGGTGTCGGGCTGGATGGAGGGCGCGATGACGATGGCGCCCTGGCCAAGGAGCACGGCGACCAGCGCGACCAGGGCCGGCGCGCCGCCGAAGCGCAGCGCCAGGGCGCGGAAGAGCAACGCGGCGGCAGCCAGCACGCACGTGAGCGACAGGAGCTGGCCGGGCCACACGCTGTCGCCCAGGAGCGCCAGCGCCGGAGCTAGCAGCGCCGGGTAGATCGGCATCTCGGCCTCGACGTAGCCCGCGCCGTCGCCGCGCCAGTCGATGCGCGGCGACCACGGCGAGAACTCCTCGAAGGCCTGGCTCCTGGCCATGGCCTGGGTGTCGGCCTGGCGCCAGCCCTGCCAGTCGTCGGTGATGGTGGAGGTGCGGCGAAGGGCCAGCGTGCCCACGGCGAACGCCACGAGCACGGCCAGCGCGGCCGGGCCCCACGGCCGCGCCCACGCGGACGGCTGCTCGCTCAAGATTTGGGCCCGTTGGTCAGCGCCGACAGCCAGCGCCGCAGGCGCGACGCGGGCGCGGGCGGCTCCGCGGCCTTGGCCCCTCGCGGCCCCGGCGGCCCCGGCGGCGGCGGCGGGGTCACGCTGTCGTACTCGCGCGCGATCTGCTCCAGCGACTGGAAGATGAAGGCGCGCGGCGAGATGCGCTTGCCGGTCCGCGCCTCCAGCTTGGCGATGGCCTGCATGATCAGCAGGGAGTGGCCGCCGAGATCGAGGAAGTTGTCGCGCGCGGCGATGCGCTCGACCCCGAGCAGCTCGCGCCACACCGCCGCCACGAGCTGCTCGCTCGCGGTCTGCGGGGCGTGGAACGAGGTCGCGCCGGCCGGCTGCACCTCGGTGGGCTCGGGCAGGGCGCGGCGATCGAGCTTGCCGTTGGGGGTGAGCGGGAGCTGCGGCAACGCCACGAACACCGCCGGCACCATGTAGTCCGGCAGGGCCTCCTTGAGGTGCTCTCGCAGCTCGGCGGAGGTGGGGGCGGCGCCTTCGCGCCCGACGACGTACGCCACCAGCCGCTGCTCGCCGCCGGGGCCGGGCCGCGCGAGCACCGCGGCCTGCGCGACGCGGCCGTGGCGGGCCAGCGCGACCTCGATCTCGCCAAGCTCGATGCGATAGCCGCGGACCTTGACCTGGAAGTCGGTGCGGCCCAGGTGCTGGAGCTGGCCGTCGGCGCGCCAGCGACCGACGTCGCCGGTGCGGTACAGCCGCGCGCCGGGGCGCTGCGAGAACGGATCGTGGACGAAGCGCTCGGCGGTCAGCTCGGGGCGCGCGTGATAGCCCAGGGCCACGCCCTGGCCGCCGATCAGGATCTCGCCGGGCACGCCGATGGGCGTGGGGGCCATCGTGTCATCGACGATCCAGATCTCGGTGTTGGCGATGGGGCGACCGATGGTGATCGTGCCTTGGCCGGCCTGGACCCGCCCGCAGGTGGACCACACCGTGGTCTCGGTGGGGCCGTACATGTTCCACAGCTCGCCCACCCGGTCAAGCAGCGCCTCCGCCAGCTCCTGAGGCAGCGCCTCGCCGCCGCACAGCGCCTTGAATGAGGCGCCGCCGCGCCAGCCGGCCTCCAGCAACATGCGCCAGGTGGCCGGCGTGGCCTGCATGGCGGTGGCGCGCTGGCTCTCGAGCAGGCCGCGCAGCGCGGTGCCGTCGGTGGCCTGCTCTCGATCTGCGAGGATGAGCTCCGCGCCGCACAGCGGCGGCAAGAGCAGCTCGAGCACCGCGATGTCAAACGACAGCGTGGTCACCGCGAGCAGCCGGTCGCTGGCGCCAAGGCCCGGCTCCCGGCGCATGCTGGCCAGGAAGTTCGCCACCGCGAGCTGCGGCACCAGCACGCCCTTGGGCTTGCCGGTGGAGCCGGAGGTGTAGATGAGGTACGCGGCGTCCGTGGGCTGGGCGCTGGGCAAGGGCAAGGCGTCGGTGGCCGCGGGCGCGGACGCCAGGAACTGGTCGACGCGCAGCACGCGCTCGGCCGGCACCCCGAGCTCGGGGTACGCGCCGTCGGTGAGCACCACCTTGGCGCCAGCGTCCGCGAGCATGAAGGACAGCCGCTCGGCCGGGAAGGCCGGATCGAGCGGCAGGTAGGTGACGCCCGCGGCGATGGCGCCGTGCAGCGCCGCCAGCATGGTGGGCGTGCGCCCAAAGAGCAGCGCGACGATGTCGCCGCGTCCGGCGCCGCGCGCGGCGAGCGCCTGCGCCACCCGGTCGCGCGCCGCGGCCAGCTCGGCGTAGGTCATGGACTCGCCGTGGAAGCGCACCGCCACCTTGGCGTCGAAGCTCCCAAGCGGCGCGAGCAGGGCCTGCGCGGTGGCGGGCTCGGCAAGCTGCGTGGCGGTGTGGTTCCACTGCGCGAGCGTGGCGCGCTCGTCCTCGGTGATCGCGAGCAAGCTCTGCACCGAGCGCGTCGGGTCCTCGGCGATGGCGGTCACCAGCGCCAGGTATCGCCGCGCCAGCCGCGCCGCGGTGGCCGGCTCGAGGATGTCGGTGTTGAAGTTGAGGCCGCCGACCACCCCGTCGACGTTGTCGAGGAACCACAGCGCCACGTCCTGCGCCGCCGAGGGCTGGAACACGGGGATGTTGTTGTGAAGCAGGTTGCCCCAGCGCGGCGGGCGCTGGCGCGCGTCCTGGTACGAGAAGAACGCCTGGTAGATCGGGAACCGGCTCTCGTCGCGGCGCACCTCGAGCACGCGCACCAGGTGTTCAAACGGCACGTCCTGCGCGCCGAACGCCTCCACCGTCTCGCTGCGCACCCGGCGCAAGAGCTCGAGGAAGCTCTGCTCGGGAGCCACCGGCAGGCGCAGCGGCAAGGCGTTGACGAAGAAGCCCATCACCTTCTCGAGCTCGGGCAGGTTGCGGCCGCGCACCGGCGTGCCGACGATGACCTCGCGCTGGCGGGTGAGCTGGTGCAGCAGCACGGTGAAGGCCCCCAGGAGGGTCATGAACAGCGTGGCGCCCTCGCGCAGGCCGACCGCGCGCAGGCCGTCCGTCACCGGCCTGGGCAGCGACATCCACTCGGTGCCGCCGTTGCCGGACATGGTCGGCGGGCGCGGCAGGTCCGCGGGCAGGTCCAGCGCGTCCGGCGCGCCGGCCAGCTTGTGCCGCCAGATGTCGAGCTGGCGGCCAAGCTCGGGCCCGGCGATCCAGTCGCGGTGCCAGGCCGAGAAGTCGGCGTAGGTGACCGGCGGCATCGGCCGCGTCGGCTCGGTGCCGAGGCGGTACGCCTCGTAGAGGTCCGACATCTCCTCGTAGAACAAGTCGAACGACCAGCCATCCCAGATGGCGTGGTGGGTCATGAAGAACAGCACGTGATCGTCGGGCCCCACGCGATAGAGCCGGGTGCGAAACAGCGGCGGCCGGGCCAGATCGAACGGGTAGGCGATCTCGCTCTCCAGGCGGCGCAGCAGCGCGGGCCGGGCGGCCTCGAAGCCCTGGTCGGAGAAGTCCTCGAACGGGATCTCGGTGTCGACGCGCTCCAGCACGAGCTGCGCCGGGGCATCGCCGACGGTGCCGATGATGGTGCGCAGGACGTCCTGGCGCCGCACCATCTCGGTGAAGGCGCGCTGCAGGGCGGCGACGTCGAGCGGGCCGCGCAGGCGGTGGGCCGACGGCACGTTGAAGACGGTGCGACCAAGCTGGAGCTGGTCGAGGTACCACACGCGCTGCTGCATCAGCGACAGGGGCGCGGGCGTGGTGGCGGCGCGGCGCGGCACGCTTGGCATCGCGATGGCCTCGCTGCGGTGCTGGCCGTCCAGCCAGGCCGCGAGCTTGGCCACCGTGGCGTGCTCGAAGGCGGCGCGCATGGGCACCGCGCGCCCAAGCTCGCGCGACAGCCGAGCGCCCATCTGCGCCGCCAGGAGCGAGTGGCCGCCGAGCGCGAAGAAGTCGTCATGGATGGACAGGCGCGGCAGCGCCAGCGCCTCCTGGTAGGCGCGCGCCACCAGCTCCTCGGTGGGGGTGCGCGGCGCGACCGCCGGGCCCTCCCCGGCGATGGCTGGGCCCGACGGCGCCGGCAGCGCCTTGCGATCGACCTTGCCGCTGCCGGTCAGCGGCAGCGCCGACAAGGTGACGAAGCGCTGCGGCACCATGTAGTCGGGCAGCGAGCGGCCGAGGTGCTCGCGCAACGACTCGTCGCCGGGCAGGTCGCCCGCCTTGGGCACCAGGTAGGCGACCAGCCGGACGTCGCCCGGCCGCTCCTCTCGCGTCACCACCACCGCCTGGGCGATGGCCGGATGGCGCGCGAGCGCGACCTCGATCTCTCCGAGCTCGATGCGATAGCCGCGGACCTTGACCTGGAAGTCGGTGCGGCCCAGGCACTCCAAGGCGCCGCCGCCGTCGTCGAGCGCGCGCCAGCGCCCGAGATCTCCGGTGCGGTAGAGCCGGGCGTCGGGCGAGATGCGGAACGGGTCCCGGATGAACCGCTCGGCGGTCAGCTCGGCCCGGTCGAGGTAGCCGACGGTCACGCCTTCGCCGCCGATGAACAGCTCCCCGACCACGCCGACCGGGACGGGCTGCAGATCCGGATCGAGCACGTGGACCGTGGTGTTGGCGATCGGCGCGCCGATCGCGATCGGTCGATCGGTGTGCTTCACGAGCTGCGCGGTGGACCACACCGTGGTCTCGGTGGGGCCGTAGAGGTTCCACAGCGCCCCGACCCGGGGGTGCAGCGCGGCCGCCAGCTCTCGGTCGAGCGCCTCGCCGCCGCACAGCGCGGTGAAGGACGCGCCGCCCTCCCAGCCCGCGGCCAAGAGCAGGCGCCAGGTCGCGGGAGTCGCCTGCATCACCGTGGCCCTCGAGTCCTCGAGCAGCGCGCGCAGCGCGACGCCGTCGATGGCTTGCTCACGCGACGCCAGCGCGATCTCCGCGCCCACCACCAGCGGCAAGAGCAGCTCGAGCACCGCGATGTCGAAGGCCAGCGTGGTCACCGCGGCGATGCGATCCGTCGGCGCGAGCCCCGGCGAGCGCGCCATGCTGGTCAGGAAGTTCACCACGCTGCGGTGGGGCACGCACACCCCCTTGGGCGTGCCGGTGGAGCCGGAGGTGTAGATGACGTACGCGATCTCCGCGGACGTGTCGTGGGAGGCGATCGGCTCGGCGTTGCCGTCGAGCGCCTGCAACTCGTCGAGGAACAGCTTGCGCTGCGTGGCCACGCCCACCCGCGCGGCCACGTCCCGGGTGGTCACCACCAGGTCGATGCCGCCGTCGCGGAGCATGAAGGCGAGCCGCTCGGCGGGGAAGTGCGGGTCGAGCGGCACGTACGCTGCCCCCGCGGCGAGGACGCCAAACAGCGCCGGCAACAGGTGCCGATCGCGGTCGGTCATGAGGCCGATCCGGTCGCCGGGCTTGACGCCGAGCTTGCCGAGCGCGCTGGCGACCGCGACCGCGCTGCGCGCCAGCTCGTGATAGGTCTGCACCTCTTCGCCGATGCGGACCGCCACGCGATCAGGGGTGCGCCGCGCGGCGGCGAAGAACAGCTCCTCGATCCGGGTGGCGCGAGGGTACGGCGTGTCGGTGTTGTTCCAGGACGCGAGTAGCCGCAGGTCCTCCTCGGTCAGGACCGGCAGCTTGCCGACCGGTTGCTTGGCGTCGGTGACCGCGCCGCGCAACAGCCGCTCGTACGCGGCGAGCCAGCGCTGGATGGTGGCGACGTCGAACAGGTCGGCGTTGTACTGGCACTCGAGCCGCATCCCGGCGGGGCCGGCGTCGACGGCGTTGACGAACAGCTCGAAGGTCTCGTGCGTGCGCGGGTTGCTGACCAGCTCCATCGCCAGCCCGGGCAGCGCGTGCGCCTCGCCGCTGAGCGCCTGGTCGATGTTGAACATGACGCTGATGAGCGGCAGGCGGCTCGGATCGCGGGCGATGGGCAGGCCCTGCAGCACGCGGCCAAAGGTGACGTCTTGATGATCGAAGGCGTCGAGCATGACCTTGCGGGTCGCGCTCACCAGGTCGGCGAAGCGCTGCTCGCGGTGGACCGCGGCGCGCAGCGGCAGCATGTTGACGCAGTGGCCGACCAGCCCCTCGAGCCCCTCGGCGTTCTGGCCGGCGGCCGGGATGCCGACCACCAGATCGTCCTGGCCGCTGAGGCGAAAGAGCAGGGCGTCGAAGCCGGCGAGCAGGGTGGCAAACAGGCTGGCGCCGAGGCTGGCGCCGAGCTTCTTGACGCTGGTCACCAGCTCCGCGGGCAGCACGCGGTCTTCGCGCCCGGCCCGCGTGGTGCGCATCGGCGGCCGCGGCCGGTCGGTGGGCAGATCGAGCGTGGGCACCGAGCTGGCGAACTGCTCCACCCACCAGCGCTCGTTGGCCACGACCTCCGGCGCGTCAGCGCGCGCCGCGAGGTCCTGCGCGTACGCCAAAAACGACGGCGCCTCCGGAAGCTGCGCCGAGCGGCTGCCGGTGCCAAGGCCGTACAGGGCGGCCAGGTCCTTGACGATGACCCAGTACGACCAGCCGTCGAGGACGATGTGATGGCCGGTGAACACCAGCACGTGGTGATCCGCGGTCAGGCAGACCAGCTCCGCCCGCACCAGCGGGCCGTGCTCCAGATCGAACGGCTCGTTGACATGGCGGGCGGTGAGCTCGGTGAGCGCGCGTCCGCGCTCGTGGACGGCCAGCGCCGAGAGATCGCGCAGCGGGACGTCCAGGTCCACGCTGGTGGCCGGCGCGGCCCGCGCGGTCAGGCCGTCGGCGGAGAAGGTGGCGCGCAGGGCGTCGTGACGGCGCGGCAGCTCCCGCACCGCGTGGCGCAGCGCGGCCACATCCAGCTCGCCGCGCAGGTGCAGCGAGATGGACTCGTTGTAGGCAAGCGAAGCCTCGGGGCTGAGCCGGTCGGCCAGCCACACCTCGCGCTGCGGCTCGGTGGACGGCGCGGCGCGCTCGGCGCCCGGCGCGTCGGGGCTCGCGGCGGCAAGGGCTGGCGCGTCGGCCTGCGAGGCCACCGACAGCCGGGCCTTGCTGACCGGGAAAAAGCCGCTGGCCTGCATCTCGAGCGCGGCTTCCTTGTACGCGCTGACGATCTTGGCGATGTCGTCGTCGGTGTGTGAGGTGGTGAGGAAGCACGGGAAGTTGTCGACGATGTGGATGCCGCGGTCGCGGATCATCGGATAGATGAGGTCGTTGTACGGCAGGTCGTCGGTGAACACGTTGCGCCACCACGACGAGAACGTGTTGAGGCGGAACGGCGCGCCGATCTCGCCCATGATGCGGTTCACCTCGCCGACCATGGCGCCGGTCTTGGCGTTGAGCTGCTCCTGCAGCGCGGCGCCCGCGTCTCGCAGGTGGGCGAGCGTGGCCTTGGTGGTGGCCAGCGCCAGCGGGTGGCGGACGAAGGTGCCGGCGAAGTAGGTCACCCCCACGGTGGGGATGGAGGCGTCGCCGTACTGCCAGAACCCGCCGTCGAGCGCATCCATGAAGGCGCGCTTGCCGGCGATGACGCCGATGGAGAAGCCGCCGCCCACCACCTTGCCGTAGGACGCCAGATCGGCCTGGATGCCAAACATGCCCTGGATGCCGCGCGGGTGGGCGCGGAAGCCGGTGACCACCTCGTCGAACACCAGCACGGTGCCGGACTCCTCGGTGAGCGCGCGCAGCTCGCGCAAGAACTCCACCGGGCGGAAGTCCGGGCGCCGGCTCTGCACCGGCTCCACCACGATGGCGGCCAGCTCGTGGGCGCGCTCCTTCAAGATCTGCAGCGACTCCGGCGTGCCGTAGTCGAGCACCAGCACGTTCTGCGACGCCGAGGGCATGATGCCCGGGGCGGCGGGGATGCTCTTGAGCTTGCGGGTGCCGCGGACGATGACCTCATCGAAGATGCCGTGATACGCGCCGGTGAAGATGGCGATGAGGCTGCGGCCGGTGACGGTGCGGGCGATGCGCATGCAGCCCATCACCGCCTCGGAGCCGGTGTTGCAGAACGCGGCGCGGTCGGCGCCGGTGACGTCGCAGAACAGCTCCGCGCACTCCCCGGCCAGGGACGTGCTGCGGGCCGATCTCGTAGCCGAGGTCGACCTGGCGGTGGATGGCCTCGCGCAGGAAGTCCGGCTGCCAGCCAAACAGGTTCATGCCGAAGCCGTTGAGCACATCGATGTACTCGTTGCCGTCGAGGTCCCACAGCCGGCTGCCGCGCGACCGCTCGATGACGATCTGGTAGGTCAGCTCCTTGGTCAGCGGCCGGAAGCCATTGACCACCCGCGGATCGGCCATGCGCGCGCGGTGCGCTTGCGTGTACGCCTTCGACTTGGCGGTGCGCGCGGTGTAGCGCGCGATCAACGCATCGAGCCGGGCGCGCTGGTGCGGGCTCAGCTCGTCCTTCTGGGTGTGGATGCGGGCGATGGCCCCGAAGGCCTTCTTGACGTCGTATCCGACGGGGCCGGCGGGCGGCTCGTCCTCGTTCTTCGACGGCGCGAGCGCGGTGGGCTTGGCGGCCGTTGCCTGCGCGGTGGCCGGCGCCGCAGCGGGCTGGAGCGCCGCCTGGGCTTGCGCTGGGGCGGCTTGGGTCGCCGCAGGAGCCTGGGCCACGGCGGGCGCGCCGGCGAGCACCGCGAGCTGCTGCTGCATGATCTGGAGCTGCTGCTCGATGACCTGGCGCATGAACGGCTGCGCGCCCACCGCCGCCTGCGCGTACGCCGCCGGTTGCGCGTACGCCGCCGGCTGCGCGTACGCCGCCGGCTGCTGCACGGGCACCGGCTCGCCGGGCGTCACCGCCGGCGCCGCGTCGGCGACCGGGTCCGGGGCCAGCCGCTCGTCGAGCATCTCGGCGAGCGCGGCCATGCTGGGGAAGTCCTCCATCACCTGGCGGAAGGTCACCTTCACCGCGTGGACCCGCTGCACCTGCAGGGCGAGCTGGGTCAAGGTCAACGAGTCGAGGCCAAGCTCGAGCCACGGCGTCTGGGCATCGGCGTCTTGCACCTCGGCGCCAGAGACATCCTCGACGATCTGGCGCACGGAGGCGAGCAAGCGATCACGACGTGCAGCAGACGAGGCAGCAGAAGAGGCAGCAACAGGGGCAGGCGACATGGCGCTTTCCGAGGCAAGGAGTACAGCAGGAGCAAAGAGGGTCAAAGGCGCCGCAGCCGCCGGGGCCGGCTGGGCGAGCAGGGCCGGCTGGGCGGGCAGCGCCGGTAGGGCGAGCAGTGCGGGCGCGTTGCTCGACGCCGCGACGGGCGCGACGGACGCGACGGGCGCGTCGACCCAGTAGCGCTGGCGCTGGAACGGATAGCCTGGGAGGGCCACGCGCCGCCGCTCTTCGAACGCGCGGTACCCCGACCAGTCGATGGGCGCGCCCAGGGTGAACAAGTGGCCGAGCGCCGCGGTCACCGCCTCGGCCTCGCGCTCGGCGCTGTCGGCGAGGCTCGGCACCGCCGCGGGCAGCGCGCGCTTGCCTGGCGCCGACTGGCGAGCCAGCGCCGACAACGTGGCGCGCGGGCCGATCTCGAGCAGGACCCGCCGCGGGTCGGCGAGCAGGGTCGCCACCGCGGGCGCGAACCGCACCGGGCGCCGCAGGTGCTCGGCCCAGTAGGTCGGGCTCTGCGCTTGCTCGGCGGTGAGCCAGGTCGCGGTGACGGTCGACAGGATCGGGATCTTCGGCGGGGCGAGCTTCATCTTCGCCAGCCGCGCGGCCATCGGCGCGATCACCGGATCCATCATCGGCGAGTGGAAGGCGTGCGAGGTCACCAGGCGGCGCGCCGGGATCTCGGCGGCGGCCAGCTCGGCCTCCAGCTTGGCGATGAGCTCGGTGGGGCCGGCGGCCACGCACAGGCCTGGCGCGTTCTCGGCGGCCAGGTCCACGCCGGCGGGCAGCCGCGGCCGCAGCTCGTCGGCGGGCAGCCGCACCGAGAGCATGCTGCCGGCGGGCAGCGCCTGCATCAGCCGACCGCGCTCGAAGACCAGGCCGAGCGCGTCGTGCAGCTCCATCACGCCGGACAGCGCGGCGCACACCAGCTCGCCTACGCTGTGGCCGATGAGGGCGCTTGGCCGGATGCCCCAGCTCATCCAGAGCTGGGCCAGCGCGTACTCCAGGGCGAACGTCGCGGGCTGGGTCGCGCTGGTGGGCAAGAGCGCCTGCGGATCTTCGGAGAAGAACGTCAGCCGCGGATCCGCGCCGGTGATCGACTCGAGGATCGTGCAGCAGTCGTCGTAGGCCGCGCGGAACGCCGGCTCGTGGTCGTAGAGCCCGGCGCCCATGCGCGCGTACTGCGCGCCCTGGCCTGGACACAGAAACCCAAACTCGGGCAGCTCGGCGCCAAGCTCGCGGGCGCCGGCGCGGGCGGCGTCGACCGGGCCGGTGAGCAGGCGCGCCGCCTCGGCCGCGCTCTGCGCCACCACGAAGCGGCGGTGCCCGAAGCTGCGTCGGCCGACCTGCAGCGTGTGGGCGATGTCCGCCAGCGGGGCGGGGCCTTGCTGTTCGGCGGTGAGCGCCTCGGCGAGCCGCGCGGACGCGGCGGCCAGCGCCGGCGCGTTGCGGGCCGACAGGATCAAGAGCTCGTACGGGCGAAGCCCCGCGCTGGCCAGCGGCCTTTTCGGCGCCTCCTCCACCACCACGTGGCAGTTGGTGCCGCCAAAGCCAAAGGAGCTGACGCCGGCGCGGCGGGGCAGCGCCGAGGCTTCCTCTCCTGGCCACGGCGTGAGCTGCGTCTGCACCCGAAAAGGCGTCCGCGCGAAGTCGATCTTGGGGCTGGGCGCGGTGAAGTTGATGGACGGCGGCAAGGTCTTGCGATGCAGCGCCAGCGCGGTCTTGATGAGGCTGGCGGCGCCGGAGGCGATCACCATGTGGCCGACGTTGCTCTTGAGCGAGCCGATGGCGCAGAAGCCCCGATCCTGCGTGTACCGCGAGAACGCGCGGGTCAGCCCCTCGATCTCGATGGGATCTCCCAGCGGCGTGGCGGTGCCGTGCGCCTCGATGTACGAGAGGGTCCGCGGGTTGATGCCTGCGGCCTCGTGCGCGGCGGAGATGACCGCGGCCTGGCCCTCGGGGCTGGGCGCGGTGAAGCTGGCGCGCTCGGCGCCGTCGTTGTTGACCGCGGCGCCGAGCAGCACGGCGTACACCGGATCGCCGTCGGCCAGCGCGTCGGCGAGGCGGCGCAGGACCACCACCGCCACGCCGTCGGAGAACACGGTGCCGCTGGCCTTCTCGTCGAAGGTCCGGGTGTGGCCGTCAGGCGAGGCCATCGAGCCGTCCTGGTACAGGTAGCCGCTGTGCGGGGGGCACGTGATGGCCACGCCGCCAGCGAGCGCCAGCTCGCAGCTCCCGTTGCGCAGGGCGTCCATGGCCATGGCCACCGCGACCAGCGAGGTGGAGCAGGCGGTGTGGACGCTCACCGCCGGACCGGTGAGGCCGAGCTTGTGCGCGGCGCGCGTCGTGACGTAGTCCTTCTCGTTGGCGAGCATGACCTGCAGCTCGCCCAGTCGGCCGGACACCTCGGGGCGGGGCCACAGGTGGCGCTGGTAGTACGTCGCGTTGTACATGCCGCCGAACACGCCGATGGGCCCCGGCGCGTGCTCCGGCACGTACCCGGCGTGCTCCAGCGCGTGCCACGAAACTTCGAGGAAGTGGCGGTGCTGCGGATCGGTGAGCTGCGCCTCGAGCGGCGAGATGCCAAAGAACGCGGCGTCGAACAGCTCGACGTCGTCCAGCACGCCGCGCGCCGCCACGTACGCCGGATCGGCGCGCACGGCTTGCGGGATGCTGGGGTCGAGCTCCTGGGGAGAGAAGAAGCGGATGGACTCCTTGCCGTCGCACAGGTTTCGCCAGAACGCCTCGACGTCGGCCGCGCCGGGGAAGCGACCGGCCATGCCGATGATGGCGATGGCGTCGTTGCCGGCGCCGCTGCCGTTGCGCGCTCGCGCGTGCGCGGCGCCAGGCCGGCGGCGGGCGCCGTGCGCGCGGCTGCCGTCGCTGTCGACGTCGCCGGTCATCGCCTTGGCCAGCGCCGCCGGGGTCGGCGCGGCGAAGAAGGCGGCGGTGGAGACCTCGGGCAAGCCGGCCTCGCGCAGCCGGGAGAGGAGGCGCACCGACAGCAGCGAGTTGCCGCCCAGCTCGAAGAAGCCGTCGAGCGCGCCCACCTGGTCGAGGCCCAAGAGGTCGGCGAAGACGGCGCAGATCGCGGTCTCCCGGGGGCTCGCCGGGGCGCGGTATGGCTGCGCCAGCTCGGGACGCTGAGTGCTCGGCGCCGGCAGCGCGGCGCGGTGCAGCTTGCCGTTGGCGGTCAAGGGCAGGGCCTCCAGCGTCACGTAGACGTTGGGCACCATGAACTCCGGGAGCTTGCGCGCGAGCTGGGCGCGCAGCGCAGGCGCGGACACCGCGGCGCCTGGGCTTGGCACCACGTACGCTACCAGCCGCTTGCCGGTGGGCCCGTCGTCGCGCACCACCACGGCGCAGGCCTGGATCTCCGCCTGCTCGGCCAGCCGGGCTTCGATCTCGCCCAGCTCGATGCGGAAGCCGCGGATCTTGACCTGGTTGTCGATGCGGCCGATGAAGTCGACCGTCCCGTCGGGCCGCCAGCGCACCCGGTCCCCGGTTCGATACAGCCGCCCGGTCCCGCCGAACGGATCTGCCACGAAGCGCTCGGCGGACAGCTCGGGCCGCGCCAGGTAGCCGCGGGCCACGCCCAGGCCGCCGACGAACAGCTCGCCGACGATGCCGACCGGCAAAGGCTCCCCCGCGGGAGACAGGATGTAGAGCTGGGTGTCGGCGATGGGCGCGCCGATGGGGATGGCCCGCGCGTCGGCCGGGGTGTCGCGCGGGATGCGATACGTCGTGGTGAACGTCGTACACTCGGTGGGGCCGTAGCCGTTCCACAGCTCGGTGTCCGGCAGCGCGGCCAGCGCGCGGCGGATGTGGCTTGGCGACAGCGCCTCGCCGCCGGTGTAGAGCTGGCGCAGGCCGGCGAGCTGGCGCGGATCCTCGTCGACCACGGAGTTGAAGAGCGCCGCGGTCAGCCACGCGGAGGTCACCCCGTGCGCGGCGATGGCGCGCGCCAGGCCGGGCCCGGTGGGGATGGCGTCCAGGTAGACCACGACCGCGCCGCCGTGGAGCAGCGGCCCCCACAGCTCCAGGGTGGAGGCGTCAAACCCAAGCGGCGCGGCGTGCAAGAAGCGCGTGCTGGCGTCGAGCACCACGTAGTCCACGCGGCCGACCAGCCGCACGATCGACCGGTGCTCGATCTGCACTCCCTTGGGCATGCCGGTGGAGCCCGACGTGTACATGACGTACGCGCGGCTATCGGGGGCCGCGCGCTCGGCGCGGGCAGGCGCCTTGCTCGGCGGCGCCGCCCCGCCCGGGCTCAGCAGGCCGGCGCCGAAGGACTCGTCGTCGACGAACACCGTGCGCAGGGCCAGCGCCGCGAGCCGCTGGGCGCGGGCGCGGCGGGTCACCAGCACGCTGGCGCCGGCGTCGCTCACCGCGAACGCGAGCCGCTCGGGCGGATAGTCGGGATCGAGGGGCAGGTAGGCGCCGCCTGCCTTGAGGATCGCCAGCGCGGCGATCACGGCCTCGGGGCAGCGTTCGATCACCAGCGCCACCGGCTGGTCCGCGGTGACGCCAGCGGCGATCAGCTTCTCGGCCAGCGCGTCAGAGGCAGCGTCCAGCTCGCGGTAGCTCAGGCGCCCGCCGTCCCACAGCAGCGCCGGGCGGTCAGGGGCGGCGGCGGCCTGCTCGCGGAACAGGCCATGCACGGTGGCCTCTGGCCGGTAGTGTACCGCCGTCTGATTCCAGCGGCCGAGCACCAGCTCTCGCTCGTCCTCGCCAAGCGGCGAGGCGGACGCCAGGTCCGCGCCGGGGGCGAGCATCGAGGTCAGCACCACGCGCAGGAGCTGGGCCAGCCGCTGCGCGTTGGCGCGATCGAGCTTGGCGGGCGCGAAGCGCGCCTTGGCGCCGCCTGAGGTCACGCTCCAGCACATCGCGACGTCGTCGTCGCCCAGCGCGGCGGGCGGCTCGTCGGCCCAGGCGCTGCCGGGGAGGGCGGTCGCCGCGTCTGTCGCCGCCGCCGGCGTCGCCGGGCTGCTGCCGCTCCGCTCGATCCCGCGCAGCCAGTCTTCGAGGGGGCCCTGCGCCGGCACCGCGAGCACGCGCGCGGCTGCGCGGAGCTGCACCCGCGCCGCCTCCGCCCCTGCCAGGTGGGCCAAAAGCAGCGCCCAGGCTGCGTGCCACACCGTGGTCTCCTGCACTCCGGCGCGCGCGGCCAGGCTGGCCAGCGCGCGTCGCTCGTCCTCGGTGAGCTCCAGCGGGATCCAGGGATCGGTCTCCCCTGGGGCCTGGGGGCTCACGCTCAGCGCATCGAAGAGATCCGCAACAACCTGCACGTTCATGGAATGGTTTCCTCGATCCGGGAGACGAGCGCTTGCACGATGTCCATCGGCACGGTGGCCGCGTTGAGCGCGGCGTCCGAGTTCCAGGCCGCGCTGCCAGCCATCGAGATCCAGCGCGTGGTCGGGCGCGAGCCCAGGTGCTGAGCGAGCTTGTCCAGCTCCGCGCTGCGCCCGGTGTTCACCACCGTGGTCAGCTCGGCGGTCGGCGTCACGGCGGTCAGATCGATCGCGGCGAGCTGCGCGGCGAGGCTCGCCGAGATCGGCGTGCCGAGCGCCTCTCGAGGGAAGCCCTCAGGAGTCAGTCGCCACGAGGACTCGTCCCATCCAGCCTCGCCCATCTCCTCACGCAGGTAGTGCCGGTGCTGCTCGCTGAGCTCCCGCAAGTACGCGGCGCCGGAGACGACGGGATCCCAGAGCAAGAGGTGGCGTGGTCTCAGCTCGCCGCGCGCCGCGGCCAGCGCGGCCAGCGTGCCGCCGAGCCGCAGCCCGAGCACCGCCACACGCGGCGCGCCGCTGACGGCGCGAAGCTCGGCGGCTGCGCGCGTCAGATCGACGAGCCACTGCTCGATGGTACACAGCTCGCTGTCGCCCGCTGAGTCGCCGGTGCCGGAGAGATCGAAGCGCAGGCTGGCATAGCCAGCTCGCTCCAGCGCGGTGGCGAGCACGCGATAGATGCGATGCGCGCGCGCGGCCTCTTCGCCAAATGGATTGCAGAGCAACACTGCAGCGCTCCTCGCGCGCAGTCGCTGTGGGACGTGAAACACCCCGAAGAGTTTCGGTGATGCTCCGAAGTAATGCGCTTTCACCGCCAAGGGAAACAGCCTACAGTCCCGCCTTGGATGGCAGCAACGAGTGAGACGCACCAGATGAACGGGGCGATGCCAACATTCGAAAGTAGCTCCGCCGAGATCGTCGCGGGCCAGGTGTGGGAGGAAGTCGCCAGGTTTGGCGCCGAAGGGCAGCTCCTGGGGATCCTCACGCGGCCGGCGCAGGTCGTCGCGACGCGCCCATTGGTAGTGCTCCTCAATGCTGGGGTGCTGCATCGTGTGGGGCCCCACCGATTGCATGTCTCGCTCGCGCGCCTGCTCGCTGAACAAGGCTTCACGTGCCTGCGGCTAGACCTTGGCGGAATCGGAGACAGTCCAGCCAGCGGTCACACCGGCACATTCATGGAGAGCGCAGTAGCAGATGTACGTGTGGTGATGAACGAACTGTCTCACCGCCTGGGGATCCGTCAATTTGTGATGTTCGGGCTCTGCTCCGGAGCGGACAACGGGTTCGCCGCCGCGCTCGAGGACGACCGCATCGTCGGCGTGGCGCTGCTCGATCCGCACTCGTACCGCACCCGCCAGGCGCAGCTTCGCAAGCTCGCCCAGCGCTTCATGAAGGACGGGGCCAAGGCCACCGCGCGGTGGGGCCTCGCGCTGGTGACGACCCTGGCGCGCGAGCGGATCGAGGCGCGGATCGAGGCGCGGATCGCGCGCTTGCGGGATCCGGAGCATGCTTCGCAAGAGGAGCCAGACTCCGGCGGTCGCCGACCTCCGGCGAAGGGCGTGCTGCGCGCGGATCTGACGCGGTTGGTCAACCGCGGCGTCAAGATCCTGGCGGTG
>JADJJK010000065.1 GCA_016706545.1 Myxococcales bacterium
CTCCTGCTTATAGACAAAACCATCACCCGAACCGGAGCCCATCTTATGAAGCGCACGCTCGCCACCTCCCTCGTCCTCTCCTCCCTCTTCGCTCTCACCGCCACCGGCTGCTTGCAGCAAGACCAGCGCCCCGAGGGGCTGGAGAAAGCGCTGCCGACGTCGGAGCAGCTCTCGATCAAGCTGCCGGAGAGCCAGACCCGCGCGGTGGGCCAGCTCGCGGAGTACTACACCCACACCCGCAACATCACGCGCACGCTCAACGGCAGCACGGCGTGGGTGCTGGTGCTGATCCACGCCATTGTGCAGTACCCGGTGACCACGGTGGAAGGCAACGTCTACACCTGGGGCCCGTGGGGCGAGGGTCTTGACCCGGCCGAGTACAAGCTGGTGGTCACGGCGCTGGCGAACGGCAACTTCGAGTATCAGCTCGCCGGCCGGCCGCGCAACACCACGGGCTCGTTCGAGACCGTCATCTCTGGTACCGCCATCCCCGGCGCCACCGAGACCACGGGCAAGGGCCAGCTCCTGCTGGACTTCGACGCGGCGGAGCGAGTCAACCCGGTGGACAACGACGGCAAGGGCCAGCTCACCATCAAGTACGACTTCGCGCAGCGCGCGCTGGAGATCGACGCGGTCACGGCGGAGAACGGCCGCCCGGCCACCGCGCACTACGCCTACAAGGATCAGGCGGACGGCTCTGGCGACATGGTGTTCGGCCTTCGCGGTGACGCCGGTGGCGGCGCCGGGCTCGAGAGCCTGACCCTGCGCTCGCGCTGGCAGGCCGGCGGCGCTGGTCGCGGCGATGCCCGCGTCGTCGGTGGCGACGTTGGCCAGGCCGAGGTCACGGCGTCGGAGTGCTGGGACGGCCAGTTCCGTCGGACCTACTTCATCGCCGCCTCTGGTGAGCTCGGCGGCAGCGAGGGCAACGTCGCGAACTGCGTGTTCGCCAACGCGGACCTGCCGCCGCGCCAGTAAGCACAGCGCCTGCGCGCATCCCGCGCACCCACGCACCGAAGGAGCCGCGGCCTCAAACGCCGCGGCTCTTTTGCCGTTTGTGCGCCGCGGGGCGGGGGGGGGGGGGGGGGGGGGGGGGGGGGGGGGGGGGGGGGGGGGGGGGGGGGGGGGGGGGGGGGGGGGGGGGGGGGGGGGGGGGGGGGGGGGGGGGGGGGGGGGGGGGGGGGGGGGGGGGGGGGGGGGGGGGGGGGGGGGGGGGGGGGGGGGGGGGGGGGGGGCTCGATCTTGACGACTCCGAACATGTCGCCGGGCGCGACTTGAGGCAAGCTAGGGGCGATGCGCGCCCTGGTCACCGGAGCCCGCGGCACCATCGGCCGCGCGCTCACCGCACACCTTGTGGCCAGCGGCGGCGAGGCGCTGGCGTGGGACCGTGGCGCGGTGGCGATGGACGACTACTGGGCCATGGAGCGCACCGTGCGCGACAGCGGCGCGGAGGTGCTCTTTCATCTGGCGATCGCCTCCACGCCCACCGGGCGCGAGGACGAAGCCTGGAAGGTCAACTACGAGTGGACCTCCGAGCTTGCGTGGATCTGCCGGCAGCTCGACCTCCGCTTTGTCTTCACCAGCACCGCCATGGTGTTCTCCAACGCGGCGGTGGGTCCCTTCACGGTGGCCTCGGCGCCAGATGCCAGCGAAGGCTACGGCCACCAGAAGCGCCTGGCCGAGGCGCGGGTGATGCACCAGCACCCGCGCGCGGTGATCGCGCGGCTGGGATGGCAGCTCGCGATGCCCGGGACCGAGCCAGGGGACAACACCATGCAACGCAACTTTGACCGCCAGATGGCGGAGCACGGCTGCGTCCGCGCCAGCACGCGCTGGCTGCCGGCGTGCTCGTTCGTTGACGACACCGCGCAGGCGCTGGTGGCGCTGGCCGACGCCGCGCCGGGGCTCTATCACCTGGACAGCAACGAGCGCTGGACCTTCCACGACATCGCCAGCGCGCTGTCCGCGGAGCAGGGCGAGCGCTGGCGCATCGTCGCCACCGACGACTTCGTGTACGACCAGCGCCTGGCCGACGACCGAATTAGCTTGCCCTCGTTGCGGTCAAGGCTGCCTTTGCTGAGGTGAAAGGCCAGCAATTGAAATTGGTTGTACGGGTCGTGGCGCGCCTCAAAAGGACCGGTGAAATCGGCGTCAGTGTGCGATACGTTCGCCTGCATCATGGGTCGTCGCGCGGTTCTCTTTGTGCTCCTGGGGATGGGCTGCGGATTTGAAGGTTCAGGGGACCCCCTGGAAGCGCCGGAGGCGGACGAGCCTGGCCGAGCGGGACCGCGCCGGGCTCCGGCGGGACGGGTGGCGGGACGGGCGGAGGGACCGACGCTTGCCCGGGCTTCACCAGGATCGGCGCCTCGTACTACGACCTCTCCGCCACGACGATGACGTGGGACGCTGCGCGGACGCGATGCGGTCAGTTTCCGAACGTGACCACGTCGCACCTCGCGACCTTCGAGACGGTGGAGGAGGTCTCGCTGGTGAACTCCACCCTGAAGAACAACGCGTCCATGTGGACCGGCGTCGAACAGCGCAGGCAACGCTTCAGTCCGCCAAACGCAGGTTGGGTCAACCAAGTGGCCGCCAAGCCCATCCCGGCAGGGTTTCCCTGGCGCGCTGGCGAACCCAACGATGGCGCCGGCTATGAGAACGGGGAGGAGGACGTGGCGGACCTCGGGGCCGACGGTCGCTTCGATGATGCCCCGAAGAACCGGCTCAACCTGGTGCTCTGCGAGTGCGAACCGCCCACGTTCTGAGCGACGCGCGGCTGACCACAATCACCCGGCGCAGCCAAAGCCGCTGTCCTTGCCCTTGAGGCGGGGCCGAGTCCGGGGTAGCAAGCCAGGGTGCAGGCGCTTCCCATCGACGCCGTCTTGCCGGAGCTGACCGCGGCGCTGGCGCAGCATCGCGTGGCGGTGCTGGTGGCGCCGCCCGGCGCCGGCAAGACCACGCGCGTGCCTGGGGCGCTGCGCGACGCGCGCCTCACGGAGGGCGAGATCGTCGTCTTGCAGCCGCGGCGGCTGGCGGCCCGGATGGCGGCGGCGCGGGTGGCCCACGAGCGCGGCGGCGCGCTGGGCGGCGAGGTGGGCTACGAGGTCCGCTTCGATCGCAAGGTCAGCGCCGCCACCCGGCTGCGCTTTGTCACCGAGGGCGTGCTGGTTCGCCAGCTCCTGGCCGATCCCAAGCTGTCCGGCGTGGGCGCGGTGCTCATCGACGAGTTTCACGAGCGCCACCTGGAGGGTGATCTGGCGCTGGCGCTGGTGGCGCGGCTGCGCGCCGAGCGCCCGGAGCTGGCGCTGCTGGTGATGTCGGCCACGCTGGACGCCGAGCCGGTGGCGCGCTTCCTCGAGGCGCCGGTGGTGCATTCCCAAGGGCGGATGTTTCCGCTCACCATCGAGTACCTGGAGGCGCCCGATGACCGGCCGTTGCCGCGCCAGGTGGCGGCGGCGGTGCGCCGGCTCGTGCTCGAGGGGCTCGAGGGCGACGTGCTGGTGTTTCTGCCCGGCGCTGGCGAGATCCGCAAGACCGCAGAGGAGCTGGCGGAGCTGGCCACGGCCAAAGATCTGCTGGTGGCGCCGCTGCACGGCGAGCTGTCGGTGGAGGACCAGGATCTGGCGGTTCGCCCGTCGCCGCGGCGCAAGGTCATCCTGGCCACCAACGTGGCCGAGACCTCGATCACCATCGACGGCGTGGTGGCGGTGGTCGACAGCGGCCTGGCGCGGGTGGCGCGGCACTCGCCGTGGTCTGGCTTGCCCAGCCTGCAGATCGAGCCGGTGAGCCGCGCGAGCTGCGCGCAGCGCGCCGGGCGGGCGGGGCGGACGCGACCGGGGCGGGTCCTGCGGCTGTACACCCGCCATGATCACGACACCCGGCGCCCGTTCGACGTGGCAGAGATCGGCCGCAGCGATCTGGCCGGGCCCGTGCTCGAGCTGTGCGGCGCCGGGGTGAGCGACCTGCGAGCGCTGCGCTGGTTCGAGTCACCGCCGGAGGCCGCGGTGACGGCGGCCGAGGAGCTGCTGTGGCAGCTCGGCGCCACCGCGCGCGGCGGCGCGCTCACCGCGATGGGGCGGCGCATGCTGCGCTTCCCGGCGCACCCGCGGGTGGCCCGCATCCTGTGCGAGGCCGAGGACCGCGGCGTGGCCGAGGAGGCGTGCCTGATGGCGGCGCTGCTGGAGGCGCGACCCTTGCGGCAGGTCCACCGCGGTGGACCGCGCCAGCAGGCCCAGGTGTCGTCCGACTCCGACATCATCGACGACGTGGACGCCATGCTCGACGCGCGCGCCGCTGGCATGCGCGAGGGCCGCCTGCGCGACGCCGGGCTCGACGTGGGCACCGCCTTCGCCGTGCATCGCGCGGCGCAGCAGCTCGAGCGCGTCCTGGGTCGCGGCGGCCGCGGCGGCGGCGGTCGCGGCGGTCGCGGCGGTCGCGGCGGCGTGGCTGCGCCCGCCGGCGACGACGAGCTCGATCAGGCGCTCAAGCTGGCGCTGCTCACGGGCTATCCAGATCGCGTCGGCAAGCGGCGCGCGCCGCGGGCCTCGGAGATCGTGTTCTGCGGCGGCGGCAGCGCCACCCTGAGCCCCAGCTCTGCGGTGCTGGACGCGGAGCTCCTGGTGGCGGTGGACACCGCGGACACCGGCGCGCGCGGCGGCAGCAGCAAGCCGCAGATCCGCCGCGCCAGCGCCATCGAGGCGTCCTGGCTGATGGATCTGTACTTCGACCGCATCACCGAGCGCGACGAGCTGCTGTGGAACCGCGAGCGTCAGCGCGTGGAGCGGGTGGTGCAGCTCGCCTATCAGGGCCTGGTCATCGACGATCATCGCGAGCCCGACGGCGCGCGCAAGGATCCGGCCGGCGCCAGCGCGGTGCTGGTGCGCGAGGCGCTGGCGGTGGGCATCGAGCGCTTCGTCGACGCCGACGCGCTGGCCCGCTGGCGCAACCGGGTGGCGCTGGTGGCGCAGCTCGTCCCCGACGCCGGCGTCCCCTCGCTGTCCCAGGAAGATCTGCGCCGCGTGCTGGAGCAGGCCTGCCAGGGGCTGTGCTCGTTCGACGAGCTGCGCCGCGCCTCGGTGCTGGACCTCCTGGACGCGCAGCTCGGCGAGCACCGGCGCACGGTGGACCGCCTGGCGCCCACCCACCTGGCGCTGCCCCGGCGCGGTCGCGTGGCCATCCACTACGAAGCCGGGCAGCCGCCGTGGATCGCCTCGCGCATGCAAGACTTCTTTGGCCTGGCGCGCGCGCCCGCGGTGGGTGACGGTCGCGTCCCGCTGGTCTTGCACCTGCTCGCCCCCAACCAGCGCCCGGTGCAGGTCACCCAGGATCTGCCTGGCTTCTGGGTCAAGCACTACCCGGCGCTGCGCAAGCAGCTCATGCGCCGCTATCCCAAGCACGCCTGGCCAGAAGATCCGACGGCGCTGGTCAAGGGCGACTGACGCAAGCCAGCACAGCGAGCTCGGCCGCGAACTCGGCTCGTGAGACCGGGGCCGCGAGACTCGGCGACGGGCGACGAGCTCAGCCGCCGCCCGCGCCCAGCGGCGCTGGCCACAGCACGTGATACAGCCGGAAGCTGACGATGAGGATGCAGTACTCGACGAGGTCGCCGCCGGAGTCGCGGAGCACCGAGAAGTTGAAGTCCACCAGCGCCAGCGCGTCGCTCACCACCGCCAGCAGGTCGGCGATGGTCGGGGGACGGACCTGGCGGTCATAGGCCCAGGACGTCAGCTTGAGGCGCTGCGCCTCGAACATCGGCTTGATCCGCAGGTGGAGCTGGCCGATGCGGCTGGGCAGCATCCACTTGAGCAACATGCCGGCCAACGCGCGCACGTCGTTGGCCATGAACTCGGCGCCCATCGCTGGCTCCACCAGCCCGATCATCGCCGGCAGCACCTGCTGGTTTGCCGGCACGCCCTTAAACAGCAGCGAGCCCAGGTGGATGTTGTTGTGCGCCATGCCGTGCTCGTGCAGCGGCGCCACTTGCTTGGCCACCAGGAACGCCAGCGCCAGCGCGCCGTCGATGGGCAGGTCCACGTCCGCGATGCGCTCGCCAAAGCGCGGCTCGTCCACGTACTCCGAGAACAGCAGCAGGGAGCTGGTGTTGGAGTCGTAGATGACCTTGTGCAGGCTGGTCAGCATGCCCTGGCGCACCTTGCGCAGGACCGGCCAGTAGAACTGCTGCCACGCCTCCACGAAGCCGCGCGGGTCTGGCATCTTGGCCAGGTCGATCACGGTGACCAGCTTGGGGAACTGATTGGCGTCCGCGAACTGGCCGTTGGCGATCTGATCCACGCGCGGCACCGCGAGGAAGATCGGGTGCCCGCGGACGCGGCCCAGCGCGCGCTCGATCTGATAGCCCCAGGTCCACACCGCCTCCACCGCGCCCTCGACGACGTGCGCGGTGATGCTGGGATCGCTGGCGCTCTCGGCCACGCTCTCGGCTGGCGCAGGCTGCACCGCCAGGATGTTGCTCCGGCGGTGGTAGGGGGCGTCGTCGGGCAGCTCGCGCAGGATGCCGCGGAGCTGCTGGATGACGGTCTGCACCGAGGGCAAGCGCAGCGCCGGGTCTCGCTCCAGGCAAGCCTCGATGACCGGTCGCAGCACCATCGGCACCACGTCCGGGTAGTGGACCGAGCTGCGCCCTTGCACCACCACGCCGTCGGCGATGCGCAGCAGCAGCGCCCACATGTCATCGCTGGCGCCGTACAGCATCTCGTCGGTGAACAGGCCGTGCAAGGCTGCGCCGATGGCGTAGATGTCGAGCGCGCTGGAGATGTTGGCGTCGAGCAAGCCCTGGTCGATGGTCTCGGGCGGCACCGACCAGCCCGGCGAGCCGAAGATGCGGCCTCGGTAGTAGTTGCGGTAGCTGGTGCCGCCCACGTCGTCGATCGACACCGCCAGATCGAAGTCGAAGAGGTAGGCGACGTTGGCGCCAGCATCGACGAGGATGTTGCGCAACGTGAAGTCGCGGTGGACGATGCCCGCGTTGTGCAGGCAGTCGAGCCCCTCGAGCGCTTGCATGAGGAGCTTGGTGCGGGTTCGCGGCGTGAGCTGGTGCCGCTGGATCGCCTCCAGCAACGTCATGCCCATGCGCGGCGTGACGAACAGGTAGTTGTCGGAGATGGCGGTGGAGAGGTACATCGGCAGCACGTTCGGGTGCTCCAGCGCCGAGACCCGCGCCATCGCTGCCAGGTTGGCGTGGTGGTCTCGCCGCGTGATCTCGTCCGTGCGGAGCTGCACCAGGTAGTTGGGCAGAAACACCTTGCCCACCACCGGCTCCACCGAGCCGTCGTCGTCGAGCCTTCGCTCGAGCGCGTACACCTGTCCCATGCCGCCGTTCGAGATGTGGATGCCAAGCGTGCGGTAGAGGTAGCGCTGGTGGCGGAAGACCGTACCGGGCTTGGTGATCTGTTCGGCGCGCAGGTTCCCTATTGTGGAGGTCTCCTCCCAATTCGTGCTCATGCGCCGAGGCTCACTGTACGCCCATCTCGCGGCAAAGGGCAACCCTCTGGATTTCTAAAGGTATGAATTTGTTCGAGTATGATGCATCACCAGGAATCGGTGGCGAGTTGTCGCACAGCGGCGTGGAAACCTAGGTCTAGCCCCAAGTTCATGATACCCACTGCATCGCCGGATGATCGAGCATCGCTTCGCCAAGCTTGCGGCCGCCGCCACATTTTGTTTGTTGGTGATCGGCGGCACCGTGAACCCGACGGGCTCGAGCCTGGCGTGTCCGGAGCCCACCCTGGTCTGCAATGGGCAGTTGTTTCCGCCCATGACCGGCGGCGTGCTCTATGAACACGGCCACCGCCTGGCGGCGATGACCGTGGGATTCCTGCAGATTATCCTCACGGTCCTCCTGTTGAGGCGGCGCCGAGATCTGCGCCTCCTGGCGTGGACGACGCTCGCGATGGTCCTGATCCAGGGCGGCCTGGGCGCGGTGACCGTGGCGTACAAACTGCCGTGGTTCGTGTCCACCGGGCACCTGATGCTCGGCATGTCGTACTTTGCCACCTTGATCTACGTCGGGTTTCGCACCCGGCGTGACGGCCCCGTGACGGAGCTGCGGCGGCATGACCGGGTCATCGCGGACCTGGGCAACGCGCGCACCTGGATCGGCGTCGCTTGCGGCTTCGTCGTCATCCAGTTGCTCTTGGGGGCGCTGGTGCGGCATCTTGGCGCCGCGATGGCCTGCCTGGGGATCCCTGCCTGTACCCGCAATGGAGACTGGTGGCCGGAGGCCATGGTGCAGCAGCTGCACATGGTGCATCGCGGGTTTGGCATTCTGGTGGCGCTGGTCACCGTGGTGGCGGCGGTGGCGGTGTGGCGCAAGTCGAGATCCTTCGTATCCTTGCGCGTGTTGATGGCGCTCGCGGTCCTGACGGTGCTGGCCCAGGTTGGCCTGGGGATCTTCACGGTGCTGACCTTGCGCTCGGTCCCCGTCGCGGTGGGCCACTTCGCCGGAGCCGCTGGGCTGTGGGGCCTGTGGGCCTCGGCCTGGTTCGTGTCCGCGCGGCGCCGGCCGGCGGTGGCCATCGGCTCGGAGTTGGTGGCGGTATGAGCAGCCCACGCGCACTGGCCCAGGGCGGCAGCGTGAGCGTCGTTCGCGTGCTGACTAGCCTGGTGGCGCTGGTCAAGCCCCGCATCATGGTCATGGCGTTGCTCACCGCGGCAGGCGCCATGTCGCTCTCGCCGGGCGCCCCCGACGCGCAGGCTGCGCTGTGGCTCTTGCTCGGCACCGGCCTCATCGTTGGCTCGGCCAACTCGCTCAACATGTACCTGGAGCGCGATATCGACTGCTTGATGGCGCGCACCAAGAACCGGCCGCTGCCCACCGGCAAGCTCGCGCCGCGCACCGCGCTGTGGTTTGGCTTGCTCCTGGGCGCGGCGTCGCTGCCAGCGCTCGCCATCCTCAACCTCCCCACCATGGCGCTCGGCCTGCTCGCGCTGGTCGCGTATGTCCTAGTGTACACGCCGCTCAAGCAGCGGACCCACTGGGCCACCTGGGTTGGCGCCTTGCCCGGCGCCTTGCCGGTGCTGATGGGGTGGACCGCCGCCACGGGCCGGGTCGACCTCGACGGCATGGTGGTGTTCTCGGTGCTGTTCTTCTGGCAGATCCCGCACTTCCACGCCATCGGCATGTATCGCCAGCTCGAATACACGAAGGCTGGCCTCAAGACCCTCGCTGGTGAGCGTGGGGCGTCCGCGGCGCGCTCGCAGATCTCGCTCTACCTGGTGGTCCAGGTGGCGGCGAGCCTCCTCTTGACCCCGATGGGCATCGCCGGCACGCCGTACCTGGTGGTCGCCGCGGCGCTGGGCGTGATGGTGTTTGCCCAGGCCTATCCCGCGCTCTTGCGCGGTCGGGCGGACGCCAGGTGGGCGCGGTCGCTGTTCCTCGCCTCGATCGTCTACCTGCCCGTGCTGTTTGTGACCATGGTACTCGACGGGAGGATGTAGTGAGCTGGACAGAGCTTCACCCAGCGTTCAACGCCTTCTTGAACGCGCTGTCAGGCGTGTTCCTCGTGCTGGGTGTGCGCGCCATTCGCAATGGCGATCGCGAGGCGCACAAGCGCTTCCTGCTCCGCGCCATCACCGTGTCGGCGCTGTTTCTGGTCTCGTATCTGGTGCGCGTCGCGTTGACCGGCACGCATCGCTATCCCGGTGATGGGCTCGACAAGATCATCTATCTGGTGATCCTGACGTCGCACACCGTGCTGGCGGTGATCTGCACGCCGTTCATCGTCCGCTCGGCCTACCTGGGCCTCAAGGGCCGCTTCGAGATGCACCGCAAAGTAGCGCGCCTCACCGCGCCTGCATGGCTCTATGTCTCGGTCACAGGGGTCATTGTGTATTTCATGCTGTATCACCTGTCGCGCTGGTAGCGCGCAGCCCAGATCTCCGCTGACCTCGCAGGAGATCTCCGCGACCTCGCGCGACGCGGTGACACCGCCAGTGGTCAGCAGGTGTCGTCAACGCCCCGTTCGGAAGGTGATCGAGGCCAGGCTACGCTGCCGGGATGGCAACTTCGCGCGTCCTCTCACGCATGCAGGTCCCTCGCTCCTGGCTCGCGGCTCTGGTGCCCACCGCCGCGTTCTTGGCCTCCTGTGGCGCCGCACCACCCGTGCCGTCAGCGGCGACGTCAGCTCCACTGGCGCCGGCAGCGGCGGCCGCGGCGCCAGCGGTGGCGCCGGTGGTCGCGGGGGCCTCGGCGGCTCCCAGCCTGTCGCCCGCGGTGTGTGAAGGGCCGGGCCGTCGTCGCGACTTCGACTTCTGGATTGGTGCGTGGGAGGTTCGTGGCGCCAAGGGCGCCGTGGTGGGGGAGAACCGCATCGAGCCGATTCACGGCGGGTGCGCGCTCCTCGAGTCGTGGGCGTCGTCGGATGGCGGCGCTGGATCGAGCTGGAACTTCTACGATCCAGTTCGCAAGAAGTGGCGCCAGGTGTGGCTCGATCGCACCGCCGGCATCATCGAGCTAGAGGGCGCGCTGGTGGGCAGCGCGATGGTGCTGGAGGGCGCTAGCGATTCGCGAGCTGGCGCAAGGTCTCGTCCGGCTCTTTGCTGAGCGACTGTCCATCGCCGTACGACTGGCCGTCCTGAAAGAACACCGCGAGCAGCCCGAACTGCTCGTGGATGCGCAGCAACAAGGTGTCCACGTCTCGGTAGAAGGCGTTCCACTCCGCCGCGCTCTCGAAGTACGGATCTGTGGCGGACAGCAGCACCTGCCGCGTGGAGTCCCAGTCTTCCACGTCCGCCACGCCGTCGAGCGCCTCCAGCACCAGGCGGCGCAGCGCTTGATGTTGTGCCTTCGACGGCGGCGTCGCGAAGCGCAGCGTCCACCACGGCTTGTCACCGTCGTAGGCGTGATGATCGCCAAACCGCAGGAACGAGGAAGTCACCGCCCTAGCTTACTACGCAACGATGGGGCACTTGCCCTGGCATGCGTGCGATGCCAGCGCCTGTCAGAACGCATAAGCCAGATCTGCCACGCCGCGTGCGGTGAATGGTGCGCGCAAAGCACCGGCCTGCGCCAACACGCTCACCGACATCTGCCCGTGCTGCAGCGTGAAGCCCGCGCCCAAGATGGCACGCGCATCTCCGTCGAGCGGCACCGCGACCGCGGTCTCGGCGATGAGCTGAAGTGTGGGTGCTGCGCGGACGCCTGCCCGGCCAGCGAAGCTGAGCTCCTCAGCGGTCATGGGATTTACGTAGGGACCCATGCCATGATTGTGATGACCGTTGCCCAGCGCGCGGTGATATGCCACGCCCGCCGACGCGGTGAGCTGGCGGCCAAGTTGGGCCGCGGCGAACACGCCGGGCATGACCATCCAGTGCCCCATCCCCAGGTGCTCCTGGTCATCGCCCAGCGGCGCGCCCACCGGCAGCGCCAAGCCGACGCGCCAGCGGGGCCGCTGCACGGCGGTCCACATGGCCGCCACCATCAGATCTCCGGGGCCGTAGGTGGTCTCGAGCGTGTCGCGCAGCCGGTACCAGGAGCCCTGCGCGCGCAGGTGGAACCGCCGCAAGTGCAAGTCGACTCGCAGGCTCGTGCCCTGGTAGCTGATGGGCCGGCGCTCGATGGCCGCGGTGGCAGCTTCCGTGCGGAGCCCAAGCGCGAGCCCAAGTCCGTGCGCCTCCGCGCGGGGCCCGTCGGCCGCCGCGCTCGTCGCAGTCGCCGCGGTCGCCGCGGTCGCCGCGCTCGTCTCGCTTCGTTGCCCCGCGCCGTGCGCGTGCTTGTGCTTCGCTGGGTGGTGATGCGCCTCCAGATCCGGCAGGTCATGACAGAGCTGCGCCATGGCCCGGGGTGGGGCGATGGTCAGCGCGAAGGTCATGACGACCAGTCCGAGGAGCCTGGGCGCTACGGCGCGCCGCATTGCAGCCACTCGCCGAGCTTCTTGCGCTCGTCCTCGGTGGGGATGGGGCCGCTCGGCGGCATGGACGTGTTGGTGGACGCCGGTCCGGAGGCGGCGGTCTGGTCCACGTGGTCGCTCACCGAGCGAATCCCGCCCACGGTGTCAAAGTCGTGGAACTTCGGCGCGCCGTTGCGAGCCGCGCCCACGAGCTCGCTGCTGTGGCAGCGCGTGCAGTACTGGGTCATGAACGCCTGACCAAAGTTGGCGTAGGTGATCGTCGAGCCGTTGGGGCAGGCGGACTGGGTGGGCGGACCGAACACGGACTCCTCGTCGCCGCCGCAGCCACCGCCGCCGTGAGCCATCAAGAACGGGAGAGAGAGGAGCGCAAGCAAGAACAGGACTCGTCTGGACATGAGAAAAAGCCGGATCTGCGACCCAAAAGGTCGCGCGAGAGGAAAGGAAGAGGGAGTGTTCGCGACGCCGTTCGCGACGTTCGCGAGAGATCTCGGTGCCAACGCCGGGCGCGCCGCCGCGAGCTGCGGGCGCACCTCAGGTGATGCGCGGCGGCTCATCGAGCCGCGCCGACGCTGGCGCGGTGATGGGGGCCGGTAGATCGATCACTGGCGCTGGCATCGAGGTGCGCCACGCGACGACGTTCACCACGGACGTCGTCACCGTGGGGCTGGCGGCTGGAACCCGCGCGAGCACTTGCTCCAGCGTGCAGGTCCCCATGGTCGGGCTGTCACCGTTGGCGTCATCTCGGTCTTGCGCGTCGCCCTCCTGGGGGTGGGCGGCGGGACAATCCGGGCAATGGCACGCATCCGCGGCGTCGTGTGGGCCGCAGCAGCAGTGCGCCAGCACCAGGCCCAGCGCACCTGGAGCAAAGCGCCCGACCGAGCCGGCGACGATCAGACAGATCGTCAGCATGGCCAGCAGGCGCTTCTCCAGCATGCCTCGAAAGATAGCAGATTTCGCTACAGACGTTCAGGTCTTGTCGGCAGGTTCCGTGGCGGTGGCGGCGCGGCGCCCGTTGAGGATCTTCACGAAGGAGCGAGTGCGGATCTCCTCGAGCGACAACCCGGTGGCGGTGGCCTCGTCTTCGTGGACCGCACCACAGGAGATGCCGCGGAGGAAGAAGTTGAGGAGGCCCTGTCCGGTGGCGGCGTCATCGAAGGTGTCGCCCACCAGCGTCGCCTGGGCGGCCTTGTCGATGAAGTTCCGCAGGCGGTCCGAGGCCGCGGTCAGCCCATCCAGGAAGAAGCCGAACACGGTGCCATATCGGGTGGGGAGCTGCGCCGGGTGCAGATCCCATCCCTGATAGAAGCCGCCGGTCAACGAGCGTCGGACATCGGTGGCGTGCAGGCGCCACGCGGAGTGGACGGCCGCGCGGTTCTCCGCCTTCTGCGCGTCCGTGAGCGTGCCGCGGTGTGGGGTCACCGGCATGATGGTGGTGGCGCCGTCGGACAGCGCCACGCCGGTGCCGGCGAAGGCGATCTTCATCATGTGCTTGGCAAAGTCACACGCCGGGTGCCCCATGCTCTGGTACGCGGCGGTGATGTCGCAGTTCGCGGTGTAGTCGTACGTGCCAAAGTGCGCGCCGGTCATGCGCCCGGCCGCCGCGTCCAGCAGGCGAGGCAGCATGGCGCGGCCCGAGGAGTCGAGCAGGCTCTGCGTGGTCTCGACCATGATCTCCATGCGCAGGCTGCCGGCCGGCAGGTCCAGCCGGTCCTCCAGGTGCTCGAACAGCCAGACCAGCGTCTCCACCTCGGTGCGGCTGGTGATCTTGGGCAGCGTGACCACGAAGTTCGGCGGCAGCACGCCGCCCGAGGCCTCCACCAGCGTGGACAGGAAGATGTCGAGGGTCCGGATGGAGCGCGGCGCTAGCTCGCGCGACAACGGCTTGATGCGGATGCCCAGAAACGGCGGCAGCACGCCAGCGGCGAGGCCACGCGCTACCTCCAGCGCGGAGCTCGCGGCATGGCCGTCTTCTTCTTCGTCGGCGCGGTTGCCGTAGCCGTCTTCGAAGTCGATCCGGAAGTCCTCCACCGGCTCTCGGCCAAGCTTCTCCACGACGCGCTCGTAGACCTTGCCTCCCTGTGCCGCCGGGACGCCGATGATCTCGGCGAAGGTGGCGCCGTCGCCGGCGTAGCTCTCCAAGGAGCGCAGCGCGACGTCTCCGAGCTTGCGCGCGGTCTCCGCAGAGAAGATGTGGGCGCCGCCGTACACCGTATGGACCGGCTGGCGCGCGCCGGAGTCGCCAGGATATCGCGCGGCCACGCGGTCGGCGGCCTGGTGGATCTTGGAGAGCGCCTTGGTCACCCGCTTGTCGGACAGGGAGGTGCGAATCGACATGGCTTCGTTGTAGCGCGAATCGCTCGCCTCCGGGCGCTCCGGGGTGACCGGCCCGGGGTGCTGCGTCGGTGTGTCGCGTTGGCCAGACGTTGGCCAGAAAGCCTCGGAGCTGCCGCCATGGCGGTCAGGGCGTGGCGGTCAGGGCGTGGCGGTCGCGGCGGCAGGCTTGGCTCCGCACTGCGGCAACCCGGCCGGCGGCGCCAGGACGAACTTGTCGGCGCTCAGCTCGACGTTGAGCTCGCGCTGCTCCCACTCCACGATGAGGTCGGCCTTCTGCGACGGCTGGGTCAGGCGGCTTTTCTCCGGAACCCGGTGCGCCTTGCCCTGGGCGTCCTTGACCTCCGAGAAGTCCGTGTTCTCCACCTTCCACACCGTGGCGCTGGCGGCGTCGCGCAGCT
The DNA here is from genome assembly GCA_016706545.1 of Myxococcales bacterium. Taxonomy (GTDB): domain Bacteria; phylum Myxococcota_A; class Polyangia; order Haliangiales; family Haliangiaceae; genus JABFXX01. The sequence goes on from JADJJK010000065.1 coordinate 14,597, forward strand.
CGCTGGACAGGACATCCCAGCGCCCGTCTCGCCCATCGATGACGATGTCCTGGCTGCCACCTGGGGCCTGCAGCGAGACCCGATAGCGGCCGTTGCTGGCGTCCCAGGTCACCGTGCCGGTGGCCTGCGGCAAGACCGGGGTCTTGCCCAGGGCCAGGTGCAGAAAGTCGTCGGGAGTGAGCGAGATGCGCAGGAGCTGCGCGATCGAGTCGCGGGAGCAGGGACCGGTGAGCATGCAGTTGTTCTGGAAGTCGACCAGGACGAAGTCTCGCCCATCGCAGGCCAGATCTGCCATCACGCTCTCGCCGGCCGGCGACAGCGCGTTGAAGCGGACCTTCGCGCCCACCGAGCCCATCACCAGCATCGATCCCTTGACCCGGTTGCTGCCCAGCCAGTAGTCCATCACGCTGGCGCCCCGGAACGACGCAGCTTCTGCGCGCGACCGCTCGAGCCGCGCCACCACCGAGGGGACGTCGTCGGTGCCCGCGGGGCGAGGATAGCGCGCGGGCCCAGGGCAGGCCGCCAAGGCCAGCGCCGCGGCGACCACCAGGGGGCCGCGGGAGCTGGTGAGGAGAGAACGGCCAGCGCGGCGAGCTCGGGAGCGACGAGGGCTCATCATGCCCTGGTGATAGCAGAGGATGGGGCGAGTGCTCGAGAGGTAGCGCCAGTCACGTGCGGGCCGTGAGCATCGCCACAGCGCAGGTGGCGGCGCCGCGCCGCAGCTACTTCAGCAAGGACAGCAGGAACGCAAACTGATCCGCTGCTCGGTCGACCTGCTGCTTGACCAGATCTGCGCCGCCGTGCCCGGCGTTGCGCTCGATGCGCAGCAGCACCGGCGCCGCGCCGGCCTGTGCGTGGCGGACGGCGGCGACGAACTTGCGGGCGTGCATCGGATCGACGCGGTCGTCGTGATCGGCGGAGTCCATCAGGAGCGCGGGATAGTGGACCTGTCCGTTCTCCACCGCCTTGCGGTACGGCGAGTACGCGGCGATCACCTTGAACTCCTCCGGATCTTCGGCGGAGCCATATTCCGGAATCCACGTCTTGCCGGAGCCAAATAGGTGATAGCGGATCATGTCGATGAGCGGCACCGCGCAGATCACCGCCTTGAACTTCTCCGGCGCCTGCGTCATCGCCGCGCTCACCAGCAAGCCGCCGTTGGAGCCGCCCTGGATCGCCAGGTGCTGAGGCGAGGTCCACCCGTCGGCGATGAGCTTGTCCGCCGCGGCCAAGAAGTCATCGAACACGTTCTGCTTCTTGAGCAGCATGCCGGCGCGGTGCCAGTCTTCGCCGTACTCGCCGCCGCCGCGCAGGTTGGGGATGGCGTAGACGCCGCCTTGCTCGATCCAGAAGGCCCTGGTCGCGGCGAAGGCGGGCGTCAGGTTGACGTTGAAGCCGCCGTAGCCGTAGAGGATCGTCGGGTTCTTGCCGGTCCGCTGCGCGTCCTTGTGGCGGATGATGAACATCGAGATCTTGGTGCCGTCCTTGGACGGGTAGAACACCTGCTCGGTCACCATCTTGCTGGTGTCGATGGGCAGCTTGATCCGCGCCCACTCCTGGGTCTTGCCGGAGGCCACCGAGGTCTTGAAGATGACCTGCGGATCGGTGAACGACGTGAAGGCGAAGTACGCGGTGTCCTCGTCGGGATCTCCCTCTAGCCCGATCGACGTGCCGATGCCGGGCAGCGCCAGCTTGCGCACCGGCTTGCCGTCCAGCGTGCGCAGCTCGATCTCGCTCGCGGCGTTGCGCAGGTAGGTCAAGACCAGGTGCCCGCCGATGACGGTGGCCCTCTCCAGGGTCGCGTCGCTCTGCGGGATCAGCTCTTGCCAGGCCTTGCGGTTGTTCGCCAGATCGGGCGTTCGCGGATCCACCTTGAAGACGCGGTAGCGCGGCGCGCCGTCGTTGGTGGTGATGTAGAAGCGATCTTTCCAGACCACCACATCGAACGTGGCCTCGATCCCCACCGCCAGCGGCGTCCAGGCGGCGGCTGGCTTGCGCGCGTCCTTGTAGTACACGTCGGACGAGTTCCATCCGTGCTGGATGGCGACCATCAGCCAGTGTCCATCGCGTGAGACGGCGCCGTGGAGGAACGTCTTGGGGTTGCCCGTGGCCGGATGGATCAGCGTGTCTTGCGCGGGCGCGGTGCCGAGCCGATGAAAGCGCAGCTCGGCGAACCCCGGTCGGTCGGCGATGGTCACCCCGTTGCCGACCTCGGGCACCCAGGTGTAGTAGAAGCCCTTGCCGTCGGGGGTCCACGACGGGCTTCCATACTTGGTGCCGGCGATCACCTCAGGCAGGTCCTTGCCCGTGGTCAGATCGAAGACGTGCATCACCGCCTCGTCGGCGTTGTTCTCCTTGACGTTGTACGCGATGTAGCGGCCGTCGTGGCTCGGCCACCAGCCGCCGAGGCCCTTGGTGCCGTCCTTGCTCCACTCGTTGGGGTCAAAGAGCACCGTCTCTGCGCCGGTCTCGCCCGCGCGCCAGTACACCACCGTCTTCTCTTTGTTGGCGTGCTTGCGCGTGTAGAAGTACCGGCCCTTCTGGTTCATCGGCGCGCTGATGGCGTCGAAGTAGAACAGCTCGCTGAGCCGCTTCTCGAAGGCGTCGCGCCCAGAGAGCTTGGCGAGCTCGGCGCGCGTGTGCTGGTCCTGCACCTCCATCCAGGTCTGGACCTCTGGCGCCTTCTCGTCCTCGAGCCAACGATATGGATCGGCGAGCCGGACGCCGTGCAGCACGTCCGCCACGTCATCTCGCCGGGTGGGCGGATAGCTGAGGGCTGGCTCGACGGAGTTCGACGTGGGGGTACTTTCGGGAGGCGTCATGGTGGGGGGCGGATCGACCGGGAGTTGCGTTGGACGAGAGCTGCTGCCGCACGCCACCAGGGCGGCGAGCAGGAGCGGCCAGGAGAGTCGCATCATGCTGGCACCATACCAGCCACGCTCGCTGCCGGGACGGCTTTCGAGAGAGTCGGTCTGTCAGCCTGAGGGTTGGATGTCTCGCTTGCGGCACCGGTGCGACGCTCGCGGTCGCTCGCGGTCGCTCGCGTGGGCAGCGAGCGCACCTGGCCCGCGGGGACCGTGAACTACAGCGTTCCGTAGCTGGGAAGATCAATGAGCCATCGGCCTTTGACCTCGATGACCGTCAGCCTGGCGCGCCCCGACGAGCTGACGATCTCCACCACCGCGCGGTCGCCGATGCGCTCGACGGTGGTGATGTCGGTGGGCGGCGGCGCGGACTCCAGCGAGCCCACGCTGATGAGGTCGATGGCGGAGAAGCGCATACCAGAGCCCACCAGATCGGTGGCGCGCCGCGCGCGATCTTCGATGCGTTGCCTGGTGCCGGGCGACAGCAGCTCCAAGATCGCTTGCCGATCCTGGGCCTTGGCCGCGCCAAGGAGGTCATGGACCGCGGCCTCTGGCCCAGGGGGCGCGACGGCGCAGCTCCGGCCGGCCACGCCCACCGCCAACGCGGCGGCGGCCACCGCGCTGGTCACCGCCGCGATCGTCGTCCGCCTGGAGGTCAGGGCGATGGCCACGAGGTCACTTCCACAGCCCCAGCTTGTCGCGCACCTCGTCCATGGTCCGGCGGGCGATGGCCCGAGCCTTGTCGGCGCCAGCGTGCAGGATCTCGTCGACGCGCTTGGGCTGCTCGAGCAGCTTGGCGCGGCGCTCGATGTACCCGGCGAAGTGCCGCTCCATGTTCTCCGCGAGCCGGCCCTTGCAGTCCACGCAGCCGATGCCGGCCGTGGTGCAACCCTGCCGCACCCAGGCCAGGTCCTCCTCCGAGGAGAACGCCTTGTGCATGGTGAACACGTTGCAGACGTCCGGATCTCCGGGGTCCTCGCGGTTGACTCGCTTCTCGTCAGTGACCGCGCGCCCCAGGAGCTTGCGCAGCGCCTTGTCGTTGCCGAACACCGAGAGCGGGGATGTGGTTGCCCATCGACTTGGACATCTTGGACTTGCCCTCGAGCCCCAGCAGCTTGGGCACGGGCGCCAGCATCGGCTCGCACTCCGGGAACACCTTGCCCCAGCGGTGGTTGAAGCTCCGCGCGATGCGCCGCGCGAGCTCGATGTGCTGCACCTGGTCTTGCCCCACCGGCACGAGCTGCGCCTTGTACAGGAGGATGTCCGCGGCCTGCAGCACGGGGTAGTTGAAGAGCCCGACGTTGATGTTGTCCGGCTGGTTCTGCGACTTGTCCTTGAACTGCGTCATGCGCTCGAGGTCGCCAAAGCCGGTGACGTTGTCGAACACCCACGCCAGCTCGGTGTGCTCCGGAACCATCGACTGGATAAACAGCAGCGAGCGTTCTGGATCGACGCCCAGCGCGACCACATCCACCACCATGTCGAACACCCGCTTCTTCATCTCCTTGACCGGGTAGTCCTGGGTGATGGCGTGATAGTCGACGATGCAGATGATGGTTCGGTACTGCTCTTGCAAGGTCACCCAGTTGCGAACCGCACCGAGGTAATTGCCAAGGTGTAGCTCACCGGATGGTTGGATCCCCGAGAATACCGTTTTCATACGATATTCTGTGTACTTGTGGTTCAACCGTGCGTCAACTAGACTGTGAAACCTTAGCCGTCTGAAGCGTCAAAGGCTTTGAACTTTGGAGGAATGAGTATGTTGATGCGACGCCTAGCTCACTGGATTGCCGCCGCCGGGGTCACTGTCGGAGCGCAGGCTTGTGTGCTTCGGGACAACACCCCCGTGAACTATGGATACTCCTCCGGTGGCTACGCTTCGGCGTCGGTGTCGGTGGAGCAGCCGTCCCCGTACTATGTTTCCTCGGTCGCTCCCGAGCCCTTGTACGAGCAGATGAGCGCGTCCCCTGGCTATGGCTTCGTCTGGATCGACGGCTACTGGCACTGGAACGGCTACGAGTGGGTCTGGATCCGCGGCCGCTGGACCCGCCAGCAAGAGGGCTACGTCTACGTGCAGCCGTACTACGACTACTCGGGCAGCCGTTACGTGTACCAGCCCGGGTACTGGTCTTCTCCCGACAGAATTCCAAGGGGTTGGGGCTACCACGACCGAGGACCTGGCCGGCCGCGCATCGTCGCGCCGCCATCTTCTGGCCCGCTGGTGGGGCGCCCAGGTTCGGGGGGCTATCCGCCGTCGTCGGGACCAGTGGTGGTGCCGCCGCCATCTTCGGGCCCGCTGGTAGGCCGCCCGCCTGTGTACACGCCGCCGTCTTCCGGCCGCCCGCCTGTGTACACGCCGCCGTCGTCGGGGCCGGTGGTGGTGCCGCCGCCGTCGTCGGGGCCGATCGTGGGCCGACCGCCTGTGTACACGCCGCCGCCGTCTTCCGGCCGCCCGCCTGTGTACACGCCGCCGTCGTCGGGGCCGGTGGTGGTGCCGCCGCCGTCGTCGGGGCCGATCGTGGGCCGTCCGCCTGGCCGCCCGCCTGTGTACACGCCGCCGCCGTCTTCTAGCCGCCCGCCCGTGTACACGCCGCCGCCGTCGAACCGTCCGCCGGTGATCGTGGCCCCGCCGTCGTCGGGGCCAATCGTTGGTCGTCCGCCCGGCCGCCCGCCGGTGTACACGCCGCCTGGCTCGTCGAATCCCCCCCGGCCGCCCAGCGGCGGTGGTGATAGCTCGTCGGATCCTGCGCCGACCGTGCCGCCGTCGGCCGCCCCGCCCACCGTGGTGCGCCCGCCGCGGCGCCCGCCTGGCCCTCCGGGCGGCCACCAGCATCGCTGACCGCTCACGCTGGCCCACCGCCTTGCTCCTGCGCCGCCGAAGAGGCGGCGTTGGCCGTTTCGGGCGTCGCCGGCTTGCTCTGGCGCGGGCTACCCGGCGTACCCGTGCCGTTTCACAGCAGGTGCGTCACCGACGGTTCACACAGCGCGCGCCCGCTGCACCTGCAGGGTTACCGGCGCACGGCGTCACGCAGGAGCCGGCGCGCCGGCTCCTGGCGCCGACCTACTCCAGGTCGCCGCCCTTGAGCCCGTGGCGCTTGAGCAGCTCGCGCAGGTGATACCGGGTCAGCCCTGCCTCCTGGGCCGCGCGCGTGATGTTGCCATCGTTGCGGGTCATCAAGGCTTGCAGGTAGGCCACCTCGAAGGCGTCGACCACCGACTGCTTGGTCTGCTTGAACGCCAGCCCGGCGCGCAGGAGGCTCGGATCGAAGATCGCGGGCCCCGTCATGGGGGGCAGGTCCACCCCGGCGAGCGCCGCGGCGGCGCGCTTGGCGGCCTCTGCGCCGGCGTGGGCCAGGTCATGCGAGACCAGGACGCTTGGCCCCATCTCCCGGCCAAACACCAGGTCGGCGCGGGTGATCAAGGCGTCGTCGGAGAGCGCGCCGGCGCGCTCCACCACGTTGCGCATCTCACGCACGTTGCCTGGCCAGGTGTGCGTCATCAGCGCCGCCAGCGCGCTGGGATGGAACGACATCGCCAGCCCACGTCGCCCGGCGACGTCGCGCAGGAAGTGGTTGGCCAGCGACGGGATGTCCTCCTTGCGCTCGCGCAGCGGCGGCAGCTCCAGGTTGACCACGCTGAGCCGGAAGTACAGGTCTTCGCGGAACTGGCTCCGGTTGACCTCTTCGCGCAGATCGCGGTTGGTCGCCGCCACCACCCGCACGTCGACGCGGATCGTTCGGTCTCCGCCCACCCTCTTTATCTCGCGCTGCTCCAGCACGCGCAGCAGCTTGGGCTGCAGCGTGATGTCGAGCTCGCCGATCTCGTCGAGGAAGATGGTGCCGCCGTTGGCCTGCTCGAAGCAGCCGATGTGCTGCCCGACCGCGCCGGTGAAGCTGCCCTTCTCGTGGCCAAACAGCGTGGATTCGATGAGGTCTCGGGGGATCGACCCGCAATCGAGCACGACGAAGGGCCGCGCCTTGCGGTGGGACGCGTTGTGGATCGCGCGGGCGACCAGCTCCTTGCCGGTGCCGGTCTCGCCGGTGACCAGGCACGTCAGGTCCGTGGGCGCGATCTTCTCCAGGTGCGCGAAGATCTCGCGCATCGAAGGCGAGCCGCCGAGCACCGCGTCGAACCGGTCCTTCTTCGACAGCTCGATCTCGACCATGTCCTGCATGGCCTGGAACTGGATGTTGGTGTGGCCCACCCGGAAGATGGTGCCGGACCGCAGGTACACGTCCCGGACCCGCAGCTCGCCCACGTAGATGCCGTTGCGTGAGTTGAGGTCGCGCAGGCGGAAGCCGTCCTCGCGCGCGCTGACCTCGAAGTGGGTGCCAGAGACCGCCTTGTCGGGGACCACCAGGTCGCAGATCATGCTGCGGCCGCCGGTGACGCGGGGCTTCAAGATCTCCAGCGTGCGGCCCTTGTCTGGCCCGTTGACGATGACCAGCTCGCCGCGACGCATGCGGCGCGCCGTGGCCCATTCGCCTTCGAAGAGCGTGGTCATCCCCAGCGCTCGTTCGAGCCGGGACTCGTCGTCTTCCATACCAGGGGACCGTATCACGCCGCGCGGGGGCAGCGCCAAGACGTCGTCACGCCAGCGGCCAGCGCCGGGTCAGTTGAGCCACTTCTCAGGCTCGTCGCGCACCACCTTGAGGTGCCGTCGCATCCGCGCGAGGCGCCAGCGCTTCCACAGGATGCCTGGCCCCCACCGCTTGGACAGGAGGAGCACCGTCGTGAGGATCGCGCCCGCGAACGCGGCGCCCAGGGGCCACAGCCGCTGCAGCAGCACGAACAGCGAGGCAAAGCCGAGGATGCCGATCATGAGCTGGCGCCCGGTCAGCGGCAGCACGCCGAAGAACTGCACCGGCTGGCGGCGGTAGATGATGCCGAAGGCGACGATGGAGCTGTAGATGAAAGGGTCGAGGCCGACGATGGGGACGTCTTGTCCCAGCACCAGGCCACACAAGGTGCCGGCGGCGGCGCCGACCACCGAGGAGATGACGGCGAAGCGCAAGAACCGCGGGGTCCCCCAGAACCGCTCCAGCGTGGGGACAAAGGACCACAAGACGAACATCTGCAGGAGCAACGACAGGAAGCGCTGCTCGATCAAGGCGGTGGTGAACAGCGTCCACACCTTGCCTTCACGCCACACGTTGTGCGGCGTGGCCACCAGCCAGTCGCTGAGCAACCTGCGGCTCTCGGTGTTGGACATCATCCACACCAGCGACACGCCGATCTCCAAGAACGCGATCAGCATCGCGCCGCGGGTGATGCGCAAGGAGGCCGAGAGCCGTCTGCCGGCGGACATGCCCGAAGGCTAGCAGATCCATCCTCAGGCGGCGCCGTCCCGCGCGCAGCGTCTGCGCTCGTGGCCTGGCGGCGACGCCGGACCTGGCCAAGCCGCCCAGCGCCGCCTGGCCGCCGGACCTGGCCAAGCGGCCGCGGACGCCGCCGGACGCTGCGGCGTCCGCCGCCCGCGAGTCAACCGCCGCCTTGGCCGCCGCCGCCCGCGAGTCAACCGCCGCCTGGATCCCCGAAAAAACGAACAGCGGACCACGCGGTCCGCTGCTGCTGTGACGCCGGTAGCAGGTGGAAAGCTACAGGCCAGGGACGGGCAGGATCACGGAGCCCATCGTGGTGATGCGGTTGCGGTCCAGAATCTCCTGGTTGGTGACGGTGACCGGCGTGCTGAGCGCCTGTCCCGCCGTGTTGACCGCGGTGATCACCACCGTGTGGCGAGCTGCCTCGAGCGCCTTGGAGAAGCCCGACGACGGGCCGCAGTCCATGAACGACTGCTCGAGCCCGGTGGTCCCCTGCTTGGTCGCGTCCAGGGCGACCTTGTTGAGGTTCGGGACCTGGGTACACGACAGCGTGCTCTGGCTGGTCTGCCCGCGCAGCGACCAGCTCGCGAGGAAGTAGCCGCGATCTTCATGGATGTCGAAGGTCAGGTCGGGGCTCTGGCCCACCACCGACATCTCCACCGCCAGCGACTGCGCATAGGGCTGGTTGTTAGAGGTCAGCTCGACCCAGATCCGGTAGTTGTCGTCCGGGAAGTAGTCGATCAGGATCTTGTCCGTGCAGGTGAACACGACCGCGTCCTTGACCTGCGTGGTCAGCGACTGAACGATCAGCCGCACGCCGTTGGCGCCAATGGGGCAGCCCTGCTGAGTGACGCCGCCGACCTTGTAGTTCCAGGTAGCGGCGATGCGGTTACCCACCGGCGGTGGCGGCTCATCGTTGTCATCGATGATGATGCATCCAGCAGCTTGCGAGGTCACTGCGGCTACCAAGGCACTCAAGACTAGGTTCTTCATGGTTGGGCTCCTCAAAGTCTGTACAGTCGGTCAACGGCTACCACTTTCGACGTGGCTCCGCAGCATCTCTTCAAGCCAGTACACTCGCAAGTATGGGGCCACCTTCAGCGGGCGACCAGTCCCCGCCGAGATGTCGGCCTTTGTGAGGCACGAAAACTCGCAGCGCAGATCGCAGGCAGGGCATCCGAACCGGTGAGATCAACCTCGATCACGACGGCTCCAAGCGTCACGATTCCGCCTAGTTCCACTTGTCGCACGATAGGGGAGGCGCCTCGAACGACGCTGGATCTGCGGGGCCCTCTGCGCACTCCGGAGAGATCGTCAGGCTCACGTTACCTGCCGGCACATCAAAGCCGGTGACGCCCCGCTGTTCGCCCTGGTTGTTGCACGGCCAACTATCGAATCCCGCGGCAGCTTCCGTCTCCCAGTCGAGCCTTATCGAGGCGACGGTCGTCTGGTCGCACGGCTCGAACATGCCCTGCCGATCTCGCAACGCCCAGCTCAGCTCCACTGCGCCGCCCTTGGGGCTGTCCGCGCAACCGTGAACGCTGATACACACGCAAAACAGCAACACGTGCGCAGCAGCGACACGCGGGCCGCGCCAGGATTGCGCGTGCGCTACGTCACGGTGCGGCAGGCCGTCCTGGGGCGTCAAAACGCCGAAACGGGGAGCCTGGGCGTTTCTCAACACCCTGCTCGAGGCGGGACGGTTGACCTGTGGGTTTGGCACGTGTTATCGACGATCTACGATTATGCCAGCGATTTCCACGGGTTTAGCTCCGGTGGCCGTGGCCGCGTCGGGTTCCATGGACCTCGTCGTGCTGTTTGGCCACGCGCACTGGGTAGTCAAAGGCGTGATGTTCCTGCTCGCGGCCATGTTTCTGGTGGGACTCTACATCATCATCTTCAAGATGCTCTACTTGCGTCGAGCCGCAGGTGCCTCTGAGCAATTTCTCGAGTCGTTCTGGAAGTCGCGGGACATCGAGAACATCTACAAGACCGCGCAAGCTCTGCGCGACAGTCCGATCTCCCAGATGTTCATGGCCGGGTACACCGAGCTCGCCAAGCTCGCCAACGACGAGGCGCTGCGCGGAGACCGCGAGGGCAACCTCGCCAACATCGAGCGTTCGCTGCGGCGCGCGCAGACGGTGGAGACCACGAAGCTCGAGTCCATGGTGCCGTTTCTGGCCACCACGGGCTCAGCCGGACCGTTCATCGGGCTCTTTGGAACCGTGGTGGGCATCATGCTCGCGTTCCAGGAGATCAGCGGAAAGGGCTCCGCGGGCCTCGACGTGGTGGGGCCGCACATCGCCGAGGCGCTCATCGCCACCGCGCTCGGCCTGGCCGCCGCGATCCCCGCGGTCATGGCCTACAACTACTTCACCCGTCGGATCAGGGTGTTGCGCTCGGAGATGGAGACCTTCGAGCAGGACTACCTCAACATCATCAAGCGGCACTTCTTGCGGTAGGCGAGCGCTTGGAAGATGGCAGCGCAGGCACCAGGCAAGTGAGGCAACGTCATGGCGATGAACACCGGAGGTAGCGACCAGCTCAACGCCGAGATCAACGTCACGCCGCTCGTCGACGTGATGCTGGTGCTGCTGATCATCTTCATGATCACCGCGCCCATGATGAACACCGGCGTCGACCTGGACCTGCCGCAGATCACCGCGCAGCAGATCGAAGACCCGCAGGGGAAGCTCGTGCTCAGCATCGACAAGACCCGGCGCCTTCGGCTGGGCACCTCGGTCGTCGTCTGGAAAGATCTCCAGGTGAAGCTTTCCAAGAACGAGCGCGTTCAACAGGAGAAGCAGCTCTACATCGAAGCCGATGCCTCCTTGCCCTACAGCGTCGTGGTCACAGCGATGGCGATCGCCAAGGACGCGGGCGTGGCCAAGGTGATGATGCTGACGGACCCAACGCAGAACCTCAAGCTCGATGAGCTCGACGCCGCCGCCCCACCGGGAGGTCCGTGATGTCCAGGATCGGGATGACGCTCCGCGATCGCGACATGCATCTCATCGCCGCCCTCAGCGCGGCGGTGCTGTCCATCGCGCTGGTGGCGACGCCGCTGGTGTATGCCGGGCAGGCGCCACCGGTCGAGGGCCCGAAGCTGGCGGACATGGAGGCCATCGAGGCCAGCCTGGCCTACAAGTCCGCGACGCCGCCCAAGCAGCCGCAGAAGAAGTTCCGCGCGCCCGAGCCTGAGAAGGTCGAGGGCGTCTCGCGGGACGAGACCAAGGCGCCGGAGACCAAGCCGGACGAGCCGAAGAAGAAGGATCCGGCAGATCTGCTGAGCGACTACGAGAAGCTGCGGCAGCAGCGCGCCAGCGAGGACGACCCGATCGGCAAGCCCACGGACTCCGAGGTCGGCGCGTTCGACGGCTCGCAGTTCGGCTTCGCCGAGGAGAGCCGCGGCGATCCGTACTTCCAGAAGCTGGTGGGCGACCTGCTGGCCGGCTGGGAGTTCCCTGAGATCTTGCAGGATGCGGGCACGCCGGTTGGCTGCCTGCGGCTGTCGGCAGAGGGCAAGATCCAAGATACATTGTTCAAGCAAAAGAGCGACAACAGCGAGCTCAACGACTCGGTCGAGCGCGCCCTGGTCGCCGTGAAGAAGCTCCGCAACGACACTCCTGAGCCTGTCCCGACCCACCTCCTGAAGGCGGCGATCACGAAATGGGTATGCTTCAAGTTTCGAGCCCGAAGGGTATGACCGCGCGGCGCGGGGGACCGGTGGCGCTCTTGGCGCTGGTCTCGCTGCTGCTATGGACCAGCCGCGCCGTCGCGCAAGACGGCGGCGTGGTGATCGACGTCACCGGCGCCAAGCGCGGTCTCTATCCGCTGGCCATCCCCATCGGCGTGGAGTCGGACTCCGCCGCTGCGGCCATGGTCGCGGACGTGGCCGCGTTCGACATGTCCGTCGCGGGCTTCTTCAAGGTGCTGCCGCGCGAGTCGTTTCTGGCGGATCTGATGGCGGAGAAGCTCAGCATCGAGCCGCAGAAGTGGAAGGACGTGGGCGCCTATGGCGTCATGAAGTTTCGCGTCTCCACGAGCGGCGATTCGTTTGAGCTGGAGTTTCGCCTGTTCGAGGTGTCCAAGGGCAACACCTCGTCGCTGAGCAAGAGCTATCGCGGCCGCAAGGCGGACTTGCGGCAGTCGGTCCACGCCTGGTGCAACGAGGTGGTGAAGTACTACACCGGGGAGCGAGGCTTCTTCGGCTCCAAGATCGCGTTCACCGTGCGCCAGCGCGGCGGCACCAGCGCGATCTACGCGATGGACTTCGACGGCGCCAACCCGTACTCCATCTCGCGCAACAAGTCCGTCAACACGCTGGCCGCGTGGTCCAGGTCAGGCGGCTCGGTCGCGTACACGTCGTACATGCGCAACAACCCGGACCTGTACGTGGCCACCGCCTCAGGGGGTCGACCCAGGCGGCTGTCTGCGCAGCGCGGCATGAACACCGGCGCGAGCTGGTCTCCGGATGGCAGCCAGCTCGCCATCACCCTGTCCAAGGACGGCAACCCGGAGATCTACATCATCAGCGCCAACGACGGCGCCATCGTCCGCCGCGTCACCAACGACCCTGCCATCGACACCTCGCCCTCGTGGTCGCCAGATGGCAGCCAGCTCGCCTTTGTCTCGGACCGCGATGGTGGGCCCCAGATCTTCGTGGTCTCCGTCAGCGGCGGCAAGGCCAGCCGGGTCTCGTTCAACGGCAGCTACAACACCACGCCCACCTGGTCCCCCAAGAAGGGGGCGCGGATCATCGCGTACACCACCCGCGACGGGGGCCGCTACGACATCGTCACCCTCGACCTGGAGACCAAGAAGATGGTTCGCGTCACCCAGGGCGAGGGGGACAACGAGGAGCCAAGCTTCTCGCCCAACGGCCGCGCCCTCGCCTTTGCCCGCGCCGGCAAGGGCGTCTACATCGCCAACGCCGACGGCACTGGCAAGGCGACTCAGGTGTGGAGCGGCAGCGCCACCGGGGTGGACTGGGGCGCAGCCCCGGCGGAGTGACGCGGACGTCGATCAGTAGCTCTTGGCCCACACCACGCGCTTGGCGCTGGGCTGGCCGGTGAACGGGCAGGTGCCCGGCTCTCCCTCGGCGAGCGGGATGCAGCGCACGGTCACGGACAGGTCGTCCTTGATCTTGGCCTCCAGCTCCTTGCTGCCGCTGAAGTGGGTCATGGCGAAGCCGCCGTGGATCGGCGTCGGCGCGTTGGGGTCCTTGGTGGCTGGCGCCGTGAAGTAGGCGTAGAACTCTTCCTTGGTGTCGATCACGCGGGTGTTCGCGGTCCGATGGGCCAGCGCGCGTTGATACAGGCCGTCCTGGATCTCCTGCAGCAGGGCAGGCAAGGAGGCGAGGAACTCGGCGCGACCCACGCTGGTCTTCTCCTTGGCGCCCTTGTCGCGTCGGCCCACGAACACGGAGTCCTTGTCGATGTCGCGCGGGCCGATCTCCAGCCGGAGCGGCGCGCCGCGCTTGATCCACTGCCAGACCTTGTCGCCGCCGCGCAGATCTCGCGCGTCGAGCTCGACCCGCACCGGTTGCCCCGCGTACTGCACCTGGCGCAGGTCCGCGGCCAGGGTCTTGCACCAGTCGAGCACGCGCTGCCGCTCCTCCGGCTTGTGGGTGACCGGGATGATGATCACGTGCTGCGGCGCCAGCTTGGGCGGGCACACCATGCCGTCGTCATCGGCGTGGGTCATGATCATGCTGCCGATCAGGCGCGTCGAGACGCCCCAGCTCGTGGTCCAGGCGTGGCCGAGCACGCCCTTCTCGTCGAGGAACTTGATCCCGGACGCCTTGGCGAAGTTCTGCCCCAGGAAGTGGCTGGTGCCGGCCTGCAGCGCCTTGCGGTCCTGCATCATGGCCTCGATGCAGAAGGTCTGCACCGCGCCCGGGAAGCGCTCGCCTTCTGTCTTCTCGCCCTGGATCACCGGCGTCGCCATCCAGTTCTCGGCGAAGTCTGCGTAGACGCCGAGCATCTTCATGGTCTCCTCCACCGCCTCCTCGGCGCTGGCGTGGGCCGTGTGGCCCTCCTGCCAGAGGAACTCGGCGGTGCGCAGGAACAGGCGCGTGCGCATCTCCCAGCGCACCACGTTGGCCCACTGGTTGATGAGCAGCGGCAGGTCGCGGTAGCTCTGCACCCACTTGGCGAACATCTCGCCGATGATGGTCTCCGAGGTCGGCCGCACCACCAGCGGCTCTTCCAGCTCGCCTGTCGGCACCAGCTTGCCGTCCCTGGCCTCCAGGCGGTGGTGGGTGACCACCGCGCACTCCTTGGCGAAGCCCTCGACGTGCGCGGCCTCCTTCTCCAGGAAGGACAGCGGGATGAACAGCGGGAAGTAGGCGTTGACGTGGCCGGTGTCCTTGAACATCTTGTCGAGGACGCGCTGCACGTTCTCCCAGAGCGCATAGCCCCACGGCTTGATCACCATGCAGCCACGCACTGGCGAGGTCTCGGCCAGGTCCGCGGCGCGGACGACCTGCTGGTACCATTCTGCGTAGTTGTCTTCTCGCGTCGGTGTGATCGCGGTCTGCGGCTTGGCGTTGCTCATGGCAGGGCCGACACTATCACCGAGGGTGGCCGGGGTGGTAGCCGCGCATCGCCCGCAACCGCCAGGGGAACCAGGGCGCTGCGCCGGTGCCGCCGCGCGTGGTGGAAGCGCCGTCGCCGAAAAGCAAAACGCGCGACCCAGCGGATCGCGCGTCATGCGGCACCTGGCGCTGTAGAGAAGCCCAGGTCAGCGCTCAGGTCAGGTCAGGTCAGTTCTCAGGCCAGGTCAGCGCTCAGCTCAGGCCGGCCTGCTTGGCGACCTCGGCGGCGAAGTCGTCCTTCTTCTTCTCGAGCCCTTCGCCCAGCTCGAAGCGGACGAAGCGGCGGATGCGGATGTTCTCGCCGATCTTGGCCACCAGCTCCTGCTGGACCTGATCGATGGTCTTGTCCGGGTTCTTCACCCAGGACTGATCGAGGAGACAGATCTCCTTCATCCACTTCGAGATCTGGCCGTCCACCATCTTGGCGACGACAGCCTCTGGCTTGCCGCTCTCCTTGGCCTTGGCCAGGAGCACCTCGCGCTCGCGCTCGACCACGGCCTGGTCCACTTCGTCCGAGCGGACGAACTGCGGGCTCATCGCGGCGATCTGCATCGCCACGTCGCGGGTGAACGCGACGAAGTCTTCATTGCGCGCGACGAAGTCCGTCTCGCAGTTGATCTCGACCAGCACGCCGATGCGGCCGCCAGCGTGGATATACGAGACCACGGCGCCCTCGGTGGCCTCGCGGCCGGCCTTCTTGGCCGCCTTGGCCAGGCCCTTCTTGCGCAGGTAGTCGATCGCCTTCTCCATGTCGCCGTCGCACTCTTGCAACGCCTTCTTGCAGTCGGCCATGCCTGCAGCAGTACGCTCGCGCAGGTCCTTGATCATCGCAGCAGAGATTTCAGCCATGACTCACTCCAGATGCCGCGCCACGGGCGCGGTGGTACGGGCGCGCCGGGGTGTGGACGCGCGGAAAGAAAAACAGAGGTGGGCGGCTACTACTCGCCAGTGGGCGAGGCCGAGGCCTCGGGGTTGAAGTGGCTGCCGCCCAGCGACATCTCGACGCGCGGGCCGTCGCCGCCGGAGGACACGTGGATGACGCGCTCGCCGCCGTCATCTTCCTTGGTGGCGCGGTGACGAGCGGTCTCCTTGTACACCTTGGAGCCCAGGATCGCGGCGTCGGCGATGCGAGCCGAGAACAGCTTGATGGCGCGGATCGCGTCGTCGTTGCCCGGGATGACGTGATCGATCACATCCGGGTCACAGTTGGTGTCGGTGATGGCGACCACCGGGATCTCGAGCTTGCGCGCCTCTTCGACGGCGATGTGCTCCTTGTGCGGATCGATCACGAACAAGACGCCCGGCAGCTTGGCCATGGTCTTGATGCCGCCCAGCGACTTGAGGAGCTTGTCGCGATCGCGGCGGATCATCACCTGCTCGCGCTTGGTGAGCGAGAACAGGGTGCCGTCCTCTTCCATCTTCTCCATGTTGCGCAGGCGCTCGAGCGAGCCCTTGACGGTCTTGAAGTTGGTGAGGGTGCCGCCCAGCCAGCGCTGGGTGACGTAGTGCTGACCGGCGCGGCCGGCCTCTTCCGCGATGACGTCCTGCGCCTGCTTCTTGGTGCCGACAAAGAGCACCGAGTCACCGCGCGAGGTCACGTCGATCACGGCCTGGAACGCGCGCCGAAACAGGCGCACGGTGTGCTGCAGGTCGATGATGTGAATGCCGTTGCGCGCGCCGAAGATGAACTGCTTCATCTTCGGGTTCCAGCGGCCGGTGTTGTGGCCGAAGTGGACGCCCGCCTCGAGGAGAGCGCGCATGCTGATGGGGTTTTGGCCAGCGGCCTCTTGCATCGTTTCCATGATTTCCTCCGTTGGTTGCCTCCGGTCCTGTCGTCGGCTGGCGGAAACCCACCGGGAAAACCGGGGAGCCACGGCCGCGAGCCTCGAGAACCGTGTGGTTTGGTGAGCGCGCGATGTAGCACGCCGGGCGCCCCGCTGGCAAGCCCCGGCGACTCAGTGTCTCGCCATTATTTCATGGAGTTAGCGCGCTGCCTTGCGGGGCGCTACAGGCTGGCCGCGTCAGAGCAGCCAGAGCGGCTTGCCGCCAGCGAACAGCACCTTGTCGCCCCCGGCCGCGGCGTTGCTCAGCTCGATCTCCGCCATCACGCCGCGCTGCACGCTCTCGTCGTGCGGGTGCAGCTCTTGCACCTCGCCATCGAGCACCGAGATGACCCGGCCGACCCTGGAGCACAGGGCCAGGCCCCAGCGGCAGCCATACAGCCGCGTGCCCACCTTGACGTTGCCCGCGTTGGTGTAGGGGATGAAGACGATGACGACCTTGCGCTCCACGGCGCGCAGGTACGGCGAGCTGGCCAGCCGCTCCACGAGCTGCTCTTGCTCGGTGATGCGAAGCGCCATGTGCTTGGAGCGCTGCTGCAGCGATTCTCGCCTGCCCACCGCCTTGGCTTGCTCCAGCCGGGCCAGGTCGAGCTGGCGGCGCAGCAGGCCGGCGTCGGTGGTCTTGATGGCCTTGCCTTCGCCTTCCACCAGCGGCGCGACCTCTGCCAGGAACTTGTCGGTGGTGGACACCACCAGGTCGATGTGGGCCAGCTCCGCGGCGACTTCGAGCCGCTCGGTCTCGAACTGGCTCGAGCGCAGGCGCGCATCCGCCAGCGAGGTCGAAGCGTCGATGACCTTCTGATGGGTGGGCGAGAGCACCACGGGGCGAACCCAGGTGTGGTTGAAGAAATAGAAGACGTTGACGATCAAGAAGCTCAGCAGACCGAGCAAGATCGCGCCCAGCGCGACGAGGCCGGCGGCCTTGTAGATGCGGATGATCGTGGGTTGGATGACCAACCGAAGCTTTCCTTGTTGTTGAGCGCTCACAAGATGCCCTCAGGCTGCAGGCATCTGAGCGCGTCCAACAGCCGCTTCAACCGGCTTGATGGCGACTAGCTCAGACGTGACATCGCGAACCGGCAACGGCTCGATATTGGGTTCCAGCGCATCGTGGTTGCGGGTCTCCCACGAGCCCGAATCCAACGTGAAGAGCGCACAGGGCGTCATGATTGCGTAGGTGACAGGCATCAGCACGGCCAGGGGGATGTACGAGAACACGCCCACGCGCTCGGACTTGGGCAGCTTGCGAACACGCCAGCGGTAGTACAGGCCAAAGAGCGCCACGATCTCGATGTTGATGAGCAACACCGCGAAGAACTTGTGCGCCAGGAGCAGGCGGGTGATCGCCAGCGGATAGGCAAGGAGCAGCGCGAACAGCGAGAAGAAGTGGATGGCCAGGATCGGGTTGAGGCGCCACACGTGTGAGAAGCCGCCAACGTAGTCGACGATGTTGGAGCGGCGCCAGCGGAGCTGCTGAGAGAAGTACCCGTTGAGGGTGGTGGGCACGAAGGTGCGGCAGCGCGCGTCCAAGGTCATCGTGGTGAGGTACCCGGCCTTGACCACCTGGCGGGTCAGGAACCGATCTTCGCCATACTTGATGGGCACGCCGAGGATCTCGCGGCGCTCCAGCACCGGCTCGAGCTCCATCAGCACGTCGCGCCGGTACGCGGTCAGGCAGCCGGAGAGGCACATCACGCGGCGAAACGCCCACTCCAGGTTCTTCATGAAGTAGTACGAGTACCAGTACTTCACCGTCTGCATCCGGCTCAGCCAGTTCTCGTGCTTGTTGCGGACGTCCACCCAGCCGCCCACCGCGGCCACCTTGGGCTCCGTGAAGCGGCGAACGAGCTGACGGATGGCGTCTGGATCGACCACGCAATCGGAGTCGACCGAGACGATGATCTCGCTGTCGGACTCGCGCACCGCGCGGTTGATGGAGCGGCGCTTGCCCAGGTTGACGGCGTTGCGGATCACGCGGATCCGGCCACCCGATTGCTTGGCGACCGCGCGGGCGTGCGTGCAGCTATCGTCCTTGGAGCGATCGTCGACGACGACGATCTTGAACTTCTCGGCGGGGTAGTCCGAGGCCAAGAGGCTCAGCAGCGTCTCTTTGATGGCCTCTCCCTCGTTGAACATCGGGATGACCGCGGTGACCGTGGGCTCGTAGTCGTCGCGCGTCTCATCCCACTTGCTGCCCTTGATGAGCTTGAGGACGATGCCGCCGATGTAGCGGTTGACGAAGACCACCACAGCGAGCGCGTGCAAGACCACCCAGAGAGCGTGTGCGCTCATGGCATCCTCTCGCTCTGCGCCCGATTGCGGAAGGCGGCCTTCCCTCGACGAAGCGCAGGTGGTGCGCCTGCTCCGGCAGTGTGGATACGCATGTGTTTTCTCTCGAAGCTACGTTAGTTTTTTGCAGAACTTGGGAGGTGAGGCCCAAGCTTAATGGTCGCAAACTATTACGGTTCGCGTTTCAACTCAAGTTGCTAAGGCGATCTTGCCATCGACCTCGTGACCTACATCCCTGGCCATGTCCTGAACAGTTGTTTGCCTTGGAGAAAATGCCGATGACCAGCTCGCGGACGCTATCCTGCGCTCGCGGAAGTCACGCAAGGAGCATGCCGAGGAGATCGCCCTGGCAATCGCGGCAGTAAGAGGGGCTTGCGAGCGCCGGCCTCTCAGATACCTGAGGGGGGCACGGCAGCGCTGTCCTTGCGCGGTCGGTCCGACCCACAGGTCTGGCCAGGCGCTGGCCAGCACGTTGGAAGCCTGGGGAGTTTTCAACACCCTGGCAGACCTTGGCCATCGAGCCGGGCCGTCGAGCCGGTCGTCGAGCTGGTTGTACGACACCCAGGGTTGACCCGCAGGAGGAGCCCAGGTTGCCGCGCGACGCGCTGAGCAGCGCTGACATCGCGTGCGCTGCGCCGGGCGATCTCCCGGCGATCTCTGCGAGATCTGGGGGGAACCCTACGTTTTTTCAGCAGGATGACCGCAGTCTGCGGGAGTTGTCGCAGGGCTAGGTGATACCGTGGTGAGGATGCGGTCGGCCTTCGTGAAGTCACTGGTGGCGGCGTTCGTGGCGTTCTCCGGGCTGTTCGCGCTGGAGTTCTTTCTGGAGTGGCGGCACTGGGGCTATCCCGGGCTCTCGCAGATGAGCTGGGTGGACGTGAACAACTCCAAGCTCGTGGACGTGCTCTCGCCGATGGCGCGCGCCTACAACAACGTGCTGGCGATGCTGATCGCGACCATCGGCCTGGCGATCCCGCTGACCGCCAACATGCACACGCCCAAGCTCATCGACATGTTCCTCCGCGATGGGGTCAACCGCGTGGTGTTGACGTTCATGGCCTTCGGCGCGGCGCACGTCCTCTTCGTGGCGTACATCATCGGGCCGGAGTTCGCGCCGACCTGGGCCATCTCGCTGGCGGTGATCTTCTCGATCTCCGGATGGGCGATCCTCATCCCGTATTTCTTCTACATGATGCGGTTTCTCGACCCGTCGCGGGTCATCGTGCGGCTGCGTGAGGAGACCGAGCGCATCGTCGAGAAGACCGCGCATCGGCACGCCGAGCCGGTGGGGGCGCAGCACGAGATCTCGCTGCGCCTGGCCCAGCTTGGGACGATCGTCATCAAGTCGCTGGATCGCGAAGATCGCGACGTCGCTCGCGAGGGCATCTGGGCCATCAAGCAGCTCCTGGATCACTACGAGACCTGCAAGCCGCGCATGCCGGCGGCGTGGTTCAAGGTCGACCGCGCGGACTTCGTGGGCCTCTCCGACGAGGCGCTGGACATGTTGACGGAGTCCAACACCTGGTACGAGATGAAGTGCGGACTGCAGCTCGAGCTGGGGTACCTGCGCGCGCTCAGCAAGGCGTCCGACACGGTGTCCTCCTTCTCGGACGCCAACCGCGTGATCGCGAGCCGGGCGCTGGCGCGCGGCGACGAAGAGGCGCTGCGCCTGGCCATTCGCTTCTTCAACAACTACCTGCGTGAGGGCATGAAGGCCCGCAACCTGCGGGCGGTCTACGACGTGTTTCATCAGTACCGGCGGCTGGGCCGGGACCTGGTCGAGCGCCCCCAGCTCCTCCGGGAGCTTGGGCAGCACTTCGCGTACTACGCCGGCATGTCCCGCATCTACGGCATGGTGTTTGCGCCGCAGCTCGCGGCCTTTGACCTGGGCTACGTGATCCGTCGGGCCTACGAGGCTCGCAGCGCAGCGGCGCCGGATCTGCTGGCGACGCTGCTGGAGCTGCCCCATCGCCACGGCTCGGATGTTCACTCGCTGGCGGTCAAAGCCAAGCTCATTCTCGGCGGGTTTCTCCTCGAGAACAAGCTGGAGTCTGACGCCGCGCTCGTGCGCGACAACCTGCGCGATGTGGAGCGGGCAGAGATCGAGCGAGCGCGCCATGAGCTGTTGTCGGCCAACCGCTCGTTCTTCGAGGTCACGGATCGCCAGCTCAACCTGGAGTTCGTGCCCCCCGAGCGTCGCGAGCCGCTGCGGCAGTTCTGTGACTCGCTGGTCGCTGACCGGCCGAGCTCGCCGCGCCTGGAGGTGCCGGCGGTGCCGCACGCGAGCGCGGCCAGCGCTGGCCCGCGCTGACCTCTCGCCCGGAGGCGGGCTCGCAGCCCTTTTTTCAGGGCTTTGGCGCCAGGCTCTCGCCGGTCGTCGGCCGGGGCGGGCCATCGCCCATCGGGGCGCGCAGGGAGCCGGTCGTGGAGCGACACCAGATCGTGGTCAGCCCGCCAAGCAAGACGAACGCGATGACCACGAGCCATCCCACCGGCAGCCGGTCCCCCAGGGTGCGCCTGGCAAAGAAGCGGCCGGCGGAGCGACGGTGAATGGTCTCGGTGACGTGGGTCGCGAACTGCTCGGGAGCTGAGACCTTGCCCAGGCCGGTCAGCACGGGCCTGGCCGCGCGCAGCTCTTCATCTACGGCGCGCCACGCCGGATCAGAGGATAGCTTGCCCTCGATCTCGGTGCGGCGAGCCGGTGGCAGGAGGCCGTCGTGATAGTCCGAGAGCGCCACGATGATCTCGTCGTTGATCTCATCGCTGATCTCATCGGTCTCCTCCTCCGAGGACGAACCTTCGGGGAGCGCTCCGGCGGGGGGCGATTGGCTCTCGTCCATGGGCCTTTCCTTCAGGATACGTGACGCGCGAGCTTCTTGCGAAGGGCCGCGCGCGCGCGATGCAGGCGAGACTTCACGGTTCCGTCGGGAAGCCCTGTGATCTCACAGATCTCCTCGATCGACAGCTCCTCGATATCGCGCAGGACCACGAGCACGCGGTGCTCCTCATCAAGGGTGGAGATCGCCGCCTGGAGCACCTGCTCCATCTGGGCACCGTGCAACGCGCGGTCTGGCCGGGCCGGACGCGCGGCGCCGGCGATGCTGCCGTCCTCGGAGTCGGTGGTGTTGTCGTCGATCTCGGTGCGATTGCGATCGTTGCGGCGGGCCAGGTACTTGATGCGGTTCTTGCTGTGATTGACCGCCACCCGGTACAGCCAGGTCGAAAACTTCGATTCCTCGCGGAAAGTGTCGATGGTCTTGAAGACGGCGATGAAGACTTCCTGGGCGATATCCTCGGCTTCGGCTCGATCACCCAGCATGCGAAACGTCACGTTGAATACGCGATCGCGGTACTGATCGAGCAACTCCCGAAACGCGCGCTCGTCGCGGTCACGCAGGCGACGGAGCAAGGCGCGCTCGAGATCGTTCATGGACAAGCCGAGCCTACCTGGCTAACCCGAAGAATCCCAAGGGCACTCCCGGAACTCTTGCCGGGAGTGGTGGGCCTGGCAGGGGTGGTTTCCATCGGGCGTACGGCAGACACCTCGAACCGGCAGGGGTTCCGGGAATCCCCAATTCCGCACATCCTATGAAATGAACCTGGATTTCCGCCACTGCCTGTCGTAGCTTGGCAACTGCCACGGTTCGTCGGATTCTGTTTTGTGGTCGTCTGTTTGCACGCCCGCAGTCGCCGGTGCTCAGTGGAGAGTTCGGATCCCCGCTTTTGAGCACGCGAAGGCCCCCTCAAGGGCGGGTGGAAAAAGCCTCACGGGCCCTGATTGAAGCACTCGATGAACACTCGTCTCTATGTTGGTAATCTCTCGTTCAACACCACCGCTGACGGCGTCCGGGCGGCCTTTGCCGACTTCGGCAATGTCGACGACGTCTACCTCGTTTCGGATCGGGAGACCGGCCGCTCGCGCGGGTTCGCGTTCGTGACGATGGGAAGTGCAGAAGACGCGCAGCGCGCGATCGAAGGCATGAACGGCAAGCCGCTCGACGGCCGTCCGCTTCGCGTCAATGAAGCGGAGGAGCGTCAGTCCCGTCCCGGCGGCGGTGGCGGCGGCGGTGGCCGCAGCTTCGGCGGCGGTGGTGGTGGCGGCGGTGGCCGCGGTGGTTATGGCGGTGGCGGCGGCGGCGGCGGCTACGGCGGTGACCGTGGCGGCGGCGGCGGCGGCGGCGGCTACGATGACCGCGGTGGCGGTGGTCGCGGCGGTCGCGGCGGCCGCGGTGGTCGCGGCGGCGGCGGTGGCGATCGCTGGTAGTCAGCGCGTGACCTGAGCTGCCAAGAAGGCAGCTCACGTCCTCTGAGGTCCACCAAGCCGGCACAGCCCAGCTTGGTGCGACTTTGTTGTGTTGAAAGTAATACTTTGCAGACTATGCAGGCCAGTGGCCTATGTAGTCTTGCGAAGCTATTGCTTGTGGAGACTTGCTCCACGGATGAGCTGTCAGTGGTTCGATGATCCTCGGTAGCAGGACTCTGCTACCGGAGGATCATCACTTCATCGAGCGGCTTGCGCGAGATGTCCGGCACCATGGCGCCGGGCGCCGGTAGGCCCACGGGGATGAGCACGAACGGTCGCTCGTTCTCTGGCCGGCCGAGGAGCTCACGCAAGAACTTCATTGGGCTTGGCGTGTGCGTGAGCGAGGCCAGCCCGGCGTGGTGCAGCGCCGCCAGCAGAAAGCCCACGGCGATGCCAATGGACTCGGCGGCGTAGTAGTGCTTCACGCGCTGGCCGTCTTCCGTGCGTCCCCAGACCTGCTCGAACGGGATGATCAGCGCTGGCGCTTCGGTGATGTGCGGCTTCTCCCAGGTGGTGCCCAGCGGCTCGAGCTCGTGCAGCCACTCCTTGGACATGCGGCCACCGTAGCTCTGGCGTTCTTCTTCTTCTGCGGCGTGCCGCAGCTTGGCCTTGGTGTCCGGATCTCGGACTACTACGAAGGTCCACGGCTGCTGGTTGGCGCCCGAGGGCGCCGACGCAGCGCAGGCGATGGCGTCTTCGAGGACGCCGTCGGGGATGGGCTCCGACGAGAAGTGGCGGACGGTGCGGCGCCGCTGCAGGTGTTCGCGCAGCGCGCGGGCGCGGGCCTGCATCTCCTGCGGCGAGAACCGCGCGAACTGCAGAGGACGCGGCTGATAGCGCGACACGCTAGAGCCCTGGGGCTGCGTCGCGCGGTCCGTAGAAGCGCAGCGACGCGATGACCAGCAGCTCCTCGTCGCCCGAGAGCGCGCGGCGGGCCGCGACATCCAGCGCGACCTTGGGCGTGGCCACTCCCAGCCCGCCGCTGACATAGGTGCGGTCCGTGGCCCGATCGCGCAGCCCACCAGCGCGGAGCGGGTACCCCACGTCGCGCGAGCCGAGCTGCAGGAAGTACTCCAGGCCGCCGCCAAACCGGCCAGTCTTGGCGTCGCCCTCGGTGTCCAGGTGGAACAGCACGTCAAAGCTCGCGCGCAGCGCGGGGATGGGGCGCAGCGCCAGGCCACCGCCGACCGCTCGCGGAAACTGCGCGGCCTCTTCTCCGTAGAGGTTGTACCCAACGACCCCAACGTTGGCCAGGTCGTTGAGGCGCAAGGTCAGCCCGATGTCCCAGTTGAAGCCGCTGGCATCGGCTTCGCCCGCCATCTCCGAGGAGATGTTGAAGTACTTGATCGCCGTGCCCAGCATCAGGCGCGGCGTCACCGCGCGCGACAACGTCATGCCAGCGGTGTGGATCTTGCGCTCCGCGACCATGCCGTCGATCTCGGGGCTGGCGCCGAGGTAGTTGTAGAAGAAGCAGCCTGGCGCGGCGTTGGTGGAGTCGCACGCCGACGCGCTGATCAAGGACGCGCTGTCCGCGACGCGGTAGCCATAGCCTCCTTCGAACACCAGCTCTCGGGTCAGCGGCAGGCCCGCGGGGTTGAGCGCCGCGGCGCTGCCGCCCACAGCTCCGCCTCGCATCGCCTCGCCCACCGCGATCTCTCTTGGACCCAGTCCATCCACCAGCGCATCGGCATCCGCGCTGGCGATCAGCGGGCAGAAAGAGATCAGACAGCCGTAGAGGCACGCTGACGCAAGACGCGATCCCATGGGGGCAGCATTGGGCCGGGATGCTCTTTGTGCAAGAAAAAGGCCGCGCTGGACCCCGAAGGTTGAAGGGGAGGCGTGGGCAAGGTCACGGGGCGTCGGCGGTCTGGGCGCTGGAGGCCACGATGGCGAGCCCCCAGGACGACGGCGGGGCGCTCGCTGGCCGCTTGGCAGTCGGTGCTAGTCGTTTCCTAGCTGGCCGGCTCCTAGCCGGTTCCTAGTCTTCGCTGTCGCCCGGGTCGTCGCCGTCCAGCGGGGGCGTGGCTTCGGAGTCGCGCCGCAGCGCCCGGGTGATCATCTTGGTGAGCTTGGCCGGTCGCGGCGCGAACAGCGGCCGGGCCAGCTTGCGCGCGGCGCGGATCTGCACGGAGGCCAATCCTCCGAGCGCGTCTTCTAGATCCGCGAAGGGCGCGTCGCTGTGCCGGGCTCGGTACCCCGCAGAGAGCGTGCGCAACATGATGAGGTCGGCGATGGGCCCCAGGACGTTGGACAGGTCGCTGTAGGCCTGACGGATGGACTCCGTGCGTTCCCCCGCGTGCGCCGCCAGCAACGCGAGCTGCGCGTCCAGCTCCTTGGTGCGCCTCCGCCAGCGATGGAAGGCGCGGCGAGAGCGCTTGGCGCCGCGACGGGCCGTCCGAGCTTGTCGATAGGTGCGCGCCAACCCGCGCGCGATGGTCTCCATGGACACCTCGCCAGGCAGCGCTGCCTCCAGCGTGGCGCACTGGAGCCGCGCTCGGTGTGCGCCTTCTTGCAGGTGGGCGCAGACGTCTTCGCTGGTTGGCTCCTCGGTGCGAAGCGTGGTGAGCAAGAAGTCGGCGCCCTCGCGCTCCTGCGATTCGAGCGCGAGCTGGGCCAGCGCCGTTGCGGCGACCGTGTGATCGCGCGCCGCCGAGACCTCTCGCCGCGCGGAGCGAAGTTCATCGCGAACCGCATCGTGGGTGTCGCGAGCGAGCACCGGTCGCACCAGCGCGAGGATCGCGCGTGCGCGTCGCAGCGCCTTGCGGTACTCGTGGACCGCGCCGTCCTGGTCTTCGGCGCCGGCGCTCGCCGCGACCTCTGCATCGGTCACCGCAGCCTGGAAGGCATTGACCACGATCGCCCGCGGATCTCCATCCCAGCCAGAGGCCACAGGTGCCAGAGCAGGGAGGTCGCCTTCGTCAGCCGAGCCCATCGTGGTCATGCCTTGACCCTACCGCGAGGCGTTGACCTGGGCAGCTTTGATAGCTGGTGTGTTCTGCAACATTTCGCGCGGGGCGCCGGCCGTCGGGGGAGATGGATCCGAGGAAGGCTCCCGTGGTTCCGCCAGGTTGCGTCCCTGCGGTGGTGACAGCGGCGCCCTACCGGGCGTGCGATTTTCGGCGGCGGCAAGGTGCGCCCGGCCCCCTACGATCTGCTTCCTTTCATGATATATGCAGCCTCACGCGAGCGTGGTGGAATTGGTAGACACGCAGGATTTAGGTTCCTGTGCTTAACCGCGTGCGGGTTCGAGTCCCGCCGCTCGCACTCCCTTCGGTCGCGCGAGCGCCTTGCGCCGGAGGCGCAAGGAACCGCTTGCGCTAGGAGCGCAAGCGGTTGGGGGCCTCTGGGGCCCGCCCCGATGTGCACGGTGGGCTGGGTGCGGGCAACGAGTCCCCCACTTCGTGAGTGGGCCCGGAGTGCGCTGGCGCCTGCGGCGCAAGGAACCACCGCGAAGCGGCGGGGGGGGCTCTGGGGCCCGCCCCGGTGTGCACGGTGGGCTGGGTGCGGGCAACGAGTCCCCCCTTCGTGAGTGGGCCCGGAGTGCGCTTGCGCCTGCGGCGCAAGGAACCGCTTGCGCTAGGAGCGCAAGCGGTTGGGGGCCTCTGGGGCCCGCCCCGGTGTGCACGGTGGGCTGGGTGCGGGCAACGAGTCCCCCACTTCGTGAGTGGGCCCGGAGTGCGCTGGCGCCTGCGGCGCGAGGAACCACCGCGAAGCGGCGGGGTGGGCTCTGGGGCCCGCCCCCGCCGGCGAGAGTGGTGCGGTCGCGCGCCGGCCTCAAGGGCAAGCTCGCTGCGCTCGTCGTCGGAGCGACCCTTGACCCCGTCTCCCGACCGCACCGAGATGGCTCCCGTTGGGGGTGGGCCCCTGGTCGCCGGTGATGGCGGTGGAAATGGGACCCTCGGAGGCCGGTGGTGACATGCTGCCGGCGCTGAGGAACCGCTTGCGCTAGGAGCGTAAGCGGGTGGGGGGCCTCTTCGAGATTTTTTCATTCACCCCGCTCCTCTTTCGCTCGCTGCTGTTCCTCACGGAGGTCAGCCTCGGCACGGCCAACGCGCCAAGACCAATAGCGCCGCAGCCGCGGCTTCCTTGGGTAGTCCGCCTGGTCGAGCCGGCCGCCACATTGCGGGCAGCCGGCTGCCTTTACACCCGGCGGTGGTGACGGCGTCCTGTGCGTCGAGCGAGGTGAAGAAGTTGAGGTTCGCGATCCAGTCATGGAACAAAGGAGTAGCCTCGGGTGGGGGAAATGTCCCCCGAGGTCACCCCCCTCGGACAAAGTGAGCAACTTTTCCGAGGCGCGCCTTTGTTTTCCCTCGGTGAAGTTGCTCACGGCAACCACCACGCCCTTCGAGCATCGCGCTCAGGCTCAGCCAGGCGCGCCCGCCGGTGCCGGGCCCGATCGTGATCAGCCCACGGATCCTGGCGTCGCTGCGCTTGAGACGCTCGCGGCGATCCTTGACGTTCCCTCCACGCCCCTCGAATTCGCAGCGCTGCCGAGCACGTTGCGCCACGCGGTCAACTCGCACCTCCGGCCTGCCGGCCCGTTCCAGGGCCGAGACTCAACAATTCGCCGTGGTGCCTGGGGGGCAAATCGCGTAATTTACTGCATCGTCATGCTGGAATCTACACACGCAACGTCCGTAGGCTTGAAGCATGTACGCCCGTACTCTACCGATCGGTGGCATCGCGATCGAGCTGCCCTGCTTGTTCCCCAGCGTGTCGAGCGTGAAGACCAACCTTCCTCCGCTAGAGTACATGCAGTTGCTCGCAGCATCACAGGCGCCACTCTTTCTCGTGAGCGCATATGACATCGGAACCATGTCGCCCGCCGACGCCGCGACTTGTCGAGACGTCCTGCTCCAAGTTCAGGCGCGTGGAAGTGTCGTCCTGCTGGATTCAGGGAACTACGAGCGTTATTGGAAGGCGGACGAAAGCTGGACACCCGAGCGCTACTCGACCGTTCTGTCGAGCATTCCCGCTCCAATCGCGTTCTCATTCGATGATCAGCAGCCGGATCCTGATCCCGAACACGCCAGCGCTGCAATACTATCGCACGTCGCGCGCGATCAACAGAGCCAACGACGCATCACAATCTGTCCAATCGTTCACGGTACTGCCGCCTCCATCGACGTCACCGTCGCGCGCGTCGCGGAGCAGCTCCAGCCCCTCGTTCTGGCCGTTGCGGAGCGGGAGCTGGGGGATGGGATCCTTGCGCGAGCGACCACGATTCGGCGGATACGTTCGACTCTGGACGCGGTTGCGCCCCGAACCGCGCTGCATGTGCTTGGAACTGGCAATCCGATCGCGCTACTCGTCTATTCCATCGCCGGCGGTGATTCCTTCGACGGGCTGGAATGGTGCCAGACCTGCGCAGATCCCGACACGGCGCTACTCCACCACTTCCAGCACCGTGACCTCGTCCGGACCGAGGACATAGCAAAAACTTGCGGCCTTCCCTACACGCACACTACTCTATTTCACAACCTCCTCTTCTTCCGATCGCGGATGCGGCGTATCAGAACGGCACTCGCCGACAGAACTCACCTGACGCTGCTCAGGGAATATCTTCCGCCGCTGCGCGCGCAGCTCGTCCTCGACGCGCTCCAGGTATGAGCCCGAGCGACCTCGCGTCCGCCGTCGGACGCGTCTGCGATCTCCTGCGGAATCGCGCATCGACCGCACCTCCAACTCCCAGCAAGAGCATCGACTCGCTCCAGCTAGAGGCGGCTGGCTGCATTCTCGCGAGCCAAGTTCCGCACGAGATGACGGTGGAGGCGCTCAAGAGTCTGACCACCTGTGGGCTTCTCCCATACGATGGCGCGTCCCCGCGCCCGACGCTCTGGAAAACGCGCGTTCGGCGCGCGTTGAGTAGCTACAGGTTCCCAGCGCTCGCGGCCGAACGCCTCGCCAGGCTCGCCGCTGCACGCCACGAACTACTGCCACTTGTCTGCGGAGCAGGCAATGCACGGGGCTCGCGACGAGCTCTCCTGCGGTTGCGCTGCGGGCTGGGGCCCAAACAAGCAAGCCTCTTCCTGCGCAACGTTTCCGATCTCGAGGTCGCAGTCCTTGACGTCCACACCCTTGCCTTCATGCGGGTGACCGGCCTATGCGATGCTACCCGCACGCCGTCGACGCTGCGATCCTATGAGGAGCTCGAGGCCCGTTTCTTGCTATACGCCCGCGGCTTCGGTCAGCCGGCCTCTATTCTCGATCTCGCTGTCTGGATCGTGATGCGTGCCAGCCGTACACTTGCTCGGCCATGACGCTGGTCTTGCTCACCTCGGGCGGCCTTGATTCCACAATGATGGCGTTGCTTGCCGTCGACGAAGGCATCGAGATCCACCCCCTCTTCGTCAACTATGGGCAGCGGGCGGCCGAGCGCGAGTGGCGCGCCTGCAACACCGTCTTCCGCCGCCACCGCCTTCCCGCACCTCATCGAATGTCCGTCCGCGGCTACGGAAGCAGTGTTCCAAGCGGCCTAACATCGCGCAAGCTCGATGTCGTTGCCGATGTCTATCTGCCGGGGCGAAACCTATTCCTCTTGCTTTGCGGCGCAGGATACGCGACTCGGGTAGGTGCAAGTGGCGTCGCCATCGGCCTGCTCGACGAGAACACCGTCTATTCGAGGACCAATCGAAGGCCTTCCTTTCTAGTGCTGAGGCACTACTTCGTACAGCGACGGCCACGAACGTCGCCGTGAAGGCTCCCACTGATCGAGTTTAGTAAGCGCGGCGTTCTCGAGATGGCCTGAGCGCGGGGGCTCAAGGGGACGTACTCGTGCCATTCAGGAACCGAACGCCCCTGCGGCTGATGTGTGTCGTGTCGAGAACGCCGAAGCGGAAGGAAGCAGTCGTGGGCGGTAGCACCGGTGGTCGTGGCATCTCGTTGGGCGAACTCGCTGCGCTCGAGCAGAAGGCCAAGGAGTCCCTGCGTGACGGTACAACGCCTCGCCGGAACGTCTTTATCAGCTTTGCGCATGAGGACCTTGCCCTTGTAAACTTGCTGCGCGGGCAAGCAAAGAATCCAAACTCGCCACTTGAGTTTAACGATTGGTCATTGCGCGAGCCGTTCAATAGCGAGAACGCGAAATACATCCGCGCGGGGATAAGGGAACGGATTCTCCAGAGTTCTGTCACACTAGTCTTTGTTTCGGATGCGACGCACGCCAGCGAGTGGGTGGATTGGGAAATTCGAGAATCGATCCGGCTTGGAAAGCGGGTCGTTGCGATGCATGGTGGCGACGCGCCACCCGCCCGATTGCCTGCGGCGCTCGCCGAACACGGGATCAAACCCGTCCCTTGGAAACAGGAGACGCTCGATACCGAACTCAATAAAGAGTGAAGTGCAACCATTCGCGCCATTCGCGCGCACCCACCAGGCGAGCGATGAAACTGAGAAACGCGCCAGGCCGCAGCGCAGCTCACCATGTCACAAAAGAGCATCATACCAGGCATGAGTTACGGTATCTTATTTTTCGCATTCAGTGCATCGCGAATTGCCCTGATTGAAACACCGACGTTCGCCTGATATGTGCCCTTGCGTCCGTTGAGGCGAGAGACGCCGTGACCACCGGCTCTATGCAGTGCCACAACCTTCCAGTCGCGCTCATCGAAAACTGGGCTACCGGAGCTGCCGGACTCGGTCGGCGTTCGGTAGTGTAACTGCGGATCCTCGTAGTCGAGCCAAATACTGTCATGGATCGAAAACGAGAGCTGTCCACCTAGAGGATAGCCGATCACGTAGACGCGCTGACGCTTGGTTCGGTCAAACGTCAAGGGGGCCGTCCAAAGTCGACAAGCGATGCTAGGCTCGATCGGGGCCAGTCGAACAACCGTAGCATCAGTGCACCAACGTATGCAACAATCTCTTTCACGCGGACCCGCGCCGCAGCGCCTATGGCCTCGAAGTACACATGTGCGTCTTTGGCAGCAATCGAGTTGCCAATGCCATCTGTGCTCACCACGT
>JADJJK010000066.1 GCA_016706545.1 Myxococcales bacterium
TGGCGGCGGCGTCGCCTGTGTGCGTGGAGAAGCTCTGCACGTTGCGCCGGTCTGTCAGTGCCTCGCCCCAGTGATCTTGACCGTCACCCGGGCGAAGCACCAAGGACCTCGCTCGTCGCGCCACCAGACCACGTCAGGGCAGGTACTTGAGCGCCACGCTGGCCTCCAGGTGCTCGTACCACGCGCCGCCGCCGAGGCCTTGGTAGGTGTACGAGACGCCTCGCGCATCGACCGCTCTATCGGTGGGGGTCACGATCCGCAGCGAGACGCCAGCGCCCAGCGCGAGGTGCTTGGAGAGCCAGGGCAGCGCGGCCGTCCACTCGAGCCGCGGCGTCAGCACGTTCCACCAGAGCTGGCCCTCGTCGGTGTAGCGCACGGGCGCTCGGGTGATCGGATCTTGATCGGCGCGCAGCGCCAGCTCTGCGAGCGGCGCCAGCGGATCGAACAGCGAGAGCTGCAGCGAGGCGTAGGAGCGGTCGGTGTACCAGAACACCTTGCGCACGCGCGCGAACGTCAAGCTGGCCACGTAGCGCAGGTGGCTGCTGCTGTCGCTCGTGTACCCCACGTTCCATGACGCGCGCAGCGCCAGCTCAGGTGCCCACCATTGCGCCGGGCCGCGATCGAGCCCGCCGAAGGGGGAGACGAAGCGGATCGCCTCGGCCGCCGACTGGCGAAACACGGTGCGCACGGCCTCCGAGCTGTCGCCTTGGTTGCCGTCGAGCACGTACATGACCAGCGAGTCGGCGAAGCGGCGAAACGAGTCGCGCTTGCAGCCCTCGTCGTTGGACTGCTGATCGCAGCCCTCGCCGGAGGTGTCGCGCTGAAACAGCGCGGCGAGCACCAGGTGGGCCACGCCGCGGAGGTCGCCGGAGCTGGCGGCGGTGACGGCCGGCCACAGCAAGCTCCCCTTGCCGATGCGCACGTCCAGCTCGCGAAGCAGCCCGCAGGCCGGTCGCTCGCTCCGCTCGCAGAGGGAGCCCGGGCCGGCCAAGGTCTCGGCGAGGTCCGCGATCAAGAGGTGCATGGTGAGCGGGATCTGGCCGCTGGCGGTGACCGCGCGCAGGCGGGCGACCACGCGGGTCAACGCGGGCTCGGTGGCACGGAGGGTCTCCTGCAGGCTGTCGTGGAGGGTGGGGCCGGCGGCAGCGGGGCCGGCGGCAGCGGGGCTGGCGGCAGGACCGGCGGCAGCGGGGCCGGCGGCGGCGGATCCAACCGGGGCGCAGGCGTCGACGGTGGTGGCGCAGTGTTGCTCCAGCAGCGCGGCGCTGCGCCGGGCGAAGGTGGCGAACGCCTGAGGATCGGCGGGGGCGCTCTCTTGCGTCACCAGGAGGCTGGTGAGCTCGTCGCCCAACGGCTTGACCAGCGCGCGGGTGCTGGCGGTGGACAGCGGGAGGCGGGCCAGCATGCCGTGCGCCAGCCAGAGCGCCAGCGCGCGTCGCAGTCGGGCTTGGGATTGCGGCACCTGGCCGCGCAGCGCCGCTCGCATGGCCAGGCTCAGCTCGCACTCGAGCGCGTTGTCCCCGCTCGAGGGCGTGCAAGCGGCGTCCAGCGCGGACACCGCGGTGGTGAAGCCGTGGCCAAACCGGGCGCGGACCTGCGTGACGCAGGACGCGAGCGCGGCGGGCTCAAGCGGCGTGAGCACGGTGTCAGCGGGCGGCGCGATCTCGTTGGCGTACTCGAGCGCCAAGCGGACCCCTGGGTCGTGGGTGGCGGTGAGCTGCTTTTGCAGGTGCGCCAGATCCTCGCGCAGCACGCGATAGAACGTGTCGGACGCGACGTCCACGACTTCGTGCGCCACGGTGGAGCGCAGCGCGGCGAACCGGCGCGAGTACAGCGCCTGCAGGGTGGCGGGGAAATACTGCAGGAGGCGGAGCCGCACGACCTGGAAGCGCGGACCGATGCGCAGGCACACCGCCGCCGGATCTGCCTCGCCCAGGGTCTGGGTGCAGTCGCTGGGCGTGGCCAGCTCCTCTTGTCGCCCGGCGCGGCAGACGATCTGCGGCACCAGCGCGCGGGTGATCTCGGCGGACAGCAGATCTTCGATCACCGCCTTGGCGTCTTGATAGAGCTCGCCGGTGACGTCCGCGCTGGCCGGTCGCACGCCGGGGCCCACGATCGAGACGACCGAGACGACCAGGACGAGCAGGGCGAGCAAGGTGCCCCACGTGCTCGATCGCGTGCGCGTCCCAGAAACGACCCCAGCGACATGTCTTGCTACCACCGCGCGAGAGTACGAGGCCACGTTCCCTCCTCGCAACCTCTGTGCGCGTAAGCGCGGTGGGCTCACCCGCTCGTGCGGTGGGCGCAAGGACGACACGTCCGCGTGAGCTGACTGACCAGGCTGCGAGGGCGTGAGCCCGTAGCCGGGCCCGGCGCTGCGGTAGCCACCAGTCGCCCGCGCCGCTTGCGCCAGCGACCGCGGGTTCAGCTACAGTCGAGGCATGGCCATTCGAAAGATCGCCCAGGTTGGGCACCCGGTGCTGCGGCAGGTGGCGCGGCCGGTGACGCGCGAGGAGCTGGCGACGCCGTCGATGCAGCGCTTCATTGACGATCTCATCGAGACGATGCATGACGCGGACGGCGCCGGGCTCGCGGCGATCCAGATCTACGAGCCGGTGCAGATCTGCGCGATCGAGGTTCGCGACAACCCGCGCTATCCATACAAGCCGCCGATCCCGCTGACCGTGCTGGTCAACCCGGTCTTGACCCCGCTGGGAGACGAGCAGTTCGACAACTACGAGGGCTGCCTGAGCGTGCCCAACCTGCGCGGGGTGGTGAAGCGCCACGTCCACCTGCATGTGCACGCCTGGGACCGCCATGGCAACGTCATCGACGAGGACGTCGCTGGCCTCAAGGCGGGGACCTACCAGCACGAGGTCGACCACCTGCTGGGCAAGGTGTTCCTTGACCGGGTGACCGACCCGACCACGCTCACCACCTGGACCGAGTTCGAGCGCCATCACAAGGCGGCGTTCGTCGCGCGCGTCACCGCGCTGGTGGCGCGGGTGGGCTCGTAGCGGCGCAGCCGCCAAGGTCTGCGGCCGCTCGGGCCCGGCGCCGCAGGGGCGCCCCGCCGCAGGGGTTCCACTGAGCGCGCTTCTGAAGGGCGCCAGCGCGCCGACGCTTTCGCCTCGCGAGATGCGGACGAACCATCTTGCCGTGCGCTCCACGAAAACGCTGATCCTGGTAGTAACGATTCTCTCTGCGCTGACCTCCAGCGCTTGCCGAGCGCCGAGCTCGGTCGACGCCGAGGGCTCGGTGGAACAGGCGGTGTGGAGCAACGGCGACTTCGAGAGCGACGCCATCGGCACCGCGCCGCCGACCGGCTGGACGGTGACCTCGAACCTCAACTTGGGCATCACCGACCTGCGGCCGAACCCGCAGACCCTGGCGAGCTTGAACCTGGCCGCTGGCGGCACCTTGCTCACGCGGGTGGTGGGTGGCGCGGCGGAGACCCAGACGGATCCTGACCTGGGGACGCAGGGCACGCTGCGCTTTCCCAAATACGGTCAGCGGGCCACGCGCGTCAACTCGACCGGCGCGGCCAGCGGCTCCGGCAACAACGTCAACTCCATCCGGCAGACGATGACCGTCAGCCTGGGTGATGTAGACCCGGTGGACAACAAGGTCCACGTGCGCTTCGCGGTGGCGCCGCTGCTCGAGAACCCAGGACACACCTACACGCAGCAGCCGTACTACTTCGTCCGGCTACAGAACCTGACCAAGGGACAGACGATCTACCAGGACTTCAACGCCAGCGGGCAACCCGGGGTGCCATGGAAGAACTTCACGGACACCAGCGGCCAGGCGGCGCAGTACACCGACTGGCAGCTCGTGGACGTCTCGCCGGGCAACAGCTTGCTGGCGGTGGGCGATCAGGTCGAGCTGGTGGTGTCTGCGGCGGGGTGCTCGCAGGGCGGGCACTGGGGGCGCGTGTACGTGGACGCGGTGGGCTCCGGCGTGCCCGGGCTCTATTCGTGGGCGACGGGCCCGCAAGCAGCGAACGCAGGGTCGACCATCACGTACACGCTGAACTACAAGAACGGCGGCACCACCACCACCAGCGGCACCGCGCTCGACTTCGTGACGCCTCCCAACACCACGTTTCAATCGGTGAGCCTGGGCGCCGCCTGCACCGCGCCGGCGGTGGGGGGCACCGGCACGGTGACCTGCCCGCTGGGCACGCTGGCCAACGGCTCCACCGGCTCGTTTCAGGTCACCGTGGGGATCCCGGCTGGCACCGCCAACGGCACGGTGATCCTCAACGGCAACTACTCGATCTACGCCACCGGCGTGTCCGCGTTGCTGGGTCCCAAGGTCTTCACGACGGTGACCTCCTCGGTGTCGTACGCGGATCTGGGGATCACCATCAGCGACGGCGTGGCGGCGCTGGGCTGGGGCCAGCCGACGACGTACGCGATCGACGTGACCAACAGCGGTCCCTTGGCCGCG
Source organism: Myxococcales bacterium (assembly GCA_016706545.1). Lineage (GTDB taxonomy): Bacteria > Myxococcota_A > Polyangia > Haliangiales > Haliangiaceae > JABFXX01. The sequence goes on from JADJJK010000066.1 coordinate 4,453, forward strand.
TCGGCGGTGACGGTGACCGACGTCATGCCCGCGCAGCTCACCGGGGTGACCTGGACCTGCACCGCCTCGGGGGGCGGCGCGTGTACCGCCTCGGGCAGCGGCAGCATCAACGACGCCGCGGCCTCGTTGCCGGTGGGCGCGCAGCTCCACTACACCGTGGCCGCCACCGTGATCGCTGGCTCTGGCAGCGGGCAGGTGGTGAACACCGCGACGGTGGCGGTGGGCGGCGGGGTCAGCGATCCTGACAGCACCAACAACACCGCGCTCGACACCAACGCGATCGGCACGCTGCGCACGCTGACCTTGACCAAGACCGGCGACCTGACCGGCGGGCGGGTGAGCTCGGTGCCAGCCTCGATCTCCTGCGACGTGGGCTGCGCCAGCGACTCCGGCGAGTTCCTCGACGGCGCGCAGGTGGTGCTGACGGCGGCGCCGGTGGCTGGCGCGACGTTCACCGGCTGGGGCGGCGCGTGCGCTGGAACAGCGACGAGCTGCACGGTGACCATGGCCGGGGATCAGAGCGTCACCGCGGCGTTCCTCGGCGCGCCCGCGGCGATCTCGATCACCGGCGGCGGCGTTCAGTCCACCACCACCAGCACGGCGTTCGCTTCGCCGTTGCAGGTGCTGGTCACCGACGCAGGAGGAAACCCGGTCCCCGGGGTGACGGTGAGCTTCGCGGCGCCCGGCAGCGGCGCGTCTGCGAGCCTCAGCGCTGGCACCGCGACCACCAACGCCTCGGGCCTGGCCAGCGTGACGGCGACGGCCAACGCCAGCGCAGGCGGCTACAGCGTGACCGCGACGGTCACCGGCTTGCCTCCGGTGTCGTTCGCGCTGACCAACGTGGGGCTGCCGGCGACCATCACGGTGGCGGGCGGCGGGACGCAGAGCGCCGAGGTAGCCACCGCGTTCGCCGGGGAGCTGGTGGCGCTGGTTCGCGACGCGGCCAGCGCGCCGGTCGCGGGGGCCACGGTGACGTTCACTCGCCCCGGGACGGGCGCGACCGCGAGCTTGAGCGCGAGCACGGCGGTGACGGACAGCAGCGGGCTTGCCCGGGTGACGGCCACAGCGGGCACGGTGACCGGCAGCTACAGCGTGACGGCGACGGTGAGCGGGGTGGCGACGCCGGCGACATACGCGCTGACCAACACGCCGGGAGCGGCGGCGACGATCACGGTGGCGGGCGGGGGGACGCAGAGCGCGGTGGTGGCGACGGCGTTCGCGCAGGCGCTGGCGGTGGCGGTGGCGGACGCGCACGGCAACGCGGTGCCCGGAGCGACGGTGAGCTTTGTGCGGCCGGGCAGCGGCGCGACCGCGAGCTTGAGCGCGAGCACGGCGGTGACCGACAGCAGCGGGCAGGCGTCGGTGGTGGCGACGGCGGGCACGGTGACGGGCAGCTACAGCGTGACGGCAACGGTGAGCGGGGTCGCGATGGAAGCGACGTACGCGCTGACCAACACGCCGGGGGCGGCGGCGACGATCACGGTGGCGGGCGGGGGGACGCAGAGCGCGGTGGTGGCGACGGCGTTCGCGCAGGCGCTGGCGGTGGCGGTGGCGGACGCGCACGGCAACGCGGTGCCAGGGGCGACGGTGAGCTTTTCGCGGCCGGGCAGCGGGGCGACGGCGAGCCTGAGCGCGAGCACGGCGGTGACCGACAGCAGCGGGCAGGCGTCGGTGACCGCGACCGCGGGCACGGTGACGGGCAGCTACAGCGTGACGGCGACGGTGAGCGGCGTGGCGACGGAAGCGACGTACGCGCTGACCAACACGCCGGGGGCGGCGGCGACGATCACGGTGGCGGGCGGGGGGACGCAGAGCGCGGTGGTGGCGACGGCGTTCGCGCAGGCGCTGGCGGTGGCGGTGGCGGACGCGCACGGCAACGCGGTGCCCGGAGCGACGGTGAGCTTTGCGCGGCCGGGCAGCGGGGCGACGGCGAGCCTGAGCGCGAGCACGGCGGTGACCGACAGCAGCGGGCAGGCGTCGGTGACGGCGACCGCGGGCACGGTGACGGGCAGCTACAGCGTGACGGCGACGGTGAGCGGGGTGGCGACGCCGGCGACGTACGCGCTGACCAACACGCCGGGGGCGGCGGCGACGATCACGGTGGCAGGTGGCGGGACGCAGAGCGCGGTGGTGGCGACGGCGTTCGCGCAGGCGCTGGCGGTGGCGGTGGCGGACGCGCACGGCAACGCGGTGCCCGGAGCGACGGTGAGCTTTGTGCGGCCGGGCAGCGGCGCGACGGCGAGCCTGAGCGCGAGCACGGCGGTGACCGACAGCAGCGGGCAGGCGTCGGTGACGGCGACCGCGGGCACGGTGACGGGCAGCCAGCGTGACGGCGACGGTGAGCGGCGTGGCGACGCCGGCGACGTACGCGCTGACCAACACGCCGGGGCGGCGGCGACGATCACGGTGGCAGGTGGCGGGACGCAGAGCGCGGTGGTGGCGACGGCGTTCGCGCAGGCGCTGGCGGGGGCGGTGGCGGACGCGCACGGCAACGCGGTGCCCGGAGCGACGGTGAGCTTTGTGCGGCCGGGCAGCGGCGCGACGGCGAGCCTGAGCGCGAGCACGGCGGTGACCGACAGCAGCGGGCAGGCGTCGGTGACCGCGACCGCGGGCACGGTGACGGGCAGCTACAGCGTGACGGCGACGGTGAGCGGCGTGGCGACGCCGGCGACGTACGCGCTGACCAACACGCCGGGGGCGGCGGCGACGATCACGGTGGCAGGTGGCGGGACGCAGAGCGCGGTGGTGGCGACGGCGTTCGCGCAGGCGCTGGCGGTGGCGGTGGCGGACGCGCACGGCAACCGCGGTGCCCCAGGGCGACGGTGAGCTTTGTGCGGCCGGGCAGCGGCGCGACGGCGAGCCTGAGCGCGAGCACGGCGGTGACCGACAGCAGCGGGCAGGCGTCGGTGACGGCGACCGCGGGCACGGTGACGGGCAGCTACAGCGTGACGGCGACGGTGAGCGGGGTGGCGACGGAAGCGACGTACGCGCTGACCAACACGCCGGGAGCGGCGGCGACGATCACGGTGGCAGGCGGCGGGACGCAGAGCGCGGTGGTGGCGACGGCGTTCGCGCAGGCGCTGGTGGTGGCGGTGGCGGATGCGCACGGCAACGCGGTGCCCGGAGCGACGGTGAGCTTTGTGCGGCCGGGCAGCGGCGCGACCGCGAGCCTGAGCGCGAGCGCGGCGATGACCGACAGCAGCGGGCAGGCGTCGGTGGTGGCGACCGCGGGCACGGTGACGGGCAGCTACAGCGTGACGGCGACGGTGAGCGGGGTGGCGACGGAAGCGACGTACGCGCTGACCAACACGCCAGGCGCGGCGGCGACGATCACGGTGGCGGGCGGCGGGACGCAGAGCGCGGTGGTGGCGACGGCGTTCGCGCAGGCGCTGGCGGTGGCGGTGGCGGACGCGCACGGCAACGCGGTGCCCGGGGCGACGGTGAGCTTTGTGCGGCCGGGCAGCGGGGCGACCGCGAGCTTGAGCGCGAGCACGGCGTTGACCGACAGCAGCGGGCAGGCGTCGGTGACGGCGACAGCGGGGACGGTGACGGGCAGCTACAGCGTGACGGCGACGGTGAGCGGGGTGGCGACGCCGGCGACGTACGCATTGACCAACACGCCAGGGGGCGGCGGCGACGATCACGGTGGCGGGCGGCGGGACGCAGAGCGCGGTGGTGGCGACGGCGTTCGCGCAGGCGCTGGCGGTGACGGTGGCGGATGCGCACGGTAACGCGGTGCCCGGAGCGACGGTGAGCTTTGCGCGGCCGAGCAGCGGCGCGACCGCGAGCCTGAGCGCGAGCACGGCGATGACCGACAGCAGCGGGCAGGCGTCGGTGACCGCGACCGCGGGCACGGTGACGGGCAGCTACAGCGTGACGGCGACGGTGAGCGGGGTCGCGATGGAAGCGACGTACGCGCTGACCAACACGCCGGGCGCGGCGGCGACGATCACGGTGGCGGGCGGCGGGACGCAGAGCGCGCAGATCCAGACCCTCTTTGCAGCACAGCTCGAGGTGGCGGTGGCGGACGCGCACGGCAACGCGGTGCCCGGGGCGATGGTGAGCTTCACCGCGCCGGGCGCTGGCGCCTCGGCCACCGTGACCAGCGGCGTGAGCACCGATGGCGGCGGCCGGGCGCGGACGGACGCGACGGCCAACGCGACGGCTGGCGGCTATCAGGTCGTGGCCACGGTGGCGGGCGTCGCCAGTCCCGCGACCTTCGCGCTGACCAACACCTCCGCGGCGGCTGCCGCGATCTCCATCGTCAGCGGAGCTCCGCAGGACGCCGTGGTGGCCACAGCGTTCGCGCAGGCGCTGCGCGTGGTGGTGCGAGATCACGCTGGCAATGCAGTGCCCGGGGCCACGGTGACGTTCGCCGCACCGTCGGGTGCGCCGAGCGCGGTGCTGTCCGCCGAGCAGGTGGTCACCGACGCGGCGGGCGAGGCCGAGGTCACCGCGACCGCCGGTCAGCGCGCCGGCCTCTATGCGGTGACCGCTGCCAGCGCCGGTCCGCCGGTGAGCTTCGCGCTCCGCAACCTGCCGGGCGCGCCCGCGCAGCTCCGCGCGTCGGTCGCCAGCACGCCGCAGGAAACCACCGTGTTGCAGGCGTTCGTCGAGCCGCTGGCGGTCCAGCTCGAAGACAGCTTTGGCAACGCGGTGCCCGGGGCCACGGTGACGTTCGCGGCGCCGTCGGGCGCCGCCACCGCCACGTTGTCGGCCGCCACCGCGGTGACCGGTGAAGCGGGCACCTGTCAGGTGCTCGCCACCGCCAGCGCGACGGCGGGCGCCTACGTGGTGACCGCGCAGATCGATGGGCTCGCCGAGCCCGCGGCGTTCGCGCTGACCAACCTCGCTGGCGCGCCGGCCACGGTGACGGCCACCGGCGGCGACGGCCAGGCCGCGGAGGTCGACACGGACTTTCCGGAGGACCTCGAGGTGCTCGTGCTCGACGCGCAGGGCAACCCGGTGCCCGGCGCCGCGGTGACCTTCGCGACGGCCAGCGGCCTGGCGACCGCGGTGCTGTCCGCCTCCTCGGTGGCGACTGGTGTCGACGGCCTGGCGTCGGTGCGCGCCCGCGCGGGCACGGTCACCGGCGCGTACCTCGCCACCGCGACGGTCGCGGGGGCAGCCACGCCCGTCACCTTCGCGCTGACCAACACGCCGGGCGCCGCCGCGGCGATCACCGCGAACCCCACCGCGACTCCACAACAGGCGCAGGTGGCCACCGCGTATGCGCGGAGCCTGCTCCTGCGCGTGGTGGACCGCTTTGGCAACGCGGTCCCTGGCGCCGAGGTGACGTATCAAGCGCCGCCGACGGGCGCCAGCGGCGCGCTGGCGTCTCCGACCGCGGTGACCGACGCGGAGGGCCAGGCCGCGGTGGCGATCACCGCCGGCAACCTCGCCGGAGCGTTCGCGGTGACCGCGACGGCGGAAGGGGTGCTGGCGCCGGCGATCTTCGCGCTGACCAACCTGCATGGACCGGCGCACGTCATCACCACCTACGCGGGGACCGGGCAGCTCGCGACCGTGAGCACCGCGTTTGCCGCGGCGCTGGTGGTCAGGGTGACGGACGCCTTCGGCAACCCGGTGATCGGTGAGGCGGTGCAGTTCTCGCCGCCCGCGTCGGGCGCCACCGCGGTGGCGACGACGCCGAGCGTGACGACGGACGCCCAGGGCCTGGCCTCCACGCTCCTGACCGCCGGCACGGTGGCTGGCGCCTTCCAGGTCACCGCGACCTCGGCGCAGGGCGCGACGCCCGCGTCGTTCTCCTTGACCAACCTGCCGGGGGCGCCGAGCACCGTGACGGCGGTGCAGAGCTCCGAGGCGCAGAGCGCCGAGGTGCTGCATTCCTTCGCCAGGACGCTGGAGGTGGTGGTCCGCGACCAGTTTGGCAACCCAGTGCCGGGGGTGCCGGTGGCCTTTGCCACTGCCAGCGCGCCGGGCGCGACGCTTATCGGCTCGCCTGCGATCACCGGCCAGGATGGCAGCGCGCAGGTGATGGCCATCGCCGATAGCATGGCCGGCAGCTATCAGGTGACCGCGCAGGTCGAGGGACTGGCCACGCCGGCGACGTTCACGCTGACCAACCTGTCGTCGGCGCCGGGCAGCGTGGTGGTGGCGCGCGGCGGCGGGCAGCGCGCGCTGGCGACCACCGGGTACGCTGCGCCGCTCGTGTTCGTGGTGCTCGATGCGTTCGGCAACCCGGTGCCGGACGTGGAGGTCACCATCACGTTGCCCGCGCAAGGGCCTGGCGCCACCGGCGCCAGCAGCGTGGCGCGCTCGAACGCCGCCGGCGAGGTCACGATCACGCTGACCGCCAACGCGACGGTCGGCGACTTCGAGGTCTCCGCCAGCGCGCCGGGCGCGAGCAGCGCCGCCAGCGCGGTGATGACCGTGGCGTCGATCCCGACCACCGTGACCGCGACGGCGCCGGCGGCGCAGTCGGTGGATCAACCGGTGATGGTGAGCCTGCAGGTGGCCGCCGAGGTGGGGACGCCACCTGGCGAGGCGCAGGTGGTGGGCCCAGACGGCGAAGTGCTCGCGACCGTGACGCTCACCGCGGGTGCCGCCGAGGTGTCGGTGCCGCTGTCGGTGCGTGGGGTGCGCCGGCTGGTGGTGCGTTATCCGGCGCAGGGTTCGTACGCCGCCAGCTCCACGGAGCTTGAGATCCGCGCGCTCGATGACGGCGGCTCGGTGTCGGGCAGCGGCGGCTGCAGCTCCAGCGGCGGCGGAGGCGGGCTCCTCCTGGTGTTGCTGGTCCTGCTGGCGGCGCGCGCGCGCCAAGCGCAGGCCCGCCGCGAGGCGGCGCGCGACGGCGACGCTAACCGCGTCGTTCTCGGCGGCAGGTCCCGCGTCGCTCACCTCGTCTTGCTGGCGGGCGCGGTGGTGGCGTCCCTGCGCGCCCCGGCGGCGGCGCAGTCCGAGACGCGCTCGGTCAACCGGTTCCACGCCGCCGCGGCCGACAGCCAGTGGTTCGCGGTCGACTCGCTGTCGTTCTCCGACGAGGCGCCGGTGGCGCTGGCGCAGACCTGGGACTACGCGCGGCGGCCGCTGGTGGTGTACGAGGCTGATGGCTCCACGCGCGGCGTCCCGGTGAAGGACTCGGTGGTGGTCCACACCGGGGCCAGCGTCAACCTCCCGCGCGGCGTGCGGCTGTCCACCTCCGTGCCGATGGCGGTGTACCAGGGCGGCGAAGACGTCGTGTACAACGGCGCCATGCTGTCAGGGCCGAAGTTCGCCTTCGGCGACATGCTGGTGGCGGGCGATGTTCGCGTGGCGGGGACGGCAGCGAGCCCCCTGCGCGCCGCGGTGGGGCTGCGGCTGACCTTGCCCACTGGATCTCGCACCTACTACATGAGCGACAGCGAGCTGTGCGTGGAGCCGCGCGCGCTCGTGGCGGGCCAGCGCGGCCGGATCGAGTACGCCGCCGAGGTGAGCGCCTTGCTCCGGCGCGAGACCGACCTGGCGGGCGAGCGCTACGGCAGCGAGCTGCGCTACGCCGCCAGCGTCGGGACGCGCTTTCAGCGGCGCCGCCTGCTGCTGGGCGCCGAGCTCCTCGGCGCGACGGCGCTGGTGCCTAATACCGCGACTGGGCAGCCGGCGGAGCTCGGGCTCGGCGTCCACTACGCGCTGTCCCCTGACGTGGTGCTGGGGCTCGGGGCGACCGCCGGGCTCATGAAGGCGGTGGGCACGCCGGATCAGCGCCTGTTCCTCTCGGCGTCATGGACTCCGTGACTCCGTGACTCCGTGACTCCGTGACTCCGTGACTCCGCGACTGCGTGACTCCGCGACTGCGGCTCACAGATAGAACGCCACCATGGTGAACTTGTTGCTGGTAGTGTCGATCACCTCGAAGGTGTCCTTGGCGCGCTGGGTGGGGAGGCTGCCGCGCAGGCCCATCGCGCGGCCGGCCTCGGTGATCACGAAGTAGCGCTTGCCCAGCGGGCACAGGGCGCGGTCGCCAATGTACTTGGTGAAGGCGACGTTGTCGGTCTTGATGAACGCGGCCTTGTGCTCCGGCAGCCATCCGTACATCTCGTCGCCGCTCCAGAAGTTCTCGCCACGCCAGTAGAGCTGCCAGGCGATCAGCCGGTCGCCCTCGACGACGCGGACCGGGCGCGCCGGGCGATGCGGGTGGTAGCCGCGCGGGCGGGGGGCGCGCTGCCCTGCCTGCAGCAGCGGCTCGAGCTTGGCCAGCTCTGACCTGGGCAGGTCGAGGGTCACGCGGTGCTCGCCGATCGCCGAGACCGTCGCCAGCAGCACGACCTCGGTGTCGGTGATGCGCGGCTCATCGACGCGATTGACGGTGAGGCGCACCGTCATCGGTTGCCCTTCGCTGAGGCGCTCTGGCACGAGCACGTCAAAGGAGCGCTGCTGCGGTCGGTGCTGCCAGTCGTCATAGAGCTGGCCCGCCCCGAAGTACACGGTGTGGAAGCCTTCGATGTGGCGTTCGCGGTAGTAGCTGCGCATCGCCTCTCGCATGCCCCAGTGGGTGCCGGCGATGGGCATGTAGGCGTGCATGGCCCACAGCGCGCAGGCGAGCCCCGCCGAGATCACCGTCACCACCGCCAGGCGCCGCCAGCGCGCGGCCAGCAGCACCAGCGCCGCCGCGGCTCCAAGGCCCAGCGCCAAAAAGCCGTCCGAGGTGTCCACGCTCCACGGCGGGGTGGACGGCCACGGCCGGTCGTAGCGGAAGATGAACATCTCCACCCACTGCTTCTCTTCGAACATCATGTCGCGAGTCAGGAGCAGCACGACGCCGGCCGCCAGCGCGCTCCACAGCCAGTGCATGCGGACCCGCCCGGCCAGCAGGTCGTCCAGGAAGAAGGCGACGATGATCCCGAGCGCCGGCACCGCCGGCAGGATGTAGTGGTGAAACTTGGTCTGCACCAGCGAGAAGAACGCGACCGTGGTGATGGCCCAGATGGTCACCATCAGCCGCACGCGCCCCTCGCGGGTGGACGGCGTCACCGTGACGGCGAGCCACGTCACCGCCACCGGCAGGAGCGCGGCCCAGAGCCACATGCCGTAGCCGAGCTGGGACAGATAGAACTCGAAGGTGCCGCGCTCACCAAACACGCCGACCGCGGCGCGGTTGATGAGGTGGGTGACGAAGTACTCGCGGACGAACGCCGCGCCCTCCTTGAGGTACATCGCCTGGTGCCACGGCACCGCGATGAGCGCCATCAGCACGAGGCCGCGCTTGCACTCGAAGGCGCCGCGCCACAGCGCGGCCCACTGCCGGGTCAGCGCGAGGTAGCACAGCCCCATCACGCCGAAGATGCCGAGCGCGGGCAGGCCCTTGCCCAGGACGCTGAGGCCCAAGAAGGCGTAGAACCAGCCCAGGTACACCTGGCGCATCGAGGTCAGCGGGCGCTCCGCCAGCAAGGGCGCCGTGCTGACCTGGGTGCGCCGCCAGGCCTGTCGCGCGCTGCCGCCGCGCGCCCACTCGAACGGCCACGCCAGCGCGCGCAAGAGCGTGCGGTCTGGCGCGTTGCGATCCGCCGGGTCGATCACGTCCTCGGTGATGGTGCCGCGCGCCTCGCGGGGGATCTGGCCGCGCGCCGCGGCGATGAGGACCCCGAGCAGCAGAAACGGCAGGCGCAGGGTCAAGCGCAACGAGCCCAGCGCGGCCACGCCCAGCGCCATCGCCGCCGGCAAGATCAGCGCAGGCAGCGGGAACACCACGCCCGGCGCGAGCAACGGCTTGGTCGTGAAGTACCATGCGTAGTACAGCGCCTGCGCCAGCAAGAAGCCGCCGACCACGACCAGCAGCGGCAGCCAGGCGCTCACCGTGAGCCACCGCCGCGTACCTGGCAGGCGCACGCGCCGCCGGGTCACCGCTGGCTCGCCGAGCTCCAGCGCCGCCAGCCAGGTCGCCACCGCGCCCATCATGCACGCCACCAGCGTCATGTCCGTGATGCCCTGCCTGGCCACCAGCACGTAGAACGGGCACGTCCCCACCACCAGCGCGCCGAGGTACGCGGTGCGCCGGCTGGTGAGCCGCGCCAGGATCCACCAGGTCAAGACCAGGCCGAGCACGCCAAAGAGCGCGAACGGCAGCCGGATGGCCAGCATGGTCAGCGGCGACTCCACCAGCTCGCCGGAGTAGCCGCCGTCGCTGGCCACCCCCAGCGCCTTCATCGACGCGGCCATGAGCCAGAAGGTCAACACCGGCTTGGAGCGGAAGCCCTCGTCTTGCCACTGCGTGTGGACCCAGTCGTCGTCCTGCAGCATGCGCCGCGCGACCTCGCCGTAGTGGGTCTCCCAGGGATCGATGAGCGAGTACGACCACAGGCCGGGCACGAGCAGCGCGGCGGCGAGGATGGTCACCACGGCCAGCTCGAAGCGCAGCGAGCGCGCGGGCGCGGCCGGGCCAGCGGGGCCAGCGGGCGCGGCCGGGTCAGCGGGGCCAGCGGGGTCTCCCTGCACGGGGCTCGACCGTAGATCAGCGCGCGGCGCCGGTAAACGCATCCTCGCCACAAACATGGCCGCGTCGGCTCCCCGCGCGGGTCGCCGGGGTAGGATCGGGGAGTGAGCTGGTCGCCACCCTTGCGTGAGGTCACCGCGGTGCGGTTCGTGTTGCCGCTGCGCGAGGGCGGCTCGCTGCCTGCGCTGGTGGAGGGGGATGACGGCGCGCTGTGGGTGGCCAAGCTGCGCGGCGCCGGGCAAGGCGCGGGCGCGTTGCTCTCCGAGCTGGTGGCCGGGGTGCTGGCGGCGGCGGTGGGGCTGCCGATGCCGGAGCTCGTGTACCTGACGTTGCCGCCGCGCTTCGGGGTGACCGAGGGCGATCCGGAGATCCACGCGCTCTTGTCCGCGAGCCTGGGCGACAACGTGGGCATGGCGTTTCTGCCCGCGGCCATCGGCTACGATCCTGCCGCGCGGGGGCCGGTGAGCGCCGAGCTGGCGGCGCGCGTCCTCGCGTTCGACGTGCTGCTGGGCAACGTGGATCGCACCTTCCGGAACCCAAACCTCGTGTGGTCCGGCGGCGAGCTCTGGCTCATCGATCACGGCGCCGCGCTGTACTGGCAGCACGCCTGGGACGGCGGGCTCACCGGCGCAGCCGCGCCGTTGCCGCGGCTGCGCGAGCACGTGTTGTCACCGCTGGTTTCGGCCGATGAGCTCGCGTCGGCCGCGCGCTGGCTCGTCGAGCGCGCCGACGACGCTGCGCTGGCCGCCGCGCTGGCGGTGGTGCCCGCGGCCTGGCTTGGCGGCGAGGACGCCGCCGGCGCGCGGCGCGCGGCGTTCGTGGCGCGGCTTGCCCACCGCAGGGAGCAGCTCGCGCAGCTAGTGGAGGCGGGGCGTGGCGGCTGAGGGCACGCTTGGGCCGTACGACTACGCCGTGCTGCGGCTTTTGCCGCGGGTGGAGCGACAGGAGCTGTGCAACGTGGGCGTCATCGTGTTCGCGCGGCCGCGCGAGTTTCTCGATTGCGCGCTGCTGCCGGCGGACGAGCTCGCCCGCCGCGCGCTGGCGCTCGGACCGGCGCTGGACCTCGCCGCGGTGCAGCGGCACCTGGAGGCTGTGCGCGCGGTGTGCCGCGGCGAGCCCACGGCCGGGCCCATCGCCGCGCTGCCGCGCCCCGAGCGCTTTCACTGGCTGACCGCGCCGCGCAGCACGATCCTGCAGCCCTCGCCAGTGCATAGCGGCCAGTGCGCGGACCCCGCGTACACGCTGCAGCGGCTCTGCGGCCAGCTCCTGGCGCAGTGAGCCGCGGACGCAGCGGGCGCCGCGGACGCCGCGGACGCCGCGGGCGGCGACGGGCCTGACGGTCGCCCGCGCCCGGTCGTTGGCCTCCCTTGGCCTGCCTATCCCGCGGTTCGCGGCGCGCGCAGCGAAGCCAGCAGATCGTCGACGGCGGCGACGGCCTGCGGCCAGCGCGCGGCGTGCGGCCCGCGCAGCTCGCGCCAGGGCGTGGGGCCGGCGGCGAGCTGCTCGGCGAAGCGCTGATGCATCCAGTCGCGGATGGTCTCCCCGTCGCGGAAGCCGTCCTGCACGAACGGCACGTCCGGCGCGGTCAAGAGGTAGAGGTGGGCGCGCGCCGCGGCGCCGATGGCGTCGACTCGTGGATCGCGGCGCTGGTAGTACCGCTCGTGCCAGGTGCCGGTGGCCATGGCGTTGGTGTCGCAGAACAGCGGCCCGCAGGCCCTGCGCGCAGCTGCGTCCTCGCGCCGCTGCTGCTCGGCGGCGATGTGGACGAACTCGTCGCTGCTCCACGCCGGCAGCGGATCGGACATCGACAGCCCCGCCACCTTGCGCTCCCAGTGCTCGCGCCCGTACTCCAGCACGCACTCGGTGTGGTAGTGCGCGGCCAGCGCCTGGGCCAGCGTGGTCTTGCCGGTGGACTCGGCGCCCACCAGGACGACGCGCGGGACGAAGTAGGCCCGCACGCACGGCTCCAGCATGGGCAGGTGCGCGAGTGGCTGTGCGCGCACGGCGGTGGCGGAGATCGGCACGGCCTGGCGGGCGCGATCCACCATGACGTGCCGCGCGCCCATCAGCGCGGCGAAGCGCGGGCCGTAGTCCTCGCTGGAGAACACCACGTCCGGCGCGAAGCCCAGGGTGCGCACGGTGAAGTCGGCCCACTGCTGGCTGTCGTCCTCGAGCTCATCGGGCACCACGCGGATCTCGCAGTCCGGGTGCAGCTCGCGCAGCCAGGCTGCGCGCTGCTCGCCGGAGATGGTCTGCGAGACGTGGTGGCAGATCATGACGATCAACCGGTCGACCTGCGCGCGCGCGGTGTCGATGAGGTGCTTGTGCCCGCGATGCGGCGGGTAGAACTTGCCCACCACGAACCCGGTGGTCACGACAGCGCCACCTTGCCAAGCGGTGTCTCCGGCGCGGCGTCGGTCTGCACGGGGGCCGTGACCTGGGCGCGCCAGCGCCGGTACCCCAGGATGGCCATGCCCAGAAAGACCGCGTAGAGGATGGCGGTCAGGGTCAGCCCTCGGGACAGGTACAGCGGCACGTAGATGAGGTCGGCGGCGATCCAGCCAAGCCAGCTCTCCAGCCGCTTGCGGTTGAGCAGCCACTGCGACGCCAGGCTGATGGAGGTGGTGAGGGCGTCGAGGAACGACTCCGAGCCGCCCACCAACCGCAACGTGCGCCACAGCACGAGCGTCCCGATCGCCGCGGCCCCGATGGATAGCAGGAGCTCCAGGCGCGAGCTGCGGGAGATGTGCAGCGCGGTGTGCCGGACGCCGCCGCGCAGCCACATGCGCCAGCCCACCACGCCGAGGACGAAGTAGACCACCTGCAGGCCGGCATCGGCGTACAGCCTTGTGTCGGCGAAGACGACGCAGAAGGTCGTGACGTTGACCAGCCCGATCGGGAAGTTCCACACGTTCTCGCGGACCGTCAGCCACACGCACAACGCCCCGGTGACGAACGACGCGGCCTCGAGCCAGGACGCGCGGCCAAGGAGCCCCATCCCCAGCGCCACCGCGAACGCGGCGGTGCCGAGCGCGGCCATCAGCGCAGCGTCTCGAGACAGGGTCTTGCGGGCCATGGGCGGCGAGCAGCATACGCGAAGTCGCGCGCGCGGTGCCCGCGCCGGTCGAGCTTGCGGTGCCGGCTAGCAGCGGGGTAGCGCGAGGTGGGCGGATGTTTCGACGGACGTCACGACCGGCGCTGCGATGGGCGCTGGGACGGGTGCTGCAGGTGGTCCGGCAAGGGGCGGCCGACGGAGAGCGGATCGACGCCGGTCGCTTCCATCTCGGCGAGGACCCAGCGCTCGATGGCGCTGTGGCGGTCGAGGTCGTCCCACAGGCCGCGCAGCGGGAGGCCGTCGGGATCGAGCGGGGATCGGCGAGAGATGAGAGTGGTGAGGGTGGTGCCGGTGTGCGGGGGGACGTGGGCGGCGGGGCTGGTGCGGTGGTGAGTGATGCGTTGGGGGCGGAAGGTGCGGGGGCGGCAGCGTCGGCGCGGCGCTGGATGCGCGCGATGGTGGCGGCGGCGTCCCAGCTATCGACGCGCTCGCCGCGCCAGCGACACAGGCCCGTGGATGCAGATAGCGGCAGACCGGTGTTGGCGGCATGGATCGCCGGCCAGCCGAGCAGCGGCGGCGCGGGGCGCGGCGGCAGCGGGACAACGGCGCGGCCCTGCGGATCTTCGAAGGCGAGCGTGCCAGTGGGAGACTGCGTGATGCGATAGCCGCGCTCGTGGACGTAGGCGTGATGCAGCGAGCAGAGCAGCGCCAGGTTGGGCAGGCTGGTCTCGCCGCCGTCGGCCCAGTGCTGCAGGTGGTGGCCATCGAGGAAGAGGCGGTGGTCGCAGCCGGGGAAGCGGCAGGTGCGATCGCGCAGCAGCAAGGCGCGCTTGAGGGCGGCGGGGATGGTACGGGTCTTGCGGCCGATGGAGAGCGGGGCGGCGTCGGTCGATGTAGCTGCGGCCCCGACGGTGGCGACGACCAGGCCGCAGTCGCAGGCCAGGCGGCGAGTGGCTTGCGGAGAGAGCGCAAGGTCGGACTCGACGGTGAGGGCCACCGGCAGCGAGGCGCCGCGGTCGGTGAAGGAGGCGGGGGCGATGGTTACATCGGTGGAGGAGATGTCGCTGGCGGAGTCGGAGGTGCCGGTGGCTGAGTCGGTAGTCGCGGCGGTTTGCTGCAGCAGCGCCACGGGCACCGTGACGATCAGCTCGACGGGAGCGCGCTCTGCGCTGGCGCCCCGTGCGTAAGTGTGGACCAGGGCCATCAGGCCATCGGCGCGGTTGTACGGGCGGCGTGCGGTGGTAGTGCTCCGCGTCTCCGCGGAAGCGTTCGTCGCTCGCTCAGGTGCTGGCGCTTCCGCGGAAACGTCAGCAACCTCTGCGGAACCGTCCGACGGCTCGCGCGTGCAGTCCACGGCGGCCTGCTGTAGTACTTGAAGCAGCAGCGCGGCCTCGTCGGGGCGCAGGCACGCCTTGACGCACACCATGCCAGAGGCCGTCGTGGTGTGCGCCACGTAGCGCTCGCTGTCGTGCGGGCGCGTGGCTCGGCTGGCGGCGTCGGCGCCGAGCACGCCGACCTTGCGGCACACCGTCTCGAGCTGGCTGGCGGTGCAGTGCTGCGCGTAGCCAAGGAGCACCGCTTCGGTGGCGGCGGTGGCCACGCGAGTGATGGCACGAGTCTTGGAATACGAGATCTGCCCGGCAGACAAGGCCGCTGATACTTGAGGCAAGGTGTGCAGGGCCCTGGCCACGCGCAGGTGTTCGCGCGCGGTGCCAAGATCCCAGCCGACGCGCCAGCTCAGCCAGTGGGCGCAGGTGCCAAAGCCCTGGCGGTACCAGCCGCCGGCGGCGTCGAACGTCCGCAGGTCGGCGAGCAAGCGATGCATGGCGGCGTCCAGGTGGACGGCTTGCTCGGCGATGTGTTCGCCGAGGGCTTGTATTTCCTCGACGGAGAGTGGCTCGCGCATGCGTTCTTGTAGCACGCTGATTTTCGGCGCCGGACTTGGCGCCTGGCGTGCCCCAGGTGCCGCGGAAGCGCGGGTGGCGCGATTTTTCGTGGGGTACGCGGGTGGATGCGCAATGTGCCGCGCGTGGGGGCGCGGGTGAAGAGAATGCGGCGGGTTGGCGGCGCGGAGGGTGTGTTGCAGCGGGGTGTGTCAAGAGGAATGTTTGGTTTTGATATGCATATTGGATAGTAGATCTTGAATTGAAAATGCGTCCGGCAGGCGGACGAGAACGAGCGGAGATCGAAGCCGAGATCGAGATCGCGGAAACCTCTGCGGAAACGTGGCGTGATCTAAGTCGCAGCGCGTTTCCGCGGAAGCCCCGGGGCTGTGGACGGTGTCGGGTTGTGGACAACCTCGCCCATCGAGCCCGGGCAGGCGCGATGCGCGCACGCGGCGCGGTTGACCACAGCCCTTGGAGAGGCGCAGGAGGGCCAGGTGCAGCAGGCGTGCCCAGGAGGGACGGCGCGCCTCCCCACACCGCCCACAGCCCCTGCTGTTTTCAGAACCCTGAGTTTTTTTTGTTCTTGTACCAGAACCCAGAACCCGGAACGGATCGCTAGTTGAGCGACAGGGGTGAGCGCGTGGGAGGTAGGGAGGACCAGCACGGTGGTTGGGTCAAGCACGGTGGTTGGGTCAAGTACGGCGGTTGGGTCGAGCACGGCGGTTCGGGCCTGGCACGTGGTCGGGGCACACGTGATGGGCAGGCTCGTCATCGGCGGTCTGCATGCACGATGTGCAGGGTGCCGGCTATCCGTCGCGGTGGTCGTCTCGGGCTGGCGCCGACGGCTCTTGCACCGGGATGGCATAGTGCAGGACGGAGTGCTCCGAGTGCGGGTCGTACTGGGGGCCGTAGATCTCCAGATCTGCGCCGTAGCTGTGGCGCAGCCCGCAGCCAAGCAGCCACGAGGCATAGATGTAGTTGACGGTGCGGTCGACCAAGGTCGCGTCACCGCGGTGCGTGAACCTGGCGTATCGCGCAGCCGGCAGCTCCAGCGACACCATGCCTTCGGGCAGCGCGTCCACGCGCGTCACGCAGACCGCGGCGTGGTACTCGAGCTCGTCGGTCTTCTCGGGAGTCTGCCTCACGACCCCGTAGCAGACGCCTGGCGTTGCGTGCGCGATCTCGTGCAGGCGGCCCAGGAAGGCCTGCCACAGGGCGGGGAGCTTCTGGCCGAGGTTGTTCTTCTCGGAGTCGACGCTGTAGAAGCGGGTCTGCAAGCCGACGAGCAGCATCGCGGGCTGCTGGTACAGCTCCGGCTCGAGCGACAGGTTCTGGTGGAGATGGCGCAGGTACGCCGCGTCGATGGCAGGCTTGCGCGGCGCCTTGAAGCGCCGGCCGTCTCGTCGGTACGCCGCGGGGGTCACGCCGAAGGCCTTCTTGAAGGCGCGGGTGAAGCTCTCCTGGCTCTCGAACCCGGCGGACAGCGCGATCTCGAGGATGCGCTCGCGCGAGGTCTCGAGCCTGCGCCCGGCGTCGGCGAGCCGGCGGGAGCGAATGTAGGTCTTGAGGGTCTCGTTGGTCAGGCCCTTGAAGATCCGCTGGAAGTGCCACTGGCTGATGCCGGCCTGG
>JADJJK010000067.1 GCA_016706545.1 Myxococcales bacterium
GAGCGAGCTGCCAGCAAGCGCAGGAGAGCTAGGTGCGCGGCTAGGACCGGCCCCTAGCTGCGTTTTCTTGTCGTCAGCCACGCCACAGAATGTAGCACCTCGGCCCAGGCCCCCGGCGAGACTTCTTCGCTCGCGATCCCGCGCGGCGCTGGTCCAGCCAGCGGCCAGCCGGGGTCCTGTTCAACACCTGGGGCTGGCGGTCGATGCATGCATCGTGGCTCCTTCGCCTGGCCCCCCATCCCTTCAAGTCCTGCGTCGAGAGGTGTTGCCGCCTCGTGCGGCTCCTTCGCCTCTTGGCGCGATCCTGCTCTCCCTCGCGACGATGATGCTGGCCATCGCGTCGTCCAGCCTGCTGCTGGGCGATCGCGCCGGACGCCCGCCGCGCCCGCCGCGCCCGGCGCGAACGGCGGCACCGGCCACGCCCGAGGTCCCCACCATCGTCGCGCCGGTGACCGTGACCCCGGTGACCGTGGCGCCGGTGAGCCTCTTGCCGAGGCCGTGCGCCAGGCGACCGCACAGCCCCTGAGCTCAAATATCGATCTTGTCGTTCTTCTTCTTGCCGCCGCCGCTGGTCGTGTGACCGCCCGTCGAGCCCCCTTGTGGGCGTCGGGTCAGCTCCACGGAGATGTTCTCATCGCCATCCACCGAGATCTTCTTCTTGTAGTCGCGAAAGCCGGCGGCCTTCACCACCAGCTCCATCTCCTTGGCCCCCGCCGAGATGTCGAACTCCATCTCGCCGGTGACCGGCTTACCGTCGAGCGTGATCTTGGCGGTCACGCCGGCGGGCACCACCGCGAACGTCAGCCGCGCCAGCTTGATGGCTGGCTCAGCAGCGCCGGAGCCTGCCGCCGAGCCCGCCGCCGAGCCCGCCGTGGCCCCGCTGCCCGCGGTGGCCCCGCTGCCCGCCGCGGCGCCGGATCCGTCTGGGCTCGCGGCAGAACCCGAGCCCGCCGAACCCGCGGCCGAGCCTGCGGCCACCGCGCTGCCACTCCCTGCACTCCCTGCACTTCCATCCGGCGGCTTGGGAGCCTCTTCATACTCCTCGGTGGAGACGTCGATCGTCTGCCCTGGGGTGCCGGCCTTGTTGGCGATGATCGGACGGCTGGCGTACGCCGGCTCCCCGGTGCCGAGGCCAAACAGCAGGCCCGCGAACACGCCGACCGCCAGACCGGCGGACACCACCACGGGCACGATCTTCGACGTGCCGCCGGACGCCCCGGCCGCCGGCGGGCGCATGCCAGCGGGGCCCATCCCAGGGCCCATGCCGGGGCCCATGGATCCGGGCGCGCCAGGAGGGCCCATGGGCCCAGGAGGACGAGGGGGGAACTGATGCGGTGCGACCATGGCCTGGCGAGTATAACGCGCGAGGCGCCGCCGTGCCGGCGATATCTGCAAGGCACGACCTGCGCCAGGGCGTGCCTGTCGCGGTGCTTCAGCCGCCAGCCTGGTTGAGCTTGGCGATGAACTCCACGGTCTTGAGCGGGTGCGGCACCAGGACCCGGATCATCGCCAGCATGGCGTCGCGCGCGGCGCCGCGATCCGCGGCATCGGGTTCGTGAGGGCGCACGAGCTCGCGCGCGGCGGCGACGTCGGCCGCCGCCGCGATGGCCATCAGATAGCGCCGTGCTTGCGCCGAGAACGGGCGCGCGCCCGCACCTCGACTGTGCGGCGCACACGCCGCGCAGATCGCCCCGCCACGCGCCGGATCGAACAGGCACGGCTCCTCGGGCAAGAGCTGCGCCCCGCACGCCGCGCAGCTCTCCAGCGCCGGCGGTGTACCGGCCAGGGACAGGAGGCGCAACTCCACGTGCCGCAGCGACGCGGTGGACACTCCCGAGCGCAGCGACTCCCACAGGTCCACCATCAGCGCGAAGGCCTCCGGCTCCGGGGTTTCGGACGGCAGCAGCTCTCGCACCAGCTCGAGCGCGTAGCTGGCATGAGCCACCGCGGCCACCTCGCTCGCGAGCTCGAGCCACTCGCGCTCGACGGTGGCTGACTCCAAGGTCCACAGCTCGGCGCGCGGCGACGCGCGCGACAGCTCGAAGGTCGAGACCACGAGCTGCCCCAGGGCCCCGGCGAAGCGCCGCTGCGAGCGACGCGCCCCGCGAGCCAGCGCGGAGATCTTCCCCAGCTCCTGCGTGAACAAGGTGACGATGAGATCGGCGTCGCGGATGGGCTGCGCTCGCAGCACGAAGCCAAGCGTTGTGCTGCCGCTGCGTGCGCCCATGGCGCGCTCCCCGCTCAGCCCACGAGCGTCGGCGAGGACTCGATGGAGGTCATGCCTCCGCCGCCAGAGCTGGGCCGCCGCATCAGGTACGAGAGCGTCAAGGTGGCCGCGATCAGCAGGATGATGACCGCCAGCGTGAGGCCGCCTTGGCGGTTGGCGCGATCTTGTGACTCCAATAAGATCGGCGGCAAGAACGTGCGCCGCGTCGGATCGCGGCCCTCACGGGCTCCATGCTCGGTGGCCCGCACTTCCTGCGTGCGGCTCGCAGACTCCGGATCCGCGTCGTCGATGACGAGCGAGGGCCCAGCGAGGCCGACCGCGGGACGCGGCGTCGCCGGCCTCCGCGGAATCCACACTTCGCGAGGCTCGTCCGCATCGACGGCGTGCGCCGCCTCGATGGCGGGCGCAGCGCTGAGCGCCTTCCCCATCGCCAGGCCGATGGACTCGGCGGTCGCGTCTCTCGCGTCTCTCACGTCTGGCTGACGGTCGTCGCTGGCGGGTCCTGCGATCACCACCGGCTCGACGGCCGCGTACGTGGTCGCGCTGGTCTCGTGCGCGGTGTTCGTGGGGTGGTCCGGCTGGCTCGTCGAGCCGTCGGCGCTCTCGTACGCCTCCAGCTCGTCTACCGGCCGCACGGTCTGGGCCCGCTGACGCGCCGCGCGCTCCTCGCGGCGCTTGCGAGCGCGGCGCTTCTTCGACGGCGAGACGGTGCCCTTGGTCGACGACGCGGCGTCGAGCTCGGCGGCCTCTGCCACCGGCGCAGGCTCGTGCGCGACGACTTCGACTCGGCCGTTGCGGCTGGGCACCGGCCAGCCTTCCACCGGCTCCGCGACCGCCGCCATCACGACCGAAGGTGCTCGGCGCGACGGCTCCATCGAGATCCCCGTCGCGATCCCAGGAGACGTCGCCGCTCGGCGCGACGGCTCCATCGCGATCCCCGTCGAGATCCCCGGAGACGTCGCCGCTCGGCGCGACGGCTCCATCGAGATCCCCGTCGCGATCCCAGGAGACGTCGCCGCTCGGCGCGACGGCTCCATCGAGATCCCCAGGAGACGTCGCAGCTCGGCGAATGGTCTGCCCGCCGTGGGCGTGAACCTCGGCGGCCGAGGAGCCCGGCGCCACTGGCACCACGGTCGACATGCGCGACTTGCGGGCCACCGGAGCGTACAGCTCCGCCACGGCCGTGGCCGCGGGCGAGGCCACGGGCCCAACGTCCCGGCCGCACGCTGCATACCGCGCCAGCGCCTCGGCCTCGGAGAGGCCCACGCAGCGCGCATAGTTACGAACGAAGCCGCGCACGAACACGTCCGCGGGCAGCTCCTCGGGGTGACCAGCTTCCAGGTCCTCGAGGATGCGCGCCTGAATCTTGGTCGTGCGCGCGACGTCGGCCACCGACAGGCCACGCTCCAGGCGACCGTCGCGAAGCCAGGCAGCCAGCGACTGCCAGGCGTCAAACTGCGAATCTGCAGCGGTCTCCTCGACCATCGGCCTGGCGGTGGCAGCGCGGCCAAAGCGCGACGACGAGCCAGCCGACGCCCCTGGGACCATTCCGGGCACCGCTGGTGGCGGCACGGTCGTCGGTCGGGTCACTTCACGCCTCCCTGTCCCAGCGCCGCAGCTTCGACGCGACAACGCTGGGCGTAGCAGCTCTTGGGTGCAGCGGAGATGCACGCTTCCATTGCGGCGCGTGCGTCTTCGAGCAAGCCTTGCTGGGTCCGCGATTTCATGAGGAAGTATTTGGCTTCCTGCGATCCGCACTCGGCGGAGTCGCTAACGAGCTGAAACTGTTCGGCGGCTTTTTCCCACTCTTCGCGAGCGAAGTAAACCCTGCCAAGCCGATAATTGGCAACACACATGCCGGGTTGAAACTGCAGCGCCTGGCGGAGTTCCTTGGCAGCAGCGGGCATGTCGCCTCGGTGAAACTTGGCCCACCCAAGGTGGGCGCGGGTGAGACCTGGGTTTAGCAGCCGGCTGGGGTTCTCGAGCGCGCGCGTCAGGAACTCCTCCGCCGCCTCTGGGGCCTCCAGCAGGTTCTTTATCACCCCGCGGTTGGACCACGCCTCGCCGAAATCTGGCGCTAGCTGGGTGGCCTTGGTGAAGGCGAGATCGGCCTTCACCAGGTTCTCGTCCACCTCGCGCTCGACCGCCTCGGCATCGACCCCGGTGAGGCACGACTCCACCTCGAGCAGGCGCAGCGCATCCAGCGCGCGCACGTGCGCCACCAACCCGCGGACCAGGTACGCTTCTTCGTTGCTCTGCGCCAGCGCGATGGCGCGATCCGCCTCCGAGCCCGCTGCCTCCAGCTCATGCTTGCGCAGGAAGTCTTTGGCCAGATCCACGCGCGCGGCGCTCTTGGCCAGATCTTCTTCGGTGTGCCGAGGACAGCCGCTCACGAGCAAGGCGACGCCCAACGCAGCCCCTACTGCCGTTGCCGCTCTATTGGGCCAAAGTCGCCAGCGTTTTTCGGTCAGCACATGACTCAAGCCTGGCCAACCTATCGGACCTACTGCACCTCGTCAATTGCCGACAAGGGCGCATCGCGGGTTTCCATTCCAACGCCCTGTCCGTGGCCCGCACAACCGTTCGCTGTCGCCGCAATTCGACGGTGTTGAGAGACTTTCTGGCAAGAAATCAGGCGTCGAGCGTGGACGGGTCCAGCGTCAGATCTCGACGCACGATGACCACCTGCCCCGGCGCCAGCTCTTCGAAGCCGTCTTCGAGCTGCGGCTCGCGGCTCGAGAGGAAGAGCACGCAACGAAAGCGCTCATCGCGCTCGCCTCGATCGTTTGGCAGCCAGAGCCGGCGCATCCGCAGCGCCGGCACCCGCCGCAGCGCCAGCATGCAGCGACCGTTGGAGACCACCGCGCTGCCGAGCTGCGCGGGTCGCCCGGCGGCGCCAAGCGCGGCCTCGAGCTCGCGGGACGACAAGGCAAGCGCCTTGCGAACTGCGTGGGGTGACAGGTTGGGATCATCGAGCGCGCCAGATGGCCCGGTCTCGTGGAGCGCGGTCAGAAACAGGTGAAACGCCAGCTCTCCGGGCTCCTTGCTGCGCAGGTTGCGGCGCAAGAACTCCGGAATCCTCGAGAGCACCTGGGCCCACACCGCGGCGACGTCGAAGGTGCCGAGCTGCGCATACATCCAGCGGCGAAAGCGAAACGGTGGCGTGTTGTCGGGGACCGAGGTGGGCGTGTCGGCCGGCCCGCGCGGGTCCTGCGCGTCACGGAGGTCGCGGGTGACGGACACCGCCTGCGCGATCACGCAGTCGCTGGACAGCTCCGCTAGCGGGCTCGTCAGATCGACGTCCGCGGACGGCCGGGGCGTTCGCACGAGCAGGACCTCACCGCCGTGGTCGTACGCCAGCCCCCAGCGGGCGACAGGTCCGATGGCTCGCAGATGCCCCCGCACCTGCGCCAGCGCGGCGCCCAGACGCTGGGGTTGATTGCACATGACGGCGAACAGCTTCATGGCGTGAACTCGGGCGGCCCTGCGCGTGGTCTGGTTCTCTGCGAGGCAGGAACGCTCACTGCCCATTATTCGGCACGAGCGCCCCCCTCGCAAGCCACACCCTCCCCTGCGACAACCTCGCCACCAAAACGGTGACCCAACGCACCTGCCAGCGTGGCACCGAGCTCAAGACTCCGGCACCGCTCGCACCAGCGCGTCGAGGCGGCCCAGCACCGCCGCCAGATCCGGCCGCTCCGTCAAGATCGGCCGCACCGGATCGAACCCTCGGGCCTGCATGTGGGCCACCGCGTTGCGCAGATGAAACTGGCGCGCCCGCAAAGTCGGCACCACCTCGTCCCAGGTCAGCGGCATCGACACCGTGGCGCCCGCGACAGGCCGCACCGAGAACGGCGCCACCAGGAGCTGGCCGTGCGCGTTCTGTCCCCAGTCCAGGTACACCTTGCCGGCGCGCTTGTCCGGGTTGCGGTGGGTGGTGGCCATCGTCGGGTGGCGATGCTCGATGACCCGCGACAGGAGCAGCGCCAGGGTCCGCGCCTGGTCAAACGTACACTGCGCGCCCAGCGGGATGAGCACGTGCAAGCCGGTCTGCCCCGAGGTCTTCACGTAGTTGGGCAGCCCGATGGACTCGCACAGCTCGTGGATGGCCAGGGCCAGCGGCACCACGTGCTCCACAGGAGCGTTCTTCGGATCCAGATCGATGATGGTCCAGTCGGGCCGCTGCAGATCGGAGATCCGGCTGGCCCACACATGGATCGGGATCGACGCCAGGTTGGCGACGAACGCCAGGCCGTCGGCGTCGTCGATGAGGACATAGTGGACCTCGCGCTGCGAGTGCTCGCTCCACAGCGCCACCGTGCGCAGCCACGGCGGGATCCAGTCCGGCATGTCCTTCTGATAGAAGGACTCGCCGGTGATCCCGTCGGGGAAGCGGGTCAACACGGTGGGGCGGTCCTGCAGGTACGGCAAGAGCCAGGGCGAGATCTCCCGGTAGTACGCGATGAGATCGCCCTTGGTGATGCCGTCATCGGGCCAGAACACCTTCTTGGGATTGGACAGCCGCAGCTCGCGCACCTGCGTGTCGAACAAGAGCGGCGCGTCCGCGGGCACCTCGGCGTCGCGGTCGCCGGTGCTGCGCACCGGCATGCCGCAGTCGACCGCGGCCTTGTCGCGGCGCAGCCGCACGAACACCGGGAAGCGGATGGCGTGCCCGCTAGGCCACTCGCGGTAGCGCACCTGCGCCACCAGCTCCGGCTCGATCCAGAGCGCGTCGCCGGAGCCCTCGGGCCGAGGGAAGGTCGGCTGCCAGCGGGGCTTCTGCGCGAGCTCCTCGCGCAGCGCCGCGAGCAGCTGATCGTCAAAGCCGGTGCCCACTTTTCCAGCCCACAGCCACTGGCCGTGGCCGGTCGCCGCGGACTCGCCGCCGGCCACCCGCACGCACAGGTGCAGCGCGCCCAGGCCGGTGCGGCTGCCCTTGGGCGGGGTGAACCCGCAGATCGCAAAGTCGGCCTCCGGGTCTGCCTTGAGCTTCTGCCAGTCCCGGGATCTGGTGGGACGATAGGGCGAGTCCGCGCGCTTGGCCACCACGCCCTCGAGCCCCAGCTTGACGACCTGGGTAAACAGCGCCTCGCCCTGCTCCGCCACGTGATCGCCGTAGCGCAAGGGCCCAAGGCGCGGACAGAAGCGGGACAGCAGCGCCTTGCGCACCACGAGCGGCACGCCGCGCAGATCGTGGCCGCCAGCGGCCAGCAGATCGAACACGATGAAGGTCACCGGGGAGAGCCCGGTGGCGCGCTGGATCTCGGAGGCCCGCACGAGCTGGCTGCGCGCGGCGAGCTTCTGGAAGTCCGGCCGCCCTTGCGCGTCGAGCGCCACCAGCTCTCCGTCGAGCACGAGCCCGGCGATGGGCAGCGCGCGCAGCGCCGCTGTCACCTCCGGGAACCGGTCGGTCGGGTCCTGGCCGGAGCGATATCGCAGGCGCGCGTGCCCGCCGCCGGCCTCGGCCAGCAAGCGGTAGCCGTCGTACTTGAGCTCGAAGATCCAGTCGCTGGAGGAGAACGGCTTGTCGGCGACCTGGCACAGCATGGGCTCGATCGCCACCAGCGCCAGCTTGCGCTGGGGCAGCGCCAGCTTGGCCAGCTCCGCCAGCACCTCCTGCGCGCGCGGCGCCCCGGCCGCCAGCTCGTCGATGGTCAGGCCCGAGAGCACGGAGTGATCCGGAAGCGGGCTGCCCGCCGCCAGGAACTGCTCGGCGGGCAGATCTCGCTTCTTGATGAGCAACCAATCGTTGGAGCCCGGCCCGGAGTTACGTCCGCGCCGGTTCTTGCCGGTGTGGACCAGCGTGAACGCGCCCTGCAGCTTGTAGCCCCACAGCTCGAACTTGATCTCCCCGTCGAGCAGCCCCTGCCCCGGGTCGACCAGCGGACGAAACAAGCCGCGGTCCCAGCAGATCATCGGGCCCGCGCCGTAGTTGCCGCTGGGGATGACCGCCTCGAAGCCCACGTACTCGAGCGGATGCGCCTCCACCTTGACCGCGAGCCGCTTGTCGTCGGGGTTCATGGAGGGCCCGTGCGGGATGGCCCAGGACACCAGCACGCCATCGATCTCGAGCCGCAGGTCGAAGTGATGTCGCGTCGCCTTGTGCTCGTGAATGACATACAGCCGGCCGGCGCGCGCCCCGGTGGCGGGAACGCTGGCCATCGGTTCAGGCGTCACCCCCGCGTCGCGCTTGTCGCGGTAGGTGTCGAGCGCCCCGCCGGGCCGAGGCTCCTCGCTGCCGGCGCCCGACGCTGACGACGCCGACGACGCTGACGCCGCCGCCACGGCGCTGCCAGCCTCAGGCCCGGGCGCCCCAGCTTCTGCGGACCCTGCGGAGTTTTTCCCAGGCTCCACGCTATCGAGCGGTTCTTTTTCGGGGATCACGGCGGGCCGGCTACAATCTCTTTTATGCCAGCACGCTCCATCGGTACAGCGACGATTTCATTCGGGCTCGTGTCGATCCCCACCAAGCTCTACACCACCACGGAGACCTCCGGCGACATCAGCTTCAACATGTTGCACGGCGCGTGCGGCTCGCGGCTCAAGCAGCAGTACATCTGCACCAAGGATGGCGAGGTGGTGGAGCGAGATCAGATGGTGAAGGGCTACGAGTACACCAAGGGCCAGTACGTGGTGCTCTCTGGCGAGGAGCTCAAGGCGCTCGACGCGGTGGCCACCCACACCATCGCGCTCGAGGAGTTCGTCCCGTCCACCGCGGTGGACCCGCTGTACCTCGACAAGGCGTATTACCTGGGGCCCGACAAGGGCGGCGAGCGCGCCTACCGCTTGCTGGCCGACGCCATGATCGACTCCGGCCTGGTCGGCCTGGCCTCGTACTCGGCGCGCGGCAAGGAGTACATCGTGCTGGTGCGCCCGTTCCAGAGCGGCCTGGTCATGCACCAGCTCCGTTACGCCGACGAGGTCAAGGCCTGGAGCGAGGTGCCCATCGGCGACCTGCCCGAGATCAAGCCCAATGAGCTTGGCCTGGCCAAGCAGATCATCGCGCAGATCACCTCCGAGACTTTCATCCCGGAGAAATACAAGGACAACGTCCGCGTCCAGATGATGGACCTCATCAACAAGAAGATCGAAGGCCAGGAGATCACGGCCGCACCAGAGGTGCCGCAAGGCAAGGTGATCGATCTGATGGAGGCGCTCAAGGCGAGCCTTGGCCTGGCCAGGGACAGCGCGGCGGCCAAGCCGGCGCTCGCTGCTGCGGAGGCCGAGGCAGAGAGCGCGGCCGAGGCTGCGGTGGCACAGGCTGGCGACAAGAAGAAGAGCCGGCGCAAGGGCGCGTGAGCGACCGCGCAGCCGCGGTCCAAGCGGCGCACGTGCCTCCAGTGTGCGGCAACCTCGCACTAACGCCCGGGCGATTTTCGAGGTCCGCGCGAGGACACGCATACAAGGACGGCGGGCACCGAGCGTAGAATCTCTGGATGGCTCGAGCTGCCCGCGTCCTCTTCTCTCTG
This sequence comes from Myxococcales bacterium, assembly GCA_016706545.1. Taxonomy (GTDB): domain Bacteria; phylum Myxococcota_A; class Polyangia; order Haliangiales; family Haliangiaceae; genus JABFXX01. The sequence goes on from JADJJK010000067.1 coordinate 9,697, forward strand.
CTCCTTCTCGCCGCTGCTGCCTGTGGCGACGATCCTCCCAACGTCGGCGCGACCTGTACCAGCGCCGACGGATGTGATGAAGAGCTGACCTGCAACACCACGGTGCCCGGCGGGTACTGCACCAAGACCTGCACCACCTCCGGCGCCAAGGCCGAGTGCCCCGACGACTCCATCTGTGACAGCGTCACCGGCGGCGGCACCACCTGCGTGAAGACCTGCGGCAGCGCCTCGGACTGCCGCGCCGATCAAGACTGCAACGGCGTCAGCGGCAGCAACGTCAAGGCTTGCAAGCCCAAGGCCTGACCTGCGCCGACCGGTGCCGACCGGTGCTGACCTGCGCTACAACCGCGACATGACCGCCGCGCCCGAGCGCTACCTGGCAGAGCTGGCGGCGGCGTGGCGCGCCGAGCGCGCGGCCAGCGTGGCGCAGTTCGCCGCCGAGCGCGCCGGCAAGAGCCTGGCGCAGCGCGCGGCTGCCGGGCGCGCGCTGGCGAGCCTGACCATCGCGGATGAACGCGGCGCCTCGCGCGGACGAGCTCGCGTGCTGGTGGAGGCGCCGCCAGCGGTGGATCTGGACGAGCTGCGCCTGGGGCCCGGTGATCCAGTGGTGCTGTGGGACGGCGCTGCCGGGGGCCAGCGCCTGCGCGGCGTGATCGAGCGCCGAGAGGGCCAGGGCCTCTGGCTCGTGCTCGAGGACTTCCCCGATCCGCAGGCGCGGGACCGGCGCTGGGCGCTCGACGCCGAGGCGCCGGAGATCACGTTCGAGCGCGGCGATCGCGCGCTGGCCCGGCTGGCCGGCGCCACCGCCACCTCGGACCTGGGCCGGCTGCGCGCCGTCTTGTTGCTGGCGCAGCCGCCCGCGCGCCGTCCGCAGCCCACCTGGCATCCGCTCGATGCGCGGCTCGATGAGCGTCAGCTCGCCGCGGTCGCGCTGGCGCTGAGCACGCTGGATGTCGCGCTCATCCACGGCCCGCCAGGCACCGGCAAGACGCGCACGCTCTTGGAGATCGTGCGGCAGCGGGTGGCGCGCGGCGAGAAGCTGCTATGCACCGCGCCCTCGAACGCCGCGGTCGATCACCTGGGCGCGCTCCTGGCCGAGCTGGGCGGGCTGCGCGTGGTGCGGCTGGGGCACCCGGCGCGCATCTCGCCCGCGCTGACCGAGCTGTCGCTGGACGCGCAGGTCGAAGCCGATGGCGCCACCGCGCTGGCGCGGCAATGGCGAGACCGCGCGCGCGCGCTGCGCAAGAACGCGCACGGCAAGGCCGGCCGGGAGGCCTTCGCCGAGGCGCGGCAGCTCGATCGTGACGCCGCCGCCGAGCTGGCCAACGTGGAGCGCGCCATCACCGAGCGCGCCGACGTGGTCCTCGCCACCTGCACCGGCGCCGATCACCCGGTGCTCGGAGATCGCGTGTTCGACGCGGTGATCCTCGACGAGGCCACCCAGGCCCCTGATCCGATCGCGCTGGTCGCCGCCTGCCGCGGCAAGCAGCTCATCCTGGCCGGCGATCCGCGGCAGCTCGGCCCGGTGGTGATCCACGCAGGCCCAAGCGAGCGACGCCTCCTGGGCTCCACCTTGTTTGAGCGTCTCGCCGCCAGCTACGGCAGCGTGGCGCCCGACGCAACGGGCGCAACGGGCGCAACAGGCGCCGCCACCGTCATGCTGGAGCAGCAACACCGCATGCACGCCGCGATCATGGAGTTTGCCTCGCGCACCATGTACGGCGGCAAGCTGCGCGCCGCGCCCGCGGTGGCCGCGCACACGCTCGAGGAGCTCGGCGCCCTGCCCGACGACGCGCGGCCCGGGCCGTTCGTGCTGATCGACAGCGCGGGCAAGGACTGGACCGAGCGCCGGGGCAGCGGAGGCCAGGCGGACGGCGAGAGCGCCGAGCACGACGACGCCGATCCGAGCACGTACAACCCCGGCCACGCCGAGCGCGTCGCCGCCGAGGCCCGACGCTTGCTCTCGCGCGGTCTGGCGCCCCAGGACGTGGCGGTCATCGCCGCCTACGATGCCCAGGTCCGCCGCCTGCGCCAGCTCCTGGCCGCCGAGCGCGCGAGCGGCCTGATGGTGGGCACCGTCGACGGCTTCCAGGGCCAGGAACGCGAGGCCATCCTCGTCGATCTGGTGCGCAGCAACGAGCGCGGCGAGCTGGGCTTTCTCTCGGATCTGCGCCGCAGCAACGTGGCCTTGACCCGCGCTCGCCGCTTCCTGCTGGTGATGGCGGACTCCGCCACCCTGGGCGACCACCCCTACTACGGGGAGCTGGTCCGCTACGTCGAGGCCCTCGGCGGCCACGTCAGCGCCTGGGCCGACGACGCCGAGCCGCTGCGCTGATGGGCCAAGCCCGCGGGGTCATCGCGGACAGGTCGCGCCACGCCACGCCACGCCACGCCACGCTCGAGCATCAGCGAGGCCGCGCGCGATGAAGATCAGCGGGAAGATCGGCCCCGGGCTGCGTCGAGGTTCATGAAGGCGCAGCAGCGCCCGAACCGCCCCGTGCGATCGCGGAACGTCCCGATGCAAGCCTCCCACCCGGCCACGCAGATCCAGGTTACGTGCGAGCGTCCACGGCTCTCGCCGTCAACGACGCAGCCCTTGGCATCATCCCACGCTCCTCGCCGCGTCCACCGTGATGATTGGCATGCACCGCTACGATCATTTCATCTCTTCGACTCGTCGCGCGAGTCGCCACACCTACACAGCGCCGCAGGATCTTCATGTAGACCTTCGCTGGCGATTCCCTCATGCTGCTTGCGCTGGGAGGACCGATGGCGGCCACAAAGCTTGGTCTTTATGAGTTGTTGGCGCCCCAGTTCTTGCTGGGGTTCACGTTTCCCGAGCACGTCGATCGCTACCTCGCGGTCGCCGGGGTCGATGAGCTGCGAGTCGCCAGCGACGAATCAGCCGTCGTCTATTGCGGGCGCGTCACCTTTGGAGGCAACGCCGGCGCCAGCCCGGTGCGCGAGCATCGCGACCCCAGCGGCGCGGTGTTTCAATGGGAGGACGTCGCCGTCGAGTTCCGCCTGACCATCCCGCGCGACGGCGCCTCGTTTGTCCATGACGGCGTCGAGCTCTTGGCCAGCGCCCCGGCCTCGCAGTCTGAGCTGCGCGATCTGTTCAACGCGCTGGGGCCGGTGGAGCAGACCAGCGTCACCACCGACTATCCATATGTCGCGGGCACCGAGTATCCCGGCGTGCGCTTCCGCCTCGAGCTGATGCTCAGCCTCCTGACCTTCCACCTGGGCAACGACTGGGGCCCTGGCGTCGTCGCCGACAACCACCGCATCGTCGCCGATCCGAGCGCGACCAGCCAGGACGTCAAGTTCGTCCTGCCCAAGATGGTGTTCGAGTACGAGCAGGGAGATGACGTCAGCCGAGCCCCGAGCTTTCGCCTGAAGAGCTGGGGCAACGCTGGCTTCGACGCCCCCAGCGACCTGGCCACCGGTGAGTTCGTGCGCATGGAGCCGGCCATCGCGCTGCACCGCTCGGGCCGGATCGCGTTTGGCATCGATCAGGCCATCATCGACCTGTCGCCAGATCACACGCCGCCGGAGATCCTCGAGCACTTCGGCACCGACGAGGGCTTCCAGGGCCTCTACCTCAAGAGCGTCCGCTTCTACTACACCGACGGCGACAAGGGCCTGGGCTTTCACATCGCGGTCAACGACTGCTTGATCTCGTTTGCCGGCGAGGTCAGCCTCGAGGCCTCGCTCGACATCTTCGGGCCGTCCAACACCTTCGATGTCTCCGTCGAGCTGTTCGATGGCCCGCGCGCCATCGACTTCACCGCCGGCACCGCAGCCAGCGCCGCCACGCCCCGCGCGCTCACCGGCGGCCGCGCCACCATCCCGCAGACCGGCGTGGTCCACGTCCGCATCTCCGGCGGCGCGCCGCCCTTCGTCACCAGCGTCACCCTCGGCGGCACCGAGCTCTGGGACGCCACCCGCCGCGACGCCAGGATCTCCCCTGCGACGCCGCTGCGCGCGCCCGGAGAGGCGACGCTGGTGGTCACCGTCTCTGACGGCGCCACCCCCGCCAACACCTACTCGCACACCATCGCGCTGACCATCACCGGCGTCGCCGCGCCCACCCAGGAGCACGACGGCAGCGCCGCCGATCTCCCCGCCGATCCCGCGGCGCGCCCCAGCGCGGTCATGGCCGCCGACGGCATCACCTCGGGCGGCGCCGCCGCCACCGTGCTGCCCGCCGGCTGGTCGATCGATCACAGCCCCGCCGCCTCGGGCCTCGCCGAGACCATCACCATCGTCGGCGGCCCCACCCCGACCGTCACCGTCAACGGCCAGCCCCGCGCCCTCGACGGGCGCCGCCTGGTGCTCGACGTGCCCGAGGGCTCCAGCGGAGCGCCGATCCCGATCACCGTGACCTTCGCTGGCGCGGCGGCGACGACCGAAGCGTTCCACCTGTTCTTCGATCTCGATGCCCCCGCCGGCGACGCCGACGAGTGCGATTCGTCGCTGGCCTCGGTGCAGCGCTACGTCACCGGCACCCCCAACGACAAGCGGTTCGCCGGCAGCCACGCCGACTCGCAAGCCGGCAGCCTGGGCGGGCGCGCCGCGTTGATCGACTGGATCGACAACCACGTCGTCGGCTCCCCCAAGAGCGTCACCGTCGACGGCTACGCCAGCTACGAGGCAACCACCAGCGCCGCCCATGACAACTGGCTGTCCTGCCGCCGCCGCCGCGTCGCCCTCGACATCATCGGATCACGCGCCACGGTGAGCGGCGGCAGCCAGCACGGCCACAGCGAGGCCGAGGCCGCCGGGCGCAGCAACGCGCCCAAAGACCGCGTCGCCATCATCCGCGGCACGACTGGCTCCGGCTCGCCGCAGGTCGTCTGGCAGGGCCACATCGGCCGCGCCGCCCGCCCGCCGGCGCCCCCGCCCCGCCCCGTCGAACCCGCGCCTGATCCGGGGCGCGCCCCCGACCCGGCGCCGAACCGGCCGCCGCCGGTGTTTCGCCGCATCGGCCTTCGCGTGCGCCTGGAGCGCAACGTGCCGGTGCTCCTGGAGGTCACCGGCCAGCTCGACTTCGAGACCGAGCTGGAGTCGCGGATGCGCACCGCTACTGGCGACAGCACGCAAGCGCTCGAGCTGCGCAACGGCCGCCCCGGCAGCGAGGACGGCGTCGTCGACTTCAAGGTGCAGGTCACCTACGACACCTCGACGCACACGCTGACCGAGACCCTTGCGTTGCACGCCGGCGCTGGCGACGCCGACGGGCTCCTGCACATGAACAACCCGCACGGCGCCAGCCTCACCGCGGCCAACCGCTTCAAGGATGCGTTCGGCGCGGTCCTGGTGTTCACCCCGATCATCAACAGCGTTGCCGCCAGCGTCGATCCCAAGAGCGCGGGCGACTGGGCGGTGCTCACCGCCAGCCTGGCCATCCCGGCGGCGATCGGCGCGCTCGGCGTGTTCCAGACCGAGAAGGTCGTGCTCTACGGCGGCGAGCTCAAGTTCCGCCAGATGGTGCCGCCCGGCGCCTCGGCCACGTTCACCGACGCGGGCGTCGTGTTCGACTACGGCGTCGAGTTCAAGATCGCGCTCGACGTCGGGCCGCTCCACATCCACTCCACCCGGCCGCTCAAGGTCCGCTACCGCGCCGTCGGCTTCAACCTGCACTTCCCCGGCGGCGTCAGCTACGAGCCGATCTTCGATACCAGCAAGGGCTACGAGCTCGACCTCTCCGACCCGGGCCTGTTCAACCTGCCGGCGCCGCTGGGCAACATCCTGCGCATCCTCGGCGCCCGCATCGCCCGCGTCAACCCGACCAACCTCGAGCTCGATCTCGGCCTCAAGGTCAACCTCGGCGTCATCACCGTCGATCGCTTCCGCGTCAAGTGGCCGCTCGACCCGATCGGCGTGCCCTCGATCTTGCCCACCGGGGTGAGCGTCAACCTGCCCAACGTCCTGGCCGGCAGCGGCTACGTCAACATCCTCGACGGCGGCTTCGAGGGCTCGATCGATCTCACGATCGTCCCGGTCAAGATCCGCGTCGCCGCCAGCTTGGGCGTGCGCCACGTCGAGGAGACCGACGAGGATCTGACCGAGCGCCGCGCCGGCAACCCCGGCGCCGAGCGGCGCTCCGCCACCGCGGTGTTCGCCGGCCTCACCATCGAGTTCCCCACCCCCATCGTGCTGGGCGCCACCGGGCTCGGCATCTTCGGCTTCTCCGGCCTGTTCGCCATGCACTACGCCCGCACCGAGCGGGCCCGCGTCTACGGCGACGCGGTGGCGCCGGCCTTGCGCTGGCTGGAGCGCGCCAAGGGCGAGCCCGAGGCGCTGGTCAAGAACGGCGACGTCCTGTGGGCGCCCAAGCTCGATCGTTGGAGCTTTGGCGTCGGCATCATCGCCGGCACCCTGGAGGGCGGCTTTCTCATCAACTTCCGCGGCATGTTCGTCCTCGAGCTGCCGGGGCCGCGCATCCTCATCTTCGTCAAGGTCCAGATCATCCAGCAGAAGCCGAACAAGGACGACAGCGGCCTCACCGTCGGCATCCTCGGCGTCCTCGATCTCGACTTCTTCCAGGGCAAGATCACGATCGGCGTACTGATCGATCTGTCGATCAAGGACGTGATCGCGCTCAAGATCCCGATCGACATCTACTTCGAGCTGCAGGACGCCGCCAAGTGGCCGAGCAACGACGCCAAGCGCTGGCACCTCTACATCGGCACCATCGAGCAGCCGGCCAGCGCGCTGGTGCTCAACCTGGTCCGCGCCAGCGGCTACTTCATGCTCGCCGGCGATGAGATCCGCAACTTCCCGGCGCCGTCCGGAACGCGGACCTTGCCCGGCGTGGCCATCGCCACCGGGGTGCGCGCCTCGATCATCCTGGGCTCGACGGACATCGGCCTCTATCTCAAGGTCGCAGCCGGCGCGGACCTGGGCATCGCGTTCTCGCCCTTCTACATCGCCGGCAACATCTATCTGACCGGCGAGCTACGCCTGTTCATCATCAGCATCGAGGCGCGCGGCCGGCTCTCGGTGGAGTCGCCGCCCACGGTCATCCACGGCGAGGTGTGCGGCAAGGTCGACTTCTTCTTCTTCAGCATCGAGGGCTGCGTCTCGTTCACCATCGGCGGCGGCACCCCGGATCTTACGCCGCCCGCGCTGGTGCGCGGCCTGTGGCTGCAGAGCCACGCCCCGGTGCTCACCGCCGGACAGGGCGGCGACCGCCCGATCGACGCCAGCCTGGGCAACGCGCTGGCGGTGGACAGCGCGGGCACGCTCGACGTGCGCGGCGGCCTGGTGTTCGGCAGCTCGACCAGCGTCGGCGCCGGCTTCCTCGAAGACAGCACGAAGCGCCTGGACCCCAACGCCCACGCCGGCCGCCTCTTGGTCACCAAGAGCGGCGATCGCTATCGCATCACCGGCAACACCGAGAGTCGGTTCACGCTGGCCTCGGGCACGCCGGCCGCAGGCGAGTACGCGGTGGTCAACGCAGTGCCGGTGGACGCGGTGCCGGTCTTGCAGCTCCACGCCTCGCCAGCGCTCAACGTGACCTCCACGTTCACCGAGCCGCTGGCGCAACCTCCGGGCCTCACCCCGGGCGGCTGGATCTCGACGAGCGGCGATCGCCAGGTGCGCTACACGCTGCGCGGCCTCGAGCTGTCGCCGCCGCTGCCCGCCGGCACGCCGCCAGCGACCTGGCGCCGTGAGCGCCCGCCGGGGCCGCAGGGCACCGACACCAGCATCGACCTGGCGACGATGAGCCGCGCCCCGCTCACCGGCGACCGCGCCGTCGAGCGCTCGACCGAGCTCCACGAGCGCGTCAAGATCCGCTGGAAGGACCTGTGCGCACAGCCGGCGCCGCCGGCGTGCGTGCTGTGGACGTTCTGCAAGCAGCCGCTTGGCCCCTCGGGCAGCGGCTGGGACCTCACCGGCGTGGCCGAGCCCGATCCGCCCGGCACCACCCGTCATGGGGCGCCGCCGCTGGGGCTCCACGTCGAAGAGGCCAGGCGCGACACCGCAGACCAGCTCCTGCAACAGCTCCTCATCGAGCTCGGATTGCCGTTCGAGATCCCCGCCAAGGTGATCGGGCAGACCCAGCGAACCGTGGTGCAGCCGCCCGGCGACAAGCCCCCTGCAGAGGTGCCAACGGAGCGACCGCCCATCGAGCGACCGCCCATCGAGCGACCGCCCATCGAGCGACCGCCGATCGTGATCAACCCGCGACCGCCGATCGTGATCAACCCGCGACCGCCGATCGTGATCAACCCGCGACCGCCGACCCCGGCGACGCCGCTGCCGCCGCCCGTCCTTCGCCCCACCCGGCCGATCCGCATCGGGCCGATGGATCACCTGCGCGACGCGCCGCGCGCGCCGGTGAGGGCCGAGCCCGAGGCGCCCACGCGCCAGCCGGCGGCGCCGGCGACGCCTGCCGCGCCCGCCGCCGGCGGCGACGTCCACGAGGTGCTGCTCGGGGAGGCCCGCGCGCGCCTGCGCCCCGACGTCCTCGGCGGCTCGCGCCCCGACCTGCGCGACCTCTTGAAGCCGCGCCTGCCAAACCCGTGCGCGCGCGCGCTCGAGCTGCCGCGGCTCGACCGTCTGCTACGCGACCTCAAGCAATGGCTCGAGCAGCACCCGGGGCTCAAGGACCGGCTGCCCGAGCTCATCAAGGTGCTGCAAGAGCGCAACACCTTCGAGCCGTGGATCACCTTGCACACCGGCGCGGCGCAGCGCGCGCGGCTCTACCTGGCGGTGTCGCCCGAGCTGCTGCGCGCCCGCCGCGTGGTGGTGCGCGAGCTCGCCGCCGATGGCGGCCTGGTGCGGGAGCACGCACTGGCCGACCTGCCGTTCTCGCTGGTGAGCGGCACCACGACCGGGATGCCGGCGGCGTGGACCGCGCCGCCGTGGAACGCCGAGATCGCGCCGATGGCCGCGTTCCTGGCCAGCGCCGAGTTCGCGCCGCTCATCCGGCTGGTCGCCGAGCTCAAGCCCGAGGCGATGACCACCAAGCTCCAGATCGTCATCGTGCTGCCGCAGCACGTGCCGGCGCCGGCCAGCGGGGCCACGACCACGCCGCCCAGGCATCACCTCCCGGCGGACGTGCTGGCCGCGGCGCCTACGCTGCGCGAGCGCTTGCGGCCCGAGATCCTCGACCTGATCCGCCCCCGCGTCGAGCTGACCCACGTCTCGGCCCACGCCACGACCGCCGCCGCGGCGCAGCCGATCGGCCCTGGCCGCGTCATCCTCGGCGCGGTGCAGGTGTGCTCGACCGCCGAGGCCGAGCGCGCGCGCGAGGCCCAGGAGATCCGCGACGGCGAGATCCAGACCATCGTCGGCTACCTCAACGAAGCGGCGCCGGTGCCGCTGCTCGCGCCCAGCACCGCCTACACCTTGCTCCTGCGCTACGACGCCGAGGGCAAGGCGCCCGACGGCACCACCCAGGCCTTCGCCAACCGCGAGCAGCGCTTCCGCTTCTTCACCGATGATCGCCCACCCGAGCGGCTCGATCCGTGGGTCCTGGGGACCTCCCCCGACCCCGACGAACGCTTCCACTTCTACGAGGACGCGCTCAAGGTCGTGTTCAACGACACCGCGGTGCTGCAGCTCTACAAGAGCTACGGCAAGAAGCTCCGCGCCGTCATCCGCGCCGCCGACGGCGTGCCGCCACCGGCAGAGGAGCTCACCACGCTCGAGACCGTGACCAGCGAGCTGGGCACGCCGCTGCGCGACGCGCTGGCGGCGCTCGCCGAGACCGGCGCGCTGGCTTGCGCCGGGGAGATCTCGTCGCCGGCGCACGGCGTGTACACGCCCAGCGCGGCGGTGAAGCTGCGCCCGTTGATGGCCTACACCTTCGACATCGAGCTCGACCCCGCCGAGCCCGCGCCCACCGGCCGCCCGATCTTGCCGCTCTATCGCCGCGCCTTCTCGACCTCGCGCTTCGCCTCGCTGGCCGCGCTCGCGGGCGAGCTGGCCGCGCGCAAGGTCCGGCACCGCGCGCTGCCAGCGCGCATCGACCTGGCGGGCGCCGTCGGCGCGGTCACGGTCCACACTGACGTCGAGATCGAAGAGGCCCTGCGCGCCGCCGGCGAGGCGGCCCTGCCGGCGCCCCAGGCCAGCGGGGTGACCGTCTACTGGGCGCGCCGCGCCGGCTCGTCCGCGTACTCGCCGCACGTCATCCTCGTCGACGCTGCCGAGCCGCTGTGGCGCACCCGCCGCGAGCCCAGCCTGCAGCCCGTGCCGGATCAGAGCGACGCCAACTTCAAGCGCATCGTGCCCGCCGACCTGCCCGCCCTCGAGGTCGTAGAGCAAGGCAGCTCGGCGATCAGCCGCTGGGTGCGCAGCCCCGCGGGCACGCGCACCTTGGCCTTCGTCTCCGAGGCGTTCACGCCCACGCCCGCCGGCACCACGGTGGCGCTGGCGGCCCACCGCCGGGCCAGCGCGCTCTACGGCATCGGCGAGGCCACCGAGCGCTTCATCGAGCTCCGCTTCACTGGCAAGGCGCCCTGGGAGGAATGACATGACCCGCATGGTTTGGCCCCACGCCTTTACCCTCGCAGCCTCGGCGCTCCGCGAGGCCTTCGAGACCGGTCGCGCCGCCAAGGCGGTGCGCGAGTTCTTCCCCGCCGATGACCAGAAAGACCACGACGGCGTGCCCAACGCGCTGCGCTGGTGCGTGGCGCCCTGGCTGGGCATGCCGCGCATGCCGTTCGAGGTCTATCGCCGGCCGCGGCGCGGCTTTCGAGCGAAGCCGCTCCTCGAGCCGGTGAAGATCAACGCACCCGTGGGCAGCGCGGCCCCGGTCGCCGTCGAATGGAACCACGTCGAGATGTACCTGGTGGCCTGCACCGCAGATCCCGCGCCAGGCCGCGTGCTGGTCATCGAGCCGGTGGACCGTCGCGGCGAGCCGATGCCGGGCCGCCGCGTCACCGTCAGCACGGCGCAGAGCGTGCTCTTCCGCGCCGCCGGGATCGCCTCCTTGCGGGTCAGCGGCGAGGGCGAGCTGAGCAACGTGCAAGGCGTCGAGCAGACCGGCTATGCCAACCTCGCCGACTGGCAGCGCGTCGAGGTCGTCGGCCTCCCCGTCGAGAAGGGCCTGCTCGCCGGCGCTTACGACGATGCTGCCCCGCAAGGCCCGGAGGCTGCCTCGCTGCCTGGCTTCGAGGCCGCCCGCCGCCGCCTGCAGCTCGCCGCGTATCTGCAGCTCCCTCCGCCGCCCACCGGCGTCGCAGATCTCCCCACGCCCACGCTGCCGCGGCCGGACGCGGTGCGCTACCTCAAAGCGCTGTTCGAGCCCCAGCCCGGGATCATGACGTTGATCGCCAAGTGCTTGCAGAACACCGACGACAATGATCCGGCCCATCTGCAGCGCGACTTTCGCTACGACGCCACGATCGACGGCCTGCGCCAAGCCGATCTCGCCGCTGGCACTGCCGGCACCGGGGACCCGGCGCAAGCTGCCTTGCCGGTCGTCGGCATCACCATGCTGACTGTCACCGGCGATAGCTTTGCAGCCACTGGCTTGGGCTATGGCACCGTCGATTTTCCGCCCCGGCAAAGAGACGTGCCGGCCACCCACGCCAGAGCGACCGATCCAGGCCTCTGGGGCTTCGACTACATGGTCACCGCGCGCTTCACCCTGCCGTGGATCGGAACCCTCGAGGTGGCCGCGCTGTCATCGGACGCCCTCGCCCCGGAGCCGGCGGTGGCGCTCGCCGCCGCCCGCCGCTACCTCAACCGCAATCCCGCCCGCGACACCGAGGAGACCGAGTCGGTGGCGCTGACCTGGCGGCTGTCGGCTGCGCCGCAGGGCTGGCTGGTGGCCACCTCGCACAAGCCCGACGAGGTGAAGGTGTGCAACGCCGAGCGCCGCGGCGGCGCTGGCGGCTATGACCCATTCGTGCCGCTGCGGCCGGCGGCGGCCAACGGCGATCTGCCGCCGGGCGCGACGACCTCGTTTGTCGACCCGGTCTCGCCGGTGCCGATGGCCGGGGTGAGCACCACCCGGTACCTGGTCGCCGGGCTCGACGTCTTCGGCGTGTGGTCGCCGTGGCGCATCGCCGCGCACTCGGCGCCGGCCAAGACGGTGCAGCTACCGCAGCTCGGCGCCGCCGCGGTCGAGCTCGACAAGGCCGCCGCGATGGGCAAGGTGGTGCCCGGCGCGCTGACCTTCGACCTCGCGTGGGACTGGTCGGATCGCTCGCCCGATCAGGTCGAGATCCACGGCCACTTCTTTGCCCCCAGCGCCGGCCCCGGCGCCCCCTTCCTCGGCGGGTTCGCGCGCGGCGGCACCGGCCCCACCGACGCGCTGGTGGTGCGCTTCGTCGGCGACACCGCGACCATCGACGCCAGCGTGCCCGGCTCGGTAGGCAGCGACAGCAGCCTCGAGGTGCTGGCCGCCGCGCCCCCCGATCCAGGGTCGCCACCGGCGCCCCCCGGCCAGGACGCCGACCTGCGCAAGCTCCGCATCACCGTGCGCAACCTGCGCTGCGACTTCTCCTCGGCCTCCGAGCTGGCCTTCGCGATCTGCGCCCGCGCCACCGAGCGCGTGCGCCCCGCCGAGTGGAGCGGCGTGGTCGGCCCGCGCCCGGCCCGCATGTTCGATCCGCTGCCGCCGGCGGTGCCCAGCTTGCCGATCGATCTGCAGTGGACCGCGCTGCCGGACTCCACCGGGCGCGCCCGCGGCGTCCTGCGCTGGCCGCGCAGCAGCGGCGCCCGCGGCTACGTCATCTGGGAGTGCGCCGAGACCGCGCTGCGCCACGCGATCAACCCCGCCGCGCCCGAGCCGGCGCCCACCGACTCGCTGCTCACCCGCGCCGCCTCGCTGCGCGCCGCGCTCGCCGCCCCCGGCGCTGACGAGCGCAGCCTCGGTGCGTTCGCTCGCCTGCACACGGAGCTGATCCCCGACGTGCCGACGCGGCCCACCCAGGAGCTGGAGCTCGAGCTGCCAGCGAGCGCCGCGACGCTGTTCGCCTTCCGCGTCTCCGCGGTCAGCGCCAGCAACGAAGAGTCCGAGCGCTCGGCCAGCGTGGCCCTGTTCGCCGTCCCCAAGATCATGCGCCCGACGCAGCCCAGTCTGGCGCTGCGCCCGGTGGCCGACGGCGCGAGCCGCGGCATCAAGCTCTTGGCGCTCGCCGGCCCCGGCCCCAGCCCCGCCGGCTTTCGCGTCCATCGCGTGCGGCGCGCTGACTTGGTCGACGACGTCGGCCTGATGGGGCCGCAGATCCTGGCCCACGACGCCACCGGCTGGCACAACGACGAGCTGCCGACGCTGCGCGGCCCGGCCCAACCCTGCCGCTCCATCGTCGACGCGGTGACGCCGAGCTGGGCGACGCTGTTCTACAAGATCGTCGCCATCGGCAGCGAGAACCGCGCCGCCGGCGAGCTCCGCGGCGAGTCGCTGGCCTCGGCGACCCAGTCGATCGTGATCCCGCCCGAGGGCGATCCTAGCCTGGCCATCGCCGGCACCAGCAGCGGCAGCAACAACTGCGTGCTGTCCTTCGCCACCAACCTGCCGGTGGCGCCGTGCCCGCTGGGCCGCGCCACCATCGAGGTCTTCGCGGTGGTGGTGAGCGGCGCCGGCAAAGCGCGTGCGCGTGGCCAGCGCCGAGATGTCGTCCGTCGCGGAAGGCGCGGCCGCGCGACCGGTGGGCGCCCAGCGACCGCGGCGCAGCTCGCGCTCTGCCCGAGTGGCGGCGCGGCGCCCCGACGCCGGATGGCACCACCAGCGTGACCGTGCGGCTCGGCTCCACCGTGATCCCCGCCGAGGGCGAGCCCGCCACGCCCATCGACGTGTTTCTGATCGTGGTCAGAGACCCCCTCGGCCGCGCGGTCGAGCAACGCTACGAGGTGTCGTGATGGCGACCATCGATGACGTCAAGAACGTCCTACAGACCGTCGGCAGCGGCGCCTTTGGCATCGCCATGCCGACCCTGGCGCGCACCTGGACCAGCGGCGCCACGCCGACCCAGGACAGCGCCGGCGCCGCCGCCCTCGCGCTCACCGGCACCGGCTGGCGCTGCCCCGCCGCCGGCGTGCTCCGGCGCGTCGAGTCCACCGCGGCGATGCGCGTCACCTTGATGACCCCGACCGGCGCGGTGCAGGCCGGCCCCGGCCTCTTGCTCACGCTGTTTCCGCAGCTACACCTGCGCCTGGCGCGCCTGTACGCCGCGCTGTTCGAGACCGCCACCGGCGCCCGCGCCGAGCGCGGCCGCGGCCTGCCGCTGCGCCCGGTGCCGCGCTACTTCTTCTTCGCTGGCGTGCTCGACACCGCCGACAAGAGCGGCAACGTCAACCCCGGCGATGACCTCGGCCAGGACGGCACCCTCACCATCTACGACGACGACGGCCTGCCCATCGATCCGCTGTTCGTGGCCAGCACCTTCCTCGCCATCATGAAGGCCCACCACCCGCTGCAGTCGCGCGGCCTCACCGACGCCTTCGAGGATAGCCCCGGCATCGCCCAGATCGCCGCGCTGGCCACCACGTCGCAAGTCCACCTGCACCTGTGCGACGCCGCCGGCGCGCCCTACGACGGCGCCCACCTCACCGGCGTCACCCAGGTGGCCGGCAGCAGCGGCCTGTTCACGCTCAACGCCTCCACCGGCACCGGCAGCGATCTGTCTGGCACCGTCGGAAAAGATGCGGCCAGCGCCAGCTACAAGGAAGAAGATCGCCGCCTCCTTCTGCTCGGGCCCGCCACCACCGGCCGGCTCGGCGACTCGTTCCATCCCCCGGCGATGGGCGCCTTGCCCACCGGCGTCACCCTCACCCGCGACTTCTTCCGCCTGCGCGTCGCCCAGCTCGACAAGCTCCTGCTCGGCACCAAGAACTCCGCGTTCACCGGCGCCCAGCTCGAGCAAGCGCCGCGGCTGCGCATCCACGAGTCGGTGCGTCTGCTCTCCGACGGCAACGACGTCCTCGCTGGCGGCAACCTCGCCTTGCTCGGCACCCCGCGCGAGTCCCTGGCGGTGGCGCAGAGCATCGACGGCGCCTTCGATGTCCCCGAGGACCTGGGCGGCGCGGCGCGCCTGCCCACCTTCCCGCCGTTCGCTGGCACCGCGAGCACCGCGCCGCTCACCGTCGCGCTGAAGGCGAGCCTCGCCCCCAGCGCGCAGTACTTCGACGACGGCGACCCCGCCACCGACAACACCGACGTCATCCTCACCTTGAACGGCCTGCCCGCTGGCGCCTGGGTGCGGGTCTACCACCGCAAGTTCATCGAGGACGCGCGCGAGGCCCGCGGCGACGGCGCCGGAGGCGTGGTCCCCGCCTCCGGGACCCTGATCCTGAACCTGCGCGATCCGCTGGGCCTGCGCATCCCCGGCCGGGCCGAGGGCGCGATCACCGTGCCATCGCCGGCGACCTTGCGCTGCGACCTCTGCGTGACCATGCGCGACGGCACCTCGCGCATCTACGGCAACCTCTCCGCCCAGCTCACCAGCAGTACCACCACCGACGCGCCCTCGCTCGGCGGCACCAACCTGTTCTCCGCCGCCAACCTGCGCGGCGTCAGCAACGCTGGCGTGCTTGGCCTCGGCACCCGCGGCGGCACCTTGCCCAGCGACGCCCTGCAGGCGATCCTCGCGCTCACCGGCGAAGGCACCCCGCGCGACGCCTCGCGCCTACCCACCATGGCGCGCCGCGAGCTGATGGTCGCCGGCCTCGGCACCGGCACCACCTGGAAGGCCGTGCTCGCCGGAGGCCGCCTCACCGGCGAGACGCTGTCGTTCGATCCGCGCCACGGCGCGCCCGGCTCGCCCGGCGGCCGCGAGACCCAGGTCGTCGGCGCCTTCACGCAGAACGGGCGCCTGGCCTACGACATCGCCCGCATGGCCTATCGCCGCAGCAAGAACGTCATCGAGCGCTTGATCGGCCTGGCCGATAGCAAGTGGACCGAGCCCGCCGAGCCCGCCGAGCTGCCCGCCACCACGGTCGCCACCCCAGGCGCGGCCTCGGGCACCTTCGCCGGCGCGGTCCTCCAGACCATCTCGCCGTTCTGCGAGACCCCCGAGCTCGCCATCCTCAAGACCTTCCTCGACAGCAGCCCTAGCTCGCTGCCGCGCACGTTCAACGACCTCCTCGACTGGGTCAAGGCCAACCTCGTCCCTGGCGCCATCCCGCTTCGCCAGCAGCTCCTCGACGCGCTCGACGGCCTAAAGACCAGCTCCACCCTCACCGAGACCGACAAGGAGCGCATCTTCAACGAGCTGCACCGCGAGATCACGTCGGCCTGCTACGGTCGCCGCGACGCGCAGTGGGCGCTGGCCGACGCCATCGGCCGCGCCCGCCGCTTCCTCTACATCGAGAGCCCCGGCTTTGCCTCGACGCAGAAAGACTACGGCGCTGGCGCGGCGCCGCCCTACGCCGTCGATCTGATCGCCAAGCTCCGCGACCGGCTCGCCGCCGCGCCCGGCCTCCATGTCATGATCTGCACGCCGAAGTTCGCGGATTTCGGCGCCGGCTACGAGCCGCTCGCCGCCCACGAGATCGACGATCGCAAGAAGCGCATCCTCGGCCGCGCCGCCGAAGGATCGACGCCCGCCATCGCCGGCCTCGAGGCGCTCAACCTCGGCCCCGAGGCCTCCCGCGTGGTCGCCTTTCACCCCGTGGGCTTTCCCGGCCGTCCCAGCCGGCTCGAGAGCACCGTGGTGATCGCCGATGACACCTGGCTCCTCTTGGGCTCGAGCACCTTTCGTCGCCGCGGCCTCACCTTCGATGGCGGCAGCGACCTGGTCCTCACCGACACCGACCTGGTCCGCGGCACCTCGCCGGCGATCGCGCGCTTTCGCCGGGAGCTCCTGGCGGCGCGCCTCGGCGTCGCTGCGGCCGAGGTCAACAGCTTTGGTCGCATGCCCGACCCAAGCTTTGTCCGCCTCGCCGACGGCGTCGAGGCGTTCTACGTCATCCGCGAGCGCCTGCGCGCCGGCGGCCTGGGCGCCATCGAGCGGCTGTGGAAGGGCGTCCTCCCCAACGTCCCGCCGATCCCGGCCGACGCGGTCTCCATGGATGTGGCCAACCCCGAGGGCCACGAGTTCGATCTGGCGACCGCGCTGGCCGTCTCCGTGCTGGCCGGCCTCGGCGGGCTCAAGGCCTACTGAGGCTTGCTGAGGTCAGCTAGCTCGGCGTACACCGTCGCTGCTACAGCTTCACGCACTCATCGAGCAACGCACGGACCTCCTCTGGCACCGCCAGCTTCGGATCCGAGACCTGGCCCGGCTCGGTGTGCGCGGTGTAGTGAACCAGGTCGACCAGGCTACCGCGAAGGGCGTGCGCCCTTGCGCCCAGCGCCTCCCGCACCCCCTGCAAGATCGCCTTCGCGCGGCGCTTGCCGTGCTGCCACGTCGCCGGGGCTGCCCGCACCTCCTCGCGCGCCCGCCGCCTCGCCGCCCGCTCCTCGAGGATCTTGTGCTCGTCATCAGGTCGGCGGTGCGCGGAGCACCGCGCGTCCTCCGCCGCGTCCAGGAGCTCCTGATCTCGGTCGGTGTCCAAGATCGCCTGCGAGATCACCGCTCGCAGCTCCTCTGCGGGGAGGTTGGGCAACGCCGGGGAGATCCACTCCAGCAGGCAGGGCGCGTCCAGAAACATCGACTCGAGCGAGTGGCGAGACCACACCGAGTCGATCGTTTGCAGGTGCGCCTTCACCTTGTGTAGCGCCGGGACCTTCGGCGTGCGGACATAGTCGCGGTCGAGCACGAGCGCGGCCCGCACCGCGCGCGCTGCGTCCAGCCGTACGAACAGCCTGGGGCTCAGCACGCGCTCCAGCACGCCACGCACGCTGACATTGCCCACCCCATCGAGCGGGATCGCCACGTAGCGCCGCCACTGCGCCAGCCGTTCATCATCGCTGCGAAAGTAGACGCGCGCGCATGCGTCGAGCACCTGAAAGTCGGTGGGGCCCTCGTGAAACAGCACGCGACGCGACGACAGGAAGCTCAGGCTGGCAAACGGGGTGAGATCGCAGAAGCTATCGAGCTCCCGGAGGACCGCGTCCTGGTCGCGCAGCGCCACCGCGGTCCCGCTGCTGCGATCGACGGTCACCAGCAGCGCCGTCGGGTTGAGCCCGACCCGATTGATCATCTCCACCGAGTGCGTGGCGAAGATGAGCTGGTTGCCAAACTCCGCCGCCAGCCGCGCCAGCTCCTCGCCGACGTCCCCTTGCAGGCGCGGGTGCAAGTGCGCCTCTGGCTCATCGAGCAGGAAGATCACGCTGCGCCCATCTCGCGCGCCGCGGATCCCCTCCATCGCCGCGTACAGCGCGATCATCCCGATGAGTCCCGCGCCCGCCGACGATAGCTCCAGCTCGCCGTTGGTGTCGCGATAGGTCGCCACCAGGTGGCCGCGCTGCTCCGCGTCGGCGCGCGGCGTGCGGCGCACCAGCGTCGCGCCCACCGCCCGGCGGAGAAAGACGTTCATCCGCTCCACCGAGTCGCCGTCCATCCGCGCCAGCAGGTTGCGTACGATGTGGCTCTGGTCGCCACCGCCCAAGAGGCGGCTGACCACCGGCTGAGTACGGTACTCCTCGGTGCTGGTCACGCCATAGAACGCGGGGACGAACACGCACTGCGGCCGGATTCGCTGCAGCTCCTCGCGTAGCCGCTGCGGCCGAAACTTCGACTTGACCGGCAGCGCGGCCACGGCGTCCCAGGCGCGCCTGCTGTGCAAGGTCACGCTCATCTTGAGCTGGGCGTTGCGGCCGTAGGCCAGCGCGAGGCTCGCCTGCTGGATGAGGTCCGGCTCCTGGAACGTGAGCTTGATGTCCAGCGTGACGCCCTCCCCCACCTCGGCGTTGGTGAACACCTCTCGCCAGTCGGACAGGGCCAGGAACCGCGCGGGATCGGGCACCACGGTATCCCGGCACAGCACGATGACGCCGCGCTCCTTCTGCGCGGTCGGGCTGGTCGCCTCGTCCTCCACCAGGCTGCCAATCACGTCGCACACCAGGCGGATGGCGTGCAGCACCGAGGTCTTGCCGCTGCTGTTGCGGCCGACGATCGCGGTCACCTGCTGCAGGTCGAGTTCCAGCTCGGAGAACCCGCGAAACCCCGACAGGGTGAGCTTGCGAAGCATGGGCTTGCTGAGCCTACAGGGTTGACAGAAAGGACGCAAATTCGCGCACCTGCGGATTCCACCGGGGTCATCGCAACCGCGGTAAGCTAGCGTCTTGCCAAGGACCGGATCATGACGAACGCCATCGATGCCCAGGCGCAGGCCGGCGCGGCGGTGTACTCGCGCACCGTGCTCGCCGCCTACGACTGGTTCGTGCTGGGCTTCTCCAACCGCGTGCTGTGGCGCTGCCCCACCGTCGAGATCGCCGCGCTCTATGACCGCCACCTCTCGGCCAACCACCTCGATGTCGGCGTGGGCTCGGGCTACTTCCTCGATCGCTGCAAGTTCCCCAGCGCCGAGCCGCGCCTGGCGCTGATGGACTTGAACGCCACCGCGCTCGAGCACTGCGCCCGCCGCGTCGCCCGCTACCGCCCGCTCACGGTGCGCCACAACGTGCTGACGCCGCTGCCGCGGAGCGGCCCGCGCTTCGACTCCATCGCGCTGGGCTACCTGCTGCACTGCCTGCCCGGCGCGCTGCCGGACAAGGCGGTGGTGTTCGACCACCTGGCCGCGGTGCTGGCGCCCGGCGGCGTGATCTTTGGCTCCACGTTGCTGCAGGGCGATGCGCCGCGCTCCTGGCCGGCCCGCCGCCTCATGGACGTGTACAACCGCAAAGGGATCTTCAGTAACCGCGAGGACGACGCGCGCGGGCTACGCGCGGCGCTCGAGCAGCGCTTCGACGACGTCCAGCTCCAGCTTCACGGCTGCGCGGCGCTGTTTGCCGCCCGTGGTCGCAACGTCCCAGCCACGTGACGCGGCCCCGCGGGTGCGGCGGTCGCCCAGGCGCTTTTACGCCTTGCTGGTCGGTCGCGGTCTCCGCGCTTTCCGCTACCCTTGGGCGCATGGCTCCGCCCTCGGATGACACCCGCCCGCCCGCGACCTCGGCCCGGATGACGCGGGAGCTGCCGCCGCTCGACGTGGCCGATGAGCACGGCGCCGGCGAAGACCTGGACGCAGCCAGCGAGCTGGCCAGCTTGCGGATCGAGTTCTCCGACCTGCGCGCGGACACCCACCGGCTGGCCGCGGCCAACGTGCGCAACGAGCACATGGTCGCCGAGCTGCGCGCGGTGCTCGACACGCTGCTGCAGATCCTGCGCGTGCGCGAGACCCTGCAGGACGGGCACCTGCAGATGATGGACCGGCTTCGCCGACACGCCAAGCTCGCCACCGAGCCGCAGCTCATCCTTGGCACCGCGGTCGACAAGTACAGCGTCGAGTCCGGCGACATCGACTGCGCGTCGCTCTTGCACCTGTGCCACGGCCGCTGCTGCGCCTTCAACATCCCGCTCTCCGAGCAAGATCTGGCCGAGGGCAAGCTCGCGTGGCGCATCCGCGAGCCCTACCTCATGGCGCAGGCCGACTCCGGCTACTGCACCTACCTCGACGAGCACAGCGGCGGCTGCGGCAACTACCTGGCCCGTCCCGCGCCGTGCCGCAGCTACGACTGCCGACGAGACCCCCGGGTCTGGATCGACTTCGACGCCAAGGTGCCCGCGCCCATGCCGGAGGGCCTCGTCACCATCCGCCTCGGCGCCGGAGCCGGAAGGTCGCCCTGATCGTCGCCCTGGCGCGTCAGCGGTCGTCGCCCTCCGATCTTGGGGCTACCTTGTCTCATGTCCCCTCTGCCTGAAGCCAAGCGCATCTTCATCACCGGCGCCTCCACTGGCCTTGGCCGGGCCGCCGCGCTCCTGTTCGCCAGCCGTGGCTGGCGCGTGGTGGCCACCATGCGCCGCCCCAAGGCTGCGGCCACGCTGCACGGCGTCCCCGGCGTCACGCTCGCCGAGCTGGACGTGACCCTGCCCGAGCAGATCACGGCCGCCACCAGGGCCGCGCTGGCGGACGGTCCGGTGGACGTCGTGTTCAACAACGCAGGGTACGGCCTCGCCGGGCCCCTCGAGGGCACGAGCGACGAGCAGCTCGTCACCGAGGTGAACACCAACCTGCTCGGCGTCATCCGCACCACCCAGGCCTTCATCCCGGCGTTCCGTGAGCGCGGCGGCGGCCTCTTCATCAACACCACCTCCATCGGAGGCCTGGTGACCTTCCCCTTCAACTCCGTCTACCACGCCACCAAGTGGGCCCTCGAGGGCTTCAGCGAGAGCATGGCCTTCGAGCTGTCGCGCTTCGGCATCGGCGTCAAGACCATCGCCCCCGGCGGCATCGACACCGACTTCGTGTCTCGCTCCATGGTGCTGGCGCAGCACCCAGCGTACGCCGCGCTGGTGGCGCAGACCATGGCCGCGTTCGCCGATCCGGGCCGCGCCGTGCGCCGCTCCACCGCCGAGCAGATCGCGGAGGTGGTCTACCAGGCCGCCACCGACGGCAAGCGACAGCTACGTTATGTCGCCGGGGAGGACGCCAAGGCGCTGTACGCGCAGCGGCTCGCGGTGGGAGACGAGGCGTTTCGCGCCGCCATCGACCAGACCTTCCTGGGGTAGCCTACAGCACGCCCTCGGGGCCCGACTGGCTGAGCCGCTCCTCGAGCAGCTTGGAGGCGATGTTCATCAGGTCCTCCTCGGTCAGGATGCCCACCAGCTTGTCGTCCTGCACCACCGGCAGGCAGCCGATGCGCAGCCGGCGCATGAGGCGCAGCGCCTCCAAGGTCGGCGTCTCCACCGCCACCGTGGTGATCTGCCGCCGCATGATCTCGGACACGAAAAAAAAAAAAGGACGTGGCGGCGTTCGGCCATCTGGATGATGGAGCCGCCGCCCGCCATGAAGCGCAGGAGCGTCCGGTAGGTCACCAGGCCGATGAGCCGGTGGTTACTGTCCTCCACCGGCACGTGCTTGATGCGCTGCCAGCTCATGAGGTTGGCCACGATCTCCACCGGATCGTCCTGCTGCACGGTGAACAGGTCGGTGGTCATGTACTGATCGACGCGCAG
>JADJJK010000068.1 GCA_016706545.1 Myxococcales bacterium
CCCAACCTGCGTCCCACCGACGAGGTGCTCGAGCGCGCCATCGGCGGCGGCAACGTCGATCACCTGGAGGACATCCAGGAGGGAGACGAGACCGCGCTGTCGGCCAAGCGCTGGGTCTTTGCCACGTTCTTCAACCGGCTCAAGCGCCAGGTGGCGCAGAACTGGGAGCCCGGCGGCGTATGGCGGCGCAAAGATCCCAGCGGCACGGTGTTTGGCTTCAAGTCGCGCATCACCGAGGTGCGAGTGAGCCTCTCGCCCAAGGGCGAGGTCGCCAAGATCCAGGTCATCGGCCCCTCGGGCGTGGCCGAGCTCGACGAAGAGGCGGTGCGCGCCTTCCGCGCCGCGGCGCCCTTCCCCAACCCGCCGGAGGGCCTGGTCACCGCGTCCACCGGGCTCATCACCTTCGAGTTCGCGTTTCACTTCGAGATCGGTCGCCCCAGCACGTCGTGGCGGATGATCCGGCGCTGATCCGGCGCTGATCCGGCGCTGATTCGGTGCTGACCTGGACCAACCACCCGCTCGGCGATCCGGCAGGATCGCTGCGCTACGGTCCGCAATCAAAAGCGGGGATGGCGGCTTGCAGCGCCTCGACCGCGCTTGCGCACGCCTGCTCGACCGCCGCTCGCTGCTCTGGCTCACTCGCCACGGCGATCGCGGTCTCGGCAGCCGCCCTCGCATGCGCAAGCCCCTCCCGTGCTGCCAGCGGAATCTGCTCGCACCTCGCGAGCAGTTCGAGGCTGGCGAAGTATTGATCACAGGATGTTGGAGCCGCCAGCAAGGGGCCCGCGCCCTGCCCGACCTCGGCCTCGACCTTGGCCTCCGCGCCGTCCGCCTCCACGGCGACCTCTTGCACTGGAGCCAGCGGTTGCGGAGAGGGGGCGGCCGACACCGCTGGCGCCGGCTCCTTCGCCGCTTCTCGATCTCTGTGACAGCCAACGAAGCAAGCGGCGGCGAGCACGCCCACCATGACCCCAGACGCACGTCGCGTTCTCATCTCATCTATCTGACACGAAGAGCTCGCCGAAAACAATGAAGCGACCGAGCATGGCTCGATCGCTTCGTTGCGTCACGTTGCGCTCTGAGAGCGCGACGGACTTAGCAACCGACGGCGGAAGCCGTGGTCTTGAGCGACTCCGCGGCGGTCTTGCAGCCCGACGCGACGGCGGCCTTGGCCTCCGGAACAGCGGCGCCGGCCAGCGAGGTCTCGATGGCGGTCCACGAGGTCTTCAGGCCGTCCTTGCTGGCGGCCGGGAGCTTGTCGCAGGTGGCCAGCTTCTCGATGGCGGCCTTGTACTCGGCGCACTCGGCCGGCAGATCGCCAGCGGCGGCGGCGGGAGCAGCGGCGGCCGGGTCAGCAGCGGCGGGGGCAGCGGCCGGGTCGGCAGCGGCCGGGGCAGCGGCGGGCTCAGCGGCCTTGGGGGCCTCGGTCGCGGCGGGCTCCTTCGGAGCCTCGTCCTTCTTCTTGCAGCCGGTCAGGGCGAGGGTCGAGGCGAGAGCGAGGGTGCCGAACAGGGTCACGAGCTTCTTCATTTGCGTTTCGTCCTTGGGAACCGAAGTGGTTCTATGCTGTGAACCCTAGTGGCACGTGTCGCCTCGTTCCAACCTTTTCTTGTAATTTCAAAGTACTAAAAGGTCGCGCCTTGTAATGACTCCGCGACACTCCAGGGGCAGTCGGCGAGAACCTCGTCGAGCCGCGCGCGAAGACTCCCTCAAGCGCCTCGCGGCCGATCTCTCGTCAGCCACAGATCTCCCCAAGCATGCGTCCCAGGGTTGCAACGACGCCGAGCCTTCTGGTACATGGATCGTCTCACGTTGGTCCCGTAGCCAAGTGGTAAGGCAGAGGTCTGCAAAACCTCCATTCCCCGGTTCAAATCCGGGCGGGACCTCCACCCAACTCCAGGCGAGCGCAGTCCACCCAGGCTGAGTTCTTGCGCAGGAACGTCGAGCGCACATCTCGCGCATGGCGAGCGGCCGCTTCGCGGTGGCACGCCTTGCCGTGAGCGCAGCGCAGCCGACGGTCGTGGCTCGCTTCCGCTGCTGCGAGAACGCCCGAGTGCAACCGTCGCTGTCGCCACTCGATGAGGCACAGGTACGCGCGTGGAGATCTCGTGAGCTCCTGCGAGTGGCGCCGGCCGGCTTGCTTTCTCTCGATGGCGTACAGTGGCCAGGTGACCGACTCCTCCACGCAACGCCTCGATCGCTGGAAGGTCTCGCTGCTAGACCTGACGCTGCGCAACCGGCTGCTCGACGTCCGGGACTCCAAGCAGGCGATCGCGTTGGCCCTGCCCGAAGCCCGTGACATGCAAGCGCTGATCGCCGCGCTGGATGACGGCGCGGCGTTTCGACTGGAGGCGTTTCGCGCGCCAGCGCTGGAGGAGGACCGCGCCGCTGACGTGGTGGCCAAGGCGGCGCAGGACGCGCTGGAAGATCGCAAGCTCCTCACCACGCTGTCAGCGGCGGAGCTGGACAAGCGCCTGGTCACCATGGCGCGCGCGGCCGCCGCCAACCTGGCCGACGGCGGCGTCCACACGCTGTGGCTGGGGCTGGGGCTGCTCGAGTGGACCCCTGACGATCACGGTGGCGACGCGCGCCCGCGCACGGCGACCAAGGCCGAGCCCGGTGAGCCCGCGCAGGTGCGCACCGCGCCGCTGGTGCTGTGGCCCGTGGAGCTGTCGCGCGCTGGCGCTGGTGAACGCTACCGGCTCAGACTCTCCGACGAGGAGCCGCGGCACAACGCGACCTTGTTCGAGAAGCTGCGGGTGGACTTTGGCATCAAGCTGCCGGCCCGCGCCGTCGCCGCGGCGGCGGCGGCCAGCGGCCCGAGCGGAGGCGACACCGCCAGCGCCATCACCGGCGCAGCGGGTGCAGCGTCGTCGGCGGCGCCCGGTGCCGCCGCGGCGGCGTCCGCGCCCGCTGCCCCTGACGACGACGACGAGCTGGACCTGCCCTCCTTGCTCGACCGGCTTGGCCAGGCGGTGGCGCACAAGCCAGGCTGGCGGGTGCTGCCAGGAGCGCGGCTCGGCGTGTTCTCGTTTGCCAAGTTCGTGATGTGGACGGACCTGTCGGGGCGCGCCGAGCGCCTGCTGGAGAATCCGCTGGTGGCGCACCTGGCCAAGGGCCAGGGCGAGGCGTTCTCCGACGGCGCCGACTTCCCGGACGCCGACAAGCTCGACGTCGAGGTGCCGGTGGGCCACTTGCTGACGCCGCTGGACGCCGACGGCAGCCAGCTCGCGGCGGTCAAGGCGGCGGCGATGGGCAAGACCTTCGTCTTGCAGGGACCGCCGGGGACGGGCAAGTCGCAGACCATCACCAACCTCATCTGCCACTGCCTGAGCGAGGGCAAGAGCGTGCTCTTTGTCTCGGAGAAGATGGCCGCGCTCGAGGTGGTGCAGAAGCGCTTGCACAACTCTGGCCTCGGCGACTTCTGCCTGGAGCTGCACTCCCACAAGGCCAAGCGCAAAGAGGTCATCGATCAGCTCGGCCGGGTGCTGGATCGCTCGTGGCGGCCGGGCTCGCCCGGGGGCGGCGACGACGCCAAGCTGGCCCGGCTGCGCGCCACGCTCGACGACTACGTGGCGGCGTTGCACCAGCCTGGGCCGCTGGGCAAGAGCGTGCATGACACGCTGGCGCGCCTGGTGGAGCTGCGCGATGTGCCCAGGCAGCCGGCGCTCGCCGGCACGCTGGCCGGGCTCGACGCCGCCGGCTGGGCGCGGCGGCGCGACGCGGTGGCCGGCCTGGCGCAGGCCGCCACCGCGCTGGGCCCGCTGGCCAGTCACCCCTGGCGCGGCTCGAGGCTGCGAGTGTGGCAGCTCTCGAGCGCCGACCAGGTGACCGAGGCGATCGAGGCGGCGGCGGCGGCGGCCAGCGCCCTGCAGGCGGCGGTGGCCCAGATCTCGACGACGGTCCCGGGGCTGCGCGGCGCCACCGCCAAGGAGCTGCGCGCGCTGGCCGCGCTGTGCGAGGTGGCGGCGACCTCGCCGCGACCAGCCGCCGATCTGGTGGACGCGGTGGCCAGCCGCCGAGACGAAGGCGCGCCCGCCCCGGCCAAGAGCTCGGCCACGGGCGAGGTGGCCGAAAAGATCGCCGCGGTCAAGGCGCGCGCGCGCGGCGACGCCGCGGGCGCGGCCGAGCCACGCGCCCTCCTGCCGGTACGGCGCCCGGTGCCGCGGCCCACCGATCCTGCCAAGTACGTGGAGCTGGCGCGGCGGCACCGCGCGCTGGCGTCGGAGGTGAACGCGCATTTCGCCCCCACCATCGACAAGGCCGATGTGAGCGCGCTGGCCACCACGTTCCGCGCGTGGGCCGGCCGGTTCTTTCTGTGGCGCTTCTTCGCGCTGCGCAAGCCGCGGGCCCAGGTGCGCGAGTTCCTGCTGCACCAGAGCCTCCCCGACGACGCCGTGGTCGCTGATGAGCTCGACAAGGTGGCGGGGGAGCGAGCGCTGCGCGCGGCGCTGGAGGCGGCGCGGCCGGATGCAGAGAAGTGGTTCGGCGCGCGCGCCCCCGGGGCGCTGGCGGCGCTGGAGCTCGATCGCGTCGACGTCGCGCTCGCCTGGTCGCACCAGCTCGCCGAGGCGTTCGCGAGCTGCGCGGTCGCCGAGGGCAGCACGCGCTCTGGCGTGTGGCGCGCGCTCCTGGCGCAGCTCGCGGTCACCGGCGACGGGGCGGCCACGCTGGAGCTCGCGCCCTTCGCCGCGGTGGCCACGGCCGCCGCGCGCTGGCAAGAGACCGAGGCCGCGCTGGCCGCCGCCACTGGCCTCGACTGCTCGCCCGGCGGCGCGGCGGCCGCCGCGCACGCCGCGCACGCCGCGCACGTCTCGGCGGATCACCTGACCGCGCTGGTGGCGCGCTGCCGCGAGCTGTCGCCGGCGGTGAGCCAGCTCCGAGATCACGTGGCGTTCGCGCGCGCGACCTCGGAGGCCGAGGCCGCGGGCGCCAGCGCGGTGGCCGCGGCGCTGGAGGCCGGCACCCTCACGCCAGAGCTGGCGCTGCCGGCCTGGGAGCGCGCCACCCTGCTCGCCCACTGCGAGGAGCGGATCGCCGCGGCGCCGGCCCTCAAGGAATTCCACGGCTCCACGCACCACGCCAACATCGTCGAGTTCGTGGAGCTGGACCGCGCCACGCTGGTGCTGGCCAAGGCGCGCGCCATCGCCAAGCTCGCCGAGCGCGTGCCCAAGGTCTCGGCCGACGCTGGCGGCGAGGTCGGCACGCTCATGCACGAGCTCAAGAAGCAGCGCCGCCACAAGCCGCTGCGCGACCTGTTCAGGCTGCTGCCCACCTTGCTGCCGCGGCTCAAGCCGTGCCTGCTCATGAGCCCGCTGTCGGTGGCGCAGTACCTCGATCCGTCGCTGCCGCGCTTCGATCTGGTGGTCTTCGACGAGGCCTCGCAGATCCCCACCGCCGACGCCATCGGCGCGCTGGCCCGCGGCGAGCGCGCGATCATCGTCGGCGACTCACGCCAGCTCCCGCCCACCCGCTTCTTCGAGGTCGGCGGGGCCGGGGACGAGGTGGACACCTCCGCCGCCAGCGACGACGAGGAGCCCTACGAGGAGCTGGAGAGCGTGCTCGATGAGAGCGTGGCCGCGCGGGTGCCCCAGATGTCGCTGCGCTGGCACTACCGCAGCCGGCACGAGGACCTCATCGCGTTCTCGAACCATCGCTACTACGAGGACCGGCTGTTCGTGTTTCCGGCGGCGGCGGGCAGCGCCGGCGAGCTGGGCGTCTCGCTGCGCAAGATCGATGGGGTCTACGACCGCGCGGCCACCCGCACCAACCGCGCCGAGGCCGAGGCGGTGGTGGCCGAGGTGCTGGCTCGCCTGCGCGATCCGGTAGCGCAGAAGCGCTCGCTCGGCGTGGTCACCTTCTCCAAGGCCCAGCAGGAGCTGGTGGAGGACCTGCTGGACGACGCGCTGCGCGACGAGCCGGCGCTCGAGCTGTTCTTCTCGTCGGCGGTGCCGGAGCCCGTGCTGGTCAAGAACCTGGAGACCGTGCAGGGCGACGAGCGGGACGTGATGCTGTTTTGCATCGGCTATGGCCCCGACGCGCGGGGCAAGGTGACGATGAACTTTGGCCCGCTGGGCCGCGATGGCGGCGAGCGCCGGCTCAACGTGGCCATCACCCGCGCGCGCGAGCAGCTCGTGGTGTTCACCTCGCTCGAGCCCGAGCAGATCGGCAAGGACGTGGCGGCCGCCGGCGTGCGCCACCTGGGCGAGTTTTTGGCGTTCGCGAAGAAGGGCGGCGGCGCGGCGCTGCCGCCGGCAGACGCCAGGCCAGCGAGCGCGGTGAGCGCAGCGGTGGCCAAAGATCTGGAGGCGCGCGGCCACACCGTGGCGCACCTGGTGGGCTGCGCCGGCTATCGCATCGACCTGGCGGTGGCAGACCCCGATGATCCGCGCAAGTTCGTGCTGGCGATCGAGACCGACGGCTCGGCCTATGGCGCAGCCCCGGTGGCGCGCGATCGCGACCGGCTGCGCGGCCAGGTGCTGGCGCAGCTCGGCTGGCGCACGCACCGGATCTGGGCGCTCGACTTCTGGGCCGACCCGGACAAGGAGCTGGCGCGCGCGCACAGCGCCGTGATCGCGGCGATCGCGGCGGCGCGGCAGAACAAGCGGCCCGCGGGCGCTGGCGCCAACGCGCAGGTCGGCGCGCCGGTGACCAAGGTCGGCGGCAGCTCGGCTCCGGTGACCGCGGGCCTTGAGCCTTCCGGCAAGACGCGAGGTTCGGGGGCGGTGGTGGTCGCGGCGGCTGGTGCTGCGTCGGAGGCCGTCTCCGGCGCGGCGTCCGCAGGCTCGGGCGGCGTCAGCGGCGGTTCAGGCGCGGTGACCCGGCCGGTGTCTGCCTCCGGCGACGTCCGGGCAAGCGGCGCGGTGCGAGCAAGAGACGCCTCGCGGCCGAGCGCGGCGGTGACCGCGCCGGTGGAGCGACCAGGAGAGCGACCAGGAGACCGACGCGAGCCAACCGGGCCCGTGGGCAAAGCCGAGAGCCTGGGCATCGTGCAGTACGCGGTGGCCAACGTGCCAGCAGGGCGCCGGGCGCCCGACGACCTGTTCGCGCCCAAGCACGAGGCGGAGATCGGCAAGGTGGTGGAGCAAGTGATGGCCGCCGAGGCGCCGATGCGTCTGGAGCTGCTGGTGCGCAGAGTGGCCGCGTATTTTGGGATCGCGCGGGTGACCGCCAAGGTGGTGGAGCAAGTCCGGGCCAACCTGGGCGACCGGGTGATCTGGGGCGACGAGCCGGACGTGGTGTGGCGCGCCGATCAAGATCCCAAGCAGCCGCCGCCGCTGCGGGCGCAGAGCAGCACGCCGCAGTCGCGCCGCGACATCGACGATGTTCCGCTGGTGGAGCTAGCGGAGGTCGCGCGCCGGGTGGTGGAGCGCGCGGTGGGCATCACGCGCCCTGAGCTTGGCCGCGAGCTGGCGCGCCTTTTGGGCTATGGCCGGGCCACCGAGCGAGTGGTGGCCCGGATCGACGAGGGCATCGAGTGGGCCAAGGCCCGCGGCGCGTTGCTCATCGAAGGCGAGCGAGTGCAGCTCCCGTAGTGCTTCGCCTGGGTGATGCTGACCACCCCGACGAGCGAAGGCACCGCCGATCCCTTGCGTTGCGGCACCTCGCGGTCCGCCCAGGGACGCTTCATCGCCTGAACGCTCGCGGCGTCTGCCGCTGAGCCGGCGACGGCGACGGGCTAGCTGTGCGCGCTCAGCAACCCAGCGGGTTGTTCTTGCATTCGTCGCTGAGCGTGACCTTGCGACGACGCTCGGCGTCCTTCACCTCTTGCTGCTTGCGGGCCAGCGCCGCCTTGGCCTCGGCCTGCCGCGCCTCGGCCGCGGCCACGCGGGCCTGCGCGGTCTTGAGGTCCTGCGCGTTCTGCGCGTTGTTGAGGGCAGTCTTGGCCGCCGACAGCTCCTGGTCCTGCGCGTTGCTCCTGGCGACGAGCTCGTTGAGGATGCGAGTGTTCTCCTTCTCCCTCTTTTCCAGCTCCTCGTTCTCGCGCTGCTGCTGGGCGCTCTTGATGGCCAGCGCGTTGGCGTCCTTGTCGCGCTTGTAGAGGATGACGCCGGTGACGCCGATGGCCACCACCAAGAAGCCGGCGATCGCCAAGAGCCAGGTCGGGCGAGTCTTGGCGACCTCCTGGGCCTTCAACTGCATCTCGGCGGCGAGCCGCTGCTGCTCCAGCTCCGCCTGCGCGCGAATGCGAGCTTGCGTCTCTGCCTCCTGCATGCGGATGCGCTCTTCACGGAGCCGGGCCTCATCGACCTCCCGGCGCATGCGCTCTTCTTCGTGGATGGCGCGCACGCGAGCTTCTTCCGCCTCGCGCACCATCCGCTCCTGCTCCTGCGCGGCGCGGATCCGCGCCTCTTCCGCGGACCGTTGCGCGTTGACTTCCTCTTGAACGCGGCTCTCTTCGATCTGGCGTAGCTCACGCAGCGAGAAGAGGACCGAGTTCTCACGCTTTTCCGGTTGGGCCATGGACGTCCTACAGCGCACGAAGCGCAAAGGTTGAAATGTCTTTTGCTTTTGTATCATGCGGGCTTTCGCCGGGCAACGCGCATCCCGTGCCGCAGGCCCGCCGGCGGTGGGTTCGGAACCCCGATCCGCCGGGGGGGCCTGACAGCGCTAACTGCCTCGAACTTCATGTGATAGCGTGCGACCACGGCCGCCCTGCCGTCCCTGCCGCCCTGCTGCCCCAGGCCATGCCTGCATGAAGCTCGCCCTCAATGTTTCGCTGTCGCTGGCGATGCTCGCGCTGTGTACCTGGCTCGTCTGGCCCGATGAGGTGACCCGGGTGGCGCTCGCCTCCGCCCTCCAAGGTCTGCAGTGGAAGACCTTGTGGCCAACGGTGGCCGCATATCTGGCGCTGTCCGCGATCATGCACCTGGGCCGCGCCTGGCGATGGAAGCACCTGCTCGCGCCGCTCGGTGCTTCGCTGCCCGCGGGCCCGCTGCTGGCGATCTCGTCGGTGGGATTTCTGGCCATCCTGGCCCTGCCCGCGCGCCTGGGGGAGCTGGTGCGGCCAGGCCTCATCCGACGCCGCGCCGGCATCTCCGCGTCGGCCGCGCTCGGCACCGTGGCCGTGGAGCGAGTGGTCGACGGCCTGGTGGTCTCGCTGTTCGTGTTCGGCGCGTGCTTGGCGCTGCGCGGCCCCGCCGCCCCGAGCTGGATGATGCCCACGGCCTACGCCGCGCTGGGGGTGTTCGTGGCGGCGCTGGGCTTTCTGCTGATCGCGCTGCGCCGGCCAGAGGGGACCATCCGCTGGGGCCTGCGGCTGTGCGGCCTGACGTACCTGGCGCCGCGCCTCTCCGCCCTGCTGGCGGGCAAGCTACGCGAGCTCATCCGCGGCTTCTCGGCGCTCACCCATGGGCGCAGCATGGTGGCGTTTCTCGCCTGGACCCTGCTCTACTGGACGGCCAACGGGCTGGCGCTGTGGGTGCTCGCCCAGCCGCTGCTTTCCTTGTCAGTCGTGGGCGCGCTGGCCACCATGAGCCTGGTGGCGGTGGGCATCACGTTGCCAAACTCCCCGGGGCTGGTGGGGCAGTTTCAGGCGTTCACGTTGCTGGGGTTGTCGCTGTATCTGGGGCCAGCGGCCTTGCAGCGAGGCACCCCACTCCACGCCCAGGCGCTGGCGTTTGCCATCGTCCACCACGCCTCGCAGGTGGGCTGGTACCTGGTGATGGGCGCGGTGGGGCTGGCCACGCCCTGGGTGTCGCTGGCCGAGCTGCGGGCCGCGCGAAAAGTGGCGCCCGGCTCCGGAACCGATGACCCTGGGACGTGATGCAAAGAGCCAGTCTGGCCCTCGCCCTGGGCCTCGTTTGTGCCGTGACCGCGCGGCCGACCCCCGCGTGGGCGCGCAGCGAAAAACTCCTCGGCTACTCTCCGCAGGCGGTGTGGAATCCGGCGGTGCGCTTCGTGCGGGTGGATGAGAACCTGACCATCACCGATCGCGACGCCGAGGCCGGCTACATCCTGTTCGAGCTGCGCGAGGAGAAGAAGGTCTTTCGCGGCTCGCTGGAGGTCATCCCCGCCAGCCCTGACCACGGGGCGCGGGTGATCTTGGACATCCGCGATCGGCCAAGCTACATGGAGGTCGCGATGCTCGAGCGGCTCGAGCGCAAGCTCCTGGCTGAGCTTGGCCCCGCGCCTTCACCGCCGAAGAAACCCGACGCTCGCGAGGGCAAGAAGGACGGCGGCAAGGACGGCAAGAAAGACGCGCCAGGCCGACCCTCCGAGCTGCCCGAGGCGCCCACGCAGCCGATTCCCGAGGCCTGATCTCTTCTCTCCTTCCTCGGGCGAAACCGCGCCGCTGCTTTGGTGTAGGTTCGGGCGATGGCCGTCATCGATCTGCGCTCTGACACCGTGACTCGCCCCACCGCGGAGATGCGCCGGGTCATGGCCAACGCGGAGGTCGGCGACGACGTCTATGGCGAAGATCCGACGGTGCGGCAGCTCGAGGAGCGGGTGGCGGAGCTCCTGGGCACCCAGGCCGCGCTCTTTGTCCCGAGCGGGACCATGGCCAACCAGATCGCGCTCCGCGCCCAGGTGCGGCCGGGCGACAAGGTCATCATCGGCGCCGGCGCGCACGTGTGGATGTACGAGTCGGGTGCCCTGGCCGCGCTGGCCGGCGCGCAGACGCACGTCTTGCCCGGCGATGGCCGCTTCACCGCGGCGGCGGTGCGTGAGGCGTTCACGCCCCAGGATCCGTACCTGTCGCCCACCCGCGTGGTGGCGGTGGAGAACACGCACAACATGGGCGGCGGCCTGCTGTGGGACCAGGACGAGGTCACCGCGGTGGTGACCGCCGCACACGCGCTGGGCATGGCCGCACATCTCGACGGCGCGCGCCTGTGGAACGCGGCGATCGCCTCGCAGACCAGCGAGCGCGCGCTGGCCGCTGGCTTTGACTCGGTGAGCGTGTGCCTGTCCAAGGGCCTCGGCGCTCCCGCGGGATCGCTGGTGGCGGGCAGCCGCGAGCTCATCACCACGTGCCACCGGTTTCGCAAGATGTATGGCGGTGGCATGCGCCAGGCAGGCATCCTGGCCGCAGCCGGGCTGCACGCGCTCACCCACCACCGCGAGCGGCTGGCCCAGGACCACGACCACGCGCGCCACCTGGCCGAGTCCTTGGCCCAGGTGCCGGGCCTGCGCGTGGCGCTGCGCAAGGAGATGACCAACATCGTGATGGTGGACCTGGAGCGCACCAGCGCCGCGACGCTGGTGGCCGCCGCGCGGCGGCACGGCGTGCTCCTTGGCGCGGTCGGCGCGCGGCGGGTGCGGCTGGTGACCCACCTGGACGTGGATCGCGCGGCCATCGACGCCGCCGTCGCGGCGCTGGTGCAGGCGACGCGCGAGTGCCAGGCCGAGGCCGACGCGCAGGAGCGCGCCGGTTGATCCGTCGCGCGCACGCCCGCTGGCGGCGCACACGGCGCGCACGGCACGAAGAGACGGCACCCCGGGCGTGGCGAGCTCCCCGGCGGTGGGCCTGGGTGGCTTGCCTGGCTGCCTGGGTGGCTTGCCTGGCCGCATGCTCGGCGCCGGCGACGTTGCCGGAGCTGACCGCCGCCGAGACCCAACGTCGCAGCGGCGCGACCGACGCCTCCGCCGCCTCGTACCGGCGCGCGCAGGCGCGCTGCCAGGAGCTGACGCCAGCCTGGCGAGCGCGGGCCGCGTGCGCCGAGGCCCAGCTCGGCGAAGCCGAGGTGCTGGAGGCCGCGCAGCGCGTCCCGCAAGCGCTGGCCGCCTACCGGCGCGCGCTGGCCGCGCCGGCTAGCGACGCGGTGGCCGCCACCGCGTGTGTCCGCATCGGCCGGCTGGAGCTGGCGCGCGGTCAGGAGGCGACGGCCTGGCAGGCGCTCTGGCAGGTGGTGACCGACTGGCCAGACGAGCCGGCCGCGGGCGACGCGGTGCGGCTCCTGGTGCAGGATGGCCGCGGGCGCGACGCGCGCGCGCTGGTGCACGAGCTGGGCGAGGTGCTGACGCAGGCGCCGCAGAGCCAGGTCGCCGACAACCTGCTGTGGGCCATGGCCGACCTGACCGAGCGCGAGCTGGCCAACCCCGCGACGGCGCGCGCGCTCTACGACCGCATCCCGCGCGACACGCCGACCAGCGGCCTGCGCGACGACGCGCGCTGGCACGCCGCGCGGATCTCTCGCGCGCTCGGCGACGGACAGGGCGCGGCCAGGCGCCTGCGCGAGCTCTTGGCCACCCGCGAGGTCGCGCTGGGCGCGGGCTCTTACTTCTCGATCTGGCTCGACGACGCGCAGCTCGAGCTGGGGCGGATCCTGCGCGACGAGCTCGGCGATCCGCGCGCCGCCGCCGCCGCGCTGGCGCAGCTCGAGCGCGACTATCCAGCGTCGACGCTCGTCGACGACGCGCTCTGGGAGCGCGCGCTGGCCTTGCGCCAGGCGCAAAACCTGGCCGCGGCGTGCCGCGCGCTGCGCGAGCTGACGAGGCGCTTCTCGTCCTCCAAGTACGCGGCGCGCGGCCGGGCGCTCGCTGGAGAGCTGCGCTGCGAGGGGGGACCGTGAGCAGCGGACCGCAGCCCACGCTCGCTGCCGCCAGCGACGTCGCGGCGGTGGAGCTGACGCGCGTCGCGGTGGCCTTCGGCGCGCACCAGGTGCTGACCGAGGTGTCGCTGCGCGTCGCCGCCGGAGTCCGCCTGGGGCTCATCGGCCCGGCCGCCGCGGGCAAGAGCCTGCTGCTCAAGGTGATAGCCGGGCTGTGCGCCCCCGACGCCGGCACGGTCGCGGTCCTGGGGCAAGAGGTCACCGGCAAGCGTGAGGCGGAGCTGGGGCCGCTGCGTCAGCGCATCGGCATGCTGTTTCAGAACCCGGCGCTGTTCGACTTTCTCACCGTGGCCGGCAACGTCGCCTTCCCGCTCGAGCAGCGCGGCGGGCACTCGCCGGAGCAGCTCGCGGCCCTGGTCGCCGAGCGGCTGCGCGCGGTCGGGCTGGCCGGCAGCGAGGCGCGCTGGCCGGCGCAGCTCTCCGGCGGCATGAAGAAGCGCGTGGGCATCGCGCGCGCCTCCATCGCCCGCCCGGAGCTGTTGCTCTATGACGAGCCCACCGCGGGCCTCGATCCGGTCACCAGCCGCAAGATCTTCGACCTGCTCGACGCCGATCAGCGGGCCACCGGCGCCACCTTGATCACCGCGTCCTCCGACGTCGTCGCCTTGCTGGGCTTCGTCGACGTCATCGCGTTCCTGCACGGCGGCGTGATCCGGCACCTGGGCCCGGTGGCGGAGCTGGCGGCGGCCACCGATCCCGAGCTCGCGCGGTTTCTCGCCGGCACGCTGGACGCCGCCGCGCCGCCCCACGCAGCCCCGCCCCACGCAGCCCCGCCCCACGCCACGCCGCCTGCCCCGCCTGCGGAGCCCTCGGCGTGACCGCGCTGGTCACAAGCCTTGGCCGCTCCGTGCTGGCGCTGGGGCGCGAGCTTGGCGGGCTCATCCTCCTGGGGGCCAGGCTCCTCCACGCGCTCGTGACCTGGCGCCGCGGCGCGCCGGACGCGCGCGAGCTGTGGAGCGCCCTGCACCGCATGGGCAACCGCTCGGTCCCCATCGTGCTCGCCACCGCGCTGTTCGCCGGCGGGCTGATGGCGATCCAGGCCGGCACCTTCGTCAAGAAGCTCGGCGCCACTGGCCTTGCCGGCTGGGGCGCCGGGTACGCCGTGCTGCGCGAGATCGGGCCGATCCTCATCGGCCTCATGTTCTCGGGGCGCGTCGGCGCCAACACCACCGCGGAGCTCGCCACCATGACCGTGACCGAGCAGCTCGACGGCCTCCGAGCGCTGGCCATCGACCCGCTGCGCTACCTGATCTTGCCGCGCGTGCTGGCGATGACCTTCATGCTGGTGGTGCTGACCGTGCTCGGCGATCTGGTCGCGCTGGTTGGCTCCTCCATCGTCGGCTACACCGTGCTCGGCATCGAGTGGTCGACGATGTACTTCTCCTTCGCCGACAACCTGGCCCCCGCAGACTTCCTCCACGGCGTCACCAAGTCCGTGGCCTTCGGCGGCGCCATCGCGCTGTCTTCGTGCCACTTCGGCATCTCGGTGCGCGGCGGCGCCGCCGGGGTGGGCCGCGCGGTCAACGCCAGCGTGGTCAGCTCGGCGGTCGCCATCGTCGTGCTCGACTTCTTCCTCACCTACGTCACCGCATGATGCCCCAAGCTGATCCTTCCAGCGCTCCCGGAGCGCCTGGCCCGCCGGACTCTCGCGACCCTCCGGGCGCTCTGTCGCCTCGCCCGACCCTGCTCGGCCGGCTCCGAGAGGCCGTCATCGCCGTGGGGGCGCTGACCCTCGCCGCGCTGCGGTGGCCCGCCCAGCTCGCGGCCGTGCTGGCCGACACCGCCGGCGGCGTGGTCCGCCGCGTCACCGGGCGCTCGCGCCACCGCCGCGGCGACGTGCTGGTGCAGCTCCACCTGCTCGGCAACCGATCGCTTGGCTTTGTGCTCATCACGCTGGGCTTTCTGGGCATGGTGATGGCGTATCAGGCCTGCCTGCAGCTCTCCCGCATCACCGGAGACACCTCGCAGATCGGCCAGCAGTTCCTGCGCCTGGTGACCTCGGATCTGGCCGCCACCCTCACCGGGCTGATGCTGGCGACCCGGGTGGGCGCCGGGATCGCCGCGGAGCTGGGCTCGATGAAGGTCACCGAGCAGCTCGACGCGCTGCGCATGTCCGGCGTGTTGCCCATCGACTATCTGGTCGTGCCGCGCGTGCTGGCCTCCATGGTCATGACCGTGGTGCTCTCGGTGCTCGGCGGCCTCGCCATGTTCGCCGCCGCCGGGCTCACCGCCAAGCTGTCGTTCCAGGTCAACCCCACCGTGTTCTTCGACGCCTCCTCGGTGACCTTCACCCACCTCGCCGTGGGCCTGGTCAAGGCGCTGTCGTACGGGGTGGCGGTGCCGGTGGTGGCCGCCGCGTGTGGGCTGACCGCGCGCGGCAGCTCCGAGGGCGTCGGGCACGCCACCACCTCGGCGGTGATCGGCGGATCGTTCGCGGTGCTCACCTTGGACCTGATCTGGTCCATCGCCGCCTACCTGGCGTTTCCAGGGCGGCTATGAGCGAGCGCGAGGCCCCGCTGCTGGAGTTTCGCGACGTCGACAAGGCGTTCGACGGCAAGCCGGTGCTGTCGTCGATGAGCCTGAGCGTGCGACGCCACGAGCGGCTGTTCCTCGTCGGCACCTCCGGCGTCGGCAAGTCGGTGGCGATCCGCCTGCTCATCGGCCTCTTGCGGGTGGACGCTGGCGAGCTGCGGTTTCACGGCGCACGGATCGACGAGCTGTCCGAGGCAGCGCTGTTGCCGCTGCGCCGCAAGATCGGCATGGTGTTTCAGCACTCCACGCTGTTTGACTCGATGACCGTGCTCGACAACGTCGCGCTGCCGCTGCGCAAGCACGGCGGTCTTGGGCTGGCCGCCGCCCGGGTGGCGGCGCGCGAGCGGCTGGCCGCGGTGCGGATGGAGCAGCACGCCGCGCGCATGCCGGCGGAGATCTCGGACGGCATGCGCAAGCGGGTCGCCATCGCCCGCACGCTGGCGATGCGCCCGGAGGTGGTGCTCTTCGACGAGCCCACCACCGGCCTCGATCCGGTGAGCGCCCGCCATGTCGACGCGCTCATCGCCGAGCTGCCGGCCACCGCCGGCGTCACCGCGCTGGTGGTCTCGCACGACCTGATCTCGATCCGGACCGTGGCCGACCGCGTGGCGCTTTTGTATCGCGGGCGAATCCACGCGCTCGGCACGCCGGCCGAGCTCGCCGCGTCGCCAGACCCGGTGGTGGCGCAGTTTCTCGCCGGCCGCTCACAGGGCCCCATGGACACCCCGGGGTTCTGACCAGGCCATCGCCGGGCGGCGGCGCCAGACCAAGCGGCGCGTCTTCGTTGACCCGCGCCCGGCCAAAGGCCGATACTGCCGCCATGGGTTGCCCGGCTCCACTACCGCGAAGATGGCCGCACCACACGCACGCCGCCCCGCGGCTCGCCGGTGCGCTGCGGGCAGCGCTCGTCGGCCTGGTCACCGCCGTGGCCACCGGCGGCGCCGTGATCGCGGGGCTCGGCGGCGGCGCCGGCTGCGGTCGCCTGGAGTTCGTCGACGTGGTCTTGAAAGAGCCGCCCACCCTGGCCTACCCGGCGCGGGTCCACGCCGTGCTGAGCCAGACGAACCTGACGCTGACACCGGAGACCACCGCGGGCGCGCGCCCGCAGAGCTTCACCATCACCCCGGCGCTGCCGGCTGGCCTGACGCTCAACGAGACCACCGGCGAGATCGTCGGCGTCCCCACACAGGTCGTGAAGCGCGTCCAGTACACCGTGCAGGCGCGGTTCACCACCGGTGACGAGCGCACCCCGCGCGAGGCGTCGTTCTGGCTCACCGTCCTGCCCGGATACGAGGTCACCGCCACCGCGGACGCGCCGGACGATAACGCCGGGGCGGACAGCGTTTGCTTCGCGACGGCCGCGGGCGGCTGCACGCTGCGAGCGGCGCTGCAGTCCTCCGGCGGTCTCGTCACCAGTCGGCTCATTCTCCTCGACGCGGCGACCTACCTGCTCAACGCCCCGCTGACGAGCGAGAACACGGTGTTGATCGCGGGCAAGGACGCGGCCTCGACCATCATCCGGCCGCCGGTGGTCCACCCGCGCTATCGCATGATGGGGGTCGGCGGCGGGACGCTCCGCCTGGAGGACCTCACCGTCCAGGATTTCGGCGTCGCCGATGGCGCGGCCATCCGGCTCGAAGAAGGCACCTTCGAGGCCGAGGCCTGCGTGTTTCGCAACAACGAGGCCGAGTCGACCGGGGGCGTGCTGTTCTCGTCGACCAGGACCTCGGCCTCCTTCGACGAGTGCTCGTTCGTCGGCAACCGCTCGGTCGGCAACAACGGCTGGGGGGGCGTCATCGACGCGGAGGGCGCCGGCGCGCAGGTCACGGTCCGTCGCTCTTCGGCCACCGGCAACCTCGCGGTCTGGGGCTCGTTCTCCCACATCACCACCGGGGCCACGCTCGTGCTCGAGAACTCCACGCTGTACGGCAACATCGCCACCCGCGCGGGCACCCTGGCCTCGCCTGGCGGTCGCTACATCTTGCTCAACGACACCATCGTCTTCAACACCAACACCTTTGATGACTCGGCGGCGATCTACCTGTTCAGCGTGCCCGCGGAGTACACCCTCACCAACACCCTGGTGGCGTTCAACACCGCGCGCTCCGGCAAGCAGAACAACTGCAACCGCAACGACGCCAACACCATGATCAAGTCTGGTGGCGGCAACCTGTTCTCCGATGACAGCGGCAACTGTCTGTCGTTCTTCGGCGCCGCGGACCTGCTCAAGACGGATCCGCAGCTCGATCCGCTGGGGCCGCGCGACCACGGCGGCCTGACGATGACGTACGCGCCCGCGCAAACCTCGCCGGTGCTCGACGCAGGGGTCGCCATGGCCTGCCCTGCCCAGGACCAGCGCGGTCTGCCGCGGCCGGCCAACGGCGGCTGCGACATCGGCGCGTTCGAGCTGCAGTGAGCCTTCCGCCGCGCCGCCGCGCAGGCGCGCCTGCGCTACGCGCCGTTGGCGAGCTGCGTCTCGCGTTCTTCCTTGCAGTCCGCCGCGGTGGCAAACAGCAAGTACTGAGAGCGCTCACCCTTGGTGCATTGCGCCAGCACGGGCCGTCCGGACGCAGACCCCGCGTCTGGCGGCGTGCAGGTGTAGCCCTTCTTGAGCTTGCGCAGGAGCGCTCCGGAGACCTTGGCGCAGCGCGAGCGCGTGCCGCGATACCAGTCAAAGGCGTAGGTACCCGCGATCTCGATGACCTTGGGCGGTTGTCCGTCGGCGCGCGCCTGGAGCGGTTGGCCGAGGGCAAAGCAGGTGAGCAGGGCGGGGACGATCACGCGACGTGTCCACATGGGAGAACAACGTAGAGCAGCGCCCCGTTATTCGGCGACCACTCGATCGGGTTTCGATCAGGTTTCGCTCGGATTTCGGTCGCGCTCGGTCGCGGCTCGGTCGGATTTCGCTCGCGGCTCGGTCACTCCTTTGTTCGCTTCATTTCTCCGCCGGTCTCCTCCGGCGGGCGGCCGAAGATGCGCCAGGGCTGGCGCTTGAGGATCTTGCCGAGCTCCTTGGCGTCCTCGGGGAACTCAGGATCGGCGAGCAAGCGCCCAAGCGAGCCCTCGCGCCGCTGCCAGCGCTGCCACACGAGCTGTGCGCTCGCTGCCACCACGGCCAGCTTGGCCACGACCGCCCGCCCCTGCGCGAGCACCGCGGCGACCTTGGCCCCAGGCGCGCGCGCGGCGATGCGCGCCAGCGCCTCGGACAGGTCGACCTGCAGCGTCGTGACCTGGCCCGACAGCGCGGCCCAGCTCGCCTGCGCCGCCCCGCGCAGCGCCTGGGCGCGCGCTGCCACCACCAGCAGCTTGGTCCACCCGGCGCGACCGCCGAGCACTTCGCCAAACGTGCGGTCGGCCTCGTCGAGCACCGCGGCGAGCTCGGCGCTCAGCGAGTCCAGCGGATCCGCGCCGCTTGGGCCCCCACCGGCCTGCGCGGGCGAGGTCCCGCGCCCCTCGCCGGCCTCCGCCCGCAGCGCCGCCACCGCGGCAGCCAGCGCGCGCAGCTCGCGCCGTAGCTGGCTGGCCGCGGGGGAGACCTCCTCGGCGAAGCGCCGGGTGATGCGCAGGTTGTTCCAGGTCCGCAGCAGCACCCGGTCGAGCACCGGCGGATCGACGCCGCGAACCTCATCGCCCGCGCGCAGCGGCGGCCCCGGCTCGCCGGCGGGCGGGAGCAGCTCCACGTACCGCGCGGACAGCACGCCGCGCGAGCTGATGACCGCGCTGCCTTCCCGCCACGTCCGGCGCAACTCCGCGGTGGCGAGCGCCAGCTCCACCACCACGCCGACCTGCCCGCCAAGCGGCCCTGGCGCCGCCGCGGGCGACAGCGAGATCGAGGCGACATGGCCGATCTCGGCGCCGGCTGCGCGAACCGGCGCGCCCTCGCGCAGACCGCCCAGCTCCGTCAGGTACAGCCGCACCGGCACGTGGCCACGACGCGCCAACCCCGGGGAGATGGCGACCACGAAGAAAGCGGCGCACAGCCCCAGCGCGAGCGCGCCCAGGCCGACCAGCGTGGCCAGACGCTCCTCGGCAGCCCCGCTCACCTCACTCCTTCCAGAACAGCTTCCAGGGGTGGCGCTTGAGGTCGGTGATGAGCTCCCGCAGGTCGGCGTAGAGGTCGTCGCGCGACAGCAGCGCGCCCGCGCTGCCCTTGCCCTGCCGCAGATCTGTCACCAGGCCGTTGACGTTGTCCACCAGGCCGCCGGCCGAGGCCGCCGCGGTGGCCGCCTTGTCCGCCACCGTCAGCGCGCGCTCGAGCCGCGCCTCTGTCACCAGGCCCGCGGCGCGCCGCGCCTCGCCGAGCAGCTCGCTGGCCGGCGGCGTGAGCTGGCGCAAGCTGCCATCCGCGGTGACGAGCAGCGCGTCCGCGTGCCCCACCAGGTTCGCCAGGCGCCCGTCCTTTAGCTGGCCGTTGACCCCGCGCAGCGTCTCGGTGGCCTCGCGCGCCAGCGCCGCGCCACCGGTGATGAGGCCCGACAGCTCTTGCCGGTTGTCCACCAGCAGCCGGTTGACCTCTGCCACCGCGCTCGCGCCGTTGCGCAGCACATCGGCGATGGCCTGGCGATCATCGCGCAAGACCGAGGAGACGCCGTCGAGCACCTCGTAGAGCCGCGCCACCACCAGATCCGTGCGCGGCGGATCGGTGCCGCGCAAGATGGCGCCCGGCACCACCGCCGGACGCTCGAAGTCCTTGCCGGGCACGATCTCCAGGTACTGCTCGCCCAGCACTCCCGCGGTGTTGATGAACAGCTCGGCGTCGGCGCGGATGGACTCGCGCGCCCGATCTTCGAGCCACGCCTCCACCCGCACCTGCACCCGTCGCTGCACCTGGGGATCCATGGCGCCGCCGCGGAAGGACAGCTCGCGGACCTTGCCGACCTTGATGCCGGACACCTTGATCGGCGCCCCGGCCTGCAGGTTGCCGACGTAGTCGAAGTCTGCGTACACGGTGAAGCCCGACCGCAACGAGAAGTTGCCGAGCACCACGACGAAGCCGATGAACACCGCCACCGCCACCAGCACGAGCAGGCCCACGCGCAGCTCGAGCCGCCGTTCCTGCTGCATGGTCACCCGGCCCCGCTACCGGGTCTGTACCAGCGCGGCGAAGGCTGCCATCGCGTAGACGACGGAGCGCGCGCCACCAGCCCGCCCGACACGCTTACTGCCAGCCGCCCTGCGGAGGATAGCCGCCACCGCCCTGCGGAGGATAGCCGCCACCCTGCGGATACCCACCACCCTGGCCATAGCCACCTTGCGGAGGATACCCGCCGCCCTGCGGAGGATAGCCGCCGCCCTGCTGGCCATAGCCACCCGCGGAGCCGCCGCCGCCACCCCCGCCGCCACCTCGCTTGGCGAACATCGCCTTGGACTCTTCATACGCTGCGGGCGCCGCCATCATGAGGACGCCAAAGTACGCGCCCACCATCAGCACCAGGTGCGCCATGGTCAGGATGGCGGAGATGCCAAAGCCCATCCTGACAAACGAGAACAGCACCGCCTGCACCGGCAACCACGCGATGAGCACCGCGCAGATGATGGGGCCAAAGGAGTCCACCGACCGCAGCGCGGGCGGCAGCTTCTGCGGCGGCACCACGAACAAGATACAAAGGATGCCCAGCGTCCACACCACGAACCACAGCAGGTTGTGGATGGTGCCGAGGATGGGGCCACCGAAGCGGAAGAACGCGCTGAGGTAGTCGAAGTAGTTCGGGATGAGGCACGCCGCGCCCACCGCGATGATGATGCGCGCGATCTGGTCCTGCGGCGCCGCGATGCGTGCGAGCAAGCCGAACACCAGCAGCGAGTACCCGATCATGTACAGGCTGCTGACCGAGCCGACGTTGGCCACCATCACGCCGGTGTACGACACGCCAAACGGGATCCATTGCAGCACCGCGGGCGGGATGTTCTGCCGCATGTGCGGCGGCGCCGCGGTCAAGAGCAGGTACGCCCCGCCGGCCACCGCAGGCCAGATGAGCGCACCGAACTTGGGCATCCCGCCGGACCACGAGAACACCAGCGGGCTGAAGCTGTACGGCACGATGATCGAGATGATCAGCGCCACGCCAGCGAGGAACAGGAAGCGCTTCTGAATGGAAGGATCGCGCAGGCGCGACACCGGGAAGCCAAACAGCGTCCCCGGCGCGGACGCAGGCAACCGGCGCGCCATGTCATCCATGGGCCCCGGCGCGTCGTGCTGCTGCCCGCCGTACGCCTGGGCGGGTGGATAGCCGCCGTAGGCCTGCTGCTGCGCCGGCGGGTAGCCGGGCGTGGCGCCGTACGCCTGCTGCGCCGGCGGGTACGCCTCTGCGCCATAGCCACCGGGCTGGCCGTAGCTCTGCTGCGCTGGCGGAGCACCATACTGTTGAGCAGGAGGCTGGGGCCGGCGCCTGAGGCGCGCTGTAAGCTGGCTGCGCTTGTGGCGCTGGGTACCCCTGCTGCGGAGCGCCATAGCCTTGCTGCGCCGGTGGAGCGCCATAGCCCTGTTGCGCCTGCTGAGCGGGTGGTGCGCCATAGCCCTGCTGCGCCGGTGGCGCACCATAGCCACCCTGCTGGGGCTGCTGCGGCTGCTGGTATCCGTATCCGCCCTGCGCGGCCGGAGGCTGCCCGAAGCCTGGCTGTGCCTGCGGCGCGCCATAGCCCTGCTGTTGCGGCGGCGGTTGCATCTGCGCCGGAGGCTGAGCTGGGGCGCCGAAGCCCTGCTGCTGCGGCGGCGCAAACGGCGGCGCCCCTCCGCCCTGCGGAGGGAGCCCCTGCATGCCACCCGGCTTGGCGACCGGCGCGGCATAGCCAAACATGGTCTTTGCTGGAGCAGCGCCGGGGGGTTGCATCCCCGGTGGTTGCATTCCCTGCTGCATGGACGGCATGGGCCGCCCGCATGATCCGCAAGCTGGGGCAGTAGTGAGCACGGCCGCGCCGCAATACGGGCACGGCCTCGTTGGAGTGGCCATCGGTGGTTCCCTCTTTGGACGCCTACGGTATCCCACGTCCCCAGGAGCGGTCAACGCGCCGACCGGCCGCACGCACAAGCATTCGTACGCGACCGGAAGACCGGAAGACGCGGCACCGCAGAACGCTCGAGCCATTCGTGGTATGGCTAGGGTCGCGTGACGCGCCGCTTGCCTCTTGCCGCACCTTCGCGCGGCGTCCCCGTCGAGCTCTCCGTTGCCGGAGCCACCGTGCGCGGCTTCACCGGCGAGAGCGTGGCCGCCGCGGCCCTCGCTGGCGGCGCGCAGGTGATGTCGCGCTCCCTCAAGTATCACCGCCCGCGCTCGGCGTTCTGCCTGGAAGGACACTGCGGAGGATGTCTGATGAGGATCGAGGGCATCCCCAATCGCCGGGCGTGCCAGACCCCATGCCACGCCGGCCTGCGCGCCGAGAGCCAGAACGCCTTCCCCTCCGCCGAGCTGGACGTCCTGGGTGCGGTGGACTTCGTGTTCGCACGAGGGCTCGACCACCACACCTTGATGACCGGCTCGGCGATCATGAACCTGATGGCCAACCGCGTGGTGCGCCAGCTCTCCGGGCTGGGCACGCTGCCGGCGGTCGCCGCCAGCGAGCTGCCGCAGGTGGGCGAGCACCACGTCGACGTCGCGGTGATAGGCGGCGGCGCCGCTGGCCTCTGCGCCGCGCGCGCCACCGCGGCGGCCGGAGCACGAACCTTGCTCATCGACGATCAGCTCGCCTTTGGCGGCAGCCTGCGCGCCGACCCGCGGCACGGCGCGCCAGCCGCGGACAAGGCCCACGCCCAGGCCCAGGCCGCCGGGGTCACGTTCTTGCCGCGCACCACCGCCATTGGCTATTTTCCCGAGGACGCCGGCGGCGTGCTGGTGGCCGCCAGCGAAA
The DNA here is from genome assembly GCA_016706545.1 of Myxococcales bacterium. Lineage (GTDB taxonomy): Bacteria > Myxococcota_A > Polyangia > Haliangiales > Haliangiaceae > JABFXX01. Next base: position 22,932 of record JADJJK010000068.1, read on the forward strand.
CGCAGCTTCATCGGGTGGTCGCCCGAGAGTGGATCTGGGCGACCGGTGGCTACCCGGTGCTCTTGCCGGTGGCCGACAACGACCGCCCCAGCGTCCTGGCCTTGCGCGCCGCCGGGCGGCTGCTGGAGGAGCACGGCATCCTCGCGGGCGGGGTGATCTGCGTGCTCACCCACCCGCGCATGCGCGAGGACGCGGAGGCCACCGCTGCGGCGTTGCGCGACGCCGGCGCGGAGGTCACCGTGATCCCGGCAGCAGAGGCCCAGGCCGTGCTGGGCCGGCGCGGCGTGCGCGGCGTCCGCCTCGGCGACGGCCGCCGCGTGGACTGTGACACCGTGCTGATGGCCTCGGTGCCCTCTCCCGCCACCGAGGGCGCCCGGCAACAAGGGTGCGACGTGGTGCTCGACGAGACCGGCGGCGGCTTTTGCCTGGTCGTGGACGAGCACGGCCGCACCACCGTGCCCCACGTCTGGGGCTGCGGTGACGTGTGCGGCTATCGGGGCCCAGGCGCCGCCGCGGCGCACGGTCAAGCTGTGGGCGAGCACGTCGCCCGGGCCCTGGCCAGCGAGCTCTCGAAGGCGGTGCCCTAGTGGCGAAGAAGATCATCTTGTGCCGCTGCGAGGACGTAACCCTCTCCGACCTCGAGCACACCGTGGCCCAGGGTTACTGCGACATCGAGGAGGTGAAGCGCTACACCGGCTTTGGCACCGGCCCGTGCCAGGGCAAGGAGTGCCTGGGCCCCATCGCGCTGCAGCTCGCGCGGCTCACCGGGGCGCCGCCCGCGAGCCTGCGGCCGTTCACCTCGCGTCCGCCGCTGTCCCCGACCCCGCTGCGGCTGCTGGCAAATGATCCGGCGGCCCACCGCTTCGCCGATGATCCCGCCGCACCGGCCGCGCCGGCCGCACCGGCCGCGCCCGCCGCGAGCGCCGACGCCGCAGCCACCGGGGGCGTGCCCTCCAAGGGGAGCTGACGGATGCAGCCTGGCTCCGAGCTCGACTCCCCCGGCGACGGCTCGCCTCCGTCGACGCTCTCGTCGTCGATCCTGACCCACACAGGGCCGGTGCCCGAGCGCGCGGAGCTGGTCATCGTCGGTGGCGGCATCATGGGGCTGTCCATCGCGTACCACCTGGCCAAGGCCGGCCTGTCCGACGTGGTGGTGCTCGAGCGCGGCTATCTGGCAGAGGGCGCCTCGGGCAGAAACGGCGGCGGCGTGCGCCAGCAGTGGTCCACCGAGATCAACATCCGGCTGATGCGCGACTCGGTGGAGCTGTGCCGGCGCTTCGCCACCGAGCTGGGCGTCAACGTCTGGTTTCGCCAGGGCGGCTACCTGTTCCTGGCGCGCAACGCCAAGGAGGTGGCGCGGCTATCGCGCAACATCGAGCTGCAGAACCGCTGCGGCGTGCCCACCCAGATGATCGATCCGGTCGCCGCCAACCAGATCGTCCCCGAGCTCTGCCTCGACGGCGTGGTGGCCGCCGCGTACAACCCCACCGACGGCATCCTGTTTCCGTGGCCGTTTTTGTGGGGCTACGCCCGCGGCGCGGTCAGCCGCGGCGTGAAGGTGTGTACCCAGGCCCAGGTCACCGGGATCGAGCACACGGACCGCGGGTTTGCCGTGCATACGCCGCGCGGCACCGTGCATGCGCGCCGGGTGGTCAATGCCTGCGGCGCCTGGTCCGCGCAGCTCGCGCGCATGCTCGGCGTCGAGCTGCCGACCTGGCCGATCCGGCACGAGATCTGCTCTTCCGAGCCGCTCAAGCCGTTCTTGCGGCCGATGGTCTCGGAGCTGACCTCCGGGCTCTACTTCAGCCAGTCGATGCGCGGCGAGATCGTCGGTGGGGTCACCGTGCCCGGCCACGGCTCGACCCTGCACGTCGGCTCGACCCTGGAGTTTCTTGCCACCTACGCGCGCCGCCTGGTGCGGCTCGCGCCCATCCTGGGAGACATCAAGGTGCTGCGGCAATGGGCTGGCCCCTATGACTGCTCGCCCGATGGCAACCCCATCCTGGGCGCGCCGCGCGGCCTGCCTGACTTCTTCTTGGCCTGCGGCTTCGTCGGCCATGGGTTCATGATGGCTCCGATCGTGGGCAAGCTGTACGCGGAGTGGCTCGGCGGCGCGCCTGCTCACGAGATCTTTTCGCGCTATGCTCTCGATCGCTTCAGCCATGCCCCTGCCGCCGCGCACGAAAAAGAAGACTTCAACATCGGCTAGCCGCAGCCTGCGCAGCCGCAGCCTGCGCAGCCGCCGCCTGCCGCGCAGGCAGCCAAGGCGAGGACCATGACCGCACAGCCTCCCTCCACCGGTCCGCTCCTGTCGCTGCGCGAGCGGCGCGCTCAGGTCATCGGCGAGCTGTCGCAGGCGTTCGCGAGAGATCGGCTCGACATCGACGAGCTGGACCGCCGCATGGAGGCCACCCAGCGCGCGGTGACCGTCGCCGAGCTCGACGCGCTGGTGCTCGACCTGGTGGCGGTGGGTGAGCGCGGCAGCACGGCGCTCGCCCTCCGGCCGGAGATCCGCTCGCTGACCTCCGGCGTCTCCGTGGGCGGCGATGACCGGCCGCGGCAGCAGACCGTCGTGGCGATGATGGGCGGCGTCGAACGCAAGGGGCGATGGGTCGTGCCCTCGAGCCTCCGGGTTCACTGCATCATGGGCGGCGTGAGCCTGGACTTCCGCGAGGCCAACCTGGCGCCGGGCGTCAGCGAGATCCTCATCACGTGTCTCATGGGCGGGGTCGAGGTCATCGTCCCGCCCAACGTCGCGGTCGATCTCAGCGGCAGCGCGATCCTCGGCGGCTTTGACCAGTCGCACCGCGGGGCCGACGTGCTGTCCACCGAGCCGGTGGCCAAGCTGCGCATCACCGGCGTGGCCATAGCCGGCGGCGTGGGCGTCGAGACGCGGCGCATCGGCGAGACCGCCCGCGAGGCCAACCGGCGCATCAAGCAGGAGCGCAAGCACCTGCTTGATGGCGGCGCCCCTGGCCAGGCCGCGCTGCCCGCCGCGGTGGCCCTGCCCGAGCGCAAGAAGCGCTGAGGGTCGGATCTCGCAGAATCTCGTCGCTGCATGTGGCGACGCCTCGTGATACACCGGACCCGTGTCGATCCCCCGTGACAGCGTCATCGGCTTCATCGGCGCCGGCAACATGGCCGAGGCCCTGATCCGCGGCCTCATCCGCGGCAACCACGTCCAGGCCTCCTCCATCCTCGCCTCCGCGCCCCGGCCCGAGCGCCGGGCCCAGCTCGTGTTCGACTATCAGATCGGCGCCACCGCCGACAACTGCGAGGTCGCGCGCGCGGCCCACATCCTGGTGCTCGCCATCAAGCCCCAGATCTTCCCGCGGGTGCTCCGCGAGATCGCCGCCGACATCCGCCCCGACGCGCTCGTCATCTCGATCGCCGCGGGGATCTCCACCGAGTCTATCGAACAGGCGCTGCCCTCCGAGGTCCGCGTGGTGCGCGCCATGCCCAACACCCCGGCGCTGGTCGCCGCGGGCGCCACCGCCATCAGCGCAGGGCAGCGCGCCAACGAGCTCGACCTCGGCGCCGCCAAGCAGATCTTCGACGCGGTCGGCCTCACGGTGGCGCTCGACGAGAGCCAGCTCGACGCGGTCACTGGCCTGTCAGGCTCCGGGCCGGCGTACATCTTCCTGATCCTCGAGGCGCTCGCCGACGCCGGGGTCAAGGTGGGGCTGTCGCGACGCAACGCGCAGCGCCTGGCCGCGCAGACGGTCATGGGGTCCGCCAAGCTCCTGCTCGACACCGACGAACACCCCGGCAAGCTCAAGGACATGGTCACCTCTCCTGGCGGCACCGCCATCGCCGGCTTGCACACGCTGGAGCAAGGCGGCCTGCGCACCACGCTCATCAACGCCGTGGAGACGGCCACCAAGCGCGCCAAGGAGCTGGGCGCCGCCAACGGCAAATGACCGAGCCGCTGCCTCCTTGGCTGCGGCACAGCGGAGCCGACGTCACGCTGGATGTGCTGGTGGCGCCCCGCGCCTCGCGCCCCAAGGTTGGGCCGGTCCACGGCGACCGGCTCAAGGTCGCCGTGACCTCGCCGCCGGTGGACGGCGAGGCCAACGCGGCGGTGCTCGAGCTGCTGGCCGATCGGCTCGACCTGTCGCGCTCGGCGCTGGAGGTGTCCGCGGGGGCCTCGTCCCGCCGCAAAACCATCAGGATCCGTGGCTTGTCGGCGGCGCAGGTACAGGAGAGACTCCTGCGATGACGGTGTGCCAACGCCTCGCCGTGGCGGCGCTCGCCCTGGGTGCCTCGGCATGCCTGGGCGACACCGGCACCATCTCGGTGAACCTGCTCACCGCGCCGGAGTCGGCGCTGCTCGACTCGGTGGAGCGCATCCGGCTCACGTTGTCCGAGCCTCGGACCGTGGTGGAGGCCCGCCGCAAGAACGGCGCCTTCTCGCTGAGCCTGGAGGCGCCGGCCCACGGCGATCCGGGGCGGATCACGGTGGAGTGCTTCGATTTCGCCGATCGGCTCGTCGGCTACGGGGCCTCGCCGGAGTTTTCGCTCGGCCCGCTGGAGGCGCGCATCGCGGTCTACGTGGGCGAGCCGCTGAGCGTGCAGATCGCCCCGGCCAAGCTCGCGGTCGGCCGCTTCGAGGTCGGCAGCGCGTCGCTGCGCTACGGCGCCATCCTGGTGGGCGGACGCGGCAACGACAACAGCGCGCGCGGGGAGGTGGAGATCTACAACGCCTATGATCACACCCTGGCGCGCGGGCTGGACCTGCCACAGGCTCGCGCGGGCGCGGCGGTGGCCACCACCATCGATGGCGTCGCCTACGTGCTTGGCGGCGCCACCACCGAGGGGACGGCGCAGAGCGGCGGCTGGCGGTTCGACACCAACGTCGCGCCCAGCGGGGCGTGGAGCGACCTCACCTCCACCGCGGCACCGCGCGCGGGAGGGCGGGCGCTGCAGATGTCGCTCACGCAGTTCTTGCTGACCGGCCCGCCAGCGACGCTCGATGCCGGGCAGGCAGCGGTGACCCCGCTCGCTGGCGCGCTGGAGATGCCCCGCGCCGCGACCGTGGTGGTGTCTGCAGCGGGCACCGCCACCGCGATCGGGGTGGACCAGCGCGTGGTGCGCTACCGCGGGGGCGTGTTCGACGAGCTGACCGCGCCGCAGGCGCTGCGCAGCGGCCACGTGGTGCTGTCGACGACCGATGGACAGGTCGCGGTGCTCGCCGGGGAGCGCGACGGCGAGCTGTCGCGCGACGCCATCAAGCTGGATCCGCAGACCGGCGCGGTGACCGTGGTCGCGAACGCGCTGGAGATCCCGCGCAAGCTACCAGCCGCCGCCCGCGCCGGCCGCTTCATCGTGCTGGCCGGCGGCATCTCGGAGACCGGCCTCATCCTGGGCAGCGCCGAGATCCTCGACGCCGAGACGCTGGCTCACGTGGCCACGGTGCCGATGGCTGGGCCGCGCGCCGGCGCGGTGGCCGAGCCGCTGCCCAACGAGCAGGTGCTCATCATCGGCGGCATCGACGGCCGAGGCCGCGCCACCGACGTCCTGGAGCTGTTCACGCCGAGGCCGCCATGACCCACGCTCCCACGCTCGATCCCGCCGCTGGCCCCGCCAGTCCCGCCGGTCCCGCCGGCCCCGTCCTGGATCCGGTCCTCGACGTCCACGTCGTGCCGGGCGCCGACGCGCCCGCCGGGGCCCCGCTCGACCTGCTGATCGAGATCCCGCACGGCGCCACCGCCACCGCGGACTTCACCGCCGTGGCCGCGCTCCTGACCAGCGCGCTGCCCGAGTCCCTGGTGGACTTCTTCCACGTCAACACCGACGCCGGGGCGCCCGAGCTTGGCCTGGCGGTGGCTCAGGCCTTCGTCGCCGCCGAGCCGCACCGCACCGCCGCGGTGGCGCGCTGCCGCGTCCCCCGCACCTTCATCGACTGCAACCGCCGGCTCGACGCCACGGCGGACGACTTCAAGGCCGGCAAGGTCACGCCTGGGCTGCCGCCGTGGATCTCGACCGCCCAGGACCGCCAGCTCCTGCGGGACGCATATGACCGCTACCTCGCCGCGGTGGCCGCGCTGGTGACTCGCCTGACCGCCAGCGGCAAGACCTTGCTCTTGCACAGCTACGCGCCGCGCACGGTCGACGTGGAGGTCGACGACCAGATCGTCAAGAGCCTGCGCCACGCCTACCAGCCGGAGATCGAGCCGACCTGGCCGCTGCGCCCCGAGCTGGATGTCATTGGCCGCGGCCCAGATGGCAAGGACCACACGCCGCCCTCGGTGATGGCCGTCCTTCGACCGGCGATGGCGGAGCTCGGGCTGACGGTGGCCGACAGCGCGACGTATCCGCTGCACCCCAGTACGGTGGCCTGGAGCCACGTCATGGACCGGCCCGGGCGCGCGCTGTGCTTGGAGGTTCGCCGCGATCTGCTGGCCGACCCCTTCGCGCCGTTTCACGAGATGAACATCGGCGCAGCCAAGGTCGAGCGGCTCACTGGCGCCCTGGTCCTGGCCCTGCGAGCCTGGACCTAGGATGCGTCCCAGAGGGCGCGGTTCGGTGGCAGGCCGCCGATCTTCACCCATCGCCGCGTTGCCCCTCCTCGCGGGCCGTCCAGGAACGCTTCCCACCGGCGGCGACCGCGGGCGGGTCTGACGCACCTCCGCACCACCCGCCACTCCGCTCTTGCCGGGGCCATGCTCGACCCAACCACCTCCCACGCGCTCCCCCGCCGCTCACCTGGCGGTCTTCTCTGGGTTCCGGTTCTGGGGTTCTGGGTCCAAAACAAAAAACTCAGGGTTCTGAAACCAGCAGGGGCTGTGCGGCGGTGTGGAGAGGCGCGCCGCCCTCCTAGTCACGCCTGCTGCACCTGGCCCTCCTGCGCCTCTCCAAGGGCTGTGGTCAACCGCGCCGCGTACGCGCGTCGCTCCTGTCCAAACGCGACGGGCGCGGTTGTCCATAGCCCGCCACCGTCCACAGCACCGGGGCTTCCGCGGAAACGCGCTGCGACTTGGATCACACCGCGTTTCCGCGGAGGTTTCCGCGATCTCGATCTCAGGTCCCGGCTCGCTCACGTCCGCCTGCCGGACGCATTCTCTAACTGGAGATCTACTATCCACAATCCATATCAAACCCCAACATTCCTCTTGACACCTCCCGCGCCAGCACGCCCCCAGCGCCGCCAACCTGCCGCATTCTCTCCACCAGCGGCCCCGCGCGCTACATCCTCCGTCTACGCCACGGCCCCACGAAATTTCGCGCCGCCCGTGCTTCCGCGGCACCAGGGGCACGCCAGGCACCAAGTCCGGCGCCGAAAACCGCCGTGCTACAAAACCTCATGAGCGAGCCTCTCTCCGTCGAGGAAGTTCAAGCGCTCGGCGAACACATCGCCGAGCAAGCCGTCCACCTGGACGCCGCCATGCATCGCTTGCTCGCCGACCTGCGGACGTTCGACGCGGCCGGCGGCTGGTACCGCCAGGGCTTTGGCACCTGCGCCCACTGGCTGAGCTGGCGCGTGGGCTGGGACCTCGGCACCGCGCGCGAGCACCTCCGAGTGGCCCGGGCACTGCACACCTTGCCGCTCGTATCAGCGGCATTGTCTGCCGGGAAGATCTCGTATTCCAAGACGCGCGCCATTACGCGCGTGGCCACCGCCGCCACCGAAGCGGTGCTCCTTGGCTACGCGCAGCATTGCACCGCCAGCCAGCTCGAGACCGTGTGCCGCAAGGTCGGCGTGCTTGGCGCTGACGCCGCCAGCCGAGCCGCGCGCCCGCACGACAGCGAGCGGCTGTGGCGCACACGACGACGGCCTCTGGCATGGTGTGCGTCAAGGCGTGCCTGCGCCCCGACGAGGCCGCGCTGCTGCTTCAGGTGCTGCAGCAAGCGGCGGTGGACTGCACGCGCGAGCCGGCAGAGGCTTCCGCAGAGGTCGCGGACGTTTCCGCGGAAGCGCCAGCACCTGCCGAGCGATCGACGGACGTCTCCGCGGAGACGCGGAGCCTCGCCCACCACGACCACCACGCGCCGCCCGTACAACCGCGCCGATGGCCTGATGGCCCTGGTCCACACCTACGCACGGGGCGGCAGCGTCGAGCGTTCGCCCGTCGAGCTGATCGTCACCGTGCCCGTGGCGCTGCAGCAGCAGCCCGCCGCGACTACCAGCACGACTGACTCCGCAACCACCGCACCCGCAACCGCCGCTCTCGCGCCCGCCTCCTTCACCGATCGCGGCGCGTCGCTGCCGGTGGCCCTCACCGTCGAGGCCGACCTTGCGCTCTCTCCGCAGGCCACCCGCCGCCTGGACGGCGACTGCGGCCTGGTCGTCGCCACCGTCGCCGCAGCTACCGTCACCGACGCAGCCCCGCTCTCCATCGGCCGCAAGACCCGCACCATTCCCGCCGCCCTCAAGCGCGCCCTTCTGCTGCGCGACCGCACCTGCCGCTTCCCCGGCTGCGATCACCGCTTGTTCCTCGAGGGCCACCACCTGCAACACTGGGCCGACGGCGGCGAGACCAACCTCGACAACCTCGCGCTGCTCTGCTCGCTCCACCACGCCTACGTCCACGAACGCGGCTATCGCATCACGCAGTCACCCACCGGCGATCTCGCCTTCGAAGATCCGCAGGGCCGCGCCGTCGTCCCGCTGCCGCCGCGCCCCGCGCCGACGCTGCTCGGCTGGCCCGCGATCCATGCCGTCCGTGCCGCCAACGCCGCGAACGCCGCCCTGCCGCTGACTGCGACCACCGGCCACTGCCGCTGGCGCGGCGAGCGCGTCGATAGCTGGGACGCCGCCGCCACCATCGCGCGCATCCAGCGCCGCGCCGACGCTGCCGCAGCCCCTGCAGCCCCCGCACCTTCCGCCCCCAACACGTCGCTCACCACCGCACCAGCAGCATCCCCTCCTCCCTTCTTCCCCCGCACACCATCGCCACCCTCACCACTCCCATCTCTCGCCGATCCTCCGCTCGATCCCGACGGCTCCCCCTGCGCGGCCTCTGGGACGACCTCGACCCGCCACAGCGCCATCGAGCGCTGGGTCCTCGCCGAGATGGAAGCCACCGGCGTCGACCCTCTCCATCGGCCGCCTGCCGGACCACCTGCAGCACCCGTCGCGGCG
>JADJJK010000069.1 GCA_016706545.1 Myxococcales bacterium
CGCCGTCGGCGCGGCGCTGGATGTGCGCGTGAGGGTGGCGGCGGCGTCCCAGCTTATCGACGTGCTCGCTGCGCCAGCGGCACTGGCCGGTGGATGATGACGGCTGCGCGGCGTTGGCGTCGTGGATCGCGGGCCAGCCGAGCAGCGGCGGCGCGGGGCGCGGCGGCAGCGGGACGACGGCGCGGCCCTGCGGATCTTCGAAGGCGAGCGCGCCAGTGGCGGACTGTGTGATGCGATAGCCGCGCTCGTGGACATACGAGTGGTGGAGCGAGCAGAGCAGCGCCAAGTTGGGCTAGGCAGGTCTCGCCGCCGTCGGCCCAGTGCTGCAGGTGGTGGCCCTCGAGGAACAAGCGGTGATCGCAGCCGGGGAAGCGGCAGGTGCGATCGCGTAGCAGGAGTGCCCGCGTGAGGGCGGCGGGGATAGTGCGGGTCTTGCGGCCGATGGAGAGCGGGCGCGTCGGTCGATGTTGCTGCGGCGGATGGTGGCGACGACCACGCCGCAGTCGCAGGCCAGGCGACGGGTGGCCTGCGGAGAGAGCGCCAGGTCGGCCTCGACGGTGAGGGCCAATGGCAGCGAGGCGCCACGGTCGGTGAGAAGGAGGCGGGCGCGATGGCTGGCATCGGTGGTTGCGGAGATGTTGGCGGCGGAGTCGGTGGTGCTGGTGGCTGAGTCGGTAGTCGCGGCGGGCTGCTGCAGCAGCGCCACGGGCACCGTGACGATCAGCTCGATAGGCGAGCGCTCGACGCTGCTGCCCCGTGCGTAGCCGTGGACCAGGGCCATCAGGCCATCGGCGCGGTTGTACGGGCGGCGCGCGGTGGTCGTGGTGATGCTCCGCGTCTCCGCTTGCTGCAGCACCCTGAAGCAGCAGCGCGCGTCGTCGGGGCGCAGGCACGCCTTGACGCACACCATGCCCGAAGGACCGTCGTGCCATGCGCCACGTAGCTGCCCGCTGTCGTGCGGGCGTGTGGCTGGGCTGGCGTCGGCGCCGAGCACGCCGACTAGGCACACGGTTTCGCTGACTGGCGGTGCAGTGCTGCGCGTAGCCCAACAGCACCGCTTCGGTGGCGGCGGTGGCCACGCGCGTGATGGCACGCGTCTTGAAACCTGGTCTGCGCGCCCGACAATGCTTTGGCAGGAGCGGCAAGGTTTGCAGTGCCTGGCCACGCGCAGTGTTCGCGCGCGGTGCCAAGATCCCAAACCCACGCGCCAGCTCAGCCAGTGGGCGCAGGTGCCAAAGCCCTGGCGGTGCCCGCCGCCGCGTCAAACGTCCGCAGGTCGGCAGCAGGCGATGCATGGCGGCGTCCAGGTGGACGGCCTCCGGCGATGTGTTCGCCGGAGAGCTTGAACTTCCCTCGACGGAGAGAGGGGCTCGCGCATGCGGCCTTGTAGCATGGCGATTTTCGGCTGGCGCACGGGTTTCGCGCCTGGCGTGCGCCAGGCCGCGGAAGCGCGGGCGGCGCGAATTTTTCGTGGGGGCGCAGGTGAAGGGGATGCAGCGCGCTGGGGCCGCAGGGGAAGAGATCGCGGCGGGTTGGCGGCCACGGGTGACCGAGGCGACGGGGAGGATGTCAAGAGAATGTTTGGATTTGAGATGGATATTGATAGCAGATCTGAAGTTGGTAGTGCATCCGGTAGGCGGACGAGAGCGAGATGGGACGTGAAGCCGGATCGAGATCCGGAGACGTCCGCGGAAACGCAGTGGTGATCCAGGTCGCGGCGCGTTTCCGCGGGAAGCCCGGAGCTGTGGAGACGGTGGCGGGCTGACGGACAACCGCGCCCGTCGAGCCTGGAGCAGGGCGTGGTGGTCGCGCACGCGGCGCGGTTGACCACAGCCTGGAGGAGGCGCAGGAGGGCCAGGTGCAGCAGGCTGCCTGGGAGGCCGGCGCGCCTCACCACACCGCCAGCACAGCCCCTTGCTGGTTTCCAGAACCCTGAGTTTTTGGTTTTGACCCAGAACCCAGAACCTGGAACGGATCGCCAGTTGAGCGACAAGGGGTGAGCGCGTGGAAGGTGGGTAGGCCCAGCACGGGGTTGGGTCGAAGCACGGCGGTGGGCCTGGCACCGTGGTTAGGTCAAGCACGGTGGTTGGGCCCGGTACGGTGGTCGGGCCTGGCACGGTGGTTGGGTCACGCATGGTGGCCGAGGAACGCTTGGTCGCGGCCCGCGATCGGCGCTGGGTGGGGTCACTATCACCTGGTGAAACAGCAGGTGCGGCCGGTCACGACGCCAGCTTGCGCGGCGCGACGCAGGCGGCAGGGGAGAGCACCTGGATTCGCAGGCGCCCGGTGCGCACCAGGCCGCGCGCGGGTCAGGCGCGCAAGGCGCGGAACACCACCTCGCGCGCGGTGCCAAAGCTCCGCGGCGTCCTGCCGGCCTGGCTGGCGCGGACCACCCTGCGCCGTCGGCGTTGCGCGTCAGGTAGCGCGCCACCCGCTCCTCCATCTGCGCGGTGCCGGCCTCCTCCAGGGTGCGCATCAGCTCGAACACCCGCCCCGAGAGCACCCCGAAAAGGAAGCCGCGAAACTCCGGCTCGGCGTCGAACATCTTGCGAAACGCGGGCGCGGGCAGCCGCGCGAACCCGGCACCTTGCGGCCCAGCGTCGACCCAGGCCGGGTAGGGCTCGCGGTTGAAGGTGGACGTCAGCGCCAGGATGCAGGTGCCGCCTGGCTCCACCCGATACAGCGTGGCTTCCCGGCCGTCCTTGGTCAGGTAGTACACGCGCAGCGCGCCGCTGGTGACAAAGTACGCACCTGCGGCGTCGTCGCCCCGGGACAGCAGGTGTTGCCCCGCGCTGGCGCGTGAGATCGGCAGGTTCGCCAGCTCGCGCTGGCTAGCTTCTCCCAGGCGCGCAAGAAACGGGAAACGAGCCGAGGTCATCGTGCTCATGCATGCATCATAGCCGGGCTGGGCGCGTACAGCCCCGCCGGCCGACACGGCTGACACAGGGCTCCTGGCTAGGCCTGCGGCAGGAAGAACAGATCGCCGGGGGTGGCGGTGGTCACCTCGGTGATGTGATCGAACGGCAGCCCAGCTTTGGCGTGGGCGCGGCGCACGTGGTCCGCGCTGGGCGCCATGTTGAAGCAGAAGGCGCCCGCCTCGAAGCCGACACTGCACGCCGCAGCACGACCACGCCTTCCTCCCGGCACGCGCGCTCGTAGCCGGCAAAGAACTCGGCGAACTGCTCCTTGGTGATCCCGGCGGGAAAGGTGTTGTTGCGCTGGTCGTGAGTGTCCAGAAAGAACTTCATGGCTTGCATGGCGTAGCTCCTTGTTTGGCGGCGCTGTGGTTTTGGTGCCGCGCCGCAATGGGGGCACGCTATCCAACCTGCACGCCGCGCTCTGGTACTGGAGTCACTCAAGGAAATCTTGGACGTAAGCCTCACGAAACTCCGTCGACAATCCCACCCTTCCGTACGGCGAAACGCTGCAGGTCTGTAAACTTCGTGAGCTGTACTAGGGCTGCGGCTAGTCATCTGGGCGCGGCGAGAACGCGCGCTTGACGAGTCATGAAAATGAGCGAGAGACTGCTCATGGTGCAACTCGTGGGGACAGTCGAACATCCGGAGACGGTGATAAGGCTGCGGGTGGGGTATCGCTCCGTTCAGTCCCTCGTGAAAGAGTACACGGCGTCGCTTGGTCGCGGTGGTTGCTTGCTGGTTACCCGCCGGGCGGTCGCGCCGGGCGCCCGCTTTGTGTTCGAGATGAGCTGCGACGAGTTCGGCGACTCGCTGGTGGTCGAGGGAGAGGTGGTCCGGGTACGCCCGGTGAACGCGACGTGCGAGGCGTACGAGCTGGCGGTACGCTATCGCAGCTCGCCCTCCACCCGCGCTGCGCTCGATGTGCTCCTGGCCAGCATCGAGGTCGACACCAGCTATCCGGTGGTGCGCGAGGCGCCGCGCATTCCCGTGAACCTGGTGGCAGACGATAGCGTCGGCAACGTTCGGTACGTCGTGCGCGATGTCTCGCGTGGCGGCGCGCGGATCGAGTGTTCCATCGGTTCGTGCCAGGTCGCCCCCAATGATCGCGTGCTCCTGGGTGTCCACCCCGCCACCGGTCCCAAGGTCTTCATCGGCAGCACAGTTCGGTGGTCCACCCGCAGCGCGAGCGGCGGAGAACAGCAGTTTGGCGTCCAATTCGATGCCGTGCACGCCGCGGAAGATCCTCGACGCCTGGCCATCGAGAGCCTGGTCCAGCTTGAGCCTCCTGCGCAGCTGCTGGTCCACGTGGTAGATCTCAAATCCAGGCAGAGCAATCGGCTGCGCGGTGCCCGCGAGCTGCGCCGCGTGGAGCTGGCCGAGGTGCGCAGCGCGGTCGGCCAGCTCGTGCAACGAGACCTGCTGGAGCGGTACAACCTGGTCGTGGTGGATTCTTCTATCGACGCGCTGCTCGAGGAAGTGTCGTGCGTCGCGCGGGTTGGCCTGGAGGGCGATCTCAGCGGCGAGCTGCGCATGCACGCCAACCCCCCACTATGCGCGGCCGTGGCCAGCCAGATCACGGGCGAAGCGGAGCCAGAGGCGGACTCGGACGCGCTGTACGACGCGCTGCGCGAGCTGGCGGTGCGCCTGGCCGGGGCGTTGTGTGATGGGTTGGAGCGCGCGGGATTCGATGTTGCGGCGACTCCGCCGCTGCTGGACGAGCCCTCATCGGCACGCCAAGTAGCCTGGGTCCACAACATCGCCCTTGCCGGAGGCGCCGGGCTCGCGACCCTGAAGATCGTCGCGTACGAGAGCCCGCGGGCTGCGACCGCTCACTCACACCACGAGTCCGCTTCGTCCTTGTTCGTGAAGTGAACGCGGAGCCAGTCAGGGTGTGGCGCAAGCGCGCAGGTCGCAATAGTCAAAAGTGAATCACACTACAGATCGTCGGGTATCGCTGGGGTGGAGGTGCTACGCCGCGCCGTTCAGGCAGTGAAAGGCGCTGCTAGTCGGCCGATTCGAAGCCTGCAGGGGAGAACCCCGTGCAGGTCGCCGCATGGACAGCGCAAGCAAGCTCCCCACCCTGCTGATCGTCGATGACGCGGCAGATGTTCGTGAGTCGGTGACCGACTTCATGGTGGCGCGAGGCGTGTCGGTCCAGATGGCCGACAGCGTCGCCGCTGCCGTCGAACTGCTCGGCGCCTCGCCCATCGACGTGCTGGTGGTATCGCTGTCCCTGGAAGGCGCGTTGGAGCTGCTCAAGACAGCGCCCAGGTGCTCCCCCTCTATCCGCCTGCTTGGGCTGTCCAGCGCCAGCGCTCGAGATCTCGGCGCGGCATATCGCGCGGGTGCCCTTCGCGTGCTCGCGCGGCCGCTGTCACTGCTGGAGCTCGCGGAGGCGGTGCGGCTGGCGCTCGACTCGGTCACCGGCTTGCACGGGTTCTTGCATCGCCTATCTCTGGTCGATGTGTTGCAGATGTTCCATCACGCAGCTCAGACCGTTCACCTGCACCTGTACGGTGGTGTCGAAGGCGAAATCTCACTCTTGCACGGCAACCTGGTGGATGCGCACTGCGAAGAACTCTCTGGTCCCGCGGCGCTATCAAAGCTCTTGACCACGCAGGTTGGTCACCTGGAGTCTGCTCCGCTCACCCACCTGCGGCGCACCCTCTCTGGCCCATTTGACCATGTGTTGCTCGACGCGCTGCGGGCGCTGGACGAGTCGACCCGCGAGGCCGAAGGACCTGACGAGCTAGGCGACGACTGGTTCGCCGATCCGGAGCGCCCCGAGTTCGTCGATCGCGTCGAGCTCCTGGCTTGGCTACGCGAGTTCTCGCCCGGCGCCGGAGTATGGACAATCGATCCTGCGACCGGGGCTGTCGAGCGCCTGGACAAGCCCGGAGATCATCCGGAGACCGAGCTGGCGGGGACCCCTGGCTCCATCGGCTGGGCCTACGAGCTGGCAGAGCAAGCAGATCAGAGCTGGACCCGCGTCGAGCTGGTCAGCGGTTCAATCGGCGTGGCGCTGGTTCGCGTGAACAGCTTGACCTTCGCGTTTGCCCGGCTGATCACCGGGGAGGCGATCCAGCGCCGCTTTCACGCCGAGGTCGCCCGGCTCACTAGCTGGCTGTCCCACCACGTGGAGAGCCGCGCATGACGGCGCTGACGCTGGCCCTTCGGGAGGCGGTGATCGAAGGTGGCGCGCTGGCTGCCGCGGTCTATGACCGCTCGACCTACAACATCATCGCCGGCCACGCACACCGCGAGCTCTCATGTCGGCCGCTCCTCGAGCTGCTGCTGGGGGCGGTCATGCCGTCGGGTCGCCTGGCGGCGCTGCATGGCGGGTCGCCCAGTGCGCGCGGCGCGTGAGCTGTGCGTCGTGGGGCGGAGCGCTCTTTGTTCGTATCCACCCTCGACACCGGAGAGGTGATCGTGGTGTCGACTCGCTCGAGCATGTCGGTGGCGCTGGGCTGGACGCTGGTCCGGGCGCTGGCTGCCGCGGTGGGGGAACATGAAGCTCTCTGATGTCCTCGAGCGAGTGCCCGACAGCCTGGCGGCAGCGTGGGTCGACGCGCGCACCGGCGAGCTGCTGGAGAGCCGGTGCATTTCCGCCGATCCGCACGTGTCCTTTGGGCTCGAGGCCATGGCGTCGATCTTGTGCTCGCAGGAGCGACCGCATCGCACGGTCCTTTTGTCCGCGACCCATGTGTTCATCGCCCAGCGGCCGTCGCCGGAGTCGATCCAGGTGCTCCTGGTGGTGTGTGCGCGCGCCGCCAACCTGGGGTTCTCCATCTCCGCGGTGCGAACTGTCGCCACCGCTGTAGAGTCCGCATGAGCCCCGCTCATGACTATGGCGCGTGCCGCAACGCCCGGCCGCTGCCGGAGGGCGAATCCACCGTGGTCGCGGCCAAGCGAGTGCTCGAGCGCGCCGAGGCTGGGGGCAGCGGCGCGCTGGTCCTGCAGCGGAAGGATAGCTCGCTGGTCGGGGCCATCTTGGTCGAGCGCGGGCGGGTGTGCTGGGCGGTGTGCAATGACTGCCCACGGCGCCTCTCCGACATGCTGGTGGAGGAGTCTAGCTCGCTCACCCATGCGCAGGTGTCAGAGGTCGTGGCGGAGTGCCGTCGGACGCACGCGCCGCTCGGGGAGACGCTCTTGTCGCGAGGCCTGGTGACGCAAGAGGCGCTGCACCGCGCGCTCCTGCACCACACCTGTGTCTCCCTGGACCACCTGATGCGCGCAGAGAGCAGCGCGTGGACCTGGGCGCCGCACACGCAGCACAGCTACAGCCCGATGCTCACGTTCTCCGCCACCGAGGTGCTGGTCGGCATGTCGCAGCAGCTCGACCCCGAGCGCTCGGCGAAGGCGGCGGCGGTGCTGCGAGCCACTTCGACGCCCAAGCTGCGGGCGCTGGCGCTGCAGCGCGCGGCCGGTGGGCGCGTGCCGATTGCTCACCTCGGATGTGAACAGCTCGAGCTCTCCGCCCTGATCGTGATCTCGCGCCAGGCCGATGAGCTGCTGTCGGTTGCGTCCATTGCAGATCTCCGTATGGCCGTGCTGGAGATGGACGACTTATCTTTTGCAGCCTGGGGTCAGGATGCGGTTCGTTATGTCTTGCTGTGCGAAGGAAAGTTGGCTTTCAACCGGCTCCTGGCGCACGTCGTGGCACTCAACATCAGCTAGGAGATTTTGATATGGCAAACGCAAAAGAAGCACTCGCGAAGTTGACCGAAGTAGAGGGGTTTCTTGGGGCCTGCATCGTCGATAGCAACAGCGGCATGATGCTGGGCTCCTCGCCTGGATCAGGGTCCCTGAATCTGGAGCTGGCGGCCGCCGGCAACACGGAGGTTGTCCGAGCCAAGCGCAAGACCATGAAGACCCTGAACCTCAATGATCCGATCGAGGACATCCTCATCACGCTGGGCAAGCAGTATCACTTGCTGCGACCGCTGGCCGCCAACGACGCCCTGTTCGTCTACCTGGCGCTGGACCGCAGCAAGGCGAACCTGGCGCTGGCCCGGCACTTCTTGGCCGAGGCCGAGAAGAACCTGACCGTCTGACCTCTATCTTCAGAACAAGGAGCACGCCAATGCCAGCCGAGAAACAGATCGCCGAGAGTTTTGACAAGGTCGCCGCAGAGATCCCGGGCTTCATCGCCGCAGCGCTGGTGGACGTGGACTCAGGGATGACCCTGGGCGCCAAGTCTACTCGAGCCGACTTCGACCTGTCAGCCGCCAGCGCTTACAACAGCGAGATGGTCAAGCAGAAGCAGAAGATCATGAAAGCGCTCTCCCTCAAGACCCACCTGGAGGACATGCTGATGACGCTGGGCGATCAGATCCACCTCATCAAGATGGTGACGCCGACGACCTTCATCTATCTCGCGGCGGACCGCGCGGCCGCCAACATCGCGATCGTTCGCAACGCGGTGAACAAGCACCTGCAGATGTTCACCTGACGTCATGGCGGTCATCGACGTCGAGCGTGACGCGGTCGTCGTTCGCATCGTCTACGATGGACCGCCGTTTGCCGGGAAGACCACGAGCGTGCGTTCGCTGGCCCGCAGCCTTGGCCGCACCAGCGAGACGCCCGCGGAGGTGGACGGTCGTACCACGTACTTTGACTGGCTTGAGTACACGGGCGGTCTCTTCGAAGGTCGAAAGATCCACTGTCAGATCTTCAGTGTGCCAGGGCAGCCCGAGCTGGACGCGCGGAGGCGAGCGCTGCTCGCCTTGGCCGACGCGGTCGTCTTTGTGCTGGATACCAGCAACGCCGCGACGGTGGCGCTGAGCGAGGCTTATGTGCGGCAGCTCACGGAGCTGCTGGGCCAGCGCACCGGCGCGCCGGTCGGGGTCATCGTCCAGGCAAACAAGCGAGACCTCCCCGGGGCGTTGTCCCGAGAGGAGGTGCAGCAGGTGCTGGGGCAGGACTTCGCGCGCGTGGCGCTGACCGAGTCTGATGCCTCGGCGGGGATCGGGATCCGGGAGACCTTCGTGTTCGCGGTGCGGTTGGCGATCGACCGTGTGCGCGTCGAGATGGAACAGGCAGAGCTGGCGCTTTCCAAGCCGGCCATTGACTCGGCGGGTCAGCTACTGCAAGCGCTCGAGTCGGTGCCTCTCGAGTTCGGGGCGCCGCCGGCGTCGGCGGGGAGGGCCGGGACGGCGCCGAGGGAGTCGGTGACGTCGCCCATCGTGTCGAGAGAGCCGGCGGTCGCGCCGCCGGCGTCGATGGAAGCGTCGGCGTCACCGGTCGCTCTCGCAGACGAGGCTCGCACTGCGATGGTCTCTGCTGTCGAGCCCCCTCGGTCCGCGGCGTGGCAGCGCGGGCGTTCGTCGACCTTGCCGCTGGTTCCTCCTCTGCCGCGAGCGGCGCTGGCGCGATCTCATGGGCTCGCCTGGTCGCGACCAGAAGGTGCTTCGCCGCCGTCGGCCTCCCCGGCAGCGACGGAGCTCGCGCCTCTCGTCCCCACGGTCACCGTGGTGAGCGGCGCGATCTGGCCGCCGGTGGAGGGCCGCATGATCTTGCACGAGGCGGGCGCTCTTGGCCTGGTGGCGCATCGCCTCGGTAGGGGCGAATGGGCAGCGGGAATCGGGAGCGACTGGCGAGTTCATTCGGGATCGAGCGACGAGTATGCGTCCTTCGAAGATGGCCGGCGCGCGTTGATCTCCTGGGCTCGTGAGCACGCGCTGCTGTCACCGCTGCTCTCGTCGCAGCGCTGCATCGTGCTGGCGGACACCGGGATTGGCACCTGGCGGCTCTGGCAGGTCGTGCGGGTAGCGCCGTCCCTGCGAGGGTGGCTGAGCGAGAGCGCGCAGGAGCATGTCGCGGTGCTCTACCGGCGCCTGGTCGAGGCTGCCTCGATCTTGGGCGATGCGCTGGGGCGCTGTGGAACCACGCGACTGCGGCCGACCTTCGACAACTTCGGTCGGGGAGTTGGGCGGTACGGAGGCTGGTACGTCGGCTTGATGCCAGGGCTGGCTGCCCTGGCTGCGCCGCCTCCAGCGGAGATGGAGTCGGAGATCTCCATTCGACTTGGCGAGATCTTGAGCGCAGAACTCTCATCCAGATGTGGCGAACTGGAGCACCAAGTCGTCGGACTATGGACGGGTACGTCACCCTGGGATGCGGTTGTTACCTCAGCAATCCTCCGAGCGGTTCGCAAGAGTTCCTGAACTCTCCTGGAGAGAGTTCACAATGGACGAATTGTATTTCCTGTAATATACAGGATGTCAACTCGACCCAGGAGCCGATAGATGAGCCCGCTCGCGTGGATCGACAACAAGGTATCAGCGTTGTCTTTCTGGCACCTCGGGGGCTTGGCCGCGCAGCCGCCGGCGGCTCGTGACTTCGAGCAGCTAGAGGAGCTGGTTGGGGGGGAACTTCCCGTCGAGTACCGTCGCTTCGTGACGCACTGTGGTGCGGCGATCCTGGGTGATCTTCACCATCAGGTGGTCGCTCCCTTGCTGGACAAGTGCCCTTGGGGACCGCTCATTCCAATGGAGTTTGTGTACCCTGCGGTGATTCATCATCCCGACAGCGCGGCCCGGCAGATACGAATGTACCGCGGCGTGATCCCAAGTGGGCTATTGCCGGTGATGGAGTACGCCAATCGCAAGGTTGTGTGCCTTGATGTCGGCGGCAAGTTTCCCGGGAGCGTGTGGATGTGGCGCACCAGCGGGCGTGGCGAAGCGCCTTCGAGTTCGTCGCCGGCCTGGTTGTCAGCGTCGTTCCCATCGCCGTCCTCGCCGCTCGACCGTCCGCGCGAGTAC
The DNA here is from genome assembly GCA_016706545.1 of Myxococcales bacterium. Lineage (GTDB taxonomy): Bacteria > Myxococcota_A > Polyangia > Haliangiales > Haliangiaceae > JABFXX01. Next base: position 10,682 of record JADJJK010000069.1, read on the forward strand.
ACCGGGCTCTATCGCATGGCGCTGACGTTTGGTGATCTGCTGCGCTCCGCGCGTCGGGTTCCGTACTGACGGCGCTACCTGATCACGTCGCCGAGGATCGACAGGCACTCGTCCACCCACGGATCGTGGGCCAGGTTGTCCTGCCAGCGCTTGAGCGAGTCATCGGCCTTGCCGTCGGGCCGGGGCGCGGCGGCGGTCCGAGACCATCTTGACCAGCGAACGCGGCGGGCACCGCCTGAAGTCCGGAGACACCTCGTCGATCGCCCTGCGCTGCTCCTTGCGGCGCGCTTCGAAGGCCGCCTTGGTGAGCGGCACCCGCGTGTCCTCGCGACGCGCCTTGAGCACCGCGGTGGCGGCGGAGATCTTGGCCAGGAGCGGATGCTTGGTCACGCGCGCCTGGCTGCGCTTGGCCAGCTCGGGGACATTCCAGGTCGAGCCCCAGGCCGAGTGAGCCTGCGGCGCCACCTGACCAGGCGATGGCGTGTGGCAGGTCGCGCCTCGCCGGACTCCACGTGGCCTGCGGGATCGGGCAGGAGGATGTCTGGGGTCACGCCCTCTCGCTGCGGAGGAAGCGCGCTGACGCGGAAGAACTGCTGGATGGTGAGCTTGGGCACGCCCAGCTCGAGCGCGCCGCCGGTGAGCTCGTCGAGGTCGGCCAGGGTCTGCACGGTGCCCTTGCCGTGGGTCGGGCCGGTGCCCACGATGATGGCGCGCTGGTAGTCCTGCAGCGCGCCGGCGAGGATCTCGGAGGCCGAGGCGCTGAACTTGTCGACCAGCACGATCACCGGCCCGTCGAAGTTGATGCCGGGGCGTTCGTCCTCCAGGGTCTCGCTGCGACCGTGGCCATCGCGCACCTGCACCACCGGCCCGCGGTCGATGAGCTCGCCGGTGAGGCGGACGGCGTCGTTGAGCAGGCCGCCGCCGTTGCCGCGGATATCGAGGATGACGCCGCGCACCTTGCGCGCGCGCAGCTCGCCGAGCAAGTAGCGGATGTCGAGCGAGGCGGTGCGCGGGCTGCCCTGTCCGCCGTAGAAGCTGGGCAGGTTGATGTAGCCGATGGAGGGCTTGCCCTTGCGCGTAAGCTCGGCGCCGCGAGCGTAGGCCTCTTCGATGACCACCACGTCGCGGGTGATCGACACCGTCTCCTGCACCCCGGTGGCCTTCGCAGCCGCAGGGTCACCACGGTGCCCTTGGGGCCGCGGATGATCTTCACGACGTCGTCGATGTGCATGTCCAGCACGTCCACCGGCTCGGCCGGTGTTGACGACCGAGAGGATGATCGGTCCCCAGCGGCGATGCCGCCGGAAGCAGCTCGCGCGGCCGGGCACCAGCTCCGCGACCTCCACGTAGTGATCGCGGTTCGCGCAGCACCGCGCCGATGCCCTCCGCACGGCGATCCGCTCATGCGGATATCAAAGTTGGCCTTGTCCGCGGGCGGCAAGTAGCTGGTGGCGGATCAGCGCCTCGCCGAACCGCGTTGACCAGGTCCGCAGCCACCTCCAGCAGCAGGCGTGCGCAGCCCGCTGCGGCGAAGAGCCTCTTGCCAGGTCGGCGCGGGCCTTGGCCTCGCGCGCCTCGGCAGTGGGTAAGGATCTGCGCCACCGGGATCGCGCTGAGCTCCTCTTCTTCGTCCGCGGCGTCGGGCGGCGTGACGGCGGCGGCGCTGGGGTGCCGGAGCGCTTCCCGCCTTCTTCTGCTGCACGCGGCCTTAGTGCGCTTGTCCACCTCCCGCCTTGGCGGTCAGCGCAGACTCCATCTGGGTGATGCGCTCAGGCACCTCGAGCTCCGATGCGCTGCCGCCAGCGCTCGCTCGTCCTCGCAGTGAGTGGCGGGCTGGGCTTCTTGGGATCGGCTCACCCGCTCCTCACGTTGCTGGTCTGGGCTTGGCAAAGCAACTCCGGCGACCAGCTTGTCGATCACCTCCACGCGCAGGCGACGAACGCGCGCGAGCCCTCGTGCGCCAGCGTGAGCGTGCCGGCGCGGAGCTGGTCGTCGACCTGATCGGCGGCAACCACCGACCCAGCGCTTCCTGCACGGTCCTTGCGCAGCAGGAACATCTGCCGCCGTCAGAGCCGGTCCAGGTAGTTGTCGAAGGCGGCCCGCGAGACCTCGTCGTCGATGCGCTTGCGCCCGCAGAGGCCGCTGTTGTTCTGGAACAGGTGCAAGACCGCCTCGGACGGGATCTTCTCTCGCGGATCGGGTGGGGGCGCCTCGTCAGCGCCGCGGACCGGCTACGGCTGGCTCTGCCGCTCGCGGCGCCTCTTTGGACGTGGGCTTGCTTGCCGAGCAGGCGGACAGCGCAAGCGCCGCGAGGAGATGATGACCAGCGTCGTGGACCGCTTCACCCACCCAATCTAGCCTGAGTTTCCTGCGGATTCCACCTGGCAACCAGCGCCAGGACACCGCGAAGCGCGGTCTCGACAGGCCAGGCGCTGGCTGGCCGCCACAGAAGAAACGGCGGCCAGCGCGTCGCAGGCGGCGCGCAGAGGGTGCTGTCTTTCCGGCGGGCCGTGTACACTCCCGCCTCGCGGAGGATCCAGATGCGCAAGCCCTTGCCCGCCTCACACAGGCCCCTGGTCCGCGACCGCCTGCCGGATGGCACCCGAGGCCATCTGCGCGCGCCGCGAGTATTGCTGGGACGGGCTTGCTGGATCGCGCGGCGGCGGGCATCCGCGCCAGCAATGGCCGCGCGCAGCCCTCGCAGCTTTGGCATCTTCTCCTGCTCCAAGGCGACGAACGAGGTCAACTACCTCGCCCGCAAGTTCGTGCGCGCGGCGGTGGGCCCCAACCACATCGATAGCTGCAACCGGACTTGACGCTCCTAGCGTCGTCGGTCTGGCGACGGTCTTTGGCGCAGGCGGTGGCACCAGCTCGTACCGCGAGGTGGAGGACACCGACGTCATCCTGTTGTGGGGCTCGAACGCCCGCGAGACGCACCCGATCTTCTTCCACCACGTGCTCAAGGGCATCCGGAAGGGTCTCCGGCTGTTCGTCGTGGACCCGCGCCGGACCGAGACCACCGACTGGGCGGAGGCGCACCTCGCGGTCAACGTGGGCGGAGACATCGCCCTGGCCAACGCGATCGGCGCGGTGCTCGTCGAGGAGGGCCTGGTGAACCAGGGGTTCGTCGCCCGCTCGACGACGGGCTTCGAGGCGTGGGCCAAGACGGTCGCGCGGTACCGGCCCGAAGACGTCGTTCACCTCACCGGCGTCGCGCCGGACGTGGTGCGCCAGGCGGCGCGCGCGTACGGGCGGGCGGGCAAGGCGATGATCGCCTGGACGCTGGGCATCACCGAGCACCACAACGCGGTCGACAACGTGTTGTCGCTGATCGATCTGGCGTTGGCCACCGGGCACGTGGGGCGGTGGGGCAGCGGCCTGAACCCGCTCCGCGGCCAGAACAACGTCCAGGGCGGCGGCGACATGGGGGCCCTGCCCCACAAGCTCCCGGGCTTCCGGGACGTCGAGGACCCCAGCGAGGCGACACGTGGAGCGGCCATGTGGGGTCGAGCCGGTGCCACCCAGGCAAAGCCCGGCTGGCACCTCACCGGAGATGTTTCAGGCCATGCACCGCCGCGACCTGCGGGCGCTGTGGGTGTTCGGCGAGAACCCCGCGCAGTCCGAGGCCAACGCCGGCCACGCGATCCACGCCCTGCAGGGCCTCAGACCACCTGGTGGTGCAGGACCTGTTCCTCACCAAGACGGCGGCGCTCGCGCACGTCGTACTCCCGGGGACGGCGTCGTGGTGCGAGTCCGAGGGCACGGTCACCAACTCGGAGCGGCGGGTCCAGCGCTGCCGCAAGGCGCTGGCGGCGCCGCCCGGCACGATGGACGACGTCACCATCTTCCACGAGGTCGCGGCCCGGCTCGGCGTGGACCTCGGGGTGCCGACCCCGGCCGCCGCGTGGGAGGAGCTCCGCCGGGTGAGCCCGATGCACGCGGGCATGTCGTACGCCCGCCTCGACGCGCTCGACGGGCTGCAGTGGCCCTGCCCGACCGAGGACCACCCGGGCACGACCTTCCTGCGCCGCCGGCTGTGGGCGGAGCCGACCACCTCCCGACCGGCAGCCGGCGCGCGGTTTCCACCCGGTCCACGACGGAGCCGCCGGCCGAGCCACCGAGACGGCCGTCTCCCCATGCCGCTGACCACCGGCCGCCGGCTCCAGGCGTTCCAACACGGGGGTGCAGTCGGCGCGCTTCGCCTCGCCCCTGACCCGGCGACGAGGCGCTGGAAGCTCGGCCCCGAGGACACCGCGCGCCTCGGCCTCACCGACGGCGCGCGGGTGCGAGTTGGTGTCGCCGCGGCGCAGTCGAGACGCCGTCCAGGCTCGACCCTCACCTGAGCCCGGGCTTTGTGATTCCCTGACGTTCCACTTCCCCCACGGGGTGGACACCAACGTGTTGACCACCGACGTGACAGTTCACCATCCGGCACCGCCGAGTTCAAGGCCGCCGCGGTGCGCGTCGACCGGCTGGTCGAGGACGTTCACGCCAGCCGCGAGCTGAGCGCCGACTTCGGCTTCGCGGTCGCAAGCACGTGGCCGCGAGCGGCTGCGTGGTCGGGGGTAATTTGGCTTTACACCCCCGCCGCCCACCGAGGCGCGCCCGCCAGGTTAGTGTCTTTCGTGCGACGCCACAGCGGATCTGTGGAGACAAGATCTCCTGTGCATCTGTTAAACTGGGAGATCGACGATAATGGCGTTTCTTCGCAGGAGGACATCCTCGTCGTGTATCCGTAGCACCCATCACCGAGAAC
>JADJJK010000070.1 GCA_016706545.1 Myxococcales bacterium
AACGGTCGCGGCACCACCACGCGGGTGTCCGGCGCGCAGGCGTGGACCTCGGCAGTGAAGGCCTCGAGATCCGCGAGGGTGTCGGGGTCCAGGGGCTCGGTGGCTGGTTTGGTCCAGGCGTCGAAGTGGTTGGTGAGCACCAGGGGCGGGTTGCCCAGGGCGCGCATCAGGCGACAGGTGTAATCGTAGATCTCCTGGCGCAGGCCAACGGCGACGATGGCGATGTCAGGCCGCAGGCCTTCCATCTCGCGCTCGATGTAGTTGGCGGAGCCGATCACGAGGAGCTGGCGGCCGCCCATGCGCAGCAAGTAGTTGAAGGTGCCGCCCTCGGCGAACTGCGCCATGGTGGTGGGCGGCCGGCCAGACGCGGGGATGAGCTCGTGAGCTCCCATGGTGTGCTTGTCGTCGAGGGCGCTGTGCAGGCCGGGCAGCACGCGCACGGAGAAGCCGTCAAAGGCGTAGTCCTCTCCGCCCTTGATGGGGATGACCTGCTCGGCGGGCAGGCCGGCGGCGCGCGCGTAGTTGGCGGTGGACAAGCTGCCCATCACAGAGGCGCCGGTGCGTCGCGCGACCGCCGGCGCGTCCAGCACATGGTCGACATGCGAGTGGCCGATGACGATCAGATCCAGCTTGGCGGGGATGCGCGCGGCGATGGCGGCCTCGTCGGGGACGATCGGGACGCCGGGCGCGAGGCGCGGGCGCGACAGGTATGGATCTATGGCCACTGCGTGGTGGTCGTCGCTCACGGTCCAGCCAGCGACGCCGAGGTAGGTCAGGGTCAGCGGCGCGGGGCCCGCGGCGGCGCGCGGGAAGTCGCCGCTGGTGGGGCCAGCGCTGGCGGGCGCGGAGCTGGTCGCGGGCACGGTGCCGCCACCCTCCACTGCGGACGCCGCGCTCTCGGGGGGCGAGGCGACCGGCGCCACCGGCGTTGGGGCTCGCGTGCAGCCGCCGAGCGCGAGGGCGAGGAGCGCGGCAGCGCGGTAGCGCGCCGTGCGGTCTTGGGCATGGGTTGCGGCGTGGTCGGGGGGAGAGCTTGCTGGATGGTCAGCGGACGTCATCACCTCCGCCAACGCCTGGGGCGCGGAACCTATTTCCGGCCGCGCCAACTCATGCTTGGATCTGGCGCATGTGCCGCAACATCCGCCCGCTGTTCAACTTCGAGCCGCCCGCCACTGATGAGGAGGTGGAGGCCGCGGCGCTGCAGTACGTGCGCAAGATCAGCGGCACCCGCAAGCCGAGCGCCGCCAACCTGGCGCAGTTCGAACGCGCGGTGGCGCAGATCGCCAGCGCCACCCGCGAGCTGGTGGACACGTTGGAGACCTCGGCCGCGCCCAAGAACCGAGAGCAAGAAGCGGACAAGGCTCGCGAGCGCAGCGCGCTGCGCTATCGCACGTAGCGCCACGCCCGCCCGCGTGCCCGGCGCCTCGCTGCGGCGACTCGTGCAGCCGCTGGGCAGCCGCTGGGCAGCCGCTAGCCTCGATCGATCGAGGCCTTGCCGCCGCCGTGGCTGGCGATGTAGAGGAACGCAAAGCAGTAGACCACCGCTAGCTCGCCCTGGTTGACGATGGGCAGCCAACCGTAGCCCTCGAGCACGTAGCCCTTGTGGAACTGGAAGTACGCGACCGCCATCACGCCGCTGGCAACGAACGCCGCTGCGCGGGTGAACAGCCCGACCGCGATCAAGGCGCCAAGGACGAGCTCCAGCACGCCGCCGATCCAGAGCTGGCTGAAGCGCTCCAGCTTGGGGCCGTCGATGGGGAACCCGAGGATCTTCTGTGCGCCGTGCAGCGCGAACATGGCGCCCAGGATGAAGCGGAACAGGGCATAGATCGCGTTCTGGAAGTTCTGCAAGAAACCCATGGTCAAGCCTCCGGACAAAGCACAAGCGTTGAGGTGGAGAGGCGAAGCGAGGTATCGCCGCGAGGCCTCGCAGCGGCGAACGAAGGCGCGCTACGGCGCGGTGATCGCCGCCACGCGCCGGGTCAGCTCGCGCTGCGGTGCGCTGGGCTCCACCGTCTGCATGGCCACGACCTTGGCCAGATCGCCCTGGACCTGGATCTCCCCGGTCAGAAACGCCTGCACCCCAGCGGCCACGTCGCCATCGACGAAGATCTTGCGCGCCACCGCTTCTCCCACCGTCAGCGAGGTGGTGACGCCGGCCTTGTGGCCGCGGCGGAACACGCCGTGCTCCAGTGCCAGCGACACGGGTCCTCCTGCGGTGGTCACGGTGACGTTGATCTCCACGTCCTTCATGGCGGCGGGGATCTGCAGATCTCCGGCAGCAGCGAGGAGCGCATCGACCTTGTCGAACCAGGCGTCGGACAGAAACGGAACCTGCATGGCGGCACGATAGCGCGCGCGCCGCAGACCGCGAGCAGTCGGGCGAGGTTTTTCAGGTGCCGATCAGCGCCGGCCCTTGAACTCCATCATGCGCTGGACCACGCCTTCGCTCTCGGCGGCGACCTCGTTGGCCTCGCGCAGCCGGTCCGCGCAGTCCTCGCAGACCTTGCGCGCCTTGCCCGCCACCTTGACGCTCACCAGCTTCTCCACGTCGTCGTTGCATTCGCGGCACGTCGCCATGGCACGAAGGATAGCCCAGCGCCGCTGACCACGGAACAAAACCGAGCCAGGCGGTACAATCGGCGCGGTCGCTCTTGGTGGCGCGGCCTGCGCCAGGCTAGCGTCGCAGGGAATGGATCCCCATCGCCTGCAGTGGAGGGCGGTCTCCAAGGCCGGTCGCGGAGCTCGCTCGCTGTTCTCCAAGGTGCCCAAGGCCGAGGCGGTGATGGAGCGGGTGGGTCGGCTGGCCCGGCGCAAGCTCGGGGCGCGCGTGGTGCTCGGCGCGGATCGCCTCGCGATGGAGCTGCACCCCGCGGCGAAGGTGGCGCTGGTCGCCCCGGCGGATGGCGTGCTGGAGCTGACCATCGACGCGGCCTTCGTCGGGCCGGGGCTCGCCGGGTACGTGCTGGCGCAGGTGGAGCTGCTCCTTCACGAGGTGGACTTTGTCTGGCAAGCCGACGCCGAAGGGGACGCGGTGTCGAGCCCGCGCGACGCCGCGGCGCTGCAGCGAGGCTTTGCGGCCTGGGTCAAGGAGCAGGTTGCGGCGCGCGCGCAGGGCGGCTCGCGGCAGATCGGCATCCCACAAGATCCGCAGAGCGAGCTCGCGGGCGCCGTGCTGTTGCCGCTGGGACCGCGCGACGAGCCGTGGTGCCAGGCCGTGCTGGCTGACCCCGAGGCGGCGCGGGACGGCTGGCCGCTGTGGCAGCCGGCCACCGAGGCCACGCTGGCGCTGGCGCGGGGGCTGTGGCACCTGTGGATGGAGGTGCCGTGGCGCGCCGTCACCACCGACGAGGATCACGCGCTCCTGGCGCGCGCGCACCGCGAGCTCGCGGCGGCGTTCCGCCTGGACGCCTCGCTGCCCCTGCCGTGGGCGGAGTGGGCGGAGCTGGTGGACCAGATGGATCTGGATGATGAGGTCACCGCCGAGGTCCGCGCCCGCGGCGTGGACGGCACACCGGTCGCCGGCTACCGCCGCCACCCGGCGCGGTTCGCCGTGAACCATGGCTGGAGCCTGCTGCTGCCCGCGCACTGCACGATCACCCGGCAGGATGACGCGGATACGCTGGCCGCGGCCGATGGCGAGCGCTCGCTGCGCTGCACCTGCGCCGAGTCCACCGGCGAGAGCGCCGCGGCGATCCTGGCCAAGATCCCCATGCGGTCCGACGTCGTCGAGCGCTTCGACCAAGGCGGCCAGCTCGGGCGCATCGAGCGGCGCGAAGACGAAGACTACGGCGTGTGCGTGGCCACCGGCATCATGACCACGGAGGACCACGCCGCGGTCCTCACCGTGCTCGCGCTGCCAGGCGACGACGAGTGGGCGCTGGCGGTGTGGCGCAGCCTGCGCCGCGCCTGACCGGCGCCTGACCGGCGCCTGCGCTTGCGCCGTGCCTGACCAGCGCCGCTGACCAGCGCCTGCGTGCGCTGACCAGCGCCAGCGCCGCGCTTTACTCCACGCGCTGGATGATGTGAATGCCGAAGTCCGTCTTCACCACGCCCACCTCTTTGAGGTTGAGGCGCAGCGACAGGTTCTTGAACGGCTCGACCAGGCCCGCGTCGGGCGTCACGTCGTAGCCATCTCCGCTCTTGGCCGAGCCCTGGTCCTCCGACAGCTCCGCCATCAGCGGCTCGATCTTGTCGCCCTTCTGCAGCGCGGCCACGGTCTTCTTGACCAGCGCTTCGAGCTCGGCGCGGGTGCGCTTCTTGCCGCGCTCATCGCCCGCGTTGGTCTCTTTCCAGCCAAGGAGGATGTGCTTGACCTTGGTCTTGGCGGCCGGGGTGGCGCGGGAGAGGATCTCCACCGACTCGAGCTTGTCCGGCGGCGGCGGCGGCGGCGGCGCGATGCGCTTGATGATGTGCCAGCCAAAGTCCGTCTTGACGACGCCGGACTCGTCGAGCTTGAGGCGCATCGACAGGTTCTTGAACGGCGGCACCATGTTGGCGCCCTCGCTGACCGGGTAGGGGCGGCCGTTCTTGGCCGAGCCCGGATCTTCGGAGAACTCGGCCATCAGCTTGACGATGTCCTCGCCCTTGGCCACGCGGGCGGCGAGCTTTAGCACCATCTCGTCAGCCTGCGCCTTGGTGCGGTCCTTGGCGCGCTCGTCCATCATGCCGCGGCGCGCTGCCGGGGCGTCCTTCCAGGCGATCAGGATGTGCCGCACGAACACGCTCTCGCCGTGCGAGGCGCGGCGCAGGATCTCCGAGGACTCGATGGGGTCTGGCGGCGGCGGTGGCACGCGCTCGATCACGTGGTAGCCGTACGAGGTCTGCACGATGCCGACCTCCTTGATCTTGAGCCGCAGCGACAGCTTGGTGAACTCCGGCATGAACTGGCCGTCGTCGCGGACCGTGTACGGATTCCCTTCACGAGAGCCCGGATCTTCGGAGTGCTCCTTGACCAGGGCGTCGATGGAGTCCGGCGCGGCGCGCAGCTTCTCGGCCAGCTCCTGCGCCAGCTTGGCGGCGGCGTCGTTGGTGCGGGTCTTGGCGCGCGGATCCATCTGACCGCCGTACGCGCTCTCCAGCTCCTTCCACGCCACCAGCACGTGCTTGACCTCGGAGATCTCGGCCACCTCGGTGCGGGCCATGATGTCCTTGCTGTCGATGTCCTTGCCGCGGGCGACGACCGGGATGAGCGTGCCGGAGCCCGCGGCGCTGCCCGCGCCGCTGCCCGCGGCTTCGGCGGTGGCGGCGGAGCCCGCGCCGTCTTTCTTGGATTTCTGCGTTTTCTGACAGCCGGCGGTCGCGGCGGTCAGGGCCAGCGCGGCCAAAGTCAGGGCCAGCGCGCGCCAGGCGCGGCCAGCCGGGCGGCCGGACCCACGCAGGGGATGGGAAGGGGGGTTGTTCATGGCGCGGGCATCCTAGCAGGGTGTCTGTCGACGCCCCACGGCTGTTCAAGGGATTTCTCAGGTAGCCAGAGGGCTTGGCCTGGAAATCGGGCGCCATGGCTGCCGGATCCGTGGCCGTGGTCGATGGATCCTGCATGCGTTCCATCGCGGCTGCTGGCGTGGTGCTTGCGGGGCTCGTCCATCCCCATGGACGGCAGGCGCACGCCGACGACGATCACCAGGCGGTTCGCGGCCTCGCGCTGTCCGAGCTGCCGGATCTCCTGGCGGCGGCGCAGCTCGACGTCGGCACGCGCCTGTTGTCGGTGGGCGGCGTGCTCGGGGTGCAGACGGTGCTGGGCCTGGGGCTTGGCCGGGGCTTCGCGCTCGAGGCCAGCGCGGCGATGGAGGACGGGGCGGAAGGTCCGGAGATGGAGCGCGCGGCAGCGGTGGGCGCGACCCTCGGCTATCGCTGGGCTGGTGGACGTCAGCTCTCGGAGATCCACGTGGGCGCGCGCCAGGGCGTCGGCGCGAGCGAGGTGCAGCAGGTGCGCGCTGGCGTTGGCCTGCGAACCACCGGCTCATCGTGGGCGGCGGCGTCCTTGGAGCTGGGGCTCGGCGACCGGTTCGACGGCGCGCTGGCCGCGGCGGTCGGCGCGGGGCGCGGTCCCATCGTGCCGGCGCTGGAGGTCCGGCTCGGGCGCTGTGAGGACACCTGCGCGATGGGCTCGGCGGGCGTGCGCGTGCGGTTGCCCGGCGCGTTCGAGCTGGGGCTCGCGGTGGTCGGCGAGGCGCTGCCCGCGCGCCACGTGGGCATGGCGCTGTCCTTCGTGTGGACCAGCGAGCTGGCGCAGGCCGACTGAAGTTGCGCGCTGCCCGCTCGCGGCTGGGCGCTGCCCGCTCGCGGCGGCGCCGAAAATGCAACCGCCCTCGTGGCGAGGGCGGGTACATGCGGACGCAGGGAGGCGATCACGCGGGAAGGTCAGCGGCGCGTCGAGGCGCCGCTCGCAGGCTCAGTTGGCCGGCTGCGGAAACGCCGTCCAGCCGGTGGTCCAGTCGTCGGCGCCCATCGCTCCGACGAAGGTGGCGGTGGTGTCGAAGAAGCCGTCGTTTGGCGGGGTCGCGCCACCGGTCAGCGCGGCGGCGGCGGCCATCGGCTTGAAGGACGGCGAGGTCTTGTTGGTCATGCCGGGGATGCCCGGGTCGACGTCCACCCGGTTGTTGTTGGCGGCGACGCCGAGGTACGCGGCCTCGTCGATGTCGCCGGTGGCCTGCGGGGCCGGCGCCGGGGCCTGGAAGAACAGGGAGCTCTTGATGAAGAGGTTGCCCGCGTCGAGCTGCGCCTTGGTCGCCACGTCGCGGAACTCGATGCCCTTGGCGAAGTTCATGAACACGTGATTGTAGTAGTGGCCGGAGGTGCCGCGCCGGAAAACTCCGGCAAAGCTCGTCCCCGCGGTGTAGTCCTTGTCGCCGACGAAGGTGGCGTTGTAGATGGTGGGCTTGGTGCGCGGCTCGGCGTCGTAAGAGGCCGCGGTGCCGTGGTTGTCGGTCTCGTAGCCGTTGGAGGCCTCGCGCGCGCCATCCGGCGTGATGTTCTGCACGATGAGAAACTGGATCTTGCCGTTGTAGCCGTTGTCGCTGTCGAAGCCATCGTCGCCGTTCTGGCTGACCAGCAGGTGCTTGGCGTTGACCGTGCCGCCGAAGAACTCGATGCCGTCGTCAGAGCCGCCGTGGAGCTGGACGTAGTCGATGACGGTGCCGCTGCCCACGCCGGCCAGCGTGAGGTTGTTGAACTCGCGGTCGGCCACGTAGTTGAAGCCGGCGAACTCGATGCGGACGTACTTGAGGACGCCGCTGTTGTCGGCCGGGTTGGTGCCGCCGAACTTGCCCTCCGGGATGGACGAGGGGAAGGCCTCGAAGACGGCCTCGTCGCTGGCTGGGACCGACAGCTTGTTGATGTTGATCGGCGCCGAGCCAAGGATGAGCACGCCGCCCCAGGTGCCGCGGCGCTTCTGGCCCTCGGCCTGCGCGCTGGTGAACACGATCGGCTTGGCCGCGGTGCCCTCGGCCAGGAGCTTGGCGCCGCGGGTGACGACGAAGATGGAGCCCTCTTCGCCCTGGATCACGGTGCCGGGCTGGATGGTCAGGGTGACGCCGGGCTTGACGAAGAGAGACTTGAGGCGCGGCACCACGTAGGTCTTGTCCGCGGTGAAGGTGGTGTTGCTGGAGATGTCGTCGACCAGGCGGACGACGTTGCTCCCCGGCGGCGGGTCGATGGGCGGATCGATGGGCTCGCTGCCGTCGTCACCGCAGGCGGCGAGAAGTCCCAAGCAGAGAAAGAGGCTGATGCGGTTCATGGTGCGGGTCCTTGTCGTTGGGAGAGCGAAAGAGAGGTCAGCGCCAGCCTTGCGGCGCTGGCTGCGGGGTCAGTTCATCTTGAGTTCGAGGCTGGCCGTGCCGGTGACGCCCACCGAGTAGCTGAAGATCTCGACGTCGTTCTGCGTGCGCACGGAGCGCTGGTTCAGGAGGTTCGCGCCGGACAGCTTGAGCGTCAGCTCGCGGCCCAGGTCCTGGCTGACCGTCAGGTCGAGCCGATGAAACGGCTCCTCGTACACGTCGCCTGCGCCGCCGGTGCCGACCTCTTCGATGCGGCGGCCAAAGGAGTTGTAGAGCAGGTCGACCCGGGTGCCGGTGGTGGGCTCGTAGCCGATGCCCAGGTTGAGCACGTACGGCGATTGCCCCTGCAGCGCGCTCCTTGCCGCCACCCACGTCGATGGAGGAGCGGATGAGGCTCAGGTTGCCAGCCACCGACAGCGGCGCCAGCGCGGGCGACAGCCGCCGCAGCGACAGCCGTGCCTCCAGCTCGAGCCCGTAGCTCTGGGCGGCGTCCGCGTTGAGGAACGACACGTTCTGGCCATCGCCCGCGGCCTCCAGCACCTGCTCGATGGGGCGCGTGAAGCGCTTGGCGAACAGGCTGGCCGCGAGGATGCCGGTGGTCTGGTCGAGGTACGTCTCCCAGCGCAGGTCGGCGTTGTCGATGCGCGTCTCCTCGAGGTTGGCGTTGCCGCCGACGGCGCGGCGCCGCACGTAGTCGTAGTAGAGCGCCGGCGCGATCTCCCGGAAGTTGGCGCGCGCCACGGTGGACGACAGCGCCGCGCGCACGTTGGACGCCCCGGTGACGGAGTAGACCGCGTTGAGCGAGGGCAAGAGCGCGGTGTCGCTCCGCTCGGTGGCCGGCGTGGCCGCGGCCATGAAGAGCTTCGACGATAGCCCCACCTCCAGCGCGCTGTGCTCCACGCGCAGCCCGCCGACCAGGCGGAGCTTTGGGCCCACCGCGAGATCCGCCATGGCGTAGGCCGAGGACACCAGCCGGCTGGCGGTGTAGCCGTCGGTGGGGACGGTGGTCTCGCGCAGGGACAGGCCTTGCCCGGCGTTCGTCGGGTCGAGCGCCTCCTGGGGGCTCATGCGGGCGAGCGCGCTCGACAGGTCGAAGTGGAAGCGGCGGGTCTGGTAGTCGCGGCTGCTGGCGTGCAACGCGCCGCCGGTCTGCACGCTGGACAGGCGGCCCAGGCGGAAGGTCAGGCCGAAGCCGGCGCCGCCGGTCAGCTCGGACAGCTCGCTGTACAGGCGCTCCGAGGAGCCGGAGCCAGAGTCGATCACCAGGCCATCAGGGGTCATGGTGCGCAGCAGATCGCGGGTGTCCGGTTCGTCTTGCGAGACCAGCGCCACGTTGCCTTGCCAGTCGAGCTGGATGCGCTCGCGCGCCAGGTTGTCCTTGCCCACGAGCTGGCCGAAGGTGAGCTGTCGCTCCACGAAGCGCAGGCGGGTGCGCTCGATGAGCGAGGTGCTGTTGTCGGTGCCGGTGACCTGGCTCGCGGTGCTCTCCCCGGAGTGGGTGTAGAGCACGAGCGCGTTGACCTGGTGACCTTCGGCCAGCGGCACGCTGGTCGCGAGGAGCCCGCTGAGGTTGGCGCGGCGGATGCCTAGCTCTTCGTCGAGCTGCAGCACCGACGGCAGGTAGCCATCGGCCCCATCGGACTCGCCGACGCGCGAGATGTGCGCGGCGCGCTGGGTCGTGGCGTAGCCGTAGCTGAGGGTGCCGACGTAGCCCAGCCGATCTCCGGCGAGCGGCACCGTGTCCGCGATGGTGGCGGCCAGGCTCAGGTTTGGCATCGCCGTCTGCGGGGTCAGCTTCCACGCGCTGGAGCGAAACGCCCCGGTCTGCGTAGCGTCCGCCAGGCGGTCGTCGCGGATCGCGCTGGGCAGCGCGCGGGAGCCGTCGTCGTATCCCAGGAAGTCGAGGTCGCCGCCCGGGGCGCCGGCGACAGAGCGAAAGGAGCCGGCGCTGTCCACGCCGAGCCCCAGCTTGGTCTTGATCGAGCGCGCGCGCGGATAGCTGCGGGTGTCGATCTGCAGCGCGCCGCCCGCGAAGTTGCCTGGCAAGCTGGGCGACGAGGTCTTGGAGATGGTCAGGTTCGTGATCATCGACGCCGGGAAGATGTCGAGCGGCGCCGCCGGGATGTCAGGATCCGGGCTCGGCACCGGCACGCCGTTGAGCAAGGTCAGGCTGTAGCGACCGCCGAGCCCGCGGATCACCACGTAGCGGTTGTCTTGCACCGTGGCGCCCACCGCGCGCTTGGCGGCATCGCCAGCGCTGGAGTCCGGAGAGCGAGAGATCTGCTGGGCGCTGACCGCGTCGGTCACCACCGCCGCGGCGCGGCGCTCCGCCAGCACCGGCGAGTCCTCGCGGGTGTCCACGCTGCCGGAGATCTCGATGGTCTCCGCGGGCGCCTCGTCGGAGACGAGGCCAAGCTCGGCCACGCGGCTGACCGCTCGCTCGGCGACCACGGTGGCGGTGCGCTCCTGCATGACGTAGCCGTCGTAGGACAGCTCGATGCGGTAGTCGCCGGCGGGCAGCGGCAGCGAGGTGGCGCCGCTGTCATCGGTGACAGCCTCCGTGACCAGCACGGTGCCGCGATAGATCTTGACGGTGGCCGCGAACAGCCCGGCGCCGGTGTCCGCGCCGATCGCCGTCACCTGCAACGTGCCAGTGGACGCTGCAGCGGGAGCAGGGGCTGGCGTCTCCGAGGTCGGCGGTGGCGCCGGTGCAGGGGCAGGCGTGGGCGAGGTGGCGGGTGCTGGTGCAGGCGTGGTAGCTGGTGCCGGTGCTGGTGCAGGCGTGGTGGCGGGCGTAGGCGCGGGTGCAGGCGTGGTGGCGGGCGCAGGCGTAGCAGCGGGTGGCTGCGCAGGTGCAGGCGCTGGTGATGGCGTTGGTGCCGGCGCCGTCGCGGGTGCCGGCGTTGGTGCAGGCGCAGGCGTAGGCGTAGGCGCCGGTGCAGGTGCTGGTGCAGGCGTCGCTGCCGGTGCAGGAGCCGGCGCCGTGCTCTGCGCCGCGCGTGCCGCTGGTGCTGCTATCGACCCCGTCGTGGCGACGACACCAAGGGTCAGGGCCAGGTAAGAGGAAGCGTGATGCAACAAGGACACGTTGGTGACTCCGACGCGCCGTGGTTTCGGTGGCGCGCGCAGAACGTACGAGCTGCCTTTGTCACCGGCGGCGCCGCTCGGTGACCACACGGCAACAGTTGCGAAGAGACACGTGAGCGGCGATGCGCTTGGATTCGTTGATGCGCGCGCGCGTCGGTGTCGAGCAGGTGACGTTGTGCGCAGCGGGCCTCGCCGCGTGGCGGAACTCGCGGCGGCCAGGCGCGAGCGCACGTTCGAGCTGGCTCACCGGCTGGCTCACCGGCTGGACTCAGACGCCGGCGCGTCGGCGAACGTCGATCGCTGGCGAGGCCAGGCGAAACCCCACGCCGCGCACCGTCTCGATGACGTCGGGGCGCGGCAGCTTGCGGCGCAGGCGCAAGACGACGTTGTCCACCGCGCGCTCGCTGACCTCGAGCTCGCCCTCGCCCCAGGCCGCGTCGAGCAGCGCCATCCGGGTGAGCGCGCGGCCACCCGCGCGGATGAGCGCCACCAGCACCGCCTGCTCGATGGGCGTGATGCCGACGACCGTGCCGTCGATCCAGGCGGTGCGCTCCAGCGTGTCTATGGTGAGCGCTCCATGGCGGAGCTGGCCCTCCGGCGTGCGGCGCCGGACCCGGCGATGCAAGGCTCGGACTCGCGCCACCAGCTCGCGCTCGGAGATCGAGCGCGCCACGGCGTCATCGGCGCCGGCGGCCAGCAGGTCCTCCACCGTGGACGCCTCGGCGATCGCCAGGACGCCAGGACGCGGCGTCTGGCGGTCCAGCTCCGCGCACCAGCTCGCCAGCTCGACGGCCGACAGCGCCTTTGGAAACCAGAGGTAACAGGCGGGCGGCTGCGCGCTGCCTTGGGCCTCGGCTGGTGGCGAGGGCTCGCGCGGCTCCGCTGGTGGCGACGGGCGGGCCGCGGCCTCGGCCACCTTGTCGACGGCGGGCGGGCGCGGATCGAGCGGCTCTGCCGCGCGCGGCCAGGTGGGCCCCAGGGCCATGTGGATGGCGATCCCCTCACGTCGCAGACCGTCCACTAGGCGAAGCTCGAGGTCGTCGGGGCCGACGGCTACGACGGTCAGTTCGATCGCAGGCGGCACCATCGGGGGAGAAGGTTGACCGCCGGTGGTGACATGGCAGCGGCATCACCGCGCCGCAGCGGTGACAATCGTGTTGCTAGCAGTTGCGCAGACGGGATGTTTCTTCAGAGTCATGCTCATGCGACCCGTCGGTCACACGCCCAGCTTTGCGCAGGTCGTGCTCAGGTGGCCGATCCGCTCCCGTGGCGGCTTGGGCCGAGCGCGTCGCCCTGGAACGTGGCCTACGACTCGCCGACGCGCTTGCCGCCCGCCGCGTTGCTGTGATCAAACGGCTTGGGCCGCTCCAGCCGGTTGGCGGCCTCCGAGGGTGCCTTGGCCTGCACCAGCACCTTGCGCCCCACCGCGAAGAACACAATGACCTTGCCAGGCTCCGGCGAGGGCTCCACCACGCCCTGCCCGAACACCTCGTGATCGATGCGATCTCCAACAGCGAAGCGTTCCAGCGCGCTGTACTTGCGCACGGCGCGCGTCAGATCTGCGGCGACCGCGGGCTTCTCGAAGCGCTCCACGGGGGCGCGCGGCGCTCGGGCCACCCGCGCCGCGGCGGGCGACTTGGACTTGCCGGCGACCTTGTCGCCGGAGCGGTACCGGTGATAGGCGCCGCACTCCTTGCATTGGACCTTGGCGATCTGGTCGCCAACCTTGGCGACCACCACGTGCCACACGTCCCCGCATTTCGAGCAAAGGGCTTCGACGTCTGCTCCAACTCCGGCGCTCATTGGGACGCGGATGATACCAGCGACGCAGGAGAATGCCGCAGGGCCTGGGCACGCAATCGTGCCAGATCAGCGGATTGTCCTGGGCGCCGCTCCCGCCGACAATGGCGGCATGTCGATCCGCTTGCGTCCGTTGTGTGAAGAGGACGTTGACAACATCATGACGTGGGTGAACGAGCCAGCGGTGGTGGGCAACCTGGCCGCCTTCTCCGGGGCGCCGCTGTCCCGCGAGGAGGAGCTGGCCTGGGTGCGTCGCACCATGACCTCGTCCTCGGAGCGGGTGTGGAGCGTGTTCGCCGAGCCGGACGGCCGCTACCTCGGGCAGGTGGGGATCCATCAGATCCACCAGCGCTCGGCGGTGGGGCGGCTAGGGGTGGTGATCGCCGCGCGGGCCGAGATGGGACGGGGACACGGCAGCGCCGCGATCTCCCGGGCGCTCGACAGCGCCTTCTCCGAGCTGGGCCTGCACAAGGTCTGGCTCATGGTCTTCTCGGAGAACCTGCGCAGCCGGGGCATCTACCAGCGCCTGGGCTTCGTCGAGGAAGGGCTCCTGCGCGAGGAGTACTTCCACGACGGTCGCTGGCACGACATGGTGAGGATGAGCGTGCTGGCCAGGGAGTGGCGCGCGCGCTGATCCGCGGGGCCTGAGCGCATCGGCGTCTAGCTGGGCTGTGAAACCACAGCCTGACGGCCTGCGGCCTGCCGCCCTCCCTCTCCATTCGCTTCCATCTATCTGTCTATCTATCTATCAGGCGCAGCGCCGCGCAAGTTCGCCCCGGACGGGCAGGACGGGCAGGACGCGCAGGACGCGCAGGACGGCAGGACCTCGGGAGCGAGACGGCAGCGCGTGGGTATTGTAAAGTGGCTTCGCCGATGACTCGCTTCGCCGCCGACGCCCTGGCCAATGAAGGGATGGCGTTGCTCCAGGAGCAGCGGTTCGAGGAGGCGGTGGAGCGATTCGACGGCGCGATCCGCGTGTTCCCTCAGCACGCGGCGGCGTGGAAGGGGCTGGGCCAGGCCCGGCTGTGCCTGGGCCAGCGCGACGCCGCGGCCGGCGCGTTCGATCGCGCCATCGGGCTTGGCGCCAACGGGGCCACGGCGCTGTGGGGCGGCGCGGTGGCGCACGCGGAGCTTGGGCACAAGGTGATCGCGCAGAACTACCTGCGCCGCGCGCTGGAGCTGCAGCCGAGCTGGCTGGAGATGGCGCGCGGCAATCCGGCGCTGGCCGCGTTCCTCGAGCTGTCGTGGCATGCCCAGGCGCTGATCCGCAAGCAGCTCGGCGCGTACTCTGCGCGGACGTACCAGCACGCCGGGGGCAACCGTTCGTTGGAGCTGGCCCGCGTCGGCAACTCGCCGGTCAGCGGGCAATCCACGTACATCTCCATTGGCCTGTGCAACCACCTCTGGCCTCAGCAAGAGCGGCCGCGCATGGAGCTGATGCTGTGCTCCATCGTGGATGATGAGCGCTGCGCCCAGATCATCGCCAACACCGCCTTCCACGTCATGGACAGCGGCTTCTTTCCGGAGCCCGGGGCCATGCTGCGCGACGTGGTGGGGGTGCTCGGCGGCGGAGACTGGTCTCGCCAGTTGCCACACGGCTACATCACGGTCCCGCGGGCGTGGAAGCTCAGGCTGCCGCTGGACATCGGGCCACCGCCGATCTCGGTGGCCCAGCTCGTCCCGGTGTCGGAGGCCGAGTATCAGCTCTGGCGAGACAAGGGCCCGCGTGAGCTGGATCTCGTGCTCGGCGGCTGCAACGTCGCCGATCTGTCTCGGCCTTCGGCGATCTAACCTCGCGGTTGCAAGGCCAGGCGGCGCCCAGTTGCGTCGGTTCTTCGACACGCGAGTCGAGATTTGATGGAGGCCCGCGTTGACCGTGGTCGTCTGGCTGGGCAGACTCAGGGCATGCCGCGGCTTCTGCGCATTGATACAGGCGATGAGATCGGGGAGATCACTGCAGCCCATCTGAGCTTCCTCGTCGAGCAACTCGAGGAAGAGCACGAGGACGATCAGGACTACTTCATCGATCGTGACACGCTCGAGCTGCTCTCGGACAACGGCGCGGATCCGGAGCTCATCGCCTTGCTGGAAAAAGCAATGGGCGACGACGAGTCGATGGACATCTCCTGGGAGTGAGCTTGCGCACGGCAGATCTCGCCGGTCATCGGCCGAGAGCTGACCGAGATCTGGCCGAGATCTGGCCGACAGCTAGCCGATAGCTGGCCAGGAACTGCCCGAAATTTGCGCGAGGTCGCCCGAGGTTTGCTCGACGTTTGCCTGACGTCTCCGGACGTTGTCCTATGAACGTGCCGGGCAGGTTGGCGGAGTGACCGGCAAGGGTTTCAACGACCTGCGGTATCCGAAATGCATCTCTGGCGCAGGTTTCAACGACTTGCCAAGGGCTCGTTGGCAGCCTGCTATTTTGCGCGTCGAAGCCATCGAGACTTCTCGACAAACCTCGGAACTCTCGTCGAAACCTTGACTCTTTTTTGGTTTGAGCAAGACTGCGCCTCGTGACCCCCAGAACAGCCCCCGCTCAGCGTGAAGTGACGCTGGGCACCATGGTCGCTGCCGTTGCAGCTCTGACGCTCGCCATCGTCGTCCGCTTCGTGATCTGACGCCGCGGCAGCAGCGCGCAGCTACGCTGCGGCGCGCGCCAGACCGGGTGCGCGCCAGACCGCGTGCGCGGCGGAAACGCGCAAGAGGGCTCATCCCGAGAGCGTGATGAAGGCGTGACGAGGGCCCAAGCGAAACGCGCGGGACGGCTCGAGCGCGTGATGAAGGCCCGATGCGGGCCGATGCCGGCGGATGCGGGCCGATGCCGGCAGATGCGGGCCGATGCCGGCGGAACCCGCGAGGGCCGAAACGCAAGACGGCCCGGCGTTGGGGCCGGGCCGTGTGAGCGCGTCGCGAGCGTGGCGTTAGCGTTAGCGGTTGCGCCGGCGGCGAACCAGGAACAGGCCGAGCAAGAGGCTGATGGTCAGCGAGGAGCCGGCGCCGGAGGTGGAGCACCCGCCAGTGATCTCCGAGTCGTCGCCGCCGCCATCCCCGCCGCCGCCGCCGCCGCCACCACCGCCGCCACCGCCGCCGCCGCCACCGGAGACGGTGACCGAGCGGTTCTCGGTGGTCACGTGGTCACGGGTGTCGTAGGCCTTGATCTGCAGGGCGTGCGCGCCCGCGGTGATCCCGGTGAGCGGGAAGCTGTAGGGCGCCGCCGTCGCGGTGGCCTTGAGCACGTTGTCGATGTACAGCTCGACCTTGGTCACGTCGGTGCCGACGATCGAGGTCTCCACCGTGAAGGCCGGGCCGACCGTGGCGTTGAGCGCCGGCGCGGTGAACTGCGCCACCGGCGCGGCGACGATGGCGCCGTACAGCGCGGCCACGCCTTGCTGATCGAGCGTGGTGAAGGCGAGGGTGCTGGTGGCGACGCCGTTGCACTGCGGGTAGTGCATCACGGACGCCTGGTCGTACGCGGTGAGGCCGCGGAACTCGGTGCCCTCGGCGCACGGCGTGCCAGTGGGGCGGATGTGCTCATGCCGGAAGCCCAGCGTGTGGCCCAGCTCGTGCGCCATGATGCCCTTGAGCGGGATGGTCAAGGTCGGCGAGAACGAGCTGGCGTCGACCAGCACGTTGCGCTCGACGCGCGCGGAGTTGGGGAAGAACGCGCGCGCCAGGTACTGGCCGTTGGCGTTGACCGGGTTGACGTCAAACAGCACGTTGGGGTTGGCGTTCGTGCAGTTCGCGTCTTCGGTGGCGACGTACTTGAAGTTGACGTCCGCGAACTTCTCCCAGCCAAGCTCCGTGGCGTCGCGCATCGCCGCGATCATCGCCGCCTTGTTGGCGCCGAAGGCGTTGCTGATGCAGTAGGTCAGGTTCAGCTTCTGGGTGGCGGTCCACTTGATGTCGGTGTTGTTGATGTAGTAGACGGCCAGCGCGCCGCGCTGCCGGGCATCCCAGATCCGATACAGCTCGGCGTCGTTTGCCACCGGGGTGTCGCCGTCGATGATGTACACGCCGTCAGCGAACGGCTCGCGGTAGGTCCGGGCCTTGAATTCCTCGAACGACTCGTTGGCGGTCGTGCCGAGGGTTGGCTGATCGGTGACGCAACCGGCCATCGTCAAGGCGCCGACAAGGCTCGCAGCGAGGGTCTGGCAAACGGGACGCGTGTTCATGGGAGGTTGATATTTCACATCGGATGCCAGGTCTTACCGGGCACCTGATCAAGCAATAACAGCGGGTTGGGTCGGTGAGGTCTGTCGTCCACTGGCGGCGCGAGACCCCGATCGGCTGGGGCTCTCCCTCCTCGCCCCCTGGGAGATCCCCCCAAGTGACCGTCTAGCCAGGCGTGAGCGTGGTGGCCGGGGGCCTAGGTCCGGCACGGGCCCCCACGCTGACCGGTCGGTGGCGCGCCGCGTCGAGCTCTGGACAGACCGGGACTGGAAAGACCCTGGTGTGCGGTCGATGGCGTTAAGCATGGCGATTCACGTCAAGCGCGGCGCGTCGACGGCGCAAGATCCCAGGGTCGCGGCGCGCGAGCTCCACGCGGCGGTCTACGACCCGGCCGCCGTGTGTACGCTGTTCTATTGCGCCCCGCAGTACGACCGCGAGTCGCTCGGCCAGGCGCTGCGCGAGCTGTTTGGTGCCGACGCGGCGCTCATCGGCTGCACCACGGCGGCGGAGATCACGCCCATGGGCTACCTCGAGGGCACGCTCACCGGCGTCTCGATCAGCGGCGACGATCTTCACGTGGTGACCGAGCGCATCGACGAGCTCGGCAGCCTGACCCTTGGCCGCGGTGAGGCCGCGGCCGAGCGCGCGCTCGAAGGGCTGCGCCGGATGGGGTTCTCGCCCCACAGCGACACCTGCTTTGGCTTCCTGCTCATCGACGGGCTGTCGATGCAGGAGGAGGTGCTGGTCAGCTCGATCTATTCCCGGCTGCCTGACATCCAGGTCTTCGGGGGCTCGGCTGGGGACGGCACCCGGTTTGCGACTACCCACGTTTATCACCACGGCGCCTTCCACACGGACTGCGCCCTGTTCACGCTGGTGCATACCAAGCTGCCGTTCCGCGTGTTCAAGACCGAGCACTTCTTGGCCTCGGATCAGAAGATGGTGATCACCGGCGCAGATCCGGCGCGGCGCCTGGTCACCGAGATCAACGGGGAGCCGGCGGGGCGTGAGTACGCGCGGCTGGTGGGCCTGGAGGTCGACAAGCTCACGCCCTTCATCTTTGCCACCTACCCGGTGGTGGTGAGCGTGGGCAACGCGATCTACGTGCGTTCGATCCAGAAGGTGAACGAGGACGAGAGCCTCACCTTCTTCTGCGCCATCGACGAGGGCATCGTGCTGACGGTGGCGCAAGGCGTGGACATGGTGCGCAACCTGGAAGAGGCGTTCGCCTCGGTGCGCAAGGAGATCGGGCCGCCGGTCCTAGTGCTCGGCTGTGATTGCGTCCTGCGCTATCTGGAGACCTGCCAGCGCGGCCTCCGCGAACGCATCGGCGAGATCTTCGTCGCCAACAACGTGATCGGCTTCGCCACCTACGGCGAACAGTACAACGCGATGCACGTGAACCAGACCTTCACCGGGGTCGCGATCGGCGGCAGGTAGCGCGGTCGATGTCGAGCAAGACCATCGAAGAGCTGCAGCGAGAAGTCGCCAAGCTCACCCTCATCAACTCCAAGCTCATGCAGCGCGTGGAGCGCGACATGAACCTGCAAGGCGGGGGCTTCTCGCTGTTCCAGGCCGCGTCCATGCTCGAAGACAAGGTCCGCCTGCGCACCGAGGCCTTGACCCGCGCGATGAAGGATCTGGAGAGCTCAAACCAGCTCTTGACCCAGGCCAAGGAGACCGCGGACGCGGCCAGCCGCACCAAGAGCGAGTTTCTGGCCAACATGAGCCACGAGATCCGCACGCCGATGAACGGCGTCCTGGGCATGGCCGAGCTGCTGCTGGCCACCGAGCTGACGCCGCGGCAGCGCAAGCTCACGGAGACCGTCCAGCGCTCGGCGCTGAGCCTGCTGACCGTGATCAACGACATCCTCGACTTCTCCAAGGTCGAGGCTGGGCGCATGGAGCTGGAGACCTTGGAGCTGGATCTGCGCGACGTCATCGAGGACACGGTGGAGCTGCTGGCGCGCTCCGCGCAGGTCAAGGGGCTGGAGCTGGTGGCGGTGGTGCCGCCGAGCGCGGACACCCGGATGTGCGGGGATCCGGGGCGCCTGCGCCAGATCTTGACCAACCTGGTGGGCAACGCCATCAAGTTCACCGAGCACGGGCACGTCACCGTGTCGTACGAAGAGCTCGGCGCAGATGACACGCACCACGACGTGCGGCTGAGCGTGGCGGACTGCGGCATCGGCATCGCGCCAGAGGTGCTGCCGCGCCTGTTTCACGCCTTCGCCCAGGCGGACGGCTCCACCTCGCGGCGCTACGGCGGGACGGGTCTTGGCCTGGCCATCGTCAAGCAGCTCTGCGTGCTCATGGACGGCGACATCACGGTCCACAGCGAAGTGGGCAAGGGCTCCACGTTCGCGGTGACGCTGCGCCTGCGCCGCGCGGGGTCGACGTTGGCGCAGGTGGAGGAGCGCCCCTCGTCGATGGCCGCGCTGGTGGGCAAGCGCGCGCTCATCGTCGAGCCGTGCGCGCCGGTGCGCAAGGTGCTGGCGGAGCACCTGACCGCGCTGGGGATGATCTGCGACTCGGTGAGGACGGTGGAGGCAGGCCAGGTCTGCGCCAGCGCCGCGCTCGACGCGGGCGCGGCGCACCAGGTGGTGCTGTCCGCGCTCCACGTCCCGTGGCCGGTGGAGTCAGGGGCGTCGCCGCCCTGGATCGCGCTGACCCGCGAGGGCGATGAGCAACACCGGGGGCGCGGCGCGGTGGAGCTGCAGAAGCCTGTTCGGCGCTGGCGCCTCATCGGCGCGCTGCGGCAGGCCTTCGGGATCGCCTCACCGGCGCGGGTGCGGCAGTCTCGGCCCATCAGCGCCTCGGCCGCGCGCACGCTGGGGCTGCGCGTGCTGGTGGCCGAGGACAACCTGATAAACCAGGAGGTCACCATGGGCATGCTGACCGACCTGGGCTGCTCGGCGGAGTGCGTGGCCGATGGCCGGCAGGTGCTGGAGGCGCTGGCCAGGGAAGACTTCGATCTGATCTTGATGGACTGCCAGATGCCGGTGATGGACGGGTTCGAGTCCACGCGCGAGCTCAGGCGCCGCGAGGCCGACGGCGCGCCGCGGATCCCGATCGTCGCGCTGACCGCGAACGCCTCGGATGAGGACCGGCAGGCCTGCTACGCGGCGGGCATGGATGAGTTTCTGTCCAAGCCTTTTCAGCGCCACCAGCTCCTGGCCATGCTCGTCCGGGTCACCTCAGCGCCCGAGCTGGACGCAGGGGAGCGCCACGGCGGCGGCGGCGAAGCTCGCGGCGTCGGTGCCCGGCAGCTCGACGCCGCCCGCGCTCGCCGAGGCGCCGCGCTCGCCTGGCTCCTCGAGCGCCGGCGACGAGGACGCGGCTCGCTCAGCAGGGCCTGGGACGGTGCAGGCGGAGCTGCAGGCAAGTACACGGCTCCAGGTGGTGACGCCCACGGTGGGCCAGGCCGCACAGTCGCTGCCGGTGCCTCGTTGGCGCAGCCACCAGCTCGTGGTCCAGGGCTCGGACCGCGAGGGTCCCGCCGCCGCGGGAGCGCCGGCGGCGGCGCTGAGCGACCGGGGCAGCGAGCAGGGGATCGAGGCGGGCGAGCCAGGGAACGCGGCGGGCAACGCGGCGGGCAACGCGGCGGGCGAGCCAGGGAACGAGCCAGGAAACGAGCCAGCGAACGAGGCAGGGAACGGAGCAGCGAGCGCCTCGGGGCGCGCCTCGGGCGAGCTGCGGAACGAGCCAGGGAACGAGCCGGGGAACGGGCGGCGAAGCGAGCCGTTGAGCGCGCAGCCTCTCGAGCGCGTGAGCGCGTGTCAGCGCGGACCTCGGCGCTGCTCCCGCTCTGGCCGGACGCTGCGGCCCCGTCGGTGGTGGTGCTGGATCGACAGATCCTGGAAGAGATCCGCGCCCTGCAGCGGCCGGGCCGTCCCGATCTGGCAGACCAGCTCCTGCGCATGTTCCTCGATCACTCGCCGGCGCAGGTGCAGGCGATCGTCAACGCCGCCAGCACCGGCGACGCCGCGGCGGTGATGCGCACGGCTCACGAGGTCAAGGGCTCGAGCGGCAACCTCGGCCTCGCCGCGCTGTCACAGGTGGCGGGAGGGATCGAGCACCTGGCCAAGCGCGAGCGCCTCCTGGAGGTGTCGAGCGCCATCGACCTGCTGCTGCGCGCGCACCAGGCCGCGGTGGCCGCGGTGAGCTCGGAGCTCAGGCTGCCGCTGGACTTTGCGGCGGGGAGCCCGAATGTCTAGGCCGCCCGCGCCGCTGGTGCTGGTGGTGGACGATGATCAGGCGACCCGATGGCTGGCGCGGGAGGTCCTGGAGGTCGCCGGGTTCGTCGTGCTCGAGGCGAGCGACGGCGACGAGGCGCTGCACCTTCAAGCGATGCATCGGCCCGAGGCGATGCTGCTGGACCTTTGCATGCCGCGGCTCGACGGCTACGAGGTGATCCGCCGCGTGCGCCAGCGCACCGCGGGCGCGGTGACCCCGATCATGGTGATGACCACCAAGGGCGACGTCGACGCCATCGAGCGCGCCTTCGAGCTGGGCGCCTCGGACTTCTTGCTCAAGCCGCTGACCCTACCGCTCCTGGGTCATCGGATCCGGTACATGCTGCGCGCCGCGGCGGCGTTTCAGGATGCCCAGGAGTCCGCGCGCCGGCTGGCGCGCGCGCAGCGGCTCGCCAGAGTGGTTCACTGGCGGATGCGCGACGGCCGGTTCGTCTGGGCCAGCGATCCGCTGGTGGTCTTTGGCGTCATGCCGTCGGGCCGCGGCGCAGGGTCTCGCCCGCAGACCATGGATCTGCTGTCCATGGTGCATCCGGACGACCTCGCGCGCGTGGCGGAGGCGATGCAGCGCCCGCAGGCGCATCAGCTCGACTACCGCGTGATCCTGCCAGACGGCAGCCTGCGCCAGGTGCATCAGGACGCGGAGCCGGACCCGGCGGGGCCCGCCGGCTCCTTGTTTGGCGCCACCCAGGACGTCACCGCCATGCGGGTGGCCGAGCAGGAGATCATTCGCCTGGCGTTCTACGACGAGGCCACCGGCCTGCCCAACCGCGAGTTCTTGCGGCGCTACCTGGCGCGCGCGGCGGCCGAGCACGGGCCGTGGGTCTCGGTCGTCTCGATCGATCTTGGCATCGCGCGCATCAAGGACTCGCTGGGCGCGGCCGACGACGCGGTCCTCCTCGCGGCCATCGCGCGGGTCATCGAACATGTCGCGCTCGGCGCCGGTTGCCCGCGCTGCCTGCGCGCCGACCGCCGCGGCTGCGCCGGGGTGGAGCCCGAGCACTGGGATGGAGAGCTGGTGGTGGCGCGGGTGGCTGACGACGAGCTGGCGGTGGCGCTGCGCGGTCGCCCGCACCTGGACGTGCTGGCGCTGGTGGAGCAGCTCGCCCAGGCGCTGGCGCGCTCGTTCCGGGTGG
>JADJJK010000071.1 GCA_016706545.1 Myxococcales bacterium
CAGCGCGAGGGCGGTCCCTACCAGAACCTGGCGGTGCTCGCCGGCTGCCCGGTGCATGGGGTGTCGCCGAGCTTGCGCGTGGCTCCGGCCACCGCGACGGGGGTGCTGATCTACGGGGAGCCCGGGGCCGCGCGGGTGGAGCCCTCGCTGCCGGTGACTTCGGCGCCTTCGATCTCTGCGCCTGTGAACTCTGCGCCGGTGAACTCTGCACCAGGCCGTCGCGAGGGTGTCCTCTCTGCCCTGTGGCTGGTGCTGGGCGGGCTGGGCGCCATGCTGTCGGCGGCGCTGGCGCTGCGCGCCACGCGGCAGCCGGTGCATACGCCGCGCGCGCTGGCGCTGCTGGATGCTGCCAGGGCGTCCTCGGAGCACGAGCGCGACGCCCGCGAGCCCAAGAGCGCGGCCAGCGGCGCGGCGATGGTGCCGCCGACCAGACGTCGCTGAAGTTGCTCCCGCAGACGGCGGGGGTACTAGCTTCTTCCGCTGAGCTACCATGCCGGCATGAGTGAGTCTGCCGTGCTCGAGCGCGCCCGCGCGGTGTATCCCGCGGCCTGGCTAACAGACGCCGAGTTCCTGGCGCACGTGCGCGCGGTCCGCGCCACGGAGGAAGACCTGGCGGCGCTGCACGCCGCGGATCTGTACCTGGCCTGCGCCTGCGCCCGCGGGTGCCCCGAGGCGCTGGTCACGCTGGAGCGCGAGCACCTCACGCGCATCCGCGAGTACGCCGCCGGGGTCGCGCATAACGCCGAGGAGGTCAGCGAGGTCGCGCAGCGCGTGCGCGCGCGGCTCCTGGTGGCCGAGCCCGGCCGGTCGCCGCGCATCGCGACCTACTCGGGCCGGGGCTCGCTGGGGGGGTGGATCCGCGTGACCGCGGTGCGAGTGGCGCGCGATCTGTGGCGCGGCGCGCGCCAGCACGAGCCGGTGCGCGAGGAGCTCGAACCCGGTGTGGTGTCGCCTGAGCTGGGGTACTGGAAGCGCGCGTATGGCGAGGTGGTGAGCCGCGCGGTGCAGGACGCGCTGGAGAGCCTCGATGGCGAGCCGCGCGCGCTGCTCAAGATGCACTACGTGGACGGGTTATCGATTGATCAGGTCGGCCTCGCCGTCGGTAAGAGCCGCGCCACGGGTGCGCGCATGCTGGCCGCGGCGCGGCAGCGCCTGCTTGCGGGCATCCGCGAGCGGCTGGTGGGCGCGCTCGGGGTGCGGCAGGACGAGGCGGACAGCCTGCTGGCGTTCGTGCGCAGCCGGCTGGACGTGAGCCTTGGCCGCGCGTTTCGCCGATAGCGGCCAGGCCACGATCGGCGCGGCGCGCTGGCTGCACGCCGTGCCGCTGCGAGCTCACGGCTCTTGCAGCGCCTCGGCCAGCGCGCGGGACAGTCGCTCCTTGTCCCTCGAGACCATGAGCAGGCGCGCGCCGTCGAGCGAGAACCAGGCCTGCGGGAAGCCTCGGCGCAGACGCGCCAGCTCGCTCGCCGCCATCGCCGGGGAGCTGCAGTCCAGCAGAAACACGTCGGCACCTGGTGCGCCCTTCTTCTCCACGACCATCCGCGTGTGCTCGCAGCCAGGGAAGGAGTCGTGCGCGGTCATCGTGGTCTGCCAGCCCAGGTTTGCCAGCCGCGACTGCACGCGCGCCTGGTCCAGGTTGTCGAGCGAGGCGCCGGAGCTCGCTGGCGTGGTTGACGCGGTTGGCGCGGACGGCGCGGACGGCGCGGACGGCGCGGTTGGCGCGGACGTCGGCGGAGCAGGCGGAGCGGTGGTCTCCGGAGCGGGCATCGTCGGCGCGGCTGGCTGAGCGGAACGCTGCGGCGCTGCCACCGGGAGCGGCGGCGCTCCTCCTTCGGTCGTCGTCGGCGCGGCGGGCCTGCGCGGCCACCACGCGACGGCTGCCACCGCGACCGCGGCGGCCAGGCTGGCGCCAGCGAGCGCCAGCGGCCTGCGCCGTGGCGACGCGGCAGGAGCTGGCGCTGGTGGCAGCGCCGCCCGGCCCAGCTCGGCGGCGGCGCCGTCGAGCGCGTGCAGCAGCTCGCCCGCGCTGGTGAAGCGCGCCGCTGGCTCGCGCGCGAGCGCGCGGCGGATGATGGCGGCAAGCGGCGGCGCGACTCCGTCGAATGGCGGCAGCCATCCGGACAGGATGCTGGCGAACACCGAGTCCAGCGTGTTCGCCGCGAACGGCGGGAACCCGCGCAGCAGGTGAAAGAGCGTCGCGCCCAGCGACCACAGGTCGGCGCGCGCGTCGACCTGGCGCGCGCCGAGGATCTGCTCCGGCGCCATGTAGTGGGGCGAGCCGAGGATCACCCCGGTGTGGGTCGTCACGCTGACGCCTCGCCCCGCGCCGCTGTACGTCGACACGTCGGCGGTGGGAACCAGCTTGGCCAACCCGAAGTCGAGGACCTTGATCCGGCCGGCGCGGGTGAGAAACAGGTTGGATGGCTTGAGGTCGCGATGCACCATGCCCAGCGCGTGGGCCTCGGCGACCGCCTCGGTGGCGGCGCGGATCCACGCCACCGCGTGTACCGGACTCACCGGGCCACGCGCCACCACCGCGGCGAGGTCCTCGCCCTCGAGCAACTCCATCACGAGGTACGGCTCGCCGCCGGGCCCCTCCCCGAAGTCATGCACGCGCACCACGTGCTCACTGTGCAGCGCGGCCGCCAGCTTGGCTTCGCGGTGGAAGCGCTGCAGCGCCAGCGGGTCGCGCGCCAGCTCCGGCTGCAGAAACTTGATCGCCACCAGACGGTCGAGCCCGAGCTGCCGCGCCACCATCACGCGCCCCATGCCGCCTTCTCCTAGCGCTCGCTCGATGCGGTACTTGCCAGCCAGCAGCGCCCCCGGCGCCAGCGTCTCCGATGACCCACCGCTGCACGATGGTGCGGAGCCGCGCGCGTCCAAGGCCGCCGTGCTCGCCACCGGCAGCGCGGCCACCGCCGCCGCCACTAGCTGGCGGCAGTCCGCGCAGCTCGCCAGGTGCGCGCGGGTCACGTCCCCGCGCGCGCCAGCGAGGCGGCCCTCCAGCAGCGCGGTGATGGTCTCATCGCCCAGGCAGGCTAGCTCCATGGACCCATGGTACCGCGCGAGGGCCGTCCGCGAGATCCGCAGATGCCGTGGCGCGCACGCGCGTCACCGCGCGGGGGCCGCGGGCCTCGCGTGAGCAGCCCCGCTGAGCGCCGCGGCGATCTGGGTCAGCGCGTGCAAGATCTGCTCGAAGGCGGGCGCCGAGCTCATCACCGAGATCGGCGTCATCGCGAAGGAGACCTGGTTGCCCGACCCGGTGATATGCACGTACGACAGGAGCTGCAGCGCGGCCAGCGCGCTGGCGATGCGGACCGGCAAGGTTGGGTCCGCGGTGGTCAGCAGGTAGCGCTCGGCGAGCGCGGGATCTGGCAACCGCCGCTCCGGCAGCGCGAGGCCATCGGGGCCTCGCCGCGTCGGCAGCCCCGGCGTCTCGTGACGCAGCCGCAGGTCGAACGCCGGCAGCGCGTGCGGCGCATGCACGGTCAGCCGCAGATCGTGCCAGGTGGTGGTGGTCAAGCTGTCAAATCCGGGCTGCAGGTGCTGGCGGCAGTACAGCATCAGCTCGGCTTGCAGGCCGTGCGGTCGCCCCACTGCATAGATCTTGGTCTCGCCGAGCGTGCCGCCCACCTGCGTGGCGGCCATCTGCTTGAGGAAGCCCCGGGCAGAGCCCAGGTTCTGCGCCTCGGGCTGGACGGACTGGGTAGCGAGGTTGTGCGCTGGCGCGCCCTCGATCAGCTGCAGGCCCAGCCGGGCGGTCACCGCGCCCACCTGGAGGTGGGCAAGCTGCTGGTTCAGTCGCCGCCGCGAGACGATCAGGAAGCCAAACGTGGCGAACAGGATGAGAGCGGGAAACGCGATGGTCGACATGAGCTCCTCGAGGGGTTTCCCCGATGACGGACCCCGGAGCGGACCGTCTCAAGGAAATGCACATCCAAGCTCCTGGGCGCTCGAGCCTCCGCGAGGGAGGGAGTGCTGGTCAGGCGCCACCACTGGGTGGCGAGCAGAGAAAAAAGGTGTGAGACGGTAGGAGCTGGGCCCCGTCAAGGGGGCATGCAGCGACCTTCTTTTCCGTTCTCTCTCGTCCTCCTTGGTCCTTCTTCCTCGGGCTTTTCGCGTACCAGGTGCCTCGAGCAGGCCCGCGCAGATGCGGGGTTGGCCCGGCGCTCCCTGCTATTCGCAGCGGCGCTGGCGCTGGCCGGCTGCCAGGGCTCGTCGTCCACCTCGTCTCCCGCGGAGAGCGCTGGCGCCGGAGCTGCCGCGGAGCAGCAGCTCACGACCAAGCTCAACATCTACGTGGCGTGCCTCAACCACGTGAACCCGGCCGTACGCTACAGCCGGGAGCGCTATCTGGGCTGGGCGGCGCGCGACAAAGGGCCGGTCCTTGGCTCTGCTGGTCAGGGTGTCATCGAGGTCTCTCGCGAGACCACCTACGGCTACGAGTGCTTCAAGAGGGACGGCGGCCTGGCCAGCGCGCTGCAAAGCGCGCCCAAGCTCGTGGAGATCGACGCGGCTGGCGCGGCGTACCAGAAGGCGATCGATGGGGTGATGGAGGTGACCAAGAAGGCAGCCGCGTACTACGAGCACGGCGACTACAAGGACGATCAGCTCGCGCAAGGAAAGGCCTTGCACAAGCCGCTGCTCGACGGGTTCGACGGGTTCGATGCGGCCAGCCATCAGCTAAGCGCGGCGCTGGACAAGCTGCAGGATGAGCTGGCGGTCAAGGACCTGGCTACGCTGGAGAAGACCGAGGGAAAGAAGGCGCGCTGGCATCAGCGAAGCCTGATGCGCGCGGCGGGCCTGATGGTGCGCGAGCTTGGCGCCGCGGACCCGATGGAGCTGGCCAAGGTGACGCCAGCCATCACCTCGTTCACCTCCGCCTTCGCAGACTTGCAGGCTTGGACCGCTGGCAACCAGGCGGAGGCCGACAAGGTCGTGAGCTGGAGCTCATTCATCGGCTACGCCGATGATCTGGCCACCGAAATCAAGGAGCTGGGCCGCGGCTTCCGCGATCACCACAAGGCCCCGGAGTCCGGCGCTGGCTCGATGGAGCAGATCATCTCCAAGTTCAATCGGCTGGTGGACTCCTCCAACGGCCTGTGGAACTGACGAGACCCTGGCGCGCAAGAGCTGCGCTGGATGGCCGCCCGATCCGCGCCCTCGGCCATGATCACAGCGTAAACCCGACGGGCTCGCGCCGTGGCAGCAGCAGCTACGCAGCGTGATGGACAACGAGCGCTATCTCCACTCCGGTCGCCTGATCGAGCTGGCCAGGCACGCGACACGTATCGCCTGCGCACCCTGGTGGGCGCCGCGCGCAAGATCAAGATGCGAGCCGAGGCCAGGTGAAGGCTCGGAGTGACCTGCTCGAGTCGCCCGGCTGGTGAGCTGCCTTGCGGTGTGAACACGCGGTGTGACGGCGCAGCACAGCAGGGTCGGATCGACACGTTCCAGCGACGAGGACGTTACTTCATGCTGCTTGTAATTCGATGGGGGTACCAGGTACGAGAAGGCATGATATCTCGCACAACCCTGCTGCTCCTGCTCCTGTCCTGCGCGGCTTGCGCCACCGAGAGCGCCCCGGCCCTGGAGACCTCCTCCAGCGAGCTGGTCACCGCCGCCAATCCGGTCAACCACGGCGCGCTCGCGTTTGGCGCCTCGTACTCGGCCACCTTGACCAGCGCCGAGGGCTACCACGCCTGGCACTTCTCGCTGGCGCAGAACGCAGACCTCACCTTCACCACCGCGCCCGTCGCTGGCGGCCCGGCGGTGGACACCGTGCTCGCGCTGTACCGCCAGCAGACCAACGGGAGCTGGGGCACCGCCGTGGCCAGCAACAACAACGGCCCCACGCCGCCGTGGTCTCGCCTGGTGCGCTCGCTCACGCCCGGCTCGTACCGCATCCTGGTGCGCGGCGCGCTGAAGAGCACCGTCGGGCCGTTCTCGGTCAGCGGCGCCTGCAGCGGCGCTGGCTGCACGTGCCCCAATCCGCAGCCACTATCGCTCAACCCCGAGGATCCCAGCGCGCTCGATCCCGCGATCGCCACGTTCAACGCGGGCGCGCGCAACGGCGGCGACTGGTGCAGCCTGACCGCCCCGGCGTGGCTGTACTCGCTGCCGGTGTGCCTGGCGCAGCCGGCGACGCTGGAGTCGGTGGTCACCGAGGTCATCGCGCAGAGCCAGGACCTCGGCGGGTACTTCTTCTCTGACGGCACGGTGTTGACCGCCGCGGAGATCCAGCAGTCGCTGCCGTTCTCCACGTCGTGCTCGGCCGGCGGCCCTGGCGTGGCGCAGGCGGTCAGCGCCAACGTCAGCGGCACCACCCCGCAGGGCTGGGTGATCACCAGCGAGGTGCCGTGCCACAACTGCCACGAGTTCAACCACTACATGGTGCTCTTGTACCCGGATGGCAACGTGCTCGTGCTGCCGTACGTCACCGGCTACGACTCGTAGCCTGGCGCGAGCTACGGCGCTCCGCGCTGGCGCGAGCTACGGCGTGACCACCGACGTGGTGAGCGCCACGCCGGAGTACGCGGAGTAGCCGCGCAGCGAGATGTACCAGGTGCCCGAGGCCGGCGCGGTGAACGTGCAGAACTCGTAGTTGCCGCCCTGGTACGGGCGGCAGTCGTAGGTGGCGGTGGTCGGCGCGCTGCCGCGGCGGACATAGAGGTCAGAGTCGCCGGTGCCGCCGCGCACCACCACGCTGAGGCTGAGCGCGCCGGCCGGCACGGTGACCGTGCGGTGGGTGAACGAGCTGGCCGCGCCCGACAGCGCGGTCAGCGACTGCAGCGTCGCGAAGACGCCGTTGGCGCGCGCCGCCAGCCACGTCTGGAACGAGGACACGCGCGCGTACAGGCCCGGGTAGTTGGGCAGCGCGCAGCCCTGGCCCCAGCTCACCACCCCCGCGAGCTTGCGCACGTTGCCCACGCTCACGGTCAGCGGCCCGCCGCTGTCACCCTGGCAAGAGTCCTTGCCGCCAACTCCCATGACGCCCGCGGCGAGCTGGTCCGCGGTGATGGTCTGGCCATACGCCGTGCTGGCCTGCGCGTTGGAGACCGCCGGCACGTTCACCGTCTGCAGGATGTCCGGAGACGAGCCGCCAGAGGACAGGGTCCCCCAGCCGGTGACGGTGGTGGTCACGCCCGGGTTGGTGGCGCCGGCTGACGCATCAGCCGGGGTGACCATCGCGATGGCCTTGGCGTTGGCGCCGGACAGATCCAGCGGCGCGCTCAGGTGGACCAGCGCCACGTCCTTGCCCGCGGAGGCGTCGGTGTAGCCGGGGAAGGTCAGCACGCTGTCGATGGTGCGGATCTGCCCGGTGGACTGCTGGCTGATGCGGGTGATGCCCGCGACCACGCGCATGTTGGCGTCGCCGCCGGCCACGCAGTGCTGCGCGGTGAGCACCCAGCGCGCGTTGAGGATGGAGCCACCGCAGAACTGCGAACCAGAGACGCTGGTCAGCGCGACCTGCCACGGGTTGGCGGCGATCGTG
Source organism: Myxococcales bacterium (assembly GCA_016706545.1). Lineage (GTDB taxonomy): Bacteria > Myxococcota_A > Polyangia > Haliangiales > Haliangiaceae > JABFXX01. The sequence goes on from JADJJK010000071.1 coordinate 7,496, forward strand.
GTGTTGGTGCCCCCCTGACGATCTCAGCCTGGCTCGTGGCCAGGTCTTGCTCATCGACGCCCTCGAGCGCGCAGGCGGAGCCCTGCACGGCGAGCGAGAGTCCCAAGAAGAACGTCAGTCGCGAAGAAACGGATCGGCCCATGACTCACTCCCTCATACGGTTGATAGCAGGCATTCCAGCGCGCCACGGCAAGGACGGAAGCGCGCGCGGCGCGTCCAGACGGTAGCCCAGGAGATCTCCGCGGCTGCTCAACATCTTCGTCACGCGAGCTGGCCGGTCGCGCGATGGCTGCAATGCGCGCGTCGCAACCATCGTGGGCTTGGCATGGGTGCAGACACATCGGCGCGCGGGCGTTGGCGCCGGGGTGCCGGTGCTTACCTTCGCGGGCTCGGTCGTACAGATCTTGCGCTTGCCGCGCAGCGTCGACGTGTCAGCGCGTGTGCGCTGGGCGCAGCTCGCCTTGGCGCTGGGGTCAGTACGTCAGGTCGTCTTTGCGGTAGGCCTTGTCCACCGCGAGCGGCAGGTCGTAGATCTCGCCGAGCAGGAGGTAACGGTAGCGGGCGTAGTTCTCGGTGACCTTCTTCATGTACTCGCGCGTCTGCGTGTAGCTGACCAGCTCCACGAACTCGTCGAGCTCACGATCCCCGTTCTGATCACACCAGCGCATCACCGGACGCGGGCCGCTGTTGAAGGCGCCAGCGCCCAGCGGGATCTGGTCCTTGAACTTGTGCAGGAGATTGCCAATGTACCAGGAGCCTGTGTGGATGTTGAAATCCGGATCATAGAGGCGGCCTGGGTCGTAGGGCAGGCCGAGCTTCTCGGCCACACGCTGCGTGGTCGCCGGGATCATCTGCAAGAGGCCCTGCGCATCCGCGTAGGACAAAGTCTGCGGATCAAAGCCGCTCTCCTTGCGCATGATGGCGTGCAGGTAGCCCACCGGGTTCTTGCCCACGCCTCGGTACTTGTCGACCAGGTCCTTGTACGCCTCGGGATAGGCGTGCTGCCACCAGGCGCGGGCGGTGCCCTCGGCGGGGCCATTGAGCGCGCCGCCGCCATGCACCACGCCCAGCATCCACGGACGGTTGAAGTTGCCCGCCTTGCGATATCGGTCCATCAGGAACGCAAGGCCCGGCCCGCGGCCGGCGCGGCCAAGGAAGGCCCGCTCCCCGCGCTCCAGCTCGAAGCCGGCCTCCACGCCCAGGCCAGCTTCGGTCAGCTCATCGGTGCGGCGGATGAGCGGGTCCTTGGCCAGGTCCTCATCGACGGAGGTCTCGAAGCGAGGTCCCTTGGGGACCACCGCGTCCGCGCCAAAGGGGCCCACGGTGACCCCGGCGGCGCGCAGCCGCGCGCGCGCCAGGAGCGCGTACCAGGAGAACGGCCAGCGCTTGATGAGCGCCAGGTAGCCGGCGCGAGCGTCCTGCGCCTTGCCCTCTCGCTCATCGATGCGGGCGAGCCAGTACTGCCCCTTGCCGGCCTCCAGCGCGCCGCCGCGCTTGGCCAGCAGCTCGAGCTGCGTCCGGGCCTTGTCCCAGTGGCCGCTGAGGTAGTGCGCCAGGCCCAAGAACCACAGCGCGTCGTCCACCCACTTGGAGCGCGGATACCTGGCGAGCACCTGCTCGAGCGGCTCGATGGATTCGGCGTAGCGGCCGCGGTTGAGCTCCAGCCAGCCAATGAGGAACTGCGCCTCCTGCGCCCACTCCGTGCGTGGGTACTTGGCCACGACCTTGCGGTACCAGACGATGGCGCGCTCATCGTCATCGGCGCGCGACAGCGCCCGGGCGCCGTGGAACATGGCCTCCGCGCCGTCCTGCCCCAGGTGCGGCGCCACCCCCAGGAGCAGCTTGCCGGCGTCGGCGTAGCGGCGGCGCATCTTGAACAGCGTGGTGCCAAGCCAGTAGTCGCGCTGGCGGCGCACCGACACAGAGGAGGACTCCGGCACCAGCGCCAGCTCCGCCACCGCCTCGTTCCACAGGTGCGCGGCGGTCAGGTTCTGCGCGCGCGTGATGCGGTCGGTCGCGGTGAGCGCGCCGGCGCGCGGACCACCCAGCGCTCGCAGGCGAGCCTCGGCGCGCTCGGCCAGCGGGTGGCGCGGCGAGACCAGGATGAACTCGCGCAGCGCCGCCACCGCGGCGCGCCTGGCCTTCTTGGCCGCGGCGCCGCTGGCGCGCTCGGCTAGGTCGGCCAGGTGGCTGGCGATGCGGAAGCGCACCGTGGACAGATCGGCGTGCGTCGCGGCGCGCGGCGCGTCCAGGAGGCCGCGATACGCCGTCACCGCCGCGTCGCGCTCGCCGCGCTCCCAGTCCGCGTCAGCCAGGCGCCACGAGATGGCGGCGGCGTAGCGGGAGCCGCTCTCTTGCCGCAGCGCCGCGAAGTGCCGCGCCGCGGTCAGGCCGTCGCCGGACACCAGCGCTAGCTGGCCGCGCAGCCACAGCGCGTAGTCGCGGTTCTGGAGCTGGCCATCATCGAGCGCGGCCAGCGCCTTGCCGGCGGCGCCGAGGTCGCCGGCGTCATACGCGCGATAGGCCTGGCCCAGGAGCTGCGCGGGCGACGCCTTGACGGCTGGCTTGCCTGGCGCGGCCTGCTTTGCCTTGGCCGACGACGCGCCCTGGGCCGCGCCCTGGGCGGCCGCCGGCGCCGCCGCGCTCGAGACCGCGAGCAGGGCGATCAGCACGATGCCCCCGAGGCGCCTCCTTGGCCTTCTATGGATGCCTTGGCGCGTGCCTTGGCCTGCGCGACCGCGGACGTGGCAGCGGACAGACGCAGGACGAGACATCTGGGAGGTCACGCCCGGAGTATAGCGCGAAGGCGCGCGGCTTCTGGCGCTTGTCCCCGCTCGCTCGAGGATGTCAGGCAGGCGCTGGCCCGCTCACGGCGCGGCGGCGCGCACCGCGGCTGCCACCGCCCACGGCGTCAGCGCCTCGGCCATGGCCAGGGCCAGCCGGGCCCCGCCGTGCGGGCGCAGGGTGAGCCACAGCGCGGCGTGCAGGAGCGCGCCCTCGTCGGTGGCGCGCGCGGCGTGCAGCCCGGCGTCTCCCCAGCGGATGGTGGCGCGCTCCAGCACGCGCGGCAATAGCGGCGCCAGCGGGGCGGGCGCCCCGTCGACGATGAGCTCCGCCAGCGCGCGCCGCAGCGGCGCTGGCACCTCCTGGCCGACGATCGGATCGTCGAGCACCGGCAGCGCCAGCGGGCCGCGCAGCGGCGCGCCCTCGTCGCTCAGCTCGGCCACCACCGCCCAGCGCGCGTCGCCAAACCACAGCTCGGCGCGCAGGAGGCCGGGATCGTCCTCGGCGGCGACCAGGCGGCGCACCGCCGCGCCGCTGCTGTCAAAGGCCGCGCCGTCGATGAACACCCGCTCGATGCGCTGCCGCGCCTGCACACCGACGCGCGGCGCGGGCCACCAGCGCTCGAACGGCGCCGGGGTGAAGGCCACCGCCGAGGCGACCATCCGCGGCGCCAGCAACAGGTCCGCGGCCCCGGCGGTGAACGTGGCCTCGTCGCCCAGCGGCACGAAGCACTGCGCCAGCGAGGCGTACAGGGCCGGCGTCGGATACGGGCCGCGGTACTGCACGCGCGCCACGCCCGCCGCGACGGCGCACGCCGAGATCAGGTTGAGCAGCGCGGTGCCGGTGTGGGCGGGCAGCGCGCCTGGCTCGGCCACCGGCGGGATCGTGGTCGGAGCCGCCCACTCAACCGCGCCCATCACCGTGCATGGGCGGCCGGCGCTCACCAGTCGCAGCGCCGGCCCGAAGATCGGATGTGGCGCTGGTGCCGGCTCCAGGGACAGCTCGTGCCCGGGCGCCCCGCGGAGCCAGGCTCGTTCGCCGTCCAGCCGCGCCACCTCGTGGCCCGCGCGATCGAGGATGCGCCCGCGTCCAGCGGACAGCTCGAACCGCGTGCCCCAGCGCGCCTCGATGGTCATGGCGCAACCTACCCCTGGGACCGCGCCGAGTCGACCTGGCGCAGGAACAACGCGTCTGCTTCGGGCGTATACCGGAGAGCATGACCAAGGGCCGGATGCGCGCGTGGGCGCCGGATGGGCGACCGCCGCGACCACGCGGCTGGCTCGTCGCTGCAGCGGGCCTGGTGGCGCTGGCGGTGTGGATCTATTTCGTCTCGGCCGAGAGTGTTAAGCACCCCAACGGCTACATCGCCCGTCACGGCTGGGACGTTGCCAAGCGAGGGCCCTGGCCGGTCAAGCACGACGAGGTGCGCGAGTTGGGCTCGGTGATGGCGGTGGAGGCCTTCTTGGCCATCTCGATCCTGGCTGCGCGTCTGCGCACCTCGCTGGCGCTGCGCGCGGTGCTGCTGGGCGGCGGCTTTTTCAGCATCCTGCTGCTCATGGGTGTCGGGAGCATGCACGCCAGCTCGCCGTTTCCGGAGCACCTGACGTGGCTGCTGCTGGCCTCTCTGTGGCTGCTGCTGGTCGCGGCCGTCGCGGCCGTGCGCGCCCGGCGCCGAGGCCGCCGCGCTCCGCTGGGGCCCGATGAGCCCGAGGAGTTCCTGTAGGCCGCGTCGGCCGCGGTCCGCGCCGTGCTTTGCGCGCGCGCCACTGACTTTGCCGCGTCGCAGCGGCGCCGCGCCTTTGCGGCGACCGAGCGGCAAGGCGTCGTTCGGCATGTACGCAGGAGGGCGCGCCCCTGGACACGGCTGGTCTCGATCTCTCAGCGGCCGATTCGTGGCGCTGGTGGCCGCGCAGCCAGGCACACCTGCGCTCGGCAAGATCACCGCTCGTGATGACTGTTCGTCGGTTGGCCAGCGCCTGCCTGAGTGATACCTTCGCTCACGGTGTCGGCGGAGAGACTCACGATCCTCGCGGTGGCCACCGAGTGGGATTCCAAGCACGGTGGGCTGAGCACGTTCAATCGCGACCTGTGTACGGCCCTGGCGCAGTGCGAAGGTGTCACCGTGTTCTGCGCTGTGCCAGCGCTGGAGGTGGATGAGGTCGAACGGGCACGCCAGGTAGGAGTTCAGCTGGTGGCGGCGGTGTCAGTGCCAGGAGTCACCGAGCTACAAGCGCTCGAAGGCCCCCTGCAGGGGATCTCGGAGCCGGTGCATGTCGTGATCGGCCATGGGCGGATCTCTGGCCCTGCTGCGCTGGCCCAGGTCACCGATCACTTCCCCGGAGCTGCCTATGTGCATTTCCTGCACATGGATCCGTCGGCCATCGAGTCGCACAAGGACCATGCAGGCGACGGCCCGGCTGTCACGGCCGATCAGCGCGTCGACTTGGAGCTCAAGCTGGGGCGACAGGCGCGCTTGATCTTCGCGGTAGGGCCTGAGCTGCAGGCCCGCTACTCCGTCTACTTTCATCCGGATCAACTCCCCGGTACGGGAGGTTCCTCCCAGGCCTGACTGTGACAGCCATGGAGTCGCCGGCGCGGCCCCCGGAGCATCCTTCCTGCCTGGTATTCGCGCGGGCAGAAGACGCCAAGCTCAAGGGGCTTCCCGTCGCCGCCAAGGCGATGGCTGAGCTCAACAAGGTTCCGCGACACGCCCGCACCCGCTTGACGATCCTGGGCGCTCAACCCGGAACCGATGCGAAGCTGTGGAGCGATCTTCGGGAGTCTGCCGGCGCTCGCCTCAACCTGAGAATCAAGCCGTACTCGTCCGATCGAGCCGTGGTGTCGCGCGAGATCCGATCGGCCTCACTGGTCCTCATGCCTTCGCTCGAGGAGGGCTTCGGGCTGACCGGCCTGGAGGCCATCTCGGAGGGCGCCCCTGTGCTGCTGAGCTCTGCCAGCGGCCTGGCGCAGGCGCTGCAAAAGTACGTGCCTGACCATGCAACTCACCACGTCCTCAATGTCGAAGCGACGCCTGCTGAGATCGGGAGGCGCATGCAGGAGCTGCTCGACCAACCCGAGCTGGCGTTCGACCGTGTCGAGGTGCTTCGCGAAGCCATGAAAGAGCGCTTTAGCTGGCGCCGTTCTGTCGAGGAGCTGATCGCGGCGCTGCGAGCGGAGCTGCGCGCGCCACGGCGCTCGGCGGAAGCGCCATCAAGCCGGAGGCCGCCGCTGGCCGAGCGGCTCCGAGACTCCTTGAAGCAAGCATCGCTGGGGTTGCAGGGCTGGAAGCAGACCCTGGCCCAGACCGGAGACTGGCTGGAGCGCCCGGAGCTGGAACAGCTGCGGGTGCACTGCCGGACCGCGGAGCTACCGTGTAAGCCCGTCGTGCTGCTTGGCGCGCCTGGCAGCGGCAAGTCAGCGCTGCTGTCCCGGCTGGTGCAGGCGCTGCAAGCGCACGATGTTGCCGTGCTTGCGCTCAAGGCAGACGAGCTGCCCGCGTCGATTGACTCGCCAATCGCGCTGGAGGGGTGGTTGCGCCTGGCCGCGCCGGTCGCGCAAGCGCTCGACGCGGTGGCGAGGTTGCAGCGCACGGTGCTCGTGATCGACCAGCTGGACGCGCTGGCCGATCTGGTGGACCTCAAGAGCGAGCGCTTGAACGTGCTCCTAACGCTGGTGAGTGAGGTGACACGGCGGGCTCGGGTTCCTGTGGTGCTCTCCTGCCGCTCCTTTGAACTCGAGCACGATGCGCGGCTCCGCGCCTTGGATTGCGAGAAGCTGCAGCTCAAGGACCTGGCCATCGATGATGTCCAGAGGGCGGTGGCGAAGCACGCCCCGCAGGTACACCTGACCGCGCGCCTCACCGAACTGCTGCGCCTCCCGCACATGCTGAATCTCTACTTGAGCCTCCCGCCCGATCGTCGTGCTGACACGGCGGTGGAGTCTCACCAGGGCCTGGTACGAGCACGCTGGCAGCAGCTCGTCGGCGGGCACGACGAGGAGGAAGTGGCGCAGCAGGTGGCGATACTGATCGCCAAACGGGAAGAACTCTGGCTGTCCACGGACCTGCCGGATCTGCGAGCCCTGCAAGCTCGCGTGCAAGCGCTGCTCGTGAGCGGCTTGCTGGTACAGCAGCCGATACGGGGCATCGAGCACATTGCGTTCGCGCACCAGACCTTGTTCGAGTTCGCCCGAGCGCGATCGTTCCTTGGCCACGCCACGCTGCCGCAGGTTGTGCGGGTTGGTCAGGATGGGCTGTTCGTGCGCCCGGTCCTCTGGGTGACGCTGCCGTACCTGCGCGCCGCGGACTTCCCGGGGTACCTCCGGCAGCTCCACAAGCTGTGGCGGGACACGAGCGTTCGGCGTCATGTGCAGGCGCTGCTCCTGGAGTTTCTGAGCCAGCTCTCCGATCCCGAGGAGCAAGAGATCACGCTGGTCGTCGAGCGGCTGACCGACCCCCGCTGGCAAATCGCCGCGCTCCGAGCGCTGACTGGCCAGCGGCGGTGGTTCGAGCTCCTGGCTGACTCTTGCATGCCGGGAGTCATGGCTGGAGCAGCCGGCGAACTCGCCATTGGCGTCTTGCTCCGCGCCACGGAGTTCGCCCCGCAGCAGGTCGCGGCGTTGATGGAACGAGTCTGGTGGCCCAAGAACCGCGAGTGGATCGAGCGGGTTGTGCGGTTTGCGAGCGTGTGGAGCCCTGAGCTGCTGGCGCTGGCGAGGCGCCTGGTCACCGCGGGCGCCACCGAGGTCAGGATCCTGCTATCCAAGGCGGTCGACGTGGCCCCTGATGTCGCGCCGGAATTGATCCGAATCGAGCTGGATCGTCAGCTGCAGCTGATCCGGATGCAGCCAGAAGGAACGAGGAAAGAGGCGATCATCAAGCTGGTGGAACGGCCAGAGAACCTCTGGAGCCACACCTTACAGATGGCGGCGGAGAAGTTGCCGCGCCCGTTCGCGGAGCAGCTCTTCCCTTGGCTCGCGAGCGCGATGGAAGAGTTTGGTGTTCTCAAGGGCTTTTATGATAGCCCCCGCGGGAAAGACGTTCTTGATGATCTTACGTGAAGCTGTTTGCAGGGCGTCCGCGAGCGACAGCGCGTTTCTCGCGGCCGTGGTAGCCAAGTGGCAAGGAAGCGCGAGCCGCGAGATCCACCGGGTTCTGGTTGAGGCGCTGCAAGCAGCGCTACCGGCCTCGGCCGAGCTTGCGCTGCAGTATCTGCTGCGGGGCGCGCCTGTGCTCGGTGGGGTCGTGAATCGAGACGGGGTGTTTCAAGGAGACGACTCCGTGTACACGCGACGCCTGATCGCGGCGTTGGCTCCTCATCTCGACCAGAAAGGGTGCCAGCTCCTGGAGCAGTACATTGTGAGGCTTGACCTTCATCAAACCGTTGGGGCTACAGCGGAAGCGAAGCAGCGGCTGTATCGGTTGAATCGAAAATGTCGATATGACCTCTTGGCCGCACTCGGTGTCGATCGGGTGACTTCTTTGACCCGAAGCCAGATGATCGAGGATGCTCGTCGGTTCGGTGTGTCGAGTGTCTCCGCACCCACTGATCTCGAGGTGTGCTTGACAGAGAGTCCGATGAGCGCCGAAGAGATGCTGGCGGCGAGCGATGACGAAGTCCTCGGGTTGTTCAACGACCTTCCCGACGCCACGGGCGGGTGGCACCCCCGCCGGAACTTCGAAGGTGGGAGCGAGCAGGCGTCCGAGGTCTTCGCCGAAGCAGCGAAGCGCGAACCCGCGCGCTTCGCTCGATTGCTATCCAGGTTCGAGCCCGGGACCTACGAGAACCCGGTGTGTCGGGCGCTCCCTTCAATTGCCTCGCAGCTCCCTCTCGAGCAGGTCGAGGCGCTGATTCAGCAATTGATCTCCTGTGGGTTCTCTTCCTTGGCGTTTCGCACCGCTGCTGCCTCCGCGTCTAGCAAGGCGCTGCAGCAGCAACCATCGGATGCCAGGCTGAGTGCGGCCCTGCTGGGGATCCTGGAGGGGTGGCTCAGCCAAGTGCCACAAGACGCGATGACTCTCGAGGGTGAGCCCGATCCCGAAGAACTGGACGCCGCGTCATGCGCGCCGTTGCTGTTCTCCGCTGGGGGCTATGCTCCGTTGCCCGATGGCAACTGGACCATCCTGGACGCGCTGACGACAGCGTATCTGCGAGGGAACCCGCCACAGCTTGAAGCCTGGATGCAGGTGCTGGAGAACCATCTGGAGCGCCAGGACGCCCCCGAGGTGTGGCGGGCGATGGGCTGGAAGCTTGAGCACGTGCTGCGGGCGGCGCCGGCGCGTGCCGAGCGCTTCTTCTCGAACCTGTTTGCCAGGTATCCGAGTGTCATCCACTCCTCGTTCGGGCTACGGCTGCTGGCACAGGCGATGCACACGCTGCCTTTGACGGCGGTACAGCGCTGGATGGAGGACCTCGGGGCCGGTTCGTGGGTACGGCGCGAGCAGGCGTTTGGTGAGCTTCTGGCTTTGCTGGCTACGCGACACGACGCCACTCCGTGGGCGCTCGAGTCGGTGGAGCGTGCGCTCGCGCAGTGGCAGGCGGTGTCGGGTTCGTCCGCGGCGGAAGATCGGCTCATCCTTGGGCTGACGATCGGAGTAGCCGAACTGTGGGATGAACCAACGCGCCGCGAGCGTGCCTCTGAGCTGCTGCTCCGCCTGGTGCCGCGGGCCTCCGGCGCCGTCGCCGAGGCGGCCATGCGTGCCTTCTCGAGCACCGCGCCGCTGTTGTGGGACGCGGCCACACGGCAGCTCCTGTGCGCGCTCGCCGGGGCCCCAGCTGTCATGCTGCGCGGCTGGTACGAGAACCTGGTTGGACAGCTCGATCAACATCTGCCAGCTGACGCGGCGCTGATCAAGGACGTGGTCACTGCGCTGGTGGCCGAGCTGACGAGGACGTCACAGTACGTGCTCCCCGACGTCGGCGCGGCGCTGTCCCGCATTGCCCTGAGCTTGCAGCGTCAACCGCCACCGCTGCGCGAAGCCGGGCTGGAGCTGTTCGAGCAGCTGCTCGATCTGGGAGTCTCCGAGGCGCGAGATCTGTTGAAGGAGCTGGATCGCTTGAAGTCTGCTTGAAGCGGCGGGGCCGATCCGCTCACCGCCACGGGCCGCCGGGGCGCCACGTGCCTGGCGCCGGGGCGCCGTTCGCGCAACAGTCGAGCGGTGCGTCCACGAACGCTCGCACCGCCGAGGCCGTCTCGGCGAGGCTGCCGGCGTCGCGGACTCCCGCCTTGCGCGCGAAGCCGGACCACTGCGTCTTCTTGGTGGGGGCGTCGGAGAATTCCGGCGTGAGCGCGATCGGCGTCGTCGTCGGTAGCTGCGTCTTGCGCCGCTCGAAGGGTCGCGCGGATGGCGCGCGCGCGAGCAGGGCTCCGTCGAAGTCAAAGTCCCGCGCCGAAGCCGAGCAGGTCGAGGTCGCGGGTGGCGCGATGGGGTTTGCCGGTCCAGAGGGTGAAGAGCGCCGCGCCCTTCAGGTGTGGTCACTATCCCTCGGTCGAAGCACTAACCGTTAGCGAAGGTGTGATGGCAGCCTGCGGCTGCTGCGCTATCAGGAGCGGATCTGGGCTCGCTGGCACGCCGAGAACCCGCGGGCCAGGAAGCTGCCGATGATCTTGCCGATCGTGCTCTATCACGGGGCGGCGCTGTGGTCGGAGCCGTGCGCGTTCGAGGCGCTGCTCAACGTGCCCACGCCGCTGCGGCCCACTGTAGAAGTCCACCTGGTGCGGTTCACTTACCTGCTGCACGATCTGTCGCAGATCTCGGATGACGAACTTCGTGAGGGCGCGCAGCGAACGGCGCTGGCCAAGCTGGCCGCGCTGTGCTTCAAGCACGCGCGCGGCAGCACGGATGTGACCCAGATGCTGACCCGCTGGATGAGCGTGGTGCGGGAGGTGACATCGGCGCCCCACGGACTGGAGGCGCTGGCGCAGGTCATGCGCTATATTCTCGAGGTCAGCGACCGGGCCAGCCCCACCGCTCTGCAAGCGCTGCTCGAACGTGAGATCGGCCCCCAAGCCAAGGAGACCCTCGTGACCGTCGGACAGCAGCTCATCGAGCAAGGCCGCCAGCAAGGCATCGAGCAAGGCATCGAGCAAGGCCGCCAGCAAGGCATCGAGCAAGGGCGCGAGCAAGGCATCCAGCACTTGCTGCTGCGCCTGCTACGACAGCGCTTTGGCGCCGAGGTGGATCCTGGCATCGAACAGAGGGTCGCCTCGGCGTCGAGCGAGCAGCTAGAGACCTGGGCCGTGCGCGTGCTGTCCGCGCCCACCCTCGCCGAGCTGTTCGGCTCCTGATCGCGGTCCATGCCGCTTCTCGACGGCGAGCGACCGGGCCAGCCCCACCGCTCTGCAAGCGCTGCTCGAACGTGAGATCGGCCCCCAAGCCAAGGAGACCCTCGTGACCGTCGGACAGCAGCTCATCGAGCAAGGCCGCCAGCAAGGCATCGAGCAAGGGCGCGAGCAAGGGCGCGAGCAAGGGCGCGAGCAAGGCATCCAGCACTTGCTGCTGCGCCTGCTACGACAGCGCTTTGGCGCCGAGGTGGATCCTGGCATCGAACAGAGGGTCGCCTCGGCGTCGAGCGAGCAGCCAGGAGACCTGGGGCCGTGCGCGTGCTGTCCGCGCCCACCCCTCGCCGAGCTGTTCGGCTCCTGATCGCGGTCCATGCCGCTTCTCGACGGCGAGCGACCGGGCCAGCCCCACGGCTCTGCAGGCGCTGCTCGAACGTGAGATCCGCCCCCAAGCCAAGGAGACCGGACATGCCGAGTTCTCATGGGCCAACTGGCAGCCTTGCGGCCCGCTGCCTTCGGGCTTCGGAAAAAGCTCGATGAAAATCGATGGCCATCGTTCGTCATCGCTAGCCAACGAAGGACAACGGTGTCCATCGTTGGCCTGTGAAGTGAGATGCTTCGTGTCCGAGACTCGGAACGCGAGATCGGGGCGTCGGAATGGCGCTTCGCTCACCGCGGCGCTGGCGGGGGATGCGTCGCGCGCTCGCGGCGAAATCGCTCGCGTTGCTCCGGGGTGAGCTCGGCCTCGATCTCCGCCGCTACTCGCTCCTGCACGGCGCGCAGGCGAGGGCGCGCCTCGGCGAGGGCGGCCTCTACCTGGGGCCCGTGGCGCGCGATGATGGCCTCGATGCGCTGGCGCTGCGCCGGGCGAAGGTGCAGGTACTCGAGGCTGTGCGGCAACGGTGGACGTGGCGGGCGCAACAGCGGCGCGAGCCCCAGGCCGGCGGCTGCGCCGAGCGCGAAGGTGACGCAGAGTGCCACCACCCCCCACCGGCGCGCGTGCCGAGGCGCCATCGGCTCCGACGGCACGCTCACGGCTGCTCTCCCAGCGTCACCGCGAGCATCACCTCCCGCTGCTCGCGCTCCGAGCCGGCGGCCAGCGCCGCTGGCGGCGGCTGCGCATCGGCGCGCGCCAGATGCCTGGCTGCCAGCCACCAGCAGGCGCTGGCCAGCACTGCCGCGGCCGGGATGAACCAGCGCGCGCTCCGCGAGACGCCATCTGCCCAGGTCGCGCCCTGGGCGCGACGGTGCGCGGCCTGGAGCCCCGCTTCCTCGAGCCGGCTCACCCACGTGGCGCGCGGCGCGAGCTCGCTCAAGTCCACGGCGCGTGGGCGGTCGTGATCGCGATCATGTTCGCGATCATGTTCGCGATCATCACCGGGGTCGCTCATGCTCATGGTGGCTTCTCCTCGAGATGAGCGCGCAGCGCTCGCCGCGCGCGGGACAGATGCTGCCGTGAAGACTCCTCGGACACCCCGAGCGCCGCGGCGATCTCGGCGTGGGAGTAGCGCTCCAGATCGTGCAAGAGCACCACCTCACGCGCGCGCGCCGGCAGGCCGGCCAGCGCGCGTAGGAGCTGCGCGCCTCGGGCTGCGGCGGCTCGGCCGGATCGGGGGGCTCGGGCGTGATCCTTGGCAAGACGTCGCGCAGGCGTCGTCGCAGCAACGCGCGGCGGGCGCGGTTGCGCGCGATCGCGAACAGCCAGGCGTCGAAGCGCGCAGGGTCACGGCAGTCGTCGAGGTGCTCGAGCGCGGCCAGCAGCGAGGCCTGGGCCACGTCCTCGGCGTCGGCGGTGCGGCCGAGGTGAGCCAGCGCGATGGCGTACACCGCGCGTCCGTGGCGCTGCGCCAGGTGCGCGAACGCTCGCCGATCGCCGGCCTGCGCCTGGCGCACCAGCTCCGCACGTTCTGCGGCGGGACGGTCATCTTCCATGGCTTGCTGGGAGCCGGGGCACGCAAGCCCAGACCCGCGACCATGGCCGAACGTGACATGGCCTGTGGGGTTTTCTCGCCATCCGCGGGTTGTCGTGGGGTTGGACTCGAGCTTGTCACGTTTCGCTGGCTCGCGGGTCAGGTGGGGAAGGAGGCTCCATGACCCGCCCGCCATTTCCTAGCCGCCGCGAGTTTCTCTCCCGCGCTTCGCTGCTCGCCGTCAGCCCGTGGCTCTCTCGTTGCGTCCCGCCGGAGCCGCCCCGCCGGTTCGGAGCGGAGCCCAGCCACGGCTTTCTCACCTCCGCGTCGCGCCAGGCCGACGGCACCTGGCTGCGGACGTTCTCCGGCCGGGCCGCTCCGGACAACCTCGAGGTGGTCGAGGCCGGAGCGCGGCAGCCGCTCTATCAGCTCTTCCCCCGCAGCTCGTGTCCGTTCGCCATCGATACGCACACGGACCTTGGCGTGGGTGGCTATGCCCTGGTCACCGTCGATCGCACCTTGTCGAAGATCCTCCCCGCCACCGCCGAGCCGCTGTGGCCGCTCAACATGATCCCGTTTGGAGTGGCGGTCGATGGCGCGCTGTTTGATCCGTCGGGCCCCTGGTACGACGGCGGTCCGGCAGATCCGCAGAACCCCTTTGACCGCGCGTGCTCTGGCTGGGAGTACGATCCGATCTTCCCCACGGTGGCCGCGCTGGTCGGCGTGCCGTCCGAGGTTCGCGGCCATGTTCAGCCCGGGCCTGGCGGTCGCCGCGGCAGCGCGGGCCAGTTCCACTACCACGGGGTCCCGCGGCGCATGCTCGAGCAGCTGCGCGCCACGCGCGACCCCGCCGCACAGGGCCAGGCGCTGGTGGTGGGCTACTCGGCCGACGGCTTCTGGATCCTCGACACGGTTATCCCCGCCGGGGCCTCGCGCACAGGCCGGCGCTTGCACCTGTTCTCAGGGTACGTGCTGCGCTCGGGGCCTCGAACCGCGGTGCCTCACACCAACCCGGCGCTGGTGCCGCCGGGAGATCATGACGGCACCTTCGTTCAGGACTTTCGCTTTGATCCAGAGCAGAAGCGCGCACAGATCGAGGCGACGCTGCGCGAGCACGGCAGCTACCAAGGGCTCTTGGCCCAGGACGTTCGAGCTGGCGCGGCCGAGGTGGTGCTGCTCGATGAGCGCGGCGGCCTGGTGCTGGAGTCGTGCTCTCTCCCCGGCGCGCCCGACGGGGCCTACGTCTACGCGCTCACCCCCGACTGGCCGGAGGTGCCGCGGGCCTTCGCGCTCGAGCCCGCCGAGGCGTTTCGCAGCAACGTGATCCCGTTCGAGAGCCCAGGCGGCCAGGGGCCGCCGGGACGGCAGCAGCTCTACGCCGCGTGCAGCGCCGAACTCGCCGAGGTCCATCAGTGGCACGGTCGAGATCCGTATTAGCCTGACTGATTGGCTGATTGTCTAGCGAAGATCACCAGGAGGATCGACGAGCGCGCTTGCCCGGGGAGGTGAGCTGCGCACGCGGGCGGCTCTGGTGAGGTGTGCTGGTGTCTCGGTTGCGGATCGTGCGATGCAGGAACACCCCCGCGCGCATGCGCCGCGGAGGCGGGCCGCAGTGACGAACGTCTGGGCTGCGAGCGTCGGTCATGAGAGGTGGCCCGGTCACAGGTTCACGGTGGCGCCGCCGGAGAAGCTCTGTTCGCCCAGGGGCATGACCTCGAGCGACAGGCTCAGGCGCGGCGACAGGTTCCAGGTGGCGCCTGCGCCGAAGGTGACGTGATAGCGGTCGCCACCGACCACGTCCTTGCCGGTGCGGCGCCAGAACACCGGGCCGCCGAACGCGCGGCCAGCGGCGTACACGATGAAGCGGTTGTCCTGCAGGCTCTTGCCCACCATCGCGGACGCGCGCACGTCGAGCGCGGTCCACGAGCGCGTGCGGCCGTCATCTGCGGTGGCCCGCGCGAAGGCGGCGCTGACGATGCCGGTGAGGGCCACAAACGGGCGGCCCTCGGTCTCGAACAGCGGCAGGTAGGTGTACGCCCCGCCGAGGCCCGCGCCGCTCTGCACGTCGCGGCCCTCGATCTCTCCGCCGAGGATGCCGCTGGCGCTGACCGTCCAGCCGTGGCGCGGCGTGGCGAACCGGCCAAGGCTCGCGGTGGCGGTGTAGAGGTGGAAGGGGACCGTCACCTCGCCGTCGAAGACGATGCGGCTCCCGGCGCGAGCCAGGGTGCCGCCCAGGCGCAAGGTGGGGGGCGCGCTGCCATCACAGTCAATGGGCAAGCCGGTTGGACCAACCGGCGGCATGGTGCCTCAAGCGTGGGCGTGATGCGCGCGCAGCGCGAGCGCGGCGCTGGCTGCGGCGCAGATCAAGAGCAAGGTCAGCGGGGCGCGGCCAGCGGGGCGGATCGTGGGGCGGACGGTAGGACGAATGGTGGGGCGTGGCATGGCAAGACTCCAGCAGGTGAAGGGGAGAGGACGAGTCCTCGCGTCACACGAGCTCACTCGTCGGTGGCGTCAGGCAGCGCCGCGTCCTTGGGCTCGGGCGGCGCTGACGTCTTGGGGTTCTTCTTCGCGGTGTCGCCGACCAGCGGGCGCTTGAAACAGAAGATGGCGCGGGAGAGGTCGATGGTCACCAGCTCCCATCCTTGCTTGCCGGCCTTTCGCAGGAGCTTGGCGACGGCGTCTTCGCTCCCCGCTGTGCCATCGATCCGCGCACAGTAGTGTTCCCAGCCGGGATAGGTTGCGTTGGCCGGTCGCGGCGGAACGCCGGTGTCGTCGCCGCCGATGGACTGCGTCGTGGCCGGGCACCCCGCGGACAGGATCGCGGCGAGGATCGCGAACAGAAACAGAAAGTTCGTAGGTTTCATCAGCGCCGAAAGCTACCATGGTAGCTCGCCGCAACAGGCGGTGCGCGGCACAGCGCGGCTGCGAGGTGATGTCGTCTTCTGACCCACCTGAGTCAAGGTGCGCGCTGGCGGGGCTGCGGTGCGTCGCGTCGCGGCGCGGTCCGTGGTGGATCGTGCTTGTCCGTCAGTTTTTCGGCGCCGTCGTGGGCGCAGGGTTCACGGATCTGCACGGATCAGCATGGAGCTGCAGGCTCCCGAGCCGCTCCTTCCTCGTTCGTTCGGCCCAATCCCTTGAAAGACTTGAGGTGCCGATCCATCCCCAACGTCGGCTCGCAATATGCTTCTCTTGGGGCTCATGCGATCTACCTCCCTGGGTCCCTTGGTGCTGGCCGGTGTGGTGAGTGTGCTGAGCCTGCTGCCCCTATCCGGTTGTTTCGACGATCTGCTGAGTGAGCGTCAGGCGGAGGCGCTCGATGGTTGCCAGATCGGCGGTTGCTCGAGCCAGTTCTGCGTGGAGAGCGGCGCAGACTGGGTCTCCACCTGCGAGTGGGAGGAGGTCTATGCGTGCTACCAGGCGGCGACCTGTGAGCGGCAGAGCAACGGAGCGTGCGGGTGGAGAGCGACCGAGGAGCTCGTGACCTGCATCGCGACGCACTGAGTTGCGGAAAGTTGCGGCGAGGCTTTGCCTCGAAACCCCTGCTAGCCGCCGACTTCTGAGGCAGGCGAGGGGCTTTTGAGGCAGATGGTTACATGGCGGCGTATGGAATACTCCGTCGCCGTACTCGCCCACCAGTCGACATAGGGAATCGCCTTCGCAACGGCGTGGCGAAGCAAAAAAACTCGCTTTCAAGTATCATGAGCGGCAAGGCTGGCGTGGTCGTAGAAGTGCTACAGCTCACGCTGTTCCTTGGGGGATTCCATGGATGCACGGATGAATCAATTCAGTGAGGCGGTCGAAGAGCTGTGCGGTTCCGGCGTCCTCGATCTGCTCGTCTTCAACGGCCCTATCGATCGTAACGGATTCGACTTAGTTCTAGATCAGACCAAGCCGCCGGTTGCCAACGAGGTGATGATGGTCCTGACTACCCTGGGCGGCGACGCCGACGCCGCATATCGCATCGCAACACTGCTGTGTCGTCGCTACAGGACCTTCCATCTGCTGGTGCCCAGCTATTGCAAGAGCGCAGGGACACTTCTAGCCCTGGGTGCTAGCGAAATCATCATGGCAGACACCGGCGAACTCGGACCGCTAGACGTGCAAATTCGCAAACGAGACGAGTTGCTCATGCGAGAATCCGGGCTTGAGATGGTACAAGGATTGCAACAGTTAACATCAGAATCAGTCGATGCGTTTGGGAAAACGTTCATTGAGGTAGCATCAGGCACCGGTCTCAGTACCAGGTTGTGCGCGGATATTGCAGCGAAGGTCATCGGAAGCCTCTACGGAAATATATTTCAACAAATCGACCCGATTCGTCTAGGCTCGGTCATACGAGCTAACGCTATCGCGATGCACTATGGAAAGTTACTTGGGTCCAAGAACTTGAAACCAGAAGCGCTTGGCCGGCTTGTGTTGGACTATCCATCGCACGATTTCGTCATCGATCGCTCACAGGCCGAGCAACTGTTCAACGCTGTGCGAGAGCCAAACCCAGCAGAAGCGAAACTCGTTCAAGCCATCGAGCCACTCGTAAAAATACCAAGCACTAACAAGCACATAGTAAAAAAGCTAAACACCGAAAGGCGGAGCCATGGAGCGCCCAAGCCTGCTGCCAAGGCCAGAAGTAAGCGAAATGTTAAGGGAAGCGGAAAGAGCCCTGAGAAGGCGACGCCCCCAGACTCGCCCAAATCCAGTAGCTCAACCACACCCACCCCCAGCCCCGGACACGGCGATCCTGGAGCTTCTGCTGGCATGTCCGAAGCGGTGAGCGGCCGAAACGGCCGCACCGACCGTGGACTGCGGACATCAGCACGGCGCCGGCAACCCCAGAGCAAGAACTAGATATTGGTCCGACCACAATGCTTGCACGTCCCAGGCGGCAACGCCTCCCCAGCGAGCACGCGTTGAAGCGGCACGTCTAGGAGCTTCGCGACGCGGAACGCGATCGTGACGCTCACCTCGACGCGACCGGACATGGTCTGGACAAGCGAGCTGCTCGCGATCGGCAGGGCGCGTGCGACGGTCTGCCACCGGCCGCCCATCTTTGCGTGCAGCATGCGCAAGAGCACGCGCACGTTGGCTTGCTCGGCCTTGGAAAGATCGCTGCGCGGCATGGCTACGCGGCCTCCATGCGAGCCCAGAACGTGGGCTCGATGCCCAGCTCGTGGATCGCGTGAACCAAGACGCTGAGGTTGTGGCACAGGCACTTGACGACTTCTCGTCGAACCAACGCGCGTAGGTGTTCGTAGCGAAGCCCGTGGAGTCGGTCGCGAACGTCGTCTCGACTGCCTTGAGCGGCGCAGCGGCCTCATGAACCAGCGCCTTGAGAAGCGGCGCCATGTCGTCGCGTTCCAGGTAGCGGAACACGCTGTTGTAGCTCGGGGCCTTCTCGACAAGGCCGCGGTCAGCGCAAGCGCGGATGTCGCTGGTTGCGCGCCGACCGCTCATCGTGCTGTAGACCTTCATCGTGGCGCTGTAGACCACGTCGGCCAAGGGCAAGCGTGGCCGGCCGTTGGTCTGCTCAGGCTGCACGATGCCGTCGCACAGCCCACGCAGTAGGAGCTGGACGCGGTCCTTCTCTTCGCACTGCGCGCGGTTGTACTGGGGCCAGTCCTGGCGGTAGGTGATGCGTTGCTCGGTCAGGACCGTCGCTCCATTGGGCAACGTGACTTCCGAGCGGAAGTACAGGACAGCCCAGATGTGCTTGCACTGGGAACCCCGGTCTTCGTGGTCAGGGCACGAGCACGTGCGCCGGTCGGCATCGACCACGTACCCGCCACTTGCGTTGTTCTGCGACGGGACCAGCCACTGAGACCCTGCAACATGCTTGATGCGCTTGGCTTTTTCGCTTCGGACGATCGCGAGGGCACGTTGCTGGCGCGCGTCGAGAGTGGATTCCATGCAAGTATATTACTAATTAGGTACATACTTGTAAAGGGATTATCTTCAAGGTAAGAACCAACCATGCCGCTCGTGAAGATCACGCTGTGGGGGTACCGATGCTTGCGCTGCGGGCATCAATGGGTGCCGCGGGGCATCGAGGTCGCTGAGGATGGCAAGAAGCCACCGGAACCCGACGACGAGCCGCGCGTGTGCCCGCGCTGCAAGAGCCCCTACTGGAACAAACCACGGAAGGCTTGACCAATCTCCGCTGGCCGATGTGTGCGAGTTGCGCTACATCCTCTAGGTACAACGAAGCCCCTACCCCGTAGACCTTGGCCGGCAGCGGGGTGGGGGCGGCCACCGATACTTAGGCGCGCCTCGGTTGCGGGCGCGACGTTGTCCTGATCATCGTTGTCGTCCTCCTGGTTCTAGCGGTCGGGACCCGGACCTCTTAGAGGTGGATCGGGGTAAGGCGGCCATCCTTCCAACGAATGATGACCGGGGCGCCGCAATGGCAGCCCTTGGCAGTACATGAATAAATGCGCATGGTTTTGCGTAGTTCCTCCCTTCAGGTGAGCGCTCAATCACCGAGATAAGAGAACGTCCGCTTGACCACGACCCTGGTGGCCGTTAGCCTCCAGATGCACGCTCGCAAGTCTTACGGGACGGGTGAGCACCAGCCCATAGGTCGAGCTACTAACTCACCTATGGGTTTCCCTTTCAGAAACGTTTCTAGGCGCCCTGGCTTCTACTCCTCGTCGACCTGGGTCAACAGGAACGCGTACAGGCGCTCGACCTCGGTCTTGGTGAACTCGGGTGGGAGAGGGATCTCAAGGATGCGCCCCTTGGCGATCTTGCAGCGGTACACGATGAAGTTCGAGGGGACGGCGATGTACTGCACCCCATCCTTCGGAGGAGGGGGCGTCATGGGATCCGACTTGAACTCTTCTTTCTTCTCCTCGACGCGCACACCTCCGTCGCCGTTCATGATCGTGCCCGCGGGCGTGATTAGATCGGCCGTCTTGAGCGACTCCAAGAACGCGTCCGCGGCGTAGCCAGCCATCGACTCGACGATCTTGAAATCGCGCTGAAGGATGTTCTTGAGTGACTGCTTTTCGGGCACTGGGTGGTTCGCGAACTTTTCAAGGAGTTTTGAGTACAGTTCGGGCGTGCGGAACACCGCCGCCTTGGTCGCCCGCTCTTCGTCGGGTAGACCAGGCAGGGCGAGCCGCATCCCCAGTGGCGTCAGGCTGAGCCGTGCAGCACCGCCACGGCCGTCGCGGTGGACTAGCCCAAAGAGGATCGCGGCCGGGATCCCGTAAGCCCACAGCCGATCCGTCTTCGTGACGGCCAGTTCTTGGAGCACATCGTCCGCACTTGCGTCGCTGCCGCCAGCCCGCTGAATGGCCTTGATGATGTCGATCATCCGCGCGAGCCCGAAATACGGGTACGGCGTACCCGATCGCACTTTGCCCCCCGAGCTGGGCTCGACTTCGTCCTCGTCCTGGCCGTTGTTGTCGATGTTCTCCATGCCGCACCTCTTTCTTAGCACGAAAATACGATCTTAGCGGCTTCTTGTCAAGATTCGGTCGAGCCACACTTAAAATACCGGTTGGACCAGATGACTTCAGCTAGCGATATACACCAATAATACCCTGTAAATACAAGAAGATCTGTGATATCACCCATTCATGCATCAAGCTAGGGAGTCCGAAGATCAGGGTCGCATTTTTGGGGCTGAAGACTGGAACCGATGGCTCGATCGACTCGCTAAGGGTCTGTTTGGCATGTCTGCTTCCGACTTCGAAGCCGCGTATGATGC
>JADJJK010000072.1 GCA_016706545.1 Myxococcales bacterium
TCTGGCGCTGGTTGGCGTCCCAGGCCGCCTGGATCACCGACATGGGCGCGTCATGGGCCCGTCCGACCTCCACGAGCGCGCGCAGGTCCTTGGGGAAGCACGAGCCACCAAAGCCTGCGCCCGCGCGCAGGAACTGCGGACCGATGCGGCCGTCGCTGCCGATGCCGCGGCGGATCTGCTCGATGTCGGCGCCCACCCGCTCGGCCAGGAGCGACAGCTCGTTCATGAACGAGATGCGGGTGGCCAGCATGGCGTTGGCGGCGTGCTTGGTCAGCTCCGCGGAGCTGACGTCCATGAGCAAGATGCGCTCCTGCGGCACCAGCTCGCGATACAGCTCCAGCAGCGCCTGTTCGGCCGAGTCCTGCGAGCAGCCAAGGATGATGCGGTCCGGGTTCCAGAAGTCCTCCAGCGCTTGGCCCTCGCGCAGGAACTCCGGGTTCGAGGCGAACGCCAGCGAGGGCTGCCCGGCGGCGCGCATGCGCTCGGCGAGCCGCGCCGTGGTCCCGACCGGGACGGTGCTCTTCATCACCACCACGGTGTGCTCGGCGAGGATCGGCGCCAGCTCATCGGCCACGGCGAAGACCTGCGACAGATCTGCCTGCCCGCCGGGCAACGCCGGCGTGCCGACGGCGATCATCACGATCCTGGAGAGGCGCGCCATCTCCAGATCTTCCTCGAAGGACAGGTGACCGCTGGCCAGGCCGGCCATCACGACCCGGTCGAGCCCGGGTTCGTAGAAGGGCAGCTTGCCGAAGCGAAGCGCATCGATTCGCTCGTGGTCGATATCGATGCAGGTGACGCGATGGCCGCAGTCCGCGAGGCCTGCGGCGGTGACCAGTCCGACGTATCCAGCGCCAATGACGGCTACGTTCATGTCATCAGATTGCGTATCGGAAGCGGCGGAACCTCATCACCGATGAATCTGATGCGTAGCAAGCTCGTGACCGAGCTGAGGACGAAACGACGTGCCAGAAAACTGACACCTGCCTCGTGACGACGCGATGCCGGAGCCGTGGAGCGCGGACGCTGCCGTGGCCGCAGGAGCGCGACCGGCATGTCACGTGGCCCGCTTCGCGCGCGCGCTGCGACGAGATGGTCACCTTGCGCGGCCGGCGTTCGCGGCGTTGGCGGCATCGGCAGCGTTCGCGGCGTTCGCGGCGTCCGCGGCCGCCGTCGCGGCCAGCGGCGGTCGGCCGGCCGCGAGCTCGGTGGCGAGGCGGCGAAACAGCGAGCGCGGCAGCACCTGCGGGCCGTGCTGCGCGAGCGTCGCGAGCTCGCGTCGGTGGTTGGAGGACACATAATGAATGAGCAGCGCCTGCTCGGGCAGCGTCAGGCGCCGATCGTGGAAGAAGCGAAAGCTCTGCGAGGGCGGGACGCAGTACAGCGCCTCGGGCGGCAGCAGCCGCACGGCGTGTGGCTGCGCCTGCGCGACCTCGCGGACCAGGGTCGGCCCCAGGCGAAAGCGCACCGTCGCGTCCACCTGCGGCGCGCGGGACAGCAGCGCGCCCACGAACGGCGCGCGCGGCGCGGCGGCGATGACCGCGTTGTTGGGCTGGGCCAGGCTCCAGGCACCTTCCAGCCAGCGGTGCCAGCGCTCGGGCACCGGCGCGCCCACCGCCACCCCGCCGCGGCGCAGCGCCTGCGCGGAGGCGAACGCCAGCGCCGGCCTGAGCATCCACCAGTCCAGCTCGCCGGCGACCCGCGCCTCGTCGGCGCGCCACACCAGCTCGGCGCCGAGCGTGCAGGGCTGCGAGCGCAGCGAGGACAGCGAGCGCAAGACCAGCACGTCGAGATCGAGGTAGATGCCACCTTCCTGCCACAAGATCGCGTAGCGCAGGAGGTTTGACTGCGCGCTCGCCGCGCGGGCCGGGATGCGCTGGTAGGTCTCGAGGAGCTGGCCGTGGTCATCGGCGGCGGCCAGCACCTCCTTTGCGCTGCGCTCGCGGATGGTCACCCCGCTTCGCACGTGCAGGCGCTCCAGCTCCGTGGTGGGTGGGCAGTCGCCGACCAGGTGCAAGACCACCTCCAGCTCAGGGTTGGTGAGGCGCACGGAGTCGATGGCCAGGCGCTGGCCTAGCGCGAAGCCGGGGCCGGTCCAGACAAAGTGGACGCGCCCGGGAACGGGGAGCGGTGCGGCGTTCATGGCGCAGCGAAGGTAGGGCGCGCGGAGTCGCAATGCGTGACGAACACGTCACATGCGGGAAACTCCGGCGCCATCGCGCATGGTCAAGGTGAGAGCGAAATGCTGCAACGCATCGACCTGCACGTACACTCGTTGCACTCGTCCAAGCCCTATAGCTGGTTTCTGCGCTCGCTGAAATCAGCGGAGTGCTACACGCGAGTGGCCGAGGTGCATCGGATCGCTCGGGAGCGCGGGATGACCGCGGTGACGATCTCCGATCACGACACGATCGACGGCGCGCTGGAGCTGTGCGCGGCCTTCCCGAACACCTTCGTCTCCGAGGAGATCTCTGCGCGGTTCCCGGAGGATGGCTGCGTGGTGCATACCATCGCCGTCGACATCACCGAGGCGCAGCACCGGGAGATCCAGCGCCTGCGGCGCAACATCTATGAGCTGGTGCCATACCTGCACGAGCAGGGCATCCCGTACTTCTGGTGCCACCCGCTGTCCCACGTCAACTCGCGGCTTCGGCCCTGGCACCTGCGAGCGTGCCTGCTGATGTTTCGCTTGCTCGAGGCGCGCAACGGCACCCGCTCGCCAGCGCACGAGCACCAGCTCCACGCCATCACCTCGCAGCTTGGCCCCGAGATCCTGGCGCGCTACGCCGAGGAGCACCCGCGGGCGCCGTGGATCAACACGACGGCGCGCTACGGGTTCGTCGGCGGCAGCGATGACCACGGCGCGCTGGGGATCGCGCGCGCGTTCACCGAGTACCAGGGCGAGGCGTCCGGCGCCGGGGTGCGCCGCGCGCTGCACGCGCTGGCGGTGGCCCCCGGTGGGGACCACGGCACCGGGCAGTCGCTGTCGCACAACGCCTATGGCGTGGCCGCGGGCACGGTGAAGTCGTCAGGGCAGCTCGGAGGGCAGACCACGATCGCCGCGCCGAGCCCCGGTCGATCTGCGGAGGCCGGGCAGGGCAGCAGCTCGATGATGCGGTTTCTGTTCTCGATGCAGCACGCCTTCAAGGCGGCGGGCGGATCGTTCTCGCAGGTCTGGAAGAGCGGTCACCGCGACGAGCTGCAGCGTGAGCTTGGCCTGGCGGCGGAGGCCGCGCTGGTGCGCCAGTGGCGAGCCGCCACCGAGCGGCTGGCCGTCGAGCTGCGCGCCGGCCGCGTGGCCGACGCCGCCGACGCGGTGCCGGAGATGCTGAAGCTGACGCTCACCGAGCTGCCCTACATCCTGTCCTACCGCTACTTCGGGCGTGACCGGCGCTCCGCGCACACGCTGTCAGGCGAGCTGTTCGCCGCGCGCCAGCAGGCGCTGCCGCGGGTCGCCATCGTCTCGGACACCACGGAGGACACCAACGGCGTCGCGATCGGGCTGCGCCGGCTCATCGACGTGGCGCGCGGGCTCGGGTACCCGCTGGAGCTGGTGGGGCCGACCCCCGGCGAGCGGACGGACCACCCGCGCGCCGGGTATACGCGCATCCCCAGCGTGTACGCGCACCGCCTGGAGGCGTACCCGTCCTATGCCTGGCACGTGCCGCACCTGCCCGCGCTGCTGCGCTATCTGTGCGACGAGCACGTCGACATCGTGCAGGTCGCCACGCCCGGGCCGATGGGCGTGGCCGCGGCGCTCGCGGGCCGGCTCCTGGGCTTGCCGGTGGTCGGCCAGTACCACACCGACGTGCCGCGCTACGCCCAGCACCTCCTGGGCGACGCGACGGCGGCGCAGTTCGTGGAGCGCTTCGTCATCTCGTTCTACCGGTCGCTGGACACGATCTTCGTGCCGTCCATGTTCACGGCCAAGGATCTGCTCGGCAAGGGCATCGAGGAGCGCAAGCTGCGGAAGATCTCGCGCGGCGTCCCGGTGCGGGACTTCGAGCACGCGCCGGTCGATGCCGGGCTGCGCGCGCGGCTGTGCGGATCGCGGGACGCCTTCCTGGTGCTCTACGTGGGGCGCGTCTCTCGCGAGAAGAACCTGGAGGCCGCGCTCGCGGGTTTCGAGGAGCTCCGCGGCTCGGTGCCGCAGGCCCACTTCCTGATCGTGGGCGATGGTCCCCTGCGCGCCGAGCTGGTGGCGCGCCAGCTCGAGCACGTCCACTTGCCCGGCGAGGTGGTGGGCCCCGCGCTGGCCACGCTGTACGCGAGCAGCGACGTCTTCTTGTTCCCCAGCGAGACCGACACCTTCGCCAACGCGGTGGTCGAGGCCACCGCCGCCGGCTTGCCGGTGGTGACCGCGCAGGGCAGCGCCGCGGCCGAGCACTGCATGCACGGCGTCAATGGCTTCGTGGTCGACATGGCAGACCCAGGCGAGATCGCCATGCGGCTGTCGTGGCTGCTGCAGAATCCAGCGCTGCGCGCCAGGATGGCGCAGGAGAGCCGGCAGCTCTCGCGCCGGTATGATCTGACCGAGGCGGCGCATGAGCTGTACGCGCAGTACGCGCAGCTCCTGCGGCGCGCGGAGCCGCTCACGCCTGGCGGCGCGGGCAAGACCAGCGCGGCCAACGCGGGAGCTGCGGCCGCGAGCGTCGCGGTCGCGAGCGTCGCCGCCGTGGCGAGCCCGGTGCCGTGAAGATCGTCGACGTCACCAGCTTCTACTCGCGCAATGGTGGCGGCATCCGGACCTATCTCGAGAGCAAGAGCCGCGCGCTCATCGCGCTGGGGTGCGAGGTCCACCGGGTGGTGCCGGGCGCGCGCACTGGGTCGCGGCGAGCCGCCGACGGCGCGATGGAGCACACCGTCGCCGGTCCGGAGTTGCCGCTTGACCGCAACTATCGCTGCTTTGGCGACCTGCGCGAGGTGCAGCGCGCGCTCTACCGGATCGGCCCGGACGTCGTCGAGGTGGGCAGCCACTATGTCCTGCCCTGGGTGATCCGGAAGCTGGCGCCCGCTGGCGTGCGCGTCGTCGGGTTCTGGCACTCCAACGTGCCCGACACCTTCGTCGCGCCGCTGGCGCGCCGGTTCCTGGGCCCGGCGGCGCCGGCGGCGGAGCGCGGCTCGTGGCGCGTGGTCCGCGCCATGCACGCGCGCTATGACGCCACGCTGTGCGCCTCGCGCGTGGTGGAGCAGCGGCTGCGCGAGCGCGCGGTGCCGCGCGTGGTCCGGGTGGGGCTCGGCGTGGATCTTGAGCGCTTCGGCCTGCGCCCTGGCGTGGGCGCGCGCGGCCAGCTCTGCTACGTGGGGCGGCTGTCGATGGACAAGGAGGCGACCCTGCTGCTGGAAGCGGCGCCGCGGCTGCGCGCCGCCGGCCTGACCTTGCGGGTGGCGGGCGATGGGCCGGGCGCCGCGGCGTTCCGGCAGGCGCGCGACCTGGAGTACCTCGGCGCGATCTCCTCGGAGCGGGTCCGGGAGCTGTTGTGGAGCAGCGAGCAGTGTCTGGTGCCCGGTCGCTACGAGACCTTCTCGCTGGCCGCCGCGGAGGCGCTGGCCTGCGGGACGCCGGTCGTGTGCCCCCGCGGCGGCGCCGCGGCGGAGCTGGCGTGCGGCGCGGGCGCGGGTGAGCCCTTCGCCGCCGGGCAGGTGGACGAGCTGGTGGCGGCGGCCTTGCGGATCCACGCGCTGCCGGACGCGGCGCTGCGCGAGCGCGCGGTGGCGGCGCGGCGCTTCGCCGAGCGCGAGCTGTCGTGGACCAGCGTGGCGCGGCGACTCCTGGCGGCCTACGGCGGGGAGCGCGTGGCGCGGCGCGAGGAGGCGGTGGCGTGACGGCCGCGTGCGCCGAGGCCGCGGGTTCCGAGGCCGCGGGCGCCGAGGCAGCGGTTGCCGAGGCCGCGGGCGCCCCGGCAAGAGGTGCGGCCGCGCCGACGCTGCTGGTGACGATTCATGACGTCGCGCCGCGCTCCCTGGCCGAGGTGCAGGCGCTGCGCCGCGCGCTGCTCGGCTGGGGCGTCGCGCGGGCGACCTTGCTGGTGGTGCCGCACTTTCACCGCGAGCTGAGGCTGTGCGACCACTCGCCCACCGTGGCCTGGCTGCGCTCCTGCGCCGAGCGGGGTGATGAGCTCGCCCTGCACGGCTACTATCACCAGCAGGCCGGCGCGCCGCTGGGGCTGCGGGATCGCGTGCGCGCGCGGCTGTGGACCGCGGGCGAGGGCGAGTGCTTGCGGCCTCACGACGATCTGGCCGGGCTGCTGGCGCGCGGGCGCGACGAGCTCACGCGCTGCCTGGGCCTTGTGCCTGGCGGCTTCGTCGCGCCGGCCTGGCTCGAGCCGCGCGGATTCGACGGGTTGCTGTCGCGGCTCGGCTTTGCCTGGCACGAGACCTCGATGTACGTCGAGGCGCTGGCAGGACCAGGCGGGCGCGTCCGCGCGCCGGTGATCGGCTTCGCCACGCGCACGGCGCTGCGCGAGGCGGCCTCCCTGGTCTGGGCGCGCGCGCTGCTCGCGCGCATGCTGCCGCGGGACGCGCCGGCCCGCGCACCGCTGGTGCGGGTGGCGCTGCACCCCGGAGACCTGCGCTCGGCGCGCGTGATGGCAGCGCTGGAGCAGGTGCTGCGCCGCGCGCAGGCTGCCGGCGTCGCGACCACGACGTCCGAGTACCTGCGGGCGCGCGCTGGCGGCGGGTGAGCGCGGGCTGGCGCTCAGGCCAGGTCGCGCCAGCTCAGGCCAGCTCGCCGCTGCCGACGCGGTCCTTGGCGGCGCGGTACTCGCTCACCAGCCGATCCACGAGCTCTGCCACCTTGGGGACCTGGTGGATGCCGCCGATGCCTTGACCGCAGCCCCAGATGTCGCGCCACGCCTTGGTGGCGTCGCCGCCGAAGTTCATCTTGGACGGGTCGCTGACTGGCAGGTTGTCCGGATCGAGCCCGGCGCGGACGATGGAGGCGCGCAGGTAGTTGCCGTGGACCCCGGTGAACAGGTTGGTGTAGACGATGTCGCCCGCGGTAGAGTCGACGATGGCCTGCTTGTAGTCCGCGCTGGCGTTAGCCTCCTGGGTGGCGATGAAGGCCGAGCCCATGTACGCCAGGTCCGCGCCCATCACCTGGGCGGCCAGCACCGAGCGGCCGTTGGCGATGGAGCCGGCGAGCAGCAGCGGGCCGTCCCAGAAGGCGCGGATCTCGTCGACGAGCGCGAACGGCGACAGGGTGCCGGCGTGGCCGCCGGCGCCCGCGCACACGGCGATGAGGCCGTCGGCGCCCTTGTCGAGCGCCTTCTTGGCGTGGGTGACATTGATGACGTCGTGGAAGACGATGCCGCCGTACGAGTGGACCGCGGCGTTGACGTCCTCGCGCGCGCCCAGCGAGGTGATGACGATGGGCGCCTTGTGCTTCACGCACAGCTCCAGGTCATGCTGCAGGCGCACGTTGGACTTGTGGATGATCTGGTTGACCGCGAACGGCGCGGACGGCTGGTCCGGATGGGCGGCGTCCCACTGCGCCAGCTCCTCGGTGATGCGGGTCAGCCAGGCGTCCAGCAGCTCGGGCGGGCGCGCGTTGAGCGCCGGAAACGAGCCGACGACGCCGGCCTTGCACTGCGCCAGCACCAGATCAGGTTGCGAGATGATGAACAGCGGCGCACCGACCACCGGCACGCGCAGCCGCCCGCGCAGGACGCTAGGAAGACTCATGCGACGTCTTGTACCGCAAACCGCGGCGGTGGGGTGGCAAAGGGAAGGCCCGCGGTGCCCCGTGGTCGCGGCGTCGCTTCCGCGGCCCGGCGCGCTTGGCGCCGCTCCCCGTCCCTTCTATGCTACCCGCGTCATCGTCGGCCGGGCGTTGCCCGGCTAGCCCGAGCCCAAGGATCCCCGTGACCCGCGACGCAACTCATCCCATCGCCATCCTCGAACGCATGGAGTCCGCCGCCGCTGTCGGTGGTGGCGCCCCCCGGATCGAACGCCAGCACCAGGCCGGCAAGCTGACCGCGCGGGAGCGCATCTCGGCGCTGCTCGACGAGGGCAGCTTCACCGAGCTGGACAAGTTCGTCACCCACCGCTGCGCAGACTTCGGCATGCAAGAGCAGAAGGTGCTGGGCGACGGCGTGGTCACCGGGTACGGCACGGTCGACGGCCGCACCGTGTGCGTGTTCGCGCAGGACTTCACCGTGTTCGGCGGCTCGCTCTCCGGCGCGTTCGCGCAGAAGATCTGCAAGGTGATGGATCTGGCCACCAAGATCGGCTGCCCGGTGGTGGGCCTCAATGACTCCGGCGGCGCGCGCATCCAGGAGGGCGTGGAGTCGCTCGCCGGCTACGCGGAGATCTTCACCCGCAACGTGCTGGCCTCCGGCGTGGTGCCGCAGATCTCGGCGATCATGGGCCCGTGCGCTGGCGGCGCGGTGTATTCGCCCGCCATCACGGACTTCATCCTGATGGTGGAGCACACCTCGTACATGTTCATCACCGGGCCGGAGGTCATCAAGACGGTGACCTGCGAGGAGGTGACCAAGGAGGATCTCGGCGGCGCCCACACCCACGCCACGCGCTCCGGCGTCTCCCACTTCTCGGAGCCCGACGAGCTGGCGGCGCTGGCGCGGATCCGCGAGCTGCTCGCGTTCTGGCCGGGCAACAACGTGGATGATCCGCCCACCAAGCCCACGCAGGATCCGGTGGACCGCGCGGACGCCGCGCTCGACGACGTGGTGCCGCTCGACTCCAACAAGCCCTACGACATCAAGAAGATCATCAACGCGGTGGTCGACGACGGTCACTTCGTCGAGGTGCAGAAGGACTTCGCGCGCAACATCGTGGTGGGCTTTGCGCACCTGGGCGGGCAGTCGGTGGGCATCGTCGCCAACCAGCCCAACCAGCTCTCCGGCTGCCTGGACATCGACGCCTCCATCAAGGCCGCGCGCTTTGTCCGGTTCTGCGATTGCTTCAACATCCCGCTGGTGACCTTCGTCGACGTGCCGGGCTTCTTGCCCGGGGCCACCCAGGAGTACGGCGGCATCATCAAGCACGGCGCCAAGCTCCTGTACGCCTTCGCCGAGGCCACGGTGCCCAAGGTCACGGTGATCACGCGCAAGGCCTACGGCGGCGCGTATGACGTGATGGCGAGCAAGCACATCCGCGCCGACGTCAACCTGGCCTACCCGTCCGCCGAGATCGCGGTGATGGGCTCCGAGGGCGCGGTCAACATCATCTATCGCACCGAGCTGGACAAGATCGCCGACGACATCGCGCGGGGGCAGGCGCGGGAGCGCTTCACCGCGGAGTACAAGAAGCAGTTCGCCAACCCATATCGGGCGGCCTCGCTGGGCTACATCGACGAGATCATCCGCCCGCGCGAGACCCGCGCCGCGCTCATCCGCTCGCTGCGCATGCTGGCCAACAAGCGCCAGTCGAACCTGCCGCGCAAGCACGGCAACATCCCGCTGTGAGCCCGCGTGGCCTTCGCGTGGCCTTCGCTGGGCCTTCGCTGAGCCGGGGCTGTGACGTGCCGCGCGGATTCGCGGTAGCCTGACCGGGATGCTCGCCGGGGTGCCATCGCAAGCGGACGTGGTGGTGGTGGGCGCCGGGGCCACCGGCGCTGCGTGCGCCGCGTTTCTCGCCGAGGCCGGGCTGCAGGTGGTGTGCGTGGAGCGGCGGGCGCTGGCCCAGGCTGGCGCCCGCTGGGTCAACGGCGTGCCGCGCGCCGCGTTCCAGCAGGCCGGCGTGGCGCTGCCGGAGCCGCCGGAGCACCGGGGCGGCCCGTCGCCGTTTCACCTGGTGCTGCCGCGCGAGCTGGTCTGCGCGCGCGGCCCGGCGGCGACCATCATGGAGCACGACGTCATCCACGTGGACATGCGCCACCTGGTGGCGCGGCTGCAGGCGCGCGCGGCCAAGGCCGGCGTGCGCTTCTTGCCGGAGGTGGCGGTACACGGCTGGGCACAAGGGCAGGCGGAGACCTCGCTGGCCACTGACGCTGGCGAGCTGCGCGCGCGCATCTTCGTGGACGCCTCGGGGCTCACCGGGGCGCGCCTGCTGGAGCAGCCAGCGGTGGCGCGCGCAGATCTGTGCGCGGCGGCGCAGGCGGTGCATGAGCTGGCGGATCGCGCGGCGGCGCAGGCGTTCCTGGCCGAGGTCGGCGGTCGCCCGGGCGAGTCGGTGGGCTTCGTCGGCGTGGCCGGCGGCTTCTCGGTGCTCAACGTGTACGTCGACCACGAGCTGGAGACGGTGAGCATCCTGACCGGCTCCATCCCGGCGCTGGGCCATCCCTCCGGCAAGGCGATGCTCGAGCGCTTCGTGCGGGAGCACGCCTGGGTGGGCCCGCCCTGCTTTGGCGGCAGCGCGGCCATCCCCTTGCGCCGGCCGTACGAGCGGCTGACCAGCGAGCGGGTGGCGCTCCTGGGCGACGCCGGCTGTCAGGTGTTCTCTGCGCACGGCTCCGGCGTGGGCGCGGGCCTCATCGCGGCGCGGGCGCTGGCAGACACGCTGGCGCGCGGCGGCACGCTGCGGCAATGGGAGGTGGCCTGGCAGCGTGAGCACGGCGCGCTGCTGGGCGCCTTCGATGCGCTGCGCCGGTTCACCCAGCAGCTCGACGGCGCGTCCGTGGCGCGCCTGTTCGCGAGCGGCTTGATGGAGCCGGAGCTGATGAAGGCCGGGCTCAACCAGGAGCAGCCACAGCTCACGCTGCGCGCGTTGCGCACGCAGGTGCCGGCGCTGTGGCGCGCGCTGCGCGACGAGCCCGCGCTGGCCACCGCCATGCTCAGCGCCGCGGCGCGCAGCCGCATGGTCGCTGCGCTCTACGCGCAGTATCCCGAGGAGCCGCGGCAAGTCCCGGCGTGGAGCCGCGCGGTAGACTGGCTGCTGCGCGGGTGAGGCGAGTGGGCGCAGCCGGGGCGCGGGGTTCGTAGGGCCAGTGCGTACACGTTCTTCTCGACTTCTTCTCGACTTCGTCGGGTCTTGTTGGCAAAGCGCGGTCCGGGTACCCTGCGCGGGTGAACAGGGTCAACGCGGAGCCGGAGTCGGGGCGATGACAACCGAGCCGTGGGTCGCCGTCGAGGACGACGCCAGGCATCTCGGCGTCGCGAGGGACGCTGCCTGCCGCAGGATCGACGGGTGGGGGCGCGCGGCGCGCGCGGCGCGCGCGTCCGAGGCCCCGTCGCGGGGGGAGCGCTGATGCCAGGCTTCGAGATCTCCCGACTGACCGACGCGGAGCGTCCCACCGGCGTCTGGGCGGCGGCGCTCCTGCACGCCCTCGCTCGCGACGAGGCGGCGGGCCGGCGCAGACCGCGCCTCACCGAGCCCAAGCTCGACACCTGGACGCGCTTCCGGGGCCGCCTCTCCAGCATCGACCTCGTCGCGCTCCTCTTCGAGGACGCCGCCGTCCTGCATCGCGTGCCCTTCGATCCCGGGTCGGTGAGCGGCGCGCTGCGCCCCGATCGCCTGCCCGAGACCGTGACCGACGGCTGGCTCGGCGCCATCGGCTCGCTGGCCCTCGGCACCACCGGCGCCGACTACATCCTCGAGCAAGCGAAGCTCCTCGACCGGCCCACGCGCATGGCCCGCTCCGACCTCCACGTCGTGAAGCCGCACCAGAAGGCGCTGGAGCTGCCGGGGACCGGCGGCCAGCTCGCGCACCACCCGAAGGCCGGTAAATGCGATTCCCACCACCCGCGCCCCGCGCGCTAAGGGGCCAGATGAAACGTGAGACGACAATAAGAACAGCGAGGCCTAGGAGGGTGACGAGTCATGACCACAAAGCTGCACGATTTTCGGCTCGCAAGTCACGGCCATCTCGCCGGTGCGAAAGCCATTCTTGAAGACAATGGCACCTCCACGCGCGGTAGCCTGCCAGCGAAGTCATCTTCGAGCGCCGCCTATTTGGCCGGCGTGGCGCTCGAGTGCTCCATCAAGGCGAAGCTACTTGCCCGGGGAGCATATGAAAGCACCGAGGCACTGAAGCGAAAACTCCCCTTGGTCCACAAGGCATTGTTTAAGAGCAAGGACGGTCACGACCTCGGAAAGCTCGCGCGTGAACTGCGTCTCATGGACGTCATACGTGCCAATGGGAAGAATTGGGAAGAGGACAACGTTTGGAAGCGCATGTCTTCACCCGAGCGTCCGTACTCGTTGAGATATGGGAGTGAGCACCTTACGGCAAAGGACGCCGAATCGGAAGTTGCGCGTGCCAGAGAACTCTCGGAGACTCTGCTCAGCGGGCTGAGCACGGCTTCGACGCGACGGAGCAGGCCCTAGTCATGGCGAGAAAATCAAGAACGTCCGCCCGGTCCGAGCTGGTACCTAAGGCAGAGAACAACAGCGACGCGATGTTCTCTGCCGCCTCGTTTGCGGGCGTCCTGGCGAGCGATGCGCCGAACGCTGCTCCAGGCGTTTCGACCATACCCACGCCACCCGTGATCGCCTTCTACGGATTTAGAGGCGGCGCCGGAAGAACGACTGCCCTCGCGCACTTCGCTGCGCAGTTGTCGGCGCGCCAGGTGTCGCCGGTAGCCGTAGACATCGACCTTGAAGCACCCGGGCTGCATTACGTGCTCGATTGCCCCGAGTCCGAGGAAGGACGTGGTGTACTCGCACTGCTACGCGCTGCTTCGTCGCTCGAGGATAACTCCGAGCAAGAACGCAGCGAGGCGCTTCGACTCGTCCCACATATAGTCAAGAGCCGGTTGGATGTCGGTGCTCCAATTCGCGTTCTGCCCGCTGGCCGTCTCTCTCCGGAATATCTCGAGCGACTCGAGGACCTAGGCGTTCCACTCTGGCACATTGGAGAGCCTCCCAGCCCGCTTGAGGCACTGATCCAGCAAGTCAAGACAGAGCTGAAGCCTGGCGCGATCCTACTCGACTGCCGAACAGGGTTGTCGGGCCTATCAGCCTCCGCGATGTTTCATGTCGCGGACGTCGTCGTCCTCTGTGTTCCCGTGTCCGCGCAATCCCTTGACGGGCTTGAGATCGTCATCAAGGGAGTACATGCAGCTCGTGCATACCGCAATGGCCTGCCGGAGTTGCTCATTGTCCCAACAATGGTTCCGGAGGGTCCTGAAGGACGCGAACGTCTCGAGCGTTGGTTTCTGCCCGAGATAGAAGAACGTTACGCGAAGGTGTTTGATATCAACGATGAGACGGCTCTCGAACCGGCAGAGCGTGCTCCCATCGTTCGAGAAGGTGTCGAGTACCGGCGCGGGATAGCGCTAACTGACAGCCTGCGGACCGACTTCGTTCAGCGGTCTGCAGGTACCTACGCTGCGTTGACACGAGAACTCGATCGATTACTGAAAGTTGACACTATTGGCGGTACAGTGTCGGTCGATGCAAGAAAGATTATCGAAGAGTTGACTGCCCACGGCAACCTCAAGAGCCTCGCGTTCGCAGAGAGTACCCCCGCGCAAGACATCGTTAGCAAGTTTATTCAACCGGCAGATTTTCGGGCGATAACCGACCCCTCGACTTGGTATGTGATTGGGGCCAAGGGGGCGGGGAAGACGTGGATGTGGCAGTATCTGTCGTCTGACGTCGGACAAACCGTCCTTTCTAACGTCGTGTTTGCCGAGGGTCATGGGCCACGGAGTGAGCTCCTGTCTCCGAACTTCTTCCGCGAGCTTGAAGCGGATAAGGAAGTGAAACTCGAGAAGCGGCAGCTGCACGGAGCCTTCTGGCTTCTGTACGCTGCGAACCGCTTGTTGCATCGCTACGAGTGGTTGCTCGGTCAGCTCAGGTCTCAGAAGTACACTGCTCAGCAAGCGCGCATTATCAGTCGCCTCGCCGCCGCCAACGACCCAGCTTCACTGAAGCAGGCGTTGATCGACGCACTCAGTGTTGAAGACGCAGCGACGTTCGCCGAGCGACTGATTCGGGCGATCGATGCGGCGCTACTTCAAGAGGCGCCGACCACGATCTTGCTCTACGACGGGCTCGATATAGGGTTTGGGTCCGATGCGCGATCGATTGCGAGGAGGCGCCATTTCGTGAGCGGCCTCATCGAGGCCATCGAGCCACTGCGCGGCATGTGCAAGCGGATTGGGTTTAAGCTATTTCTTAGAGAAGATCTATTTGCTGAGATCGACATACAGAATCAGAGTCACTTGGATGCCGCCACGATCGAGCTGAAGTGGGAGCCGAGCGATATTTGGGGTCTTACATTGAATGTCATGTGGGAGAGTCCTTCTTATCGGGCGTGTGTTGTTGCTCTTGATCCATCGGCAAGCCCAGCAAACTGGCCAGATGAAGAAGAGCGCCGTCTTCGGCTGCTGGTTCCACTCTGGGGCGATGAGATGGAGCGCGGCAATAAGATTCAAACGGCTCGTTTTATCCAGCGTCGAACCGCGGATGGTAAGGATCGGCTATTCCCTCGTACGCTGGTCCAGCTTCTTGCGGCTGCGGTGGAACATCAGAAGACACTTGAGTCGTCGGGAGACCGTGTCTTACGGGCGGCGTCGATTCTGCGTGGATACAACGAGGCCAGTGAGAAACGCGTTGACGACCTACGCAAGGAATACGTCACCCTGGCTGGCTACCTCGATGCTTTGAAGGGTCGTAATCCTACCGGCACCGAATCGGAGATCATCGAGGGGCTTAAAAGCGCATTGAGGTTGAAGAAGAAGTCCTCCACAAGGAGCGGTGTGTCGCTTGGTGCGCTTCATGCTCGACCGCGTGGTTGGCATAAGGTCATCGACCGTCTTCTTCATGTCGGCGTACTTCGCGAGTACAAGCGTGCTCGCGGAGTGAACTTGGAAAAGAAGTACGAAATCGCGCTGCTCTATCGGCCTGGTCTCGGAGTCAAGGCGTTCGGAGTCTAGGTGGGAGCGCAATCGTGACCGAGGACTTCGAGTTCCTACTCTGGAGGAACTCGGCGGGGCGCTTAGTGATCAGGGCGCGAGTTAGACTCCGAAGTCCGGGGATGCACTCGCGCACGACTGCGTCGTAACAGAGGCTGCCGAGAAGGAGATGCTCTGAAATCGGGCTCTCATAGAGAGCTGAGCCGATGCTGATTGCCACCTCGCAACTCTCACCAAGCACCACTGGCACAGCGGGGGCCTGCTCAAGCGGCTTCTCGCTGTCGCAGCGCGCGGAAGATCGGGCGGCTTGTCGTATTGGAAGGTCGGTTGCTGTATCGATCTCGGCCCCGGTCACCCCGTCGAGCCCTGCCTCCTGGCTCGCCGTCCTCGTCGCCATCTCCGTCCTCGTCTCCTGCGCCGGCGCCCGCCCGCATTCGGCGCCGCTTCCGCGCGCCGCGCTGGTTCACTTCCTCGCCGGCACGGTGGCGCTGCATCGCGAAGAGCCCGCGCTCGCGGTCGCCGAGCTGCGCGCCGCCGCCGCGGCTTCGCCGGATGACCCCGAGCTCGCGGTCGCCCTCGTCCTGGCGTTGGCCGCGCAACAGCGCGCCGCCGCCGCCGAGTCCTCCGCTGGCGCGCTGGCCCCCGACCCGCCGGAGCTGACCGCCGCGCTCGCGCGCTGGCCGCGGCACGCTGCGCTCTGGCACGCCGCGGGGGAGCTGCGCTTGGCTCGCGCGGATCTCCCTGGCGCCGAGCGAGCATCGTCGCGCCTTGCAGCTCGCGAGCCGTCCTTCGAGCCGGCGGC
>JADJJK010000073.1 GCA_016706545.1 Myxococcales bacterium
TGCGCCTGGTGCTCGAGGCGCCGGGCCTCACCGGCGCGCCGATTGCGCTGCTGGTGGCGGGCGCCACCATCCCGGTCGTGATGTAGTCGCGCCGCAAGGACCGCCGCATGTCGACGCCGCTCGATCTGGACCTCTACTTGCCGGCCATCGCCGCTGGCGAGGTGGAGGCGTTCGCCGCCTTCCTCGTCGGGGCGGAGGCGCCGCTGCGGCGCGCGCTGGGCAGCTTCGCCAGCACGGTGGACGTGGAGGCGGTGGTGCAGGAGACGTTCCTGCGCGTGTGGCAAGTGGCGCCGCGGCTGGTGCCAGACGGCAAGCCGCAGGCGCTCCTGCGCTTCTGTCATCGCTGCGCCCGCAACCTGTGCATCAGCGAGACCCGCCGAAGGAGCCGCGCCGACTTGCAAGCCGCCGCGCTGCTCGCCCAGCTCGAGGAGGACGAGCTGGCCAGCTTGGCCCCGGAGGCGGCGCCGGATCCGCTGCTGCGCGTGGCGCTGGCGCACTGCCGCGACCGCTTGCCCAAGAAGCCGCAGGCGGCGCTGGAGAGCCGCCTGGAGGCCACCGGCGACGTCCCGGACGCGACGCTCGCCGAGCGCCTGGGCATGACGCTCAACACGTTCCTGCAGAACTTCACGCGGGCCCGACGCCTGCTCGCGGAGTGCCTGCGCAAGGCCGGGGTGGACCACCCGCTGCTTGGAGATGCGCCATGAAGACCTCGCCGCAGGATCGAGAGCTCTTGATCGCGCAGGCCACCACCGCGCATCGCACCCGCGACGCCGAGGGCAACGTGCAGCTCCACCCGGCGTGGCTCGATCTGGACGCGGAGGGCCGGGCGCTGGCCCACGCGCGCACGCTGGAGCTGCGCGCCCTGGAGGCGGCGGCGGCGCACGATGGGCTGACCTCGACCGCGCGCGCGGTGCTGGCCCGGATCCGCGCAACGCAGCCTCGGTAGCAAGCGCTCGCGCAAGGCAAAAATCCCCCTACAGCGCTCGACCGCCTGAGGAGATCTCTTCTGTAAGTTCGATGAGTTGACGGGGCTACGCAGTTTGCACTTGGGATCAACGCGCTGCCGGATAGTATGCGCCGATGCTGTCGGTACGTAGTTCGTGGATTCTCCTGGTCGCGCTCACCGCAACCCTCGGCGCCTCCTCCGCATGCGGAGGCGGAGGCGACGAGCCCGAGCCGGAGCCTCCCCCGCCGCCTGTCGCCGCGCCCGAGACCCAGATCACCGCGCAGCCCTCGCCGCTGACCGCGAGTGACCGCGCCGAGCTCTCGTTCTCCTCGCCGACGCCGCGCGATGGCAAGGAGATCACGTTCGAGTGCGCCGCCGATGGCGGCAGCTCGTTCACCGCCTGCACGTCCCCGGTGACGCGCACCGGCCTCACCAGCGGCGCCTACTCGCTGCGGGTGCGGGCGCGGTGGCAAGGCGGCGAGGCGGACGCCACCCCGGCCGAGGCCGCGTGGACGGTGGACCGCACGCCGCCGGACACCACGATCACCGCGGGGCCCCAGGGCGACGTCGCGCCGGTGGCCACGACCTTCACCTTCTCCTCGGGCGAGCCAGGCGCCACCTTCGAGTGCCGCCTGGCCCCGGCGGCCTACGCCGCCTGCACCTCGCCATATGCGCTGACCGTCGCGCTCGCGGACGCCACATTCTCCGTGCGCGCGGTGGACGCGGTGGGCAACGCGGACGACTCCCCGGCGACCCGCGCGTTCCGCGGCATCCGGCCCCAGACCGTGATCGACAGCCAGCCGGCGGCAGTGACGCGGGACGAGACCGCGCAGCTCACCTTCTCCTCTCCCACAGCGCCGATCGGCGCGGCCATCGTCTTCGAGTGCGCGGCCGACGGCAGCACGACCTACGCGGCCTGCACCTCGCCGGTCACCCGCGCGGGGCTCACCAGCGGCAGCTACTCCTTGCGCGTGCGCGCCCGCTGGCAGGGCAGCGAAGCGGACGACTCGCCCGCCGAGGCGAGCTGGACGGTCGATCGCATCGCTCCGGACACCACCATCACCGCCGGTCCCAGCGGCGACACCCCGGCGGTGGCGTCGATGTTCTCGTTCTCCGCCGAGACCGGCGCCACCTTCGAGTGCAGCGCCGACGGCGGCGCGTTCGCTGCCTGCCTGTCGCCGTTTCCGGTGATGGTGAGCGCGGGCGATCACACCTTCGCCGTGCGCGGCACCGACGCGGTGGGCAACCAGGACGCCTCCCCGGCCACCCGCTCCTACCGCGGCATCGCCGCCGAGACCAGCCTCGACTCCGCGCCGCCCGCGCTCACCGCCAGCACCTCGGCCACCCTCACCTTCTCCTCCCCCACGCCGCGCCTGGGCGGGGTCATCGTCTTCGAGTGCGCCGCGGACGGCGGCGCGACCTACGCGGCCTGCACCTCGCCGGTCACCCGCACCGGGCTCACCAGCGGCAGCTACTCCTTGCGCGTGCGCGCCCGCTGGCAAGGCGGCGAGGTGGACGCCACCCCGGCCGAGGCCACGTGGACGGTGGACCTCACCGCGCCAGACACCTCCATCACCGGCGGCCCCAGCGGCGACACCGGCCTTGGCGCCAGCACGTTCACCTTCACCAGCGAGCCCGACGCCACCTTCGAGTGCAGGGTCGACGCGGCCGCCTTCGCGCCGTGCACCTCGCCGCACCCGGTGACCGTCACCCTCGGCGACCACACCTTCTCCGTGCGCGCCAGCGACGCGCTGGGCAACCAGGACGCCTCCCCGGCCACCCGCTCCTACCGCGGCATCAACACCCGCGCCGCGCCAGAGACGCAGATCGACTCCGCGCCGCCCGCGCAGACCAGCAGCTCCAGCGCCACAAGGCCACGTGGACGGTGGACCTCACCGCGCCGGACACCACCATCACCGGCGGCCCCAGCGGCGACACCGGCCTTGGCGCCAGCACGTTCACCTTCACCAGCGAGCCCGACGCCACCTTCGAGTGCAGGGTCGACGCGGCCGCCTTCGCGCCCTGTACCTCGCCGCACCCGGTGACCGTCACCCTCGGCGACCACACCTTCTCCGTGCGCGCCAGCGACGCGCTGGGCAACCAGGACGCCTCCCCGGCCACCGCTCCTACCGCGGCATCAACACCCGCGCCGCGCCAGAGACGCAGATCGACTCCGCGCCGCCCGCGCAGACCAGCAGCTCCAGCGCCACCATCGCCTTCTCCTCCCCGACCCCGCCGCTCGGCGACGTGCTGATCTTCGAGTGCGCCACCGACGGCGGCGCCACCTTCACCGCCTGCACCTCCCCCGTCACCCGCACCGGGCTCGGCGCCGGCAGCTACTCCTTGCGCGTGCGCGCCCGCTGGCAAGGCGGCGAGGCGGACGCCACCCCGGCCGAGGCCGCGTGGACGGTGGACCTCACCGCGCCGGACACCACCATCACCGGCGGCCCCAGCGGCGACACCAACCAGCAGACCGCCACCTTCACCTTCAGCAGCAACGAGGCCGGCGCCACCTTCGAGTGCAAGATCGACGCGGCCGCCTTCGCGCTGTGCGCCTCGCCGCACGTGGTGGCGGTCACCTTGGGCGCGCACACCTTCTCGGTGCGCGCGAAAGACGGCGCCGGCAACCTCGACGCGACCCCGGCCACGCGCACCTACCGCGGCGTCGCCGCTGGCACGCCCACGCGGGTGCGCCTGGTGGCCGCCAACATCACCAGCGGCAACCAGCAGAGCTACGATCCGGGCCACGGCGGACGCATCCTCGCTGGCCTCAAGCCAGACATCGTGATGATCCAGGAGTTCAACTACTTCCCGACCAACGGCACGGCCGAGATCCGGGCCTGGGTGACGTCGATCTTTGGTCCCGAGTTCTCCTTCTATCGGGAAGTTGGCGCGCAGATCCCAAATGGCATCATCAGCCGCTTTCCGATCCTCGACGCCGGCACCTGGCAGGACGCGGCTGCCTCCAACCGCGAGTTCGTGTGGGCGCGGATCGACGTGCCGGGCCCGATCGATCTGTGGGCGGTCAGCGTCCACCTCCTGACCGCCAGCGCCTCCACGCGCAACTCCGAGGCGATCGAGCTCCGCAACTACATCAACATGTTCGTGCCGTCGACGGATTACCTGGTCCTGGGCGGCGACTTCAACACGGACACCCGCTCCGAGGCGTGCATCTCCACGTTTGGCTCCATCTTGAGCACGGCGGCGCCCTACCCCGTGGATCAGAACAACAACGGCGGCACCAGTGCTAACCGCAGCAAGCCGTACGACTGGGTCCTCCTGGATCCAGATCTCAAGGCCAAGCAGACCGCGGTGGTGATCGGCGCCAGCTCGTATCCCAGCGGCCTGGTGATGGACACCCGCGTGTACACCCCGCTGTCCGAGGTCTCGCCTGCGCTGTTTGGGGACAGCGCGGCCTCCAACATGCAGCACATGGCGGTGGTGGTGGACACCCTGCTGGGGCCCTGAGCTCCAAGACGTCGCCCTGCGCATTTTGGGCTGTTCAAGAGCGCCGCGCTGGATAGTATGCGCCGATGCAGTTTCGATCTCGTTGGTGGCTCCACCGAGCCGTTCTGAGCTTGGGCCTGGCGTGCCTGCTGGTCGCCTGTGGCGACGACGCCCTGCCTGGCGACGGCGACGGCGACGGCTCTGACACGGAGCCAGACACCACGATCACGGGTGGCCCCAGCGGCGACGTCGCGCTGGGCAGCGCCACCTTCACCTTCACCAGCGACAGCGGGACCAGCTTCGAGTGCAAGCTCGACGGCGCCGCGTTCGCGGCGTGCGGCTCGCCCCACGGCGTCACCGTCACCGCCGGGGACCACACGTCCACTGTCCGCGCCATCGATGCAGACGGGGATCTGGACCCCACCCCGGCGACGCGCAGCTATCGCGGGTTGACCGGCAACAGCGCGCGGGTGCGCCTGGTGGCCGCCAACCTGACCAGCGGCCCCCTGCAGAGCTACGAGCTGGGGCACGGCGGTCGCATCCTCACGGGCCTCAAGCCGGACATCGTGATGATCCAGGAGTTCAACTACTTCCCGGACAACGGCACGACGGAGATCCGGAACTGGGTGACCTCGGTGTTTGGCGCCAGCTTCAACTACTACCGCGAGGCGCCAGGGACCATCCCGCCGAACTGGATCCCCAACGGCATCATCAGCCGGTACCCCATCTCCGCTTCTGGCATGTGGGAAGACACGGAGTCGCCCAACCGCGAGTTCGCGTGGGCGCGCATCGACGTGCCGGGCGCCAAGGATCTCTGGGTGGTGAGCGTGCATCTGCTCACCCGGAACGCGCCGACGCGCGACACCGAAGCCGCCCAGCTCGCGGGCTACATCAACGCCAACGTGCCAGCAGGGGACTACCTGGTGATCGGCGGCGACTTCAACACGAGCTCACGCGCCGAGGCTGCGGTCAGCACGCTGGGGCAGATCGTCAACACCGGCGCGCCCTATCCGGTGGATCAAGGCGGCGACGGCGACACCAACGCCAGCCGCGGCAGCCCGTATGACTGGGTGATGCTGGACGCCGATCTCAAGGCGCGCCAGACCCCGGTGGTGATCGGCACCAGCTCGTTCCCCAACGGGCTGGTGGTGGACACGCGCCTATACGCGCCGCTCTCGGATCTGGCGCCGGCGATGCTCGGCGACAGCGGCGCGGATTCGATGCAGCACATGGCGGTGGTGGTGGACACGCTGCTGCCGCTGTAGCGCGCGGCTAGGCGCGGCGTTTGCCGGCGGCGCGCGTCGGCTTGGCCGTCGGCTTGGCGGCTCGGGCAGGCTTGGCGGTTCGGGCAGGCTTGGCAGCAGGCTTGGCGGCTCGGGCAGGCTTGGCAGCAGGCTTGGCGGCTCGCGAGGCCTTGGCCGTCGGCTTGGCGGCTCGGGCAGGCTTGGCAGCGGCCACCGAGCGTGGCGCGGGCGTCTTGCTGGCGGCTGGGCGCCGCGCGGGCTTGGGTGGCAGGCCGGCGGTGTGGGAGAGCGCCAGCAAAAGCCAGCGCCGCAGCTCGGCCGGCTCCTCCATGACGTCGTCGGGCAAGAGCACCATGTCGCGCATCGCGCGGCCGTTGCCCATCGGATCGAACGGCGCGGCGCCATCGAGCGCCATCGCCTGCGCCAGGTGCGCTGGCGACAGCCGGGCGATAGCGGAGCGCGCGAACAGGCCGCCCATCATGTGTCCGCAGACCATCGCTGCCAGGCCGCCGAACATCTGCACGACGGAGATCCTTGCGTCGCGCGGCAGCGCTGCGCGAAAGATCGCGTGATGCTCCGCGGGGATCTTGATCCAGGCCATGCCACCGTTGTAGCGCGTCGCAGCGCGCCGCGAAAGCAGCCGCCAACGAGTCAGCTTCGGCGACGAGGCGAGGCGACGACGAGCCGACCGACGAGCCGACGACGACGACGACGACGCCGACGCCGACGCCGACGCCGCCGACGCCGACCCGAGCCGACGACGAGCCGACGGGCCGCCTCGGGCGGTGCCAGGCATCCCGCGGCGACCTGTGTCATCCTGCAAGCACCGTGACTCGCCTTGATCCGCTGTCCTCACGTGTGGCCTCGCGTGTGCTCTCGAGGGTGTCCTCGCGGTCCGCTGGTCGTGCGCTCACCGCGGGGTTGCTGCTTGGCGCCGCCGCGGCCGCGGCGCAGCCTGGGCGCGCTCCCGCGGCTCCCGCGGCGCCGCCGCCTGCGCCTGCGCTGGCCTTCGATCTCGATGGGGACGGCGCGGCCGAGACCATCACGGCAGCGCCGTCGGGCCTGCGGGTGCGCGGCGCGCGGGGTGCGCTCGAGCTGCCGCACCAAGGAGCGCCGCGGCCGGGCACGCTGCGCGCGGCGACCGTGAGCGGCGAGCGGCTGGTGGCCTGGGAGCTCGCCGCGCCAGGGCAGCCGCGGCGGCTGTGGGTGGGGCGCGTCTCGTTGAGCGGACCGCTCGCGCTCTCCGAGCTGGCCGTGCTCGCGCTGGGCCCCATGGGCGTGGACGCAGAGTACAGCGCCGGCGCCGAGCTGTCGGCCGCGGGGCTCGTGCGCTGGCAAGAGCGTCCGGATCTGGTGCGCTGCGACGGCGCGCGGCTGCGCGTGCTGGCGCAGCGCTGGGACGTCAAGAGCCGGCGCTGGCAAGCCACCGCCACCTCTGCAGAGGGCGCCAGCCTGGTGGCAGCGTCGGCGCGAGAGGCCACCGTCACGCTGGCGCCCATCAAGGCAGACGCCTCGCCCGCGGCGCCAGCCGATGTGTTCCGAGCCCGCTACGCCACCAGCCAGCGCGGCGCCCGTCGCGCCGATGAGCTGGCGATCCCGTCCGAGCTCGACGACGGAGATCCGGGCACCGCCTGGCGCACCGGCGACG
Organism: Myxococcales bacterium; assembly: GCA_016706545.1. Taxonomy (GTDB): domain Bacteria; phylum Myxococcota_A; class Polyangia; order Haliangiales; family Haliangiaceae; genus JABFXX01. The sequence continues at coordinate 7,286 of JADJJK010000073.1, forward strand.
ACAGCGACGGCGCCGGCGAGGTGCTCGGCTTCCGCGCCCGGCTCGACGCCGCCCGCGTCCTGCGCTTGCGGGTGCGCCCTGGCGACGTCAGCTCGGCGGCGGCGCGCCGGACCTGGGGCCGCCCGGCGCGGATCTGGCTGGTCGGCGAGAAGCAACGCTACCTGGCCGTGCTGCCAGATCCCGTCGCCAGCGGCGCGCCGCTTGGCGCCGAGTACGTGATCACGTTGCCGCAGCCTGTGGAGCAATGCCTGTCGGTGGTGATCGAGGCGGTCCACCCGGGCAGCGCGCGCGGGCTGGCCATCAGCGAGCTGGTCGCGGAGACCGAGCTCGACGAGGACCACGGCGGCACCAGCGCGCTGGTGGAGTCCGTGGCGCGCGGCGGGCAAGAGGGCGACCGCGCGGCGGTCATCCTGGCGGCGCGCGGCGCAGCGGCGGCCAGCGCCATCAGCGCGGCGCTGACGCCGACGCGCGAGCTCGCCCAGCGACGCCGCCTGGTGCGCGCGCTGAGCAAGCTGACCGTGAAGGAGGCGGCGCCGCCGCTGACCGCGGCGCTGCGCGAGGGCTGGATGGGCGAGCCTGATCTGGAGGACGCGGTGGAGGCGCTCGCGCGCCTGGGGCAGGAGCACGCGCTCGGCGAGGTGGTGGCGTCCGCGCAGGCGGCGCCAGCGGCCCGCCTGCGCGCGGTGGCCGCGCTGACCCGCGCGCGCAGCTCCGTGATGACGACCGTGGCCGGGGTCGGAGATCGCGAGCTGCGCCAGGCGGTGATCACCGGCCTGGCGACCCTGCCCACCCAGACGATCCTGGCGGCAGCCAAGAGCGCGCCGACGGCGGCAGCGCAGGGAGACCTGTGGCGCGCCGCGGTGCGCTCGGTGACCTCGGGGAGCGCGGAGCCCTCGACCGCGGCGCGCGCGCAGCTCGCCGAGCTGCTCGAGCCAGCGCTGTCCACCGCCACCACCTACGAGCTGCGCTATCGGCTCTCGACCGCGCTCGCCGAGCTGGCCGCACGGACCGACGATCGCGCGCGCCTGGCCCGGCTGCTGACGCACCTGGCGAGCCGCGCGGAGCTGGGCGGCCCGGAGCGCACCGCGTTGCGCCAGGCGGTCGCCGAGCTCGCGGCCCGCCATGCCAGCGCGGGCCTCGTCGCGGAGCTGACCAGCCTGCTACGAGATCCGGACGCTGGTGTGCGGCTGGCGCTGGCGCGCGGCGTCCAGCGCGCCGAGCTCAGCGAAGCCAGCGAGGTCGGCGCGAGCGGCGCTGCCGGCGCGAGCGGCGCTGCCGTCGCTAGCGGCGCGGCCGGCGCGGCCGGCGCGGTGCGTGGCGCTGCGCCGTGGCCGGCGGAGGCCACCGCGAGGCTCGACGAGGGGCTCGGCGAGATGCTCGCCACCGACGCCTGGCCAGAGCTGCGCCGCGCCGCGGCGACCGCGCTGGGACAGCGTTGCCGGCGCAGCGGGCCCGCGGCCGCGCTGGCGCGCAGCGTCGATCATGACGCCGCGGTCGAGGTGCGCCAGGACGCGCTGGTGGCGCTGGTGACCTGCCGGGCGCCAAAGATCGCGGAGCGCCTGATGCAGCTATGGGCCAGCTCGGCGCCGCCAGAGCTCCGCCTGCGCGCGGTCAGCTTGTCCGTGATGCTGGGCGACCCGCGGCTGGCACCAGCGCTGGCGCGGTCGCTCGCCCGCTGGCGCAGCGAGGCGTTCTCCGACGAGGCCGCGCTGCGGCTCGCGGCCCGGGCCGCCGAGTCGCTGGGTCACCTGGGCGGGGCCAGCGCAGCT
>JADJJK010000074.1 GCA_016706545.1 Myxococcales bacterium
CATCATCGCGATGGCGCGCAGCCTGGGCCTTCGGGTCGTGGCCGAGGGCGTGGAGACCATCGCCCAGGCCGAGTTCCTCGACCGCCAGGGCGCGTCCGAGCTGCAGGGCTACCTGTTCGCGCGGCCCATGCCAGCCGCCGAGCTCGATCTGTTGCTAGCCACCGGCGGCCGCCGGTTCGCCAGCGCAGGCACCCAGCGCCGCGCCTCCTCGTCGTCGCTGCCCGCCCCGGCCGCGACGGCGGCTGCGGAGTAACCCGGCGCTCGCGGCTCGCTAGTTACCTCTCTATTGCGCGTCCGCGCGCTGTCGCGCCGCGACCTACCGCCGCTTGCGCACGGCCTGCACCTTGCGGCGGCGCAGGCGGGTGGCCTCGCGCAGGCGGCGCTCGGTGCGCTCGATGTGTTGCTGCTGGACGTGCTTGGCGCCGGCGGGCGCCTTGCGCTGCAGGTAGCTGCCGTCGGCGCGCATGTCCCAGGCGCCGCGGTGATCGGAGAGCTGGGCGTCGAGGATGAAGCGCAGCTCGTGCTGCGCCTTGGGATCCTCGATCGGCACCAGGACCTCGACGCGATTCTCGAGGTTGCGCTGCATGGCGTCGGCCGAGCCGATGTAGTACTCGGGCTTGCCGCCGTTGCCGAAGTAGTAGATGCGGGTGTGCTCGAGGAACCGGCCGACGACGCTGAGCACGCGGATGTTGTCCGAGACGCCGGGGAGCTGGGGGCGCAGGCGGCAGGTGTCGCGCACGATGAGGTCGATCTTCACGCCGCGCTGGGAGGCGCGGTAGAGCGCGCGCACCAGCTCCACGTCCTCCAGCGCGTTGATCTTCCACTGCACGTGGCCGTGGCCGCCGTCGGCGACGAGCTGCACCTCGCGCTGGATCTTGTCCAGCAGCGCGGTCTTGAGCATCTTGGGCGCGACCAGGAGCTTCTGGTACTTGCGCTTGGGCTTGTAGCCGGTGGTCAGGTAGTTGAAGAGCTCGGTGAGGTCGCTGCCCAGGGCGTCGTCGCAGGAGAACAGGCCCACGTCGGTGTACAGGCGCGCGGTGCCGGCGTGGTAGTTGCCGGTCGCCACGTGGGCGTAGCGGCGGAGGCCGTCGAAGTCCTGGCGCACGACCAGGGTGACCTTGCAGTGGGTCTTGAGGCCGACGACGCCGTAGGTGACGTGGATGCCGGCGCGCTCCATCCGGGTGGCCCACCGGATGTTGGCCTCCTCGTCGAAGCGGGCCTTGAGCTCGAGCACCACCGCCACCTGCTTGCCGTTGCGGGCGGCGCGCACCAGGTGGCGGATGACCTGGGAGTCCTTGCCGGTGCGATACAGCGTCATCTTGATGGCGCGCACCTTGGGATCTTCGGACGCCTCGCCAAGGAAGCGCTCCACGGACTGCTGGAACGACTCGTAGGGGTGCTGCACCAGCACGGCGCGCGCGTCGCGCAGCGCGTGGAAGATGCTGCCGTCGGACAAGAGGTCGACCGGCGGGACGGGCGCGTGCGGCGGATCGCGCAGCTCCGGGATGTCCAGGCTGGCCAGCTCCGCCAGATCGCGCTGGCCCAGCATGCCCTCGGCCTCGAACACGTCGCTGCCCTCGTCGAGCCCAAGCTCGGCCGCCAGGCGCCCGCGCAGGGTCGGCGACAGGCGCGGATCGACCTGCAGGCGCACCACCGGCGCGAACTTGCGCTCTCGCAGCTCGTACTCGATGAGCTCGAGGAGGTCCTCGGCCTCCTCCTCGTCCTGCATGGTGATGGCGTTGCGGGTGACGCGGAACATCGAGCAGCCCTCGATGTCCATGCCGGGGAACAGGAGGTCGAGGTTGCGCGCCACGACGTCGGCCAGATCGACGAACACGCGCGAGGTGCCGATGCGGACGAAGCGCGGCGTGCCGGCGCCCACCGGGATCTTGACGCGGGCCAAGAGCGGCTCGGCGTCGCCAGCGTAGTGCAGGGACACCAGCAGGTTTAGCGACAGGTTGGAGACGAAGGGAAACGGGTGCGCCGGGTCCATGGCCTGCGGCGTCATCAGCGGGAAGATGTTGCGCAGGTAGTACTCGCGGACGTAAGCCTGCTGGCCGGCGTCGAGCTCGCGGTACGGCGCCAGCCAGACGCCCACGCTGCGCAGCTCGGCCAGCACGCGCTCGAGGACCTGCACCTTGCGCCGCTCCAGCGCGGTGATGAGCTCAAGGCAGTCGGAGATCTGCTGCTGGGGCGACCTGCCGTCGGCGGTGGTGGACTGCAGGTTGGCGCCGACCTGCTGCTTGAGGCCACCGATGCGCTTCTGGAAGAACTCGTCGATGTTGGAGCTGACGATGGCGATGAACTTGAGGCGCTCGAGCAGCGGCACGCGCTCGTCTTCGGCCTCGTGCAGGACGCGCCAGCAGAACGTCAGGTACGTCAGCTCGCGGTTGAGGTACAGCTCGGCGGCGGTCAAGCTGGCGAGCTGGGCCGGGTCGGCCTCGAACGACTCGCTGAGGCCGGGCGCTGCGGGGCTCTGTCCAACGGGCGGGCTGATGCGCTCGATGCGCGCCTCGGCGGCGGGATCAGGATGGGCGACGGTGATCTGGGGCTGCCGGCGCTCGGGGTCCTCGGCGGGCTCGCGCTCGGCGGCGACGGCGCGCGGCTCGTCGCTCGTCGTCGTCGTCGCTGTCGTCGTCGTCGCTGTCGTCGTCGTCGCTGTCGTCGTCGTCGTCGCTGTCGTCGTACACGGGCGCCGCGTAGGGCGACCGCGGGGGGAGCTCTTTGTGGCCAAGGGCCGCCGGCGTGGCGCGCTCGGTGGGCGCAGCGGGCGTGCCTGGTGGAGGATTCTCGGCCGTCCGGCTTGGGGATTCTCGGGTGGCCATGGCGGCAGTATAGCGAGTCAGCTCGCGGCGCGACCGGGCCGCAGGTGACGACGCTGCAACACTGACCCGGGCGCGGCGGCGGGAGGCAGCGCCGGTCAGCGCCGGGCAGCGCCGGGCAGCGGCGGGCAGCGCCGAGCAGCGCCGCGGCCAACCGCCCGGAGCACCGCGCGAAAGTCTTTAATCTCGTATGGTTAGCTGACGGTGTCCGGCCCCTTCGCGGGCGCGCGGCTGCCACTTGCCCTTGGAAGTCCGCGAGATCGATGCGACGGTAGCCCCATGCAGCCGATGCCCGCGCCAGATCCGGTAGAGAGCCTGGTGCATGACCATATGGCCATCAACCAGCTCCTCATCGAGCTGGCCAAGATCATGGATCAGGTGCGCCAGGGCGCCAAGGCCGAGGTGCTGGGCGCCGCGGGGATGTTGCACGAGCTGCGGGAGCTGCTGTTTCTGCACTTCGCGCGCGAAGAGGAAGGGCTTTTCCCCTTCGTTACCGAGGTGTTGCCCGATCTGTCGTGGCACGTCCAGTCGATGGCCGCCGCGCACGACGGCATCTGCGGCGGCCTCTCGCGTCTCATCCACATGCTGGCCACCGACGCGGAGATCTTGTCCGTCCTGTCGGTGTTCGATCGCTTCGAGCGCGCCTATGGAGAGCACGCGCGCGCCGAGGCGCAGCTCCTCCAATCGATCGATCGATCGGCGTCGGCCGAGCAACGCATGAAGCTGGCGGACCTGGTGCGCGGGCTGTGAGCTGGCGCCGAAGCGACGTCCGAAGCGACGTCCGAAGCGATGGAAGATACTGGAGCTAAGAGGGATTCTCAGTTCGTGCGCGACCGAGGCCACTTGATGCACTCACGCTGCATCTGCGAAGCGCCCCGGCGGTGCGTGCCTTTGGCCACTGCGGCAGCAGGTTCCGCGACGATCTAGCTGCGATCGAGGCCGGTGGCGCGATAGCCTAGAGCGTGATGGACGCCGAGGATCCGGTTGAGCCCGCGCCTGCGGTGCGACGCATCACCGAGCCTGGCAATGATGACGATCCGGCGGCGCCGCTGGACTCCGAGCAGCTCATCGGGCGCTACGTGGTGCAGCACTTCCTGGCCCAGGGCGGCATGGGGGTGGTGTACGTGGCGCGCGATCCGGAGCTTGGCCGTCGCGTGGCGCTCAAGCTGGTGCGGACGCAGGGCGGCGCCGACAGCACCATGCGCCAACGCTTGCTGCGCGAGGCGCAGGCGCTGGCGCAGCTCTCTCATCCCAACGTCATCTCGGTCTACGACGTGGGGATCCATGACGACCGCGTGTTCATCGCGATGGAGCTCATCGACGGCCTGTCGTTGCGCGCGTGGCTGGCGCAGCCGCACTCGTGGCAGGAGAAGCTGGAGGTGCTGTGCGCGGCCGGTCGCGGGTTGGCCGCGGCGCACGCGGCTGGCATCGTCCATCGGGACTTCGCCGGAGAACGTCATCGTCGGCAACGACGGGCGGGTGTGCGTGCTGGACTTTGGCCTGGCCCGGGCGGCGGCGGACAGCTCGACCACCGACGCAAGTGATGCCGGCGATCACGCGATGTACGCGCCGGTCGGGGTGGCGCAGGACTCCATCGCCACCGTGACCATCGTGCCGTCGCCGCTGCCGGCGCGGACCTCCCGCGAGGAGTTCAGCCGCGAGAACCTGGAGGCGCATCTCACCGGGCTAGGCACGGTGGTCGGCACCCCGGCGTACATGGCGCCGGAGCATCACCGCGGCGAGCCGGTCACCGCGGCCAGCGACCAGTTCAGCTTCTGCGTGGCGGCGTGGGAGGCCGCGGCGTGGCCAGCGCCCGCACCCGCGCAGCCGAGTCGCTGCGCGCGGCCAAAGAGCAGCAGCTCATCGTGCCGCCACCGCGCGGCGTGCGGGTGCCCAAGCGCGTGCGGCGGCTGCTGGTGCGCGGGCTGGCGCCGGCGCCGCTGGCGCGGCACGCCTCGATGACGGACCTCTTGGCTGCGCTCTCGCGGGCCGAGTCGGCGCCGCGACGCTGGGGGCTGGGCGCGGCGGTGGCGCTGGGCGCGGCGGCGATGGTGGCGGCGCTGCTGTGGCGATCGTCGGCTCCGCGCCGGTGTACGAGCGAGCACGCCGCGGCCAGCTTGCGGGGGGTGTGGGAGGCGTCCATGGAGGCGCAGCTCGAGAGCTCCTTCCGCGGCACCGGACGCGCGCACGCCAGGGAGACGGCGGGGCGCGTGCGCGGGGTGCTGGAGCGATACCGAGACGAGTGGACGGCCATGCACGTGGACTCTTGCCGGGCCACGCATGAGCGCGGCGAGCAGTCTGCCGCCATGCTGGATCTGCGCACGCGCTGCCTGGGGCAACGGCGAGAGGCGCTGCGCGCGGTGGTGGCCCAGCTCTCACGCGCCACGGATGGCGAGATCGTCGATCACGCGGTGCAGGCGGCGCTCGGCCTGCCGGCGGTCGCCGAGTGCGCGGACACCGCGGCGCTGGACGCAGTGGTGCCCCTGCCGGCGGGGACCGAGCAGCGGGCCGCCGTGATCC
>JADJJK010000075.1 GCA_016706545.1 Myxococcales bacterium
TACCTGAAGGTCGACGCGAGGCGTCGTCTGATACCGGGCGTACCAGCGTGCGCCATCAAGAGATCGCGCGACAGCACGAAGCACGGCGGAGCAACACAGGTCGAGTCCGACCGCCGACCGCATGGAGTCGTGTCCAAAGCTGATCCCGCGAAGATGCGGAGTTCATGGGCGCGCTAACGGCGTGAGGGCGGGCGGCGCGAGGGGTGCTGCAGGTGGTCCGGCAGCGGACGGCCGACGGAGAGGGGATCGACGCCGGTGGCTTGCATTTCCGACAGGACCCAGCGCTCGATGGCACTGTGGCGGTCGAGGTCGTCCCACAGGCCGCGCAGGGGGAGGCCGTCGGGATCGAGCGGGGGATCGGCGACAGATGAGAGTGATGAAGGTGGCGAGGGCGGCGCGGTGGGGGCGGAAGAGGCAGGGCCTGCTGCTGTGTCGGCGCGGCGCTGGATGCGCGTGATGGTGGCGGCGGCGTCCCAGGCATCGACGCGCTCGCCGCGCCAGCGGCACTGGCCGGTGGTGGCTGTCAGCGGCAAGGCGGCGTTGGCGGCACGGACCGCAGGCCAGCCGAGCAGCGTCGGCGCGGGGCGCGGCGGCAGCGGGACGACGGCGCGGCCTTGCGGATCTTCGAAGGCGAGCGCGCCGGTGGCGGACTGTGTGATGCGATAGCCGCGCTCGTGGACGTAGGCGTGGTGCAAAGAGCAGAGCAGCGCGAGGTTGGGCAGGCAGGTCTCGCCGCCGTCGGCCCAGTGTTGCAGGTGGTGGCCCTCGAGAAACAGGCGGTGGTCGCAGCCGGGGAAGCGGCAGGTGCGATCGCGTAGCAGCAAGGCGCGCTTGAGGGCGGCGGGGATGGTGCGGGTCTTGCGGCCGATGGAGAGCGGGGCTGCGTCGGTGATGGAGGCGCCGGCCCCGACGGTGGCTCCGATGTTGGCAACGACCAGGCCGCAGTCGCAGGCCAGACGCCGGGTGGCTTGCGGGGAGAGCGCAAGGTCGGTCTCGACGGTGAGGGCCACCGGCAGCGAGGCGCCGCGGTCGGTGAAGGAGACGGGCGCGAGGGCTACATCGGTGGTGGCGGAGATATCGGCGGCGGAGTCGGTGGTGCCGGTGGCTGAGTTTGTAGTCGCGGCCTGCTGCAGCACCGCCACGGGCACGGTGACGATCAGCTCGACGGGAGAACGCTCGGCGCTGCCGCCCCGTGCGTAAGTGTGGACCAGGGCCATCAGGCCATCGGCGCGGTTGTACGGGCGGCGCGCGGTGGTCGTGGTGGGGAGGCTCCGCGTCTCCGCGGAAACGTCCGTCGCTCGCTCGGCAGGTGCGGAGCTTTCCGCGGAAGCCGCCGACGTTTCCGCGGAGAGCTCCGCCGGCTCTCGCGTGCAGTCCACCGCAGCTTGCTGCAGCACCTGCAAGAGCAGCGCGGCCTCGTCGGGGCGCAGGCAAGCCTTGACGCACACCATGCCAGAGGCCGTCGTCGTGTGCGCCACGTAGCGCTCGCTGTCGTGCGGGCGTGTGGCTCGGCTGGCGGCGTCGGCGCCGAGCACGCCGACCTTGCGGCACACGGTCTCGAGCTGGCTGGCGGTGCAGTGCTGCGCGTAGCCAAGGAGCACCGCTTCGGTGGCGGTGGCCACGCGCGTGATGGCGCGAGTCTTGGAATACGAGATCTGCCCGGCAGACAAGGCCTCTGATACCTTCGGCAAGGTGTGCAAGGCCCTGGCCACGCGCAGGTGTTCGCGCGCGGTGCCAAGATCCCAGCCGACGCGCCAGCTCAGCCAGTGCGCGCAGGTGCCAAAGCCTTGACGGTACCAGCCACCGGCCGCGTCGAACGTCCGCAGGTCGGCGAGCAAGCGGTGCATGGCTGCGTCCAGGTGGACGGCTTGCTCGGCGATGTGCTCGCCAAGGGCCAGGACTTCCTCGACGGAGAGAGGCTCGCGCATGAGATCTTGTATCACGGCGGTTTTCGGCGCCGGACTTGGCGCCTGGCATGCTCCAGGTGCCGCGGAAGCGCATGTGGCGCGATTTTTCGTGGGGTGCGCGGGCAGACGAGGATGTAGCGCGCGTGCGGGCCTGTGGTGGAGAGAACGCCACGGGTTGGCGGCGCAAGGGGCGTGCTGGCACCGGAGGTGTCAAGTGGAATGTGTATATTTGAAGTTGATATTGGATAGAAGATCTTTAGTTGATGAGTGTGTCCGGACGGCGGACGCGAGTGAGCCGGGACCCGAGATCGAGATCGCGGAAACCTTCGCGGAAACGTGGTGTGATCCAAGTCGCAGCGCGTTTCCGCGGAAGCCTCGGGGCTGTGGACGGTGGCGGGCTATGGACAACCGCGCCCGTCGTGCCCGGGCAAGTGGGAATGCGCGTACGCGGCGCGGCTGACCACAGCCCTTGGAGAGGCGCAGGAGGGCCAGGTGCAGCAGGCCTGCCTGGGAGGGGCGGCGCGCCTCTCCACACCGCCACACAGCCCCTGCTGTTTTCAGAACCCTGAGTTTTTTGTTTTTGTACCAGAACCCAGAACCCGGAACAGATCGTCAGGTGGGCGACAAGGGTGAGTTCAAGCGCGGTCGGTGGGTCAAGCGCGGTGATCGGGTCAAGCACGTTGATCGGGTCGAGCACGGTGATCGGGTCAAGCACGGGTCACGAGGTGTCGCGGAAGTCTCCGCGGAAACGTGGTTTTCAGAACTCTGAGTTTTTGCTTCGTACCAGAACCCAGAACCCGGAACGGATCGCCAGGTGGGCGACAATGGTCGGGTCAAGCGCGGTGGTCGGGTCAAGCGCGGTGGTCGGGTCAAGCGCGGTGGTCGGGTCAAGCGCGGTGGTCGGGTCAAGCGCGGTGGTCGGGTCAAGCACGGTGGTCGGGTCGAGCACGGTGATCGGGTCGAGCACGTGGGTGGGTCAAGCACCGTGGGCGGGTCGAGCGCGGTGGTCGGGTCGAGCACGGTGGTCGGGTCAAGCGCGCAGGTCGGGTCAAGCGCGGTGGTCGGGTCAAGCACGCGGGACAAGCGCGGGGCGGCCCGGCACACGGGGCACAGTCGGGCGCGCGGGTCACAGCCGCGCCGTGTCTGCGGCGTCTTTGCGCGTGCGTTGGCGGTTGCTGGGGCGCGGCGGTGCGTACGGCGTGATACGTTCGGCGCCCATGCAGGCCGAAGCTGAAGAGTCCGACGAGATCGCAGGAATCATTCCCAAGCCTCCGGGGACGCGGGAGTTCACGTTCCGCGCGGTGATCGCGGGCATGGTGGTGGCGGCGGTGATGGGGGCCTCGTACCCGTACATCGTGCTCAAGCTTGGGTTCGGTCCCAACGTGTCGGTGGTGGCCGCGTTCTTCGGCTATCTCTCGCTGGGGCTCATCTTCCGCAACTTCAACCGGTGGGAGAACAACATCGTCCAGACGGCGGGGACGTCGGCGGCGCAGACGGCGTTCATGTGCGTGATCCTGGCGGCCTTTGACCTGCTGCGCCAGAACACCTCGCTTGGCTACACCTTCTCGCCCACGCCGTTTCAATCGTTCCTCTGGCTATCAGTGGCCAGCGTGCTGGGGCTCCTGCTCGCGGTGCCGCTGCGGCGGCACTACGTCGTCGACGAAAAGCTCAAGTACGCCGATGGCTTCGCCGCGGCGCAGACCATCGTGGTGCTCGATGGCCGCGGCCCCGAGGCCCGGTATCCGGCCGCGCTGCTGGCGGTGGGCGTCGTCGTCTCGGGGCTGGTGTTCTTCTTTCAGACGCCCTGGGGCGGCCATGGGATTCCGGAGATCATCGCCCCCACGATGTTCGGGCTGGCGCTGGCGGGCGCGGGCGCGGGGCTCAGCACCGGCGTGCTGAGCATCGGCTCCGGCATGATCGTCGGCTTGCGGGTCACGGTGTCCATGGCCATCGGCGCGGTGCTGTCCTGGGTCATCGCGCCGCACATCCTGGTGGACCTTGGCATCGTGCCGCACACGCTCGTCGATGGCGCGATCGCGGTGAAGCGCAACGACGTGCTGCGCTGGGTGATGTGGCCGGGCACGGCCATGATCATCTGCGCCGGCCTGACCTCGCTCGCGCTCAAGTGGCAGACGCTGGCGCGCACGTTCAAGGATCTGTCCACCGGCCCCGAGAACGAAGAAGAGTTTCCGCTGCGCTGGGTGATGATCGGCGTGGTCGTCTCCACGGTGCTGCTGGTGCTGGTGCAGATCTGGATCTTCCAGCTCCCGTGGTGGGCGCCGGTGGTCTCGGTGATGCTGTCGTTGCCGCTGATGCTGGTGGGCCTGCGCGTGCTCGGCGAGACCAACTGGGGGCCCATCAGCCAGCTCACCAACCTGATGCAGGTGGCGTTCGCCGCCCTCCTGCCAGCGTCCATCACCGCCAACCTGGCCACCAGCGGCACGACCGGCACCATCGCCACGCAGTCCGAGGCGATCATGCAGGACTACAAGGCGGGCCACCTGATCGGCTCCAAGCCGCGCTATCTGACGTACGCGCAGCTCATGGCCGCGCCCATCGGCGCGGCGGCGGTGGCCTGGATGTACCCGCTCTTGCGCGACACGTACGGCATCGGCGGCGACGGCCTGTCCTCGCCCATCTCGGTGCGCGTGGCCAACTTCGCCCAGTTCCTGACGCAAGGGGAGAGCGCCATGGGCCAGTACGCGACGGGCGCGGCCATCGTCTTCGCGGTGCTCGGCATCGCCATGGCGGTGCTCGAGGGCACCCCGTGGCGCAAGTACGTCCCTTCGCCCACCGCGGTGGGCATCGGCATGGTGGTGCCGGGCTTCGTGGTGTTCTCCATGGTGCTAGGTGGCGTGGTGCAGTGGCTCTGGGAGAAGCGGAACAAGCAGGTGGCCACCCGCTACTCCGCGCCGCTGGCCTCTGGCCTCATCGCTGGCGAGGCCATCGTCGCGGTGGTGATCCCGCTGCTCATCGCGATCGGCGTCCTGTCCGCCAACGGCTGAGCGCGGCGCGCAAGGGCGACCTCCCCGCGCGCGCGGGGCCGCCGCGCTACGGGATGAGCTCCACGCCCAGCGATGGAAACACCGGCAGGCCGCTGGTGTACGAGCGCCGGGTGAAGTCCTCGTTGTAGGTCACGCCCTCGGGGTTCTCGCGGTTGTTGACGTTCTGCACGTCCAGATACAGCGCCCAGGTGCCGATGCTCGTGCGCCAGTGCCGGTCGATGCGCACGTCGAGCTGGGTGAACGCCGGCAGCCGGGCGCCGAGGATCGGCCCGTCGGTGGGGATCCAGCGCATCGCGCCGGTGTCGTAGCGCGCGCTCGCCACCGGGGTGAACGGGTTGCCGGTGGCGTAGCGGACGCGGGCCCCGAGCCGCCAGTTGCGGGTCAGCGCCGCGCTCACCAGAACGGTGAGCGTGTGCGGCTGGTCGAGCACGTACGGCACCTCGCCGCTGCCGCGCGTGGGGTTGGTGCGAAAGGACCGGCCATAGGTATAGGCCAGCCAGCCGGTGAGCCGGCCGGCGTTCTTGCGCGCGATCAGCTCCACGCCATACGCGCGGCCGGTGCCGACCGCCTCGCGATAGCTGTACGAGCCAAACTGCTCATCCACCAGCTCGCGGCTGACGCCCAGCAGGCCGCCGGACTCGGTGCCGCCGTTGTTGGAGATGGGCGTGGCGGCGGACACGGCGTCCACGGGGAGCTGGCTGAGGTCCTGGTAGTACCCGGTGGCGGACAGCTCCTTGTCCTCGCCCAGGATGACCTTGGCGCCCAGCGCGGCCTGCACCGCCTTGGAGCCCAGCATCTCGCGCTCGCCGAAGATGGGGTCGAGGTCCGTCACCAAGGGCGGCGCGTGATACACGCCCACGGACTGCTCGAGCTCGATGCCGTACGGCAGCCGCTCGTGGACGACGATGCGCGGATCCAGGCTGGTCTTGCGCGGCAGGCCCAGGTAGTCCGCGCGCAGGCCCGGCCGCAGCTCGAGCTGGTCGCGCCAGAAGAACCAGGACTGCTCGATCCACGCGCCCAGATCCGGCGCCCAGCGGTCGAGCTTGCGCGAGAGGGCCATGTCCGGCGCCGGGTCGCTCGGCGTCGGGGGCGGGGTGTTGAGCATCTCGTAGGAGTGGTACTGAGCGACCGCGTCGATCCCGAGCGACAGCGTGCCGCCGCCGAGCGAGGTGGACAGCTCGCTGCGCAGCGCGAGCGGGATGGTCTGCCGATGGATGCCCTTGTCCACGTCGTTGTGGTTGGCGCCGCCATCCACCGCGTCGACGCCCACCGAGGGCAAGACCGTGAGCGCGGTGGAGCCAAAGAGCGCGCGGTAGCGCAGGCCCAGGCGCAAGAAGCGCGAGCGATAGCTGAAGTCCTTGACGTTGCTGGTGTCGATGCCGCCGGTGTCGTCGCCCTCGGGCGGGACCAGCCTCAGCTTGTCATCCGAGCCAAACAGGATGGCCATCCAGCGGCCGTTGCCGGACTCCCAGCGGAGCTGGGCGTCGAAGTAGCGCGGCGCCAGCGACAGATCCAGGCTGGCCGCCTCGGCGATGGCGTCGAAGTACGAGCGGCGGACGCCCAAGATCCAGTTGCCGCGGCCGGGCGCTGGTCCCTCGGCGACGACGGCGGCGTGGATGAGCGACAGCTCGGCGCCCACCCGCCAGCTATCGCCGCGGCCGGTGCGAGAGGTCACCTCGGCGACGCCGCCCAGGCCGCGGCCGTAGCGCGTGCTGGCGCCGCCCGGCGTCAGCGTGACCTCGTCAACCAGCGCGGTGGGCAGGAACGAAGCGAGGCCGCCGAAGTGGTACAGGAGCGGCACCTCGATGCCGTCGAGATAGACGTTGGTGTCGCGCGGCGCGGTGCCGCGCAGCGCCAGGCCACCCAGGCCAAAAGGCGTGCGCGCCACGCCGGGCATGCTCTGCAGCGCGCGCAAGGTGTCGTTGCCGGCGCCGGGCAAGCTGCGGATCTGCTCGGTGCCCAGATGCAGCGGCGCGCCAGAGGGCGCCCTGCCGGTGACCTTGATGACCTCGGCGCCGGCGTCTGGCTGCAGGCGCAGCGACAGCTCGGCGCCCAGCCGCGCCGAGCCAAGGTAGGTCTCGTAGCCCTCGGCGACGACGATGAGGTCGATGCGCGAGAACGGCAGGTTGACGATGACGAAGCGGCCGTCGGCGTCCGTGGTGGTCGCGCGGTCGTTGGCGGCGATCCCGGCCTCGGCGATGGGGGCGCCGGTGGCGGCGTCCACCACGCGGCCGCGGATCTCGCGCTGGGCCTGCGCGCGCGCGGGGAGAGCCCAGAGCGCCGCCACGGCGAGCAGCGACATCAAGAACAAGCGCATAGGCGGCCACAGTACCGGGCCGGCGCTGGCGACCGAAGCTGTTTCCCCTGTCCTCTGCTAAACCCTGGCCTCAGCTAGCTGCCAGGCGGTGCCGGGCCAGCGGCGCAGCTCGCGCGAGGGTCTGGAGCAAGCTCAGGTGTGGCCGGCGCCGTCGTCGTTACCGCCACCGTTGCCGCCACCGTGGTCGTCGCCATCGTTCGGGTTGTCGTCGTCGGTGTCACCGTCGTGCTCGCCGTCGTCGTCGTCGTCCTGGCCGTCGAGCTCATCGCAGTCATCGTCGTCGTCGATGCCGTCGTTGTCATCATCGCTGTCGTCGACATCGGCGCTGCCGTCGTTGTCGTCGTCGCTGTCATCGCAGTTGCGGGTGCCATCGCTGTCGTGGTCATCCCCGTGGTCGTCCGAGGCCTCGCCGTCGCCATCGTCATCCACGTCGCGGCACTGGTTGGGACCCAGCGGGTCGTCGGCGTTGGCGGTGGGCGTGCAGCTAAGGGCGCCTGCGGCGTCCGGCGTGCAGGTCACGAACTGACCGGCGGTGCCCACGCTGTCCGAGCAGCCGACGACGGACAGGAGCGCAGCGAGCGAGAAGGCGAGAGACTTGGCGAGGTTCATAGTAGGAGCTCCGAGGTGAAGGGCGTTACGAACCTTGGAGATTGCAGCTCTTGGGCCAGCGCGCCTGCCGCCCCTCGAACCGCTGCCGCCACCACGTTCTCGATACTTCAGGGTGTATTCTGGTAGGTGCCAAGTATCTGATTGCGCAGGCGCTTCACAGCACCGTGCAACGTTGGGCGGGCAGACAGCAGAGTGGATGTGCGTGCGTCAGGTTCTTGCCTAGCGCATCTGCAGCTCGAACTGCTCGAGCTCGCGCACCTTGTCGCGCAGCGCCGCGGCCTTCTCGAACTCCAGGTCCGAGGCCGCCTTCTTCATGTCCACCCGCAGCTTGCCGATGGCGCCGCGCAGCGTGTCGAGGTCGTTGATCTTGCGCAGGTCGATCCCGCCGAGCTCGCCGCGCGCGCCCTTCTTGGGCATGGGC
The DNA here is from genome assembly GCA_016706545.1 of Myxococcales bacterium. Taxonomy (GTDB): domain Bacteria; phylum Myxococcota_A; class Polyangia; order Haliangiales; family Haliangiaceae; genus JABFXX01. The sequence continues at coordinate 8,260 of JADJJK010000075.1, forward strand.
TCGGCGGGCTGGATGTCCAGGATCGAGCGGGTCGTGGAGCGCGGCACGATGCCGTGCTCCAGGTTGTAGGCCTCTTGCACCTCACGGCGGCGCCGGGTCTCGCCGACCGCCTTCGCGATGGAGTCGGTCTCCTTGTCGGCGTAGAGCAGCACCTTGCCGGCCACGTTGCGCGCGGCGCGGCCGATGGTCTGGATGAGCGAGCGCGCCGAGCGCAGAAAGCCCTCCTTGTCCGCGTCGAGGATGCCGACGAGCGACACCTCCGGGATATCCAGGCCCTCGCGCAGGAGGTTGATGCCGACGAGCACGTCGAACTCGCCGCGGCGCAGATCTCGCAAGATCTCGATGCGCTCCAGCGTGTCGATGTCGGAGTGCAGGTAGCGGACCTTGACCCCGATCTCCTTGTAGTACTCGGTCAGGTCCTCCGCCATGCGCTTGGTCAGCGTGGTCACCAGCACGCGCTCGCCGCGCGCGGTGCGCTCGCGGATCTCGGCCAGCAGGTCATCCACCTGGTGGCCCACCGGGCGGATCTCCACCAGCGGGTCGAGCAGGCCGGTGGGCCGGATGATCTGCTCCACCACCACGCCCTTGGCCTCTGCCAGCTCCCACTCCGCCGGGGTGGCGGAGACGTAGATCGTCTGGCGGGCGCGCTGCCGCCACTCGTCGAAGCGCAGCGGCCGGTTGTCGAGCGCGCTCGGCAGGCGGAAGCCGAACTCCACCAGCGTCTCCTTGCGCGAGCGGTCGCCAGCGTACATGGCGCCGATCTGTGGCACCGTCTGGTGCGACTCGTCGATGACCAGCAGGTAGTCTTCGGGGAAGTAGTCCATCAACGTCGGCGGCGGCTCGCCGGCGGTGCGCCCGGACAGGTGGCGCGAGTAGTTCTCGATGCCGGAGCAAAAGCCCATCTGCTCGATGGCCTCGAGGTCGTAGAGCGTGCGCTGCTCGAGCCGCTGGCGCTCCAGCAAGCGGCCCTGGTCCGACAGCTCGGTGAGGCGCTCCTTGAGCTCTTGCCGGATGCTCTCCACCGCCCGGCGCAGGGTGTCGGCCGGCGTCGCGTAGTGCGAGGCGGGGAAGATCACGGCGCGGTCGAGCTTGCGCTTCTGGCCGCCGCGCATCGGATCGATCTCGGTGATGGATTCGACCTCGTCGCCCCACCACTCGATGCGCACCGCGGTGTCCGCCTCGTAGGGCGGGAAGATCTCCACGGTGTCCCCGCGCACCCGGAAGGTGCCGCGGTGGAAGTCGATGTCGTTGCGCTCGTACTGCAGCTCCACCAGGCGGCGCAGCACGGCGTCCCGGTCGCGCGGCGCGCCGGCCTCCACTTCGCAGGTCATGGAGGCGTAGACCTCACGCGCGCCGATGCCGTAGATGCAGGACACCGAGGCGACGATGATGCAGTCCCGTCGCGACAAGAGCGCGAAGGTGGCGGCGTGGCGCATGCGGTCGATCTCTTCGTTGACGATCGAGTCCTTCTCGATGAAGGTGTCGCTCGAGGGGACGTAGGCCTCCGGCTGGTAGTAGTCGTAGTAGCTGACGAAGTAGTGGACGGCGTTGTCGGGGAACATCTCCTTGATCTCGCCGTAGAGCTGCGCAGCCAGGACCTTGTTGTGCGCGATGATGAGGGTGGGCCGGCCCTGCTGCGCGATCACGTTGGCCATGGTGTAGGTCTTGCCAGAGCCGGTGATGCCCAGGAGCACCTGCGCCGCGTCCCCTCGCTCCAGGCCCTCCGTCAGCTCGGCGATGGCGCGCGGCTGATCTCCGGCCGGCTGGTACGGCGAGGACAGGCGAAAGCCCGCGTTGCCTCCGGCGGGCGGCGCTGGCCGCAGGTCGTGCAAGACGCCGGGCGGCCGGACCCGCGCGGGCGTGGGCTCGGGCAGCGCGGGCCCAGCGTGCGGACCGGCTGCGCCCGAGGCGCCTTTGGGAGGACGGCCGGCGCGGCCTTTGCCGGCACCGCTGGGTCTGCTACGAGGAGTCGACACGCATGCACTCTACCTCGCAGCCCCCCCTGTCGCAGCCGATCTCGCGGGCGGTACGCGGCTTCTACGCCGTGCTCGACCGAGACGACGAAGCGCTTGCACATCAACTGGTTAGTCTGCAGGGCGCGGGTGCGCGCGTCTTGCAGCTCAGGATCAAACCTGACATCCCGCTGACAGCTAGCGAGCTGCTCGACATCGGCCGGATGGCGCGCCGCGTGTGCCGCGAGCACGGCGCCGCGCTCATCATCAACGACCGGCTAGATCTGGCGCTGGCCTGCGACGCCGATGGTTGCCACCTGGGCCAGGAGGACCTGCCGGTGGCGGCGGCCCGCGCCGCGCTGGCGGCCTGCGGACGCACGCTGTGGCTCGGCGTGTCCACGCACACCCTCGCGCAGGTGACGGAGGCGGTGGCTGGCGGGGCGGACTATCTCGGCTTTGGTCCGGTGTTCTCCACCCAGACCAAGGCCAAGGCCGACCCGGTGGTGGGGATCTCTGGGCTCCACGCAGCGGCGCAGGCGGCGGGGGCGGTGCCGGTGGTGGCCATCGGGGGCATCGGGCTGGATGACGCGGCGGCGCTCTACGCGGCGGGCGCGGCGGCCCTGTGCGCGATCTCCGCGGTCAACGGCGCGCCAGATCCGGCGGCGGCGGGGCGGCGGCTGCAGCGGCCGGCGTAGGCCTTCGTAGCCGCCTTCGCAGGCCTTCGTTGCGGCCTCGCAGCGGCCACGCCCTCGTAGCGCGCTACTTGCGGGGCCTTCGCGTGCCGCGAGAGGGGCGCGCGCCCGGCGCGAGCGCGCCCAACCGCTGCTGCGCCATCACGTACTCGGACTGCGGCCCCCCAGGAAGCTCCGGCGTCACCTTGCGATACGCGACCGCCGCGTCCTCGGTCAGCCCGTACGACTCGGCGATGCGCCCGATGACGTACCAGTCCGAGCTGGTGATGGCGCCGTCCTCGCGGGCGGAGATCGCCGCGAGGCAGCTCTCCATGGCCGTATCCTTGGCGAGCGCCGCCTCCAGCGCCGCGCGAGTGTTGATCCCCGCGGCGCTCGGGTAGGTTGAGGTGGCGACGGTCGCCATCGCCAGCGCCTCTGGCAGGTCCTTGTTCTGGCCGAGCCGGAACCAGGCCAGCGAGTTCTGATCCCAGGGATGGCCGCTGCGGCTGCGCTCGACCAGGATGCGCTCCGCTTCCTGGTTGCGGCCCGCGAGGAGCAGCGCGTCAGAGTGGTACTCCGAGTTCGACAGCTTCGCCGTCACCGTCAGTGCGTCGGCGTACTTGCCGAGGTTCTGCAGCGCCAGCGCGAGATGGACCGCCGCGTCCTCGTTCACTGGATCAGCGACGCTCCTTCGCCGCGCCACCACCTCTGCCTCGGTCCAGCGCCCCAGGTTGGCGAGGGCTGCTCTGAGCACCAGGTCGCAATCGCTGCGCTTCGCGCCGGTACAGCGCGTCAGCGGCGCCAGCGCCTGCTCGTCGTCGCCACCGACCATCAGCACCGCGGCGGCGAGCTCGGCCTGGTCGTTGGTGCGCGGCAACGAAGGCCCCCAGAAGAGGGCCAGCCGCGCTCCCAGGTTCCTGTCGGCGTTGTCCTCGTCGAGGTCATCGAGCACCTGATCCAGCCAGCGCCGCGCCGGTGATAGCTGCTTTTTGGCCAGCAGCGCGGCGACGTGGCGCCCCAGCGCATGGGGCACACGGGCGGTGCCAAGGATCTTGGCCTCTTGCGCTTCGAGGACGACGTAGAAGATCTCCGGCCGCCAGGGGTTGCTGGCGGCCACTCGCCACTGGCCTGGCGAGACCTCGCTCACCTGATTCTTGTAGCTGCCTTGCACCCAGTCCACCGCCACCTCGCGGGTCAGCGTGGATCTGTCGATCGAGGGCTTCAAGTGGTGGACATGACGCGCGAGCTCGCGCGTCATCGCCGCCCCCCATGGCGGCGTAGCTGGTTCGTGGCCCGTGGCCACAGCGCGAACAAACTGCATCACCGCGCTCCTTGGATCATTGCGCGCAGGGAGGTCCCGGTGGACCAAGGGCTCATCGGGCAACATCCCTGCCAGGGAAGAGTCCGCCGCCACCGCCGCCACGCGCAGCTCCCGGGACAACGCATAGCGCCCCACCACGCCGAGCTCCCTGCCAGCGGAGTCCAGGATCTTGCCTCGCTCCTCGTCGGTCTGCGCCAGCTCCTCCGCCTCCTTGAGCGCCGCCGCCGCGCCGCGTTGCGCCGCCACCGCCGCGAGCAGCACGTAGTCGCGCAGCTCGGAGGCGGGCCGCGCTCGTAGCTTGCGCTCGACCTCTGCCATCTCGCCAAGGCGCAGCAGCAGCAGCGCTTCTTGCTCCGCGCTGCCTTGCGTGTCGTTGAGCTTGTGCGCCGAGGCGAACAGCTCGGCCGCCGCGCGCAGCGCCCCGGGCTGATCGCTGAGCCACCCATCGCTGTCTAAGGACAACACCTCCGCCAGGCCGCGCTGGTAGCCAGGGTCCTCCAGATCGAGGGAGATAGCCCGGCGATACGCCGCGATCGCGGCGGCGTTCGACGCGCCGGTCCGCCGGCCCAGCTCATCGCGCAGCAGCACCCGAGCCAGCACCACGTAGGTCAGCGACTCTTGCGGCGCGAGCTCCACGGCGCGCTGGGCCGTGCGCAGCGCAGCCGGCTGCATCCCGGCCTCCAGATAGGCCACCGCCAGCCGGCTCAGGTGCCCCCCGCTGCGCGGGAACTTTTCGGTCAGCGCCTTGAGCTCTCGCACGGCGGCGTGGTGTTGCCCTTCCTCCACCTTCTGCATCGCCGCCATCGGAAAATTGACCGTGAGCCCGTCGGAGTAACGCACGGCCAGGATGGCCTTGCGGGTGGAGCGGAACTCCTCGGCGGTGAGCAGCGGCTTGCCGCTGTCAAAGCGAAAGGTGATGGACAGCGTCCGGCCCTGCTGCTTGCGCCGGGTGATGAGCGTGGTGGTGCCGAGCTGTTGCACGGAGTCGGTCGGGGTGGCCGGGATGTCGAACCCCTGGGGCACCGTGATGCGGTTCTCGATCTCGTAGACGTGCGGGGTGTGCCACATCATCGGCGTCTGTCGCGGCGCGGCTTCGTCCTCCTGACGGAGCATGTCGGGGACCTTGTCCAGCACGTCGCCGGGGTGCAGGTACCACTGCAACTCGGTGAAGTTGGCGTAGGCGGAGCCGGATCCCTCGGCCACCAGGGTCAAGCGCATCGGCCGCGCGAGGTCCGTCGGGTCGGTGAACTCGAGCTTCCCCAGCTTGGCGTTGCGGTACTCGCCGCGCACGTACTTCTCCATGTGCGCCCGCAGCTCGGCCTGCACGGTGTCCCGGTACTGCGCGCGCATCGCCCCGGAGAAGGCTCCGCCTTCCCCGCCGACCTCGGTCACTCGCGCCGGGCCCATGTCGGGCATCTCGAAGACGCGCAGCTCGTGCCCGACGTTGTCGGTGGAGACCGACAGCGGGGTCTTCGTCAGCTCACCGCCGCGGTCGGTGAGCACCAGCACGCGGCGCCCCTGGCTGCGGCTTGGGAGCTGGCCCGGGGGCAAGAGCTCTTCGACGGGATCGATCCAGAACGTGTGCGCGCCAAACTGCACCCGCACGAGGACGTGGTCGAAGACCCCCATGCCGGGGAGCTCGACGTCGGTGTCGAGGCCTGGTCCGACAGACACGAACCCCAGCTCCGCGTTGAACTTGATCTGCCGCAGCAGCGCGATCAAGAGCGCCGCTTTGTCCAGGGCGCTGCCGCGGCCTCGCTTCACGGTCTGCGCGGGCGGCGCTGGCAGGGGCGCGGCCTGATAAGCTTCGATGCCGGTGTTGCGCACGGTGCGGTGCAGCCATGCGGTGAGGCGCATGAGCCGGTCTTCGCCGGTGCCGCTGCGCCCCTCTCGCGGCAGCGGCACCGGGCCCGCGGCGAGACGCTCCTCCACCTGCTCGCGGACCGCCTTGCCCACCGCCTCCCAGGATCTGCCGGTCGCGACCCCGACGTAGGGCACCAGCTCGTCGTCGGGAGTGCGCAAGCCCTCCTGCACCAGCGGCGCCACGCGGCCAAGCTCCAGGTCCCACGTCATCAGCGCTCCGCCGCCGATGCGCGGCTTGGCGTCGACCGCGTTGCCTCGCAACCTTATCTGCAGGCCCAGCGCGGTCGGCGCGGAGATGTGGATGTGTGACGCCAGCACGGGGAGCTGGTGCCCCACCGCGATGAGCTTCGTGATGCCGAGCTTGCCGGCAAAGGGCAGGTCGCGAGAGATCAGCTCGTACTCGACCACTGATCCCACCTCCATCGCAGGCAAGCGCGCGGAGCCGACGAGAGAGTCGCTGACCTGTCCGTCTTTGGTGGTCTCGGCGGCTTCATCGAGCTTCGCCGCGTCGACCTTCTCCACGGTCCCTTGCGGCGTGATGATGCGCGCGCGGAGCTGCGGCACCTCCTCGAGCGCCGGGTGCCACCCGAGGCTCAAGGTCTGCCAGGCGTCGCGCGTCTCCTCGCTGGCCAGGCTGATGATGCGATGTCGCGTCCAGACCAACGCGCCCGAGGCATCGAACTCGACGCGATCATCTTGCCGCAAGATCGCCGAGCCGGGCTCGGCTCTCGCGGCGACCAGCAGCTCTGCCGGCTTGGCGACGAAGGCCCCGCGCGGCACCGGGCCCGCCTCGCTCTGCGAGCTCCCGGCCACGAGACCACCAACGAGACCACCAATGGACAACACCCACACCAGGCGTCTGCACATGGCCCGAGTCTAACGTGGATCAGCGCGTAGATCTGGGGCGCGGGGCGGCAACCGCAGCGTGGTCAGCGTGGTCAGCGAGGTCAGCGCGGCGCGCGGCGCGGCACCACGAGCTCCACGAACACCGGCAGATGATCGGAGCCGATGTCTCGCTCCACGCGGCGGGTGGCCACCCCGATGGAGGGCGAGACCAGCACGTGATCGATGGGGATGCGCAAGAGCGCGGCCTCGGGAAACGCAGGATAGGTGGGATGAGCGCCAAAGCCGCGGCGCGTATCCACGAGGCCGGTGTCCCGCGTCAGCGCGGCAAACTGCCGCGCCCACGGGGTGGTGTTGAAGTCCCCGGCCAGGATGACCGGCGATGGCAGCTCGCGGATCCGCTGCGCCACCGCCGCCAGGTGCCGCGCCTGGATCTGAGCCGCGCGTTCGTCCATGGGCGGCAGCGGGTGCGTCACCACCACGGACAGCGGCGCCGCCGCCGAGGGCGCCGCCAGCTCGACGGTGGCGACGATGGTCACCTGCGCCGAGCCCAGGCGCTCGCCGCCGCCGCGCACCGAGCCGCGGGCATACAGCGCGATGCCGAAGTTGGCCTCGTCGTGGATCTCGATGCGGCCGGGGTACCCCACCAGCGCCGGCGCGAGCCGCGCGAACCACGTGCGGTTGGGCTCGACCAGCGCGATCAGGTCCGGAGACAGCTCCTCGATGAGCTGCTCCAGCCGGCGGACGTCGCGGTTGCTGGTGAGCACGTTGGCCAGCAGCAAGCGCACGCGCACGCCATCGGCGGGCCCGACGTTGCGAGCTCCCGACAGCCCGGGCGTCACCAGCACCAGCGCCAGCACGGTGGACAGCGCCGCCAGATCGAACCACACGACTAGCCGCCCCAGCGCGGCCAGCGCGGCCAGCGCGGCGCTGCCGAACAGGAGCTGTAGGCGAAAGTGCTCCAGCAGGCTCAGCGGGTGCATGGGCACGAGGCTCAGCACCACCAACAGCGTGCCCAGGGTGGCGAGCCGCAGGCTGGCGATCGCCAGCTTGCGAAGGGGTCCCCAGGATGACTCGTCGTCACCCGATGGGGCCACGGCCCCTGGCCCGGCGGCCGCGTTGCTCATCCCGCCAGGCTACGCTGCGCCTGGCAGCTCGGCACGCGGGGCGCCGCGCGATCGTTCGCCAGCTAGCGCTTGCCTACGGGCAACCGCAGAAGCCGTTGCAGTCTTAGTCCAAGACGCAGTTCGGCCCGCAGCTCGTGATGCAGGTAGTTGCGTGAGCGCGAGCAAACCTGTTGGTTCAAGGCACCCGCGGACTCAGGGTTTGCCTGGTCTCGGCAGCTCGCTCTCTATGGTGTCATCGGAAAAATCGTACTGGCGGACGCGTCCTGGCGGAGCCGATGCGTCCAGCTTGAACTCCACGCGGCGGTTTTGGGCCCTGCCCTGCTTGGTTCCATTGTCGACGATCGGGCGGGTCTCGCCGAAGCCCTCCGAGGACAGGCGCGCGGCTTCCAGCCCTCGCGCCACCAGGTAGCGCACCACCGCCGCGGCGCGGCGCCGTGACAGCTCCAGGTTGTAGGCGTCATCGCCCTGGCTATCGGTGTGGCCCTCGACGGAGATCTTGGAGATCTCCGGATGCGCCCGCAGCACCGTCGCCACGTTGTCGAGCAGCGGGAACGAGCGCGGCAAGATGCGGTCGCGATCGAGCTCGAAGTACACGATGTCGAGGATCTCCAGCTTGTCCTCGGCCAGCACCACGAGCTGCTTCTGCGCGCAGCCGCGGTTGGACAGCGCGCCCTTGTCGTCGGGACAGTTGTCCAGCCGGTCCACCAGGCCGTCGCCGTCGCGGTCCGGATCTGGACAGCCGCGCGCCTCGGGGACACCGGCTTGCGTCGGGCAGCGATCGTCGAGATCCGCGAGCCCGTCGCCGTCGTTGTCGAGGTCCGGGCAGCCATCCTCGTCTTGCCAGCCATCGCGATCTTCCGGCGCCTCGGGGCACACGTCGGGGCCACTCGGGGTGTCCTCCACCAGGTCGCCGTCGCGGTCGGCCACGTCCGGGCAGCCGTCCTCGTCTTGCCAGCCGTTCTTGGCCTCGGCCTGGCGCGGGCACTGATCGGTGGCGTCGGCCACCCCATCGCCGTCGTCGTCGGGATCAGGCGCGCCGTCGTCGTCTTGCCAGCGATCGAGATCTTCTGGATCCAGCGGCGCGCGGTCGACCAGATCCATCACGCCGTCGCCATCGTTGTCCGGATCAGGACAGCCGTCGCGGTCCTGCCAGCCGTCGCGGTCCTCCGCCTCGCCGGCGCAGGCGTCGCTCACGTCGTGTACGCCGTCGCCATCGCGGTCCGCGCCGCGAGCTTGCACGGCGCCAAAGCGCACCGCCAGCACCGCGCGCCAGTCCGGTGTGCCAAAGCCCCGGTTGAGCCCGGCTCCGCCGATGCCCGTGACCTGCAGCGGCCCGGCGCGCAAGGTCAGCCCCACCTGCGCCTCGGCGTGGTCCTGATTGTCGGCGGACAGCGGGCTCGCCGCGGCCGTGGCCCAGCTCAAGGCCGCGCTCGCCTCGGCCCGCCCGCCGAGCTGGCGACCCAGCGCCAGCACCCCGAAGAGTTCGTCGGTGACGCGCAGATCGAGGAGCGAGGCGTTGCGCCGCGCCCGATAGCCAAGGTTGCCGGCGCTCCGCCAGGCGCCGCGCGCGTGGGCCACCGCCAGCTCGGGCGCCAGCGACACGCCGCGCTCGCCTCGGTAGTCTGACTGGCCTGCGGTGGGCAACGTCAACGATGCCAGGACCGCGACGTCCACGCCGCGCGAGGGCTGCCGCAGCAGCGCGAGCTTGGACGCCACGCGCAGGTCGCCGAGCCCGGCGCCGCTGATGGACGCGAGCATGCCCTCCACTCCTGGCGCGATGTCGCCGCGGCTCTGTGCAAGGATGAGCGGCAGCTCGAGCCCCAGCTCGACGCGCTGCAAGGCATACGAACCCAGGAGCGCCGCGGTGGTGCGCTGCGCCACCAGCGCGGACAGCTCGGTGGAGTCGCCGTGCTCGTCGGTGCGCACCAGCACCAGCGGATCGTTGGCGGTCCCCATCCACAGGCCAGCGTCCCAGCTCCCGGGCTCCGGCACCCCCGCCCACTCCGCGCCCAGAAGGCCGGTGCGGGCGAACGTCCAGCGAAACCGCTCGATGGGGAAGTCGCGAGACTCCTGCACGGCTTGTGCGTGGGCGGCGGTGGCGCCGCTCGCCGCCAGCGCGACCCCGAGCGCCAGCGCTCGCCGCACGCGGGTCGGCGTCGAGCGTGGGCATCGTGACCAGGACAGGTACATGGAGAGGAGCAAGGACCGAGAAAGGTATCACGCGACCGGCGCCCTGGCGCAAGACGAGGCGTGTCGTGGCGGTGGTGCCGGGGCGCGCGAGGGCACGAGAGGACCCGCGAGGACGCTCTGCGACGCCCTGGCCGGCTTCAGAACCGCGCCGCAAAGCCGGCCATCGCGCCACCATCGACGGAGGGGGCGAGATACGGCCGCACCTGGCTGACGCGGAGCGTTGGCGCAAAGCCCAGGCGTTGCCTGAGCGAGCGGACCCGGCGGTTGTGCGCGGGCGGTACGGAAAAGACATCCACCAGCTCCCAGACCCGGAACACCGTGAGGCCGATCGCGCCGGCCATCATGAGGTTCACGGCGCCGCGATCATCGCAGTCCGACCCTCCGTCGTTGGAGCCACCGTCAAAGCAGCCGAGCGCTCGCGCGAGCCCTGCCACCACCACCGCCGCGGAGACCGACTCGCCTAGGGTGAAGATCCAGCCGGTGTCGTGCCAGCGGCCCTGGACCGCCTGCCCCATGCCAAAGCCAAACAACACCGAGGTGACCGCGCCGCCGTAGTACTCGCCATCCGAGATCTCACCGCGCAAGAGCAGGCGATGATCCTCCGCGGTCAAGGTCGTGGTGACCGGATAGTAGCCCGCGGCGCCGGGCACCACGCACGAGGTGCAGCTCCCCGCGGGCGGCGGCGCGAGGTAGGGTTGCGGCTGGCCCGGCGCTGGGGCCCACCCTGGGGGCGGCGCTGACGGCTGGGCGCCGGGTTGCGCTTGCGCACCTGCGGCCCACAGCAGCACAGACATCGCGACGATCGTGGCAGAGAAGAGAACACGCATGGAGGGCCTCCGGAACGGCGACGGCTCGCGCCATCGCCCCTTGAGGGCATCACACGGCCGTGACGCTGGCAATGGCAATGGCGCGGTCACGACCGCGGCTGTGACCGCGGTCGCGGGGGGCGGCACGGATGGCCCCGGCGCGGGGTGTTGCTGCGCGCCCGACGGCTTGGACAGAGGATGCCCGCTTGAGTAAATATCGCGCCCATGAAGCACGTTCGCTGGGCAGTGGTTCTGGCTGGGCTACTCGGTTGCGGCTCTCCGCAGATCGTGGACAACGAGGTGACGATGCGCGAGCGGGCGAGGCTGGCCGCCGAGAGCAGCGGCTCAATCGGCTGCCCACAAGGCGAGATCGAGATCCGGAACGTCAGCGGAGAACGCGCGCGGTACTGGACCTGGGAGGCGGTGTGTCGCGGCCACGTCTATCAGTGCAGCAAGTCAACCAGCTCGACCAGCCGCTGCGCGGAGCCGCCGCCCGTTGCGCCGATTGCGCCCGCTGCGCCGGTCGCGCCCATTGCGCCCGTTGCGCCGGTTGCGCCGGTCGCGCCCGTTGCGCCCGTTGCGCCCGTTGCGCCCGCTGGCTGAGCCCCGCGCGAAACCGAGCTTTTTCGACGATTCGGACAAGCGCGCGGCGGTGGCCTTGCTGGATGAGCCACGTTCGTTCGCAGATACGGGGCTCGCTGCCCGCTTGTTGACGCTTGGCTGCTATACCGAGGCGAGATGAAGATGCCCCGCTTGCGCCACGCTCGTCGATGGATCTTGCTGCTGGGCGCCGCTTTGGCCGTAGCCTTGTTCTTCTTCCTGCGCGCCGCGCGCCCAACCGTGGTCACCGTGGAGCCGGTGGCGAGAGGACGAGCGCTGGAGGCGGTTTATGCGACCGGCACCGTCGAGCCGATCGAGCGAGTGGCGATCAAGGCGCGGCTGTCGGACCACGTGCAGCGCGTCCTGGTGAAGGAGGGAGAGGCGATCCAAGCTGGCCAGCTCCTGGCGCAGATCGAGACCCCCATCCGACGCTACGCGCTGACCCAGACCCAGGCGCAGCTCGCCAAGGCGCGGCAGCAGGCGGGCGCCCGCTCGCCGCAGCTCGCCAACCTGGATGCGCAGGCGCGCGCGCTGGGCTCGCAGCTCGCGCTGGCCAAGCTGGACCTGGCGCGCAGCGAGCAGCTCTTCGCTCGCACCGCCATCACCCAGCAGGAGCTGGACAGCGCGCGCTATCGCGTGACCCAGCTAGAGGCGCAGACCCAGGCCGCGGAGGCGCAGCTCGCGTCCGCGCGGCTGGAGCTGGGCTCCACCGCCACGCAGCTAGCGGTGCAGGTGAAGTCGCTGGCCGCGGAGGCGGATGAGGGCGCGGTGACCTCGCCGCTGGCGGGCGTGGTGCTGCTGCGTGAGGTGGAGCCGGGCGAGGTGGTGGCGCAGAACCAGACGCTGTTCCAGATCGCGGACATCTCCACCCTCATCGTGGAGCTCAAGGTGGACGAGGCGGACATCGCGCGCGTGCGCGACGGCCGCGAGCTGCCCGCGCGCGAGGCGGCGGCCGGCCCCGGCGAGCCGGCGGCCGCCTCCAAGGTCGCGCTGTCGTTCTTCGCCTTCCCCGGCCGCGCCTTCTCCGGCACCGTGGCGGAGATCTTGCCGGAGCCGGACCGGCAGCGCCGCTCGTACACGGTCAAGGTGCGGCTGGACGAGCCCATCCCCGGCCTGCGCGTGGGCATGACCGCGGAGGCCAACCTCATCGTCGCGCGCAAGGAGCAGGCCCTGCTGTTGCCGGCGGAGTCGCTCGACGGCGGCTTCGCCTGGTTCGCCGAGAACGGGCGCGCGGTGCGCCGCCAGGTGGTGGTGGGCATCCGCGATCTGACCCGGGTGGAGCTGCTCTCCGGCGCGTCCGAGGGCGCGCTGGCCATCACCGACGCGGCGGCGCAGAAGCTCCGCGCCGGCGCCAAGGTCTCGCCGCAGCGGCGCGCGCCATGAGGGCCCAGCTATTCATCGCCTGGCGCCAGCTCTGGCACCGCAAGCTGCTCAACGGCATCGCCGTGCTGGGCGTGATGCTCGGCGTGCTGACCCTGGTGGCCATGACCGGCATCATGCGCGGCTTCCAGACCAAGTTCCTCGATACGATCTTGCAGATCAGCCCGCACGTCATCGTGTTCGATACCCGGCTGGGCGAGACCCGCGCCATCGTCGACCTCCTGCTCGACGAGCCCGCGCCCGCCGCCGGCAGCGTCGCCGCGCCGCGCCTGACCCACGTCGTGCGGCAGACCTCCACCGACCGGCAGAGCCGCATCGTGCGCCCGCGCGAGACGGTGGCCGCCATCGCCAGCCTCGGCGGGGTGGCCGCCGTGTCCCCGCTGGTGGTGGGCAACGCGGTGGCGAGCTCCGGCGCCAAGGAGCTGCCGGTGGAGCTGCGCGGCATCGATCCGGTGGTCCAGGACAAGGTCACCCCGCTGCGCGACCGCGTGGTGGCCGGCTCGTTCTCGGATCTGGGCGGCGCGGTGGACGGCGCCATCGTCGGCGCCGGGCTCGCGGACCTGCTCGGCGTGCATGTCGGCGACAACCTGACCTGCGCCTCCGGCCGCGGCCAGCGCGTGATCTTGCGCGTGGTCGCCACCTTCGAGACCGGCGTGGCCGCGCTCGACAAGGGCCGCATCTACGTCCCGACCCGGCTGGCGCAGACCGTGCTGGGCCGCGGCGACGCCATCGATCGCATCGAGCTGCGCCTGACCCGCCCCGATGACGCGCCCGCGGTGGCGGCGCGGCTGGAGGCGCTCTTTGGCTACAACGCGGAGAGCTGGCAGGAGACCAACGCCAGCATCCTGGGCGTGTTCGATCAGCAGAACATGATCACCGGCCTCATCATCGGCGCGGTGCTGCTGGTGGGCGGCTTTGGCATCCTGTCCATCCAGGTCATGATCGTGCTGGAGAAGCGCAGGGACATCGCCCTGCTCAAGGCCGTGGGCTACTCCTCGCGCAACGTGCTCTCGATCTTCCTGTTGCAGGGCGCCACCGTCGCGGTGTTCGGGGCCGCGCTGGGCGCCGGCCTGGGCCACCTGGCGCTGAACTTCATGCGCACGATCAAGAGCGCCTCCGGCATGGGGTACTCCAAGCCCTCCACCTTCGCCATCTACGAGCGGCCCCTGGTTTACGTCCTCGCCTTCTCCTTCGCTGTGGGCATCGGCCTGCTCGCCAGCTTCGTGCCGGCCTGGCGCGCCTCCCGCGTCGAGCCGGTGGACGTCCTGAGGGGCTCATGAGCGCTGCGCCGCCGAGCGCCGGCGCTGGTTCTGGCGCCAGCGCTGCCGCTGCCCCGGGGGCCACCCCAGCTACCGCCCCCGCGGGCCCGGCGCTGGAGGTGCGCAAGCTGGTGCGTGAGCTGGGCGCCGGCGACATGCGCACCCGCATCTTGCACGAGCTGGAGCTGTCGATCCCGTACGGCGAGCTGGTGGCCATCACCGGCGCCAGCGGCTCCGGCAAGTCCACGCTGCTCTACCTGCTGGGCGCCCTGGATCGCCCCACCTCCGGCGAGGTCTTCATCGAGGGCCAGGCCACCTCCTCGCTGGACGACCTGGCCCGCGGCAAGCTGCGCGCCGAGCGCCTGGGCTTCGTCTTCCAGTTTCACTTTCTCCTGCCGGAGCTGACCGCGGTGGAGAACGTGATGGTGCCCATGCTGCGCCGCAAGGACCTCTCCGCTGGGGACGCCCGCCAGCGCGCCGAGGCGGCCATGCAGTCCCTGGGCATCTCCGAGCTCTTGTCCCGCCGCCCCACCCAGCTCTCCGGCGGCCAGCAGCAGCGCGTGTCCATCGCCCGCGCCATCGCCCACGGCCCGCGCATCCTCCTGGCCGACGAGCCCACCGGCAACCTGGACAGCGCCGCCGGCGAGGCCGTGATCGCGCTGTTCACCCGCTTCGTCGAGCAAGACGGCATGACCGTGGTCATGGTCACCCACGAGCCCACCTTCGCCGCGCGCGCCCACCGCGAGATCCGCCTGCGCGACGGCCACATCGTCGAGACCATCAACCGGCGGTAGGGTCCGTGGCCGATTGAACGGCTGCATCGGCTGCCTCAGCGAGGTACTCGAACAGGTCGCCGCGCCGGAAGGTAGCGGACAGCCGGGCCAGGCTCACCGGCTCCTGGCCGTAGAGCTTCTCGAGCGCCGCCTCGAGGATGCGGATCGCGAGCGCCAGATACTGGCGCCAGCTACGACCGGCGCTGCGATGGGCGCGGCGATGGGCGCTGGGACGGGTGCTGCAGGTGGTCCGGCAAGGGGCGGCCGACGGAGAGCGGGTCGACGCCGGTAGCTTCCATTTCCGACAGGACCCAGCGCTCGATGGCGCTGTGGCGGTCGAGGTCGTCCCACAGGCCGCGCAGCGGGAGGCCGTCGGGGTCGAGCGGGGGATCGGCGAGAGATGAGGGTGGCGAGGGTGGTGAGGGTGGCGAGGGTGTGCGGGGGAACGCGGGTGGCGGGGATGCTGGTGGTGCTGCCGTGTGTGGCGCGGTGGAGGCGGAAGGTGCGGGGGCCGTTGCAGCGTCGGCGCGGCGCTGGATGCGCGTGATCGTGGCAGCGGCGTCCCAGCTATCCACGCGCTCGCCTCGCCAGCGGCACTGGCCGGTGGTCGAGGTCAGCGGCACGGCGGCGTTGGCGGCGCGCACGGCATGGATCGCCGGCCAGCCAAGCAGCGGCGGCGCGGGGCGCGGCGGCAGCGGGACGACGGCGCGGCCCTGCGGATCTTCGAACGCGAGCGCGCCGGTGGCGGACTGCGTGATGCGATAGCCGCGCTCGTGGACGTAGGCGTGGTGGAGCGAGCAGAGCAGCGCGAGGTTGGGCAGGCTGGTCTCGCCGCCGTCGGCCCAGTGCTGCAGGTGGTGGCCCTCGAGGAAGAGGCGGTGATCGCAGCCGGGGAAGCGGCAGGTGCGATCGCGCAGGAGGAGCGCGCGCTTGAGGGCGGCGGGGATGGTGCGGGTCTTGCGGCAGACGGAGAGGGGCTCGGCGGTGTCGATGAAGGCGCCGGCCCCGAAGGTGGCCCCGATGTTGGCAACGACCAGGCCGCAGTCGCAGGCCAGGCGGCGAGTGGCTTGCGGAGAGAGCGCAACGTCTGTCTCGACGGTGAGGGCCACCGGCAGCGAGGCGCCGCGATCGGTGAAGGAGACGGGCGCGAGGATCGGCGGTGGCGGAGATGGTGGCGGTGGCGGAGTCGGCGGTGTTGGTGGTGCAAGAGGACTGCTGCAGCAGCGCCACGGGCACGGTGACGATCAACTCGACGGGAGAACGCTCGGCGCTGCACCTCGTGCGTAGCCGTGGACCAGGGCCATCAGGCCATCTGCGCGGTTGTACGGGCGGCGCACAGTGGTGGTGGTGATGCTCCGCGTCTCCGCGGAAACGCCCACCGCTCGCTCGGCAGGTGCTGGCGCTTCCGCGGAAACGTCTCGCTGCAGGTGCTGGCGCTTCCGCGGCAGCAACCTCCGCGGATCCGCCGGCTCGCGTGCAGTCCACCGCGGCTTGCTGCAACACTTGCAAGAGCAGCGCGGCCTCGTCGGGGCGCAGGCAGGCCTTGACGCACACCATGCCCGAGGCCGTCGTGGTGTGCGCCACGTAGCGCTCGCTGTCGTGTGGGCGCGCGGCCTTGCTCGCAGCGTCGGCACCGAGCACGCCGACCTTGCGGCACACGGTCTCGAGCTGGCTGGCGGTGCAGTGCTGCGCGTAGCCAAGGAGCACCGCCTCGGTGGCGGCGGTGGCCACGCGCGTGATGGCACGAGTCTTGGAATAGGAGATCTGCCCGGCAGACAGCGCCTCTGATACTTGAGGTAAGGTGTGTAGTGCTCTGGCCACTCGAAGATGCTCGCGCGCAGTGCCAAGGTCCCAACCCACGCGCCAGCTCAGCCAGTGCGCGCAGGTGCCAAAGCCCTGGCGGTACCAGCCGCCGGCGGCGTCGAACGTCCGCAGGTCAGCGAGCAAGCGATGCATGGCGGCGTCCAGGTGGACCGCTTGCTCGGCGATGTGTTCGCCGAGAGCTTGAACTTCCTCAACGGAAAGTGGCTCGCGCATGCGTTCTTGTAGCACGCTGATTTTCGGCGCTGGATTCGCGCTTAGCGTGCCTCTGGTGCCGCGGAAGCGCGGGGGGCGAGATTCTTCGCGGGGTGCGAAGGTCAATGGGGGATGCAGCGCCCGCAGGGGCCGCTGGTGGAGAGAATGCGGAGGGTTGGCGGCAAGGCGGGTGCGCTGACGCGGGAGGTGTCAAGAGGAATGTTGGTATTTGGATGGATATTGGATAAAAGATCTGGAGTTGGTGAGTGCGTCCGGCAGGCGGACGCGATTGAGCCGACCGGGAGCGAGATCGCGGAAACCTCCGCGGAAACGTGGCGTGATCCAAGTCGCAGCGCGTTTCCGCGGAAGCCCCGGGGCTGTGGACGGTGTCGGGCTATGGACAACCGCGCCCGTCGAGCCAGGGCAGGCGTGATGCGCGCAAGCGGCGCGGTTGACCACAGCCCTTGGAGAGGCGCAAGAGGGCCAAGTGTAGCAGGCGTGCCTGGGAGGGACGGCGCGCCTCTCCACACCGCCGCACAGCCCCTGCGGTTTTCAGAACCCTGAGTTTTTTGTTTTTAGACCCAGAAACCAGAACCCGGAACGGATCGCCAGGGGAGCACCAGGGTGAGCGCGTGGGAGGTGGGTAGGCCCAGCACGGTGGTTGGGTCGAGCACGGTGGTTTGGGTCGAGCACGGTGGTCGAGGCGCAGGCACGGTCACGAGGGGTCGCGGAGACCTCCGCGGAAACGTTGGCGTGATCCAAGTCGCAGCGCGTCTCCGCGGAAGTCCCGGGGCGGTGGGCGGTGGCTCGGGAGGATCTAAGACCCGCCTCTACGACAACCGCGCCCGTCGAGCGCGGGCAGGCGCGATGCGCGTACGCGGTGCGGTTGACCACAGCCCTTGGAGAGGCGCAGGAGGGCCCGATGCGTGCGTGGTACCCTGGCAAGGCCGATGTGGAGAGGCTCGAACGCCCCTCAGCCTACACGCCCCGGCCGTGCGGAGACGCCTGGGCCCGGGCGTCCCGGGCTCGGAAAACCCGTCCGGATCTCTCCTGGGCGCAAAATTTTTGGTGCCTCGATGATCAAAAAGTTGCGCCCAACGGGGGGGCACTTTCATATGGGCTTACCAAGCGGGGAGATGTTATGGCACTCATCGAATTCGACGACGCGAGTCACGCGAAGATCCTAGTCATCGGCGTTGGCGGCGGCGGTGGCAACGCGGTCAACACCATGATCAGCGGCAATCTCGACGGCGTTCAGTTCGTGGTCGCCAACACGGACATGCAGGCGCTGGACGCCAACATGGCGCCGCACAAGATCCAGCTTGGCGACGCGCTCACCAAGGGCCTGGGCGCCGGCGCCAACCCGGACGTGGGCCGGCGCTCCGCCGAGGAGAGCATGCAGGTCATCGCCGACATGGTGATGGGCGCCGACATGGTGTTCGTGACCGCCGGCATGGGCGGCGGCACTGGCACCGGCGCGGCGCCGGTCATCGCCCAGATCGCCCGCGACTGCGGCGCGCTCACCGTGGGCGTGGTCACCAAGCCGTTTGGCTTCGAAGGCAAGAAGCGCGCCCGGCAGGCCGCCGAGGGCATCGAGCGGCTGGAGAAGGCCGTCGACACGCTCATCGTGATCCCCAACAACCGCCTGCTGGCGCTGGTGGGGCAGAACACCGCCATGGTGGAGGCGTTCCGCAAGGCGGACTCCGTCCTGCTCAACGCCGTGCAGGGCATCAGCGACCTGATGACCGTCCCCGGGCTCATCAACGTCGACTTCGCCGACGTCCGCACGATCATGAGCAGCATGGGCCGCGCCCTGATGGGCACTGGCATCGGCAACGGCAAGCGCCGCGCCACCGAGGCGGCCGAGATGGCGATCAGCTCGCCGCTGCTGGAGGACGTGAGCATCGAGGGCGCCACCGGCATCCTCATCAACATCACCGGCGGCCCGGATCTGACGCTGCACGAGGTCAACGAGGCCTCCAGCCTGATCCAGCAGGCCGCGCACGAGGACGCCAACATCATCTTCGGCTCGGTGATCGATCCAAACCTGCACGACGAGGTGCGCATCACCGTCATCGCCACCGGCTTCGATCGCGCCAGCCGCGCGCAGGTCGTGGAGCCGGCCGCGCCCGCCGCGCGCCAGGTCTCCCGCGCGTCGCAGCAGATCACCATGCCGTACGAGTCCGGCAGCCAGATCACGGTCAAGGAGTTTCCGCCGCCGACCGTGCCGCCGCGCCGCGCCGAGACGCGGCCACCGGCGCAGATCATCGACGAGCCGGAGATCCACGTGCAGTGGGACACCGACGTGCTCGATGAGCGCGAGCTCGACGGCGCGGTCGATGATCCGTCCACCCGCGTCGCCATGGGCTCTGGCCCCGCGGTGGTAGAGGGCACGCCGCTGGTGTCCCCGAGCAAGCGCGCCAGCGCCCGCCCCAACTTGCGCTCGGTGCTGTCCGGCGAGCTGGACACCGAGAGCGAGCTCGACGTCCCGACGTTCATCCGCCGCCACAACGCGCAGCAGACCTGAGCGCGCGCGCCTACTTGGGCGCTGGCGGCGCGCAGCTAGAGGTACTAGCTTCGTTGTCCTCGAGATCGCGGGACCAGCTCCGCAGGTCGGCCAGGAGGTCGTCCAGCGGCGCGCGCTCGTCGGTGCGGCAGCGCGCCCGCTCCTGCTCGATCGAGGAGATCAGTCCTTGAAGCGGGGGCAGCGCTCGCTGTGTGCTCACCGTGATCTGAGGCTACCACGCAGCTTTCGGCGAAGCGGAAGCCCGCGCCGTCTGGCAACCTCACTGTTACCCCAGCGAGCGACGGCAGCCGTGAGCGAGGGCAGCCGCGCGCAACGGCAGCCGTGCGCGACGGCCGCCGCTGGCGCGGCGCCCCGGCGGCCTGCTAGGCTGCGCCGCGATGGGCTCGCGCGCGCCTTCCCCTGCGACCGGGCTGCGCCTGGCGGATGTGCTCGCCGCGCTGTCGCTGGCCACGGATCTCGGCGTGGGCGCGCCCATGGAGACGGCGCTGCGCACCTGCCTCCTGGCCACCGCGCTGGGCCAGCGGCTGGGGCTCGGCGGGGCCGAGTTGGCCACCGTGTACTTCGCGGCGCTGATGCGGCACCTGGGGTGTACCGCCTGGGCGCACGAGGCCGCGGAGCTGGCCGGCGATGATCACGACCTGCTGCGCACGTTCGAGGGCGTCGATCGCACGCGCAAGAGCAAGCTGCTTGGCCGCGCGGTGGCGCGCCTGGCGCCGGGACAACCGGCCGGCGCGCGGGTCCTCACCATCGCGCGCGTCTTGACGCAGCCGTCCGCCGGCAACCGGCTGGCGGCGGCGCAGTGCGCGCAGGCCGAGGCGCTGGCAGAGGACCTGGGGCTGGGGCCGGCGGTGGTGACCGCGCTGGCCCAGATGTATGAGCGGCATGACGGGCGCGGGGGGCCGCACCACCTTCGCGGCGAGCAGATCTCGCTGGCGGGCCAGCTCATCCACCTCGCGCAGGTGCTGGAGGCGCTGCTGCGGCAGCTCGGACCCGCGCGCGCGCTGGCGGAGCTGGAGGGGCGGCGAGGGACCCAGTTCTCCGCCGCGGTGGTCGACGCCGCGCTGGGCAGCCGCGACCTGGTGACCGAGCTAGCGTCCAGCGCCACCCTGTGGGAGCAGGTGCTCGCGATCGAGCCCGCCCCGGTGCGGACGGTGGAGCTCGCGCACCTGCCGCAGATCGCGCTGGCGTTCGCGCGCTTCGCGGATCTCAAGAGCCCCCACCGCGTGGGGCACTCGCCGGCAGTGGCAGCGCTCGCGGACCGAGCCGCCGAGCGCGCCGGCCTCTCAGCGGAGGATCGGACGCGCCTGCGCATCAGCGCGCTCTTGCACGACCTGGGCACGGTCAGCGTCAGCAACGCCACCTGGGATCACGCCGGCGCGCTGGGCGCCTCGGCGTGGGAGCAGGTGCGGCTGCACGCGCACTATGGCGAGCGCATCCTCGCCCGCTCGCCGCTGACCCAGCCGTTCGCCGCGCTGGTGGGCGGGCATCACGAACGCATGGACGGCAGCGGCTATCACCGCAACGCGCGTGGCGACAGCATCGAACAGCTCGCGCGCATCCTGGGCGCGGCAGACTGCTGGGTGGCGTTGACCTCTCGCCGCCCGCACCGCGACGCCCTGGCCGCCCCCGACGCCTCGCAGTGCCTGACGCGAGAGGCCAGCGCCGGCCGCCTGTGTCGCGACGCGGTGGCGCTGGTGCAGGCCGCGGCGGGCCAGCCGGTGACCCGCGCCGCGCTGCCCGCCGGCCTCACCGAGCGAGAAGCCGAGGTGCTGCGCCACCTCGCGCGCGGCCTGGTCAGCAAGGAGATCGCCAGCGTCCTTGGCATCGCCACCCGCACCGTCAAGCACCACATCGAGCACATCTACGAGAAGACCGGCGTCACCACCCGCGCCGCCGCGGCGCTGTTTGCGGCCCGCAACGATCTCGTTGGCCCAGACTGATCGGGCGCCTGATCGGGCGCCTGATCGGGCACCTGATCAGGACATCGGGCGTCTTCTTCGCGCTCTGCCCGCGCCAGGTCGTCCGCGGCGCTACTTCCAGTACGGCGCGACCGCGGACATCGGCCGAGCGCCGCGCTCGCCGGAGTCGTAGACGATGGCGCCGAGCCGCACCAGCTCGCCAGGCGCGATGACGTCGTCGGGGCGAAAGCCGCGCTCCTTGGCCCGGTAGGCCCAGGCCACGAGCTCGGAGCAATAGAAGCGCTCCGGATCATCCATGCCGATGAAGCCCAGGTGGTCAAAGCCGCTGCCAATGACGCTGCGCGCAGACACCACGGCGGCGCGCTTGTCCGAAGTGGACACCGCGAGCCGCACCACCACCAGCCGATGAGAGCCGCGGACATAGGCGTCGATGGGGTGCTCGCGCACGCCGCTGTTGACCGCCTCGATCACCGTCTTGGTGGTGGCGTCGTAGATCGCGGCGTGGCTCATCTGCATCCCGGGCGTGACCAGCGTGATCATGTCCGAGAGCACGGCGTAGCCGCGGCGCAGCACGATGTCGCCATCCTCCACCTTGCCCTGCAGCTCGGTGAGAAAGAGCGTGTCATACGCGACGTCGAGCTTCTTCTCTTGGGGGCGCGAGATCACCGCCGAGCGATCGCAGCCCGCCGCCAGCGCGGCGGCCAGCGAGACGGCTAGCGAGGCGGCTAGCGAGACGACCGCCGCGGCCCGCCGCGGTCGCTTGGCAGAGTCGAGGCAAGTGCCAGCTTGGGTGCGAGATCCGTTCATGGTCTGCGACCACCATGCCCTAGCCCTACTGCGTCAGTCCACCATCGGCTGCGACCATCGCGGCGCGGGCACCTCGCGACGTACGTCCGGTGCTCGCTCCTCGTGTGGAACCACCACACTCGTCGCTGCGCTCCGGGCGTGCGCCGCGATCTGCCTCCCGCCGCTCGGTCTCGCTCGACGTTGCACTGACGCAGGAGTGCTAGCGCGTGGACCGGCGAAAGCACGGCGGCGCCTGGATGTCAGCCGGCGTGCCGTGGGCACAGAACGTGCGACACTGCGCTGACCGACATGCCCAGCGCCCCTGCGATGTCCCCAGCCGAGCGCTTTGCCCGCCCTGGAATCGACGCCGCGCTGGTCGTGGAGGCGTGGCGCACAGCCTGGTCGCGCATCACGCGGGCCTGGCCCGCGCTGGCGCTGGAGGAGTCCGAGATCGCGGCCTTCATCGCCGAGCGGCTGGAGGGCGAGGATCCGGTGGCGGCGCTGGCGGCCTGCCCCGCCGAGGACCTGGCGCTCGCCGCGCAGTGCGCGCGCGGCGAGCCGGCGGCACACCAGGCCTTCGAGCGCTACCTCGGCGCCGTGGAGCAGACCCGGGTCAGCGGCGCCCCGCCGCACCTGCTCGACGAGGTCAAGCAGCTCCTGCGCGTGCAGCTCCTGGTCTCTGGCGAGCGCGCCGCCGGCATCGTCGCCTACCGCGGCAAGGGCCCGCTGCGCGCCTGGCTGCGCATCATCGCCACCCGTGAGCTGGTGCGCCTGGTGCGGCGGGATCCGCGCAATAAAGACACCGCGCTCGAGGAGCTGGCGCTGGCCACCACGGGGGACCCCGCGCTCGATCAGCTAAAGGCCACCTACCGCGTCGAGTTCGCCGAGGCGCTGCGCGAGGCCATCGGCGATCTGTCCTTCGAGGACCGCCTGCTCTTGCGGCAGCAGATCGCCGACCAGCTCTCGGTGGATCAGATCGGCGTGGCCCACGGTGTCCACCGCGGCACCGCGAGCCGCTGGCTGGCGCGCGCCCGCGACGCCCTGCTCCTCGCCACCCAGCGCAGGCTCAGCGAGCGGCTGAACCTGCCAGCGGAGGAGATCGCCAGCGTGATCCGGCTGGTGCATAGCAAGCTGGACATCAGCGTGGTGCGCCTCCTGCGTGACGCCAGGTGACCGCCGTGCCCTGCCCTGACGCCAACTCGCTGCAGGCGCTGATGGCGGGGCTGCTCGGCTCGCAGGCCCGCGCCCCGCTGGCCCGCCACCTCGACGGCTGCGGCGAGTGCCGCGCGGTGCTCGCCAGCCTGGCGCGCGGCGACGACGACGGCGACGGAATCGGCGACAGCGACGGCGACAGCGACGACGACGGAGTTGGCGACAGCGACGGCGACGCTCGCGCGCTGGCGCTGGCCGCCACGATTTCCCCCGGCCGAGCGCTGGCGCTGGACGACACCGTCGCAGAGGCCGCGCCCGCCGCGCGACCGGCGCCGCCTGCGCTGCTGAGCCCGGGCGCGAAGCTCGGGCGCTATGTGATCTCGGGGCGGCTCGGCGCGGGCGCCATGGGCGTGGTGTACGGCGCCGTCGATCCTGAGCTTGGCCGCGAGGTGGCGATCAAGGTGCTCCGTCGGCCCGATCCCCAGCTCCGCGACCGGCTCGGGCGCGAGGCCCGCGCGATGGCGCAGGTCAGCCACCCCAACGTGGTGGCGGTGTACGACGTCGGCGCGGTGGGCGAGCAGGTGTACATCGCCATGGAGCTGGTCCGCGGCCAGACCCTGCGCCAGTGGCAAGAGCAAGCGCCGCGCTCGACCAAGGAGCTGGTGGAGATCTACCTCGCCGCCGGCCGCGGGTTGGCCGCCGCGCACGCCGCCGGCGTCATCCACCGCGACTTCAAGCCCGACAACGTCCTCCTCGGTGTAGACGGCCGGCCGCGGGTCACCGATTTTGGCCTGGCGGGGGTCGCCGCCGGAGCGGCCGCGCGCGCCAGCGTGAGCCTCGCCGACCTGGGCCCGCGCCCTGGCGGCCCCGGCGCCGACGAGCTGGCGCTGACCCGCACCGGCGTGCTCATCGGCACCCCGGTGTACATGGCGCCGGAGCAGTTCGCCGGCGGCAACATCGATCCGCGCAGCGATCAGTGGGCGTTCTGTGTCTCGCTGTTCGAGGCGCTGTACGGCCAGCGCCCGTTCGCGGGGGCGTCGTGGGACGAGCTGGCGCAGGCGGTCGCCGCTGGCGTGGTGCGTGAGCCGGCGGTGCGCCGCGCCTCGCCCGCGCTGGGCCGCATCGTGCGCCGCGGCCTTGCGGTGCGCCCCGGCGACCGCCACGCCACCATGGAGGAGCTGCTCGCCGAGCTGGGCCGAGATCGCGGCACGCCCTGGCGTCGCGCCGCCGCGGGCTGCGGCTTGATCGCCGCGGTGTTCGCCGCCGGGCTCGGCGCCGATGCCCTGTTGCGCCAGCGCGCGGAGGACGCGACCACCCAGAGCTTCCGCGCCACCGGCCGCCAGCTCGAGCGCTCGGTGGCCCTGCGCTACGAGTCGTTCATCGCGCTCGCCGACGCCTCGTACTCGGTGCCGGTGATGCACAAGGTGCTGGGGCACAAGGACCAAGCTGATTTCGGCCTCGGCGAACAAGGGCTCGACACCGAGAACCTGGCGCTGGTGCATGACACCCTCGCGTCCGCAGATTGGCTGTCGTGGGCGCAGCGCACCTCGCGCGCCACCATCGCGGTCGGCGACTACAAGGGGCGCCTCTTGTTCACCAGCGCCGATCCAGCGCGCTGGGGCGCGGACCTGCTCGCGCTACCCGCCGCCAGCCACGCCTTCTCCGTCGGGGCCGCGCGCGCTGGTGGCGCCATGGTGGCGCGCTACGACGACCCGCGCCTGCTCGCCGCGCAGCTCTACGGCCCGACCCCACCCGCGGGCCTGGCGGTGGTGTTTGCCCGCGCGCTGGTGGTGGGCGGCGTGCCGCTGGGGCTGTTCGTCCAGGCCATCGACGGCGCGCAGCTCCTGGCGGACGTGTCGGTGGGAGAAGAGCTCGAGCTCGCGCTGGTCGCCCCGGATGGCTCCGCGGTCGGCCAGGTGCCCGCCAAGCTCGCCCGCGCCGCGCGCCCCGGCGACATCCGCGAGGCCCGAGAGGCGGGCGTCGTGCGCCTGGTGCAGGCGCGGCCGCTCCTGGGGCTCGACGGCGCCAGCCCCATCGCCTCGCTGGTGCTCGCCCGCCGCATCGATCCGGGGCTGGCCGGCCTGTTCGCGCGAGCCCGCACCGTGTTCGCGCTCGCCGCCGCGCTGCTGCTCGCCGGCGCGCTGGGCGCGGCGTGGCGGGCGCGCGCGCTGCGTCGGATCTAGCCGGCTTGGGCTCGCCCCTTCGCGCCAAGCTTGGCCCGGTCAGCGCCTCGCGCTGAGCTCCCTGGGCTCACTGCGGACACACGTCGTGGCTGCCGCCGGAGGCCGCGTCGCTGGGGATGGCCAGCTCGGTGGCGGCGGCGTCCAAGGTCAGCAGATACGAGATCAGATCACCGAGCTTGCCAGGCTGCGCCAGGACGAGCGGGAAGTTGGCCGCGCCAGCCGCGGTGTGAAACTCCCACGACGGGTTGGTGAACAGATCCTCGAGCGTCGGCGACAACCCGTGGTGCAGATACGGCGCGCCCAGCGACAGGCCGTAGAGCGACGGCACGTTGTACCCCGCGCGGCCTTGTGCGCGCACCAGCGCGCCAGCGGCCGGGCGCAGCTCCAGCGCGTTGGTGACCGCGGCATTTCGGCGGTCGCCAAAAGTGCCCACGTTGCGCTGCGAGCACGCGGCCTGCGGCACGCCCAGCGGCGCGGCCTCGGCGGCGCCGGTGTCGTCTGCGGCGATCGCCGGCTGCACCGAGATCTGGGTGCGGGGCGCGCCGGCGTTGCCGTAGAACGTGGTCGGCGAGAAGAAGGCCGGCGGCGTGAACGCGGTCTGCGCCAGGAGCGCGTTGGTCGCCGCGGCGGGCTGGTAGAAGCGCCGGGAGATGGTGAAGCCGGCGCCGCCGTGGCACTTGGCGCAGCCGCCGTCGACAAACAGCGCCGCGCCGCGCGCCACCGCCGCGCTGTCAGGGCTGCGCACCGCCCGCGGCGGCCGGATGGTCTTGACGAACTCGTCGATGTCGTCCCAGTCCTTGTGGCCGCACAGCGCCACGCCCGGGTTGTCCGCCAGCTCCTTGAGCGGCTTGCCCAGCTCGGCGATCGCGACCCCGTTGTCGGTCAGCGCCACCGGCAGCTCGGCGTCGAGCTTGTTGCAGTCCGACCGCGTCGGCGCGGTGGTGATGACGCCGAGCCCGCCGGAGACGCCGCGCACGTTGCGCTCGAAGTCATGGTGCTCGTCGTTGATGCCGCTCCAGTTCATCATCCGCTGCTTCTGCGCGCCGGGGCCGTGCGAGAAGGTGCCGTCCTGCGAGGTGGTCTGACGCGGACCGGTGCCAAACACCCACGTGATGTTGTCGGAGTATCCGTCCGGGTGGCACGAGCCGCACGACGACCAGCCCTCGCCGCCCTTGGCGCCGTTCTGCCCGGCGCTGGACCAGCGGCCGCGGCCGGTGAAGTAGAAGCGCAGGCCGCGCAGCCGCGCCAGCTCGTCGGGCGTGCCCGGCAGCTCCGCGGACAAGACGGTGGCGGCCAGCGCCTGCGCGCCCAGATCCACCACGCCGAGCCGCCGCGTGACGCCGCAGTTGACGTAGGCGCGCGACGCCTTGGCGTCCACCACCAGGCCGGTGGGGAGCTGGCACTTGCCGATCGCGTCGTTGCCGGCCAGATCGATCAGCTTGTTCTGCGTCGAGCCGATGGTCACGGTGTCGCCCCAGGTCACCCGCACCATCAGGTCCGCGCCCTTGCCGATGACGTACGACACGTTGCTGCCGGGCACGAAGTCGATGTCGGCTAGATCTCCCGGCACGAAGCGCGGGCTGCTCGGCGACGGCGACGGGATCGCGTCGAAGATCTTGCGCGCCAGGTTGGTGGTGCCGGCGGCGCCGCGCACCTCCTGGCCGGTGGCCAGGTCGGCGGCGTACACCACCGGGAACACGTTGTTGTCAAAGCGCGGCGGCCCCTCGGGAGACGCCGAGACCGAGGTCACGAAGATGCGCCCGCCGGCGGTGGCCAGCGCGGCGAGCTGGTTTGGCGCGGTCGTCACCGTCGGCGCGCCGGCCACGCCGCCCCGCGCGAAGCCGCTGTCCATCGGCGCCAAGGTGATGTCGCCGCGGTCCGCCAGGTCGACCACCGCGAAGCGCCGCACCCGCCCGGTGCGGCCGTCGTCCTTGGCCTCGCGGCCGGGCACCGGCACGCCGTAGAACTGCGGCACCACCAGGAGCTCGTCGGCGTCATCGGCGTCGTTGTCGTTGGTCACCAGCAGCGCGCGCGGCCGGTCCACCGGCACCGAGCCCAGGAGCTGCATGGTGGCGGTGTCGAGCACGCTGACCCGGCCCTGCGCCAGCTCCGCCACGAACAGCCGCGCGCCGGTGGGGGACAGCGCCAGCGCCACCGGCTCCGCGCCGACGTCCACCGAGACGTCCAGCCTGGGTGTGCCGGCCAGCTCGACGATGCGGCTGACCGTGGCCGCGCCGCGGTTGGCCACGTACGCGGTCTTGCCGTCCGGAGCGATCACCACGCTCGCCGGCTCGTCGCCGGTGGACACCTTGGCGCGCCGGCTGTTGTCGGCGGTGGAGAACAGCGACAGCGAGTCGTCGCTGGGGTTGACCATGGCCACCGTGCCGCCGTCTTCGCTGAGCGCGATGCTGCTCGAGCGAGACGGCCGGGTCGCCACCACCGGGGGCTCGACCGGGGTGCCGCCGTCCTCGGATTGTCCGCACGCGACCACGGTCAGGGTGGAGAGGGTCAGCAGGGAAGTCTTCAGCGTTCCATTCATAAGGGCTCCTCACGTTCTTGGCACCACGCGGCGCCTGTCCCAAGGAGGCGCCCGCTGCTCGACGGCCGCGCCGCCTTATCGCGGCCATAAATCTGGCTTATGATGTGACGCATCTGTCATGGATCTACGACTCCTTCGCTACTTCCAGGCGGTCGCCGCCGCCGGCCGCATCACCGCCGCGGCGCGCGACCTGGGCATCACCCAGCCGGCGCTCTCCATCGCGCTGGCCAAGCTCGAGACCCAGCTTGGCGTGGTGCTCTTTGACCGAGATCACCGCGGCGTCCACCTCACCGAGTCCGGCCGAAGGTTGCTGGAGGTGGTGACGCAAGCGATGGCGCTCCTGGAAGAGGGGCGGCAGCAGCTCACCGGGCTGGAGAACGAGCCGGTGGGCCGCTTTGTCCTTGGCTGCCCGTCCGCCCTCGGCTGCTATCTCCTGCCAGGGCTCCTGCCGGGGCTCCTGGAGTCGTTCCCGCGCGTGGAGCTGGTGGTCCGCGCCGCGCCGTCCACCCAGATCGAAGAGCAGGTGGCGGCGCGCGCGATGCACTTTGGGCTCTGCACGCACCCGCCGCAGAGCGCGGACTTGATCATGCTGGAGCTCTTCCGCGACGAGGTCTGCGTGGTCGGCGCCAGCACGCCCGCCGCCGCGCGCACGCCACGGCCGTGGGGCGAGGTCAGCGCGCAGCTCCGGCGCAGCACGCTGCTCTACTCCAGCATCATGCCGCAGGCCCTCAAGATCATCGAGGAGCTGTCCGCGCTCAACCTGGCGCCAGCGCGCAAGCTCGACTGCGGCGATGTCCACATGGTGGCCGAGGCGGCGCTCGGGGGCCTTGGCCTGGCGATCCTGCCTCGTCGCGTCGCCGCACATCGCCACCCCACCGGCCTGTCGCCGCTGCATCCGCGCCTGCCCACCGTCGCCGATACCATCCGGCTCATCTATCGCTCGGACATGCACCGCACCCGCGCCGCGGAGCTGTTGTCCGATGCCCTCGTCACCCGCGCGCGCGCGCTCGGCAAGGCAGCCCCCACTTGACAGTCGATCTCGGCGAGCAATGAGCTCGAGGCGGCGCTCGCAGCGCTGGAGATCCCCCGATCGCCTGGCCAAGAAGACGGCGCCTGGGCCCAAGGCGCGGCGCCTGACGTGGCGGCCGGTTGACCACCCCTGCCCAAGGCGCGGCCACGTGTCGCCACGCGCGGCTCCAAACCGTGGCTATAGTGGCAGCATGAAGCCCCGAGATCTGTCCGTCGCCGACCTCATGACCACGGCCCTCATCACCGTGAAACCAGCAGACGCGATCTCCCAGGCTCATGAAGAGATGGAGTTTGGCGTGATCCGTCACCTGCCGGTGGTGGACGACCGCGGGCACCTGGTGGGCGTGCTGTCAGAGCGCGATGTCTCGCGGGCCCTGGCCAGCGGGCGCGCCCACACCGTCGAGGACATCATGGTCCGGGACATGGTGACCACCCGGCCCGAGACCGCGGCTCACGTCGCGGCGCGCACCCTGGTGGACCGACAGATCGGCTCGCTCCTGGTGGTGGACGCCGCCGGCAAGCTGGTGGGAGTGGTCACCCAGACCGACTACGTGGAGCTGGCGCGCCGCGCGCTCCTGGGGCTGCCGCTCGAGCGCGAGTGACGCGCTCGCGCTCGAGCGCGAGTGACGAGCCAGCGCGACGAGCCAGCGCGACGCGACGTCCCCGCCGGCAAGACGACCTCAGGGCGTCGTCCGATCCCCGGACGACGCCCCGACGTCACGCACGTTGTTTTCCGCTTCCAGGCGCTGGCTACGGCGCGCCGCGCTCCGGCATCGGCAAGGAGTGCCCTCTGCGCGCCACGTACGCCACGGTGACCACCGGCTGCCCGGGCTGCGGCTCGGCGAGCACCCCGGCGAAGAACCCGCCCTCGGAGATCCCGGAGTCGCTGGCGAAGGCGTTGCGCACGAAGGTCCCGAACTCGTCGATCCCCTGGTGCGCGGACTCCACTCGGCACATCGAGCTGCGGCACTCCACCCGGCGCATCACCGAGCCGGCGGGCAAGAGCGGCGGCAAGATGCGCTCCAGCTTGCCCACCGCCTGCTGCGTCCACGCGGAGTCGACGCTCTCGGAGAAGAACCGCTCGCTGATGCGATCGCGCACGTCCATCGGCGAAGGCCCTGGCGGCGGCGAACCAGCCGCCGGCTCTGCCAGCGACGGCAGCTCTGCGCGCTCCTGGGCGGGCTGCAGCGTGGCCCCCCACTCGGTGGCTTGGGCCGAGCGCTGCGCCAGCGCCGGCCGCGCGGCCACCGCAGGGCCGCCGGTCGGCTCGACAGCGTCCGAGGCGGAGGAGACCAGCAGCGCGCAAGCGACCGCCCCTGGCACAGCGAGGAGGAGAGCAGAGATCCATGGCTTCATGACGGGCTCCTTGAAAGCAGAGATGGCGAGAGCGCCCTACTTGCTGCGACTCACCAGATGACGAGGTTCACGCGGCCGGCGGGCTGCACCTGGCACACCACGTAGAGCCCGGTGTCGCCGGGAGCGTAGATGTCCATGTTGATGTCCTGCGCCGTACCGAACGCCGGCAGGTACTCCCAGCCGCCCGAGTTGGCCCAGTAGTAGCTCAGGCTCTTGTGGGCCGCGATCACGTTGCAGCCGACGTTGTTGGCTGGCGCTGCGCCAAAGGCGGTGACCCGGGGGTTGAGCCAGTTGTTGAGCGAGTTGTCGTGGGTCAGCGGGATCTCCAGCGTCTTGGTGGTGCTGCAGGTGTTGGTCATCGAGCTGTGGCTCAGCGTGAAGCACCCCTGATCCGCGAAGTTGACGGCCCGCCCCGACGAGGGCAGCGCGGTGCGCGCGGACGCGAGCTGGGGCGCGCCAGGGACGGCGAAGGCGAAGGCGGCGGTGGCGGCGAGGAGACGAAGGCTGGACTTGTTCATGACGATTCCTTTTCCGTGGGATGCAAGCAGCGCTGCTCCGCAAAGGCAGAGCAGCTTGGGTCCAGGCGCGAACCCCTCGCGCGCTGGTGACCGACGTCGTTTTCCGTCCGGTCTGCAATGCACGACGGTGCCGAGGCGGAATCTTTCCGTGTGCGCGAACGATTTTCTTCGCGAGCCGCGCGGGCGTCGCGCAGTTCGCGCAGTTCGCGCAGTTCGCGCAGTTCGCGCAGTTCGCGAGACCTGTCGCTCCTGAGCGGTTCGCGCTACCGATACTTCGCAGGATCGCGGTAGGTCTCGCCGTACTTGTTGACGTGCGGCGCCGCCTGACCGCGCGCGATGGTCAGATCGAGCGTGGCGTCCGCGCCGTCTTCGATCTTGATCGGCGCGCTCACCGGCTTGGTGGCGAGGCGCACGTACGCAAACGCTCGCCAGGAGCCGCTGGGGATCCCCTCGATGCGGTAGCGGCCCGCGCGATCCACGCGCGCGTGGCGCTGGTTGGGCAAGACCAGGATCGTCGCCGCCATCTCGGGGTGGATGTTGCAGTAGACGTCCACCACGCCTGGCCTTGGAAAGCTCTTCTGCTTGCTCTCTCCCTGCTTGTACGAGCCCAGGTCAAAGGGCCGCGCGCTGGAAGCGGAGAACACGTTGTGCAAGAACGCATCGCGGTTGGGAAACGAGATCTCTTGCCCGGCGGTCACCGCCACCAGCTCGGGCACGAAGCGCCGCCCGCGCTGCTCGATGCTGACCGGCGTGCCCGCCGGCTCTTCGGTGAACCCGACGACGTACACGATGGCCTCGCCGGGCGGCACCGGCTTGCCCTCCACGTCGGTCACCGTGATCACGCCGGTGAGCGTGCCCGCCGTGGCGGGCACAGAAGCACACACCGCGGCACACATCACGGCGCCTGCTACGGCGCGCATCCCCGCTCGCGGGCCGGCGCCGGAGAGCCGCATCAGAACGCGATCCCCCAGCGCACGCGCGCCGCGACGTCCACCTTCGACACGCCCACCGGGACGCTCGCGGCCAGCCAGAACCGGCCAAAGGTCCAGGCCAGGTTGGGCCCCGCCGCCAGCCAGGTGGTGCCCGGCCCCCGAGCGGAGACCGAGGCCACCGCCTCGGCGCCCACGCGAAGGTCCTCGGTCACCGCCAGGCTCACCCCGGCCGCTGGCCGGACCAAGATCGGATCTTCGCCAGCGTGGAGGAGCTGCCGCGCGCCGAGGTTGAGCTGCGCGTGCAAGCAACCTCGCTCGTACGACAGCGCCACCTCGGCCTCGACGGTGGCGGCCCGACGCTCGTCCACCTCTCGCTTGATGGCCAGGCGCAAGAGCGGCACCAGCGCCGGCGCCTCCACCGGGTCGGAGCTCACGAACCGGTAGCGCGCCTCCGCGCCCCAGCGGGCCAGCGAGGTCACCCCGGGAACCGTCCCGGCGCGTTGCCAGGAGACCTCCAGCGGCAGCGCCAGCTCGAGCTGGTCCGTCACCCCCACCGTCACCGCCCACCACAGCAGGGTCTCATCGCGTTCCAGCGGCCCGACGTTGTCGAGGTCCTGCACCCAGGTCTCCAGCTCCACGCCGCGCTCCGGGACCACCTCTGTGCCGTCAAGCCAGCCGTAGTGAGTACGCCCTGCGTGGGCCGGCGCCGCGAGCAACAGGAGCGCGAGGCCGCAAAGGGTGGGTTTCACCGCCGCAGCATAGCAGGTGTTGTCTGGACTCCACTTTGCACAGATCGTCGGCTTGCCCACATCTCGCGGCAAGGCCCCACCAGCGCGGAGATCGACCGCGGCAGCGGTGCAGCGCGGACCGCAACATCAGGCCGGTCATCTTGATTTCCAAACAGCGTCGAGGTACCCCGGATCCATGGTCAGGGTCACGGCGGAAGAAGCCCAGCAGGCGATCACCGCCTTCATCGTCGAAAATTTCCTCTTCGGCAACGCCAAAGAGGCCCCGGCGCCAGCGGCGTCATTCCTTGAGACTGGCCTGGTGGACTCCACCGGGGTCCTCGAGATCGTGAGCTTCCTGGAGGGCAAGTACGGCATCTCCGTGGGCGACGATGAGCTGACCCCCCAGAACCTCGACTCGGTGGCCAACCTCGCCGCCTTCGTCGTGCGCAAGAAGGGGGGATAGCGTGGCCTTCTCAACCTCCGTGCTGACGATGAACCTGGAAGCCGAGGCCGAGCGAATCTGTGGCGAGATCCGCCGCGTCGTCGGCCAGGTGCTCAAGCGCCGCGGCGTCATCGTCGCGCTGTCCGGCGGCATCGATTCGAGCTGCGTCGCCGCGCTCTGCACCCGCGCGCTGGGCAAAGACCGCGTCTTTGGCCTGCACATGCCCGAGCGGGACTCCTCGAGCGAGACGCTGAGCCTGTCCACGTCGATCTCCGACACCTTCGGCTTCGAGTCCACGGTGGAGATCTTGACACCCATCCTCGACGGGCTGCGCTGCTACGAGCGGCGCGACGACGCCATCCGCGAGGTGTTCCCGGACTTCGACGCCAAGACCTGGAAGTCGAAGATCGTGCTGGGCGGCGTGGGCCAGGGCTACAATGCGTACTCGGTGGTCGTCGAGACGCCGAGCGGCGAGATCAAGCGCCAGCGCCTGCCGCTCAAGGCGTACCTGCAGGTCGTGGCGGCCACCAACTTCAAGCAGCGCACGCGCAAGATGCTGGAGTACTTCCACGGCGACCGCCTGCACTACGCGGTGACCGGCACGCCCAACCGCCTGGAGTACGATCAGGGCTTCTTCGTCAAGGGCGGCGACGGCCTGGCGGACATCAAGCCGATCGCGCACCTCTACAAGACGCAGGTCTACGCGATGGCCGAGCACCTCGGCGTGCCGCAGGACATCTGCAACCGCGCGCCGACCACGGACACGTACTCGCTGCCGCAGGGCCAGGACGAGTTCTATTTCTCGCTGCCGTACCCGCAGATGGACGCTTGCCTGTGGGGCAAGAACCACGGCGTGCCGGCGGCGGAGGTCGCCGCCGCGCTGAGCCTCACCACCGAGCAAGTGGAGTGGGTGTACAAGGACATCGATCAGAAGCGCTCCACCACGCGCTATCTGCATCTGTCGCCGCAGCTTTGCCAAGAGGTCTCGGAGATCACGCATTGAGCGTGGAGGCTCCGGAGGGCTCTCGCCCGCGGCTCGTGCATGAGCTGCTGGAGTCCGCGGCGGTCCGCTGGCCGGACAAAGAAGCGGTGGTGGTCGCGGACTCGGCCGCGCTCGCCGGGCGCTTCACCTACCAGGACCTAAACCAGCGCGCCAACCGGCTGGCGCGCTGGCTGCGCGCCGGCGGGCTCTCCGAAGGAGACCGGGTGGCGCTGCTGGCGCCCAATGGCCTCTTCTACGTCACCGCGTACTTCGCCATCCTCAAGGCGGGCGGGGTGGCGGTCCCGCTGTCCACCGCGCTCGACGCGAGCACGCTGGTCCATCAGCTCTCCATCTGCCAGCCGCGGTTCCTGCTGGTTGGCCCGCGCAGCGAGCGCGTGGTGGTGGAGGCGGCGCCCCGCCTGGCCGGCCTGGCCGGGCCGCCTCGCCTGGCCGGCCTGGCCGGGCCCGACGAAGGGCCGCGCCCGCCGTGCGTCGCGCTGGCCGCAGCGCTCGCGGCTGCCGCCCTGACCAAGGCCGCGCCGGGCCTGCAGGTGGTCGTGCTGGAGAGCTCCGAGGAGCTGGCCGCCCAGCCCGCGGAGGACCTGGGCCTGGCGCTGTCGCCATGCCAGCTCGCCTCCATCATCTTCACGTCCGGGTCCACCGGCAAGCCGCGCGGCGCGGCGCTCCGACACCAGGGCCTCTGCACCAACGTCCGCGGCATCGTCAAGAGCCTGTCGCTGACGCCAGAGGAGCGCGTGCTGGCGGTCCTGCCGCTGTCGTACGTGTTCGGCAAGTCGCTCTTGACCATGACCTTCGCGGTGGGCGGCACCCTGGTGCTCGAGAACCGCTTTCAGTATCCCGCCACCGCGCTCACCACCGCCGAGACCGAGCGCTGCACCGGCATCGCGGGCGTGCCCTCCACGTTCGCCATCCTGGCGCACCGCACGGATCTGGGCACGCGCTCGATGCCCGCGCTGCGCTGGATGGCGCAGGCCGGCGGCGGCATGAGCCCGGCGTTGATCCGCGAGCTGATGGGGCGCGTGCCCTCCGCCCGCCTCTACATCATGTACGGCGCCACCGAGGGCTCCGGCCGCCTGTCTTGCTTGCCCGCCGAGGAGCTGACGGACAACGTCGGCTCCATCGGCCGCGCCATCGAGGGCGTCACCCTGACCGTGCGAGACGACGCTGGTCAGCCCTGCGCGCCGGGCACGGTGGGCGAGCTCCACGCCCAGGGCGAGAACATCATGCTCGGCTACTACGGCGACCCCGACGCCACCGCCGAGGTGCTCTCGGACCGGGGCTACGCCACCGGGGACCTGGCGTACCAGGACGAGCGCGGCCTCCTGTGGCTGGTGGGCCGCAAGCGCGACATGCTCAAGGTCGGCGGCCACCGGGTTGGCGCGCGGGAGATCGAGGACGCGATCCTCGAGTACCCCGCGATCTCCGAGGCCGCGGTCATCGGCGTGCCCGACGAGCTCCTGGGCGATCGCCTGGTCGCCTGTGTGGTGCTCAAGCACGCCGCGCAGCCGGCCAGCGCGAGCCGCGCGGACGGCGCGGACGGCGCGGACGGCGCGGACGGCGCGGACGGCGCGGACGGCGCGGACGGCACCGCAGCCGACCCCGACGACGCGCCGTTTGATCCTCGCCTGCTGCAGACGTTTCTGCGCGACCGCCTGGCCGCCCACAAGATCCCTGGCACCATCGAGCTGTGCGCGGAGCTGCCCAAGAACGCCTCGGGCAAGGTCATGAAGAACGAGCTCTTGCAGCGCTTCTCCGCCCCGCCGGCGTCGCCTTGCGCCTCCTGAGCGCCTCCCGCGAGCCTCCCGGGACGCTGCGACGCGCGCGGGGGTTGCCGCGCTATGCAGCCGCGCTGCGCTCGCGCGTTGCCCCTCCGCCGACGAAATCGGCACGCAACCGACACAATCTTGATACGGAGATGCCCCACCGCGGGGAGGCGCCAGCGCCGCGGCGGGACTACCATGGCCGCATGATTGGCATCCGTGCTGGCGTGTTGCTCTGCTGGGTGGTCGCGCTGGGGTTCGCGGCAGGGTGCAAGAAGCGCCCCGCGGAAGAAGAGCGGACTCCCTCCACCGCCGCTGGCCAAGGGGGCAGCGCCGCCAGCAGCGCCGAGCCGCCGCTCGAGCTCATCCTCAGCTACGGCAGCGAGAAGAAGACCTGGCTCGAGGCCGAGCTGGCGCGCTGGAACGACGCCAAGCCCCGGCTGGCCGACGGGCGCCTGGTGCGCGCCGTGGGCAAGCCCATGGGCTCGGGCGAGGGGGTCACCGCGATCCTGAGCGGGACGGCCGACGCGAAAGCGCTGCCGCACGTGTTCAGCCCGGCCTCCGGCGCCTACCTGACGCTGCTCAATGAGGCCTGGCAGAGCCGCCCTGGAAACCTCCGGCCCATCGCGCAAGGCAGCGAACCGCTGGTGCTGTCGCCGCTGGTGATCGCGATCTGGAAGCCCATGGCCCAGGCCCTGGGCTGGCCGGACAAGGCGCTTGGGTGGGGAGACCTGCTCAAGGTCGCGCGCGACCCCAAGGGCTGGGAGTCCTTTGGCCGCCCCGAATGGGGCGCCTTCAAGCTCGGGCACACAAGCCCGGAGTTCTCCACCTCGGGCCTGCTCTCGGTGCTGGCCATCGCGGCTGCGGCCCACGCCACCGACGGCCCCGCCGGACGGCTGTCCACCGAGGCGCTGGCAGACCCCAAGACCAAGGCCTACCTCACGGCGGTGGAGGACTCCGTGGTCCACTACGGCAAGTCCACCGGCTTCTTCGCCGACAAGATGCTCGAGCGCGGGCCTTCGTACCTGTCCGCCGCGGTCCTGTACGAGAACCTGGTCATCGAGTCCTACGGCCGCGCCACGCCTCCCGAGCTGCCGCTGGTGGCGATGTACCCCGAAGAGGGCACCTTCTGGGCTGACCACCCCTTCGCGATCCTGGATGCCCCCTGGGTCACGCCGCAGCACCGGGAGGCCGGCGCGAAGCTGCAGAAGTTCTTGCGCGAGCGCCCGCAGCAAGAGCGCGCGGTGGCGCTGGGATTCCGCGCCGCCGACCCCGCCATCCCCATCTCCGCGCCCATCGACGAAGCCCATGGCGCGGATCCCAAGCAGCCGCAGAACCTGCTGGAGGTGCCGGATGCGCCGGCCCTGCGCGCGCTCATCGAGCTGTGGCGCACCACCAAGAAGGCGAGCGACGTGGTGCTGGTGTTCGACAAGTCCGGCAGCATGCGGGGCCAGCCCCTGACCGAGGCCAAGCAGGGCGCCAAGGCGTTCCTGGCCAGCCTGGATCCGCGCGACCGGGTCACGCTGCTGTTCTTCGATGGACGGGTCTATCCTCCGCTAGGTCCGCTGGAGGTCGGCCCGTAC
Organism: Myxococcales bacterium; assembly: GCA_016706545.1. GTDB lineage: Bacteria > Myxococcota_A > Polyangia > Haliangiales > Haliangiaceae > JABFXX01. The sequence goes on from JADJJK010000075.1 coordinate 45,518, forward strand.
CTCGCCGATCTGGAGAGCCGGATCGACGGCGTGACGGCCAGCGGCGGCACCGCGCTCTATGACGCGGTGGACCAGGGCACCAAGCTGCTGCAGAAGAACGCCAAGAAGTCCTCCCACCGGATCCGAGCGGTGGTGGCGATGACCGACGGCATCGACGAGAACTCGAGCCTCCAGCTCGAGGTGCTCAAGAAACACCTGGCCGCAGAGGACTCACGGGTCGCGGTGTTCACCGTCGCCTATGGCGAGACCGCCGACCAGACCGTGCTGACCGCCCTGGCGGAAGCCGCGCACGGAGGCTTTGCCCGGGGCGATGTCTCGTCCATCATCGGGGTCTTCCGGGACCTGGCAGCGTACTTCTAGATATGGCAGGCAAGCGCAAAGGAGTCGGCAGGGTGGTGGCCAAGTCGGCGACCAGCGTGCTCAATCTCGGCGTGTTTGGCGCCGCGGCCGCGGGCGCCGTGGTGCTGGCGAGCTGGCCCATCGCCGCGCTCGGCGGCGTGGCGTACGCCGCCCTGGTGGCGTCTGATGTCGCCAGCCCGGACTTCCGGCGTCGCGCGCTGCGCCGCGCCGGCGACCTCCCGCTGCCCAGGCCCAAGGACCTCGAAGATCCGGCGCTGCGCGACCTGGTCACCCAGATTCACGCCGCCCGCGAGGACATCGCGGCGACCCTGCGCGAGACCCCCCAGCGGGTGCAGCGCAACCTGACCACCACCATCGATTCGCTGGAGGAGCTGCAGAACCACGCCGCGGTGCTGGTGACGCGCGCACGAGATCTGGGGATCTACCTGGAGCGCGTGGACCTGCCGCAGGCCCGACAAGAAGCGGCGACGCTGCACCAGCGCGCCGCCACCAGCCCGGACCACGACACCGCGCGGGAGTACGAGCTGGCAGCCACCGCCGCCGCCGAGCGCGCGACCGCCCTGGTCGACATCGAGACCGGCCGGGAGCGCATCCTCGCGAACTTGACCCGGATCGTCGCGACCCTGCGCGGCGTCCCGCCGAAGATCGTGCGCATGAGGACGCTCGATGATCGCGCCTCGGATTCTCTCACCGGCGACTTCGACCGCGAGCTGTCCCGTATGAACACGGATCTGCGCGCGTTCGAGCAGACGCTGGAATCTCTCGTGGAGGTGTCCCGATGAAACAGAAGCTCGCTATCGTCGGTGTGTTCTTGACCGCCGTCGCCCTGATCCTGTTCTTCGCCACCAAGAGCAAGGCGCCCCCAGCCGGTGGCGAGGACGCGCCCCAAAAGGGGGGCGACCCGCAAGCCAAGCCCTTGGTGGCCCCTGACTCCAAGCCTGAGCAGATCACCGAGATCTCCTTCGTGTACTCCACCGAGAAGCAGGACTGGATCCAGAACGCGGTGGCCGGCTTCTCGCAGGTCCAGCCCGGGATCAAGGTCACCCTCATCGGCAAGGGCTCGCTGGAGGCCAGCGCCGCGATCCTCGACGGCACGCTGGCGCCAACGCTCTATAGCCCCGCGGACAGCCTGATCGCCAACCTGCTCGCTGACGACTGGACCACCAAGACCGGCGCGAAGCTCTATGAGAGCGACCCTGCGCCGCTCTTGCTCTCGCCCCTGGTGTTCGCGGTGTGGAAGGACCGCGCGGACGCGCTGACCGCCAAGACCGACGGGGTCTTGACCTGGAAGGCCATCCGAGAGGCCGTGATCTCGCCCAAAGGCTGGCCGGCGGTTGGCGGAAAGTCTTCCTGGGGCTTCGTCAAGCTGGGCCAGACAGACCCCACCCGCTCGAACTCCGGGCTGCAGGCGCTTTTGTCCATGTCGCTCGAGTACTACGGCAAGACCTCCGGCCTCACCGTCGAAGATCTGCTCGACGAGAAGTACCAGCGCTGGATCAAGGACCTCGAGCGCGCGGTGGGCAAGTTCGAGGCGTCCACCGGCACGTTCATGACCGACATGATTCGCTTCGGCCCCTCCAAGTACGACATCGCCTTGGTGTACGAGTCGCTCGCGGTGTCCCAGCTCGAGAACGCGCAGGGTCGCTGGGGCAGCCTGCGCCTGTACTATCCCCCCACCACGCTGTGGAGCGATCACCCGGTGATGCTGCTCGAGACCAAGGCGCTGACCGCGGCGCAACGCGAGGCGGGGAAGCTGCTCGTCGCGTACCTGCGCAGCACCCCGGTGCAATCGAGCGCGTTGCGCTTTGGCTTCCGACCGGCCGATCCCAGCGTGCCGATGAAGGTCACCGAGGGCCCGGACCCCTTCGCCAAGCTCGCGCAGTACGGCCTGAGCCTGGAGCTGCCGGCCGCGGCGCCCGCACCAGATGGCGCCGTGGTCCGCAATCTCCTGACCATGTGGTCCCGCGTCATGGCCAAGTAGCGGCCGCTCACCGCGCCAGCTCCAGCTCGGGCAACCCACGCGCCACCTGCCGCAGCACTTCAGCCACCGCAGCCACCACCGCCCGGCGATGCTTCTCGCAGTACGCCTCGGCGATGTTCGAGTACGCTTCGCGGATGTAGTCCGAGACTCCATCGTGATCAGCATCGGAGAAGCTGGCCCGCAAGCGGGTCAACACCTCGACCACCAGATCCGGTCGAAGGGCGTGGCCCCTGGCCAGGTGCTCCGCCGCGAGCCCTGGAGAGAGGTAACGAAGCAGCCACGCCACATCTCTGGCGTCGCGCCGTCGCTCAATGCGGCGGTCCGTCCACGCCTGTAGCTTCATCGCCAGCAGCGAGACCAGGCCGGCGATCTGCAAGGTACGCGACGCGTCTTCGAGATGGACCTCGACCCGATCCGACAGCGCCAGTTCGTAGCCCCTGAAGAAGAGCGCAGTGTCACGCTGCACGAACTCCCTCGCCAGAGAGACCGCGCGCGGGTCTCCCGCCTCGATGCCGGCGGGCACGGGGACCAGGTCCAGATGAAGTCCGACCGGGTCGCGCCAGCGAAACTGGTTCTCGCTGGCGCGGCGTTCCATCCCCAGCGCGCTCAGCTGCGCGTGGGTCCGGTCGAGCTCGCTCTCGCCTTCCATGGCGATCCGCACCGCCAGATCGCAGTCTCTAGTTACGCGCGGATCACTTGCTTCGGCAAAGCCTTCGGGGTCCAGGGCCTCCAGCAAGAGCGGAGGTACCAGCCCTCCGACCAGCACGCAGCGGCACCCCAGCGCGTCCAGCGCATCGATGATCTGGAACAGCCGCTCTTGCGCGGCCGGCGCCAGAGGTAGCCTCACGTGGCCTCCAGCATGCGGCGACGTACCAGCTCGCCGGTCTCGCGTTCTCGCTCGCTGTCGGAGGCCAGCAGATCGATCACCGCCTGCCAGGGACACACCCGGTTCGGCTGGCCCGGCACCAGCCGGTGCAGGAACCCTTCCTCCAGCGGCTCTCGCAAGATCAGCTGCGGCTCCGCAGGGTCTTCATAGGCATCGCCCAGCAGCGGCTGGATGCCGGCCAGGCTGGCATAGGCCAGCAGCGGTCCGCCGACGAGGTGATCGCCCCCCAGCGCAGCGACCGCCGGCCCGCCGGTGAGCGCGAACACCCTGCCGTGCTCGGCGAGACGTTGGCCCAGCCGCTGGGCCAGGCCGGCACGGTCGCGATCCACGCGCAGCCCCAGCGCCGGCGCCCGCGCTTGTCGGCGTCGAGCCTTGAGGTCGGTCACCAGGTCTTCCAGCAGGTGGTCGCCGCTGCGCAAGCTCCACGTTCCCCGGCCCGCGCGGCGCAGGTAACCCCGGCGCTCGCCTTCCCCCAGCAGCCTGGCGATGGGAGTGGCGGTACGGCGAAGCACCTCGCAGAGCTCCGCCACGGTCACCGGGTTGCCAGCACCGCGGTGCAGGAACTCCAGGCACATGGGGTACCCGGTGCCCCGGAAGATGGCCACACCTGCCGGCCGTCCCGGGCCGCGCTTGATGGGCTGCTCCGCGGCCCACCCTGGATGGAGTCCCGCCAGCAACGAGCGCAAGCCTGGCGCAACCGCCACCAGCGTGGGCAGGTCCAGCCGGGTCGCGAGCGCCAGGCCATGGAGCGCCAGCGAGAAGCGGCGGCTCTCGGGCAAGCGCAGGCCGCGCACCCACGCCTGCGCCTGATCGGCGGCGGGAACGTCCCGGGATCCCAGCACCGCGAGGTTGGCCTCGGGGTCACGAGTGAGCCACGCCTCCAGCGACGGCTCCACCACCAGCGCGCGAGCCCGCGCTGGCAACGCGGTGTGGGCCTGAGCCTCTTCATCCAGCGCCACCAGCACCTCGCGATGACTGGCCAGCAGCGCCTCGACCAGGGCAGGCAGCCGCGCCGCTCCGCCGACGGCGAAGGGGCGAGCCGTCACCCCCGCGCGGGCTAGCAACGTCTGCAAGATCTGGGCGCTCACCGCGTCCTCCGCCAGCAGCGCCAGCATCATGGCGGCCCCGCGAAGGCACCCAGACCCAGCAGCTCGTCCATGGAGCAGGTCTGCACCAGCTCGCGCAGCAGCGGATCTCGGTCGGCGCGCTCGATCACGCTGGCGCGCGCGCCGCTGCGAATGACCCGGACTTCGTCGACGCGAGCAGCTCGCAGCACGCTCGCCGAGTGCGTGGTCACCACGATGCGCGTCCGGTCCGTGAAGCTGCGCAGCACGTCGATCAACCGCCCGATGACGTCCGCGTGCAGGTGGGTCTCCAGCTCATCGATGGCCAGCAGCGAGGGCGGCGTCAGGCGCAACAGCTCGGTGAAGATCTCGATGACTCGCTGGACTCCGCTCGGCGCGTGCGCGACCGGCATCTTCCGGCCGCGCGGATCGGCGAGCATCCCTCCAGCGAGCATCCCTCCATGCCGAGGATAAGCGATGAGCTTGTAGCCTCCGAGCACCGCGCCGAGGGCCTCGTTGAACTCTCGCGAGACCCGCCGGTCGGGATCGTCGCGAGGCTTGAGGAGCACGTACTGCCCAGCGCGATCCACGCCAATGGCCAGGGCGGTGCCAATGCTCCAGCGCTCAAGGCTCTGGCGGATGGAGATCGCCGCCGGATGCAACATGGGATCTTCTGCGCGGGCCAGCGCCAGCTGGTTGGGGCGGAGCAACAACGGCGCCCGCTGGCCACCTGGCGCCAACCAATCTCCCACGCCAACTTCCAGCTCGGCCTCTGGTCGCTCCCCCAGCTCGCCAACACTCTCGTGCAGAACGGCTGCGCGCTCGGAGTTCTCCACCGTGACGCCCCACTGTGCGGTCTTCCACCGAGTGGACCGCCGCAACACCTCACCGGTCACCTGGAGTGAGAACTCCTTGCACCCATCACGCACCATGCCTGGCGGTGCGAAAGGAGGAAGTGCATCGCGACGGCGCGACCATCCCTCGAACAGCGAAAGCCCGTGGTCTCCGAGTCTCGAGCACAAGGCCAGCACTTGCAATGCGGAGGTCTTGCCCACGCCGTTTCCTCCAACCAGCACGGTGAAGGGCGCCAGCTCCAGCGTCGCGTGTTCGTACGGGCCCAGGTTGGTCCACTGCACCTTGCTGGGCAAGAACCCGAGCTGCACGTCCATCGGAGAGAACTCCGCGCTTGCCGCAGCGGGCTCTGGTGCAGGCTCCATCCGCAGGACCTGTGCAAGGAACCCCGAAAACGAGCCCCATGCCAGCACGTCAACTGAAAGGACAATCCCGCGCTCCTCCTGAAACGTTGGCACTAGCGCTGCGAAGCGACGAACTTCGTCGAGCGGCCGCGCCAGCGCGGTCGCCAGCGTGGCCAGCGGTAGCTCTCTGAGATCCGGTCGATAGGATCGTCGGATCTCGGAGACGAGCTTTGCCAGGGTCCCGAGGTCCGCCTCCGCCTCGGCGTCGCCCAGCTCAATCAGCGCACCGACTCCCGGAACCAGGCACGACCGGTCGAGCAACAGAAGCCGCCTGGCAAAAAACTCGGCGTGAGTCTCGCGCACGTCCTCCAGCGCGTGCCCCTGCTCGACGAGCTCGAACCAAAGCTGGTCCAAGCTCAGGAGGTGGCCAGCGCGCCACGCTGCAGCGACAAGCTGCAACATGCTCCGGCCCAGCGGCGTGAGCGGTTCACCCCGCCAGGCCGCATACGGCGACCTGCCATAGCGAATCGCGCCGTCTGCGGCTTGGGATGGTTTCATGGGAGACATTGATTAGATCGCTGTTCATATTTTGGAGAATCGATCCAGACCACGCAAGAAATCATCAACACTATATTAAATGGTGCCGTTATATTTTCTTGGTGAGATCGCTCCGAAACTGCGAAAGGCACGCCGGACCCAGGTCAGGCGTGCCATTCAATAGTCCAGATAAATTGAAGTTTTACTTCTTCTTGGCTGGAGCAGGTTTCTTGGCGGCTGGGGGCTTGGCGGCCTTGGGCGCCGCGGGGGCCTTCGCGGCCTTGGGCGCCGCCGGGGCCTTCGGCGCCTTGGGCGCTGCCGCTGCCTTCGGCGCCTTGGGCGCTGCCGCTGCCTTCGGCGTCGCGGCGGGCTTCGCGGCTGCTACCGGCTTGGCCGCCGCAGCAGGCTTCGCGGCTGCTACCGGCTTGGCCGCCGCAGGCTTCACCGCCGCTGCAGGCCTGGCCTGGCTGCGGGCCGAGGAGCGACCGCGGGCTTCTTTGCAGGTTCCTCGTCGTCGTCGTCGTCGTCATCGTCGTCATCGGCCTCGTCGTCGTCGTCGTCATCATCCTCGTCGTCGTCGTCGTCGTCGGCCTCGTCCTCATCCTCGTCGTCGTCGTCCAGCGCGACCTTCTTGCCGCGCGCCGGGGCATCCTCGTCCTCATCACCGGCGACCTCGTCGTCGGCCTCTTCTTCGACTTCCTCCTCATCGCCGGTACCAGCGCCCCGCACCGGCTTGACGTCGTCGTCCCCGGCCCACGGTCCGTCCTCCTCCTCGTCGGCTGGCCACTTGCTGGGCTCGTCTTCGTCCTCGTCTTCGTCATCATCCGGACGCCGAAGCGTGCCAGCAGACCAATCCTCATCTTCTACGCCGAGCGGGCGACGCTCGTCCTCCTCCTCCTCTTCCTCTTCTTCTTCATCATCGTCGTCGTCGTCATCGTCGTCATCGTCGTCGTCGTCGTCGTCGTCATCGTCGTCATCGTCATCGTCGTCTTCATCGTCATCGGACTTGCCGGGACGTCGATCGAAGTCATCATCCTCGTCGTCATCGGCCAGCATGGGCGCGATGATGCTGAGCACGCCTTCGTCGTAGCGATCCAGGCCAGGGTCTTCGGCTAGCTCGGTCACGGGAGCGCTTTCGGTGAGAAGCAGGGTGGGTTCGACGAGATCCAGCTCAGACATGGTCATCTCCTGGCCAGAATTCTAAGCACGCATTTTTGGCCTTGTTCAAGCATGGGATCGGCGGTTTTCGCGCGCAGAATCGCGCAAGTAGGGAGATCCGGATGGATCTGCCCCGCTTTTGGGGGGCAATTGGCAGCCCAACCAGCGCCCGACCAGCGCCGGTCCAGGGCGGGACCAGGGACGACGGCCGCGACCCTCCCCCGCAGGACCTGGGAAACATCCCGGGTCCTGCCCGGTGCGTTGTCCTGCAAGGTCCCGGAACCTCGCAGCTCGCTGCTCAGCGGTAGTGACGGCCGCGGTGATCGATCACGGTCCGGACCGCCATGCCAAGGGGGGCGGGTGCCCCAGCCCCCAGCACCCGTTGCCACACGAGCTGCGTGGAGAGCACGCCCACCAGCGCCATGTTGTCCGCGTTGGAGAACTGGTGGCTATCGCCGCGGGCGCTGCACTTCTCCCACAGCTTGACCCCAGCGACCGGATCGAACACACCAGCGTCGCGGAGCGATTGCTCGCTCATGACGTCCGTGATCCAGCCTGGCGCGTCGGCCCCCACGAACGCCAGCGCGTCGGGTGCGCGATACGGCTGCTTGGGCCGCTTGCGGATCGCCTCCGGGATGAGCCCAGCGGCGATCCGCTTGAGCACGTGCTTCTCATCGAGGCCGCGGAGCTTGTACCCGTCAGGCAAGCGGCCGGCCAGCTCCATCACATCCCGATCGAGGAAGGGAAACCGCCCCTCCACGGAGTTGCCCATGAGCATGCGGTCGCCTTGCGCAGACAGCAGGTACCCGGACATGAGCGTGCGGATCTCCAGGTACTGATCTTGCGCCAGGTGGGTCCAGCCAGCGAAGTCGTCGGGCAGGTCGTCGGGCAGGCCCGAGGGGGCCAAGACCGCCTGGCGATGAGGCTCGGCCAAGAGCCGCTTGATGCCAGAGGTCGTTTGCCAGCGGAGCTGATGGCCAAACCCCGGCCGCTGCCAGTCCTCCAGCCCCTTGCCGAAGAAGGCCTGGGTCATGGCGCGCTGAGACACCGGGGAGCGCGCCAGGTACGGGTACAAGCGCTCGATGAGCCGCGGCCTGATGGTGGACGTGGGCTCGCGTGCCCAGAACCGACGCACCGCGCCCTCTCGGAAGAGATCGTAGCCGGCGAACATCTCGTCTGCCCCTTCGCCGGTGAGCACCACCTTGATGCCGTGCTGACGCACCAGCCGAGAGAGCAAGAACATCGGCGCCGGGGCCGTCCGCAGCATGGGACGCTCCGCGAAGGCACACACCGCCGGGAACACCTCGGCGATGTCGCGGCGGCTCACCGTGACCTCATGGTGGGTGGCGCCGAGCTTGTCCGCCATCAGCTTCTGATACGGACCTTCGTCATACTCGGCATCGGCGAAGCGCAGCGAGAAGGTGTGGAAGCCCTCCCCCTTGGCTCGACGGCCCAGCGTGGCGATGAGCGAGCTGTCCAGCCCGCCGGAGAGGTAGCTGCCCACCTCCACGTCTGCGCGCAGCATGCGCAGCTCGGTGGCGCGCGCGAGCGCCGCCCGCACCGCCTCCTCGGCGTCCGCCAGGCGGCCCGGGAAGTCTCCGGAGAACTGCGGCGTCCAGTAGGCGTGCTCCTCGACGGAGAACTTGGTCCCCTGCGCCGGGTTGGCCAGCTTGTAGGTGCGAACGTGGCCAGGCCGCACCTCGGACACGCCGGCGAAGGCGGTGCGCGGCGCGATCATCGTCCACCAGGTGAAGCACTGGTCGAGCCCCTGTGGATCGAACGCGCGCGGCAGCTCCGGCGCCGCCGCGAAGATCGCCTTGACCTCGCTGCCGAACACGAGCTGGCCGTCTTTTTCGGCGTAGTACAGCGGGCGCACGCCCACCCGGTCGCGGGTCAGCACCAGCTCTTGCCGACGAGGGTTCCACAGCGCAAAGGCCCACTGGCCGTTGAACCGGTCGAGCGCGGCCTCGCCCCACTCTTCCCAGGCGTGGACGATCACCTCGGTGTCGCTGCGGGTGCGAAAGTGATGCCCGAGCGCGGTGAGCTGCTGGCGCAGCTCGAGGTAGTTGAAGATCTCGCCGTTGAAGACGATCCACATGCTGTCGTCTTCGTTGCCCAGCGGCTGCTGGCCCGAGGCGAGATCGATGATGGACAGCCGGGCGTGCGCCAGGCCCACCCGATCATCGAGGAAGATCCCCAGCTCGTCGGGGCCGCGATGCAGCATCGCCGACAGCGCCCGCTCGAGCGCCGCGCGCTCGGGCCGACGTTCACCATCTAGACTCACTCGACCTGCGATGCCGCACACGCTCGCATGATACACCGCGGCGCGCAGCCTGGCGCCGGGTTTGACCGCCGGCCCAGCTCGCGCAACAATGCGCCGTGGACCACCCCGCGCGGAGGACAGCGCCATCGCGGCTACATGTGGTCGGCGCGGGCGGTCACGCCAAGGTGGTGCTCGCCGCGGCGCAGTCGCAGGGCTGGCTGCCCGAATCCCTGACGCTGGTGGACGACGACCCAGCCGCGCAAGGGCGTGTGCTCCTTGGGCTCACGGTCTCCGGGACCAGCGCGCCGGTGCTGGCAGACCCAGCCGCGCTGGCGGTGCTCGCCATTGGCGGAAACCAGATCCGCGCCGCGCTGGCCCGCTCGGCCCTTTGCCAGTTCGCGATCTTGCAGCACGCGAGCGCGGTGGTCCACGCCTCCGCGCGGCTCGGCGCCGGCACCGTGGTGTTCGCGGGAGCGGTGGTCCAACCAGACGCCGTGCTGGGCCGGCACGTGATCGTCAACACCGGGGCCTCCATCGACCACGACTGCCAGCTCGGCGACGCCGTCCACCTCGCGCCCGGCGTCAGGCTCGCCGGCGCGGTCCGCATCGGCGCCCGCAGCTTCGTCGGCATCGGCGCGGTGATCGTGCCGGGGGTCTCCATCGGCGAAGACGTCATCATCGGCGCGGGCGCCGCGGTGACCCGAGATCTGCCAAGCGGGGTCACCGCGGTGGGCGTGCCGGCGCGCATCCTGGCCGCGCGATCTACCTCATGACCCCAAAGCGCGTGATGGTGCTCGGCGGCTGGGCCCCGTCGCTCATCAAGTTCCGGGGGCCGCTCCTGGCGGCGATGGTGGCGCGCGGGCACCAGGTCTTCGCCATGGCCGCGCAGGCAGATCCTGCCACCGTCGAGGAGCTGCGCCGGTTGGGGGTCTCGTTCACCGAGCTGCCGCTCGAGCGCGCCAGCGCAGATCCGCTACAAGACGCCAGGCTGTTCGCGGAGCTGGTGCGCAGGTTTCGCGCCACCCGGCCCGACACCGTGCTGGCGTATACCGTCAAGCCGGTGGTCTACGGCTGCCTGGCAGCGCGCGCCGCTGGCGTCCCGCACCGCGCCGCCATGCTCACCGGGCTAGGGTACGCCTTCGCCGAGCCGACGAACTGGAAGCACCGCGCGGTGGGGCAGGTGGCGCGCGGGCTGCTCAAGGCCTCGCTGGCGGGCTGCCAGACCGTGTTGCTGCAGAACCCCGATGACCGCGACGAGCTGCTCCGCCGAGGGCTCCTCGCGCGGCGCAGCCAGGTGGTGGTGACCCGCGGCAGCGGCGTGGACCTGACGCACTACGCGCGCGCGCCGCTCCCCGACGGGCCGCCGCGCTTCCTGTTCGTCGGGCGGCTCCTGGCGGAGAAGGGGATCCGCGAGTACGTGGAGCTGGCCCGCCAGCTCCGCGTCACCCACCCGCAGGCGCGCTTTGGCGTGGTCGGGTGGATCGACGAGAACCCTGGCAGCGTGCGCGCCAGCGAGCTGGCGCAGTGGATCGAGGAAGGCGTCATCGAGTACGCCGGCGCCCTCACCGACGTGCGGCCCGCGCTGGCGCGCGCCCACGTCCTGGTCCTTCCGTCCTACCGTGAGGGCACGCCGCGGTCGGTGCTGGAGGCGATGAGCATGGGGCGCGCGGTGATCACCACCGACGCCCCGGGCTGCCGCGAGACCGTGGTCCACGACGAGAGCGGCCTGGTGGTGCCGGTCCGCGACGCCGCGGCGCTGGTGGCCGCCGGCAGGCGCTTGCTCGATACGCCCGGGCTCTTGCCCCGCCTCGCCGAGGCTGGGCAACAGCGCGCCCGCGCGCTCTACGACGCGGCGGCGGTGGCCGCTCACGTGCTCGACTCGCTCCAGCTCTGAGGCGACCTCGCGGCGCGCAGGCGACCGGCAGCGCGCAGGCGACCTCGCGCCGCGCAGGCTACTGGGCCAGCGCGCCCACGTTGAACGTGTCCTCGGCGGAGTAGCTCTCGACGATCGGCGTCAACCGCTGCGCGAACAGCGACATCTGGTACTCGGCGCCGAGGTTTGGACGCCAGGACGCCAGAAAGCCCGGGGCCTCCAGATCGATCGCGAGCTTGGTGAGCTTGGTGTCGGTGAGGTAGTTCTTCGAGGCACTCACGCTGTAGCTCCAACCGTTGCTGGCGCTGACCGACAAGGACAGCGTGTCGAGCTCGGCGCGCGAAGCCCATGACAGGGTGGCCCGCCCCTGATCGATCAAGAAGGCGTGCCCCGGGAGCGGATCCCAGAACGTCACGCTGGTGTCATCGCCCACGCGGAAGGGCCGGCGTGAGGTGCGCATCGATTGCCGGGCGCCGGCGAGGAGCTGGGCGCGCAGCGACACCTCCTGGACGAGGTCTCCGCCGAGCAGCGAGGACGGCACCACCTTGACAGCGGTCATGGCGCCTCGATAGATCTGCGCCTGCGGATCCAGCCGCGGGCTGACCAGCAGCGTGGCGGCCGACAAGACCTCGCCCGCGCGAGGGTTGGTGGCCGTGAACGCGGCGTCGACCAGCGCGGTGCCCTGGGTCGACAGATCGATGGCAGGCAACGTCAGGTTCGACGAGATCGCCAGCGAGCGCTGCACGTAGATGCGGTCCGTCGATACGGCCACCAGATCCGCGGCGCCAGCGGGGACTTTCAGGGTGAAGGTCCAGTCCTCGTTGACCGAGGCGGTGGTAGCGGCGCCAAGCGTCACCCGACCTGGCTGCTTCATCGTGCCGGTCACCGTCAAGGGCGTCGCGGGAACCGCGCAGTACCCCTTCACCATGAGCGCATCCTCCAGGGTCCACGACGTGATCTGCACGGTCTCCGCGCAGACCACCATCACCGAGTACGCACCCCCGACCCGGGCTTCGTAGGCGGCGTCGCTGACCTTGGTCGCCGCCAGCCAGTCGCCGCTCGTGCCCTCGCGGTACGCGACGAGGAGCGGCGCAACTCCCGTGGAGATCGAGATCGTGCGCTTGGAGGTCGGCTCCGGATCAACAGGTTCCTTGGAATCGAGGCAAGCAGAGAGACAGGCTAACGCCACCAGTGAATATTTCATTGTGGGCCCGCGAAGAAGCAAGCTGCATGCCACGCTCACCTGACTGACCGATGGCAGGCGAGCGGCGCGTCTGCCTGTCGAGGATCTGCCGCTTGCTGTCAAAGCGCACCACAACCTGACAGGCAGGTGACTTGCGCTCTACATCAGAGCGCGCCGAGGCGAGCAGCACGAGCGCGCGTCGCCTGGCGAGTCGAACGGATGGATGGCGCGTCCGGCGCTGCGCTCTGCCTCCACAGGTCCCGTCCTGTGCCGGCCGTCACGTTGAACTGGTCGCTGTAGGTGTATCCGTCCCGGGCCGCGCCCTGGCGCGAGAGCAAGGTCATCATCGAGTACGGCCCGCTGAGGTCGGGCGCCCACTCGGGCAAGAACCCGGGCGCATCAAAGGCAAACGTGACCTGCGACGGCGAGGTCTGCTCGAGGTAGCTCCTCGAGAGATCGATGGCGGCGTACCTGCCCTGCTCGTCGGTGAGATCGAAGTAGGCGTAGTCGACCAGGGCCAGGGACTGCCAGCTCGCGCTGGCCCGGCCCTGACCATCGAGGCCAAGCTGCAGCCCCTGGAACGGATCCCAGAAGGTCACGCCGGTCCCGTCTCCGAGATGAAAAGGACGCCGCGAGCTGCGAAAGACATAGCTCGTGTCCCCAAAGCCCTCGGAGCGAAGCGACACCTCCTGGACCAGCGCTTCATCGAGCACCGCGTCAGGGACGACCTTGGCCGAGGTCATCGGCCCGCGATAGATCTGGGCTTGCGGATCGATCTGCGGGCTCACCAGGAACACGCCGACGTGGGGCGTCTCCCCGGGGAACGAGTTGGTGGGCGTGAAGGTGACGCTCGCCAGCGGCTGGCCCTCCGCCACGGCGTCGAGGGCGGGGAGCTCGACGGGCCCAAACACGTCGACGTCTCGGCGCACCGCGACGTGCGTGTCGCTGACCGCGGTCACGTCGTACCGCTTGACCGGCACGAGCGTCTCGAAGTCCCACTTGGGCCTCGTAGATCGGACGCGAAACGGGCCCACCGAGACGGTGCCAGACTGCACCATCGAGCTTCGCACGCTGAAGGACTCCTCCTCCTTGAAGCCGCAGTACACGTCCACCTGGGGCGCGTCATCGAGCGTGAGTCCAACGATGGTGGAGAACGGGCCAGACTCTGACACGCACACCGTCATCACCGAATATGGCCCGCTGACCTCCGCCTGATACCGCAGCGGGCCCATCCGGGTGGCTGGTTGCCAGGGGCCGGCCCCCTGGCGAAAGACCACCAGCGACGGTTCCGCGTTGGCGACGATGGAGATCGTGGTGGCCGCCGCCTTGACGTCCGCGTTCGTTGAGCCCAGGCCGCTGGAAGAGGCATCCACGCAGGCCGCCAGGGAACACACCGCAAGAAGAGGGAGCTTCATCCCCTGGCGATGAGCAAGGCCTGTGCCTCCGAGCTACGTGGTCCAACCACGTCATCACGCGCACAGGTTCTTCATCTGCTCACGCCCCGGGCATGCGTCGGGCACGCCTCGGGCATGCGTCGGGCATGCGTCGGGCACGCCTCGCGTGACGAATGCCACATGTGCCCAGCAGCCTGAGACGCCGACGCCGCATCGGAAACCTGAAGCGAGCTCTCGAGAAGTCGAGAGCCAGCCGAAGGCAGCACGACATGCCTGTCGCGATCTCTTCGGCCTCCGAAGACGCGATCCAGGTGGCGGCTACGGGCAGAGGTGCGGCGCGCCAGCCGCGCTGTTGGCGGGGCACACCGTGCCCGTCGTGGTGTTGCAGACCCGGCCCTCGTTGATGCCGAGGTCCGGCGGACACGCCGCAGAGACGCCGTCACAGTACTCGCGCGCGTCACACTTGACCGGCACCTGCGCGTAGTTGCGGCAGATGGTCAGGTTGGGACCAGCGACCACGCTGCACAGGCCATCCGCAGAGGCGCCGCGCGCGATGCTGCAGGCCTGGCAGTCGGTCAGCGTGGTGCCACCGCAGGCGGTGTTGCAGCACTTGCTGTCCACGCAGAAGCCGCTGGCGCACTGCGCGTTGCTCGAGCAGGAGGCCCCGGTGGCCGTCTGGTACGTGATGCGGCGGACCTGCACGCGAACCGTGTCCAGATCCAGCCGGGTCCGCAGGTACGCCACCTTGGCCGGGCTGGTGGCGGTGGGGCCATCGCTGATGTCCGGGCTGCGCTCGTCATCGACGCTGGCGGCGATCACGAACGGCGTCTCGACCACGCCGCTGGCGGAGATGATGCGGGTGCCGTAGATGTCGAACTTGGTGGTGGCCAGGTTGCGCGCGTCTTCCCAGGCGACCACGAAGTTGCCGCCATACGGCGCCACCGCCGGCCGGCTCTGCTCGGTGGCGGCCACCGCCGAGACCAGGAGGCCGCTGGCGTCGAGCACGGTCAGGCCACCGGTCGCGCTCACCCGCGCGGCGTAGATGTCCCCGTTGGGATCGCTGCGCCGGTCCTCCCACGCGACCAGGAAGCGCCCGTTGGCGAAGGCGACGTCCGGCAGCGACTGGCTGCTGTCGGCGCCGGAGATGGTGGCCCCGCAGGCCGCGTCCAGCAACGCACCGGCGGCGCTGACCCGCGCGCCGCGGATGTCGGTGGTGGCGCCACCGTTGGCGTCCGCCCAGGCCACCAGGTACACGGCGTTGGTGGGATCATAGGCCACCGTCGGACGAGTCTGGTCGCCGGCGTTGGCGCAGATCAGCAGGTCAGACACCGCCGCGGAGCCATCGGCGTTGAGCAACGCCGCGTAGATATCAAAGCTGCCAGTGCGCCGGTCCTGCCACACCACGAGCGACGTGGTGCCGTTGGTCGCGATCTTGGCCGAGCTCTGGTCCGCGGCGGCGGTGGAGATGGCAAAGCCGCTGGCGTCCAGCGGCAGGCCGGTCGACGGGTTGACGCGCGCGCCGTAGATATCGCGCGTGCTGCCGCCGCGGTTGTCGGTCCACACCGCCAAGAGGTTGGTGCCGCTGTAGACCGCCGCAGACGGGAGCTGCGAAGCGGTGGCGTTCGAGATGGTGAGCGGGTTGGCGTCAAGCTGGGTGCCGTTGGCGTTGTAGCGGACGTGGACCGCGTCGTAGTCCGCGACGCGCGTGGCGCCCCACATCACCGACCAGATGGTCGGCGTGCGGCTGACCACCGGGCTGGCGTGGCGGTCGTAGCCGCGGCCAAGCTGCACCGCGCCAGCGTCCATCACCGCGCCGGCCGAGCTGACCCGGGTGCCAAACATGCCGCGCGCCTCGCCATCGCGAAGATCCGTCCACACCGTCATCCACTGCCCGCCTGACACCGCCGAGCTGACGTTGGTCTGCGCGCGATTGGCGGTGGTGACCAGGGTCTCGGCGCCGATCTCGGCGGCCGCGGAGAACGTCGCGCCGTAGATGTCGAAGTTGGTGGTGGCCAGGTTGCGGCGATCCTGCCAGGACACCCAGCACGCGCCGGTGCCGCAGGACAGGTCTGCCAGGGTCTGCTGATCCGCGGCGCCGCTGACCATCACGCCAGGGCTTGCGTCGAGCACGACGCCAGCGGCGCTGATCCGCGCGCCGCGCAGATCCACGGTGCCCGAGCTGGTGGTCCACACCGCCACGAAGTCCGTGCCGTTGAAGTCGACCGCGGGCGTCGACTGGGTGCCTGACTCGATGCTGAGGTCAAACACCACCCCCGAGAGCGCGCCTGCGTCCGTCACGCGCTGGCCGCGGATGTTGTCGTTGACGGAGCCTTCCTGGAACAACACCAGGTACTCGCCAGCCGGATTGGCGGCCACCGCCGGGCTCTTCTCCGCTGCCGCGGTGGCGGCGACGGCAAACGAAGCGCCGAACGCGCCCGCGCTGTAGAGCGCGGCGGAGATATCCACGCCAGCCACCGTCCAGGTCAAGAGCGCCGAGGTGCCGCGCGCCGCGATGGCGGGGCTGGCCTCGACGGCGGCGGTGCCAGCCACCGTGCCAAGCTGGGTGACCGCGCCCGCGCTGCTGACAAAGGCCGCGGCGATGTTGCCCGCGCTCTCCCACGCCACCACCCAGCCCGTGCCGACCCACGCCACCACCGGGTTGCTCTCCACCGTGGTGGCGTTCTCGTAGATCTTGATGCCGCGCAGGTCCTGCACCACGCCGCTGCCGTTTACCCGGGCGCCCCAGATGTCATCGTTGCGGGTGTTGCGGCGGTCTTGCCAAACCGCGAAGTACCCGGTGCCGCCGTCGGTGGCGATCTCGCCGTTGGCGTTGTCAGCCCCGCTCGATCCCAGCACCGGCACGTCGGTCAGGACCTCGGCGGTGACCGTCGGATCCAGCACCGCCGGGTACGCCGAGTTCGCGATGATCTCCGCCGGCACCGCCAGCAAGATCCGGCCGTTGTCATATTGCGCCTGCACCGCCCAGCGGTCGCCGTCGGCCTCCACCCAGGTGCCGTGACTGTAGCGGAAGCCCAGCTCGCCGGCGCTCCGGCGGAAGTGCAGCCCGCCCTCGGTGGAGCCCGCGAAGTCTAGCCCGGTGGCGTCGATGGCGACGATCAGATCGCCCTCGCCGCCTGGATCCTGCTCGAAGCGCCAGCTCTGCTCCACGCCCTCGGGCGTGTTGTGCAGGCGCTCGGTGAGCGCGGCGCGCGCGGTCTCCACGACGTTGCCAGCCACCTGCGCGGCGCCGACGAAGGACGTGTCCAGCGCGACCTCGCCGCGCCACGCCGCCACCGTCTGCAGCCCGAACGAAGGGCTGCGCCGGCCCTGGGCGCCTGGCTCCAGCGCGACCAGCTCGATCAAGCCCTGGCTCACCACCACCTGGTGCGTCTGGAAGCCGCCGCGGAAGCCGTCCCCGGCGCGCTCGAAGCGCACCGCCGCCGCGTCGGAGTCCCAGCCGATGGTCTCCTCCGCGCTGGGCGCCAGCGGGCCGCCCGTGTCCTGCCAGGGCGGCGAGACCGCGCGCCCAGGCTCACCGCCTTGGCAGGCGGCGAGAGAGCCGAGAAACGAGGCGGCCCAGAAGGGCAAGCGAGTCAGGTACTTCTTCGTCACAGAGTCCCCCTTGGAGCTAAGCCAGAGTGAGGTTTTGCATGAACGCTGGGCATAAAGGTGTATCCGAATAGCGATGGCTCAAGACAGCGAATTCGATCACGCTTCCTGACGCCACCATCGACAAAATGACGACAACGTCGCGACCATGGCGCTTACTTTGGCGTGCGCCCCGCCACATTCCGGACCGCCGCGATCACCTCGTCCTGGTCCGCGGGCGTGAGCCCCGAGCCGCTGGGCAAGCACAGGCCACGGCGAAAGAGCCGCTCGGCCACCGCGCCGCCAAGCGCGCGATGATGGGCGAACACCGGCTGCAGGTGCATGGGCTTCCAGACCGGCCGCGCCTCGATGCCCAGGGCGCCAAGTCCGTCGAGGATCGAGTCGCGCTCGCGCTCGGAATGCACCGTCGCGCAGGTCAGCCAGGAGGTGCTGGTGCCAAACGCCGCCTCCGGCATGAACTGCCAGCCGGGCAGGTCGCTCAGGCCTTGCCGGTAGCCGACGTTGATGGCCCTCCGTCGGGCCACCCGGCGATCCAGATCACCGAGCTGCGCTCGGCCCACCGCCGCCAGCAGGTTGCTCAATCGATAGTTGTATCCAACACTCTTGTGTTCATAGTGGCGAACTGGCTCACGGGCCTGGGTCGCCAGGTGGCGCGCTCGCTCGATCCACTGTGGATTTCTCGACAGCAACATCCCACCTCCGGAAGTGGTGATGATCTTGTTGCCGTTGAATGAAAGGACCGACAGGTCGCCGAACCAGCCCGCGGGACGCCCGCGATACGTGGCGCCCAGCGCCTCCGCGGCGTCCTCGATGACCCAGACGCCATGTCGGCGACAGGCCTCCACCACGGGCTCGAGGTCCGCGCACTGCCCGTAGAGGTCCACCACGATGACCGCCTTGGGCAGCTTGCCGGCGGCGGCGGCGTGGTCGAGAGCCTGGGCGAACATCACCGGGTCAATGTTCCAGCTCGCGTCCTCGCTGTCTATGAACACCGGGGTAGCCCCCACGTAGGCCACCGCGTTGGCGGTGGCGGCGAAGGTCAAGGTCGAGACGTAGACCTCGTCGCCCGCGCCGATGCCAAGCACCTGCAATGCCAGGTGCAGGGCCGCGGTCCCGCTCGACAGCGCCACCGCATGGGGGACCTGCAGCCGCGCCGCCATCTCCGCCTCGAAGGCGTCGACGTGGGGGCCAAGCGGCGCGATCCAGTTGGACTCGAGCGCGTCGCGCAGGAGCGCGAGCTCGGTGCCCGCCAAGTCAGGAGCGGAGAGGTAGATCCGCGGTGCCATGGTCTTGATTAGTGACAGGGTTCATACGCATGTTCATCCCAACGTACACGGCCAACTCACGCGGCCAACGCACACGGCCGCGCACACGGCCCGCGCACCTCGGCGTCAATTTGCCATGCCGCCGGTGTGGCCCTTTGCCGCGAGCGCCATAAGTTGTTGATCGATCGCGCGGCCGATGCGGTCGCAGTTTCGCACCACATAGTCGATCTCCTCGAACGGCGTCGCCGGCTCGCCGCGCCCTTGCACCTCCAGCGCGAAGGCCTCGATGGCGCGCGAGTGCGGCGAAGCGCCGCGCAGGCGCTCTAGCCCGTACCGCGACCTGTCTGGCACCGCGTGCAAGAGCGTGCGGCCCGCGTGCAGGAGCTGCTGCCCCACGGCGCGCTTCCACTTGGCATCTTGCGTAGTTGAGAGGGTCGCCTGGTCGCCCAGGATATCCACCACGATCTGTCCGTGGCTGCCTTGAACGGTGAAGACGCGGCGGTTCTGCTCACAGTTGGCCGAAAAATGCACAGTGGCGAGCGCGTGGTCGCCCCGGAGCACCGCGACCACCTCATCGGCAGGAGCGCCGGCCGGGGCCTTGGGGGTGTGGATCACCGACACGTGGTCCAGCTCCAGCGCGCCAGCGAACCAGTGCGTGAGGTACAGCTCATGCGGCAAGGTCTCGAACCAGCGACCGCCGGGCAGCTTGTGGGACCAGTGCTTGTCGCCCACCAGCATGCGGTCCGTGGTGGCGCTGGTGAGAAACTCGCGCTGGATGCGCAGCACGTCGCCGATGCGGCCCTGGTCCACCCACTGCTTGGCCTGACGCACGCTGTGCGCGAACTTGAGATTGTGAATCACGGCGAGCTTGCCGGGGGAGCGCTTGACCAGCTCGACCAGCGAGTCCCAGTCCGCGACCTCGGTGACCACCGGCTTCTCGATCAAGAGATGTCGGCCGCTGGCCAGCACCTGCCGAGAGATCACGGCGTGGGTCTGCGGCGGCGTACACACATCGACGATGGAGCAGGCCTCGATGAGCTGGTCGAGGGTCTCGAACACGCGCCCCACCGAGAACTCGCGCGCGCGCTCGTCCGCGAGCTGACGGTTGACGTCGAACACGCCGCCGATGGCAAAGCCCTCCAGCCTGCTCCAGGCCTTGAGGTGGGCCGCCGAGATCTTTCCACAACCAACGATGCCAACAGTTTGCTTGCTCATGGAAGTCCTGGTGAGAACCTCGCCGGGCGGGCGAGCTGCTCTTTGAGACAGATGAAGGCGCCGATCAAGATCCAAAACAGGGTGAAGCGCAACCCCTGGTGCGCCAGACCGTACGCCAGGGAGGGCAGCAGCATCAGCGCGTTGCGCACCGTGGCCCCTTCGACCACGCGCAGGAGGAACGACAGAAACAGCGCCACGCCGACGAAGCCGTAGCAGAAGAACAGGGTGCCGGCGGAGGAGTGCAGCTCGTGGTCGCCGATCACCGAGGTGTCCTTGAAGCGGGTGAGCCCCCCTTCTCCGGCGCCGATGATCCAGTATTCCTTGTGGTTCCAGATGCGGTCGTAGCCGCGGCTATCGAAGAAGCCCAGCTCCTGCTTCTCGGCGATGCGAGCGGAGGTCCGCTCCATGGAGCGGGTCAGCGCGTTGGGGAAGCTCAGCAGGCCAACCATGGCCAGCGCGGCCAGGAGGATGGTGCGCGGGTTGTTGACCAGGGCGATGAGGAGCAGCAGCGCCGATCCCACGAGCGCGGCCTTGGACGCGGACAGCACCGCCAGATACAGGCAGGCCACGAGCCCCACGCTGGACTTGAGGGAGCCAAACCCAAGGCGCCGCCTGCCAAAGGCCAGGATGTTGGCGGACAGCAGGGCGTAGAGGCCGAGCTGGTTGGGGTTGTTGAAGAGCACGGTGTGGCGGTCATCGCCCTGCGGGAGCACGAACGAGAGCCCGACTTGAACGACCGCGGTGACGAGCACCATGTGCAGGGTGACGCGGAGGAAGACCTCGCCGTGGCGCTGGTGCAGCACCAGCACCGCGAGCAAGATCGCCGCGTTGTAGACATAGAACATCGGGATGAGGACAAACGAGTCCTTGCCCAGCAGCGCGAACTTGCCCAGCACGATCATCCAGGCGTAGTTGATGACCACGCACCACACCACGAACGCCGCGAGCGCGCGCAGCGGCCGAGCGGCCTGGCGTGACATGCGGCCGTTCCAGCGGACCAGCGCCGCCGGCAGGAGCGCCAGGATCAGCACGTCGCCGGGCTGCGGCAGGCCGCTGGAGAACACATAGACCGGCAAGAGGAAAAGGTAGAGCGCCCAGATCGCCAGCGACGGCTTGTACACGACGAGGCGGAGCTCCTCGGCGATGAGGCTGACGGTGCGCGAGGCGTTCACGGGCTACCCAGGTTGGTGACCGGGGCACCTTCGCACGTTCTCCACGCAGCCCCCAATCCATGGGGTTGAGATCCCCCGGCAACCGGCGGGCCGGCGGGCTGAAGCGGTCGGGCCACCACATGGGCCAGGGATCTCCCAGAATTATAAATAGATATATTGAATGGTTAGAAGATATCCAGCGACAGCGAACAGCCTTACATCAAAGATGTTGTACAACATTTTTCGTGTACAACACGTTTGATGTACCAGCTCGCAGCGGCGACGCCACGGCGCCCGCCAGCATCATCGGCAAGGCGGTGACAGGCCGGGATTTCTTTGGCCGCGACCAGGAGCTCGCCGACCTTGGCAAGGCGGTGGGCTCCCAGCACGTGATGATGCTGGCGCCGCGGCGAACTGGAAAGACCTCGCTCATGCTGGCGCTGACCGCGCAAGAACAAGCCAGAGGGCAGGCCACGTCCGTCTATGCAAGTGTCGCGGAGGCAGCAACGGAGCTCGACTTCGTACGCACCGTGCTGCACGCCGCGTACGAAACGGAGGAGGGGAAGTCGCTGCGGCCGGGATGGTTCGAGTCCTGGCGCCAGCGGCGCAAGAGCCGGGTCAAGAAGGTGGAGGTGGCGGGGACCGCCGTCGAGCTGGACGGCATCGACCCCCCGTGGCAGCAGATGGCGGAGGAAGGCTTTCGCAAGCTGATGAGCAGCGCGCGGCCGTGGCTCATCCTCATCGATGAGCTGCCTGCGCTGGTGCTGGCGCTGGCGCAGCAAGATCCATCCGGCGCCCGGGTTCGCGCCTTCTTGCACTGGTTCCGCAACCTGCGGCAGCTTCCGGCGGCCGAGAAGTCGCTGCGCTTCGTGCTGGCAGGTTCCATCGGGCTTGATGCCGTGACGCGGAGATATGACGCCGCCGAGTCACTCAGCGATCTGATGGACTGGCGCCTGGGGCCCTTTGATCGCGGCACCGCTGAGCGCTTCGTGACCTCGCTGGCAGAGGCGCAGGGAATGTTGCTGGTGCCCGCGGTGCAACAGCGCCTGCTCGAGGAGACAGAGTGGCTCATCCCGTTTCACCTGCAGGTGCTGGTGTGCGAGCTCGTCCGCTGCAAGCGCAGCCTCATCCCGCGCCTGGAAGACGTGGACGCCGCGGTCGAGGCCGCGCTCTGCCACAAGCTGTACTTCGCGACGTGGAATGAGCGCCTGCACGAAGTGTTTGGCCGGGCCGATGCAGAGGTGGCCAGGCGGGTGCTCACCGCGTGTGCGCACCCTGCCAGAGGCGCCACGTCATCCACGCTGCAGACCATGCTGGCCCACGCCTTCCCAGATCCGGTGGAGCGCAGCGACAAGCAACGCTGGATCATGGACGTCCTCGAGAACGACGGGTATCTGGAGCCCACGAGCGAGCAGCGCTGGCGCTTTCGCTCGGCGCTGCTGCGCCGGTACTGGCAGCGGAGGTTCTCGTGACCGGGCTGCGGCGCTCCATCTACAACCCCGGCATGCTGCGACGAGAAGAGCTGATCGCCAGCTTCACCGCGCGCACGCGGGAGCTCGTGCGGCTGGTGCAAGACCTCCAGCAAGGGGGCAACCAGCATCACCTGCTGATCGGCCAGCGCGGCGCCGGCAAGACCACGCTGCTCTTGCGCCTGGCGTGCGCCATCGATGAAGACGCGCAGCTCTCGACCCGAGCCCTCGCGTTGCGCTTCCCGGAAGAGCAATACAACGTCGCGCGGCTCTCTGATTTCTGGCTCAACTGCGTGGACGCGCTCGTCGACGCGCTGGAGCAGCACGGCCAGCCCCAGGAGGCGCTGGCGCTGGATGAGCGGGTCGAAGCGATCGAGGCGCGACCGCCCGCCCAGGAGGCCGCGCGCGCGGAGGAGGCGCTGCAGCTCCTCTTGACCTGGGCCGCAGAGCACGAGCGGCTGCTGGTGCTGCTGGTGGACAACATCGATCTGGTGTTCCAGCGGCTGGCTGACTCGCAGTCGGCGCTGCGAGACGCTTTGTCCCGCAACGCCGGGCTGGTGGTGATCGGCGCGTGCTCGAGGTATCCGGAGGAGCTGCTCACCCAGCAGGCCGCGTTTCATGAGTTCTTTCACGTCGCGGAGCTGGCGCCTCTTCCAGAAGAGGAGGCCCGAGCGATGGTCCTGCACCTCGCCGAGGTGGCCCGCACGCCGCTGGTGGCGCGCGTGCTGAGCGAAGAACCAGGCCGCTTCAAGGCGCTGCTGGTGCTCAGCGGCGGCATGCCGCGCACGCTGGCGCTCCTGTACGGCATCCTGGCGCAGGACTCCGCCGCGCGAGCAGAGGATGATCTCGAGCTGCTGCTCGACCAGGTCACGCCGTACTACAAGGCGCGCTTTGACGAACTGCCGGCGCAGAGCCAGCAGATCGTCGACGCGGTGGCGCTGCACTGGCACCCGATGACCGCGGCCGAGTGCGCGGCCAAGGCGCGCATGGAGATCAACGCGGCGTCGGCCCAGCTCAACCGGCTGGTCAAGCAAGGCGCGCTGCAGAAGAGCCAGGGCACGGAGCACAGCAAGCTGACCTTCCAGGTCAGCGAGCGCTTCTTCAACATCTGGTATCTGATGCGGGCCAGCCGGCGCTTGCGCCGCAAGCTCCTCTGGCTGACGGGCTTTCTGCAGACGTTTTACGGGCAAGCGGAGGTGGAGCGCCGCGCTCGCGCCTTGCTGCAGACCGAGCACGGGCAGACCGCTGCCAGGGATCCGGAGCACCTGCTGGCGTTTGCCCACACGGTGGAGGATCCCGCGCTGCGGCGAACCCTGCTGTTCCAGGCGTTGACTGCCCTGGCGAAGCAGCCGCCCTTGGACCAGCCAGCGGTGGCGCGCGACGTGGGACCGGGCGAGGACCAGCGCCCGGCGCTCCCGACGACAGCGGCGGCGGTCAGCACCGCCTATGACGTTCAACAGCGGCTACAGGAGACGCGGAGCAGCGGCGCCACGCGCGCGGCCGAGGGCGCCGTGCGGTGGAACGCAGCGAGCCCCTGGATGGAGCAGGTCCTTGCGCGGGCCGCGCCGGAGCGCGGGCTGTCACAGGCTGAGCCCGCGCCGGCCGTTGACCGCGGGCTCGGCGGAGGTCTTGACGCGCTCGTCCTGGCTTCTGCGTCCATGCTCCGGCACGGGGCCGCCAACTGGCCGCACCTGCAGCAGCACCTGCGCGCGGCGCTCGCTGACGTGAATCGAGCGGATCATCCGCTGTTTCAACCGTCGCTGTGGCAGCCGGTAGTGCAGGCCGGCCATGCTGGCCTGGCCGCTGCGCTGCTCCGCGAGCTGGGAAAAGACGAGCTTGCGCTGCCGCTCCATGAGGCCCTGCGCGCCGCCGGCAAAGGGCTGCGCGGCGGCCTAACCTACCTGGCGCCGGAGGTGCGGGAACCGACGCAGGAGATCTTGGCGCTGCTCTTGGCCCCGGAGACGACCAACGAGACATCCAAGGCGGCGTCCAACGAGGCGTCCAAGGCTGGCTGGGACGCCTCTGGCGCCCCCGCGGCGAGCGCACCTGCTGCTCCCTTGGCGGAGGATCCGCGAGACGCCAGCTATCCAGAGCACCGGTCTGACCCCGCGCACGGAGCAGCTCGACGGGAACGCAAGCCCAAGCACTCGCCCTCGCCGGGCCCCGGGGGCCGCCCGCGCAGAGGCGGCTCCAGCGCCGCGCAGTAGCCCACCCCACGCCGCGGCTCGGCCGCATGGCGATTGTTTCAGATCCCGTCGATTCCTGTCGATCTGAAGCCGCGGCTCGGCCGTAAGGCTTGCGTGACCCGTGAGAGAGCCCGCGGTGGTGCGCTATCTTTGCGCAGGCATTCTGCGCTGCGGTGCGCGAAGGGTCTCGCGGGCCATCGCCTCTCTATGCAACCGTGGCCTTGCCTCATGCCTGGCCACCCCGCCCTGCCCTCTCGTATTCCTTTCGCCTGATGAGGAGTCCGCCATGTCGCGCGCTATGTCTTCCACTCCAGTTCGCGCTTGGGCGCGAAGGGCCTCCCCGGCCGCGCGGGCCGCGCTGCTCGCTTCTCTGCTCGCCTCGCCCGCCCTGGCGCGCGCGCATCCCTCCGGCTCCGCGTTGCCCACCGTGCTGCCCGCGCTGCCCGCGTCGGCGAGCCCCGCTGCACCTGCGACCACGGGCAGCGACGGCACCGACGGCAGCGACGGCAGCGACGAGGCCGCCGAGAGCGCCAGCTCCGAGGAGATCATCCAGCTCGAGGGCGCTGCCCCGGCGGAGTCCGCGTCTTCGGTCCACTTCGGACAGACCGAGCTGCGGCGGCGGCCCCATCAGCAGCCCTCGGATGTCCTGCGGCAGACCCCTGGCCTCGTGGTGGCGCAGCACGCCGGCGGCGGCAAGGCAGATCAGTATTTTCTGCGCGGCTTCGACGCCGATCACGGCACCGACGTCGCGCTGTTTGTGGACGGGATCCCGGTGAACCTGACCAGCCACGGCCACGGCCAGGGCTACGCCGACAGCCACTTCCTGATCCCGGAGCTGATCACCAGCCTGGAGGTCCACAAGGGGCCCTACGCTGCGCGCTTCGGCGACTTCACCACCGCCGGCGCGATCGACCTCAAGACCGTCGACCGCGTGCCGGCATCTGGGATCTGGCTCAGCGGTGGCTCCGAGCTGACCGGGCCGGTGGCGCTGCGCCGGCCCACTGCGCGTCTGGTTGGGATCGCCAATCCTCAGGTCGGCCGCGGCGATGCGCTACTGGCGGCTGAAGTCTCCACCACCGATGGTCCCTTCACCAACGAGCAGGACTTTCATCGGCTGTCCACGTTTGGAAAGCTGGCCCAGCCGCTCGCTGGTGGACAGCTCGGTCTCTCGGGCACCTTCTACGCTGCCCAGTGGAACCAGTCCGGCCAGGTCCCTTCCATCGAAGTGGAGGCCGGTCGCCTGGACCGCTTTGGCTCGCTGGACCCAAGCGAAGGCGGCGACTCACGGCGCTGGAGCCTGGCTGCGCGCTGGGAGCGCGGCGCGCCCGCCGAGGGAGCCTGGTCTGCGCATGCGTATGTGGTGGGCTATCAGCTCCAGCTCTTCTCCAACTTCACGCTGTTCTCGCGAGATCAGGAGAACGGAGATCAGATCGAGCAGGGCGATGACCGCGTCTTTGGCGGCGGCTCGGTCACCTACCGTCGCTACCACCGGGGGCCGCTGCCTGGGCTGTTGCGCGTCGGCGTCCAGGCCCGCGGCGACCGCACCGAGACCAGCCTCTGGCACACCGCGCAGCGCGAGCGGCTCGCTGGCTGCTTCGAAGGGGAGAACCCGTGCAATCGCACGGACAATCAGGTCGGCAACCTCTCGGCGTACGTGGAGGAGGACGTCTCGCTGACCGGGCGCGTGCGCCTGCTCGCGGGGCTGCGGCTGGATCAGTTCCTGTGGCGAGTGGACGATCTGGATCCCCAGACGCGCGACACCATGGACACCACCGCCGGCACCGCGGATGCGTTCCTGGTCAGCCCCAAGCTGTCGGCCATCGTGCGGGCGAGCGAAGCGGTGGAGGTATTTGGAAACTTCGGCCTGGGGTTTCACTCCAACGACGCCCGCGCCGCGGTGGCGTCAGATGGCGAGGGCGCGCTGGCCCGGGCCGTGGGCGCAGAGCTGGGTGCGCGGCTGGCGGTGGGTCCGGCGCTGCGCGCGTCGGTGGCCGCCTGGTACTTGCACCTGGCCTCCGAGCAGGTGTGGAGCGGCGACAACGGCGGCACCGAGCCGTCAGACCCCACGCGACGCTACGGGATGGACGTAGATCTGGCGTGGAGCCCCACGCCTTGGCTGGCGCTGGACGCAAACGTCGCGGTGGGCCGCTCCACCGTGGTGGCCAATCAGGGCAACGGCGGCGCGCTGGCGCTGGCGCCGCGGCTGATGGGCGGCGGCGGGGCCACGGTGCAAGGCGCGCGCGGCTTTGTCTCGCTGCGGCTGCGCGGCATCGATGCTCGGCCGGCCAACGATGACGGCTCGTTGCGCGCGGAGGGGTATGCGTTGATGGATCTGGTGGCGGAGCACAAGGTTGGCAAGACCTCGCTTGGGCTCACCGTCACCAACCTGCTGGACAGTAGCTGGCGGGAGGCCCAGTTCGCGGAGGAGTCTCGCAGCTCCCCTTCGTCCTCGGTGATGGAAGACGTCCACTTCACGCCGGGCTCGCCCATGACCGCCATGGTCACGCTTGGTCGCACGCTGTGAGCGCAGCGCGCGCGTAGTATGCTGTGAGGCAATGAGCTGGACCTCCGCCACCGCGCAGCTCGCAGACCTGCAGCTGTCGCGTGGCGGCGAGGCGCTGGCGGCGGGAGCCGGAGCCGGGGCTCCCATCCTCGCTGGCGTGGCGCTGCTCGGTGGCGCGCTGGTGCTGGCGTGGTGGTCGGTGCGGCGGCTGCGCTTGAACGTGCAGCGCAGCCAGGCAGCGGAGGGCTCGCTCCTGGCCCGCGGCTTCGTCGTGCAGCGCAGCTTGCTGAGCCGCCGCGGCGACGCGCTGCTGGCGATGGACCACGGCGGCCAGGTGGCGTTCTGTGAGCTGGCCAAGGACGGTCGCTGCCTGACCCTCCGCATCGCATCACCGGGGCAGAGCTTCGCTGAGCTCTACGAAGAGGTGTCCGGCGCGCTGCGCATCCTGGGCCTGCGAGGACAGCTCCGCGGCAGAGCCTTCGCGCTGCCCATCAGCGGGGCGCCCAGGAGCGTCGACCACCAGGATCCGCGGGTCCTGGCGTTCTTGCAAAGCTGGCGTGATGTGCTCCTGGGCCAGGCTCCGACCTTCGAGGGCGGCGTGCCCACGGATCTACTCGCGCAGGTATCCCAGGCCGAGCGGCTGGCGGCCGAGCCCACGGCGCTGGGCGAAGAGCCCGCGCCCTTGCCGCAGATGCAGGTGGTGCGCGAGGAGCCTCCCGGGCCACGCAACCAAGGTGAGGCCAAGCAGCCAGGCCCGCCGAAGCGGTGAGCTGGTCGCCTTCGAGTGGAGCCGGCTACGCAGCGTCGCGCAGGAAGGTGCGCGCGTGCTCGGCCCAGGCGCTCTGCGTGTCGAGCTCCAGGTAGCGCTCGAACGCGCGGCGCGCCTGCGCCATGCCGCCCAGGCGCGCGAGGATCACGCCCAGGTTGTAGTGGGCGTCGGCGAACTCCGGATGCGAGGCGCACACGCGGCGCAGCTCGCTGACCGCCAGCTCGGTCTTGCCCATGTCCTCGAGCACGTTGGCCAGATTGTAGCGAGCCTCGGGCTGGCCCGGGTCATGCTCCAGCGCGCGCTCGTAGAGCCGGCGCGCCTCTTCGGTGGTGCCCTGGCGATAGAGCAGGTTGCCGAGGTTCGTCGCGGCGGCGGCCATGCCCGGCTCGATCTCCAGCGCTAGCCGAAACAGGTGCTCGGCGCCGGCCAGCTCGCCTGCGTCCTCGGCGGCGCAGGCGTCCATGAAGTGGCGATACGCGGTGGCATCGCAGTTGGCCTCGGTGGCCTCGCTGCGCACTGGCTGCGGGACGCCGTCGGCCTGGGCGGCCGGGAGCGCAGCGGTGGCCGGGGTGGGCAGCGCCAGCACCTCGGCGGCGCGCTCGGCCAGCGTCGGCAACGCGAAGGCCATCACCACCTGCCCGTTGGTGGGCTGGAACGCGATGTCCTCATGCAGCGCGACGATGGTCTCGCCATCGCTGCACACCCGCAGCTTGCTGGCGGGGTGGGCGTCGTTGGGCAGCGCCTTTTTCAGGCACTCGAGGTTCTTGCGCACCCGCTGCAGCGGGAGGCCCGCGGCGAGCAGGTCCTTGGCTGCCTTGACGGCCACCAGGTCTGCGAACGTGTAGTAGAAGCGCCCGCCCTTGCGCAAGGTGGGCCCCACGAAGCCCACCTGCGTCCAGTAACGCAGCCGGGACTCTTGCACGGCGAGGATCCGGGCCACATCGCGAATACTGTACAGCTCGATCATGCAATCCTCCGTTTTGCCTCGACGTTGAACGACAGGTGCAGCTCCGTCCCGCGGGCTGAGCTCTCGATGTCCACTTGCGCGGACGACAGATCGGCGCCAGCGACGCGCGCGGCCTCGCCAAGCGCCAGCTCCCGACACCGTCCGCGCAAGGTCTGATCTGTGCGGCACAGCTCCGCCAGGAGCTGCGCGGTGGAAGGATCCACTGGATCGGAGATCCGATCCGAGGTCTTGGCCAGGTCGATGCTCGCCATCGTGGAACCTGCGAAGCCGCCTTCATGCAGCTCGCCCTCCGAAAGGATGCGCGCAGAGCCCAGCAGGAGCTGGGTGGCGGCTGGCGAGAGGCGGACGGTGACCGTGCGCTCGAACAACGAGATCCGCCGCGTCGATGCGACCGACTTGCGGGGAGGCACGCACGGAGCAGGTTGCTCACGGCGAGGGCGTCGAACGGGGGCCATGAACGGACCGTACAGAAGACCGCCCCTGGTGGCCAGTTTTCCTACATGTATGCAAAGAGGAGACAGACAACGTGGGTGGCCATGTTTGGGATCAACAGGTTGCACGTGTGACCGGTGGAGCTGGCCCCCGCTTTTGCGCGAAATCCGGCCAAGGCCGCCGTCGCTTGACGTGCAGGCTGGGGGCCTTTTGGCGCGACCGCAGCGCGGATGCGCGCACGCGGCAGGCCATGGCCGGTGGTGCGCGCGACCGACCGGCCTGCATCGCACAGCCTCGACCGGCGCGACGTGGCCCGCTGCATGAGCCACCGCACGCGCGACGTGCAGGCCACCTGAGGGCCGTGCCTGGCCCAGCGCTCACGCATCAGCACATGACAGACGTCGTGGTGTCCCGCACACGACAGACCTGCACACGACGGACGTCGTAGCGCGTGGCACGCGACCGCCGTGGCACGCGGCCGCCGCGCTGCACGACAGACGTCGTACGTAACCACTCCGATATCTCGCGTTTCGTCGACGAGAAAGCTCCGGAGAACATTGCAGAGCGACCGAGGTTGCCTGCTAACTCAGCGCGATGAAGCGCAGGACGAGGCTCGCGACGTGGTTGCTGGCGTCTGCCGTCGCGTGGCACGCAAGCCAACCCGGGTTCGCGCAACCAGCGCTGCCTGCAGCACCCAGCGCAGCTCCGGCGCCTGCTGCGTCGGCCCCGCCTGCTGCGTCGGCCCCGCCTGCTGCGTCGGCCTGCGTCGGCCCCGCCTGCGCCTAGCTCTCCGCCTGCTGCTGCCACGCCTGCGCCGGCTGCGTCGGCTACTCCTGCTGCGTCGGCTCCGCCTGCTGCTGCCACGCCTGCGTCGGCTGCGTCCGCGAACGCCCCTGCGCGCACCCCTGCCCCCGGCCCCGCGCTGCCGACGCAAGAGACGGGCGCCCCCAGCGAGGAGGTCATCGTCATGGCCGAGCGCTGGTTCGGCGCCGATCTCATCGACGCCGCGCGCACGACCCGCGCGACCGCGGTGATCTCCCCTGCCAACACGCGCGCCGCCGCCACGCTGGGCGACCAGCTCGCGGGAGCGGCTGGCATCGCGGTGCAGCGCACGGGTCCCGGGCAAGGCGCGCCCATCGTGCGCGGACTGCTGGGCAGCGCCGTGCTGGTCCTGGTCGACGGCATCCGGCTCAACAACGCCATCTTCCGCCCGGCGCCCAACCAGTACAGCTCGCTGGTAGATCCGTGGCGGGTGCAGACGATCACGGTGGTCAAGGGGCCGGGCTCCGCGCCGTTTGGCTCGGACGCGCTCGGCGGCGTGGTGGACGTGGTGACGCCGCTGCCGGTGTTCCCGCAGCCGCTTTGGCAGACGCGGGCGGAGGTCGCCCTGGGCGCCGCCTCGGCGGATCGGTCCTCGGTAGCGCACGCGGCCCTCTCGGGTGGCCGCGACGGGCTGGGGCTATCCGCGGCGCTCACGCTCGAGCAGCACCGCGATCTGCGCAGCGGCGACGGCACCCGCCAGTCGCCCTCTGGATACCGCTCGTTCGGCGGGCAGCTCACCGGCCACTGGGATCGCGGACACGCCGCCACCTCTGCCTGGCTGCAGGCCTACGAGCAGCCAGAGCTGCCCCGCACCGACGAGCTGCGGCCCGGCTACGGGCAGGACGAGCCGGCGGCGGCGGTGTGGGCGTATCAGCCGAGCCGCCGCGTGGTGGCGCACCTGCGCGAGCTGCGGCGCGGCCTGTGGGGGCTCGACGGGCTGGAGTTGCACGCGGCCTACCAGCGCATCGACGATCATCGCCGCATCCGCGACACCGGATCTTCCGAGGAGCTGCGCGAGGAGATCACGGATCACGGGCTCACCGGGCTCGCGCGCGCCGCGGGCTCGCTCTCTGCCACCGAGCTGCTCGGCGGCGTCGAGCTGCTGCACGACCGTGTGGACTGCACCCGCGTCACGCTGGACACCGACACCGGTCAGTCCACACCCGCCGCGTGCCGCTTCCCCGATGGCTCGACGATGAGCCAGCTCGGCGTCTTCGGTGAGGCGCGCCGAGCGCTCGGGGCCCGCGTGGCGCTGCGCGCGGGGGTGCGCGCCGGCCTGTCGGACCTGCGCATCAAGGGTGAGGCCGAGTCCAGCGCGGACCTCACCACCGCGGACTGGGCCGCGGAGCTCGGGCTCGAGGTGCGCGCCACCTCCTCGCTATCGCTGGTGGCAAACCTCGGGCGCGGCTTCCGCGCGCCCAACGTCAACGACCTGGCCGGGCTTGGGCCGCGGCCAGGCAACCGCTTCCAGCAGCCCGCGGCCGCGCTCTCCAACGAGCACGCGGTTGGAGCAGACGTGGGGCTGCGGCTGCAGCAGGCGCGGGTCAGCGGCGAGGCCTACCTCTTCGCGCTGCAGCACGCCGACCGCATCGACGTGGTCCCCACCGGACGCACCACCGACTCCGGGCGAGAGATCGTGGTCAGCGACAACGTGGGCACCACCCGCACGATCGGCGCGGAGCTAGCGGCCCACGTCGAGGTCCGCGCCGATCTGACGCTGGACCTGGCGCTGACCTGGATCCGGGGCACCAAGGACGACCTGGGGGAGGGCGAGGAGCCCGCCGATCGCATCCCGCCGGCGGGCGGCCGGGTGGCGGCGCGCTTCCTGGCCACGCCGCGGCTGGCGCTCGAGGGCGAGCTCCGGTTCGCCGCCGCCCAGCGCCGGCTTTCGGCGCGCGACCGCGACGACCCGCGTATCGACCCTAGCGGCACCGACCGGTTCGCCACCGTGGCGGTGGGCGCGCGCTACGCCTGGCCGGTCCTCACCCTGTCCGCGCGCGTGGAGAACCTGACCGACCTGCAATATCGCGAGCACGGCTCGGGCGTGGACGCCGCCGGGATCGACGCGCGCCTGCTGCTCTCCTTCTCGGAGCAATACTGACCCCGGAGCTCACCTGCGCTGCCCCCGCGCAGGTCCGCTGCGCTCCGTCTAGGTGAGCGCGGCGCGCCGGCCGCTACTTGCCGCGCGCGGCGAGGCACACCGAGGTGTTGTGAGGGCACTTGTAGTCGATCTTGCCGCGTAGCTTGCCGTTGATGTCGCCGGAGATGGGGATCTCGAACGTGGCAGTCAGGCCCACGCCGTCAAAGCGCGTGATCTCGAACGTGCCGCCGGGTTGCGCGCGAAACATCTTCTTGAAGTTGTCGAGTCCGCCCATCATCGCGAGCTGGCCCTTGCGGTTGCCGATCTCGTACTTCTTGGGGCCAAACGGGAAATCGGCGTACGTGGAAGCCGCGCCGGCGCCGAAGTTGAGCGCCAGATCGTCGACCGAGCAGTTCACCACCAGCAGCATGAGCTTGGGGTCATGCTTCATCGCCTCTTCCACCTTGGCGGGGCCCGCGAGCATCTTGAGCGACTCGCGGAGTTCGTCATCGTTCATGAAGTAGTCAGAGCCCAGCGCGCTGGCGCCGCCTGGGCTGCGGTACGTCTTCTGGAGATCGCCCTCAAAGGTGACGTCGCAGGCGCCGTACTTGTCGAAGAGCCCCTGGTTGGGGTCGGTAGCTGGCTGGCGCCGTTGGCGCGGCTGGCGCCGTTGGCGCGGCCGGCTCGGTTGGCGTCGTCGCGGCTCCGGCAGCCGCGGGCGTGGCGGCCGGGGCTGGCTCGGCGCCTGCGCCGCTGTCGGGTTTCTTGCTGCATCCGGCGGCGAGGAGCAGACACGGAAGGAGGATATTTCGGAGCTTCACGGGGGGTCCTTGTCACGAAGGATCGACGATAGGCAACCGAGGTTACATCACGAAAGCGCCTCGTTGCACCAGCGCAGCAGCGAGACCGCCGCGCCGTGCTACCAGAGCGAGATGGCTGCCCAGCTAGGGCTGTTTGGAGATCCGCCGCCCGCGCGGCATGAGGTGGCGCTCGCCGAGGTCTCGCCGGCGCTGCGCGAGCTGGCCGGACGCATCCACGCCTCGGTGCGGCTCGGGACGTCATCCTGGTCCTTCCCCGGCTGGCGAGGCCTGGTCTGGGAGGGGGAGCACAGCGAGCAAGTGCTGGCCCGCCGCGGCCTGGCCGCGTACGCCCGACATCCGCTGTTTCGCACGGTGGCGATCGACCGCACCCACTACGCCCCCATCGACGCCGCCGCGTTCCGCGCCTACGCGGAGGTGGTGCCGCCCGGCTTTCGCTTCCTGACCAAGGCGCACGAGGTGTGTACCCTCGCCCAGTTTCCGACCCACGCGCGCTACGGCGCCCAGCGCGGCCAGATGAACCCGTCGTTCTTCGATGTGGCGTACGCGCGCGACGCCGTGGTGGCGCCGTTCGTCGAGGGGCTGGGGGCCAGCGCCGGGCCGCTGCTGTTCCAGCTCGCCCAGCAGCCGCTGGAGGTGCTGGGCGGCTCGCCTCGGCGGTTCGCCGAGAAGCTCTACCGGTTCCTGCGAGACCTGCCCAAGGGCCCGCTGTACGCCGTCGAGGTGCGCAACGCGCAGCTCCTCACCGCGGACTACCGCGCGGCGCTGCAGGCGGCCGGGGCGGTCCACTGCATCAGCGCGATCCCGCAGCTCCCGCCGCCGGCCGAGCAGCCGGTGCTGCCGGGCCCGCTGGTGGTGCGCTGGCTCCTGGCTCGGCACCACAGCTACCAGACCGCGCTCGAGGCCTACCAGCCCTTTGACCGGCTGCGCGAGCCCGATCCGGGCACGCGCAGCCAGGTCGCGCGCCTGGTCCACGCGGCGCAGCAGCGCGGCGAGCCGGTGTGGGTCATCGCCAACAACAAGGCCGAGGGCTCCGCGCCGCTGACCCTGGCAGAGCTGGCCGCAGCGCTGGTGGCGGAGCAGGACGCCGACGAGCTGCCGTTCTGACGGCGGCCCTGGGCTGGCGGCCGTCGTGACGCCTGTGGTGCCGCCTGGCTGCGCCCGTCGTGGGGCCGGCAGGGCGCGGCAAGGACTGGCGGCGCGCCTGCCGACCCGCGTGGACTGTGATACGCCAGCGAGATGACCGCGCCGCGTACGACCGTCCTCGAGTGCGGACCAGGCCAGGGCCACGCCCTGCGCGTGGGCGGCCTCACGGTGCTCGAGCGCCGCATCCGCGAGCTGGCCAAGGACGGCTGCGAGCGCGTGGTGGTGACCGGGCTCGGCCAGGCCAAGCTGGAGTTCCCGCGACCGCTGCCCATCGCGGTGGAGCAGGACGGCGTCGCGCCAGGCGACGCGCCCCGGCAACGCGGCGACGTGCTGCGCGGCATCCAGGTCGTCGACGAGGCCACCCGACGTGCCGCCGAGCGCAAGGTGGTGCGCGGCTCCAACAAGTCCTTCGAGGGCCCGGTGGACGCGCTGCTCACCTGGCGGCTGTCCAACCCGATCACGCGCGCGCTGTCGTATCGCAGCCTGCGGCTCGTGCCAAACCACGTCACGCTGGTGGCCATCGCGCTGGGCATCTGCGCGGGCGTGCTGGCGGCCACCGCGCACAGCTACGCGAGCTTTGCGCTGGCCGGCCTGCTCCTGCAAGCCAACTCGGTGCTCGACACGGTGGACGGCGAGCTAGCCCGCCTGCGCTATCAGTATTCAAAGCTAGGCCAGTGGCTCGACAACGTCTCCGATGACGTGCTCGACAACCTGTTCATCCTCGCGGTGGGCAGCGCGCTCGGCGGACCGTACCTGGTCGCCGCCGCGCTGGGCGCTGGCGGCCGCTGCACGGCGCGGTGATCGGAGGAGTGCAGCTCTCGCTCCTCGTGCTGCACCACACCATCGGCCGCCGCAAGTAGGCGACGCGACCCGAGCTACCCGAGCTTGCGCAGCAAGATCACGTGCTCGCACTTGCCGCGCTCGCCGAACGCGGAGCGCTCCGCGGCGCCCAGCATGGGCCGCGGCTGCGAGGCCCACGCCACCAGCGCCAGCTCGCTGGTCAGGACGGCGCGCACGTCATCGAGCGCGAAGAACGCGCGCCCCGCGCCCATCGAATCGCCGATGACCAGCGCCGCCAGGGCGCCGGGGGCAAGCAGCGGCGCCAGCGCGTCGATCGCCGCCCCGAGCTGCTCGCGCCACTGCGCGCCAGCGCCCAGGCCGGTGAGCCCGCGCCGGGAGCCGATCTCCTGCTGATCGAGGTGACGATGGCGCAGGCCAAGGAAGTCAAAGCGCAGGCGCTGGTGCTCGGCGTAGTCGTAGGTCCCCGCGTACGGCGGCGAGGTCACGACGCCCCCCACGCTGCCTGCCGGCACCAGCTCGCCGAGCGCGCGCATGTCCGCCTCGAAGATCTCCGGCGGGCTGCCCGGCGTGGCGGACAGATCCTGCAGCCCGGAGACCAGCAGCTCCACGCGCTGGAGAAACCAGCGCGCACACGCGCCGCGCGCCACGTTGCGCTGGATCCACGTGGCGTCGGTGTCCGAGGAGCGGCTCGAGACCTTGTACAAGATCGCCGACAGCGCCGCGGTGAGCACGCTGGCGAGCTCCGAGTCCTGCTTGGCGAGCGTGTCGAGGTGACGGGCCAGGTCCTCCAGCTCGCGGCGCACGTGCGGCGCGAACCACGCGGCCAGGCGCCGATTGCGCGCGTTGGGATCGAAGCCCGTTGGACCGCGCAGCGGCGCCACCTCGGCGGTGGCACGCCGCGCCTGGCGACCGGCCGCCAGGACCTCCCCGGCGATTGCGCGCGCCACCGCCTGCAGCTTGAGCCGGGTGCGGCCAGGGACCGTGAAGGTCTTGGCCCGCGCCACCAGCACGGCCAGCGGATTGACGTCCACGCCGATGGCGCGCAGCCCGGCCGCCCGCGCCTCCACCAGGGTGGTGCCAGAGCCGCAGAACGGATCGAGCAAGATCGAACGCGGGGGCATGGACTCCGCCACCAGCATCACCAGCTCCCGCGAGGTGGCCGGGTGCATGCGCGCAGGATAGCTGTGGAAGGGATGGGTCAGGCTCTCGATGACGATGTCATCGCCCGAGGCCGCTCGCAGGGCTGCGGTGAGCCGCGCGGCCAGCTCCGGATCTCCGCCTGCGTCCACGCGAGCTGGCACGCTGGGCATGGAGAACGCGCGCCGCGGCCCGCCTGGCGCGCGCAGGCCGCCTGGGCCTGGCCTTGCTTGGCCCCCTCGGTCCCCGCGCGGCGCGTCCCGCATCGGCCCTCGCGCACCGCCGCGGTTCTCTTCCCGCATCGGCCCTCGCGTATCCCCACGCATCGGTCCTCGCGGCCCGCGCTCACCGCCGCGATGCTCTTCTCGCATTGGCCCTCGCATTGGTCCTCGCGGCCCGCGCTCGCCGCCGCGATGCTCTTCCCGCATAGGCCCGCGCTCGCCGCCGCGGTTCTCGTCCCGCATTGGTCCTCGCGCATCCCCACGCATCGGTCCTCGCGGCCCGCGCTCGCCGCCGCGGTTCTCGTCCCGCATTGGTCCTCGCGCATCCTCACGCATCGGTCCTCGCGGCCCGCGCTCGCCGCCGCGGTTCTCGTCCCGCATTGGCCCTCGCGCATCCCCACGCATCGGCCCTCGCGGCCCGCGCTCGCCGCCGCGGTTCTCGTCCCGCATTGGCCCTCGCGCATCCCCACGCATCGGCCCTCGCGGCCCGCGCTCGCCGCCGCGGTTCTCGTCCCGCATTGGCCCTCGCGCCGCTCGCTCGCCGAACGGGCGCGCGCCCGCCGCTGGCGGATCCCAGCGCCGCCCCTGGGCAGGCCTGTCAGCGTAGCTGCCACGCGCCGCAGCCGGCGCGCGGCGCTCGGGTGCGGCATCTCGTTGGGGACGGCCGGGACCACGTGGCGGCTCGCGCCGCGCTCCCGATCCCTCCCCTTGCCGCGGCCCTCCGCGCCCTCCGCGCTCGCCGCCCTGCCCTCTGCCTTCTTGCTCACGCGAGGCGCCAGCGACGCTCGCACCTTGCCGCGGGGGCCGTGCTGTAGCGCGCGCATCGCCTCGAGGAGAACGGGGCCGGGTCATGGCGCACCCTACACAGCCGACGAAGATCGCGCAACGCTTGAGCCGCGGCTTGAGCACGATCGTTTGGCCGCCCGCTCGTGCTACACCGCCGCGATGCCAATGCCACTGGAGATCATCGGCCTGGGAAAGTCTGAGGTGAAGTTCATCTGGGACGATGGCGCGGAGGACACCTTCGGCGCACGCGACCTGCGCCTGCGCTGCAACTGCGCGCACTGCGTCTCGGAGACCACCGGCCAGCGCCTCCTGGATCCTGCCACCGTGCCGCTCGACCTCACGGTGGCAAACATGCACCTGGTGGGCAACTACGGCGTCGGCATCCACTTCTCCGATGGCCACGGCACCGGCATCTACCGCTTCCGGGAGCTGCGCCCGAAGGCGCCCTGACCGGGCTGACCGCCCATTTGCCCTTCCCGACCATCATGACCGCTCACTCCGCCCATCCCGGCGCCGCGTTCGCCGAGC
Source organism: Myxococcales bacterium (assembly GCA_016706545.1). Classification (GTDB taxonomy): domain Bacteria; phylum Myxococcota_A; class Polyangia; order Haliangiales; family Haliangiaceae; genus JABFXX01. The sequence goes on from JADJJK010000075.1 coordinate 83,318, forward strand.
TATCCGAGCTGTACCAGGCCCGCTCGAGCGCGCGCGCCTTTGCGCCGGAGCCGCTGCCGCGCGACCGGCTCCTGGAGCTGTTCGCCGCCGCCCAGCGCGCCCCGTCCTGGTGCAACGTGCAGCCGTGGCGCGTCGTGGTCACCGAGCCGCCGACCACCGGGCGCGTCACCGCGGCGCTGGTGGCCGCGGCGCAGAGCCAGCCCGCCGCCCCCGAGGTCGCGTTTCCGGCCGACTATCCAAGCCCGCATCTCGAGCACCGGCGCGCCTGTGGCCTGGCCCTGTACCAGGCCATGGGCGTGGCGCGAGATGACAAGGAGGGCCGGCAACGCGCCTGGCTCCGCAACTATCAGGGCTTTGACGCGCCGCACCTGGCGGTGGTGAGCTGCGACCGGCGCCTGGGCCCGTACGCCTACGTAGATCTGGGCGTCTGGCTCGGCTATCTCCTGCCGGCGGCGCAGGCGCTGGGCATCGCCACCTGCCCGATGGCGTCCATCGCCACGTACCCAGCCGTGCTGCGCGAGCGCTTGCCGATCTCGCCCGAAGACACCATCGTCTTTGGCGTCGCGCTCGGCGTGGCTGACGCGCAGGCGGCGGCCAACCAGTGCCGCACCCAGAGAGATCCGGTGTCGGCCAACGTGCAGTTCGTCTGAGGCGAGCGCCGCTCAGTCGTCGCCGCGCACCGCGTCGACGGAGTCCTTGATGCGGTCGCGGATGGTGTTCTGCAGCTCATGGTGGCTGCGCTCGTTGATGTGGACGATGCCCGTCTCGTCCGGCGTGAGCTGCGAGACATCGATGCCCTCGAACCAGGCGGCCAGATCAAAGGTCACCAGGAAGTGGCTCAGGCGGCCAGGCTCCACCACCACCCCGCCAGCGGGGCGCAGCTCGAAGGTGTCATAGGTATCGTCGCGGTACTCGACCTGCTTGCCGTCGAGGGTGATGCACAAGATCGTCGAGACCTTGCGTCCGGTGGGGCCAGGGCGGAAGCCCTCCTGCGGCTCGATGGTGAGCCGCACGCGATCGTAGGTGCCCGGCTGGATCTGCAGCAGGTTGATCTTGCTGGTCGCGGGATCGAGGAGATCCACCGGCTCCCACACGCGCTGGTCGAACTCGCTGGCGCCATCGAGCCGGACATCGCGGATCATGAACGCCGCGCAGGTCACGCCGGCCGGCGGCGCCGGCGGAGGCGGGACCTCTCCATCATCGGGACAGTCGCCACCGCCGCAGGCGGCAAACTGCACCGCGAGCGAGAGGTCCTGGGAGGAGCCGCCGTCCGAGCAAGCCGCCACCAGCAGCGCCGCCGCTCCGAAGAAATGTATTCCATTGATACGCATGTCCGTCTCCTTTGTTGAAGGAAACCTATTTCAATCTCCTTTGTTCGTAAATGGTTACGTCTCGAACCAGAGGCGGTTTTGTATTCTGAAAGTCTACGGTTCAGTTTCCAACGGGCGAAGTGTCGACATCGCCTACAACCTTGCCTCAAACTGCGCCGATGCGAAGGATCGCCATCGCGCTAGCGCTTGTGTGCAGCCTCGCCGGCTGCCGCAAGAAGGGCGGCGAGCTTGGCCCTGGCGCTGGCGGGGCGTGGCTCGTGGGCGAGCGCGGCATGATGATCAACGTCCACGCCGACGGCACCCTGTCCGACTACGATCTGGAGATCGACGAGGACCTGCTGGACATCGCGTGCCGCGGCACCGACAGCGTGTTCGTGGTGGGCGCCCGGGGGACCTTCCTGCGCACCTTCGACGGCGGCGCGGAGTGGGAATCGATCGAGCTTGGCACCCGCGGCGCGCTGCGCTCGGTGGCGGCGGCCTCGCGCGAGTACGTGGTGGTCGCCGGCGACGAGGGCCTGTTCTTGTCCGCGGACTCCGGCACCACGTGGTCCACGCTGGCCACCGGGTCGTTCGCGTCGGTGACCATCGATCAGACGGGCGATGTGATCATGGCGCTCGATCGCGGCGGCACGGTCTGGCGCGAGGACCGCGCGTCCGCGCTGCGCCCGGTGTTTGCTTCCTTCGGGGCGGTCGCGCTGGCGATGAGCCCCAGCGGCGAGCGCGCCGTGGTGATGGGGCCTGGGCGCACGCTCTGGACCTCTGCCACCGGCGGCGCGAGCTGGCAGGCGGTGGAGCTTGGCGGCAGCTACGACCTGCGCAACGCCTGGATCGCGCCGGATGGTGCCCTGCTCGCGGTGGGCGCCAACGGCGTGGTCCTGCAGGTCGACGCGCAGCGCCGGGTCTCGGTGCAGCGCCCGGTGCGCGCCGATCTGGAGGCCGTTCACCTCGGCCCTGGCGGGGTAGGGTACGCGGTGGGCGCGGACGGCCGCGTCCTGCAGACCCTCGATGACGGCGCCGCCTGGACGCCCACCTCGCGGGCCGCGCCGCAGCGCGTGCTCGGCGTCGATCAGAGCTATCCGCCGTACTGACCGCCGTACTGAGCCACGCGCGGGTCCCCAAGGCCGGGCGCTCCTTGCTGTTATGCTGTGGCGGATGACGCCCGCTGAGCGCCTGGCAGCCATCCGGAACGACCTTCGCGAGAAGGACCTGGTGGCGCGAAGGATCTCGGAGCGGCGTGAGGAGCGCCTCCGGGTGGACGCCAAGCTCGCCGCAGCCAACGCGGCCTGCGCCTACGAGCAAGCCGACGTGGACCGCTTGACCCGCGGGCTCGGCGGCGCGCTGCGCGGGCTCGTCACCAGCGACGAGGTCAAGCTGCGCGAGGTGCAAGAGCTGGCGGCGGCCAAGCTGCTGTGCGAGGAGCTGGAGGACGATCTCCGCGCGCTCGACAGCGACCTGCAACAGCTCGACGCGCGCGCCGCGGCGATCAAGCGCGCCGCGGCCGACTACGAGGCGCTGCTCAAGGAGCTGGGGGACGCCGCTCGGGCCCGTGGGCTGTGGAGCGAGGAGCTCGACGCGCTCGAGCGCACGGAGCTCGAGCTGCGGATGGAGAAGGCCGAGCTCCTGGACGTGATCGACCTGGGCGGCACCGCCCACGATCGCCTGCATTCGCTGCTCGACCTGCTGCGCCGCGTCTTCCCGACCGACGATGACGACGAGTGGGTCTGGGGAGAGGTCATGCGGGATCTGCTCTTCGGCGTGTCCGATCGCTGGAGGCTGCGCAACGCGCTCACGGAAGCCCAGCACGCGCTGCACCGCTTCCGAGGCAAGGTAGAGATGCACCAGCTCGGCGGCTTGAGCCAGCTACGCCTCGAAGACAAGTTCCCGGAGGTCGGCGGCATCTTTCACTTCCTCTCGCAGAAGGCGATGGCGTCGAACAGCGCGCTGGCCGAGGGCATGGTCGACGAGATCTCGCGGCTGTCCAGCGGGCTGGTCGAGTGCGTCAGCGAGCTGCGCGGCCGGGTTCACCGGATCGACGCGGCCATGGCCGAGCTGACCCAGGCGCGCGCCACGTTGCTCGATCCGCCGCGCCACCGGCTGTAGTAGCTGCGGCGCCGAGGCCAGCCCGCTCCGAGCTGCGCCACGCCGTGCGCGAACCGAGGGGCCTACGGGTTGACCACGCGCACCGCGAACCGCCCGGTCTGCGGCTCTTCCATCACCACCTTCACGTAGTCCATCCTGCCGGCCGTCGCCGTGTACGTCCCGGTCACCGTCATCGCCTGACCTGCGGTGCAGCCGTTGGCGAAGCCAAGCCGGTACGCCGCGGTCCCGTACGAGGCCGGGACCGACCAGGTCGCCTTGTCCCCGCCGGTCTGGATCTCGAGCCGCGGCGGCAGCACGATGCGCCCCACGTCCAGCCCCTCCACGGGCACGGTCACTTGCTGGATCGTGGTCTCCGACTCCTGGAGCGCCACGGCGAACATGGAGAAGCGGGACACCGCGAGCAGGTACGTGCCCGGCGCCACGCCCTCGAGGACAAACGCAGGACCGTCCAGGACGTCCGCGTCCAGCGCCTGGTTCGACCGCAGGCACGGCGCCAGCTTGGTCAGCGGGTCCCCCATTGGCAACAGCGCCACGCCGAGCTGGCCGCTGCTGACGCTGGCGACGATCTGCCCGCGGATGGTGCCCGGCTCCGGCTGCGCAGCGGTTGGAGCGCCCTGCCCCAGGTCCTCCGCGGCGGACCCTTCAAAGCCGCAGGCCGCGCTGCCAAGAAGTCCCACGAGGGCCGGCACCAAGGCCGACAACGACAAGGCTCTCATGGAGAGCGTCATTTGCAGGAGTCATACCGCCAGCGCCGAGATCTTTTGTCCCGAGGTTTCAGCGGCTTGAACTGGCATGACCGGGGCTCCTTGCCCCTCTTGGGAGGGAACGCCCCAGCCATCTCGGGCGACGCGCGGCGTCAGCGGTAACCTTGCGCCTGCAGGTGGAACAGCGTGGCGTACCGCCCGTTGGCCGCCAGGAGCTCGGCGTGCGAGCCGCGCTCGCGCTCGCGGCCTTGCTCCAGCACGATGATCTGGTCTGCCATCCGCACCGTGGAGAAGCGGTGCGAGATCACGATGGCGATCTTGTCCTCGGTCAGCTCGCGGAACCGCTCGAAGATGCGCATCTCCGCCTCGGCGTCCATCGACGCGGTGGGCTCATCGAGCACCAGGATATCGGCCTCCTTGCGCATGAACGAGCGCGCCAGCGCGACCTTCTGCCACTGGCCCAGGGACAGCTCGCGGCCGGACTTGAACCAGCGACCAAGCTGGGTCTTGTACCGGTTGGGGAGCTGCTCGATGATCGGCTTGGCGAGGCCTCGGTCAGCGGCCTCGTCCCAGCGGTCCTCGTCCTCGTAGGCCAGGTTGTCGCCGGCGCCGATGTTCTCGCCCACCGTGAGCTGATAGCGCACGAAGTCCTGAAAGATGACGCCGATCCGCCGGTGCAGGGTGACCGGATCCCAGTCGCGCAGATCCAGGCCATCGAGCGTGATGCGGCCGCGGGTGGGCTCGTAGAGGCGGGTCAAGAGCTTGATGAGCGTGGTCTTGCCCGAGCCGTTGTCCCCCACGATCGCCAGCTTGGAGCCGGGCGGGATGTGCAGCGTGATCTCCTCGATGGCCAGCCGGTCCGAGCCTGGATACGCGAAGGAGACGTCCTCGAAGCGGATGCCATCGCCCGGGGTGGGGCCCGCGGTGGCCCGGCCCGACGGCGCGGTGGTGGGGGTGTCGAGGAACTCGTAGAGGTTCGACAGGTACAGGTTGTCCTCGTACATGCCGCCGATGTCGCCGAGCGCGGTGGCCAAGGACTGCTGGGCCTGACGAAACACCACCACGTACATGGTCATGGAGCCCAGCGTGATGGCGCCGGCCATGGTGGCGGTGGCGACCCACAGGTACATGCCGTAGAACGCCAGCGTGCCGATGGTGCCAAGGCCCAGCGCCCACAGCCCGCGCCGGATGGTGAGCGCGCGATCGGCGGCGTAGAGCCCGGCGAAGATCTTCTTGTAGCGAGCCAGGAAGCGGTCGCCAAGGCCAAACAGCTTGACCTCCTTGGCGTGGTCTTCGCGAGCCAGCACGGTCTCCAGATAGATCTGCTCGCGCGTCTCCGGCGTGCGCCAGCGCGACAAGCGGAAGGCGTCGCCAGAGAACTTGAGCTCGGCGACGAAGGCCGGCAGCGCCGCGGCGACCAGGATGAGCAGCGCGGCCGGGGAGAACGCGGCCAGGAGCGCGCCAAGGCCGATGAGCGTGATGATCGACTGCCCGAGCTCGAAGGTCTGGGACACCAGCGACAAGGGGCGCGCCGAGGCCTCGCGGCGCGCGCGCGTCATCTTGTCGTACAGCTCGGAGTCCTCGAACTGCTCCAGCTCCAGGGTGAGCGCCTTCTCGAGGATCTCGACGTTGATGCGCTGCCCGAGCTGCTGACGTAGCAGGCTGCGCAGGATGGTGAGCGTGCGCACGATGATCGCGAGCAAGAGCACCAGCCCAAGCTCCGCCACCACCCACGTCAGCGCCGCGGTCTCATCCGCGGTCACCCGCGTGCGCGCGGCCAGCACGATGGAGTCCACCAGGTGCTTGCCGATCCACGCGATCCCGCCGGGCAGGAGGCCCGCGAGCAAGCTGCCCACCGCCAGGCCGATGGTGAGCGCGCGGTTGGTGGACCACACGAGCTCGATGCCGCGGCGGCTGTACTTGAGGACCCCGAGGTAGTTGCGCCACGACGCAGGATCCTGGGCCGGCGGCTTGCTGTCGCCAAGGCCGGGCTTGTGCGGGTTGGTGCCGCCGATCTTGGCCGCCGCCATCCCGGCGCCGCCGCCGCCGCCGCCTCCACCACCGCCGCCTCCACCGCCGCCGCCTCCGGCCATCAGCAGCGGTGGCGCGAGCACCGACGTTAGCGACGAGTGTGACATCTCGTCACTGTAACGTTCACCTCGGAGGAAGCCCACCCCGACGGGGGCGATTCCCACCCAGACGATCTGGCAGGGCGCGCTGGCGGCGCTACACCGGAGGCTTCTCGTCCTCTGGCTTCTTGGCCGAGTGGAAGATGAGGTCCATCGGCGAGGTGCGCTCGCCCTTGGTGTGATCGCCGCGGTCGCGCGGGTTTACTCCGGGCGGCACCTGCCACGGGATCTCCGGGTTGGGATAGTTGCGCGTCGCCTCGTACATGTATCGGGCCCACAGCGGCACCACCGTCATGTACGCGGCGTCCTTCTTGCCCAGCGCGCGCTGCTTCTTGTCGTCTCCCATCCAGGCCGCGGTGACAAAGCGCGAGGTGAACGCCACGAACGAGTTGTCGTGGGTGTCGCTGGAGGTCCCGGTCTTGCCAGCCGCGTGCAGCTCGGTGCGCCGCAGCACGCTGGTGAAGCCGTAGTTCACCATCTGCCCCAGCAGCTTGGTGGCCAAAAATGCGGTCCGCGCGGCGATGGCGCGCGGCGGCTCGAAGCCGGTGAGCGCCGCCACCCGGTCGAAGCGATCCGCCGCCGGCAGGTACGCATCCGAGGGCAAGGTGCCGTCCTCCAGCGTGTTGCCGCGCCGATCGACGATGCGGCGCACGTAGATCCAGTCTCGCTCGCGCGCCGGCCTCGGGAACCACACCCCGCCGCGGGCGAACACCGCGAACGCGCGCGCCAGCTCGTCGAGGTGGGTACACGACGCGCCGAGCGCCAGGGCGTCATCGGCGAAGATCTTGGAGGTGAAGCCAAGGCGCCTGGCCCAGGCCTCCACGTTCTCGGCGCCCAGCCGCTTGAAGATGTCCACCGAAGGGATGTTCTTCGAGAACACCAGCGCGTACTCCAGGGTGACGTCGCCATCGAGCGTGTCGCCGAGGTTTTTGGGGGTCCACACCTCGCCGGTGTCCGGATCCACGATGGAGACCGCCACGTCGTTGAGGATGGTGTCAAAGCCGTAGCCCTGGTCGAGCGCCAGCGAGTAGTAGATGGGCTTGTACGTGGAGCCCGGTTGCCGGCACGCCTGCACCGCGCGGTTGAACACCGAGCGGTCATAGTCATAGCCGCCCACCAGCGCCACCACGTGGCCGTTGCGGTGATCGGCGGTGAACAGCGCCCCTTGCGGGTGCGGCACCTGCTCCAGCTCGACGATGTCTGGATGCGCCGCGTCCCACTCCTCCTCGTGCTCCGAGGAGCGCCACGCCGGGTTGTGCTGATCTGGCAGGTGCCAGTCGCGGTAGGGCTGGCGGGTGCGGATCTCCCGCTTGACCCAGATGACGTCGCCGGGCTTCACCACCTTGGTGGCGCTGGAGACCTCGTGATCGTTCTCCGCGTTGCCGGGCTCCCACTTGGCGGCCCACTTGAGGTTGCGCAGCGGCAACTCCAGGACGCGATCCCCGATCACCACCTCCGCGCCCTCACTACGCACCGTATCCACCACCGCCAGGTACCGCTTGCCGGGCACCAGCGGGCCGGCGCCGTAGAGCTCGCGCTGGCGCTGCACGAACAGCTCGCGAGACTTGCCATCCAGGTACCACTCAGCGCCGCGCCAGCCCTGCCGCTTGTCCTGGTGGCGGGTGCCAAAATCCACGTTCTCGTACGCCGCGGCGTCAATCGCCGGCTCGCCGGCGGTCTCGATGCGCAGGCCGCCGCTGAAGAGGGCGGCGGCGCCGTACTTCTCGACGACGTAGCGGCGGACGTGCTCGGCGTAGTACGGCATGCGCTCGGAGAACACGTCGCGGTACGGCCGCACCGTGATGGGCTCGGCCTTGGCGGTCGCCACCTCCGCGGCGGTGGCGAGGCCATAGGTGTGCATCTTGTCGAGCACCAGGTCGCGCCGGTCTCTGGCGAGGTCCGGCCGGGCCAGCGGCGAGAACGCGGAGGGCGCCTTGGCCAGCCCCGCGATGAGCGCGCACTCGGCCAAGGTCAGCTCGTCCAGGCGCTTCTGGAAATAGCGCCGCGCCGCCGCCGCCACTCCCCAGGAGCCCGCGCCCAGGTAGATGTGGTTTAGGTACGTGGAGAGGATCGCGCGCTTGGAGTACCGCGCCTCCAGGCGGCGCGCCATGACCGCCTCCTTCCCCTTGCGGGTGAGCGACTTCTCCGAGCCAAGGAACTGCTTGGCGACTTGCTGGGTGATGGTGGAGCCGCCCTGCGCGAAGTCACCGGCGGTGATGTTGGCCCACACCGCGCGGAGGATGCCGCGGAAGTAGATGCCGCCGTGCTGGAAGAAGTCGTGGTCTTCCACCGCGAGGAAGGCGCTCACCAGCGGCTTTGGGATCTGCTCGAAGGGGACGATCTCCCGCCACTGCTCCGCGAACTCACCGAGCAGGGTGTCATCCGCGGCGTACATGCGGCTGACCCCAGGCGCCACCTGCGCGTACGAGCGCAGATCGGGCGTGGGCGGCACGTTGATGGAGAAGTAGCGGAACGCAAAGAAGGCGCAGAGCACCACCACCGCCACCGCCACCGCCGCCGCGAACCCATACAGGCGCAGCAACCAGAACAGCACGCCGCCATCTCGTCGGTTGGCCACCGTCACGCGCGGCCGGCCCACGGTCACCACGTTCGGCGGCCGATGAAACGGCTGCGCGATGGGGCTTGGGTCAAACCCGGGCAGCTCGCCTACAGAGCGATCGTGCAGGGACATTCGTGCGCTGGTTCTACCGCCAGACGTGCGATGTGTCGCCGGAGATTTCGTGTCATTTGCCCCCGCGCGGGGTGCGAAGCTGGGTCGCATGCTGGGCCGGCGCCAGGCCAGCACCAAGCCGACGCCAGCCCCGGCGCCAGCCCGACGCCAGCCCGACGCCAGCCCGACGCCAGCCCGACGCCGGGTCCGAAAACGACTAGCAGGGTGTCTCTCGACACCCTGCCAGGTCCCGTTTCGGGAAAGGTCCTCGACTTTTCGCTAGCTTGCTTACGGGTCCATCCGGAGGATGGAGGAGCGATGGGCCCGCAGGCTTGCCTTCGCGAGCTCAGGCCGCGGCCAGGTCCGCGATGGGGCTCTCCCCCGCCATGCGCTCGAGGCAGCGCATGAGGTGCGCGCGGATCTTGTGCTTCTTCGAGTACACCGTCTTGAGGCTGATCTGCATCTCTTCGGCGATCTGCTCGGCCTCCATGCCTCGGCGATAGTACAGCTCGACGAAGGTGCGGTCCTTGTCGGTGAAGTCCGAGAGGATCTCGTTGAGGTGATCCCAGCGCTCCTTCTCGAGCAGGTGATCGAGCGGGCTCCGATCGTGCTCCTCGTTGACCTCGACGAGGTTGCCCTCGCGATTGAGCACCGGACGGCGACCCGCGCTGCGCAGGTAGTCGTAGGCGGCGTTGACCGCCAGCATGCCGATCCACGAGCCCAGCTTGGCGCCGCGGCCCGGATCGTAGATGCGGAGCTTGTGCATGTCGTCGCGCACGAGCTGGATCATGACCTCGGCGTAGATCTCGTCGAGATCTGCGCTGCCCATGGACGGCGAGTAGCGCAAGGTCACCTTGCTGATGCAGCGGTAGATGAGCGCGCGATAGCGGCGCACCAGCTCTGCCCAGGCGGTGCCCTGGTTGCGCAGCACGTTGGCGAGCAGCTCTTCGTCCGACCAGTCAGCCGGTTTGCGAGCGAGGCGAGCAAGAACAGCCATGGGCATTTCCTCCACAGCTCTGTAAAGCAAGCTTGGTGCCATGGGTTAACTAGCTTGAATTACTAGAAACACCCGCCGCGAAACTGGCCTGCCGCACCACTAGTTGGTGGAATCCACCGGATTGGTGAAGCTGCAGGGGAAGAAAGAGATCGCGTGCTCCGTACGCTAGCTTTCCGGAGTGGCGCTGTATTGACGCAGCGCAAGAGAGCGCTTCGGCAGGCCGCGGCGGCCCGCCGAAGCCCGCGGAAGCCCCTGGCCGGGAGACCCTAGCCAATGACGCGGTTGCGCCCGTCCCGCTTGGCTCGGTACAGGTTGTCGTCCGCGCGCTTGATGAAGGCCATCGGATCGACGTCTTCGCCCTCCACGGTGGCCAACCCCACCGAGATGCTGACGTTGAACCGATCTCCTTCGTACTCGAAGGCGGTGTCCGCGACCAGGCGGCGCACCTGCTCTGCGAAGATGCGAGCGCCGCTCAGATCTGTCTCGGGCAACACCGCCGCGAACTCTTCGCCGCCGTACCGCGCCAGCAGCTCTTCCCGCCGCACCCGGCCGAGCAGCCGACGCGACAGCTCGCGCAGCACGAAGTCCCCGGTGAGATGGCCGTGCTGATCATTGATGGCCTTGAAGTGATCGATGTCGAGCATCAGCAAGGACAGCGGGCGCCGGTAGCGCGCACAGCGGGCGATCTCCCGCTCGAGGAACTCCAGGAAGTATCTCTTGTTGTGCGCGCCGGTGAGACCGTCGACGATGGTCATCCGGTAGATCTCTTCGTGGTACGACGCCTCCACCCCTTGCCCGGAGAGGAACTTGAAGATCGCCGCGCCGATCTTGAGAAAATCGGAGTCGCGCAAGAGCGAGTTCTGCACCGGCACGTCGTTGACGTACGAGCCGTTGGTGGACTGCAGGTCTTCCACCATCCACTGATCCGTCGCGCGAAACACGCGCGCGTGCCGACGCGACACCGAGTCGCGGTCGACCTGGATATCGCAGTCGCTGCCGCGGCCCAGCACGACCTCGTTGCGAGTGAGCGCGAACCGCTTGCCCATATCCGGACCGGGCGGATAGATGAGGACCAAGCAGGCCTCTCCCGCATCCGCGCGCGGCTTGACCGCTTGGACCTTGGTGATGCGTGTCTTCCACTCACTCATCGTCGGCGAACCAGCTAGAGCGTGACCGTACCCAGAAACCTCCGCAATACCCTCGATCTAATCGCCGCGCTCGCGGCCTGTCAATGTACGTAGCGGTGTGATACCCGAAGTCGATGGGCAAGACCCAGTGGACCGGGCCGTTCGAGCTCAAGGGCACTCGCGACGCTGCGGTGCTGTGCGTTCACGGGTTCACAAGTACGCCATTTGAGGTACGTGGGCTGGCGGAATCCCTGCATCAACGGGGTTTCACTGTACTGGGACCTCGGCTGGCCGGACACGGAACATCCGTTGCCAACCTGGCCACGACGACCTGGCACGACTGGGTCCGCTCCGTCGACGAGGGCTATGCGCGCTTGCGCCAGCACACCTCGCGCGTGGCGGTGGTCGGGCAGTCGCTCGGGGGGCTCCTGGCGCTGCACCTGGCGGCGCGCGAGCCGGCGCTCGCCGCGGTGGTCAGCCTGGCGGCGCCCCTGTGGCTCGAGGGGCTCGGCGGCAAGCTGGCCAAATGGACGCGGCCGGGCAGGTGGCTGCACGGTCGGCTGCGGCAGGTGCCAAAGCTCGGCGGCTCCGACATCGCCGACCCGGCGGCCAAGGCGGGCTACCCGAGCTATCAGGCGATCCCCATGTCCGCGCTGCGCTCCTTGTGCGAGTTCATGGACATCGTGGACGCCGAGCTGCCGCAGGTGTCCGCGCCCACGCTGGTCATGCACGCGCGGAGCGACCACACCGCGCCGGTGGCCTGCGCCCGGCGCCTCGCCGCACGCACCCAAGCCGAGCGCCTGGTCCTGCTCGATCATAGCTTCCACTTGATCTCGCTGGACAAGGAGCGCGATATCGTGGCGTCCGAGGTCGGCGAGTTTCTGGACCGCCACTTGCTATCCCGCTGACGCTGCGAGGACCCATGCGCTACGTGGTTTCGATCGATCAAGGGACGACTGGCTCGACCGTGCTGGTGCTCGATGAGCAGCTCACGGTGTGCGGCCGAGGCTATCAGGAGTTTCGCCAGCTCTACCCGGAGCCCGGATGGGTGGAGCACGATCCGGAAGATCTGTGGAGCTCCGTGCTGCAGGCGCTGGCCCAGGCGCTGGCCCAGGCCAAGGTCGCGCCCGCGCAGCTCGCCGCGATCGGCATCACCAATCAGCGCGAGACCTCCATGGTGTGGGAGCGCGCCAGCAGCCGGCCGCTGCACCACGCCATCGTCTGGCAGGACCGACGCACCGCCGAGCGCTGCGCGCAGCTCCGCGCGGCGGGCCATGAAGCCGAGGTGAGACGGACCACCGGCCTGACGCTGGATCCGTACTTCTCGGGGACCAAGCTCGGCTGGGTGCTCGACCACGTGCCAGAGGCCCGCGCGCGCGCCGGCCGCGGCGAGCTGGCGGCTGGCACGGTGGACACCTACCTGCTGTGGCGGTTGACCGGCGGCGCGGTCCACGCCACGGACGTCACCAATGCGTCGCGCACCATGCTGCTCGACCTGCACAGCCGCCAGTTCTCCCCGGCGATGCTGCAGCTCCTGGACATCCCTTCGGAGCTGCTGCCGAAAGTGGCAGCCTCGAGCGGCGTCTTTGGCGTGACCCGCGGGGTGCCGGGCCTGCCCGACGGCATCCCGATCTCCGGCATCGCCGGCGATCAACAGGCCGCGCTGTTTGGCCAGGCCTGCTTCGAGCCGGGCGACGCCAAATGCACCTACGGCACCGGGGCGTTCATCTTGATGAACACCGGCGAGCTGCCGGTGGCCTCGAGCGCCGGCTTGCTCACCACCGTGGCCTGGCAGCTCGGCACCGGCGAGCTGCGCTATGCGCTGGAGGGCTCCGCCTTCATCGCCGGCGCCGCGGTGCAGTGGCTGCGCGACGGCCTGGGCTTCTTCTCCTCGGCGTCAGAGGTGGAGGCGCTGGCGCGCAGCGTGCCGGACTCCGGCGGCGTCGTGGTGGTGCCGGCCTTCGCCGGCCTGGGCGCGCCCCACTGGCGCCCCGAGGCGCGCGGATCGATCACGGGCCTCACGCGCGGCACCACGCGCGCGCACATCGCGCGCGCCACGCTGGAGGGCATCGCGCTGCAGAACGTGGACATCCTGCGCGCCATGGAGCAGGACTCGGGCCGCGCCCTGTCCATCTTGAAGGTGGATGGCGGCGCCTCCGCCAACGATCTGTTGATGCAGTTCCAGAGCGACGTGCTCGGGGTCGCCATCTCCCGCCCAGCCTTCGTGGAGAGCACGGCGATGGGAGCCGCGTTTCTCGCTGGCCTGGGCGCCGGCGTGTGGCACGGCACCGAGCAGATCCGCGCGGTGTGGAAGGAGCAACGCCGCTTCTGGCCCACCAAGGAGCGCGCGCCCATCGAGGCCCACCTGGCGCGCTGGAACAGCGCCGTGGCGCGGGCCTGACGCACCTGGCGCTGCCAAATAGACCGGCTGGACTGGCCCAGGCGTTGTGGCAAGAAGCGGTGAAGCTTCACCGCTTTCTTGCTGGTGCTGCTTGGCTTTCTGACGTCGGTCCCGCCTTGGCGTGACATGGCTGTCGCGGCCAGGCCACACCGCGCGTTCACAGGGGGGTATGCAGAAGCCGGCGGGAGCGGCAAAACCCTGGCAAGTGCTGGCATTTGCCAGGGCTCAACGCCGGCGCGCCTGGGGGAGATCCCTTACTGAATCGGCGGTTACGCCATGCGACGGGTGCGCCAGGGTGCGGCCGGCGGCGGCCCCGTCCGCGGGCTGGCACAAAAGGTGGATGGGAGGTCCAGCATGCAATCAACTTCGCTTCGCTTCTGGTTTCTTGCCGCCGCCAGCGCCTCGCTGGTGGCCTGTGATGAGGCGCCCGCGCCGACCGAGGTGCGCCAGGGCATCTCGCAGAACCTCGCCGCCGTGCTGCCGGAGGTGGTCGCGGCGCTGGAGAGCGACGCCAGCGGCAGGGTACCGCTCGACTCGGCCACCGGCCTCTTTGACCTCCTCGATGGCGAAGCCGACGTGGTCGCGGCGCTGGCCCGCGTCCCGATGGCGCAGCAGCTCGCCGCGTCCTCGTCCCTGGACGCGGAGCGCGCCGCCGGCTGGCTGACGCGCAACGTGTTCTCTGACGCCAACCACCGCGGCGACGGCGTGTATCGCGTCACGCCGCAGGTGCTGTGCGCGCTGAGCCACGATCCGACGACCGGAGATCCGGGGCCGGATCTCGACGAGGACTGCGCGGTGGCGGTGAACAAGATCGAGCCCAAGATCAAGGCCAGCGGCGATGCCCAGGAGCTGACGCTGGCGCTGCTCCTGGGCCCCAGCGAGAACGAACCGGTGTCGGTGACGCTGAGCAAGAAGGCGATCGCGCTCCGGATGGATCTGGGCGAGACCGCGGCCGCGGTGGGCGAGCTGACCGATCTATTTGGCGGACAGCGCCCCAACCTGCGCGCCGCCGGCCGCGTCGCGCTGAGCCTGGCGGTGCTGGGCCCGCAGCACGTGACCGTCAAGGGCACCATCGAGCGCGCGGTGGACCTGGCGTTCGCCGAGCTCGGCGTGGACCTCTCCTCGGCCGCCGCCACCCGCTTCGCCTCCGCCGCGGCGCAGGTCTGGAGCGTGGAGATCGACGGCGTGGCCCAGACGCTGACGGCCGCCGCCGCGCTGGGCGCGACCTCGGTACACAGCCCGGCCGACGCGCTCGACCCGGCCATCGATCTGGACCTGCCCGGCGTGACCGGAACGTTGACCGTGGCCCCCGGGCAGCCGGTCAAGTTCACCGGGCTCGGCCTGGGCAAGCGCTCGCTGACGGTGAACGCCAACGGCACGCGCGCCGCGACGATCGACGTGAATCCGGACCACGGACGCAGCTTTGACGTCACGGTGACCGAGAACGCGGGCGCGGTGTCGTTCGCGGTGTCGCCGGCCCTGGACCTGCGCATGCAGGTCGACCGCGCTGCGCTGGGCGAGCCGGCGCAGCCCTACGAGGTGACGCGGCTCTTGCTCGACGGCACGGCGCCCACCCTGACGCTCAAGGCCGGGATGATCCAGGTGACCTCGGGTCACTTCGCGGTGACCACCAGCCCCGCGCAGTACGGCGTGGACGCCAGCGCCGGCCAGTGCCTGGCGGAGACCGCCATCGACGCGACCACGACGCGCCTGACCGTGGCGACCTGCCCGCTGTGAACCAGCGCTGCTAGCTCAGGAAGCCGAGGAAGCGCCCGGGTCCTTGGTGAGCTTGGACTCGCGCAGCGCCTTGTTGCGGATGCGCGCGTCCATGTAGTAGTCGCTGCCGCGGATAAACTCCGCGGTCACGCCCACCACCGAGAGCGCGGCGGCGGCGATGGACAGCGCCACCGCGTGCGCGGGGAGAATCAGCGCCGCGGCAAGGAGCACGCTGATGCCGATGACGCGCGCGCCCCACTGCAGGGCGCCGGTGGCCTTGCGGTGGTGCGACAGCAGGTTGTCGAGCCCGCCGACCGCCAGCTCCAGGGGCAAGATGGTCAGGATCGTCCACGCCGGAGCGTTGGTCTCCACCTGCACCGTGAACAGCAGCGCGGGGACCGCCACGCCGCCGATCAAGCGCACGCCATCGGCCAGGGCGAAGTCGCCGCGGCCGCGGAGCTGACGCCAGCCGATGAGGAAGTAGTCGAGGCCGCTGACCCAGGTGATGGCGACCACGCCGATCATGATGGCGGCCATGCTGACGCGAGGATCTCCGTACAGGTGAACCGCGAGCAGCGCGATGAACGAGCCGCTCATGGCCAGCGCGCCGCGCCAGAACTTGCGCTTGAACAGCCACAGGCCAGCCATGGCGACGAGCGGGGCCGCCAGCCCGAAGATCAGGATGCCCGTCATGAGGCGCTGCTCGCCGATGAGCGGGAACAGCAGCATCACGCCGATGCCCTGCATCTGGGTCCAGGTCTTGGCCTTCGCCAGATAGCTGGTCTTGAGGCTGAGGCTGCGCTGCTCGTACGCGGAGCGCAGGGCGGTGACGAAGAACTCGCGCACGAACATCAGCGAGCAGGCCCACGCTGGCACCATGCCGATGTCGGCGAACGGCGCGTACGCGAAGGCGATGAAGACCTTGTCGGCGATGGGGTCGATCAGGCCGCCCAGCACCGTGGGCCCGTACTTGCGAGCCAGCATGCCATCGATGAAGTCGGTGAACCCGATCAACGTGCCGAAGGCCAGCGCGACCCAGAAATACCAGTTTTGACCGGAGAAGGCGGCTCGATAGATGAGCCAGCTCGTCAACGGCATGAGGACCAGCCGCGCCAGGGTGACCTGGTTGGCCGTGATCCATGGCTTGCCCGGGGCGCTCACGACGGTTGCAACCTAGCGCACATCCCAGGAAGCTTTCCAGCGCGACGGCCGCGGTTTGTTCGCCAGGGCGAGCCCGCCGCTGACGCCTGACGAGACCCCTGCGACCGGTCCGCGCCAGCGCCGCTGCTTGGCGCCCGCGGCGCCGCCGCTTGGCTCAGCTACACCGCCGCGCCGTGGCAGTGCTTCCACTTGGACATGGAGCCGCAGATGCAAAGGTCGTTGCGGCCGGGCAAGCGCGGCTTCTCCCGCGCCATCGTGCGCGCCGCGGGCAGCGCCACGGGACGGGCCTTGCGTCCGCGCTCCTCGGCGGCCGCGAAATACGCGGCGATGTCGTCGAGCCGCTCCGGCGTGAACCACTGGCGCGCCTCGTCTTCGATCTTGCGCGCCAGCGCGTAGTACCGCTTGGGGTGGTGGATGCAATCCCAGTGCGCGACGCGGCGATATCCAGCGGGGACGTCCAGCAGCGCGTTGCCACCTGGGAAGCCATACGTGCCCACGTCTCGCGCCGGCCGCAGCTCCCACTCGATGCCAAAGAGCCGGTACGCCACGTACGACAGCCCGACCCAGGCGCGCGCCTCCGCTTCGTTGAAGGGGCGCAGATACTCCGCCTCCTCGCCAAGCGGCAACGACTCCGGCACGCCGTACGGCAAGCCGGGCGGGATGCCGTAGTTGGGCAGCGAGACATCGCCGCAGTAGGCGTGGATGAACTCGTGCATGCAGTAGCCGAGCAACCGGCTGTGGATGCACGCCGTGTCGCGCACCGCCACCCAGCGCGGCACGTTCGCGGCCTGCTGCTGGACCCGCCACAAGGTGGGCGCGGCCAGATCCCAGATCACCAGGTAGTCCAGACCGCGCATCGCGTCATCGAAGCGGTACAGCGCCTCGATGCCAGCGGTCCGCTCCTCGAGCGTGAGCACCTGGTGGCACTCGCACATGCAAGGGTAGGGAGTACGAACTGCGTCAACGACCGTCGCTGGCATGACGCGCAGAGCTTACACCAGGGCCTCGCCGGGCGCACCGCCAATGACGGCGCTGGCGACCGCGGTCAGCCGGGCGCCGCGACCGGGGCCGGGGCCCTGCGCGGCTCCTGATGGAGGCACGAGCGAGTGACGGCGAACGCCAGCACCGCCATCGCGATGGCGCCAAGGAGCAAGGCCGCGGTGCGCCAGCGCTCCGACGAGGTGGCGCCAGACTCGAGCGCTTGCGCGCCGCGCTCGCGGTCGAGCGGAGGGGCGCCGCCCATGCCGCCGGGGCCCATGCCCATGCCGCCGGGGCCCATGCCCATGCCGCCGGGGCCCATGCCCATGCCGCCGGGGCCCATGCCCATGCCGCCGGGGCCCGGCTCGCCAGCGACCGGATAGCCGCCGGCCGCCGGATAGGCGGGCGGATAGCCCAGATTAGCCAGATTGGGGCGGGGGAGGCCCCATGGGGGCAGCCTGGCCGCCCAGCGGGCCGCCGGTGCTGGCGGTGCGCGGCCGCATCACCAGCGGGGCTGGCTCACCTGGCGCCGAGTACGAGGCCGCGGAGTAAGAAGGCGCCTCCCAGCCCGCGGCGTCGGGCATCGCGACGGGCATGCCTCCTGGCAGGCCGCCGGCCATGCCTCCGGGCATCGCGCCTGGTTGCCCCGGCGCTGGCGGGCCCAAAGGACCGGCAGGCCCGACAGGCCCGGCAGGACCGCCGAGCTCGACCGCGGTTCGCGGCACCACCGAGGCGGTGCCACCGCGCGCTCTGGGTGACGGCGCCGGGGTGCCGCTTGGACCTGTGGGCGGCGGCACCCGCTTGAGCGTGATCGGCGCCATCCCACGCAGCGGCGACGGCCGCGCGATGGTCTCTTCGTCCAGCTCAGGCTCTTGCTGCATCGGATCGGCGAGCGCGGTGGGCTCGTCGCCGGTGATCGACGAGCGCCGCGCCGCAGACCTCGCCACCACCGCCTTGGTGAGCTGCCGGGGAGCGGGCGACGCGGCGGTAGCTGGCGGCGGCGGCTCCTCGGCTCCAGGGGCTTCCGGCACCGGCATCGCGCCGCTGTCGTCGCGGCCGGCGCGCAGGTCGCGCAGCGTGGTCGGGCCCAGCTTGGAGAGCCGGGTCTCTTCCTCCTCGAAGCGGTGGATGACCTCGCGCGCGTTGGAGAACGCCACCCGCGCGTCGTGCATGGAGAATGCCTCCGCCGTGCGAATGCGGATCACCGTGGCCTCGCCTGGCTCGAAGCCGCCCGGCGGGATGGTGTTGGGGCTCTCGGCGCTGGCCACCACCCTGGCGACCTCCGAGCTTGGATCGCCGGACGTCGCCTCCTGCGCGTAGCGCAGCGAGCGCAGCGCCAGCCCGAACTCGGCCGCGGTCGCAAACCGGCGATCCGGATCGCGCGCCAGCGCCTTGCCCAGGAGCTCATCCACGGTCTTGGGCAGGTTGCCGTCGAGCTCCCGCGGCCGAGGGATGCGCGACTCGCGCACCGCGCGCAGCGCGTCCAGATCCGAGAGCTGCGAGAACAGCCGACGGCCGGTGAGCAGCTCGAAGAGCACGATGCCGAGCGAGAACACATCGCTGCGCGGATCCACGTGCTCGTTGCGCGCCTGCTCGGGCGAGATGTACGCGAACTTGCCGCGCACGGTGCCGTGGCCGGTGACCTCCTCGGCGCGCTTGGCGATGCCAAAGTCGGTGAGCTTGACCTCGCCGGCGCGCGACAGCAGCACGTTGGAGGGGGAGATGTCCCGATGGACCAGCTTCATCGGTTTGCCATCTGGATCATTGGCGATGTGCGCGTGATGCAGCGCTTCGCAGACCTCGGCGCCGATGTGCAGCGACAGGTCCACCGGCAAGATGCGGCGCTTGGCCTCCAGCGCGGCCTGGATACGGCCAAGGTCCAGGCCGTTGACGAACTCCATCACCAGAAAGTACTGACCGTCATCACCCAGGCCGACGTCGAAGATCTGGACGATGTTGCGGTGGCGCAGCGCCGAGAGCACTTTGGCCTCGGCGATGAGCAGCTCGACGAAGCGCTGGTCCTGGCACAGGTGCGGCAAGATCCGCTTGATGGCCACGGGCTTCTCGAACCCTCCGGCGGCGAGCGCACGGCCGCGGAAGATCTCGGCCATGCCGCCCACCCCGATGCGATCGAGCAACTCGTAGCGAGTCACGAGGAGAGCAGCATAGCACGCGGGGGCTGCTCGATTGGCACGGCGGCGCGGATGGAGCGTTGGCGGGACGGGGATTGCGCGCCCGCTGCTCGCCGGCCGATGTGGTGCCGTGTAGCCTGGGGCCATGGGCCATCGGTTCGCCGCGCTCGAGTCCCTGGCGGAGGCCGCGCTGCAGGACGGCCTGGGCTCGGCCATCGCGCTGTCGGTGGGCAGCGAGGGCCAGGAGCGCTTCCGGCTGTGCCGCGGCCACCTCTGGCGCGTGCCCACGCTGGGCCCGCCAGCGGGCGAGCACCCCTGGTTTGATCTGGCCTCGCTGACCAAGCCGCTGGTCACCGCCGCGCTGGCGATGCGGTTCGTGGAGCGCGGCAGCCTGGACCTGGCGACGCCGGTGCGGCGCTGGCTGGGCCCGGCCGCCACCTCCGGCACGGTGGCCCACCTGCTTGGCCACGCCGCGGGCCTGGCGCCTCACGTGCGCTTCTACCAGCAGCTCCTGGCCGGTGACTTCGACGGACAGCGCGACGCGCGGGCCGCCCTGGTACACCTGGCCAGCCGGCACCCGCTGGCGTACGAGCCAGGCGCGGCCACGGTGTACAGCGATCTGGGCTACCTGGTGCTGGGGCACGTGCTCGAGTGCGTGGGGCAGGCGCAGCTCGACGAGCTGGCCCGGCGCGAGATCACCGAGCCGCTGGAGCTGGATGCGCACTTCGTGGACCTCCGCGCGGGCGGCGCCAGGAGGCTGCCGTACGTGGCCACCGAGCTCGCGGATGGCGCCGCCATCTGCGGGCAGGTCCATGACGAGAACGCGCGGGCCGGCGGCGGCGTCTTTGGCCACGCCGGGCTCTTTGGGCGCATCGAGGACGTCGCGCGGCTGGCGCGCGCGCTGGTGGCGCCGCGCGGCTGGCTGCGCGCCGAGACCGCGATGACGTTTTTCACCAGCGCCGCCGGCCCCGGCTCCTGGCGGCTGGGATGGGACACGCCGGCGACGGTGGCGGGCAGCTCCCACGCCGGCGACGCCTGGCCGCGGGTGGGCAGCGTCGGGCACCTGGGGTTCACCGGCACCTCGCTGTGGCTGGCGCTGCCGCAGCGGCGCTGGGTGGCCATCTTGACCAACCGCGTCCACCCCTCGCGGGACGGCAGCGCCGAGGGCATCAAGCGGCTGCGCCGCGCGCTCATGGACGCCGCCTGGCACGCGCTCGAAGGGTGACGACCGACCGCGTGCTTACGACGGCTCTGCGTCGCGCGCGCGCAGCTCGCGCATCGCGCGGATCGACGACGGCTCGATCACGTAGCGCGTCCCGCAGGCGTCGCAACGCACCTCCAGCGGATCGCCGGCCTCCATGGAGGCCACTTCCTCGGCGCCCAGCGACAGGATGCCCAGGATGATGCGCGCCTCGCTGCAGGTGCAGCCAAAGGCCAGCTCGCTGGCGGCCAGCTCCGCGTAAGGGAAGCCCTCGAGCAAGCGCGCGATGATGACCCGCGGATCGGCGCCGGCCTCGGTGAGCAGCACGTCGATGGCCGGCATGTCGCCGAGCTTGGCCGACAGCGCGGCCAGGCCCTCGCCGGTGGCCTCCGGCAGCACCTGGATGAGGTAGCCGCCGACCTGGCGGATCGCCGCCGCGCCGTGGCCCGGGGCGGCGCCGATGGCCACCATGGACACCGTCTGCTCCGAGGTGTGCATGTACTGCATGAGCGCGGTGGAGAGGTCCGACTCCGCGGGGATCGACACCACGCCTTGGTGCAGAGAACCGTTGGGCAACGTGTAGTTGACCTGCAAGAGATGGTCCCCCACCGCCTCGACCTGCTGCGGCTTGCCGGGGTTGGCGATGCCGCGGCTCTTTCCGTCCGGGAGCGAGTCCGCCACCATGACGCCGCCATGATGATCTCGCCAGACTAGCTGGACGCGGCGCGTCGGCTGCGTGGTCTCGCGCACCAGCACCGCGCAGGTGAGCAGCTCGGCCAGCCGGGCACCCAGCTCCGAGGACAGTCCCTGGGCGGCGCAGGCCGCGTTGGCGGTGTCGGTCGTGATGGTGGCCATCACGCGGAACGCGCCGTCGATGGTCATCGCGCGAACGACTCGGTCAGAAGAAGGGGGCGTCATGAGACCTGGGGCTTCTAGCACGAAGTGAAAGGCCGGCGAACGACAACAACCCCGCGCGCGACCGCGCGCGACCGCTCCTTGCGTGAGCGCGCGGCCCGCACCTTGCGGCGGACCACGCGGCCTGCCCGGGTGGCGCGCTTCTGCAAGCGCTTGCGCGGCGGCTTGGCGGGCGGCGGCTCGGCGGCCACGTGCGCGCCGGTCGCGCCGAACATGGAGTCCACCCCGCGCCAGGCGCACGCCCACAGCGTGATGAGGATGGCCAGGTCCGCCACCGCGCGCCGGCTGGCCGAGGCTGGCACCACCAGGCCATAGGTCTCCGACACGAAGCGGAAGTGGCGGAGCACGCGCATGACCTCATCCCGCTTGATGTCGCCGTGCCAGTACACCACGCGGGTCACCAGCAGCTCCTGGTGGCGTCGCAAGAACTCGCCCATCGACAGCGGCTCGGCGATGCGCACCGACGGCGGCTTGCAGATGGCGAGCAGGTCCTCGAGGTACTCGTTCCAGTGCCGCGCGAGCTGCACGTTCTCCACCCGGCGCAGAAACTTCACCCGCTCCACGGAGAAGTCCGCCTTCACCGCGGTGCGAAAGCGCGGCACCACCGCCATCAGGTCGTAGAGGACCGGCGGATTCACCTTGTCGTGGTCCACGTCGAAGTAGCGCCAGCGCGCGCGGAGCTGCGCCCAGGTGAGGATGTTCATCACCGGCTCGGAGGTGCTGTCGATGACGACGAAGCGGCCGTCCTCCGAGCGCACCGCGGTGATCCAGTGCTCCCACTTGTCGACGCACAGGAGCACCGGCGTCTGCTCGCGCAGGAACTTCACGAGCTGCTTGCGAGCGGCCTCCGCTTCGCTGCGGCGCTCCAGCACCAGATCGCACTCGAACTCACGGGCCGCGCGGGCCAGCCGGATCTCATCCGTGCCGGACCACCAGTGCGAGCGCGCGGTGGCGGCGATCTGCTGCGCCTCCACGAAGCGCCCCAGCGCGATGAGCGCGTGCTTGAGCGCGAACGGCCCGCAGGTCCAGTCGTTGGGCTGCGGGTAGAAGCCTGGCGCGCGCTCCACCGTGGGCAGCGCCCGGAGCGCCGCCTTGAGCGCCGCCTTGGTCCTGGCGGGCACCTTGGCGCTCCGCGCAGGCGGCTTGGCGACGGGAGACATGGCAGCGGCAATCTACACCCGGGCGGCCCAACGCCAAGGCGGCTGGTGGCCGGGGCAGCCGAATGCCTGCTTGGTGCGACAGGGGATCTCCCCGCGAAAACATGTGTTTATGCGAATTGTCACGGCGGTGCGCGGGGATCTTCCCGGTCGTGGCGCCCGCGGCGTGGCGCCGCCTGGCGTGGTCAACGCGCCGGCGGCTCTGCCACCGCCGCGCGATCGAGCCCCTCGGCGGCCAGCGACAGGAGGAGCTGCTCACACGAAAGGCACGGCGCCACCGGCGTGCCGCTGGGCAGCATGGCGGTGCGGCTCTGCTCGGTGATGAGCTGGATGGAGCCCGGGCCCAGCGCGCTCAGCGCCTGCCGCAGCGGCTCGCCAGCGAGCTGCCCTTGCGCCACGCCGAGCCGCCGCTCCATGACACCCAGGTAGCCGGAGAGGCCCTGGGCCAGCGCGCAGGCGCCCGGCGGCACGTGGGCATCTGGCCAGCGCCCGTCTCGCAGGGCGGTGAGCCAGGACGTGTAGTACGCGATGAAGTGAGCGGCGATGGGCGCGACCACGCCCACCGTCGGCGCGTCCAGCCAGACCTGCCCGCGCCGCGCGCCGCTGACGATGAGGTACACGACGTGGCCGCAGCCGAGCTGCCCGAGCGCCACCACGCCGCCCCAGGGCGTGCCCGGGGCCGGCGGCGCGCGCTCCTCGTCGCCCAGGAGGCACGGCCCCGCCAGGGTGGCCAGCTGCCGGGGGTCATCCAGCGGCCACAGACCAAGCGCCGGTCCCGCGCCGCCATCGCCCAGCTCCAGCACGAAGTCGCGGTAGTCCGCGGGCAAGGACACCCCGGCCTCGCGCTCCAGGTGCTCCACGCGGTCAGGCGCCAGCGGCGGGCGCAAGAGATAGCGGTGCGCGCGCGCGCCAAAGCGCAGGTGCCTCGGATCGGACGCCGCCAGCTCCGCGAGCTGCTCGCGCACCGGCTGCCACAGCGCCGCGCGGGCGGCGGAGGACAGCGGCCGGTCCGACGAGGGCGGGCGCATGAGCTACCCCACCGTCACCGTGAGGCGCCGCTGATGCGGGGCCCGCCGGTGCTCCCAGAGGAAGAGCCCCTGCCAGGTGCCCAGGTCGAGCCGGCCCTCGGCGACCGGGATGGTCAGCGACGAGGCGGTGAGGACCGCGCGCACGTGGGCCGGCATGTCATCGGGGCCCTCGTCGGTGTGCTGGAACAGCGGATCTCCGTCCGGGACCAAGCGCGCCATGAAGGCCTCCAGGTCTCGCCGCACCGACGGATCTGCGTTCTCGCCGAGAAACAGCGACGCGCTGGTGTGATGGACGAAGACGTGGGCCAGCGCCTCGCGCAGCCCAGCGGCCGTCACCACGCTCGCCACCTGCGCGGTCAGCTCGTAGCTACCGCGCCCGGAGGTGGCAAGGGTCAGCGATCGCCGAAATGCCATTGGCGGAGGGACCATACCACCGCTTGGCCTCGCCACGCGCGTGGCCACCGGGTCCGCGAGGTCCGCGGTCCGCGGCCTCGGCCTTCGCCGTCGAGCACCTGCGGCAGCAAAGGGTGACATCGGCGGGCCAACGCGGTATCACCGGGGCCTGGCGTCATGCGCTACGTGGACGAGCTAACCGGCGCGCTCAAGGCTCAGCTCTCGATCGCGTACCGGACCAAGGACCTCTTGGCGTACGGGCTCCGGCGCCGGCTACGCGAGGGCTATTCGAGCCTGGACTTCCGGGCAGATGCGCGCGCCGCGCTGGCCGTCAGCGCGCTCGGCATCCCCATGGCCATCGCGCTCGCCATCACCCTGGGCGTGGCCCCCCAGTATGGGCTCTACACCGCCGTGGTGGCCGGCCTCGCCTGCGCGCTCCTCGGCGGCAGCCCGGCGCAGGTCACCGGCCCCACCGCCGCGATGGTGGTGGTGATCCTGCCCATCCTGCACAAGCTCGGCTTTGGCGGCCTGCTGGTGGCCGGCGCCATGGCTGGCGCGCTCCTGGTGGTGATGGGGCTCGCGCGCATGGGGCGGTTTTTGCAGTTCATCCCGCACCCGGTCACCACCGGCTTCACCTCCGGCGTCGCGGTGGTGATCGTCCTCTTGCAGCTCCGGCCGCTCTTGGGGCTGCCGGTGGGCAGCAGCGAGAGCGTGCTGGCGCAGGTGGCGCAGGTAGCGCGGTCACTCTCTGGCGTCAATGGCTGGGAGTTGCTGGTGGGGGCGACCACGCTGGTCGCGCTGCTCGGCATCCCGCGCGTCACTCGTCGAGTGCCCGCCACCTTGACCGCGCTGGCGCTGGTGTCGCTGCTCGTGCTCGCCGCTGGATCTCTGATTCCGGACTTCCACGTGGCCACCATCGGCGGCACGTTCTCGTCCTCGGTGGATGGCCACGTCATCCGCGGCATCCCGCCGTTGCCGCCGTTGCCGCTCGTGCCGTGGCACCTGGAGCACGCGCCGGTGCTCTCGTATGAGGTCATCCGTGAGCTTCTGCCGTCGGCGTTTGCCATCGCGGCGCTGGCGGCGATCGAATCGCTCAACACCGCGATGATGGTCGACGGCGTGTCTGGCAGCAAGCACGACCCCAACGCCGAGCTCATCGCGCTGGGCATCGCCAACATGGTGTGCCCGTTCTTCGGCGGCATCGCCGCCAGCGGCGCGGTGGCGCGCACCGCCGCCAACCTGCGCACCGGGGCCCGCTCGCCGCTGGCCGCGGCGCTGCAGAGCGTGATCATCCTGGCTGGCGTGATCGTCCTGGCGCCGCTGATGTCGTATCTGCCGCTGGCCGCGCTGGCGGCCATGATGCTGGTGCTGGCGCGCAACCAGTCAGAGATCTTGCACTTCCTGCGGCTGGCGCGGATCGGTCAACGCAGCGATGTCCTGGTCATGTTCACCTGCTTCGTCTTGACCGTCGCTTTCGACATGGTGCTCGCGGTGACCGTGGGCGTGGTGCTGGCGGCGCTCCTGTTCATGCGGCGCATGGCGGTGCTGACCAAGGTCGTCCTCGACACGCGCAGCACCGAGACCTACTCGCTGCCGCCAGGCGTCCGGCTCTACGAGGTCGCCGGGCCCTTGTTCTTTGGCGCGGCCAAGAGCGCGATGGATGCCCTGCACAACTCCGATCACACCGCCAGGTTGCTGATCCTGTCGATGAAGCACGTCCCCACCATCGACGCCACGGGCCTGGTGGCGGTGGAGTCGGTGCTGGAGCGGCTGCAGCGCTCCAAGACCCACGTCATCCTCGCGGGCCTCCAAGCGGAGGTGGCCGAGCTCCTCGAGCGCGCCGGCATCCGGCGGGTGCCTGGCCGGCTGTCGATCGCCCCTGACGTGGAGACCGCGGTCAGCATGGCCATCGTCCACGCGGCGCACTCGGGCTCGTAGCTCACGGCGCAGCGGGCAGCGGCACGGCGCGGCGGGCAGCTCGGCGCGGCGGGCAGCTCACGGCGCGGCGGGCAGCTCGGCGCGGCTAGCAGCTCACGGCGCGGCGGGCAGCTCGGCGCTCTGCGCGATCAGAAACACGGCGACCATGGCGATCACCACCGCCACCGCGATCACCACGTACGGGAGCCAGCGCCGCGGCACCGGCGGCGCCGGGGGCAGCTCCACCGCCCACTCGGCGCGTGGCAGCGGTCCAAACATGCGCACCGGCGGCTGCATCAGCTCCAGCTCGGCGAGCTGCTGCATCATCATGGGGGTGGGCGGTCGCTGCGGCGGCGGGCGGACGTCGGACAGCTCCAGCGCCGGGTGCTCGGACGTGTCATCCACCGGCGCAAAGATGGCGGTCTCGCTGCCGGTGTCGATGTGATGGAAGTCGTCCTCTTCCTGATCGCCTGGCAGGACGTCGCGGGCCATCGAGGGGATGCGCGCGACCCGCGGCTGCGCGTGGGAGGATCCCTCTTTGTCCTGGGCTTCGGGCCCGCCACCTGGCGGCAACCATGGAGGCATGGGCACCGCAGACTCCGCCGCGCCGTACTGCCCCGACCCGGGCGGCCGCGCCGGCATCGCCGCGCCGTACTGCCCCGACGCCGGCGGCCGCGCCGGCATCGCCGCGCCGTATTGCCCCGACGCCGGCGGCGCCGACATCGCGCTGTATTGCCCCAACCCGGGCGGCCGCGCCGGCATCGCCGCGCCGTATTGCCCCGACGCCGGCGGCGGCAACGGCACAGGTCCACCGGGCAGCGCTGGTGGGCCGGCGGACATCGCCGCGAGCACCAGCGGCGCTGCCACCGCGGTGGGCGCGTTGGCCGGCGCGTCGAACACCGCGCGCTCGAGCGCAGCCAGCGCCCACGCCGCCGACGGCGTGCGTTCCTCTGGATCCTTGTCCAGCATCCGGCTCACGAGCTGCTCCAGCTCACGCGACAGCGTGGGATCCACGCTGCGCAAGAGCGGAGGTGGCTCGTGCAGGTGCATCGCCACGATGTCGGCGCTGGTGTCGCCATAGAAGGGTGGCTGGCCCGTGAGCATCTCGAACAAGATGCAGCCCACCGAGTACAGATCGGAGCGCGCGTCCACCGAGTGGCCAGCGCACTGCTCTGGCGACATGTACGACGGCGTGCCCAGGAGCGCGCCGCCCGCGGTGGGCAGCCGGCGCCCTTCGGCGTCGAACAGCAGCTTGGCGATGCCAAAGTCGAGGAGCTTGACCCGGATGAAGCTCGGCGCGGTGGGGTCGCGGACGAGCTGGATGTTGTCTGGCTTCAGATCGCGGTGGATCACGCCCACCACGTGCGCGGCGTCGAGCGCAGCCAAGATCTGCCCGCCCACCGCCAGCGCCAGCGGCGGCGTCAGCGTGCCGCGCCGCTCCAGCAGGTCCGCCAGCGACGAGCCGGCCAGCAGCTCCATGGCGATGTACGCTTGGCCGTTGTCCAGGCGCCCGGCGTCGAACACCTGCACGATGCCGACGTGGCGGATCGCGCTGGCCGCGCGCGCCTCGGTGAGAAACCGATCCACCACCTGGCGGTTGCGCGTCCACTGCGGCAACAGCACCTTGATGGCGGCAGGGCTCCCGAGCACGACGTGCTCAGCGCGGTACACCGCGCCCATGCCGCCTTCGCCGATCTTCTCGGCGATCCGGTACTTGCCAACGAGCTGGCCGATCACCGCACGTCCTCTTTTCGCTACAACGGGTTACTTCGTACCAAACAGCCGGTCCCCGGCGTCTCCGAGTCCAGGGACAATGTAGCTCTTCTCGTTGAGCCGCTCATCAATGGATGCGGTGAACACCGGGACATCGGGGTGGTGGGAGTGAAAGGCGCGCAGGCCTTCCGGACAGGTCAGAAGACAGACGAACTTGATCGACCGCGGGCCGCTCGCCTTGAGGCGATCGACCGCCGCCACCGCAGAGTTCCCGGTGGCCAGCATCGGATCCATCACGATGCAGTCGCGGTCGCCCATCGCTTCCGGAACCTTGTAGTAGTACTCCACGGCGTCGAGCGTCTTGGGGTCGCGGTACAGGCCGATATGCCCCACTCTCGCCGAAGGCAAGATCTCCAGCATGCCATCGAGGATGCCGCTGCCGGCGCGCAAGATCGACACGAGCACGATCTTCTTGCCATCGAGCACGGGCGCCATCGTCTTGGCGATGGGCGTCTCGATCTCGGTCGGCGTGGTCGGGAGATCGCGACAGACCTCGTACGCCAGCAACATGCTGATCTCTCGCAGCAGGTTGCGGAATGTGCTGGTGCTCGTCTCCTTCGAGCGCATCAGCGACAGCTTGTGCTGAACCAGCGGATGACCGATGACGTTGACCTGACCTGCCATTTCCACAGATTACATGCAGTTACATCCGCCAATCCAGGCGCCAATGCGTGGTTGTGCGTCGCATCGGCGCGGGCGAGAACGTTTCGCGCCGACCGCGGAGCACCGCGAGCCTGCTTTTGGGCCCAAAGCTGCCCCGGGCCGCGCGAGCCGGTCGCCTCGGGGCGACCGGGAACCCTACGCCAGCCCGATGCGACCTTGCGCCCGCAGCTCCTGGAGCTGCTGCGCGAGCGTCACCTCCGCCAGGTGCTCCCGCAGTCCAGGACGCGCATCGACGTACATGGACCACGCGAGCTGCATGAACTCCTCGAGCGACATGCCCTGCTCGGCGGCGGCGGTGGAGGCGTGGTACAGCGAAGCCTTCACCCGGTGAAGCGGCGCCACCTGATCTTCCGAGACCGCCGGATCCTCGGGAGCTTCGGTGGGCGATGTCCCCTGCGGGGCTGCGCCCACCGCTGATGGCGTCGCGGTGGAAGTCTTGACGTCTCGATCCGCGAGCTGATGTTTGGAGGGACCCATGAGGCTCATGGAAACCACGACGAAGCCTCGCCGCAACCTACCCCGTCAGGCAGGCCGTGGCCGTGGGGAGGTGTTGGGGTAGCACCCGAAGCGAGCGCGCCGTCGATCTCGGCGGGGCCCCGTCATGTCTGCCGACAGCGACCCCAAGCCCAGGACCCGGCGGTAAGAGTTCCGCCACTCTATAGCCAAGGAGAGATCCGGATCGATCGTTGCAATTCAAAGCGGACGTGAGTGAGTCCGCTCTGATTCCTGCCGAGCTCGAAGCCATCGCCGCCGCGATTCGGGATTCTGCTGTCCCGAAGCCGCGCCGAAAAACGCAGACCTCGGCGTCCGCGCTCTCGGCGGAGCCCAGGTCTCCGCTGGAGGCCTGGGCCACGGAGCTGGTGACCGAGCTGCGATACCGGCTGCGTGCGTTCGCGCCGGAGCCTTGGCAGCTCGCGTTGACGAGGCCGCAGAGCGCAGAGCGCGCGGCGCCGGTCCCCGGATGGCGGGGGATGACCACCTGCGACGGCGTGCCCGCGGTGTGGCTGGAGGCGTCGAGCGAGCTGGTGGAGCAGCTCGCGGCGCTGCGCTGCGGCGTGGCGCTCGGCGAAGCGGAGCCTCGCCGCAAGCTCACCGAGGCGGCGCGGCGGCTCTTCGCGCCCGCCGGACAAGCGCTGCTTGCGAGCGCGGTGGCCGCCTGGGCGCGCTGCGGACTTGGTGAGCTCACCCCGATCGCGGATCCGGGCGCCGGAGAGGCGCTCGTTGGCGGTGCGGTCCGACTCGTCCTGACGTGGACCGGACACCTGCGCGGTCGCTGTGACGTGGTGCTGGCCGCGCCAGCGATGACCGCGCTGACCACCCGACATCACCGCGCTAGCGCGGAGCTGGCGCACCAGCTCGAGGGCGTGGAGCTGGAGGTCGTCGTCGAGCTGGGGCGCTGCCAGGTGGAGCGCGGACACCTTGTCCCCGGCGCGGAGCTCGCGCTCGACACCAGGCTCGGCGGCAGGGTGCCCATCTTCGTCGGCGGCGTGCGCAAGGCGTGGGGCTTGCCCGTGGTGGAGCACGGCCTGCTGGCGATCCACGTGCAAGAGCTGGAGTGGCCGGAAGACCGAGACGGAGGACAGCCGTGAGCGCCGTCCCGGAGGGCCGCGCCAGCGAGGCGCCCGAGGTGCCCGAGGTGCCCGACGCCGCGGCGTGTGCAGCGGTGCAGGAAGAGACCACCGCCTCGCACGAGGGCCCAAGAGCCCGTCAGGCCGTCAGGCCCGACGCGAGGCCAACCGACGCGAGGCCGACCGACGCGAGGCCAACCGACGCGAGCGCGTCCGACGCGAGGCCAACCGACGCGAGGCCGACCGACGCGAGGCCGACCGACGCGAGGCCAACCGACGCGAGCGCGTCCGCGCTCCTGCGCGACGTGCCTGTCGAGCTGGTGGTGGAGCTGGCGCGGGTGACGCTGCCGCTCGGCGAGCTGAGCCAGTTCCTGGTGCCCGGTGGCGTGATCCCGCTCGAGCAAATTCCAGGCGCGCGGCTCGACGTGCGCGTGCAGTCGCGCCTGGTGGCGCGAGGGGAAGCCATCGCCATCGGCGATCGATGCGGCGTCCGCATCCTCGAGCTGGTGAAGGGAGGCAAGTAGCCATGCAGGTGCGCCGACCGCGCCGACCGCGCGCGCCCTCGGCTCGCGCGCAGCTCCTGCGGCTGGGCGGCGCGAGCTTGGCGCTCGCGCTTGCCACCGGCGTCGCCCACGCGCAGGCGACCACCCACGCGCCACTGTCCCCGGCCCCGCTGGCCCCCCTCGCGCGGCCGACCACCCCGGCGTCGCCAGCGAGCATCCCCTCGATCCCGATGACGCCAGGGCAACGCTCGGCCCCGACGATCACGACGCCCGCCGAGGGTCACGCCTCGACGCCAGCGAGCGTAGGCCGGCCACGGCCCGGCGTCGCGCGCGGCGCGCCCTTCTCCGCGGGCTCAGCCCTGGCCCTGGGGTTCACCGCGCTGGGGTTGCTGCTCCTGCCGTGGGCCCGCCGCCGGCGCGCCCGTGCCGGCGCCGCCGCTAGCGTCGAGGTGATCGCGCAGGCCGCGCTTGGGGGACGCGCGCGCGTCCTCTGGCTGCGCGCGTCCCAGCGCGAGATCCTGGTCGCGATCACGCCGCAAGCCGTGGAGGTGCTGGACCGGTGGAGCGCGACCGGCCTGGCCCCGCGTGCCGCGCCTGCCGCGGCGCCTGACAGTGACGCCACCGATGACGACGCCACCGATGACGACGCCACTGACGACAGCGCCACTGACGACAGCGCCACCGACGGCGCCACCGACGGCGCCGTCGTTCACTCCCCGCGGCGCCGCCAGGTAGCTTGCCCCACCACCCGGGCTCGTCGCCGCGGCGGCGAGGCTCCGGTCAGCGCCCGGTCGACGCCGACGTCAGCCGACCCGCAGGTCGAACCGTCGCCCCCGCTCGCCTCGGCCGCACGCGCGATCAAGGCCACCGACGTCGCACGCGCGATCAAGGCCACCGACGCGCGGCCTCGCCGCCACGCGATCTACGCGCCGGCACGCCGGCGCCGGAGGCCCTCGTGATGCAAGCGGCGCTGGTGATGAGCGCCGCGCTCGCCCCCGCCGCGTCGCTGGAGGCGCCAGCGCAAGGCGCGCAAGCGCTGGCGGACCTGAGCGCGCTGGTGACCAGCTCCTCGGTCGCCCAGGCCATCGGCGACGCGCTCCCTGCCGGCTCCAGCCAGTCCTCGCCGCTGGGCGCGCTCGGCGTCGCGCTCGCGCTCGGCGCGCTGACCTTGCTGCCGGCCGCGGTGCTGTGCTGCACCCACTTCGTGCGCTTCGTGGTCGTGCTCGGGTTCGTGCGCACCGGCCTTGGCACTCCCGCCGCGCCGCCCAACCAGGTGATCACCGGCCTGGCGCTGATGCTGACAGCGTTCTCCGCGGCGCCGCTGGCCGGCGCGCTCCATCACGCGGCGCTGGCGCCGTACCTCGAAGGCAAGCTCAGCGCCACGTCGGCGCTGGCCGCCGCGGCGCCGACGCTGCGCACGTACCTGGTCGCCCGCACCAGCGAGCGCTCCCTGGAGACCTTCTACAGCGTCTCCGAGGAGCCTTCTCCAGCCACCGCAGACGATGTGCCCCTGCGCATCGCCGTGCCCGCGTTCGTGCTCTCCGAGCTGTCCACCGCCTTCTCGATCGGCCTCGCGATCTTGCTGCCGTTTCTGGTCATCGACCTTTTGGCCGCCATCGTGCTCACCGCGCTTGGCATGGTGATGGTCCCCCCGTACGTGGTGGCGCTGCCGCTCAAGCTCCTGGTGTTCGCGCTCATCGATGGCTGGCACCTGGTGGTCGAGGCGCTGCTGCAAGGAGCGGCCGGATGAACGGCGAGTCCTTGCTGACGCTCTGGCGCGATGCCCTCGCGGTGACCGCGCAGGTCACCGCGCCCTTCTTGCTGGCGATGCTCGCGGTGGGGCTCGTGGTGGCCGTGCTCCAGGCCGCCACCCAGCTCCAGGAGAGCGTGCTCTCCTTCGCCCCAAAGCTCGTGGCCGCGCTCCTGGTCGCCTGGCTGGCGGGCCACTGGATGCTGGAGCGGCTGCAGCGCTATGCGGTGGCGTCCTTTGCTCGCGCCGCCGAGAACGCGCGCGAGCAACAGGAGCCGCGGTCATGGTGACCGTCGCGCCGGAGCTCGCCAGCGCGACGCTGGTGTTGGCCCGCGTCGCGGGCCTGTTCGCCGCGGTCCCCGTGCTCGGTGATGGCGCGGCCCCGCGCCGGGTGCGGCTCGGCCTGGTGGTGGTGACGACGGCGCTGCTCACCCCCCTGGGCGCCGGCGCCGCGCCCGCGCCCGTGGCGCTCGAGGCGCTGGCCTTTGCCGCCGCGCTGGAGCTGGCCTTTGGCCTGGTGGTGGCGATGACCGCGCGCTTCGCGCTCGCCGCCGCCGAGATCGCCGGTCAGCTCATGAGCCTTGGTGTTGGCCTGCACTTCGCCGCGCAGTACGACACCCAGCGCGGC
Organism: Myxococcales bacterium; assembly: GCA_016706545.1. Lineage (GTDB taxonomy): Bacteria > Myxococcota_A > Polyangia > Haliangiales > Haliangiaceae > JABFXX01. The sequence goes on from JADJJK010000075.1 coordinate 116,261, forward strand.
GCCGACGACGACGCGGTGGTGGGGCTGTCCCGCGCCATCGCCGGCCTGGCGTTCCTGGGAGCAGGCGGGCTGGACGCGCTGATCTATGCCGCCGCCGCACCCGCGCTGCCGAGCGGGAACGCCGCGCAGCCTGCGGACACGCTCCAGCACGCCGCGCTCGCCGCGCTGGACCTTGGCACCTCCGCCGTCAGCTATGGCCTGGGCCTGGCGGCGCCGATCGTGCTCGCCGGGCTGGTGGGCAACCTGGCGCTGGCCATCGCCCACCGCGCGGTGCCCGCGGCCAGCCTGTTTGCGGTGGGCTTCTCCGCGGTGCTGCTCCTGGGCGGCGCCGCGGCCATGTCCAGCGCTGACGCGCTGGTGACTGGACTTGGCGAGCTCGCCGAGCGCGCCGTCGCCGCGTTCGGCGTGCCCTTCGCGGAGGCGCCATGAGCGCGTCGCTACCCCCGACCGCCGCGCGCCTGCGCGAGCTGCGGCGACGCGGCGACGTGCCGCGGGAGCGCGAAGCCGTGGCGGCGGCGGCGCTCCTCGCCGGCACCGCTGGCCTGCTGCTGTCGGCGCCAGCCACCTGGCGCGCGCTGACCGCTCTGGCCGAGCGCGCCTGCCGCGGCCTTGGCGAGGTGCCCGCGGCAGGCCGCGAACCCGGCGCGCCTTTCGCAGGCAGCGCGCTGCTGAGCGAGCTCGCGCAAGAAGGCCTCCGCGTGGCGTTGCATGGCGCCGTGCCCATCGTCGGCGGCGCCGCGCTGGCGGCGGCGGCGGCCACGCTCTTGCAGCTTGGGTGGCCGCCGGTGTTGCGCTGGCCCTGGCGCTCGACGGGGACCGGGGCCGGGCTGGGCGCGCGCCTTGGGCTGTCCGCCGTCCTTCGACGCGCCGCGACGACCTTGCTCCGGCTCGCCGCGGTGGGCCTCCTGCTCTGGTTCGCCGGCGCGCCTCGCCAGATGCTGACCGCGGGCGCGGCGCCGGCCAGCGCGCCCGCGCTGCTCGACGCTCTCGTCGGCGCCTGCCGCGCCGCGCTGCTCGCCGCGGCGCTGGCCTTTGGCGCGCTCGCGCTGGCCGAGGTCGCGCTGGCCCGGCACCTGTGGTGGCGGCGCGCGCGGATGACCCCGGAGCAACAGCGGCGCGAGATCCGTGAGCTCGAAGGAGATCCAGCGATCAAGGCGCGCCGCAACCAGCATCGCCGCGCCATGAGCCGCAAGCGAGTAGCGAGCGCGGTCGCCACCGCGTCCTTCGTGGTGGTCGCCCCTGGCGAGGCCGCCGCGGCGCTCCGCCTGGACGCGGGCGCCGCCGCGCCTACCGTGGTGGTCAGCGGCACCCGCGGCGCCACCGCGAAGATCCTGGCGGCGGCGCAGCTCCACGGCCGGCCGCTCGTCGTCCGCTCGGCGCTGGCGCGCGCGCTGTGCGCGCTGCCGCAGGGGGCCCAGCTCCCGGCGTCGCTGTGGCCTGCCGCCGCGGAGGCGCTGGCGCAGGCACGTAGCACCAAGGAGAGCCGCCCATGACCCAACCCCGCGGTCGAGATTCTTGGCTCATGGCGCTCGCCCTCATTGGCATCCTCGGCGTGGCCATCGCGCCGTTGCCGCCGGTGCTCTTCGATCTGCTGCTCGGCGTCAGCTTCTTGCTCGCGGCGCTCACCTTCCTAGTCGCGTTCTACGCCGAGCGCCCCACCGATCTGACCGCGTTCCCCTCGATCCTGCTGCTGGCCACCTTGTTCCGGCTGTCCTTGGGAGTCGCGGCCGCGCGCCTCATCCTCACCGGCTCCGACCCTCACGCCGCCGGTGAGGTCGTCGCCGCGTTCGGGCAGTTCGCCATCCGAGGCAACTTCCTCGTCGGCCTCACGCTGTTCCTCCTGCTGGTGGTGATCAACTTCGTGGTCATCACCAAGGGCACCGAGCGCAGCTCCGAAGTGGCCGCGCGCTTCGCCCTGGACTCCCTGCCGGGCAAGCAGCTCGCCATCGACGCCGAGGCGAACGCGGGCCTCGCCGAGCCCGTCGCCCGCGCGCGCCGGCAGGCGGTGCAGCGCGAGGCCAGCTTTCACGGCGCCATGGACGGCGCCGCCAAGTTCGTGCGCGGCGACGCCATCGCCTCGGTGGTGATGCTGAGCATCGAGATCATCGGCGGCGTCCTCATCGGCGTCGTGCAGCGAGGCATGCCGCTTGGAGAGGCCACCCACACCTTCACGGTGCTGTCCGTCGGGGAGGGGCTGGCCATGCAGCTCCCCGCGCTGCTGGTCTCCGCCGGCGCCGCGCTGCTGGTGACCCGCAGCGAAGAGGAGGCGCTCGGCAGCTCGCTGTCGGGTCAGCTCCTGGGGCAACCGCGGTCGTTGCGGATCGCCGCGGTGATGCTGCTGGCGGTCGGGCTCCTGCCGGGCATGCCGCACTGGCTGTTCTTCGCGCTCGCCGCCGCGGTCGCTTACGCCGCTCACCGCGCGGGCGCGCCGGTGTCCCGCCGGCGCGCCGCAGCGCAGCCAGGCGCGGCCTCCTCCTCCTCCTCCGCCGCCGCCGCCGCCGCCCCGGCCGCCAGGCCAGCGCCCGAGATGCAGCGCAGCGAGCTGGAGGCCATGCTCCCGGTCGATCTGCTCGGCCTCGAGCTGGGGCTAGATCTCCTGGGCCTCGTCGACGCGAGCCGCGGCGGCGATCTCTTGCGCCGCATCGGCACGCTGCGCAAGCAGCTCGCCGTCGACCTCGGCCTCATCGTCCCGCCGATCCAGATCCGCGATGACCTGCAGCAGCGGCCCGGCGGCTATCGCATCACCCTGTGCGGCGTGCAGCTCGCCTCTGGCGAGGTCCACGCGCACCGCGTCCTGGCGATCGATCCGCGCGGCAGCTCGCTCACGGAGTTGCCGGGGCCCTACATCACGGAGCCGACGTTTGGGCTCCCCGCCAAGTGGCTGCTGCCCGGCGAGCGTCGTCGGGCCGAGTCGGCTGGCTGCACCGTCGTCGATCCAGCGGCCGTCATCGCCACCCACCTGGGCGAGCTCATCCGCCGCCACGCCGCCGAGCTGCTCGGCCGGCGGGAGGCGCAGGAGCTGCTCGACATCGCCGCGCGCCAGCACCGCAACGTCATCGAGGAGCTGATGCCCCAGCACCTGTCCATGGCGGATCTCATCAAGGTGCTGCGCAACCTGCTCCGTGAGGGCGTGCCGATCCGCGACATGCGCACCATCCTCGAGGCGCTCGCCGACCACGCGCCCTCGGTGAAGCACCCCGACCAGCTCACCGAGCTGGTGCGGCAGCGCTTGCACCGCCGGCTGTCGCGAGACCGGCTCAGCGCCGATGGCACCTTGCGCCCGCTCGTCATCGACCCGCGCGCCGAGGCCCTCCTGCGCGACGACACCCCGGCTCATGCCGCGGCGGTGTCGCGCCTCGGCGACGCGATGGCAACCCAGGCGCGCGCGCTGGCGTTGCGCGAAGAGCCGGCGCTCCTGGTGGTGGCCCCTGACATCCGCCGCGCCGCCGCCGCGCTCGCCGCCCGCCACGCCCCTGGCCTGTCGGTCCTCAGCTACCGCGAAGTAGACCCCACGCTGCCGTTCTCGACTCGCGCGGTGATCGCCGCACAGGAGGCCTCATGATGGTTGCCCAAGATCCGCATCACGCGCCGCGCTGTTGCAGCGACCCCGCGGACCGCTCGCGCAAGGGGGGGTCGTGACCGTCCCCTTGCGCATCGTCACCGGCGAGCCACACCACCCGCCGCAGCGCTCGATCGCCGTCACCGGAGGCAAGGGCGGCATCGGCAAGAGCACCATCGCCATCAACCTGGCGGTCGCCCTGGCCCAGCAGCACGCCAGCACCTTGCTCGTGGACTCGGATCTCGGCATGGCGGACCTGAACCTCCTGCTCGGCGTGGCGCCGCAGCGGAGCCTGCTCGACGCCCTGGCCGGCACCGCGCCCCAGGACGTCCTGGTGCCGGTGCATGGCATTCACCTCTTGCCCGCGCTCAACGGCAGCTACCTGCTGGCCACGCTCGGCCCGGCCGGCCAGGCCCGCATCCTCGAGGTGATCGCGTCCCTGATGCACCGCTTCGATTCGCTGGTCATCGACGTGGCAGCCGGCATTGGCCTGTCGCAGTCCACCTTCGGGAGCGCCGCCTGCGACGCGATCGTCGTCGTCAACCCGGAGCCGCTGTCGATGGCTGACGCCTACGCATGCATCAAGGTGCTCGCGGTCGAGCGCAAGCTCGACCACGTCTACGTCTTGCCCAACCGCGTCAGCTCACAGGCCGAGGCCGAGGAGGTGGTCGCGCGCCTGAGCCAGCTCGTGGAGCGCTTCCTCGACGTCTCGCTCACCGCGCTGCCGGCGATCCCGGCCGATCCGCTCGTCGGCGAGTCCGCGCGCCAGGGCGTGCCCTTGCTGCGCTACTGCCCGCAGTGCCCGGCTGCCCGCGCCTTTCGCCTGGTCGAGCGCGCGCTGGCCCGGCCTCGCGCTGGCCTTGGCCACACCGCGTGGACGCGCGACGCCCCCGCGTCGGAGGAGGCGACATGAAGCCCAGCATCGACGGCCACGCACCTGGCATCGACCCCCGCGCGTGTGGGTCAGCTCCACGGCCGCGCCATCGCCCGGCTGCGCGCCGAGATCGACGACGCCTCGCCATGACCATCCTTGCACGGAGTTTCTCCCTTGTCCGCGACGAGGGCTCGCTCGGAGACCAGCGCGCGCTGGCCCAAACCAGGAGCCCACCAGGAGCCCACGATGAACGCCTATGAATCTTCGCCCCCGCGCGACCGCCTGATCGCCGAGCACCTGGAGATCGCCAAGCGCATCGCCTTGCGCATGGCCCGCCGCTGCCCGGACTGGATCTCCCGCGATGACCTCGTCGCCGCCGGCCTGCTCGGCCTCACTGAGGCCGCCGAGCGCTACGACGGCTCTCGCAACGAGCCCTTCCTCGTCTTCGCAGAGAAGCGCATCCGCGGCGCCGTCCTCGATGAGCTCCGCCGAGGAGACATCATGCCCCGACGCGTCCGCCAGCTCGCCCGCAAGATCGGCGCCACCATCGCCGAGCTCGAGCGCAAGCACTGCGGCCCCCCTGACGATGAGGCCATCGCCGCCGCGCTCGGCGTCTCCGTGCAGGAGTACCGCGAGAACCTCGAGCAGCTCATCCATGTCACCGTCGGCGCCCTCGAGACCACCGACGACGCGCTCCTGCCCACCGGCGCCGACGACTCCCCCGAGCGCCAATCCGCTCACCTCGAGGCCATGCGCCGCATCCGCGCCGCCCTCACCCACCTCGAGCAGCGCGACATCCTCATCCTCACCCTCTATTACAACGAGGAGCTCACCTTCACCGAGATCGGCACCGTGCTGCGCGTCACCACCTCGCGCGTGTGTCAGCTCCACGGTCGCGCCATCGCCCGCCTGCGCGCCGAGATCGAACAACGGACGGACATCGGCGCCTCGGCGTCCGCCCCCAGATCACGCCCAAGCCCACCGGCCCCTCTATGACCAGCGCGCGCCCAGCCGAGGAGCCCACGAGGAGCCCACGATGAACGCCTATGAACCGCGCCCCCCGCGCGACCGCCTCGACGAGCTCCGCCCGGGAGACATCATGCCCCGCCGCGTCCGCCAGCTCGCCCGCAAGATCGGCGCCACCATCGCCGAGCTCGAGCGCAAGCACTGCGGCCCCCCTGACGATGAGGCCATCGCCGCCGCGCTCGGCGTCTCCGTGCAGGAGTACCGCGAGAACCTCGAGCAGCTCATCCATGTCACCGTCGGCGCCCTCGAGACCACCGACGACGCGCTCCTGCCCACCGGCGCCGACGACTCCCCCGAGCGCCAGTCCGCGCACCTCGAGGCCATGCGCCGCATCCGCGCCGCCCTCACCCACCTCGAGCAGCGCGACATCCTCATCCTCACCCTCTATTACAACGAGGAGCTCACCTTCACCGAGATCGGCACCGTGCTGCGCGTCACCACCTCGCGCGTGTCAGCTCCACGGTCGCGCCATCGCCCGCCTGCGCGCCGAGATCGAACAACGGACGGACATCGGCGCCTCGGCGTCCGCCCCCAGATCACGCCCAAGCCCACCGGCCCCGCCATGACCATCCACGCACGACTTCCCCCGATCCACGACGAGAGCCCGCGCGGAGATCAGCCCACGACGACCTCCTACGAGGAGCCCACGATGCCCCCCACGACGAACCCCACGATGCCCCCCACGACGAACCCCTATGGACGTTCCCCCGCGCGACCGCCTGATCGCCGAGCACCTGGAGATCGCCAAGCGCATCGCCTTGCGCATGGCCCGCCGCTGCCCGGACTGGATCTCCCGCGATGACCTCGTCGCCGCCGGCCTGCTCGGCCTCACTGGAGGCCGCCGAGCGCTACGACGGCTCTCGCAACGAGCCCTTCCTCGTCTTCGCAGAGAAGCGCATCCGCGGCGCCGTCCTCGATGAGCTCCGCCGAGGAGACATCATGCCCCGACGCGTCCGCCAGCTCGCCCGCAAGATCGGCGCCACCATCGCCGAGCTCGAGCGCAAGCACTGCGGCCCCCCTGACGATGAGGCCATCGCCGCCGCGCTCGGCGTCTCCGTGCAGGAGTACCGCGAGAACCTCGAGCAGCTCATCCATGTCACCGTCGGCGCCCTCGAGACCACCGACGACGCGCTCCTGCCCACCGGCGCCGACGACTCCCCCGAGCGCCAATCCGCTCACCTCGAGGCCATGCGCCGCATCCGCGCCGCCCTTACTCACCTCGAGCAGCGCGACATCCTCATCCTCACCCTCTATTACAACGAGGAGCTCACCTACACCGAGATCGCCGCCGTGCTCGGCGTCAGCACCGCGCGCATCTGCCAGCTTCACGCTCGGGCGATCCTGCGCCTGCGCGCCGAGATCCAGACCCCCGAACCACTACGAAGACAGCGAGCCTGAATCAGCTCACGAATTGGTCGTTAGTTGTATTTGTACACACCAAAAATGGCCCAGACTTCTCTGGCAGAAGAAGGCCTATCCATCGTCTCAGGTTGGCCGAATCGACTCCACAGGAACACCCATGCGCATCGACCCCAACGTCTTGACCCCCATCTCCGAGCGAACCATCTCCGAAGCCCCGGCCACGCGGCCTGCGGCGCTCGAGCATGAAGCGGCTGTCGTCACCCTGTCCTCCGCCGGCGCGGCGGTACAGGCTGGCGCGGCGACCGACCTCATGGCCGCGCGGCTGGAGCAGATCCGGCTACAGATCGAGCGCGGCGAGTACGCCATCGACCTCGACAAGCTAGCCTCGCGCATCGCAGACGATGAGCTCGCGCGTGCCCAGGGCTGGCCGTGAAAGGATGGCGCACCTCCGCCCAGTCTCTCGATGAGCTGCGGCTGCTGATCGACGAGCTCCGGGCGTCGTTCGCCGAGCAGCGGCGCGCGATCTCGAGGCTCGCCGGTGAGCGGGTGAGCTGGCTTGTTGGCCACCAGAGCCAGATCTGCAGCCGCATCGAGTCGCTGCTCACCGCCGCCGGAGGACGCGAGGGGCTGCCGGAGCCCCTGCGCAACATCATGGCCGCGGTGCGGATCGAGGCCGAGGCCACCGCGCTGCTCGCCGCGATCGCAGCGCACAGCGTCAGGAACCTGATCGAGCAGAGCGAGCCGGCCGGCTACAACGCGACCGCGAGACCCACGCGCACCACCTCACCCATCTGTCTGCTGACCACCCTCTGACATGCGTGACGGGCGTGACGGGCGTGACGGCGCGGGCAAGGCGCCGGCAAGGCGCCGGCGAGGCGCGGGCGAGGCTGACTGACGGGCCGCGAGACCTCGCTGCGGTCCCTGGCCTTGATGCGGATCTCACGCTCGCGCTCGGCGTCGAACTCGGTCTGCACCTCTCGCGACTTTGGCCGATGCTGACTAGACGTCTCTGCGCTTTTCCTCCCCTTGCTGTGCTCCCTCTCTGCCGTTTCTTGCTGCCCTCGTTTTCTCCTCTCCACCCAGTCCGCGAGCTTCCATGCGCATTCGAGACCGCCTCATCGCTCTCGCCACCGCGTCGTTGACTCCGAACCGGCCGCCCCCCCAGGCGGTGCCGGCTCGCGGGGAACCGGCGAGCGTGGCCCCGATGGCCGAGCGCGACCCTGCCCCCGAGGAGTTGCCCCGAGCGGTCACCGAGAGGATGTTGCAGTCCATCCACACGAGCCAGGTGCGCCTCTTGCACACCACCGAGGCCATCGCCGTCATCGCGTCGTCGGTCGCCCACGCAGACGCCATCCTCCGGCGCCGGCCGCTCGGCATGATGGCCTCGTCCGCCACGACGAGCGGCACTCCGCTCCTTGGCGACCTGGTGCTCTCTGCCATCGAGGCCGCCAACACCCGCGGGCCTGATGGCTCGTTTGTCCTGGTCGGAGCCAACCCTCAGATCGCGCCGTTCTCGGGCGGGGGGGTGCTCCTGGCCGGTGCCGTGTCCCCCACGTTCGTCACCGTGCTCGGTCCGCCGCCAGGCCTGGCGGTGAGCGCCGCCGCCTTGACCGCCGCCGCGCCCGCGCCCGGCGCGACGGCTACCGTGGATATCCTGCCGCTGCTGGTCGCCGCCGCCCGCGCCAACGGAGACCTGCACGCCGCGGCCCCGCTGCACGAGCGCCTGCAGCGCGCCGCCTCTCAGCTCGCCCACCTGCAGAGCAAGCTCGCGCTCGCGCTGTCGGTGCTCTCTGACGCCGCCGCCATCGCCGAGGATCTGGAGCCGGCGCCGCCAGCGCTCGCCGAACCTGCCGCGGTGGATTCGGGGCAGCTCGCGCAGACCTTTGGCGCCATCGAGGCGGCGCGCTCGCTCGCCGAGCGCACCCTCGCGATCTTCCCCGCGTTGCTCTGACGTGCGCGTGGCGCGCCCGCCGAGCGCCGCCGGCGACGAGCGGGCCTCGGGCGCTTCCGCGGCTCACGCTGCCCGCTGGCCGCCGCACCGCTGACCGATGCAGCGCTGACCGGCACGGCGGTCAGTCGTCGCCGCGCCCGAGCGGCCCGGCGGCGAGCTGCTCGGAGGTCATCTTGGCCAGCGCCTCGTTGAGCGCGCGGCGCCAGAGCTGATCGCGCTCGTTGAGCTCGGTCAAGAGCGACACATCCACCGGATCGGAGATGTCCCAGTCTCCGGCCGCGGCGTCGATGATCGCGTCGCGCGCGTCGCGCATGCGCTCGAACGCCTCGATGACCTCGTCGGCGTTCACGTCATCGGGCGTCATGCCATCCTCGAAGCCCGGCGGGATGGGCGTGGCCTCCAGCAGCAGTCGCAGCGTGCTCCCCGCCCCACCCAGTCCATGGACGGTCGCCGTCATGAATGGACCTGTCGGCGCCGCGCCGGCAGCGCCTGGCCGCGCACGGCCTCCGCGGCTGGGGCGGTGCGGCTCGCGCCACCGAGCCGCGAGGCGCGCGCAACGGCGCGCGCAACGGTGGGCGGGAGGTCGGATTCGAAGAGACACTCGCTCAGCTCCGAGTCCGGCAGGGTGAGGTTCTCGCGCGGGACAACAGACGATGCGGCTTGGCCGGACATCGAGGCTCCTGAAGAAGAGGGGTTCCCTCGTCGCTGATAGTCGCCCGGAACAAGCGTGGGTGTAGTGGTGCAAGTTCCGCGCTCACGCCAGGTCGCGTGGCACCGGCGCCGACGAGAACGAGCGTGTCCAGCCACCACCGGGGACGCCTCCGGCCTCGGTCACGGACTCCACAGGTACGTGCAGATCACTTTGCCGTCGTGGCGTCGCTCGTTGGCCCGGCCAAAGCCCGCGGCCTCCAGGCTCCGCACCGCCGCCAGGTTGTCTGCAAACGCCTCCGCGATGAGCGGGTGCTGCCACTGCGCGCACAAGAGCGCCAGCGCGTGCCGACCAAGCCCGCGACCACGCTGCCGCGGGCTCACCACCATCGACAGCCGCGGCAGCGCCTGCTTGTCATGGCGATCGATCAGCACCACGCCGCTGCGCGCGCCGGCCTCTTCGATGACCCACAGCGGCGTCTGACGATCTGCCAGGCGCAGGAACAACCAGCGCTCGTAGTCCTTGTAGAGCACCACCCGCATCGGCCGCATGAGCGCGCGCAGATCGGAGGAGAACGTCCACTCCCAGATCAGCTCGCGGTCGTTGGCGTTCGCCTTGCGGAGCGAGACCCTGCCGTCGCCCTGGAGCGGCGCTGAGCCCTCGCTGGTGATCGCGCGCGCCGGACGCGCCGAGCCCTCTGCGCGCGCGCCGGTGGCGGCGGCCATCCGGCCGCTGCCCTGTGCGTTCATGACGTCCATGGATCTGGGAGTCTCCTGGCTACGAAGGGATGAGCGCGCGCAGATCATCAAGCCCCACCACCTGGCTCCAGTTGGGCGCGGGGTGATAGGCGCCGTCGCGTTCGCGGACGATGGAGGTGATCCCCGGGAACTCGTGCTCCAGCTCCGCGGTGAGCTGCGCCCGGCGCTGCGACAGCTCACGCTCGTGGCGGCCCTCGGAGAGCTCGTGGTACTTGGCCACCGACTCCCGGACCACGCCGCGCACCACCTCGGTCTCGAACGGCTTGGACACGTAACGGTACACCTCGCCGCGGTTGATGCCGTCGATCGCGGTGTCCAGCGTCTTGCGTCCGGTGACCAGCACCCGCACCGTCGACGGCCGCACCTTGCGCGCGGCCTCGAGCAGATCGGCCCCCGACATCTCCGGCATCTCGTAGTCCGAGATCAGGACCGCCACCTCCTCGGCCGCCACCCAGGTCAGCGCTTGATGCGGGTCCTGCGTGGAGCGCACCAGCACCGGCTCCAGCTTGACGCAGCGAACGACCACCGCCAGGACCTCCGCGTCGTCGTCCACGCACACCACCAGCGGCAGGCTGCTTTGCTCTGCGGGCATCTTCGTGTCCACGGGTCACCTCACCAGCCAGCGCCGCCAGCCCCGACGCTCGACGATGGACTCCACGTGCTCCAGATCGAGGAGCATGGCTCGAATGCTTGGAAAACGCTGGGCCGGCGCCTTCTCCAGACATCGCAGGAGCAGGTGAGTCAACTCCGGAGGCAGCGCGCCGTGCGGGCTCACTGGCTCTGCCACCGGCTCGCGCAGGTGCTTGAGGCACAGCTCGCGCACGTTGCGGTCCGCGAAGGGCGGACGCCCCGTGATCATCTCGTAGAGCACCACCCCCAGCGAGTACTGGTCCGAGAGCTCCGTCGCCCCGCGCCCCTGGATCTGCTCTGGCGAGATGTACGAAGGCGTCCCCAGCACGTACTCGGAGTTTGGGTCCCCTGGCCGCTCCAGGCCGTCTCGCAGCTCGGCCAGGCCAAAGTCGACCAGCTTGACATCGAGGCGCTGATCGTCGCTGACCAGGACGTTGGAGGGCGTCACGTCCGCGTGGATCACGCCGCGCTCGTGCGCAGCCGCCAGCGCACACGCGAGCTGCTTGGCGATGGCGATCGCCTTGGGCGGCGGCAGCGCCCCGCGGTCGACGATGTCGCCCAGGCTGGTGCCAGAGAGCAGCTCCATCACGAAGTACGGCCGCCCATCTCGCAGGTAGCCGAAGTCGAAGACGTCCACGATGTTGGCGTGGCGAATACGCGACGCGGCCCGCGCCTCGCGCAGGAAGCGCTCGGAGGCGTCGTTGTCCCGCGCCAGCACCGCGCCGTGCAGCACCTTGAGGGCATGCACGCGCCCGAGCGAGACGTGCTCGGCCTTGTAGACCGAGCCCATCCCGCCTGCGCCCATCCGAGCCAGGACCCGGTAGTGATCGACGTTCTCGCCCACCGCCAGATCCAGGTAGCGCTGGCCGCTCACCAGGAGCCGCGGCCCGCGCCGCACCAGCGTGGCCTCGGCTCGTAGCGCGGGGCCTGGCCGCAAGGTCAAGACCAGCTCGCACTCCTTGTCGCCCCGGCGCAGCCGCGTCGACCCGGTACGCGCCCGCACCGTCAGGAGGTCCACCTCGCAGAGGAACGCGAGCCGGGCGATGGCGGCCATGCCCAGGGCGCTCGGCACGGTGGTCATCGCCAGCGTTCGGTTGTCCTGCTGCACGCTGACGGCGTAGCGCTGCTCGGAGCCCGGGACGGGCTCGATCCAGAGGAAGTCGGCCTCGGCCACCAGCGCGGCTTCGAGGAGCACGTCAACCAGGGACACCGGGGACACCTCGTCCAGAGACCTGGGTGGCACCTCGGCGACCAACAAAGAGGCTTGCGTGGCCGTCATGATCTTCACGAGGGATCGGCCACGCGCTGGGATCATTGAGCCGGCGGCCTCACGCGATTTCCCTCGGGGACTCGCCGCGGAGCCAGCCGCGCCCCGCGCGGCGCGCGACACTCCCTCGCGCGGCGCGCGACACTCCCGCGCGCCACCGTCGTGATTGACGTCGGCTCCGGTAAGCTTGGGGTTGCGAGCCTTATAGAAAGCCCAGCTTGCGCCGACGTACGGTGGCATGGCTCTGGCAATCCACGCGCGCCGTGGCTTCGAGAAGAACGCTGAGGCAAGCACCGTGATCAACGACAGCACGCACGCAGACGGCACGGGGGAGTTCTCGCCAGCCTCGGGGCCACAGGGAGTACGCGTCCTGGTCGTCGATGATGACCCGCGGGTGCGCAAGACCACCGCCACCATGCTGAGCCGCGCCGGCTTCCACGTGGTCACCGCAGACGACGGCGCGCCCGCGATCGCCCAGGCGGAGACCACGCCGCCCGATCTGGCGATCGTCGATCTCAACATGCCCACCAGCGGCCTCGAGGTGGTGCGTTGCCTCAAGCGGCTGCACGGCCCCGCGGTGTACGTCGCGGTGCTCAGCGGCGAGGACGACGACGCCACGCGGACCAGCGCCTTCGACGCCGGCGCTGACGACGTCCTGGTGAAGCCGGCCAACCTGGCCGAGCTGCGCCGGCGCATGATCGCGGCGGCGCGGACGCAGCAGGCCTACGTCGAGACCCGCCTGGCGCGTGAGCGCGCCGATCGCCTGCTGGCCTACAGCGCGGAGGCCGGCGCGCTCCTGGCCCACGATCTCAACAACGGCCTGGCGGTGGCGCTGAGCAACATGACGTATCTCTCCGGCGTCCTCATGCTCGGCGAAGATCAGCAACAGGCGCTCAGCTCCACGCTGCGCGCGCTGCGCCGCATGTCCGGTCTGGTGGCGAACTTCGTCGACATCTCCCGCTTCGAAGACGCCGCGGTCAAGCCGCGCTGCGAGCTTAACACCGTGCGCACGGTGCTCATGGACGTGATGGATGTACACGCACCGTCCATCGGGCGCAACATCCGACACAGCGTGTCCTGCGATCCGGATCTGCAGGGCTACTTCGACGAGGCCCTCATCGAGCGCGTGCTGCACAACCTGGTGGGGAACGCCGTGCGCTACTGCAACCCCGGCGGCCAGATCCGGATCGTCGCCTCGCACGCCGATCCGGCGGATCCTTCCAGCGTGGAGATCACCGTCCACAACACCGGGCCGTACATCCCAGAAGAGCTGCGCATGAATCTGTTCGCCAAGTACGCACGTGGCAGCAACGGCAAGCGCGGCATCGGGCTCTACTTCTGTCGCCTCGCCTGCGAGGCCCACAGCGGCAGCATCGACTATCGCGCCAGCGGCGATGGCCCGTCGTTCATCATCCGGCTCCCCGGCCACCAGTAGCTCCACGGAGGACGCTGCACATGTGCAGCGTCCCCGCGCACACCGCGCGCGCGCCGTCCTCGCCGCGCGCGCTTCGGCGACCTGTTCATTGACATCCCCATCTCGCTGTAACCATTGATCCAGCACGCGGGCCCGGCCGGAGCGCGCGCGGAGCTGGGCGTCGTGACGTGCAGGTGAGCGGCTTGCTGGCGTCGGCCCCGGGAGGCCAGGTAGCGCCAAGATCCAAGCTAACGGTTTTTCTCAAGACGTCAGGTCCGCGATCTCGTGCATCTCGGCGCGTGGAGTGGAAAGCAAATATTCCGCCGGCCTGCAAACCGAGCTAGGATGTCCGCGGTGTTGTCTTCGGGAGCTAGTTAGTATGTCCGAGTCTACAGCGGATCACGTGGCACCCATCCGCTTGCTCGTGCTCGACGATCTTCCACACATCGGCGACATGCTCCGACGCGACCCGAGGTTTCAGGTCGAGAGCATCGATGATCCGGCGCGCCTGATGACCATGATCGATCAAGGCCGGCTCACTTGTGACGTATGCGTGTTCGACATCGATCTGAAGGCCGAGCTGACAGGGTTCCATGTGCTGAGCCACCTGCGGCGCTTCAACCCCTCGATCCCGGTGATCATGCTCAGCGCGTTCACGGAGGGCGACTACGTCCGTAAGAGTTGGCACATGGGGGCCACGGACTACCTCACCAAGCCCATCCTCCCTCGCAAGCTGGTGAAGGTCATCCTTGACCTGCACGCAAGCGCCTTTCGGCCCAACAGCTCCGAGCTCGTCGGCACCTCCGCCGTCATGGTCGAGCTGCGGAGGAAGATCTCCCAGTTCGCGACCCAGCCGCACCCGGTGCTCATTCGCGGAGAGACCGGCACCGGCAAGGAGCTGGTCGCGCGGTCCCTGCACCAGCTCAGCGACCGCCGCGAGGCCCCGCTCGTCGCCATCAACTGCGGCGCGCTGGCCGCGGAGCTGGTGGACAGCGAGCTGTTTGGTCACGTCCGGGGCGCCTTCACCGGAGCCTTGACAGATCGGCCTGGCCTGTTGGCGGAGGCCCACCATGGGACCCTCCTCCTCGACGAGATCGGCGACATGCCGTTGCCGCTCCAGGCCAAGCTCCTCCGCGCCTTGCAGGAGCGCGAGGTGCGCGCGGTCGGCACCAACACCGTCCGCGCCGTGGACCTGCGGGTCATCGCGGCCACCCACGTCGATCTGCAAGAAGCGATCGACCGCGGTCACTTCCGGCTCGATCTCTACTTCCGGCTCAACGTGCTGAGCCTCACCGTGCCGCCGCTGCGCGATCGGATGGAGGACGTGCCCATGCTCGCGGAGCTGTTCCTGCGCAAGCACGCAAAGAGCGGCCGCCCCTTGCAGCTACACCCGGCGACGCTCGACCGGATGATGAGCTCTCGCTGGCCCGGTAACGTTCGCCAGCTCGAGAGCGCCATCCAGCGCGCCACCGCGCTGTGTACCGGCGAGCTGATCTTGCCAGAGCATCTTCCAGATGACATCGAGAACATGCAAGAGGCCTGGAAGAAGGTGGAGGCCGACACCCGCCCGGAAGAGCCCGATGGCGAGATCGAGGTCCTGCGCGACGCCCGCAGGCGGATGATCGATGCCTTCATGGTGCAGTACTTGCGGCGCGTGATGTCGCACGCTGGCGGCGTGGTCGCCGAGGCCGCGCGGATCGCCGGCCTTGACCGGGCGAACTTCCGAAGGCTGCTGCGCGCCCATCGGATCGACCCGCAGGACTTTCGCGGCGGCAACAGCCCTGCCGGCAACGGCCCGGCTGGCAGCGGCCCGGCTGGGCAGCGGTCCGGGGCGCACGCGACGGTCCCCGATCCCGACGAGGCGCTCGACGGCGGCGCCGGCCCTGACCAGGCCGGCGCGGGGCCTGCCCGGGGATCCGGACTCCGACCCAGTTGAATGAGGCGCGGCGCGGGGCCTGCCCGGGGATCCGGACTCCGACCCAGTTGAATGAGGCGCGGCGCGGGGCCTGCCCGGGGCGCTGCAGCTCGTGCCGATCCTCGCGGGCGTGCGCGCGCCTTGATCACACGCCGTACTTGCGCAGCTTCTCCACCAGCGTGGTGCGATTGAGGCCCAGGATCGCTGCGGCTTCCGTCCGGTTGCCGCGGGCTGCGTCCATCGCCTGCCCGATCATGAAGCGTTCAACGGCCTCCAGCGCCGCCCGCAGGTCCAGCGAGTCCGACTCGCCTGCGCTGGGAGGTTGCGGACGCCGTTGCGCGCCGGACCGCGGATCCATCGAGTCGCCGAGCAGCGCCCGCGCCTCTCCGCCGGGCCCTTGGAGGGCGCCTAGCGCGCGGGTCAGCGCCGCGCTCTGGGCACCAGGATTGATGCGCGGGCTCGACTTACGGACTTGCGGTAAGCGAAGCGCCTCCGCGGTGAGAGGCCCGGGGCTCGCCATCAGCACCGTGCGCTCCAGGCAGAAGCACAGCTCGCGCACGTTGCCAGGCCACGGCTGCGCGCGGAGCTGCTCCCGCGCATCCTTCTCGACGCCAAGGACGCTCTTGCCCAGCCGCTCGCTCAGCCGGGCCACCATCACGTCGGTGATCCGGTCGATGTCATCGCCGCGCTCGCGCAGCGGCGGCAGGTCGATCTCCACCACGCATAGCCGGAAGTACAGATCTGCGCGGAAGCTGCCGTCTTGCACCATCTCGGCAAGGTTGCGGTGGGTCGCCGCCACCAGCCGCACATCCACCGGCACGCTCACGTCTGACCCCACCGGCGTCACCATCCGGTCCTCCAGGACGCGCAACACCTTGGCCTGCGCCGACGGTGACAGCTCACCGATCTCGTCGAGAAACAGCGTCCCTCCGTGGGCCGCGAGGAAGCGTCCCTCCCGCGCTTGATGCGCGCCCGTGAACGCGCCCCGCACGTGGCCAAACAGCTCCGCCTCGACCAGCGAGTCTTGCAGCGCAGCGCAGTTGACCGGGATGAACTTCCCGCGTCGGCCAGACGCGCGGTGCGCCGTGCGCGCCAACAAGTCCTTGCCAGTGCCGGTCTCGCCCGTGATGACGATCGTCGAGTCGCACTCAGACACGCACTTGAGTACCTGCAGCGCCTCCAGGAACTTCGGCGCTTCCCCGACCAGCTCCGGACCAAACGACCGCCGCCACGCTTGGAGTTCTTGCATGGCAGATCCCCATTGCGAACTACGGGCCAATCACCTACTGATTTTATTGTAAGTTGAAATTCAATACATCAGGTCTGAAGTAGCTGATTCTTGGTCGACGTGCGCCGCTCAGCTCGTGTGGCCATTGTATTTCCAGGGTGCCAATGGACACCGACGCGGGTCCAGCCGCACCCTGCTTCGTTTCTAGTTCGCTGATTCGTAAGCAGATTTCTCGCGAGTCAGGCGAGTAGGTGCAGGTAGAAGCCGGCCGACGAGCAAGCAGAAGCAGGAGAGCTTGAGCTGCCGGGGAGCGTCGACCTGCCTGCTGCGCGTTCAACGACGAGGATACAATCCGAGGAGCTCCGCCGCTTTGCTTCGATCGCCACCGGCTGCTTCCATTGCCCGCCTGATCAGAAAGCGCTCGACCGCCTCCAGCGTGGCCCGCAGGTCCAGCGATCCATCGAGGGGCGACACCGCGCTCACCGCGCTGAGAATGCGCGGTGGCAACCTGCGGACCCGCGACAAACGGAGCTTCTCCACGGTGAGAGGCCCGGGGCTCGCCATCAGCACTGCGCGCTCCAGGCAGGAGCACAGCTCGCGCACGTTGCCAGGCCATGGCTGCGCGCGGAGCTGATCCCGAGCGTCCTTGTCGATGCCAAGGACGCTCTTGCCCAGCCGCTCGCTCAGCCGGGCCACCGTCACGTCGGTGATCCGGTCGATGTCATCGCCGCGCTCGCGCAGCGGCGGCAGGTCGATCTTCACCACGCACAGCCGGAAGTACAGCTCTGCGTGGAAGCTGCCGTCTTGCACCATCTCGGCAAGGTTGCGGTGGGTCGCCGCCACCAGCCGCACCTCCACCGGCACGCTCACGTCCGACCCCACCGGCGTCACCATCCGGTCCTCCAGCACGCGCAACACCTTGGCCTGCGCCGACGGTGACAGCTCACCGATCTTGTCGAGAAACAGCGTGCCTCCATGGGCTGCGAGAAACACCCCCTCCCGCGCTTGATGCGCGCCGGTGAACGCGCCCTGCACGTGGCCAAACAGCTCCGAGTCGACCAGCGAGTCCTGCAGCGCGGCGCAGTCGACCGGGATGAACCGTCCGCGTCGGCCAGACGCGCGGTGCGCCGTACGTGCCATCAGGTCCTTGCCAGTGCCCGTCTCGCCGGTGATGACGATCGTCGAGTCGCGCTTGGACACGCACTGGAGGACCCGTAGCGCCTCCAGGAACCTCGGTGATTCCCCGACCAGCTCCCGACCAAACCACCGCCGCCACGCTTGAAGGGCTCCCATGCCAGGAGTTTCGCCTGCGAATGTCACGCCAGGACGCTCGCCCTCGCCAGCGGCCACTCAGTACATGGAGTCCGCAGAGTCATCCTGGCGGGTATGCAGCAATAGCTCCAGCGCCGACTGCAGCTTCAGATCGTCCCAAGGCTTGAGGAAAAAGCGATCCACCGAGCCCTCGTTCACCGCCCGTAGCGCGACATCCAGATCACGTGTGCCCGTCACCAGAAACCGCACCAGCTCCGGATACAGGAGCTTCACCATCTGAAGGAACTCCAGCCCGTCGCTGTCGGCGTTGAGCGAGAAGTCGCTCACCACCGCGGCGAACCGGTGCTGCTTCAAGGCGGCCATCGCCTCTCGCGGATCCGCGGCCTCGTGGACGGCATAGGCGTGCAGCGTCCGTCGCATCGCCGCGCGAACGTCGGCGTCATCGTCGCAAATGAGAACCGCGTATTGCGGGGGCATGAGGTCTCCTGTGGACTCCACCAGAGACACTCGGCCGGAAGACCTGGTTGTTGAGCCAGCCGCAGCGCGCAAGCTCAGGAGAACCCTGGGTAGGTGTGGTGCCGACCACCGCGCCAGGAAATGCGCAAATTGCGGCCGTCAGTGACAGTTTTCGGCCCACCGGAGCCGCGGCTTGCGAGCGGCTCTTACCAGCATCCAGTAAGGAAATGCCGCGCTACTCGTCGGGCCGCACCAGGCGGAACTCGACTCGACGGTTCTTGTCACGACCGTCACGAGTGGCGTTGGTCGCGGTGGGTCGGTCGTTTCCATACCCGACGGTGCGCAGGCGCTCTTCCGAGATTCCCCGTCGCACGAGGTACTCCTTCACCGCCTCGGCACGCGCGATCGACAGCTCCAGCGGCTTGGTCTCGCCCTCCGAGGTGTGTCCGGAGATCTCCACGTTGAGCCGCGTGTTTCGGCTCATGACCTGAAAGGCACGCTCGAGCAGCGCGGCTGCGGCCGGATCGAACTTGTCCGAGTTGCGCTGAAAGGTGAAGCCCACCAGCTCGGTGGTGACCTGGTCGGCGCAGCCGTCGTCATCGAGGTAACCGTTCTTGGTCTCCGGCTGATCCGGACACTGGTCAGCGGCATCGATGATACCGTCGCCGTCATTGTCCAGATCGGCGCAGCCATCAGCGTCCTCGAAGCCGTCGCGGTCTTCCTTCTGACTTGGGCAGCGATCCTTGTCGTCGTTGATCCCGTCGCTGTCGCCATCAGCGTCGGGGTCCCCGCCCCGGCGCGGCGGAGGCCGAACCGGCTCCTCCTCGACGACGGGCCTGCTGGGTGGCGGCGGCGCGGCGCCCTTGCTGACGCCAAAGCGCACCACGATCCCCCCGCTGACCTCGAACTCGCTGGTCGCGCCAGCCTTGGTGCGGTCCGGCACGATGAGATGCCGGCCATCGAGGCGCAGCTCCAGCACCGGAGTCAGCCCGATGGCCAGGCCGCCACCCCAGTGGATCGCCTGATCGCTGTCGTTCTCCATCTGCGCTGCGCTGGTACGCAGAAACTGGGCTCCATACCCGGCCAGCAGGAACGGACGCACCTTGCCGGTCAAGAGATTGAGCCGCGCGTGACCACGCAGGCCGATCATCGTGGCGCCAGCGTCGCCTGGC
The DNA here is from genome assembly GCA_016706545.1 of Myxococcales bacterium. Lineage (GTDB taxonomy): Bacteria > Myxococcota_A > Polyangia > Haliangiales > Haliangiaceae > JABFXX01. The sequence goes on from JADJJK010000075.1 coordinate 135,794, forward strand.
GAGGTCTTGGTCGGCACCACCATCGCCTCGCCCTCGAGCACCAGGCGCTGGCCCAGCGCCAGCCCCATCCGGCCACCACCGCCAGCGAAGGACTTGAGCGATTGCTGTCCATCTGCGTCGGCCACCCCAAGCTCGCTGGAGTCCGAGAACAGGTGGCCTCCCACCAGCAAGCCAGCCTCGAAGGTCGTCTCGGCCCACGCGACAGCAGGCAGCAGGACTAGCGGCGCAACGATCAGATAGCGTGTCATGATCACCGAAGGTAGGAAGCGGTCAGTCGCCAGCGTCTGCCCGTTTGGGCCCAAAAGATCCGCCCGGCTCGTCCGACACGTGACGATGCCGCATTGCCGCACCGCTGGGAAGCGTTGCCGTCGCCGTGTGCGAAGGCTCACGGCGACAACCGCCGCTCGCCCCCTGCATGGCACAGGAGCGCGCGGCGCGGGTGGCGCAAGGACCTTCTGCAACAATGCATAGTTACCCTATTGGGCCGCCGGGCGCCGCCAAATCGCATGCCGGCACACATTTTCTCTTGGTGGTCACCAGGTGGTGGCCGCCTGTGACGTGTCGCCTGCAAGCGGGTCAGTAACGCAGGAACACCGAGCCCCAGGTCAGGCCCGCGCCAAAGGCCACCAGGCACACCAGGTGACCGCGCTGGATCTTGCCCAGCTCGATCGCCTCGTTCATGCAGATGGGGATGGAGGCGGCGGTGGTGTTGCCGTACTTCTGGATGTTGTTGTGCATCTTCTCGGGCGGCAGCCCGATCATCTGCGCCACCATCTGGTTGATCCGCAAGTTGGCCTGATGCGGAATCACCATGTCGATGTCTTTGAGCTGCACCTGGTTTTTCACCATGCCCTCCATGATGGCCTGAGGCATCCGCGTGACCGCGTGCTTGAACACCTTCTTGCCGACCATGCGCGGGAAGTGCTTCGCCTCGTTCATCGCCTCCACGGTGATGCGCGGGTTGTGACAGCTCGCCGGATACTCCGTCCACAGGATCTCCGCCTCGCTGCCATCGGCGTGCAGGTGAGTGGACAGGATCAGCTGCTGGTCATCGACGGCGCGCCCCACCAGCGCGGCGCCCGCGCCGTCACCAAAGAGCACCGCGACATCGCGGCCCCTCGTGGTGACGTCGATGCCGGAGGAGTGGATCTCCGAGCCGATCACCAGGATGTTCTTGTACTGACCGCTGCGGATGAAGGAGTCCGCGATGGAGAGTCCGTAGATGAAGCCGGTGCACTGCTGGCGGATGTCCAGACAAGGGATCTCCTTGAGACCCAGCAGTCGCTGCACAAAGACTCCGGTCCCCGGAAAGTTGTAGTCCGGAGAGAGGGTCGCATAGATGATCATGTCGACGTCTTGTGCAGGCACACCGGCGCGCTCCAGCGCCTGCTCGCTGGCCTTCGCGGCCATCTGTGCGCCGGTCTGCCCATCGGAGACCCAGCGGCGCTCTTCGATGCCGGTGCGCTCGATGATCCACTCGTTGGACGTCTCCATCAACGACGCCAGCTCGTGGTTAGTGACTACCCGTGGAGGGACATAGGCGCCAACGCCCAGGATGCGGCTGCGGTAGCTGCTCATGGCTGTCCCGTAACACGAGGACGAACGAGCGTCGAGATCGGCGCTCGGGGTGCCGCCACGGGAACTCTTGCGTCCCCGCGGGATCGCACGGGGTCGCAGTGACCTGCGACCTCCTGCTGTCAAAAAAGCAGTCTACGATTGACCGCTTAGCTAGTGGTCGAACCTATCACCTGCAGGCGGTCGTTGCTGGGCTGCTGGGCCCGCCAGAGATCGTGGGAGGAGCTCAAATGTCCAGGTTGCGGACGTTGAGCGCGTTCTCTTCGATGAACTCGCGCCGCGGCTCGACCAGATCGCCCATGAGCTTGGTGAAGATCTGATCGGCCTGGACGGTCTCTTCGACGCGAACCTGCAGAAGATTGCGCCGCTCTGGATCCATCGTGGTCTCCCAGAGCTGCTCGGCGTTCATTTCGCCAAGGCCCTTGTAGCGCTGGATCTGCAGCCCCTTTCGGCCCAGCTCCTCGATGGCGGCGGCCACTTCGTCGAAGTCGCCCATCGGCCGCGCTTCGTTCCCGCCGTGCGCGAGACGCAAGGCGCCCGCCAAGGTGGTCCGCAGCTTCGCCGTCGATTCGCGCAGCGCGGCGAACTCCCGCGACTGCACCACCTCGTGGCTTATCATGGTCTCGCGCCTCACCCCGAAGACCCCCGCGGCGAAGCGGATGGTCCAGGTGCCGTGCTCGTCGTCGCGCGTGTAGGAGGCCACCGCGTGACCAAGCTCGCCGTAGCGACGGCTCACGTCGGCCATGACCGCGGCCACCCGCTGCTCGAGCGCCGGGCGGTCCATGGCCAGGGTGGCGTGCGTGAAGCCGTTCTCCGCGAAGGCGCCGCTGATCCTGCAGTCGCTGCGGCGGTCCAGTTGCTCGCGCATCGCGCGCATCTCGTTGACCCGCTTGACCAGGTCCTTGAGATCGGTGCCCCCGAGCGTCTTGGTTTGACCGCCTTCGTCCAGCCCAGACAGCTCGGCTTCATTGCACACGCTGTCGAGCAGGTAGTCCTCCAGCGCAGCCTCGTTCTTGAGGTATTGCTCGGACTTGCCCTTCTTCACTTTGTACAAGGGCGGCTGCGCGATGTAGACGTGGCCACCGTCGAACAGCTCGCCGAAGTGGCGGAAGAAGAACGTCAACAGCAACGTGCGGATGTGCGAACCGTCGACATCCGCGTCGGTCATGATGATGATCTTGTGATAGCGAAGGCGGGTGATGTCCTTCTCGCCGCCGACGCTGGTGCCGAGCGCGGTGATGAGCGTGGTCAGCTCCTGCGAGGTCAGCATCCGATCGAAGCGGACCTTCTCCACGTTCAAGATCTTCCCGCGCAGCGGCAAGATCGCCTGATATGCGCGGCTTCGACCTTGCTTGGCCGAGCCGCCGGCGGACTCGCCCTCGACGATGAACAGCTCGCTCTTGGCCGGATCCCGCTCCTGGCAGTCCGCGAGCTTGCCCGGCAAGCTGGTCAGCTCCAGCGCGCCCTTGCGCTGCACCATCTCGCGCGCCTTGCGAGCGGCTTCCCGCGCTCGGGAGGCAAGCGTCGCCTTGGCGATGATGGCGCGCGCGTCCTTGGGGTGACGCTCCAGGTACTCTCCCAGCTTCTCCGCGACCACCGCGCCCACCGCGGCGCCGACCTCCGAGGACACCAGCTTGTCCTTGGCCTGGTTTGAGTACTTGGGGTCGGAGACCTTGACCGAGATCACCGCGGTCAGCCCCTCGCGCAGGTCCTCACCAGAGAGGCCGCCCTTGGCGTCCTTGAGCAGCTTGTACTCGTTGGCGTAGGCGTTGATCGTCCGGGTCATCGCCTGACGAAAGCCGGTCAGGTGGGTGCCGCCGTCGCGGTTGCGGATCGTGTTGGTGAAGCAGGTGATGAGCTCGCTGTAGCTGTCGTTCCACTGCATCGAGACTTCGACCTGCGCGCCGTCATGGTCCGCGGAGATCGAGATCACGTCGGAGACGGTGGTCTTGTTGGCGTTGAGATCGATCACGTAGGTGGCGATGCCGCCAGCGAACAGGAACTCCTGCCGGCGATCGTTGCGCTCGTCGTGGATGCCGATCTGCAGGCCGCTGTTGAGATACGCCAGCTCGCGCAGCTTCTGGGAGAGCTGGTCGAACGAGAACTCGAGGACGTTCTTGAAGATCGTCGGATCGGGGTGAAACGTGATCTTGGTGCCGCGGCGCTCGGTGACGCCGATCTTGCCAAACTCGGTGGCCGGGATGCCGCGCTCGTAGCGCTGCGAGTACACGCCGCCATCGCGGCAGATCTCCAGCGTCAGCCAGTCCGAGAGCGCGTTGACCGCGGACACACCAACGCCGTGCAGACCACCGGAGACCTTGTACCCGGCGCCGCCGAACTTGCCGCCGGCGTGCAGCGACGTCATCACCAGCTCGGCGGTGGGACGGCCTTCGACCGGATGGATCCCCACCGGGATCCCGCGGCCGTTGTCCTGCACCGTCACCGAGTTGTCGAAGTGGATGATCACGTCGATGCGGTTGCAGTACCCCGCGAGGTGCTCGTCGACCGAGTTGTCGACCACCTCGTGAACCAGGTGGTGCAAGCCGCTGCCGTCGTCCGTGTCCCCGATGTACATGCCGGGACGCATGCGTACGCCCTCAAGGCCCTTGAGAACTCCGATTGAGTCCTCGGTGTACTCTGCCCCTGAAGTCTGCGTATTCATTGTGGGATCCGCCATAGCAAGCGCATGCCGTTGCGAGCCCCTTTGGTAGCACACGGCGCCCTTGTCCGCCAAGAGCCAAGCGCCACCGATTCTAGTATTTAACCACTGGGATCTACTTGGATAATTGAGCCACCGGAGACTCGGTAGTCGCGGCGGTCAGCGGCCGGAACCATGACGTGGCTGGGATGGGTGGTGGTGATGAAACATTGCCCGGCGCGCGGCGCGAGATGTTCAAAGAGAAAGCGGTTGCGCTGGGCATCCAGCTCGCTCGAGACGTCGTCTAGCAGCAGGATCGGCGGGTCGCCGCGGAGCTGGGTCAAGAGCTGCAGCTCCGCGGTCTTCCAGGCCAGCACGATGGCGCGGAGCTGGCCCTGGGAGGCGAAGGAGCCGGCGTCATGCTGCTCCAGGAAGAACAGCAGGTCGTCGCGGTGTGGGCCCACGCTGGTGGCCTGGCGGGCCAGGTCCTTGGATCGGGCCTCGCGGAGGGCGAGCCGCTGCGCGTCCAGGCTCGGCGCGCCCTCGGTCATGCCGCGCTTCCCCGCGCAGGCGTAGTCCAGATCGGCCACCAGCCCGGTGCGCGTGATCTCGAAGAACGCTGCCTGGACCAGCGGCCGGAGCTCTCCAAGATAGGCGATTCGGGCGGAGGTCACGGCGCAGCCCAGCTCCGCGAGCTGCTCGTCGTAGACGTCGAGGAGTTCGTTCACCTGGCGCGGGGGCAACCCGCCGTCTGCGGCGCGGCGCAGCACGGCGTTGCGGTTCTTGAGCGCGAGCTCGTAGCGCTGCATGGCCGGCAGGTAGTCGTTCCTGCGGTTGAACACGGCGCGGTCAAGGAACCGGCGGCGGTCCACCGGCGCCCCGCGGGGAATTTGCAGGTCCTCGGGAGCAAACAGGACCACGTTGAAGTCACCAAAGTACTTCGACAGCGGGCGCACCGCCTTGCCATCGAGCCGAACCTTCTTGCCGCCGGGGAGCAGCTCCAGGTCATAGAGCCGGGTCATGCCGTGGCTCTGCACCTGCGCCGCGATATGCGCGCGTTCGGCGGAGAACGCCACCAGATCCGCGAGCTGCGTGGTGCGAAACGAGCGCACCGTGGCCACCACGAACACCGCCTCCACCAGGTTGGTCTTGCCCTGGCCGTTGTCCCCGGAGAACACGTTGAAGCGCGCCGACGGCGCGAGCACCGTGGGGGCCAGGTTGCGAACGCAGGTCAGACGCAGCGATTCGACGCGCAAGGCACGGTGCTCAGATGCGCATCGGCATCACGACACCCAGGTACTCATCGCCTGCGAGCGGACGAAAGAGACCCGGATCGAGCTCGCCGGACAGGCCGAGGGTGATCTGGTCCGAGCTCATCTGCGACAGCAGCTCCACGACGTACTTGGGGTTGAACCCGATGGAGATGCGATCGCCCTTGAACTCGCCCTCCAGCTCCTCGCGGACCTCGCCAAGATCCGGGTTGTCGCTGGTGATGGTGAGCACGCCAGACTCGATGGCCAACTTGACCCCCCGGGTCTCCGAGGACATGAGCTGGGCGCGCCGCAGCGCCTCGATGAGGCGAACGCGATCGATGGTGAGCGTTCGCTTGGGGTCCTTGGGCACCACTTGCTCGTATGGCGGGAACTGCGCGTCGATGAGCTTGACGGCGAGCGCGATGTCACCCTGGACGAGGAACAAGTACGGGGTCTTCACCGCGAGCTTGCAGGTATCTCCGCTGTCGAGCAAGCGGCGCATCTCGAGCAGGCCCTTCTTGGGGATGATGACCCCGCTGGTGAGCTTGGGGCAAGCGAGCCTGCGCTCGACCTTGCTCAAGCGATGACCGTCGGTGGAGACCATGCGCGAGATCTCGCCGGTGGCCTCGAAGAGCACGCCGTTGAGGTGAAACCGGGTCTCGTCGTTGCACACCGAAAACAGCGTGCGCTCGATCATCTCGCGCAGGATGCCAGCCTCGATCTCGACGAAGTTGGCCTCTTTGTGCTCCGGCACTTTCGGGAAGTCTCGGTCGGCCATGCCGACGATGCGGTAGGCGACCTTGGCCGAGCGGATCTCCGCCCAGTGGTTGTCGGCCTTGCGGAGCGTGACCTCTTCCCCGGGCGCGCTGGAGATGATCTCGTAGAGGTTCTTTGCGCCGACGGTGAAGGCGCCCTCGCTCGCGTTGTGGCTCTTGAGCTCTGCGGTGAGCGAGACGTTGAGGTCCGTGGCGGCCACCAAAAGTTGTGACTTGCCCTGCGTCCGCAACAGCACGTTGGCCAGCATCGGCATGGTGCTTTTGCGGTCAGCGATGCTCTGCGCAAAGCGTAGGCCGCGCAGGAACTCGGTCTTGTTGATGCGGAACTCCATGGTCACCTTCTCGCTTGGAGCTTGGGCTCTCTATCTCTTTAGAGAAGAAAGATCTTTGTAGAAGAGATAGTAAGTAGAGGCTGTGGATACTGTGGGGATCTTAGCAAGCTCGCCAGATCATTCGGGTTAGAACGGCAACGTGACGGCGGACTGGCGGATCGGTTGGCGGCGGACGAGCGTGGACAAGCTGTTGGTAACTTCGGGAGCGAAAAGAGTCATTGGTTTGGTCACAGGTGCGGTCACAGGGCCAGTCACAGGGTGGTTCACAGGCAAAACGGGCAGGTCATCAGCGCGAAAGAGCGGCTTCGAGGGCGTGGATCTCGCTGCGAAGGGCGGGGTCGTCCTTGAGCCTCTCAGCAATCTTTTCCACTGCCGATATGACAGTCGTGTGGTGCTTGCCGCCAAAGGACCGCCCAAGATCGGGGTAGCTGTCCTTGGTGTGGTGTCGCGAAAGGTACATGGCGATCGCGCGCGGAGCTGAGATCGACTTGTGGCGCCGCGGGCTCTTGATGTCGGCGATCTTGAGGCCGTAGTAGTTGGCCACGATCTTGATGACGGTCTCGACGGTGATGATCTCTCGCGGGCTGGTGATGGCCGCGCCCAGGGTCTCCTGAGCGAACTCCATGTCGATGTTGCGGCGGGACAGCGACGCGTAGGCCGCGAGGCGGATCAGCGCGCCCTCTAGCTCGCGGACGTTGCTCTTGATCGAACTCGCGATGTAAAGCGCAACATCATCAGGTAGTTGAACGGACTCGGCGGCCGCCTTCTTGCGCAGGATGGCGATCCGGACCTCGAGCTCCGGCGGCTCGATGTCTGCCAGGAGGCCCCAGGCAAAGCGGGTGCGCAGGCGATCGGCGATGTCGGAGATCTCGCGGGGCTTGCGGTCCGCGGTCAGGACGATTTGCCGGTGCGTGTCATGCAGTGCATTGAAAGTATGAAAAAATTCTTCCTGGGTGCCGTCTTTTCCGGCCAGGAACTGGACGTCGTCCACCAGGAGAACATCGATGCCCTCGCGGTACCGCACGCGAAACTCGTGCATGCGGCCGGCGCGAATGGCGTTGATGTACTCGTTCATGAACCGCTCGCTGGAGAGGTAGACGACCCTCGACTCGGGGCGGTGGATCAGGTGGCGGTGCCCAATGGCGTGGAGCAGGTGGGTCTTGCCCAGCCCTGCGCCGCCGCAGATGAACACGGGGTTGTACTTTGGAGGAAACGAGCTGGCGGCGGCCTGGGACGCGGCGAACGCGAGCTGGTTCGAGGGGCCTGCGACGAAGGTCTCGAAGGAGTACCGAGGGTTGAGGGTGGCGGATTCTGGTGGCCCGGTAGGGATCTCGGGCTCTGATCCCGAGGCCGTGATCACCGGCTCCCGCGGAGGAGACCTGGGCGGCAACGGTGACGGTTCTGCGGGGCTCGCTGGCGCGCTCGTGGTGGGGTCAGGCGTCAGCGTGCCGCTGGCGGTGCGGCTGCGAGGTTCCCGCGAGTCGTGGGATTCTGCGTCGGGCGCGCGCTGGCGCTGGTCACGCTGGTCACGCTGCTCTGGTCCGTCGGGATCAAACTCGATGGCCACATCCTGGCCGGTCACCGTCTGCATCTCGGCGCGGATCGCATCGAGAAAATTCGATTCAAACCAAATTCTTACGTAGCTGTTCGGGGCGCGGAGCCGCAGCCGGCCAGCTTCCCAGCTCACGTACTCGATGGGGGCAAGCCACATGTCGTAGTTCTGAGCGGAGACGCGGGGCCGCAAGCGATCGAGGGCCTGATCCCAGACGGGTGGTGCTGTCATCAGGGACTTCTCCAAAGTGCTTTGATATTGGGGATCAACGCGACTTTCTCCGAACGCAAAAAACAGCTATTCCAGAAGATATCCACAGGATTCTTCAGGCCCCCGGCCTCTGCCTCGAACGGGCACCGGCCAAGCGAAACGCCACAGAGATGACGTGGGGGGTTCCTAGCAGAATCCAAAACGGCGAAGCAAGCGGGAAAAGAGAGCTATTTCGGAACCCTTGGACTTCACTTCGCTCCGGACGTCACAATGTTGATGGGGCTGTGGATAATTGGCGCTCACGCGCGAAACCGCGGCTGTTTCCCGCGGCGGAGGTGGGCGGTGGAAAGTTCTGTACCGCGGCGAGTCGGGAGTGTAGAAAGCGCGGGTTCACCGCAACGAAGCGAGTGAGAACGTAGCCAACGCCTTGACACCTCGGACCAGGTTGAGTATCGATCGCGGTCCGCTGTAGCCGGAGACTCAGACGTGAAGCGCACCTACCAGCCACACAATAAGAGCCGTAAACGTACGCATGGATTCCGCGCCCGTAAGAAGACGCGCGGAGGCCGAGAGGTGCTCCGTCGTCGGCGCGCCAAGGGTCGCAAACGGATCTCGGTTACTGCCGCCAAGAAGTAGCGCTCGCCGTGCCTCTGGAGTCGGGACGCATCACCAAGGCGATGCGCCTGCGACGACGCAGCGAGTTTCTTGCCGTTCAAGGAGATGGTGTCAAGGTGCATGGGCGGCACCTCTGGGTCGTCGCGAGGCGTATGGCGACTCCTTCTGGCACCACTGGTCGAGCTGGCTTCACGGTCACCAAGAAGGTTGGCAATGCGGTCACGCGAAATCGGATCCGACGGCAGATGAGAGAGTGGCTCCGAACCCACGGCTGGGTACCAGCCGGGTGGGACGTCGTGTTCATCGCCAAGGACAGCGCAGCTCGGGTAGCCGGGGCGGCGCTCCGTGAAGACCTGGCGCGGGCTGTTCGCCAGTTGCCGAGCTCGGCGTGTCCATGATGGCGACTGGCGCGGAGGCTGGTAGCAGGCCGCTACCAGGCCCGCTGGTGAGGCGGGCGCTCCTGGCCCTGATTCGTTTCTATCGGCGCGTGATCTCACCGCTGAAGCGCACGCCGACCTGTCGCTATCTCCCCACGTGCTCGGAGTACGCGATGGAGGCGGTGCAAGCTCACGGAGCCGCGAAGGGCTCGCTGCTCGCCGCAGCGAGGATCTTGCGCTGCAATCCGTTCTTTCACGCAGGCTATCACCCCGTGCCCCCGTCGGGGCGGTGGGGGTGCTGCGAACACGAAGGGCGACACTGAATGCAAGATCAAGGGAAGCGATTGTTGCTTGCCGTGGGGCTCGCGCTGGTCGTGATGATCGCGTGGAATCAGCTATTCACCACGCCGCCGCCGCCGCCAGCCAAGAAGGCGGTACCCGGCGCTCCAGCGAGCCCGACCCCAGCGCTGCCGCAGGTGGCGCGGAGCCCGGTGGGGGTACTGCTCGATGGCGCTGTGCCGGCAAAGGTCGCGCAGCCTGCGGAGGCGCAGACCATCGTCCTGACGTTTCCAACGTTCGAGGTCACGTTCTCGGATCGCCATGGCGCGATCGTCTCGTGGCGCCTCACCGGTAAGAAGTACGCGAACGACGCAGCTCGTGGCGAGCTGGTGGGGCCCGGACCTGGGCTCTTGCTGGTGAACTTCGCGCGGTCCTCGCATGTGATCCCCGATGGCGCGGTCTGGAAAGGCGAGCAGCTCTCGGCGACGCAGGTTCGGTTCGTCCATCGCACGGATTCTCTCGAGGTGACGAAGACCTTCACCGTCCATCCGGAGACCTACGTGGTCCGGCTCGGAGTCTCCGTCTCGGTGCTGGGCACGCAGGCCGCGCAGCAACGGCTGGCGGTCACGAGCTACGGCTTCCAGGATCCGAAGGTGGAGGTGAAGGATGACGTCGGCTCCGAGCATCCGCGAGCGTTCTTGTCCTCGACGATGGTTCGAGGAGAGCTGACCGCCACCACCTACAAGCGAGTGGTCGCCGCGCCGCGCGCGGTGACGGAGCCGCAATGGACCGGGTTCGACCACCCCTACATGCTCATCGCCATGGCTCCGAACCCCAAGGTGCCCGCGGTGGAGAAGTTCACCTCGGCGACCTCCACCCTCGGGCTCATGCAGACGGATCTGCTGTACCCGATGACGACCATGGGCGCTGGTGGGCCGGCGATGACCCACGACGTGGTCACCTACGTGGGGCCGAAGTACTACGAGCAGCTCGAGGCGGCGGACAAGATCGCCGGCTTCCCCACCGGCTTCAAGGAGACGGTCGATCTGGGATGGTTCAAGGTCATCGGGCGACCGCTCTTGTCGCTGCTCCAGTTCCTCTTTGGGCTGGTGGGCAACTGGGGCATCGCCATCGTGCTGCTGACGGTGATGGTGAAGGCGGCGACGCTGTACTGGACCACCAAGTCCATGCGGTCGATGAAGGCGATGGCCGCGCTGGGTCCGAAGATGAAGGACCTGCAGGCGAAGTACAAAGACGACCGCGCCAAGCTGCAGCAGGAGACGATGGCGCTCTACAAGCACAACGGGGTCAATCCGTTGGCCGGGTGCTTGCCGATCTTCCTGCAGATGCCGATCTGGATCGCGCTCTACCGGATGCTGTCTTCTGCCTCGGAGCTGTATCTCCAGCCGTTCATTCCCGGCTGGATCGCCGACCTGACCGCGCGTGACCCGTTCTACATCCTGCCGGTGGTGGTCACGGGCACGATGTTCCTGCAGACCAAGCTGCAGCCAGCGACGGGCGACAGCACACAGCAGAAGATCATGCTCTACGGCATGCCGCTGATGTTTGGCATCATGGGCCTGTTTTTCCCGGCGGGGCTCACGCTGTACATGTTCACCAACACAGTGCTAAGCGCGCTCCACTCGGTGTACATGAACAAGTTCGACAAGAAGAGCTTGGAGATCACTGCGAAGCTACAAGGGACCGCCACCAAGGGCACCGGCGCGGGAGCGTCGGTCTCGGAGGACAAGGGCGGTTCCGAGGCGGACGAGGCGCAGGCCTCGGGTTCGTCGCAATCGAAGGAACCTGCCGCCGCGCGAAACAGCAAGAAGAAGCGCAGGCGGTGAAGCTATGGAGGCTGCTGTGAATCAAGAGAATGGAGATCTCGCCGAGCGGGCGAGTGATTTCTTGCTGGGTGTGCTGGAGCGCATGGGCGTGTCCGCCGACATCGATGTTCGCGAGGAGGCCGACAAGGTGGTCCTCGACATCCAGACCAAGGACGCCGAGCTCATCATCGGTCGCCGCGGAGTGGTGATCGATGCATTGCAGCACCTGGTCAACAAGGTCGTGTACCGCGAGCGCAGCGGCGAGCGCGGCGAGCGCAACGGCGAGCGCGGCGAGCGCAACGGCGAGCGCGGCGAGCGCGGTAAGCCGCTGGTGATAGACGCCGGCGGGTTTCGCGACAAGCAAGTGGAGCGCCTGCGGACGCTGGCGCAACGCATGTCGGAGCGCGCGCTCACCAATCAGGAGATCGTGGAGCTGCAGCCGATGACGCCGCACGATCGCCGCATCGTCCACATGGCCATCGCGGAGATCGCTGGCCTGAGCAGCCGCAGCGAGGGTGAGGGCGATGATCGCCACATCTTGCTGGTGCCCGACGCGCTGGCGCAGGCTGACTGATCTCCGTATCCGGGGTGATGGCACCGCGATGCAGGAGACGATCGCCGCCATAGCTACCGGTGCAGGGGCAAGCGGCGTTGGCATTGTGCGGCTCAGCGGGCCGCGTGCCGTCGAGATCGTCGCGGAGGTGGTGGGCCTTTCGGTCGAGCAGCTTGGCCGCGAGGTCCGGTATGCGGTGGCGCGGGGCAAGGACGGCGAGCGCCTCGACGATGTGTTGGTGTTCGCCATGCGAGCGCCGCGGTCGTTCACCGGCGAGGACGTGGCAGAGATCCAGGGCCACGGTGGCGCGGTGAACTTGTCGCGGTTGTTGCGCGCGGTGCTCGAGCGGGGTGCTCGCGCGGCGCAGCCTGGCGAGTTCTCGCGGCGCGCGTTTGACAACGGGAAGCTGGATCTGCTGCGCGCGGAGGGCCTGCTAGGCGTCATCGAGGCCGGCAGCGAGCGCGGCTGGCGCATCGCGCAGGCGCAGCTCGCGGGTGCGCTGGGACGTGGGCTCGAGGCGCTGGAGGACCGCGCGCGCAAGGTGCTGGCGGAGATCGAAGGCGCGCTGGACTTCCCGGAGGAGGCGCTAGACGAGCAGAGCAGCCGCTGGCTCGGCGCGGAGCTCGGCGCGCTCACCTCGTCATGTGAGGCGCTGGCGCGCAGCTATCAAGCCGGCTCGGCGCTGCGAAATGGCATCACGGTGGCGCTGGTTGGGGCGGTGAACGTTGGAAAGTCTTCGCTGCTCAATGCGTTCGCCGGCAGAGCACGCGCGCTGGTCAGCGAGCAGCCCGGGACCACGCGAGACTACGTGGAGGTGCAGGTTGAGTGGGATGGAGTCCAAGTGACGCTGATCGATACGGCGGGTTGGCGGGAGTCGGGGGATGTGCTCGAGCGCAGCGGCATGGAGCTTGGCAAGGAGCGGGCAGCGGAGGCGGACGTCGTACTGGTGGTGAGCGACGGGATCGCGCCGTGGCCTGTCGTGGAGCATGCGGATCGTACGCTGTACGTCAGGAGCAAGGCGGACCAGGCTCGCCCCGATGAGTCGCTGACGGGTCGCACGGAATCGGAGGCGCTGGTGACCTCCTCGTTGACGGGTTCAGGGCTGCGCGAGGTGCGTCAGCGAGTGCTGGAGCTGGTGGGAGTCGCGGAGACGGTTGGCGAAGGGGAGCTGCTGGTGACGGAGCGTCAGCGTAGCCTCGCCGAGGGAGCGGCACGCGCTTTCTCGACCGCGCAGCGGTTGCTGGCGAGCCAGCCCCGGGAGCTGGTGGCATACGATATTCGTGAAGGATACAAGGCGCTTATGGACATGCGCGGGACCGCGGCGGAGGACCAGGTGGTGAGCGAGATCTTCGCGCGGTTCTGCATTGGGAAGTGACGATGGCTTTGCGAGATGACGCGCTGAACGTGCTGCAGGAGCTGGAGGCCAAGGGAAGGATTCGCTCGCGGCGGACCTTCACGGGTCCGATGCGGCAGGCTCTGGAGCTGGATGGTCGGCACGTCCACAACTTCTCCGCGAACGACTACCTGGGGCTCGCTGGCGATCCGCGGCTCGCAGCCGCAGTGAGCGAGACGATTGCGCACGCCGGGACAGGGGCGGGCTCATCGCGGCTCATCATGGGCCCGCAGGCGCATGAGCAGCTGGAGGTCGCGCTTGGCCGCTGGCTACGAGCACCACGAGTGCAGCTCTTCAACTCCGGCTATGCGGCAAATGTGGGGGTGCTCTCCACGCTGGCAGGGCGAGGATCGTGCGTGTTCTCTGATGAGCTCAATCACGCAAGCATCATTGATGGGTGCCGCCTGAGCAGGGCCAACGTGGTGGTGTATCGGCACGGGGATCTGGAAGATCTGCGAGCAAAGCTCGCACGAGACAGCAGTGAGCGGCGGTTGGTGGTGTCCGAGACGCTCTTCTCGATGGATGGAGACGTCGCTGACGTGGTGGGGCTGGCCCAGGTCGCCCGGGAGGCGGATGCTGCGCTGGTTCTCGACGAGGCGCATGCGGTTGGCGTGATCGGGCCAGGAGGGCGCGGAGTCGCGGCGGAGCATGGAGTGACTCCGGATGTTTTGGTCGGGACGTTAGGCAAGGCGTTTGGGAGCTTCGGGGCGTTTGTGGCAGCCGAAGAGGTGGTGATTCGGTGGCTCTGGAATCGGGCGCGGTCGCTGGTGTACTCGACCGGCCTGCCCGCGCTGATGTCTGGCGCAGGGTTACGAGCGCTGGAAATCATCGAGGGGCCGGAGGGCGATTCCTTGCGGGCCCAAGTACGAGCGAACCTGACGAGGTTCTCGCAGGCATTCGGTCAGGATGTGGAGAGCCACATCGTACCGTGGTTGGTGGGTGATGACGCGGAGGCGGTGAGGGTCTCGGAGCGGGTGCTGACGCGAGGGGTGTTTGTTCAGGCGATTCGGCCGCCGACGGTCGCTGAGGGGTCAGCCCGGCTCCGAATCGCGATTGGAACTCATCCTCCGGAGGCGATGGACGCATTGATTGCTGCACTACAGGCTGAGCAAGCACCAGTCGGCCCAAGGTTGGGTTGAGCCTTGTGTTCAGCGCTTTGGCGGGAGTCTGTTTAAACCCACGAGGCGGACGCGGTGTGAAGGTCGACCACGGCATCGGGCTCGGCAGCGTTGTGGTAGGGGCAGGTCTTTGACCCGGCCCGCGGATGCCCGGTGGAGGTCGAGCGGCATCGGGCTCGGCAGCGTTGTGGTAGGGGCAGGTCTTTGACCCGGACGCCGGGTATCGTCCGCGGCATTGTTGTAGGGGTTGGTCTTTGACCCGCCGGCTGACGCAGCCTGGTTCATCGCCGTTCCTCGGCGCCTGAGGTTGCGGTCGCCCCGGTGCCTTCGCGTGTTTCACGTGAAACCCCACGGTCGGCCGGTGCCTTTTGTGGGTTTCACGTGAACCCCCCCGGTCCCTTCATGTGTTCCACGTGAAACCCACGGTCGGCCGGTGCCTTCGCGTGTTCCACGTGAAACCCACGGTCGGCCGGTGCCTTCACGTGTTCCACGTGAAACCTCAGGTGCTCGCGGCCCCAACTATGCAGCCGTGGCTTGCGTCAGTTGGGCGGGTCAAAGCCCCGCCCCTACAACGACAACGACGCCTTCATGCAGTTGGGCGGGTCAAAGATCCGCCCAACAACGATGGGGCCCCACGCAGGCGGGTTGGGTCCAAAAAAAATCGCCCACAACAACGATGCAGCCATACAGGCACGCTGGCGTCGGCTGGGCGGGTCAAAGACGCGCCCCTACAACGACAACGACGCCCTTCATGCAGTTGGGCAGGTCAAAGACCCGCCCCTACCACGATGCAGAGGCCACACAGGCCGTTGGGCGTCAGCCGGGCGGGTCAAAGACCCGCGCCTACAGCAACGATGAGGACAACATGCAGGGTGGGCGTTCAAAAAATCCGCCCATACAACGACGACGCTACCGCGCGACCGGTTCGACCGCGACGAGCGCGCGACCATGCGATCTCTGCCGTCGTCCCGCTCGTGGGTCGTGCCATGGATGCGCCGATCAGCTTCGTTTCTCCAGCGCTCGAGGTGCGCTTCGAGGGCTGCGAAGCTCTCAAACGTGAGCCTGGCGATCGCGTTGCGCTTGACGTAGCCGACGCCAGACTTGGTCTTGCCCTTGGTGCGGGCCTGGTAGGGTCGGCACGCGGAGACCTCCACGCCCCAGTCCCTGCAGAATGCAGCGAAGGTGGGGGTGGATGCGCGCCGTGCCCGTCTCTCGGTCCTGCCCGATGACCAGCGCACCGGCGCGATCGATCAGGATGCGCTGCGTGACGCCTCCGAAGGCTCGAAACGCGCCGGCGAGCCCCTCTCGCCAGTCATCCTGCCGCTGGCGAAGCGAAGCACGGACGTAGATCCTCCTCGAATAGCCCAGCACCGCGACGAAGAAGAAGACTCGAACAAGGAGCCTTCCGATCTCGACCCACTTCTCCCCAAAGTCGATCTGCGGCTGATACCCAGGCGCCATCTCGAACCGGACCGTCGCGAGATCCGCCGCACGCTTGGCCTGCCGATGGGGCGCCAGCTCGCTGCAGGGGGTACCTCGACCTCTTGCTCCGCGAGCAGTCGACGCACCACTACGGCGTTGCCCGCCGCGGGTCCATCGAGCAGCGCGCGGGCTTGCTCCTCTTGTTCCCCATCGAGCCTCCGCCCACCTGGCCTCGCTTGCTTCTCAGCGGCCTCACCCTCTCGCAGGTAGCGACGCACGCTGTTGCGCGCGACTCCTACTTCCTGGGCGATCCGCTTAGTCCCCCACCCATTCGGCGCAGCAGCCGCATGCGGGACACGATTTCGGGATCCAACATCGGGACGACCATCGCCCCGGACTTCTCTTCAAGCGTCTTATCCATCGGTTACCCCGTTCCCGACGGGGGTCAGTTTTAGTGGCGCGAGGGGGGCATTTTACGTGGCGCCTGACAACAAAGCCGCCACGCAGGCCGTCTGGGCGTCATTCGGGCGCTGGGCGGGTCAAAGACCCGTCCCTACGATGATGCGGCGGCCACACAGGCCGTCTGGAGTCATGGCTCCGGGTTGCTCTCTCCCGGGAAGTCAACCATCAACCCCTGCCCTACTGGGGTCGGGCTTGCTGTCGCAAACGGATCAATTCTGGCTGCATTTGGCAGCAGTCGGGAGTCGAACGCCAGCGATACGGCTCCAGTTCGCAAGCCTCGCCGCGACGTCCCTCATGGGGCGCGGTAGGCTCACCGGTTCGCTCACAAGGAGCTTCCACAGCGCTCCGCATGCTAGGGCACTCGGGGACGAGGGATTCCCCTGATGATGGCCGAGGAGACTGGCGCTGCGCGCAATCTCAGGTGGCCAAATCGAGGTGGGAATTCACCTACGTCATCTGAAATATACAAACAATTTCAATATATTGAAAACATTGCCGGGTCCGCGAAGCGAAAAACTCCGTCGGCGAGGTCAACAAAGTGATCCGTTGACGTAGTTCGGATACCATTTCGGCGGGACGTGTCGAAGCAGAGCCTCCTCCTAGTCGACGGAGATCCGCGCAGCTTGCGCGTGCTCGAGGTATCGTTGCGCAAAGCGGGCTTCTCCGTCACCACCGCCGAATCGGCTCGCGCCGCACAAGAGAAGATCGTCGTTGGTGCGCCGGACCTCATCATCTCCGAGATCAAGCTGGACGACGGGGACGGCTTCGAGCTTTGCCGACGAGTACGTTCGACGCCAGAGTGGCAAGACATTCCCTTCATGTTCCTGACGGGAGAGGTCGGGATCGAGAACAAGATCCGTGGGCTCGAGCTTGGCGTCGACGAGTACCTGACCAAGCCGATCTACATCAAAGAGATCGTCACGCGGATCCACATGCTGCTGCAGAAGCGGCAGCGCGCGCGGATCGAAGAGCGGAAGGACCAGCGCACGCGGTTCGTCGGACGTATCGCCGACATGCCAGTGGTCGATGTCATCCAGACCATCGAGGTCAGCCGTAAGTCGGGCGTGATTCACTTCATCGGCGAGCGCAATCACCAGGCCGCCATCTACTTTCGCGATGGCAAGGTCATCGACGCCGAGGCTGGCCCGCTCACCGCCGAGGACGCGGTCTACCGGCTGCTGACCTGGAGCGAAGGTGACTTCGAGGTGGTGTTTCGCACCGTGCGGCGCCGCGAGGTCATCCAGATCGGCTCGCAGGCGCTGCTCATGGAGGGCATGAGGCGGCTTGACGAATGGACGCGCTTGCTCGAGCAGCTCCCTCCGCTGTCGACGCACATGGACCTGAAGCTGGATCAGCTCGCCAAGAAGCTCGGCGAGATTCCAGACGAGAGCAACCGGCTGCTCCGGCTCATCGACGGCAAGCGAAGCCTGATGGCGGTGATCGACGCGTGCGACCTCGGAGACCTGGAGGCGCTACAGGCGATCGCCCAGCTTCACGGTCAGGGGCTGCTGGTCGAGGTAGAAGCGAGCGCTGCAGAGGAGGACGAGGGCAGGCCACGGCTCTCCCTGGAGAGCGTGGTGGCGCGCGCCAGAGGGGAAGAGTCGGGTCCGTTCTCGGTGCCTTCGACCACGCCTCCATCGATGCCCGCGGTGTCCTCGACGCTCTCGGCAGTGGCAGAGCTGGCGGCGGGGACCACCTCTGGAGGGTTTCGCCCATCCGGGCTGCGCCTGGTGGACGAAGCAGTGGCAGCAGCCCAGGCCATCGATCCCGAGCTGGCGGCGTGGCCTGACGCAGGCTCGGTCGCTCGCACCATCACGGGTCGGGCGCGCACGATCTCGCAGATCACCTCCTTTGGACTCGAGCGAGCCCCCGACGCTCCGCAGCTCCCGCAGGTCAAGCAGCGCGTCGCGGCGCAGTACGAGGTGCAAGCACCCACCCGGGCGCGCACCGAGCCAGGGTTGGGATCTTCGCCGCTCGCGCCCGCGCCCGCGCAGGAGCCGGCGCGGCCGGCGGCGCAGTTCGCGGCGGCGGTTCCTCCCGAAGTGCCGCGCCGATCGCGCAGCATCACCGGGCAAGCCATGGCGCTGTCGCCGCGCGCGGCCAAGACGCCGCCCTATGGCGCCCCGGTGTCAGGGGCGCCGCGTGGGCAGGACGATGCTACGCCGCAGGTCCTGGTGTCGGAGCCGAGCGCCAAGATCGTGGCCGAGATCACCGCACCGCGCACCGCGGTCCGGACCTTCGCCGCGCTGGTGGAACCCTCGTCGGCGCAGGCGCCCTCCTCGTCGGCGCAGGCGCCCCAGGCAGCGGCCACCGGGCCAAAGGCTCGAGCGACCACCGCCAGCGACGGGGTGCGCGCCACCAGTGAGCCAGGCTCGGCGCGCACCGACGAGACGGTCAAAGAACGAGCGTCCTCCGAGCAGGGCACGCAACCGCCGCGGGGCGAGCCAGAGTCGGCGTTCGAGCTCGCCAACAGCGATGACGACGCGGCGCTCACTCGGCGTCGCGATGCGGTGCTCTCCGTGATCCAGACCAAGGGCACGCCGCTGGTGGCGCGCGCCAACACCAGGCCTGGCTCGCTGCCGCCTGGCTCCGGGACATCGGTGGCGCTCGCGCGCAAGCGCAGATCCTCACCACCGCCGCCGAGCCGCACGGTGACCCCGACGGGCGACGGGGCGAGGCCGGCGACCCTGGCTCGCATCACCACCGAGCAGCGCGCTGTGCGCGTGTCGGAGGTGGCTGGGCCACGCCGCGAGACCCGCCGGATGATCACGTCGCTTGGCGCGGCCACCGCGGAGGTGTCCGGCGAGGTCGAGGCTCCGGTGATAGCAACCGAGGCGCAGTCGGAGACGCAGCGGCAGATGGTCACCATCTTGCCGCGGCGGATCACGCGCGAGGTGCCGCTGGTGGAGGCCCCGGTGGAGGTGGCACCGGAGCTGTCCGGGCCGGGACGCCCCAACCCGCGCGTCGAAGGCAAGCCCCGCGAAGCCAGCGCGCAAGCTCCTGGATCGGAGTCGGGGCCGACGCAACGGAGGACGACGCGCGAGCTTCCGGCCGAGCCTGGGATAGAGGTGACGAGTCGCGCGCCGCGCCCGACGCTGGTCAGGCGTCGCGTCACCGAGCCGGAGGTGCTGACACCCAAGAGCCCCGCTGCCGTGGCGTCGCGTCGCATCACCCGAGAGGTCCCTGCTGCGGCCGCGATCGATGCGGTGGAGCCGGCGCTCACCACCGGCGAAGTCGCCGGGGAGGCCGTCAGCGACGAGCGCCGCTCGAGCAGCGGGGTGATCGGCGCGGCGGCTGGCGCAGCGGGGTCCTCGCCGGTGGCGCAAAGAGAGGCCGCCGCAGCGCCAGATACAGCGGAGGCCGCGGCGGAGGCTGTGGCCGAGCCCGGGCCAGAGGCCGACCCGGATCCCGTCACGACGAGCGGAGATGACAAGAGCGTCGCCGACAACCGGCTCGTGAGTAGTCGACTGCCGGTGGAGAGCCTGCCGGGGGCCGCGGCGGTGACGCCTAGCTGGTCAGCGGCGGAGAGATCCACGACCCAACGCACGACGGCGATCTTGTTTGGGCTCTCTGGCGTGCTGGCGATCGCGGCCACCGCGGCGTGGCTACGCGGGCGCGCCGCGGATCGCACCCCGCCACCGCGCACGCCGTCCGGAGAGATCGCCCCGCCGCCGGCGCCTGGCGTTGCGCCCTGTCCAGAGCCAGCGCCCGCCAACGACGGGTGCCCGCCGAAGGCACCCAAGGGTGCGCAGCACCCCGCTGGCAGCGCCGCGGCCAGCGGGGGAGCTGCAGCAACGCCGCCTGAGCCAGCGAGCGCCGCCGCTTCGGCGGCCGGTGACGTGGTCAAGCCCGCGCCCGCGCTCGCGACCGGAGGCGCGCCCGCGCCCGCCGGCCTCGCAGCCAAGCCTGATCCGGGCAAGGAGGCCAAGGCGTTGCTGGCCAAGGCGCGCAAGGCCATGGCGGAGGGCAACCCGACGGGCGCGCTCTTGTACGCCGACGAGGCGCTGGCGCTCAAGAAGTCCGCGCGCGCACACCTGGCGCGCGCCAGCGCGCTGCAGGGCCTGGTCCGGCTCGATGATGCGCTGTCCGCGGTGGATCGCGCGATCGCCATGTCCGATGGCTACGCCGAGGGCTGGTTGGTCCGAGGCCGCGTCCTGGAGGCGCTGGGTCGCAGTGGAGAGGCCAAGGCGGCGTTCGTGCGCTTCTTGGAGCTCTCGCCAAGCGGCGCCGCCGCGGATGACGTTCGCCGACGCCTGGGCCTCTGAGATGCTCGTCCTTGGACTCGAGAGCTCGTGCGACGAGACGGCCGCCGCGATCGTCGAGGACGGCGTGCGCGTCCTGGCGGACATCGTGGCCTCGCAGAATGAGGTCCACGCACGCTACGGCGGCGTGGTGCCAGAGCTGGCGTCACGCGCTCACCTGGTGAACGTGGTGCCGGTGGTGCGCGCGGCGCTCGAGACCTCCGGGCTGTCCTTGCACCAGCTCGATGGCGTCGCCGTCACCAACGCGCCCGGCCTGGTGGGCGCGCTCCTGGTCGGGCTGCAGACGGCCAAGGCGATGGCCTGGGTCACCGGCAAGCCGCTGGTCGGCGTGCATCACCTCGAGGGCCACCTCTCGGCGATCTACCTCGAACCGGATCCCCCGCCCTTTCCTCACCTCGCGCTCATCGTCTCGGGTGGCCACACGTCGCTGGTTCGCGTGGATGGGCATGGCGAGGTGACCGAGCTTGGCCGCACTCGCGACGACGCAGCGGGCGAGGCCTTCGACAAGGGGGCCAAGCTCCTGGGGCTGGGATATCCAGGCGGCGCGGTGCTGGACCAGGTGGCGGCAGGCGGGGACGTGCGCGCGGTGGCGTTGCCGCGCGCCATGACCGCGCCGGAGACCGGGCTTGACTTCTCGTTCAGCGGGCTAAAGACCGCGCTCTTGCACCACGTGCGTGACAGAGGGCAGCCCGACGGCGCCGCGCTCTCCGATCTCTGCGCCAGCTATCAACACGCGATCGTGGAGGTGCTGGTGCGAAAGACCCGGCGCGCGGTGGCGCAAGAGGAGGTCGCTCACGTGCAGATCTGCGGCGGGGTCGCCGCCAACTCCGCGCTGCGCCGGGCGATGCAGGCCGCGGGCGCCGAGGACGGCTTCCACGTCTACATCCCGCCGCCGCGGCGTTGCACGGACAACGCCGCGATGATCGCGGTCGCTGGCACTCATCGGCTGCGCCGCGGGCAACGCGATGGCCTCGAGCTGCCCGCCATCGCCACCTCGCCGCTGCCACGGCGGCCCGGCGCCACACCGGTGCGCTCGCCTGCCAGAGGACAAGTCCCATGATCCCCGCCGCTGAACCTTTTCCTGATGCGCGGGCGCTCCTGCACAAGCACGGCCTCGGCGCCAAGAAGTCCTTCGGTCAGAACTTCCTGACGTCGGAGCGCGCGTTTCGCGCCATCGTCGATGCGACGGTGCAGCACGACGACGACTGGATCGTCGAGATCGGCGCCGGGCTGGGCACGTTGACGGCTCGGCTCGCCGAGCGCGTGGTGGAGGGCAAGGTCATCGCGCTCGAGCGCGACCGCGACATGGTGGGGGTGCTACGCGCGGAGCTGGGGACGGTGGAGAACGTGCAGATCGAAGAGGTCGATGCCCTGCGCTATGACCTCACCATGGTCGCTCGCTGGCGCGGGGACAGCATCTCGGTGTGCGGCAACCTGCCGTACAACATCGCGGCGCCGCTCATCTTCCACACGCTGGAGGCGCGCGCCTCGGTGCGCCGGGCGGTGTTCATGGTGCAGCGGGAGATGGCGGATCGCATCGTCGCAGCGCCGGGGAGCAAGGCCTACGGTGCGCTGGGCGTGATGGTGCGGACGTTCGCCGACGTGTCCATGGTCACCAAGGTCAGCGCGGGGTCGTTCGTGCCGGCGCCCAAGGTGGAGTCGGCGGTGATCCGGCTGGTGCCGCTGGCCGGCGCTGCGCCGCGGGTGCCGCTGGCGGACGTGGGCCGCTATCGCTCGGTGGTGCAGGCCGCGTTTGGCCAGCGCCGCAAGACCCTGCGCAACGCGCTGCGCGCGCGCTTCGCCCCGGAGGCGGTGGACGCCGCGTTCGTCACCACCGCGATCGACGGCGGCCGACGAGGCGAGACGCTGTCGATCGCCGAGCTGGCGGCGCTGGCCAACGCGTTGCCAGCGCCGCTGGTGACGCAGCCGTCTGGGTGGCCGCAGGAAGAAGATGCCTGAGCTGCCGGAGGTCGAGACGGTGCGCCGGACGCTGGCGCCAATCCTCGGCGCGCGACTGACGTCCGTCTCCGCCAGCGGCCTGCCGCTGCGGCTTGGCGCCAAGGTGCCCGTCGCGGGGCTGCGCAAGCTGGTCGGCTGCAAGGTGGTGGCGCTGCGCCGCCTCGGCAAGTATCTCCTGCTCGACGTGGAGGGCGACAAGGGCATCCTCGTCCACCTGGGCATGAGCGGTCGGCTGCGCGTGTTCGACGCTGGCGAGGCCACGGCGCTCCACACGCACATGCGCCTGGGGCTGGAGGCCGGCCGTGAGCTGCGGTACAGCGATCCGCGGCGCTTTGGCCAGATCTCGCTGTACCAGCGTGGCCGGGAGCGCGAACACCCGGCGCTCGCGGTGCTGGGGCCAGATCCCCTCGATGAATCGCTCGATGGAGCGGCGCTCCTGCTGGCGCAGGCGCGGCGCCGCAAGACGCCGCTCAAGGCCTTCGTGCTGGACCAGCGCGTGCTCGCTGGGATGGGCAACATCTACGCGAGCGAGGCGCTGTGGCTGGCCCGGCTGCGCCCCACGCTCAGCGCCTCCAGGCTGACAGCGCGCACGGCGGCCGGGCTCTGGCGAGCCATCCGCCAGGTCCTTGAGCATGCGCTGACGCATGGGGGCACCACGCTGCGCGACTTCGTCGCGGCCGATGGCAGCACCGGCGAACACGCCGGCTATCTTCAGGTCTACGGCAGAGACGCCACGCCATGCCCGCGCTGTCGGACCGACATCCGTCGGCTGGTGCAGCAGGGACGCGCGACGTATTTCTGTCCAACGTGTCAGCCTCCGTAAGGGGTCCATGCAATCGGCGTTGGCTGGTGAATTGCTCCACCTGGGACCGTTGCGGTAGTGTGTGGCCAGGCGGCCCCGCCCCCCGCGGCCGCGCTCCTCTCCAGAAATCGTAACGAGCCCGCGGATCTAGCACCAGCACATCGCATGATTGACGACCAAGCAGACGAAGACCTCATGGTCCTCTATCAACGAGGCGAGGTGCGCGCTTTCGAGATCTTGCTGGTCCGGCACCGAAAGCCGCTCTACAACTTCATCTTGCGCTTCCTTGGAGACAAGGAGACCGCCGAGGACCTGCTGCAAGAGGCGTTCATGCGCGTCATCAAGGGCGCGGAGGCCTACAAGCGGCAGGCCAAGTTTACGACGTGGCTTTACACCATTGCGCGCAACCTGTGCGTTGATCAGACGCGAAGGCGCAAGCACCGCAAGCACGCATCGCTGGACGCACCTCTGGATGCCAGCGAAGAGAGCGGCACGTTGCTTGACGTCCTGCCGTCAAAAGAAATGGGCTCTGATCGAAAGTCAGTCAACAAGCAGTTGCACGAGACCATGCAGCGGGCGATCGCCGGGCTCTCAGAAGAGCAGCGCGAGGTCTTCTTGATGCGTGAGTTTCTCGACATGCCGTTCAAGCAGATCGCGGACGTGGTGGGCGTGCCGGAGAACACGGTCAAGAGCCGCATGCGCTACGCGCTGGACAAGCTGCGGCTCGAGCTCGACGAGTACAAGGACGTCGCCAAGGTCGCGCCATGAGCGGGCAGCAAGACGACCGACTGGACGCGCACGATCGGCGGTTGCTCGACGTGCTGTACGGTCAAGGCGCCGACAAGGACGAGCACGCGACCTCCGGGCGCGGCGCGCAGGAGAAGCAGGCGGACCTCGACGCCGAGCTCGCGCAGCTTCGCCAGCTCCGCAGCGTGTTCGCCGAGCTGCGCATCCACCAAGAGGAGCCGCCGCCGGCCGGGATGGCGTTGCTCATGGCCGCGGCACGCCAGGCAGCGCAGGAGCGCAAGCCGGCGGGGCTCTGGGCCCGGCTGCGCGCGGGCTGGATGGCGATGGCCGTTCACCCTGCGGTGTCTGCGGCGGCTGCCGCGGTGGTGGTGCTCGGCGCCGCCGGCTACATGCTGACGCGCGGGCTGTCGACCGTGGAGTCGACCGCGCCGTCGTCGTCGGTCGCCACAGGGGCGCCGGCGGAAGCCGCGCCGCCTGCGGAGACGTCTGGAAGCCGCCGCGCGGCGCCGGGCTCGGAGCCTGCTGGGGCGATGCCCGCGGCCGCAGACGAGCGCCTCGAGGTCGACAAGCAGCAGCCGGCTGCGCCAGACGTGAGCGCGGCGGCGCCTGCCAAGCCTGCCACGCCTATTCTGCGCCGCCAGGGCCCCCGCGACGAACTCGAGGAGCCGCAGCGCGACGGGCGCAAGCGTGAGGTCGTGAGCCGCAACGCCAAGTCCGCGGCCGATGAAGCCAGCCCAGCGGACTCGGCGGTGGATCCGTCGCTGGGCCTGCTCCGCGGCGATCGCACGGCCTCGCCTTCCAGCGAAGGTGGTGCCGGCAGCGCCGGGCCCAGCGGCGAGGCAACTGGTGGCGCTGCCACCGGAGCCAAGGTCAAGCAAGGCAAGGACGCCAGCGGCTCAGACCGGTCCGGCTCCCTGGACGCTGAGCCAGCACCGGCGCCGCCCCCTGCGACGGTGGCGCCCAAGCCGCAGAGCAAGCCGGCGCGAGTACCCGCCAAGCCGGCGCCGGCGGCGCCGCCAGAGCCAGAGCCGCAGGAGCAAGCCGAAGACTCCGGGCAAGCGGATGACGACCGCGGCAGCGACGCGCAGCGCCCGGCGGAGCGCTGGTACAAGCTCGCCAAGGCGGCGGCTACCAAGGGCGATTGCGAGGCGGTGCGAGTGCTGGCGCAGCGGGTGCGGGCAGAAGATCCTGCCTTCTATGACTCGCGATTTCTCAAGGACGCCTCGATCAAGAAGTGTCTGTAGGTCGACGTCACAGCAACGAGAGCTGGGCGTTGGCCTTGGGTGAGGGCGCGATCAAGTCTGCGACGTAAGGGTGCGGCCAGGAGCGGCGCGCCTCGGTGGGCAGGCATCCGTATCGCACGGCATAGGCGCGAAGGAACCCACGAGTGGCGTCGTTGACGTAGCCGCCGCCGGCGATCTTGCCAAACTCCGGCTCGTACTTGGCGCAGATGGCAGCGTAGAGGTCATCGCGCAAGGTCTTGGCGATGACCGAGGCCGCCGCCACCGCGGCGTGCTTGTCCTCCGCGCGATCGACCGCGAGCAAGGAGGGATAGCGCGCGGTCAGCGGCGCGAACATGCGAT
This sequence comes from Myxococcales bacterium, assembly GCA_016706545.1. GTDB lineage: Bacteria > Myxococcota_A > Polyangia > Haliangiales > Haliangiaceae > JABFXX01. The sequence continues at coordinate 161,528 of JADJJK010000075.1, forward strand.
GACCGTCCGCGACGATGCGGTCCGCGCGGGGCGCGCGCTCGATGAGCCGCTGCGCGACCTCGCGCTCGAGCGCGTTGAGCTCACCGCGGTCGACGCGCGCGTCGATCTCGGCGGGGAGGACGATCTCTGCGTCCACGAAGGTGGCGAGCTCTCGCACCTGGACCGCCAGCTCCACCCGGCGGGTGTGCGCTCGAGGGCCTGCGCCGAAGGCCTTGGAGTCAGTCAGCCCGGCGCGGGTCAGCGCGGCGGCTGCGCGGGTGGACAGCGCGACCGCGGCGAGCACCAGCGGCCCGATCGCAGGACCGCGCCCGGCTTCATCGAGACCAAGGGTGAGGAGCGCACGTCGCGGCATGGCGGGGCCATGATGGCGCACACCTCTGACCTTCGCGAGGCCCGGCGCCGACTAGAACACCGAACGGTTTGAATGCCGTCGCAGCAGGCATTTCAAACCGTTCGGTGTTCTAGCTCTCCAGATGGCCGGCCACGTCTTGCAGCACGCGGCCAAGGCCAAGCTGGTCATCGAGCTCGCTGATCTCGACGACGCCGGACCAGTACTCGAGGCGCCGCCCCAGCGCGCTGAGCACCTCGGAGGCCGCGCGCTCCAGGGCGCCGCCCAGCTCTCGGTCGACCTCCGGCGCGCCGCGCACCAGCGCGTGATACACGGCGTCCTCCGACAGCTCGAGGCGTGGCACGTCGTTGCGGAAGAAGGCCTCGACGTAGCCGCCCTCCAGGAAGCCATGGAGGTACGCGCGCGTGCGGTCGAACACCTGGGACAGCGCGAGCTGCAGGCGTTCGCGCGCGGTGCGGGCCAGATCTTCGCGCACGTCCGCGTCGGCCGCGGCGCTCAGCGCGGCGGCGGCCTCCTGCACGAGCGCGATGGGCCCGCCTAGCTCCCGGCCAAAGCGAAGGCGCGCCGCTTCGAGGGCGGCGTCGTAGCCTGCTTCCAGGAGCGCGATGACGTAGTCGCGGTCTGCTGCGGTGGCGGAGTGGGCGGAGAACGGCAGGCGGCGCGGCTGCACCAGCTCCAGCACCTCGCGGGCCGCGCGGCGATACAGCGCGGTCACGGCCTCCGCCAGGGCGCGGCGCTGGGCCAGGAGCGACGTGCGCACCAGGGCGCGGGCGCTGTCCGCCAGGGTGTCGCGACCGCGCGCGGCCACCTCGGCGGCGGTGGCCGCGCGGCGGCGGGCGCCCTCGAGCGCGGCGTCGGCTTCGTGGATCACCGCGCGCAGGCGGCGGGCGCCGGCGTCGCGCTTGAGCTGGCGCGCCTGCGCGAAGAAGCGCTCCTCGAGCGCCCCGAGCAGGCCGGCCCAGTTTCCGTCGTCGCTCGCCGCGGTCAGCTTGTGGGCCAGCGCGCGCCGCGCCGAGAACGGCACCACGATCTCCACCAGCTCGCCCAGCGACTGGGCGATGAAGGCGGTGACCTCGGCGAGGTCGTCACTCGAGAGCTGATCTGCCTTGTTGAGCACGCCGAGCACGCGGCGGCCCTCGTCGCGGATCGAGGCCAGCGCCTTCTTCTCGCTGGCCTTGCCGCCCTGGTTGGCGGTGAACACCCAGACCACCGCGTCGGCGCGGGCGATGAAGGCGCGCGCCGTGGCCTCATGCTCCGGCTGGATGGAGTTGAGCCCGGGCGTGTCGACGATGTTGATCTTCTCGAGCTGCGGCAGGGGCAGCAAGATCTCCACGCGATCGATGGCGCGCGCGTCCTCGGGGGACAGCGCGCGGAGCTGGGGGAACAGCGCCTCCCACGCCACCTCGCGCACCACGCCGTCGCGGCTGATGATCCTGCCGCCGCGCTCGCGGCCGTAGCGCACGACGTTGATCGTCGCGGTGGTGGGGGTGATGCCAGTGGGCGCGACCTCGGCGCCGATGAAGGCGTTGACGAAGCTCGACTTGCCGCTCGAGAACTCCCCCATGACGGTCACCAGCAACGGTTGATCGAGCGCGCTGGTGGCGCGTGAGATCTCGCCCACCAGGTGCCCGAGCTCCGGCCGGGAGGCCACGGCGCGCTCGAGGGCGTTTGCTATCTCATCCAGCTCCGGCGAAGGGCCCAGCGGCGGAAAGATCTGGTCGCGTGCCTCGGCCAGCACTTGTCGGCCAAAGGCGTGATGGGGGGCGAGGCGCAGCGCGGCGAGGGCCTGGGTCACCGCGCTCGCTGGCGCCGCGGCCACGTCCAGGCGGGCCAGGCCAAAGCGCGCGTCGAGGTCATCGCGCGCGGCCGCCAGGCCCAGGAGCGCGCGGGCGGCCTCGGCCTGGCCCGAGGCCGCGAGCCCAAGCCCCCGCGCCACCAGCGCGCGCCGGTCGTCGGGGTCGCGCTGCAGCAAGTCGTTGGCCCACTGGGTCTGCCGGGCGCTGTCGCCGGCGAGGATGGCCAGGTCCAGCGCGTCGCGCAGCACGGCAGGTTCGCCGCCCAGCGCCAGCGCGCGGTCATAGCTGGCGAGGGCCGCGTCGTGGCTCCCGATGGCGCGGTGCGCGGCGGCCAGGCACGCGTGCAGGGCGGCGCGGCGCGGCTCGAGCTGGAGGGCCTCGAGGTAGTGGCCGTGCGCCGCCATCGCGTCGCGCGAGCGCAGGGCGGCGTCGCCCAGGCCGACGAGGGACTGCAAGAGCAGCGCGCGGCCCAGCGGCGTCACGTCCACCTCGCACGCGGCGCGGGCGGCGAGGAAGTGGCCGCTGGCCAGGGCGGGCGTGTCGTCGTGGAGCGCCATCTTGCCCAGCGCCAGCTCTGCCAGCACCGGCGAGACCGGCGCGCGGGCGGCGCGCTCCAGGTGGCGTCGGGCCTCGTCAAACGGGCCGCCGTCGGCCACCAGCGCCTCGGCCAGCGCGGCGCGAGTCTCGGGGTCGGTGCTGTCTTCGGCCACCGCCTTGCGCAGCTCCCGGATCGCCTTGTCCAGGTCCTCCAGCCGCCGCCACGCCGTGCCGAGGCCGCGGTAGGCCTCGGCGAGGATCTCGCGATCGCCGCCAGCCTCGGCCACGGCGCGCATGAGCGGCGCCACCGACTCGCGGAACTGACCCTGCATGACCTGGGACAGGCCGAGCCCCACCAGGGCCGCCGGATCGTCATCGCGCAGCGCGAGCGCGCGCTGGAACGCCAGCAGCGCGGCGGCTGGATCACGCAGCGCGAGCCGGGCCTCCCCCAGGAGGATCCAGGCCTGCCCGTGGTCCTCTTTGAGGCGGAGCATGGCCTCCAGCTCCGCGGCGGCGGGGGCGGGCTCGCCCTTGGCCAGGAGCTGCCGCGCCTGCGCGAGCTGCTCACGGTAGTCGTCGAGGACCAGCTCACCGGCGAGGTCGCTGATCCGGCGTTCGATGCGCGACCACAGGGTCATGCAAGGCTCCAGGGCAAGGTGGCAGGCCACAGGATCGACGCTGGCGAGACAGCACCGCGCATGATCATCAGTTGATGTGCGGGTCGCTGGTGCCCTCGGTCACCGGCGCGGCCACCACGCCAGAGGTGGAGGTCGCGGGGGCGTCGTCGTTCGCGTCGGGCGCGGGGCGCGCGCCGTCGCTTGCGTCGTCGCTCGCGTCGCGGGGCTGGTCCTCTTTGTCCTCTTGGTCCTCTTCGTCCGGCGCCCAGATGCGTTCGCGCAGCCCGCCGATCGCGGCGCGGGCGGCGACCACCTGCTGGATCTGCGCGGAGGTGTCGGCGCGCATCGCGTCCACCTCGCCGCCGCGCTCCTTGCGGTCCTTCATGGTGCGGTCGAGGATCTCGCTGATGCCCTTGTACAGGGTGTTGCCGGCGTTGCTGACGAACTCGGTCAGGCGCCGGGCGAAGTCGTCGATGCACTTGTCGAAGTGCGGGCGCATCGCCTCGGCGGCGTGCATGATGGCCGCCGGGACCTTGACCTTGGCTTGCTCGCGGATGTCGCCGGAGACCTTGGACTTGAGCACGATGGCCAAGATCGGCGCGGCCAAGGTCAGGAGCCCGCCGGCGAGCGCGTTGACGAACAGCATGACCGTGGTGCCCAGCGCGCCGACCGCGTAGATGCCGACGTCGTACTTGAAGCTGTCCACGGTGATCTCGACCCGCGTGTCCTCCGGCGTCAACCGCTCGGCCAGGGTGGACGCGGCGGCCGCCACGTTCTCGTTGGTGATGGTGATGACCTCCTCCGCGAGGTGCTCCATCATGGCCGCGAGCTTGGCGCCCTCGAGCTCCGCCCACTCGCGGAACTTGTCCTCGATGAACGCTGGCAAGTGCGCCTTGACGTCGTCGGCGTCCACCGCCTCGATCTGCGAGGGGATGGCGGCGACGAAGGCGCGGGTGAAGGACTCCAGATCCAGCGCGACCTGGTTCTTGATGGACTGCGCGTCCGCGTCGATGCGGACGTGGAGCTCATCGAGCTTGCGCTTGGAGGAGTCGAGCTGCTCGCGCACCTGGCCGATGCGCAGCTCCAGCTCGCCCAGGTCCAGGGAGTACGCGGTCAGGCGCACGCCGAGGTTGTTCTCCAGGTAGCCCGCGGTGCGCGCCGCGTCGGCCGCCGCGTTGTCCAGGATGACCTGCGCGCGGTCGCGCGAGAGGAAGCGCTCCAGGTACCGCATCAGCTCGGGCATGCCGCTCTGCGGGTCGTGCCCCCGAGCCCAGTCCCGCGCCGATAGCGGGAACATCACCGGGTTCTGCACGAGCTGACCCAGCCCCTTTTGGACGTACTCCACGACGGCGGTGCGCTCCTCGGCGTTGAGCAGGTCCATCTTGCCCAGCACGAAGATCAGGCGGTCGCGCGCGGCCTCCAGCACCCGGCTGCGCAGGAACTCACGCTCGGAGTCCTTGAGCGCCTGCCCTGCGTCGAGCAGGAACACCACCGCGTCTGCGCGCGGCACATAGCCGTACGTGATCTCGGCCCGCTGCTCGTTGAGGTCGTTGACCCCTGGCGTGTCCACCAGCACCACGTTGTTGCGCAAGAGCTCGCTTGGGTACGCCAGCTCGACGTAGGCGACCTCGGCGCTCCGGCCGCCAGCGACGGTGACCCAGTCCTTGAGCTGGCTCGGCTCGAGCAAGCGGCTCTCGCCGCTCTGCAGCACCACGCGCGCGCTCGCGCTTGGGCCCCACACCACGTGGTTGAGGGAGGAGGTGGTGGGGGTGATGCCGGTGGGCAGGACCTCGGCGCCGAGCAGCGCGTTGACGAAGCTCGACTTGCCGTGGTTGAACTCGCCCAGCACGACCAGGTGGAAGCGCTCCGCCTCGAGCTTGGGGATGCGCGAGGTGCGGATGTCGCGCGCCAGCGTGACCATGCCGACCCCGTCGGCCAGCTCGGCCAGACGCTCGAGGCGGGCCACGATCTCGTGCTTGATAGCTTTGTGGTGGGCCAGAAAGGTCATGGGGGCTCGCGGGCGGCGCGCAAGGAGCGCCGAGTCTGAGGAGAAGCAGGGAAGGCAGAAAAGGGGACCGCCGCGGGGCGGCCAAGCACGCGTTTTTAGAACACGCTGATGATGTCCGCGACCCGGCGATCCACGTCTGGCGCCGACGGCCGCCCCGATGGATCCGCGCCGGTAGCCATGGCGTAGTACGCGGAGTCCGCGAAGGCGCGCAGCGCCATCACGCGCTTGGGCACATACGGGTTGGCGCGAAACAGCTCGGCGTAGCGGCCAAGGCCCCGCTTGGGGTCCGGCAGGTCGCGCAGGTACTCCTCGACGGAGAAGCCGGCCTGGGCGCCGGATCCCATCGCCAGCTTGACCAGCGCGGCGAGGGTGTCATCCACGTCGCGCACCGCCAGCAGCGAGGCGCGGTCGCAGGTGACCTCGGCGCGCCTCGACCAGGCCTGCAGGGTCATGATGGCAGGCTGCACCACCCAGCGTACGAAGAACGCCGCCGAGTTGCTGAGGTAGTGCAGCGCGGTGGCGTAGAGGATGTGGCCGTTCTGGATGTGCCCCAGCTCGTGGCCGATGGCCGCTACCAGCTCGGTGTCCGACAGCGTCTCGGCCAGCTCCAGGTTGACCACCAGATAAGGCGCGTCGTCGGTGCCCAGCGCCTTCACCTTGATGGCTGGCGACGCCGCGGCGAACACGGTGGGCACGGTGACCCTCAGGTTGGCCCCCGCGGTCCTGGCCGCCTGATACACGCGCGGGAACTGCTGGCTCGAGACCTTCACCGCCGAGCCGAGGAGCTCGGCGCGCGCCACGTCTCGCCACAGCCGCGTGGTGGCCTCGATGGCGATCGTCACCGGACGAGCGGCCGCGAGGGTGCGGCGAAACTTTTGCTCGCCGGTGTAGGCGTACGCGATCCCCTCCCGCGCTTGCTGGTCCATGGAGCTGCGGCGCGAGGCGATCCAGCGCGCAAAATCAAAGTCGACCCCTGCGGTCATGGCGACAGTATACCCGGCGAAGGCGTGGGGGGCTCTTCCGCCGCGGCCGGATCGCCCGTCGCCGTCGCTGCGGTCGCTGGCATCGTCTCTGGCGTCGACGCTGGCGTCGTCGCTGGCGTCGTCTCTGGTGCGGTCGCTGGCGTCGTCTCTGGTGCGGTCGCTGGCGTCGTCGCTGGCGTCGTCGCTGGCGTCCGGGCGATGCGGCGGCGGGCCAGCACCATGAACGCCACCCCCACCAGCACGCCGAACCACAGCGTGGCGAAGCGCGTGAGCAGGGTGGCGGCCACGGCGGTGCCAGAGGTGATGACGCCGCCGCCCTTCATCAGCATCAAGGTCATGGCGCCCTCGGTCACCCCGAGGCCGCCAGGGAGGAAGGATAGCGCGCCCGCGATGGTGGTGGCGGCGTAGATGAGCGCGGCCGTGCCGGCGGGCACGCTGGTGTCCGCGAAGGCGCGCAAGATCACGCCAAAGCCGATGCACTCGCACAACCACGACGGCACGGCGATGGCGGTGGCGACCGCGAGCTGGCCTGGCCGGCACAGGCTCGCGAGGTCGTCATACATGGCCCACAGCGGCGCGCGCAGGCGCCGGGTGCGCGCCGGCCGGGTGACCAGGTGGATGACGGCGCGCGCGGGCCGAGGCCACGCCAGCAGCACGAGCCCCGCGCCGATCACCGCGCTGGCCGAGGCCACGAGCCCCGGGGCCAGCCCATAGAGCGCCACGCCGGCGATGGCGATGAGGAGCAGCGCGACCAGGTCGGTGACGCGCTCAGCGAGCACGATCGGCGCGGTGCGCGGCGTGGGGATGCCGTGCATCTGCCGCAGCAGCAGGCTCTTGGCCAGCTCGCCGAGCTTGGCCGGCGTGATGGCCAGCGACAGCCCGGCGCCAAAGACGATGACGCTCGAAGCCAACGGCACATCGACGCCCTGCCGCCGCAGATAGACCTGCCAGCGCAGCCAGCGACCGGCGTAGTTGCACACCGAGAGCCCAAGGGCCACCACCACATAGCCCCAGCGTACGCCGGCGAGGCGGGCTCCGAGGTTGCGCACATCTCCTGCCAGCGCCACCACCGCGGCCGCGAGCGCGAGGCCCACCAGCAGCAAGAGCCACGGCCGAGTGCGCGCCATGCCCCCTTCTACCACGCGCGGCTTGACCGCTTGATACATCGGTCATAGCCTCGAGTCATGGCCAAGAACGCGCGCTCGATTGTCGTCGTGGATGACGATCCGGAGATTGTGGGGATGTTGAGCGCGCGGTTGTCGTCGCGGGGCTATCAGGTGGCCACCGCGAGCGACGGCAACGCCGCGCTGGAGCTGTGCCGGCGCCTGCTCCCGGAGCTGGTGCTCCTGGACGTGATGATGCCGGGCAAGAGCGGATGGGAGGTGGCGCGCGCGCTCAAGACCGACCCGGTCACGGCCAAGATCAAGATCGTGATCGTCACCGCCATCGGGGAGCACGTCAACGACGCGACCTCGCCGATCTACGGAGCGGACGCGCACGTTGACAAGCCCTTCGAGTTCGACAAGCTCGAGCGGCTCATCTCCAAGCTCCTGGGCTGAGCGGCGCGCTCGGGCGTCAGCGCGCGGTGGCGCCGTGAACTGCGCAGCGAGCGGCGTGCTCGAGCGCCTCGTTGACCGAGGCGTAGGCGGAGGCGCCGGCGGTGCAGCGCGAGGCCCAGACCATGGTCTCGCCGTGATTCACCCCCAGGCGGACCATGACCTCCACGTTCTGGCTGGCGCCCCAGTTCTGCGCCGCGCCGACGACGATGCGCACGGTGGCCACGCTCGATGCCCCGGCCTTGGCCAGCACCTCTTGCCGCTCCGTGACCGAGAGGTCCTCGAAGCCGGGGCCGTCCAGGGTCACGACGCTCCGCTCGCTGAAGCTCTTCGATTCGCTCTCGGTGTGAACCTTGTCGTCGAAGTCCAGCGGGCGCTCCACGGTGGTGGAGCTGCGCGACGCGGCGCTGGTGGTGTTGGTCTCGATCTGTTCGTTGCGGGTGCGGGTCTGGTTGCGGAGGTTCTCCGGGGTGACCACCGCCAGGCCGGAGAACTCCAGCGAGGCGCGCACGATGTTGTCGACCAGGCCCACGTACTCCTTGGGGCAGCGAAACTCCACCGAGCCGCAGGTGGGAGTGAGCAGGAAGACCTTCCCCGCGGGCGCGCCGGCCGCAGGTCCCGGTTGCACCTGCGCGACCAGAGCCGGCCGCGGCGCGGTCGCGCAGCCGGCGGTGATGCTCGCGCCGACAATCGCCATGGGCAGCCAGCGCGCTGCGCCAACAGGAGGACCAAAGAGGGAGGGTAGGAGCTTCATGAAGTTGACCTTGCAAGGGTGCGCGCGGCACGTGGGCCAGGACGTGGCCCAAATGGGGCCAGAAACGGGGCCAGAACGGGGCCAGAACGGGGCCAGAACGGGGCTAGAACAAGAACCCCAGGTGAAAGGTGAGGCCGGAAGATCGATACGTCTGCTCCGCGCGCACCAGGACGGTGTCTGCTTCGATGGTGAGCACGAGGAAGCGGTCCGCGGTGGTGCGCAGCAGCGCGAGCTGCAGGCCGAGGAGGCCGCGGGCGCCCAGGTACGACGTCTCGTCGGTCTTGCCGAGCCGGGAGTACGGCAGGGCGCCCAGGCCGGCGCGCACGCCTACTTGATCGCTCAGGGACAGGTATCCCAGGCCGGTGAGCGCGAGCATGCTCGTGCTGTAGTCCGTCGCCGCTGCGCCCTGCATGTCGCTGGAGCTCGAGTACGTATCGATGACGGTGCTGCCGCGGACGCCCCACGCGGTGCGGCCAAAGCCCCACAGCACCTCCATCGATGGCTCAGTGCGGGTGCGGGTGCGGGACTCTCCCGCGTGCTTCACCTTGGAGGCGCCGACCCCCAAGGAGAAGGCGGTGCCCCAGAACGTGCGGCCAGCCACCGGCTTGTGGACGCGCTTCTGCTCGAGGCAGCGGCCCTGGTCGTCCTCCAGGCAGGCCTCGAACGCCACCGGGTTGCGGGGGCGCCACTGGCCGACATACGCGCTGCCAAATCCGGTGCTACAGCCCGCGCTGCCGAGCGCGCAGACGAGCGCGCAGCACAGCGCCAGGACGAGCGAGTCAGCGCGCCTCATGGTGCGGTGCCCTCCACCGCGCAGCGCGCGGTGCGATCCATGCCGCTTGCATCGGTGTCCTTCACGCCGTCGATCTCCAGGTCACAGCGCCGCGCCCAGATCAAGGTGCCCTCCGGGACCGCCCGGAGCTGCACCTGCGAGCGCACCACCCGACGGCCCAGCATGCTCTCGGTGGAGCCAAGCCAGATGCGCATGGTCACCACCGCGTCAGCGCCGAGCTCACGCAAGATCTCCGCTTGCTGGCGCGGCGTGGCGTCTTCGAAGCGGGCGCCGCGGGCCTCGCTGGTGGCCGTCTGGGGACCGCCATTGGCGCTCTGGAGGGTGAGGCGCCGCGCCGCGGTGACCGCGTTGACCCGCTCACTGTCGATGACGTCGTACCCAAAGAAGGCCATGCGGGCGCGCACGATGGAGTCTGCGCCTTGGACCGCGGCCGGCGGGCACTGCGAGGCGGTCAAGGTGCGCAGCGCGTCGCGCACCTCGCCAAACGGATCAGGCAGGCGAAACGGGGCGCCATAGAATCCGCCACAGGTGGCAGGCAAGGCCAGCACGCGGCGCACCGGCCGCTGGAACGAAGGCCCGTGCTGGGTTCGCACCTCCGCGGCGATCAAGGAGGAGGAGGAGCAGCCGGACAAGGCCAGCGCAGCCAGGAGGAGCAGCGGGCTCTTCACCACAGCGTGGCGCTCTCCAGCGCGCAGCGGGTGGCCAGCTCCAGCGCCAGCTCCTCGGTGTGAAACTTCCCGGTGTCGACGTGGCAGCGGCTGTACCAGGCCAGCGCGCCGTCGTTCACTCGGGTCATGGTGATGGCGATCGTGGCGTCGCGATGCGGAAAGATCAGGCCCTGCAGCGGCCCCAGGGAGATCGACACCGACAGCACGCCTTGCACGCCGCTCTCCAGCAAGAAGGCGCGCTGCTGCTCCGGCGGCAGCGCTGTGAAGCCGCCCGTCTTCTCGGAGAGGGCCGGGGGATCCTCCGGGAGGTCACCAGGTGGCCTGGCTCTGACGGCGCCGGTCGGATTGGCGGGGGAGGTGACCGGGTCGACCTCGGTGGTGGTCTCCTGGCGCCAGCTCAGCTCGTTGTTGAGCGTCTCGGCGTCGACGACGTGGAAGCCAGCGAACTCCAGCTCCATGCGGGTGGCGGTGCGCACCGCGGCCTCCTGCGCTGGCGTACACGCGGGACCGAGCGCCTCGCAGCTCACGGGCACGGCGACCAGCGGAGACATGGGCGCCGCCGGCCCCTTGCGGACCCGAGCCTGCGGCGTTCCCGACGCGCCCTGGGCGCAGCCTGCGGCGGCGCTCAGGCCGACGACGGCGAGAAAGCAAAGATGGGGCACGCGGCGATGGTACGCCGAAGTGGGGGCTGAGCGCCTCGCGGACTGCCAAGAGGTAGGTGGGATTTCCGCGCAGTGCCGCCCATTTCCATCTTGGGCCGCTCGGTCGGTCGGCTGGGTCACAACCCGGAGATGGCCTTGCTGGCCTTCTGATAGAGAGAGCTGCCGCTGTCCACCAGCTTGAGCACCTTGCGCAGGAGCGCCTTGGCACCGGCGGGGTCGTCCTCTCGCAACGACTGCGCCTCGTTGTACAGCTCGGTGGCGTGGCCATCGATGGCGCTGCGAACCGACTGCAACGTGGAGCTGGTCGAGCCCAGCCGCTCCGCGTCTCGCAGGGCCTGGAATGCCTCTTCGAATTGCTTTCCCGCGGCATATTGCGCCGCTGCCTTGGGCGCCATCTGCGCGAGGCGAGCGGTGAGGTCTTCGCTGTGCGCTTTGCCAAGCTTGTCGTCCGCGCGCGCGGCGCCGCGCAGGTTGGTGAAGGCCTCGGTGGCCCTGGCACCGGCGGCGGTCCCTGCAGCGTAGGTGCGCTGCAGATCTTCGTAGAGCTTGGCGGTCATGCGCAGCTCGTCATTGGGCGCGCGGCCCTTCATGGCGGTGCGTAGCGTGGCCGCCGCGCCGGAGAAGTTCTTCTTGCGATACAGGTCCTCCGCCTTCTCCAGCAGCGCGGTCGCCTCCGTCTCCCCGATGGGGGTAGCGGCGGCCTTGGCAGCAGCGGCCTTGGCAGCGGCGGCCTTGGCAGCGGCGGCCTTGGCAGCAGCAGTCTTGGCAGCAGCGGCCTTGTCGGCGGCGGCCTTGTCGGCGGCAGCCTTGGCAGCGACAGCCTTGTCGGCAGCGGCCTTGTCGGCGGCGGCCTTGTCGGCAGCGGCCTTGTCAGCAGCAGCCTTGTCGGCAGCGGCCTTGTCAGCAGCAGCCTTGTCGGCAGCAGCCTTGGCAGCGACGGCCTTGTCGGCAGCGGCCTTGTCGGCAGCGGCCTTGTCAGCAGCGGCCTTGTCGGCAGCGGCCTTGTCGGCAGCGGCCTTGTCAGCAGCGGCCTTGTCAGCGGCGGCCTTGTCGGCAACGGTGGCCGTGTTGTCAGCGGCGGCCTTGTCAGCGGCAGCCTTGTCGGCGGCGGCCTTGTCAGCGGCGGCCTTGTCAGCGGCGGCCTTGTCAGCGGCGGCCTTGTCAGCGGCGGCCTTGTCAGCGGCGGCCTTGTCGGCGGCGGCCTTGTCGGCGGCGGCCTGTCCGGCTTCTGCCGTCTCTGCGCCGTTGGCCTTTGGCGCAATGGCAGGGAGGCCATTGGCGCTGCCTTGTCCGGTGTTCTCGAGGCCGGACAAGGCCGGCGTCTTTCCGGCGCCCGGGTCTGCGAGGGTGCCGCCGGATCCAAGCGAGGTCCCGCTGATGCCCATGGCCAGCGCCACCAACGACGCGACCAGCACCAACCCTGCGATCACGGTCACCAGCGTCAGCTTGGTGCTGCGAGAGATCTTGGGCACCATTCGCTCAGCGACCGCCGAGGCGTGGCGAATGATCGGGGCAAATCGCGGCGCTGACACCGAGATCCCGCTCTCCGCGGACGACATCCCTCGGCGCCCAGGGTGCGTCGCCATCCGCGCGATCGCCTGCCGATCGTGGTGGCCAGGTCCGCCAACCAGCGCCGCGGCCGATACCGCGCCAGGACCCTGCATGGCGGAGTGAGGGCCAGGCATGGGCCCCCCGATGGGTCCTCCCATGGGCCCTCCCATGGGCCCTCCCATGGGAGAGGGGGGACCCATGGAGTGCCCCATCCCGGGCGCGCTCGCCTGCAGCGCTCGCGGCGGCGGCAGGGGCACCGTTTGCATGGCAGGCACAAGCTCGAGCGGGCTGCCCATCGAGCGGGGCGGCACCAGCACATCGCCCACGATGGTCGGCGAGTTCGGACCGGTCACCGGGGGGCGCCCTGGCAAGGTCGCCAGCGGCTTGCTGGGCGAGGCGCTGCCTGGCATGCGGCCCTGCGAGTGGGGGGGCGCGTGCGCGCCGCTCACCGGCGCGACATAGGCCGAGGCGGCGGGGAAGTTGCCTGCGTTCTGCGGCGGGGCGGAGAACCCGCCCGCGCCAAAGCTGGCAAAGGGCTGGTTGCTCGCGGAGTGGGCCCGCGGCGGCGGCAGCTCGCGCTTGCGCTCCAGCGGGATGGGCAAGCTGTCCTGCGGCGACGGCGCGCCAAACTCGCTGGTCTGCACGGCGCTGAGCCGCTCGCCGTCGCCCCCGGGACGCCGGCCCGCGAGGGTGGACGGCTCTTCTCCCCAGACCGAGCGCGCGGGCTGCCCCGGCTGGTCGAAGCGGAACGTGGTGCGGCCGATCTCCACGTGGTCGCCAGTGACCAGCTTGAAGTCCTGCTCCTCGACCTTGCCGTTGACCAGCGTGCCGTTGCCGGAGCCTCGATCGTGGAGGATCCAGTAGCCGCCATCCCACTTCAGCTCGAAGTGCTTGCGCGACACGGACAGGTCGGTCAGCACCACGTGGTTCTCGATCGCGCGCCCGACCAGCACGAGCTGACCCGGCTTGAAGTCAAAGGTCTTGCCGGCGTCCGGGCCCACCTCGACGACGAGCCGCGCGACGCCGCGCGAGGTGTCCAGCTCCAGCATCTGCAACGGCCTCTGGCCGTCTTCCACCGTGGGCTCGTCCACCGCGTGCCCGGTCCCGGTGGTGTTCTCCGTGCCGGTGGTGCTTCCGGTCCCGGCGCGCCGCTTCTCGGCCAGCGCCAGGCGGATCTTCTCCGCCATCTCCTGCTGATCGATCGTGCTGTTCTCTTCTTCCCAGCTCGAGTCGACCGCGGTCTTCTCTTCGTCTGCTGCGTGGTGCGGAGCGCCGCCCGAACCCAAGGACGCCTTCGGCACCACGTGCGGAGACACGTGTGGCATGCCCGCGTTCGGCCGATGAACCACCGCGGAATTGTACGTGGCCGATTCCGCTGGATCAATTTCAATAGACGCCCGGCCTACATGTGTCTCTCCGCCTTCCTCCCGCGTCCGGGGGCTGGCGTGGTACCCAAGGCTCATGTTGATCTCGGTCCGCACGCCGGCAGGCGTGGAGTCCCTAGACCTGGTCCCCAGCAAGATCATTGGGATCGGCGTGAATTATCGGGAGCATGCGCGTGAGATGGGCAAGGCGCTCCCGGACGAGCCGCTGATGTTCATGAAGCCTCGCTCGGCCATGTTGCCCCATGAGGGCGAGATCGAGCGGCCCGCGGGCTACGAGCGCGTGGACTTCGAGGGCGAGCTTGGCGTGGTGATGGGGCAGGTCGCGCGGCGGGTCTCGGTCGACGAGGCGTTGGGGACCGTCCTTGGCTACGTCTGCATCAACGACGTCACCGTGCGGGACCTGCAAAAGAAGGATGTGCAGTTCACCCGAGCCAAGGGCTTTGACACGTTCTGCCCCATCGGCCCGCAGATCGTCACTGGGCTGGATCCGCGGGCCCTGCGGATCTGCACGCGCGTCAATGGCGCTGTGCGTCAGGACTCGTCTACTGCCGACCTGATCTTCGACGTGGCGACGCTGGTCTCGTTCGTGTCTCATCACATGACGCTCGTGCCCGGCGACGTCATCTCCACTGGCACGCCCTCCGGAGTTGGGAACCTCGCGCCCGGCGACGTCGTGGAGGTCGAGATCGAGCACATCGGTGTCCTGCGCAACCGGGTGGTGGCGCGGCGATGAAGGCGCTCGCGGCGCACACGCTGGTGCTGGGCCTCGGCGGCAACCTGGGCGGCGAGGAGGTGCTGGTCGGTCGCTTTCGCGCGGTGGCCCAAGCGGTGGCGCGGTGGGGCCAGGTCGTGGCTTCGCCGGTGTTTCGTACCGCGGCCCTGGGGCCGCCTCAGCCGGAGTATCTCAACGCGGCGCTGCGGGTGACGTTGGCCGAGCCCGCCTGGCAACCGGGGGAGCTGATCTCGGCGGTGCTGGAGCTGGAGGCGCTCGCCGGCCGCGTTCGCCACGCGCAGGACCGCTGGGGCCCTCGCGCCATCGATCTGGACGTGCTGGTGTGGGGCCCTCGCGTCGCCAGGTGGCCAGGGCCGCCGGTGCTGGAGGTGCCGCACCCGCGCCTGTCGCAGCGGCGGTTCGCGCTGGCGCCCCTGGTGGAGGTGGTCGACGAGGACGTCGAGCTGCCCGGGACCGGCCGGTCGCTGGCGCAGTGGCTGCGCGTCGCGGAGGTGGCGAACCAGGCGGTGGAGCAGACCGCGTGGCGGCTGTGAGCTGACACGCGCCGCGGAGGTCAGCGAGCCCTGGCCAAGGTCAGGTCAAGGTCAGGTCAAAAGTCGGTCAGGAACATGCGGACGCTCGCTGGCGGCAGCGGCACGCGCAGCATGCCCTCGACCACCGCGATGCGCTCGCCGGAGAACACGTCGCGCACCGCGGTCGGTCGCGCGCCGTCGTCAGCAGCGTCGTAGCGCACGTGCAGCTCGGCGGTCTGCGGCAGCGCCGCGTCGTTGAACACAAACAGCGCGCGCGGCGCGCCGCCGGCATCCCAGGCCAGCTCCAGCGCGCACTCCGCGGTGGCCACGCGAAAGGGCAGCGGGTCAGCCAGCGGCGCCAGATCAGCGGCCAGCCCCTCCAGATCTTCCAGCGAGCCAGGCCGCAGCCGACCCACCCGCCCCGGGCGCGCGCGTCGCGTCGCCGCTGCAGCGTCGCGTCCGCTCAGCGGACTCTCCTGCCATGGCTGGCCACGCTCGTCTCGCTCCGGCGCCCATGGGCCGAGCACCACCGTCACGGGATGATGCTCCACCAGCTGCTGCAGCGTGTGCCACAGCGCGCGGCTAAGGTGCGTGGCCACGGGCGCGATCACCGCGCGGTATCGCGCGAGCTCCTCGCCGGGAGCTTCTTCATCCAGCACGGCGTAGGCCACGCCGGCGCGCTCGAGCGCGAGCTCCACCGCCGCTTGCCAGCGCCGCGCCACGGCCGCGCTCGGCGCCCCCAGCTCCGCGTGTCCGGCCTCGCCCAGGCCCAAGAGCTGGCTCACCACCGGAGGCAGCGGATCCATCAGGCAAGACGCCTCCCCGAGCCGCGCCTCGCTGTCGGCGGAGAGCACCGCCACCGCTGGTCGTCGTCGCAGCGCGGGGAAGTCCACCTCCTGGAGCGCGCGCAAGAGCGCGGGCGCCCACTGGCTGCCGGGCAGCGGTCGCCCGTGCGTGTCGACGAGCCCGCCGGCCCAGCGCTCTCGCTCCACCGCCATGGAGAAGCCAAGGCCGCGCGCGCCGGCGGCCAGCAGCGTCACCGCGCGCGCCTGATCTGCGGCCGGGCCTCCGGACGGCGGGAACCACGGCGCCTCGCCCACGCCGCACTCGAGCGCCAGCGGGAGCGCGGCGCTGCCCAGCGCGCGCAAGGCGTTGCGCCGCAGCTCGGCGACTCGCACGGGCCCATGCGAGTGCCTGGCCACCACGCCGCCGAGGTGCTCGCTGATGGCCCGCGCGCCGCGGTGCTGCAGGGGCAGGCCGTGCAGGCGCGCCAGCGCCCCTAGCCCCGCATCGTCCAGCGCCGCGGCCAGGCGGCCCAGCGACCACGCGACCTCTCGCTCCTTGAAGGCCACCCAGGCCAGGCACCTCTCCTCGTCGTCCGCGGCCCAGGCGCGCGGCGGATCGGGCCAGGCGGGGTGCTGCGCAGCCCAGCGCGCCAGCGCCTCGGGGTGGTAGTCCAGGTCGTACGCTCCTCGGCGGAAGGAGAGGTGGGCTTCGTGATCCACCGCCAGCGCCACCACCGGACCGCCGGGCGCGCACATGGAGTCCACCTGCGCTGCCAGCGCCTGGTACCAGCGCGCCACCCGCGCGTGCAGCTTGGCGCTGGCATACGAAGGCAGCGTCACGCTGCGCGGCGGCAGCGGCAAGAGCGCCGGCGAGCCGTGCGCCGTGCGCGCCCAGATCTCGGGGTCGCGCAGGACATCGTCTGGGAAGCCCAGGCCGGTCAGCTCCGCGTTGGCCGCCGGTCCCACTCGCAGCACCACCGCCAGCTTGGCGCGCGCGGCCAGCTCGGTGAATCGGCGCAGATCCTGAGCGCCGCTCCACCGCCACGCACCCGGCGCTGGCTCATGCACGCTCCAGGGCACCGGGGTCTCCACCGCGGTGAGGCCAAGGTCGCGCAGGCCGGCGAGCGCCGCCTCCCAGTGCGCGGGCGGCACTCGCCAGTAATGCAAGGCGCCCAAGAAGAGCGGGAGCTGCGCCGGGCCGGCGGCCCCGGAGGCGCTCGCCAGCGCTAGCCCGCGGTCGTCAAACCAGGTGCGTGCAGGTGTCGCCATATCCGGGGGCCTCGCTCTTCTTGGGAAGGATCGAGCACAAAACGGCTGGGGCCTCGCGCCCAGCTCGGCAGGTCGGCCATGGGGTGTGCATCGCCCTGGCCCAGCTCGAGATACTCCGGATCCCAAGGCAAGAGCAGGCACAACGCGCCGGCGGGGCCCTGTTCGGGCTGGCGAGCTGGCAGCATGGCCGCGCGGGGCAAGATCGGGTGCGGCTCGGCGCTGCGCGCGCGCGCGAGCACCATCGCGGCGTCGATGGTGCTGGCCTCCTGCAGCTCCCACAAGGTGCGGAGCTGCGGCGGCGGCAGGGCCAGCTCCTTGGCCAGCTCCAGCACGCGCGCCGGCGCGACCCAGCGCTGCTCCACGGCCTCCACCTCATCGGCGCTGGCGGCTTGCCCGGCCGGCAAGCTCGCCAGGAAAAACTGCGCCGCGAAGCGCTTGGGCTCGAGCGACGGCGTGATCCAGTGCGCCCATGGCACCAGCGCGTCCACGTCCCAGCGCAGGCCGGCCTGTGCCAGGAGCTGGCGCGCCGGCGCCTTGCCGGCCACCAGCATGGCGCGCAGCGACGCCAGCGCTGCCACCTGGTGGGGCTCGAGCGCCGCCGTGGCGCCGGGCTCCTCCACGGCGGTCACCAGCGCCACGCCTGCTTCCTCGAACAGCTCGCGCGCGGCGCACTCGCGGTCCGTCTCGCCTGGATCCACGCCGCCGCCCGGGAACACGTACGCCGAGGCCATGAACGACGCGCCGCGCCGTCGTCGCACCATGCACACCTCGAGCCCCCCGCTGGGAGGTTCTCGCAGCAAGATCACCGAGGCGGCTGGGTGCGGTGCCATGCGCAAAAGAGTATGCCGAGCGCCGTCACCAAGTCACGCATCGCGGCGCGCTTGCTTTCCGGGTGTGGGCTGCGTACCGTCGAGGAATGGTTGCACGCCTCACCTTCCTCGGCGCGGCGCGCGGGGTCACCGGGAGTTGCTATCACCTCGAGGTGGACGGCGCCGGCCTGCTGGTGGACTGCGGCACCTTCCAGGGCGACCGCGACGCCGAGCGCCGAAACCGCGAGCCGCTGGCCATCGACGTGCCCGGGGTGCTGGCGCTGGTCTTGACCCACGGCCACCTCGATCACGTCGGCCGCACGCCGATGCTGGCGCGCGCCGGCTTCGCCGGCAAGGTGCTGGGCCACGGCGCCACCCTCGATATCGCGCGGGTCATCCTGGATGACTCCGCCAAGCTGGCGCGCCGGGATCCGGCAGGGCCGGCGTACGGCGCAGAGGACGTGGAGGCGATGGCCTCCCGCATGTCGGCCCTCCCCGGGTACCGCAAGCCGGTGCGGGTGGGCCCGTTCTCGATCACGCTGTATGACGCCGGCCACATCCTCGGGAGCTCCTCGGTGCGCGTGGAGTGGAGCTCGGGCGGACAGCCGCGCGCCATCCTGTTCTCCGGGGATCTCGGGGTCGCCGGCGCGCCGCTCTTGCGCGACCCCAACACCGCCTGGGATCCAGCGCGGGACTCGGTGGACTTCGTGGTCACGGAGTCCACGTACGGCGACCGGCTGCATGGCCCGCGCAGCGAGGTGCGCGACGAGCTGCAGCGCGTGGTGGAGCGCGCGGTTCGCGACGGCGGCAAGGTGCTGATCCCAGCCTTCTCCATCGGCCGCACCCAGGAGATCCTCTACGAGCTCAACGCCATGGTCGAGGCCGGCAAGCTGGCCGGGATCCCGGTGGTGGTGGATGGCCCGCTGGGCCTCTCGGCGACCCGCATCTACGAGCGCCACACCGACTGCTATGACGACCAGGCGATGCAGCTCCTGCGTCGCGGTGACCGCCCGCTGGAGTTCGACTCGCTGCACAGCGCAGGCGACGCGCGCGCCTCGCGGGCCGCGGTGGAGCTGGATGGGCCTGCCATCATCATCGCCGGCTCCGGCATGTGCCAGGGCGGTCGCATTCGCCACCACCTGCAGCGCCACTTGCCAGATCCGCGCACCGACGTGTTGCTGGTGGGGTATCAGGCAGGCCGCACGCTCGGGCGCGATCTGCAAGAAGGCCGCAAGCAGGTCTACCTCGACGGCGAGGAGGTGGAGGTGCGCGCGCGCGTGACCACCATCAGCGGGCTGTCCGCGCACGCCGACCGCGACGGCCTGGCCGACTGGTTCTCGCACCTGCCGCGGCGCCCTGGGGCCGCGGCGTTCGTCACCCATGGCGAGGAGCCGCAGTCCCGCGCCTTCGCCCGCCGGCTGTCCGACCGCTTCGGCGTGCGCGCCGAGGTCCCCGCGATGGGCGAGGTGGCCAAGCTAGATTGATCCCGCGGCCCGCCAGGCGGCGGCTACAGCGCGTGGACCTTCTTGACGCGGAAGTACGCGCCCATCATGCCGATGCCCATGCGGTTCTTGTCGAGCTCGCCGGTGAGCTCCGCGCGCTGCCCATCCTTGAGCAGCGCGACCTCCCCTTCGAGCTGGTAGTGAACGCCCTTCTCCGTCTCCATCACCCAGTGCCCACCCTCGAGATCGCTGCGACGGACCGTACCGGTGACCTTCATGGCTGACTCCTCGGTTCCAAGGGACCGATGCCCAAACGGTAGCATGCGCGCGCGCAGGAACTAGCAAGAAGCAGGCGACGACGAAGCGATCGTGGCAGGATGCCCCTTCTCCCGAGCGAGCCACATGCACATCAGCGTCTTCGATATCTTCAAGATCGGCATCGGTCCCTCCAGCTCACACACCGTGGGCCCGATGCGAGCGGCCGCCCGGTTTGCGCGCTGGCTCGCGCAGGAGGGGCTGCTGGCGCAGGTGACCACCGTGCGCTGCGAGCTGTTTGGCAGCCTCGGCTTCACTGGGCGGGGCCACGGCACCGACCGCGCCGTGATCCTGGGCCTGGCCGGAGAAGATCCGGCCACCGTCGACGTGGACGCCGTCGAGGCGCGCATCGCGGCGGTGGCGTCGAGTCGCCAGCTCACCCTGGCGGGCGGGCACGTCATCGCCTTCGATCCGGATGCGGCCATCGTCTTTCATCGTCGAGAGAAGCTGCCCCTGCACTCCAACGGCATGCGCTTCGCGGCGCTGTCGGAAAGCGGCGCCACGCTGCTCGAGCGCATCTACTACTCGGTGGGCGGCGGCTTCGTGGTGGATCACGTGGGTGCGCCCGCGGATGGCAGCACGCCAGCGGAGCAGGTCCCCGCGCGCTACCCGTTCAACAACGCGGCCGAGCTGCTGGTGCTGGCCGACGAGCACGGCATGGCCATCTCGAGCTTGATGCTGGCCAACGAGTGTACTCGGCTGGGCGAGCCCGAGGTGCGTGAGCGCGTGCTCGGCCTGTGGGGCGCCATGGAGGCCTGCGTGCGCCGCGGCTGTGAGCGGGAGGGCATCTTGCCCGGCGGGCTCAAGGTCAAGCGCCGCGCCTCCGCGCTGCACCGCCGGCTGCGCGCCGAGTCCAGTCAAGATCCGCTCCTGGTCATGGACTGGGTCAACCTGTTCGCGCTCGCCGTCAACGAGGAGAACGCGGCCGGCGGGCGGGTCGTCACCGCGCCCACCAACGGCGCCGCGGGCATCATCCCTGCCGTGCTCACGTACTACCGCCGCTTCACCCCCAACGCCGACGACGAGGGCACGATCCGGTTCCTGCTCACCGCCGCCGCCATCGGCGCGCTGTACAAGAAGAACGCCTCCATCAGCGGCGCGGAGGTGGGCTGTCAGGGTGAGGTCGGCGTGGCCTGCTCCATGGCGGCCGGCGCGCTGGCCGAGGTGCTGGGCGGCACCCCGGCGCAGGTGGAGAACGCCGCCGAGATCGGCATGGAGCACAACCTGGGCCTGACCTGCGATCCCATCGGCGGGCTGGTCCAGGTGCCGTGCATCGAGCGCAACGCCATGGGCTCCATCAAGGCGATCAACGCCGCGCGGCTGGCCCTGCAGGGCGACGGCACGCACAAGGTCTCGCTCGACAAGGTCATCAAGACCATGTGGCGCACCGGCGCGGACATGAGCAGCAAGTACAAGGAGACCGCGCGTGGCGGCCTGGCCGTCAATATCATCGAGTGCTGAGCCGCCCAGGTGGCTCGCCCCAGACCCTCAGAGGACCAACGGATGATCCCTTGCCAGCGGCACGCCTTCGATATCCCGGACGATGTGGCCTACTTCAACTGCGCGTACATGGCGCCCACCCTCAAGGTGGTTCGTCAGGCGGCCGAGGACGCGCTCGCCCGCACCAGCCAACCCTGGCGGGTGACCCCGATGGACTTCTTCGCGCCGCCGGAGCGCGCGCGCGCGCTGTTCGCGCAGCTCATCGGCGCCACCGCGGACGACGTCGCCATCGTGTCCTCGGCCTCGTACGGCATCTCCACCGCGGCCAAGAACCTGCGGCTGCGCCGGGGCCAGAGCATCCTCCTGCTCGAGGGGGAGTTCCCCTCCAACGTCTACCCGTGGTACGAGCTGGCGCGGCGCGATGGCGGCACCCTGCGCTTTGTGCCCAGGCCGCAGGACGGCGACTGGACCGCCGCCATCCTGCGCGCGCTCGACGACGAGGTGGCGATCGCCGCGCTGCCGCACTGCCACTGGACCGATGGCAGCCTGGTCGATCTGGCGCGCGTGAGCCCGGCGCTGCAGGAGCGAGGCGCCAGGCTGGTGCTGGACGTCACGCAGTCGCTGGGTGCGCTGCCGCTGGACGTCTCACGCATCAAGGTCGACTTTCTGGCCTGCGCTGCCTACAAGTGGCTACTTGGCCCCAATGGCCTGTCCTTTCTGTACGCCTCGCCGGAGCACCACAACGGAGATCCGCTCGACTACAACTGGATCAACCGCGAGCGCTCGGAGGACTTCGCAGGGCTGGTGAACTACCGCGAGGGCTATCAGGCCGGCGCTCGCCGCTACGACGTCGGCGAGCGCTCGAGCTTCGTGCTCATCCCCATGGCCATCGCCGCGCTGGAGCAGCTCCTGGCCTGGACTCCGGAAGCCATCATGGACACGCTGGGCGCGGTGACCGACGAGCTGGCCGCGCGGCTGTTGCCGCTGGGCGTGCATAGCCTGCCGGCGCCGCTGCGCGCGCGGCACATCCTGGGGGTGCAGTTCGCGGAAGGCGGAGAGCGCATGGCCGCCATGGTCGAGCAGCTGCGCGCGCGCAAGGTCTTTGTCAGCGTGCGCGGGCAGACCGCGCGCCTGGCACCGCACCTGTGGACGAACCAGCAGGACGTCGAGCGGCTGCTGGCCGCCGTCGCCGACCTGCGCCCGCGCTGATCGAAGCGCGCGGCGGGGCGCGGCGGGGCGCGCGGGATCTCCTTCTCGCACCGCCCTTCACCTCCTTCCTTCTGGCGCTTCCGGGTCACCTCGGCGGCGCGGCGACTTGTCTCTCCGCGGGCCACCGCGTAGCGTAGAAGGGCATGGATGTCTTCGGTCTCGAACCGCGCCAGAGCGACTTGGCGCGCGGCATCGTGATCGTGAAGTGCGCCAACGCGCTGACCCGCGCGGAGCAGCGTCAGGTGTGGCAACACCTGGCCGCCGCCGGCATCACCGAAGACGACAGCGAGGAGACCACGCCCGACGACCAGGAGCCGCCGCTGCGCCTGCTCACCGCGCCGTGGCTGCCTCCGGCCACCGAGGAGGTTGGCGCCCAGCGCGCCGCCCTGGAGCGGGCCAACGCGGCGTTCGCGCTGGACGCTGTGTGGTTCATCAAAGTTGAGACCGGGGTGGACGGGGAGGCCTGGCAAGAGCTGCGCGCCGCGCACCTGGCGGAGCGGCGGGAGGAGGCCGCGGCGCAGGCCGCCGGTCCCCCGCGCCGCGTCGTGGACGCCATCTTCGACGAGGCCGAGGTGCTCTACACCGCGCCGGATGCGCCGCTCACCAACCTCACGGTGTGGCCGGCGGCAGATCTGACCCCGGCGCTCGCGCGTGCGCAGGGGCCCGCGGCGGACTCCGATGACGCGCCGGCCAGCGGCTCCCTCTCAGGCTTCTCCGCCCGTGGCGCCGTTGCCTCGGGCGCGCGTCCCCGAGCGAGCGGCGAGGACCTGACCGCTGACGACGTCCATGAGGACGACGGGGACGACGGGGACGACGGGCGCGACGACTCCGGACGCGGCGACCCATCCGGCGACGCATCCGGCGCTACCTCCGGCGAGACCGTCGACGAAGAGCTCGCCGATGATCCTCAGGCCGAGTTCGGCGACGACGCCGACGAGGACGACGACGACTCCGACGGGGACGACGACGACTCCGACGAAGACGACGGGGATGGCGACGATCGCGACGACGGGCGCGGCTTTGGCTCCCGAGAAGACGAGGAAGACGACGACTCGGTGATGGAGCTGTTCTTGTCCGAGAGCCACTGGCGCAACGGCACTCCGCCAAGCGAGCGCTCGGTGCCCTTCCCCCTCGAGCACTACCCGGAGGTGCTCGATCAGTACGACTGGCGCGAGTTCGGCATCGCGCTCAAGCTCGGCGGCACCGCGATCGCGGGAGAAGACTCCGTCATCAATGCGTTCTTCGCGCTGTGGCTCTCGGCCTATCAGGATGAGCGCATCGAGTCCTTCGAGCCGTTCGCCCGCGCCGACGTCGCGCACGACCGCGTCCACCGCTCGGCGCTGCTCTGGGTGGAGCGCTTCACCGTCCCGGCGACGCCGGCGGATCAGGTGAGCTTCCTCATGTGGATCATCCACCGGCTGCACGAGATCATCCCGGTGGCCTGGGCGCGCTTCGATATCCATGACGAGTCCGGCAAGGTGCGCCGCGATGAGCAGGGCGAGATCGAGCTGATCCTCGCCGGCAACCCGCTGGCGGAGCGGCTCCGCCGCTACGGCGAGAGCGAGGCCCTGTCCTGGGCGGTGGCGCAGAGCGGGTGGACCCGCGCCGAGCTGGCGGCGATGCTGGTCGAAGCGGCGCTGGAGCATGACCCGGACAACGCGGAGTCCGCGGTCCACGCCGAGCGCCTGCTGCGCCGCGCGCTGTCCTTCGACGCCTCATCGGAGGCCACCACGTTCCTGGCGGCGGTGCTGGTGCGCCAGGGCCGCGCGCCCGAGGCGATCCTGCTCGCGCGCGAGGGCCGCTCGCCGCTGCGGCTGTTTCTGGCGCGCGAGGTGGCCGAGCACGCCGAGAGCAAGCTTGGCCAGGTGCTGCCGCTCCTCGACGCCGACACCATGGAGCGCTCCGACGACGAAGATCTGGCCGATCTGGCCCACGCCATCGCGGTCTACGCGCCCCGCCACCTGGCGGCGTATCTGGAGCGCACGCCAGCGCGGGTCACCCTCTTGCCGCACCTGTACAACGCCAGCTTCGAGCTGCGCCGCGAGCAATCCCTGGCCATCTTGCGTCGCGTGCTCAGCTTGCCCGAGCCCGACGCCACCGTGGAGGGCGCGCGGGGCGCCATGGTGATGGCGTGGAACAACGCCTGCATCCACGCGCACGCCCTGGGCGAGTACGAGCTGGCCGTGGAGCTGGCCGATCGCGGCATGCCGTTCGCGGAAGAGAACCCGCACATCTATCACTCGGCCGCGTGCGCCTACGCGGCGATGGGCCAGATCGCCCCCGCGCTCACCGCGGTGCGCAACGCCATCGCCCACGACTACGAGCACATCGAGAAGATGGAGACCGATCCGGACCTGGGCCCCCTGCACGGCCTCCCGGAGTTCTCCGCCATGTTCGCCGAGTGGCGCCACCAGCGCGCCGACCTGAACTGACGCGCTACTCCCTTGTGTCCAGTTCGGGACTAGAGGAACGCACCTCCCGGATCCACTTCTTTTCTTGATACTGCGGGTTCTTTAGCAGTGTCAGCCACTCCGGATCGCCCGCTTTGGTACGAAAGACAGCATACTCAATCATGTCGTCTGCTGAAATCTCGACAGAACTCCCATATTTTCCAACAAGGCACTGGATGAATCTTATTAGCTCCGATTCATCGGCCAACATGATTTCTCGGTGCCTGTCTCTTATAAATCGAAACGTCGGACTGCCATCGGTGGGCTGAGCACGAACGTCGGATGGGACGAGCAGAACAACAACACGTCTCTCGGGCTGCAAGGGGATGGCCGCATAGTGCTCGCTGCAAGCTTGTGTAAACTCGGTCTCCGCTGCCTCGTATACGGATGGTCGAAGATCCGGATCACCACTCTTTTGTGTGAATTCAACATCTCGAATCTCTGTGATACTGCGTCGCCATGTTGTCCGTCGCTTCGCGAGCCGAATGAGATTCCGGGGCACAGATTTCTAAACCTTAGATGCGACTTGTGGCCTCAGCGGCGATCGATCTGATCTCATCATCTGGATCTTCCCTCTCGAGAAGGAGAAGCCTCTCCCGCACTTCATCGTCCGCTAGATGACAAGCTAGTCCGTAGATTGAACCTTCGCGAACCACTGGGTTGCTATGCCTCAGCAATGGAATGAGCACAGCCTTCACCAATTCGGTACTCTTGACCCGGCCCGCAATCTCTGCTGCGAAAGTAAGATGTGCGTCGGTCAAGCACCCTGACCCAAGAAGATCGATCAGTTGCAGAGGGTACACTTCTGCCAAATAATCAAACATGTCCTCGCAAGGCCGCCGCCAACGAGCATTAAGCTCCACTGCGACATGGGGATGGAGCATAGGGTACTGATAAGGACGTCCCCTGAGGGAATTCCTCATCGCTTCAATTCGCTTCTCTTCGATGGACCTTGCCAGGGTTCCAACTGGCGGACCTGCGGCGTTTCCACGGCCAATCATCGAAGTTTTGCCAACAGGGGGACCTGCGACTTCGCCACGCCCGTTCATCATCGAAATTCCTCCAGTGCACTTTCAGTGAAGGCTTCAAAAAAACAACTGTTCTTTATCTTTCTTAGTTCGTGAAGTTCATTCCACACGCTTTCGTCTGCAGGAGAGAACATACCTTCAGAAGAAACCTCGATGTCGAAGATGAGAACCCGCGCTCTTTCACTATCACCGGGGCCGAGATGCTCGGTAATCACGCTGTGTCGCCCACCGGAGTAGGGCACAAAACGCAAATGTTGTCGAGAGGAGTGTCTTTAGCCCCTTGTGATATAAAAGGTAACTTAGTGGAGAGACCACAGAATAGTAAATTCCCAACGCGCGCGTTAACAGCGCCTCACGACTTTGGTCCAGTTATAATCCCCGTCCTCAGGAGAGCGAGATCTCTCAACATTCCAACAAAGTCTGCCAATCTCAGACTGACGAGAGGATTGGGGCTCAGATGAAGGTGAGAGTTGGAATTCAAATTGATGGTGAAATATCGGTTGAACTTCAGGGTACTCGTCGCGAACAGTAGTGCTGAAGTCTATCAGCTGTGATATAGACGTATTTGTATCTAGCACTACTCGAAAATCGAGAAGAACCTCGGAGATGGGAGCGCTGCGGAGCCGTGGGTAGTCCATGACGCGTGTGGTTAGCCTAGCACGCCTCGCCACAAACAGACATAGGTGCTTGTAACTGTTAGCCTGCCGCCCCAAGTCCGCGAAAGTGATCGAGAAAATGCTACTGTAGCACCGCGTCGCCCAGGTTGTCCTGGGCCGCGCGGGTGGCCTCGTCGTAGTGGGCCCAGCACACCGGGACGTACTGCTCGTCCGCGCCCAGCAAGATCTGCGGGCCCTCGGTGGCGGCCACGCCGTTGACGATGCGCAGGTTGCAGATGGCCTTCTTGGCGCAGTACTGACAGGTGACCTTCACCTCTTCGATGCGGTCCGCCAGCTCCATCAGGCGCTGCGCGCCCGGGAACAGCTTGGTGCGGAAGTCCGTGCGCAGGCCGTAGCAGATGATCGGGACCCCCGGGTCCACGGTGATGCGCCGGAAGTCTTCGATGATCTGGGGCGAGAGGAACTGCGCCTCATCCACCAGCACGCAGTCGATGCCCTCGAAGTCGCGCGGGTCGAGCGTGGCGCCCTCCTCGAGCATCACGTCCGCGTCCGCCTCCAGGCCGCAGCGCGAGGCGATCTTGGAGCTGCCAAAGCGCGTGTCGAGCCGCGGCTTGATGAGCAAGATGCGCTTGCCCTGCTTGCGGTAGTTGTGGGCCACCGCGAGCAGGTTCATCGACTTGGCGGAGTCCATGGTGCCGTAGCGAAAATAGAGCTTGGCCACGGAGCGGGACCTTAAAAGGAAGATCTGACGTTTGCCAGGGCCTGGCGCCGCTAGTGCCCGCCAGCGCCGGGGAGGGCCGGGCGGCCAGGCCCACGAGCCTCCATTCCTTCCGGGAAATCGGTGAGTTGCACGCAGGCGGCCCGCCTCCTCGCCTGGGCCGGCGCGCGCCTGGCTGCCGCGTGGGCCGGCGCGCGCCGGGCCGCGTGGGCCGCCGATAGCCGCCGTCAGCCGCCGAGCTGCTCGGCGATGGAGCGGGTCAGCGGACTGACCTCGTCGCCGGTGTGCTGGGTGCTCTTGCGCTCCACGAGCAGCACCAGGCACTCCTCTTCTGCCACCGGCTTGTGCCGCACGCCCTTGGGCACCACGAAGAGCTCGCCCTCTCGAAGCTCCACCGTCCGCTCGGCGAGCTCGATGCGCAGCGTGCCCGCCAGCACGAAGAACAGCTCGTCTTCGTGGTCGTGCGCGTGCCACGTGAACTCGCCGTGCAGGCGCGCGCACTTGACGTAGGCGTCGTCGATCTCCGCCAGCACGCGCGGCGACCAGAACTCACTCAACCCTGCCGCGACCTGGCGCGGCGACACCACATTCATGGAGTTCATATCGCTCGCCAGCCTACCAGGTCAGTCCGTGAAGCGGTCACGCGGCCTCCAGGTCATCGCGAGATCGCGCGATCTCTCGCGCGAGATCAAACACCACATCGTGGGCCTTGGCGCGCGCCGCGCCCCAGTCGCAGCGCGCTGCCTCACAGATTTTCGAAGCGGTTGTTACGTTCGCCGTTGGTGGGGTCGAAGTGGAGCTTGAGCGTGAGCTGCCCTTCGGCGAACAACGGCTCGGCGTAGGAGGCGCGGCCCTGGGCCTCGAGGTCGTCGTCGGGGATCACCGGGACAGGCACCCCGCGCGCGCCGAGCTCAAAGGACACCTCCACGTCGACGTGGTCGCCGAGCTGCCACGAGATCGACGGCGCCATCGTCAGGTTGTAGCGTCGGCTGGGGTGCAACACCTCGAACCCGAGGCCGAGGTTGAGCCCCAGCGTGGCGCGGTCTCGCCTCACCTTGCCCACGATCGAGAGCCGATCGAACCCGTACACCGCGGTGGACTGTCCGAGCTCGTTGACGAAGTTCAGCGCGTCCCGGCGCAGCGTCAGGAAGTTCGCCACCGCCAGCACGTTGCCGCGCGGATCGTCGGACGGGAACAGATCCCACTCGACTCCGGCGTTGACCCCGAGCTGGCTCCGGAGCTGGCCCTTGGGGTCCATGCGCGAGGCCCAGGCCGAGGTCGCCACCGCCCAGTCCGCGCTCACGTTCCAGTTGGCGTACATGCTCGCACCCAAGCTCCACTCGTTGGTGTCGAGCGAGACCTCTCTGGCATCCACCACCAGCGGCGGTCGCCTGGTGAGCCCGCCCGAGCCGGTGAGCTCCAGCGTATAGCGCGAAGAGGCGTCGAGGCGGTAGAGCAGCGCGGTGGTCGAGGTGGTCGCCGACTTGTAGCCGTCGGTCCAGCTCCCCGCGCCCTCGATCTCGACGTTGACCCCCCAGGGCGTGGTGTCCGGCCGCGTGACCTCCGTGGTCGGCCGCAAGATCTCGATCTTCACGGCGTCCGGTGCGATGGTGGCCACGTACAGCGCGAGGCCGCGCAGGAACGCGGGGCGTAGCTGCGCGCGCTGCTGGTCGTCGCTGGCCCGCGTGTCGAGATCGACGTCCACCTCGACGCTGCTGGGCGCGCCGCTGAGCTCGCCGACGAAGCGGAGGTGGAGGCGGTCGCGATTGGCGATCGGCGCCGCGGTGACGTACAGCACCACCTGCGCAGCGGCGCGCGGCGCAGGCATCAGCAGCGGCGTGGACTCGATCTGCGCGAGGAGAAAGGCCGGACACGCCTTCGTCCTCCCGGCGTCCTGACACTCCAGCGCCACGCGCAGCGGCTCGAGCCCAGCGCCGCCGCGTAGCGGCGGTGCGGCCGCCGCCGTCGGCGAAGGCATCGCCGGCGAGGGGCCTGGCGTCGATGCTGGCGCGGCTGCCGCTGGTGCTGCTTGCGTCGACGTTGGCGTGGCTTGCGTCGACGTTGGCGTGGCTTGCGCCGGCGCGGGTGCGGCTGGCGTCGATGCCGGCGCGGCTGCCGCCGGCGCTGCTTGCGTCGGAGCTGGCGCGGCCGCAGGGCCTTGCGCGTGGGCAGCTCCCTGGGCAACGACGATCGAGATCAAGCACCCCAGCGCAGCACACCGCATGAACGTTAGAGAAGCACACGGTGCGCAGGGGTGTCGACGTGGCGATCTGCAAAAGCAGGTCTTCACACCAGCTCTCACCTTCGATGATGAAACGTTCGTTACGTCTCATCATCCATATTCGCTTAGCCTCGACGGCAATTGGTGTGCTCAGGTACCTGACGACGCGCGCGCATGGATTCGACAACATATCTGCGCGCGCTGCTGTATATGAGCTGTCGTCGGATCATCGAACATGCCGCACGACCAAGTCGTCTCGTTTCTGTTGGCGCTCGCCGTGCTGCTCGGCACCGCCGCTCTCCTCGGCAAGCTGGTGCAGCGCCTGGGCGTGCCGTCCGTCGTCGGTGATCTCTGCGCCGGCATCCTCTTGGGCAAGACCATCTTTGGTCACTTGGCGCCCGACGCCTACGTGTGGCTGTTCGCGCGACCCGAGGCGGCGTCGATGCTGAACGGATACAAGTCCGTGGCGATCGTGCTGCTGCTGCTGCTGGCGGGCCTGGAGATCAACATCCTCTCGCTGCGCCGCATCGCGGGCGTGCTGGTCTACACCTCGGTCCTGGGCTCCGCGGTGCCGTTCATCTGCGGGTATGGGCTGGGCCTGGCGTTGCCCGACTCCTATCTGGTCAGCGTCGAGCACCGTCAGGTGTTTGCGGTGTTCCTGGGCATCGCGCTGTCCATCTCGGCTCTTCCGGTCATCACTCGCACGCTGATGGACCTGGGCCTCCTCAAGACCAAGATCGGCACCGTCGTGTTGTCGGCGGCTGTGGTGAACGACCTCACAGGCTGGCTGTGCTTCGGCGCGCTGGTGCGGGCGATGGAGTCGTCCGGCACGGCAGGGTCCGGGACCGTTCTCACCTCCTTGCTCATCACCGCGACGTGCCTGGTGGTCGCGCTGGTCGTGGTGCGGCCGCTCGCGGTGGGCTGGCTCGGGCGGTTGACCAACCGCGATCCTCTGGCGCCGCCGAGCCGAGGTCTCGCGGTGCTGGTGGCGGCTGCGCTGTTTGGCGCGGCCGGGGTGGAGCTCCTGGGGATCCACGCGGTGTTCGGCGGCTTGCTGGTGGGGCTCGCGCTCGGCGACTCGAGCGCCCTCAACGCGCGGCTGCACCAGGTGCTGCACGACTGCGTCAACAACCTGTTCTCGCCGGTGTTCTTCGCGATGATGGCGCTCCACTACGACATGGCTGCGGAGCTCGATCTGTCGCTGGTGGCGCTGGTGGTCGGGGCGGCGTGCGTGTCAAAGATCGCCGGTAGCGCGCTGGGCGCTCGCCTGGGCGGATTCGCCTGGCCCGCCTCGCTCGCCGTCGGCTTCGGCATGAACTCACGAGGGGCGATGGAGATCCTCCTGGCCTCGGTGGCCCTCGACACCGGGATCATCGAGGGCAAGATGTTCGTCGCCCTCCTCTTGATGGCCATCAGCACGTCCCTCATCTCCGGGCCGGCGATGTCCTGGGTGCTCAAGCTCCGGCGCGGTGAGTCCGCAGCGGCGCTGCGCGAGGAACACACACCGCCGCGTGAACTGGATTCAGCGTCAGTGCAGAAACTATGACTCTCGATACGATAGTCCTCACCTGATCCGAGAGTAACAGTCATGCGTTCTGCATAACGTCGAGTAAAGCAGTCCACTTCACAGCGAACAGGTCGCGCGGTCGTCGCCGCCATTGACCTCATCGCGCGCCGCATCGTGCGCCGCACCAGCCGGCGCGGCGCGCCTCGTGCCGCGCACTTTCTCGACGAGGAAGCGCGCGTGCGCGCGCCGCCGTGCGCGCGCCGCTCGGCGTTGTCATGCGATCTGCGATCAGCTCGTACATTTTATGATTCCCGTGTCGCTCGGTACTTCAACGAAGGGGAGATAGGCTTTCGAGATACAATATGAGTACCAGAAGCAACTGAAACTGTCGATACGCGACGAATTGCCGCAGAGGCGGAGATGTCCAGTCGACGTAGTGAGGTTCTGCGTATGAACAACAGGCGAACTTCGTCGGCCGAACGCCACCCCTCTCTGCACGCGATGTTCGAGAGCGTCGCGCGCTTGCTGCCAGACAACGTGGCCGTCAGCGATGGCCAGTCCCGGCTCACCTACAGTGAGCTCGACCGCCGCGCTGGGCGGCTGGCCAGCGCGCTGCGCGCCGCCGGCGTGAGCCGCGACCAGCTCGTGGGGCTCTGCGTCGAGCGCAGCGTCGATCTCGTGGTCGGCCTGCTCGGCATCCTCAAGGCAGGCGCCGGCTACTTGCCGCTGGACCCGGCGTACCCGGCGGCCCGCCGCGACCGGGTGCTGTCGCTGAGCAACGCCGAGATCGTCGTCACGCACCGCGCCACCAGCGCGCTGGTCAGCGGACGCAAGGTCGTGGCGCTCGATGACCTCGACGCGAGCCTCGAGGTCGCGAGTCCTGCGCACGCCGCGGAGGACGCCAGCAGCCTGGCGTACGTGATCTTCACGTCGGGTTCCTCGGGTGAGCCCAAGGGCGTGATGATCGAGCACCGCCACGTCCTGCGGCTGTTCTCCTCGACCGATGAGGTCTTCAGCTTTGGCCCGAGCGACGTCTGGTGCAACTTTCACTCGGCCGCCTTCGACTTCTCGGTGTGGGAGATCTGGGGGGCGCTGCTGTACGGCGGCCACCTCGTCATGGTGTCCAACGAGGTCGCCCGGGATCCCCACGCCTTCGCCAGCCTGCTCCGCCGCGAGCAGGTGACGGTGCTCAACCAGACGCCCTCGTCCTTCCGCAACCTGGCGACCGCCGACGCCGAGCTACCAGCAGGCGCGCCCGCGCTGGCGCTGCGCCACGTGATCTTTGGCGGCGAGCGCCTCGATTGCCGCTCCCTGGTGCCCTGGGTCGAGCGCCATGGGCTGGAGAAGCCCGCGCTGGTCAACATGTACGGCATCACCGAGACCACGGTCCACGTGACGTGGAAGCGCATCGCGCGCGCTGATCTCGAGACCACCGGCCCCAGCCCCATCGGGGTCGCCATCTCCGATCTGGAGCTGGATCTGGTCGACGACAAGGGCGACTGGGCGGCGCCCGGCAAGGAGGGCGTGCTGTTTGTCTCCGGCGCGGGCCTCGCGCGCGGGTACCTCGGGCGGCCGGAGCTGACCCGCGAGCGCTTCGTCACGCGCGTCGGCCGCGATGGCCGTGAGCGGCGCTGGTACAACTCGGGCGACCTCGGCGTCCAGCTCGCACCCGGCGAGTTCGGCTACGTCGGCCGGGCGGATCGGCAGATCAAGATCCGCGGCTACCGCATCGAGCCCGGTGAGATCGAGGTGGCCATCCGCAAGGAGCCCGCGGTGAAGGACTGCGTGGTGATCGCGGCCGAGTTTGGCGCTGGCGATCCGCGGCTCGTGGCCTACCTGGTGATCGACAGCGGGGCGGACGCCAAGGACGTGATCAGCCGGGTCCAGGCCCAGCTTGGCGATGCGCTCCCGGGCTACATGGGCCCCTCGACCTATATCCCGCTCGCCAAGCTCCCCACCACCGCCAACGGCAAGCTCGACGAGGACGCGCTGCGCGAGCAGCTCCGCAGCAAGATGGCCGCGGTCTCTGGCGCGCCGGGCGGCGAGACCACCGGTGACCTCGTCCGGGGCATCTGGACGCGCATGCTGGGCATCGAGCAGATCGGCGACCACGACGAGTTCTTCGATCTCGGCGGGACCTCGTTCTCGTTGCTGCAAATGCTGTCGCAGGTCAACGAGCAGTTCAACACCAACCTGCGGATCTCTGTGTTCGGAGAGGGCGCGAGTATTTCGGTGCTGGCCTCCGCGCTGGAACGCCACGCCGCGAGTCAACCCAATCAATCCACGAAGTGAGCGCGGAGACACCCACCATGACCATGCCCGAGACCAAGCCGCAGACCCAGCAGGACTTCTTCCTCTCTGCCGAGGACAAGGAGCGGTTCAACCAGCAGGGCTACATCGGCCCGTTCACGTTGTACCAGCCTGACGAGATGCGCGACCAGTGGCGCAAGCTCCGGCTCCAGCTCCTCGATCGGTCGCACGCCGCCTACCAGCCGGATGACGCGGTGTCCGGCAGCACCAACATCTCCAACTACGATCGCCACCTGGACGTGGACTTCCTCGCGGACCACGTCTGTCGCCGGGAGATCGTCGACCGGGTCTCGAGCATCCTTGGTCCAGACATGATCTGCTGGCGCACGGAGTTCTTCCCCAAGCACCCCGGCGACGAGGGCACGGACTGGCACCAGGCCGACACCTTCGCGAATGCGTCGGGGACGCCGCAGATCTTGTGGCCGCAGGACGCCGGCTTCGGCGGCACCATCACCGTGTGGACGGCCTTCACCGAGGCCAACATCGACAACGGCTGCCTGCAGTTCATCCCCGGCACGCATCGCAGCATGAACTACGACGAGACCAAGCGGATGCACTACGATCCGGACACCATCAACTCCGTCGACAAGCACGGCGTTCGCCGCGGCTTCTTTGGCTACGACTACCGGCAGCTCCAGAAGGACCCGAACTGGGTGCCCAACGAGGACGACGCGGTGTCGATGGTGATGCGCCCCGGGCAGTTCATCATCTTCTGGTCGACGCTGATGCACGCCTCGCATCCGCACTCCGGCAAGTCCAAGGACATGCGCATGGGCTTCGCCACGCGCTACGTGCCCTCGAACGTCCACGTCTACAAGGACACGGACGTGATCCACGAGTACGGCGGCAGCGTGAGCCTGGAGAAGTTCGGCAACGTCCTGGTGTGCGGCAAGAGCCACCAGCCGATGAACAAGGTGGTCACGCACACCACGCGCGGCAAGCAGTTCGCGGTTCGGGGCCCGTGAGCTCGTCGCAGCCGGAGGAGCGACGCTCGCCCCAAGGGCGCTCGCCGGCTCACCGCTTGGCCCAGGGGCTGGATCTCTGCCAGCCCCTGCTGGCGGCCTGCGCGCCGCAACTGCGGCTCTACCCCAAGCTCGATGCTTCTGCCTCCGCGGTGTTCGACGTCGACGCCGTGGCGGTGGCTAACCGCCTGGTGACGGCGGTGGCGCAGCGGTATGCGCTGCCGGCGCCGGTCTTCGTGTGGCCGCCGCCTGAGGACCCAAACGCGCTCGAGGCCGCGCTGTGCGCGTACTGCGAGCTCGGCGTGGAGGACTGGCGCGCGCTGGTGAGCGACCCGCACGCGCTGGCCGAGGTCGCGGCGCTGCCCGACTTCGGCCAGGAGGAGCGGCGGCTGGTGGAGGTCGACGGGCACCCGCCGGTCATCACGTACTCCCAGGGCCCCGCGGGCCCCGCGGGCAAGGACGCCATCGTCATCGTGCCGCCGTGCGGCGTGCCGGCGCGCCTGTTTCGGCCGTGGTTCGCGGCGCTCGGCGCTCGGCACCGGGTGGTCACCTACGAGAACCCATACCTCTTCGGCGACTGGCGTCAGGCTCCGGAGCCTCGCCTGGAGGTCGCGGCCGAGGGCGAGCTGGTGGCGGGCGTCCTGCGGGGGCTCGGGATCGAGCGCGCGCACCTGGTCGCGATCTGCGGCGGCGCGCCGATCGCGCTCGCCACCTCGATGCTGGCGCCCGAGCGAGTCGCTTCGGTCGCGATGTGTCACGGCGATCTGTTCTTTGGACCGCAGACCCAGCGCACGCCCTTTCAGCTCCAGTTCCAGGGCCTCTTGCGCGAGGTGACGAGCGGCGCGGTTCGCGCGCGCTCGCTCTACGAGATGTTCCTCGATCCCGCGCTGCACTACAGCGTGCCGACCCCGCTGGCGCCGTTCGTGCTCGTGCCATACGCAGACCTGGCGCTGTTCCGGAGGTACGCCGGCATCAACTACGCGCTCATGGCCTACGACTCCACGCCCGCGGCGACCGCGCTGGCGTGCCCGGTGCTGCTGGTCACGAGCCGCAGCGATCGCATGACCCACCCGGCGGCTTCGTACCAGGCGCAGAGCCTGATCCAGGGCAGCCGGCTGTGGGAGCGTGACGCCGGCAACCACCACGACGCGCTGTTGCCCAACGCCGACCTGTTCGCCGCGTTGGCGCAGTTCGCGCTGGAAGCCGAGTGAGCGGCGCGTCACGCCGCCAGATCTCGCCATGACCGAGCGGGTCGCCGTGGTTACCAACGTCACCGCCTACGCGGGCCCCGGCTCCGTCGGCGGCCTGCTGGAGGCGGGGTATCGGGTGCTGGGCCACGATCCGTCGTTCGAGAGCGAGGCGGCGCGGCGCGAGTTCGAGCTGGGGCACCCGGCGGCGAGCGCCTATCCCAGCAAGTCGGTGAACGGGGTGGTGGGGCACGCGATCAAGCAGTGGGGGCAGCTCGACGTGCTGGTGTGCAACGATGTCCTGCCCCTGCAGTACCAGCCGGTGGAAGAGCTGGAGGCCGGTGACATCCGCCGCGCCGCGGACGCCCTGGTGACCACGCCGATGACGTTGACCGCGCGCGCCGCGGTCGAGATGAAGCGCCGCGGCGGCGGCGCGATCGTGCTGATCACGTCCGCCGCGCCGAGCCGTCCGGAGCCCGGGTTCTCCATCTACAGCTCGCTCCGCGCCGCGGCGTCGGCGTTCGCGCAGGCGGCGGCGCGCGAGCTCGCGCCCCACCGCATCACGGTCAACGCGATCGCGCCGAACTTCCTCGAGAGCGAGCTCTATTATCCCGACGCGCTGTGGGGGACTGCCGAGGGGCGCGCCAAGCTCGAGCGCCTGTTGCCGATGGGCAGGCTTGGCAGCGGGCGCGAGCTCGGCGCGCTGGTCGCGTTTTTGGCCAACGGCACGGCGGGGTTTCTGACCGGAGAGGTCGTCAAGTTTGCGGGAGGGTGGCCGTGAAGCAGAGAACTGAAACCAGCCGCAAGATGAAGGAGCTGTTTGTGCCACCCCCGGTGGCGGCAGCGTGTCTCACCTTGCTGGGCTACCTCGCGGCCATCGTCGCGCTGACCTGGGCAGCGCAGCGAGCCGCCAACGTCGCAGCGACGGTGGTCGCGGCGGCGCTGCTGGCGAGCTGCTTCAAGGGGCTCAACAACATCGTTCATGAGTGCTCGCATCGCTCGTTCTGCCGCTCGCTGCGCGCCAACCGCGCGCTGGGGATCGGCGTGTGCATGCTGCTGCTCACCGACTTCGCGTCGTACCTCCGGGAGCACGCGAGCCATCATCGCTACCTGGGCGACTACACGCGCGATCTCGACTTCCAGCTACGGCAGCAGCTCGATCACTCCCAGCGCATCACCTGGGGGCGCATCGCCCGCGACGTGCTGACCCTGCGGGTCTTCGCGTTCTACTTGCCGCGCGTCGCGCTAGGCAACCCGCAGCACCTGGTGGGCGCGGCGCTGCTGGTCGGCGTGCTCGTCGCCCTGGGCATGGCCGGCGCGTGGCACGCGGTGAGCGCGCTGGTGCTGTCGTACGTGGTGTTCCTGGCGGTGCTGCGCTACCTCATCGACATCGTCGATCACGGCGGCCTGTACCGCGCGGACGTCGAAGAGCTGCACAAGAGCCGCAACTTCATCATCCGCAACCCGCTGCTGCGCTGGATGCTGTTCCCGCGCAACGACTGCTACCACCTGGTGCATCACCTCTACCCGTACGTGCCGGTGTCGTGCTTCGGGCAGGCCCACGCCTTGCTACTCGAGGAAGACGACTACCGGCGGCTGCCGCACGCGGCGCGGCTCGCCGCCTTCGACGCCACCGCTCAGGAGCCCGTGTGAACGCCACCGCCTCGCAGCCCTCCGTCGAGACCGATCGCCCAGGCCCGATCCTGATCGAGCAAGTCCTCGCCGACATCTGGCGCTTCACCCTCGACCTGGAGGCGGTGGAGCTCGACGCCAGCTTCTTCTCGCTGGGCGGGGACTCGCTGCTGGCGATGGTCACCATCGAGCAGATCAAGCAACGGCTTGGCTGGCGCCTGAACCTCGGTGAGCTCATGCGGCTGCCCAGCATCCGCGCGCTCGCCGCCAGCCGCGCCACCCCACAGCTCGCCAACGACGAGCGGCCGCTGGTGCGCCTGAGCAATCGCGGCGACTTGCCGCCGCTGGTGCTGCTGCATCCGGAGACCGGCCTCGCCAGCGCCTATGGCAAGCTGGTGCGCTGGCTCGGCCGAGGGCGCGGGTGCTACGCGGTCCAGTCGCCGCTGTTCTCGGGGGAGGAGCTGCCGCCGACCATCGAGCAGCAGGCGGAGCTCTACGCCGAGCTCCTGTACGAGGAGTTCGCCGACGAGGAGATCCACCTCGCGGGCTGGAGCGGCGGCGCCGCGCTGGCGTACGAGCTGGCGCGGATCGGGCCGGCGCGGCAGCTCGGGGTCAGCAAGCTGGTCTTGATCGATCCGCCGCCCCCCGCCGCCCCCGAGCCGCCGCGCGAGCTGCTGCTCGCCAGGTTCGCGGAGCAGCTCGCCGCGCAGAGCGGCCGCGACCAGCCCGCGGGGCTCGGCGCGGGGGACCCCGGGGACGTCGCGAGCCTGGTGCCCTGGGTGTTCGGCGCCGGCGCGGAGCTGAGCGCCGGCAGCGCGGCGCTCGACGCGGCGGTCGAGACGTATCGCACCTGCACCAGCGCGCTCGCGCGCTACACCGTCGGGGACGCGCCGGACGCGCTAGACGTGCCGGCGCTGCTGCTGCACGGCGCCGCCACCGAGGCCGCCGCCGCGTCCTGGCGCCTGGCGTGCCCGGCGGCCACCGCGCAGCTCGCCGGGGACGCCGGCGGGCCGCTTTGCGCCGAAGCCGCGCGCGCGCTCGCCGACAAGATCGGCACGTTCTGCCGCTAGCTCGCCTCTCTCACTTGCAGGAAAAGACCATGGCGCAATCGCACACCAATCCATTCGAGGACGAGCAGGGCAGCTATCAGGTCCTGGTCAACGACGAAGGCCAACATTCGCTGTGGCCCGCGCAGCTCGCCGTGCCGGCGGGGTGGCGACGGGCGTTTGGTCCCGAAGCGCGCGCCTCGTGCTTGCGCTTCGTCGACGAGAGCTGGCGTGATCTGCGGCCGCGCAGCTTGGTCGAGGCGGCGGGCGGCGAGGAGCGCTGATGTCGGCGAGTGCCCCCTCGTACGCGAGCTCGGAGCGTGAGGCGCTGGCCTGGCCGGCGCTGCCGCAGGCGTTCGAGCGACAGGCGCGCAGCTTTGGGGACGCGCCCGCGCTCGTGTTCGGCGAGACCACCTGGTCGTATCGCGAGCTGGATAGGCGCGCCGAGCAAGTCGCGCGCGCGCTGTGCGCGCGTGGCGCCCGGCCCGGGGACATCATCGGCGTGGCGCAGCGTCCCAGCCTGGAGCTGGTGGCCAGCCTGCTGGGCGTGCAGAAGATCGGCGCGGCCTACCTGCCGCTGGATCCGGGATATCCCGTCGAGCGCCTCGCCTACATGGTGAGCGACGCAGCCCCGCGGTGCGTGCTCACCACGAGCCAGCTCGCCGAGCAGCTCGCATCGGCGCTGGGCCGTTCGCAGGTCGTCTGCGTGGAGCGCGACCTCGCCGCGCACGCCGAGCCGTCGAGCGGCGCCGACCGCCCTTCCGGCTGGCGCCCCGTCGGGCCGCTCGACGCCGCGTACGTCATCTACACCTCGGGCTCGACCGGCAAGCCCAAGGGCGTGGTGGTCGGTCACGGCGCGCTGGCCAACTTCCTGGCGTTCATGGCCCAGCGCTATCGCCTGCGCGGCGGCGACGTGGCGCTGTCGACCACGCCGATCTCGTTCGACATCGCCGGCCTCGAGCTGTACCTGCCCCTGGTGAGCGGCGCGTGCCTGCACCTGGTCCCGCGCGAGGTCGCCGTCGACGGCCGCGCGCTTGGGGACTACGTGGCGCGCGCGCGCCCGTCGCTGATGCAGGGCACGCCCGCCCTGTGGCAGCTCCTGCGCGAGGCGGGGTGGCGCCCTGACCCGGCGCTGCGCGTCCTGTGCGGCGGCGAGGCCTGGCCGCCCGATCTCGCGGACTTCTTGTGCAGCAACGGCTCGAGCGTCTGGAACGTCTACGGTCCCACCGAGACCACCATCTGGTCCACGCTGTCGGAGGTCCGCGCCGGGGAGGTGCTCACCATCGGCAGCCCGATGTGGAACACGGAGGCGTACGTGCTGGACGCCGCGCTGGCGCCGGTTCAGGCGGGCGAGGACGGCGAGCTCTATCTCGGCGGCGCGGGGCTGGCCCGCGGGTACCACGGCAAGTCGGCGCTCACCGCCGAGCGGTTCGTGGCGTGCCCGTTCGGGCCGCCCGGCGCGCGCATGTATCGCACCGGCGACCTGGTGCGCCGCCTGGCCGACGGGCGGCTGATGTTCCTGGGGCGCCTCGACGATCAAGTCAAGCTGCGCGGGTTCCGCATCGAGCTGGGCGAGATCGAGGCCGCGCTGCTGCGTCAGCCGGGCGTGGCGCGGGCCAAGGTGATCGTGCGCGAGGACGAGCCCGGGGCCAAGCACCTCGCTGGCTACGTGGTGGCGGCGGACGGCGCGACGCTCGAGCCGGCGGCGCTGCGCCGCGCGCTCGCCGCGTCGTTGCCGGAGTACATGGTGCCGGCCGGGATCTGCGTGCTGCCTGCGCTCCCGCTCACCCCCAGCGGCAAGGTGGACCGCAAGGCGCTGCCGCCCCTCCACTTCGGCGGTGGTCCGCGGCGCGCGCCCGCCACCCCGGGCGAGGCGGCGCTGGTCGGGCTGTTCGCCGAGGTGCTGCGCCTGCCCGAGGTCGGCGCCGACGACAGCTTCTTCGATCTCGGCGGCAACTCGCTGCTCGCCACCCGCCTCATCAGCCGGCTGCGCGCGGCGCTCGCGGTGGAGCTGCCGATTCGCGCGGTGTTCGAGACGCCGACCCCGGCGGGCCTGGCGCACGCGCTCGCCGGCGCCGGGGCCGCACGTTCGCCGTTGCGGCAGATGCCGCGCGGCCCGACGCTGCCGCTGTCCTTCGCGCAGCAGCGCCTGTGGTTTTTGCACCAGCTCGAGGGCCCGAGCGCGACCTACAACCTGCCGATCGCCATCCGCCTGACCGGCCGGCTCGAGCTGGACGCGCTGCGCGCCGGAGTCGAGCTGGTGGTGGCGCGCCACGAGAGCCTGCGAACCCGGTACGTCGAGGGGCCAAGCGGCCCGCTGCAGGAGGTGGTGGCCATCGAGCGCGCGCCGGTGCCGCTCGTCTTGCGCGAGACCACCAGGCAGGCGCTCCCCGAGGCGCTGGTGGAGGCCGCGCTCTATCCGTTCGATCTGGCGCGCGAGGTGCCGATCCACGTCGAGCTCTTCCGCGTCGACGAGCACGACCACGTCCTCTTGCTCTGCATCCACCACATCGCCAGCGATGGCTGGTCGCTGGCGCCGCTGATCCGAGATCTGTGCGACGCCTATCAGGCGCGCTGTCGGGGCCAGGCGCCGACGCTGGCGCCGCTGCCCGTGCAGTACGCGGACTACACGCTGTGGCAGCGCGAACAGCTCGGCAGCGACACCGATCCGGCGAGCCAGCTCAGCCAGCAGCTCGGGTTCTGGCGCCGCACCTTGGCCAACCTGCCAGAGCAGCTCAACCTGCCGTTTGACAGGCGCCGCCCGGCGGTGGCGACCTTCCGCGGCGACGTGGTGCCGTTTCAGCTCGACGCCCCGCTGTGCGCCGAGCTGAGCGCGCTGGCGACCCGCGCGCAGGTCAGCTTGTTCATGGTGCTGCAGGCGGCCACCGCCGCGCTGCTGACCAAGCTGGGCGCCGGCAACGACATCCCGCTGGGCAGCCCGATCGCCGGCCGCACCGACAGCGCCCTCGACGAGCTGGTCGGGTTCTTCGTCAACACCTTGGTGCTTCGCACCGACACCTCCGGCGACCCGACCTTCCTCGACCTGCTGGCTCGGGTGAAGGAGCACAACCTGGCGGCGTACGCCAACCAGGACCTGCCCTTCGAGTACCTGGTCGACGTGCTGAGCCCGTCGCGCTCGGCGAGCCACCACCCGCTGTTCCAGGTGATGCTGGTGCTGCAGAACAACCTGGAGCCCACGATCACCCTCGACGGATTGACCGCGACCTACGAGACCGTGCCGACCCGCACCTCGAAGTTCGACCTCACCATCGAGATCACCGAGCGGCGGGAGGCCAGCGGCGGCCTGCGCT
This sequence comes from Myxococcales bacterium, assembly GCA_016706545.1. Classification (GTDB taxonomy): domain Bacteria; phylum Myxococcota_A; class Polyangia; order Haliangiales; family Haliangiaceae; genus JABFXX01. Next base: position 202,690 of record JADJJK010000075.1, read on the forward strand.
GCGAGATCGAGTACGCGACGGATCTGTTCGACCGGAGCACGGTCGAGCGCCTGGCTCGCTACCTGCAGCGCGTGCTGCGCGCGGTGGTCGCCGCCCCCGAGCGGACGCTGGCGTCGCTGGAGCTGCTCGAGGCGACCGAGCGCGCGCAGATCGTGGAGGGATGGAACGCCACCGCGCGCGAGCTCTCGGACGAGCTGTATCCGGAGCTGTTCGAGCGTCAGGCCCGGCACACGCCAGGCGCGCTGGCGGTGGCGTGCGGCGAGCAGTCGCTGTCGTACGCCGAGCTCGAGCGCGAGGCCAACCGCGTCGCGCGGTGGCTCATCGCCGCCGGCGTCGGCCCCGACGACCTGGTCGGGCTCTCGCTGCGCCGCTCGACGAGCATGCTGAGCAGCTTGCTCGGCATCCTCAAGGCCGGCGGCGCCTATCTCCCGCTCGATCCGGACTATCCAAGTGACCGCCTGACCTTCATGCTCGAGGACTCCGCGCCGCGCTGCTTGATCTCGACTCGCGACATCGCCGAGCGGCTGCCGCCGGGCGCCCGCGACCTCCCGCAGCTTTTGCTCGACGACCCCGAGCACCAGCAGCGGCTGGCGGCGCAGCTAGACACCGCGCCCACCGACGCCGACCGCGTGGCCCCGCTGCGCCGGCGCAACCTGGCGTACGTCATCTACACCTCGGGCTCGACCGGCAAGCCCAAGGGGGTGGGGGTCACCCACGCCGGCGTGCCCAACCTGGCGCGCGCCTACATCGATTGCTTCCGGCTCGACGAGCACACGCGCTTCTTGCAGTTCTCGTCGATCAACTTCGACCCCACGTTCTGCGAGATGTGCTGCACCCTGCTCGCGGGCGCGGCGGTGCTCCTGGCCTCTCCCGAAGAGCTGCTGTCGGCCGATCGGCAACGAGAGCTGATGCGTCGTTGTCGCCCGACGCACATCACCTTCTCGCCCACCATCCTGGGCAGCATGGAGGAGGAGTCGCTGGCGCAGGTGCCAAACCTGATGGTCGCCGGTGAGGTGTGCCCGCCCGCGACGGCGGCCCGCTGGTCGCGCGGGCGGCGGATGATCAACGCCTACGGGCCCACCGAGACGACGGTCGACGCGCTGTACTGGGAGTGCGAGCCGGGCGCCGAGCCTGACACGGTCCCGGTCGGCCGACCGCTGTCCAACACGCGGGTCTTCGTGCTCGACGCCGCGCTGCAGCCAGCGGCGCCAGGCGTGGTCGGCGAGCTGTACATCGCCGGGCTCGGGGTGGCGCGTGGCTACCTGGGGCGGCCCGCCTTGACCAGCGAGCGCTTCGTGGCCTGCCCCTTTGGCCCGCCGGGGGAGCGGATGTACCGCACCGGGGACCTCGCGCGCTGGCGCAGCGACGGGGTGATCGAGTTCGCCGGCCGCGCCGACGAGCAGGTGAAGATCCGAGGCTTCCGCATCGAGCTGGGCGAGATCGAGGCGGCGCTGCGCGCTCATCCAGCGGTGGCGCAGGCCGCGGTGGTGGCGCGCGAAGACCGCCTCGGGGCCAAGCAGCTCATCGGCTACGTGGTGCGGCAGCTCGAGGGCGCGCGCGACGCCGGCGCTGAGCTTGAGCGGGTCAACGACTGGCAGGTCATCCACGAGCGAGACTACGGCGAGCAGGAGGACCTGGCGGTCCCCGAGGACTTCACGGGCTGGAACAGCAGCTACGACAACCAGCCCATCTTGGTGCCCCACATGCGCGAGTGGCGCGCCGCGACGGTGCAGCGCATCCTCGCGCTGCGCCCGCGCAACGTGCTCGAGATCGGCGTCGGCTCTGGCTTGATCCTGTGGGAGGTGGCGCCGCGCTGCGAGTCATACTGGGGCGTCGACTTCTCGGCGTCGGTGGTGCGCGCGTTGCGCCAGCGGGTCGATGCGGTGCCCGAGCTGCGGGAGCGCGTCGAGCTGCGGCCGATGGCCGCGCACCAGGTCGGCGAGCTGCCGGCCGCGCACTTCGACACGATCATCATCAACTCGGTCGCGCAGTACTTCCCGAGCGTGGGCTACCTGCAAGACGTGCTCGCGCGCGCGCTCGCGTTGCTGGCGCCGGGTGGGCGCATCTACCTCGGCGACCTGCGCAACTTCCGCCTGCTGCGGCCGTTCGCGACGGCGGTGGCCCTGCACAAGGGGCTGCACACCAGCGAGTCCGTCGCCGGGCTGCGCGCGCTGGTGCAGCAGAACATCCGGCTCGAAGGCGAGCTGCTCGTCGACCCTGAGCTGTTCGCGGTCCTCGCGGAGCGGCTGCCCGACGTCGCCGGGGTGGACCAGCAGCTCAAGCGCGGGCGCCACAGCAACGAGCTCACCGACTTTCGCTACGAGGTGGTCATGCACAAGCGCGGCGCTGCGCTGCGCTCGCTGGGCGAGGTCGAGGTGCTGCCGTGGCGCGACGGCGCCTCCACGCTCGAGGACGTGCGCGCGGCGCTGGGGCGAAGACCGGCCGCGCTCCGGGTCTCGGGCGTCCCCAACCGTCGCCTGGCTGCGCCTGTGCGCGCGGCGCGGCGGCTGTGGGGCGACTCCTTGGCCGGCGGCGCCGTGCGCTCGCTGTCGCTCGAGCCGCTCGCCAGCGACGGGGTGGATCCAGAAGACGTCCACGCGCTGGGGGCGGAGCACGGCTACGTGGTGAAGGCCGCCTGGACCGACACCCCCGAGTGCGACCGCTTCGACGCGGTGTTCGTGGCGGACGGCGACGACCTCGGCGCGGTGTGCGACGTCTACCTGCCGGGCAGCGCGGAGCGCCGGCCGGACTCCACGCTGGCCAGCGTGCCGGGGGTGGACGGCAAGAACCGCCAGCTCGGCCAGGAGCTGCGCCGCCACGCCGCCAAGAAGCTGGCGGACCACATGGTGCCGGTGGCGGTCGTGGTGCTCGACGCGCTGCCGCTCAACCCCAACGGCAAGCTCGATCAACGCGCGCTGCCCGAGCCCGAGTTCTCGTCGCGTGACGTGCGACCGCCGCACACCGAGGACGAGAAGCTCCTGGCGCGGCTGTTCGCCGAGGTGCTCGGCCTCGAGCAGGTGGGGCTCGACGACCGCTTCTTCGACCTGGGCGGCGACAGCGTCCGATCGATCCAGCTCGTCAACCGCGCGCGCGCCGCCGGGCTCATGATCACCGCGCGCGACGTGTTCCTGCACCAGAGCGTGGAGGCGCTGGTGACCGAGGCCAAGGGCAAGGGCGCCAGCGACGAGGCCGCGTCCGCGGCGGCGGCCGCCGCCGAGCTGCCGTTCTGGATCAAGGTGCTGGAGGCGCCGGACGCCGCGCCTGCGGGGGCGGCGGACGCCGCGCCTGCGGGGGCGCCCGCCGCCGCGCCCGCCGCTGGCGGCGCCGTGCGCTCGACGACGCAGGTGCTGTCGGCCGAGCTCGCGCAGCGGGTCTCCACCAGCCTGGCCGAGGTGTTTCACATCGAGCCGGAGCTGGCGCTCATCAGCGCGCTGGCGCTGGCGCTGGCGGACTGGCGGCGCCGCCGCGAGCCGGTGATCCCGCCGGCCATGCGGCTGGAGCTTGGCCGGCCCGGACTGCCGGCGTACCCGGTGAAGCTGGGCGCCGGGGTGTCCGATCTGGAGAAGACCCTCTCGGATCCTCGCGCCCTGGCCCGAGCGCTCAAGCGCCTCAAGGAGCAACTGCGCGCCGCGCCCGCGGGCGGCGGCAACTACGCCGTCTTGCGGCAGAGCGCTGACCTGCGCGCGCAGCTCGACGTGCATCCACCTTGCCGGGTGCGCTTTCGGATGCGCGGCGAGGCCGCGGCGCCCTCCGAGCCAGCGCGCGCGCTGGAGCTTGGCGCCTCGGTCGAGCAGGGCGGCGCGCTCCTGGCCACGTGGAGCTGGGATCCGTCGGCGTTCTCGGACGCGGACGTCGCGGCGCTCGCGGAGCGCTGGTCGATCGTGGTGCATGCGCTGGTCGGGCTCGCCGATCGGCGAGAGCTCGGCGGCCTCACCCCTTCGGACCTCGCGCTGGTGTCGCTGCGGCAGAGCGAGCTCGACGCGCTCGAGCGCTCGTACCCCGGCCTGCGCGACGTGCTGCCGCTCGCGCCCTTGCAGCAAGGGCTCCTGCTGTACTGCGCGGCGAACCAGACCGACGCGGACCCTTATCAAGGGCAGACCGTGCTGGTCATCGAGGGGCCGCTTGACCCCGAGCGCCTGCGGGCCGCGGGCCGCGGGCTGCTGCGCCGCCACCCGAACCTTGGCGCCGCGTTCGTGTACGAGGGTGTCGAGGCGCCGGTCGCGGTGATCGTCGATGAGGTGGAGCTGCCGTGGGCCTTCCACGACCTGACCGCCCTCGCGCCCGCGGCGCAAGAGCGGGCGCTGGCGGAGCTGCTGGCCGCCGACACCGCGCAGCGCTTCGAGCTGGCGCGGCCGCCGATGGTTCGCTTTCACCTGATCCAGCGCGCCGCGCGGCGCTTCGAGCTGGTGGTCTCTGACCACCACATCTTGCTCGACGGCTGGTCGATGCCGATCTTGTGGGACGAGCTGTTCGCCATGTACCGCGCGGGAGAGCATGCCCTGCCGCCGGCCGCGCCGTACCGCGACTACCTGCGCTGGCTGCAGGCGCAAGACCGAGAGGCCGCCGGGGCTGCCTGGCGCGCCTATCTGGCGGGCCTGCCGGGGCCCACGAGGGTGAGCCCTCTGGGCCTGGCGCCGCACGCGGTGCCGCTGGTCACCGAGACCACGCTGTCACAGGTGCTGAGCGCCGCCGTCGTCCGGCAGGCCGGACGCCTCGGGCTCACCCTCAACAGCCTGTTGCAGACGGCGTGGGGGCTGTTGCTGGTGGAGCTGACCGGGACGCGAGACGTCGTTTTCGGCACCACGGTGTCCGAGCGTCCTGCGGAGGTCGAGGGCGTGGAGTCCATGGTCGGGCTGTTCATCAACACCGTGCCGCTCCGGGTGACCGCGCCCGTCGGCCAGCCGCTGGCCTCGGTGCTGGCGCGGGTGCAGGCCGCGCAGCTCGAGCTCTTGCCGCATCGGCACCTGAGCCTCACCGAGATCCAGCGCAAGGTGGGGCTCGGCGAGCTGTTTGACACCTACTACGTGTTCCAGAACTACCCAGAGGCCACCGGCGCGCTGGGCGGCACGGCGGAGCTGAAGGTCACGGAGAAGACGCTCGGCGCCAGCGGCGTCTCGCACTACCCCCTGGGCCTCACCGTCATCCCGGGCGAACGGATCACCCTGTTGTTTGGCTATCACCCCCACCTCTACGCCCCGGAGCGCATGGAAGCAATTACCCGCCAGCTCACCGACTTGATTCGTCTCCTCGCAAGCGAGGCCTCGTCGTGATGGGCTTGCGCGAGACCCTGGCCAACCTGCCGCCCGCGGTGCGGGTGCTGCTGGCGTGCAGCACGGCGCGCGCGCTGAGCTTCTTCGCGCTGCTGCCGTTCCTTCCGATCTACCTGCACAACCACCTCAAGCTCGACATGCAGAGCGTCGGGCTCGCGCTCGGCCTGTGCCTTTTGGTCGCCACCCTGACCAGCGTGTACGGGGGCTATCTGGCGGATCGCTACGACAAGCTCCGCTTCCTGATCTTCCTTGACCTGGTGATGGCGGGCCTCTACCTGTCGTTGCCGCTGGCCAGTCACCCTGGCCTGGTGCTGCTCTTGCTGGTGCTGGTCAACACCTGCTCGGCATCGATCGGCGTCACCGGGAACGCGTTCTTGTCCGACCTGCTGCCTGCGGACAGCCGGGCGCGCGTCGTCTCGCTGCGCTATGCGCTGCAGAACATCGGCGCCGCCGTTGGCCCGTTCCTGGGGGCGTGGGCCGCCAAGCTCCACTCCTTTGGCCCGTTCTTCCTGGCGGCCATGGTCACCTCGGTGGTGTTGGTGCTCCTGATCGCGTTTCGCCACCGCTTCGATGGCGTGGTCGCCACCAAGGCCGAGCGTGAGCCGCCGCTCGACTTCGGCGCGACGATCGACGTCCTGCGCAACGATCGTCGCCTCATGCTGTTCACCCTGGGCGGGATCCTCAGCATGGTGGTGTACGGGCCGCTCCTGACCTACCTCACGCAGTACCTGGTCACGATCGAGAGCCCGGCCAAGGCATACCAGACGGTGACCTACGTCTCGGCGGTCAACGCCGCCGTGGTGATCTCGCTGCAGTACTTCGTCGGAGCGCGGCTGCGCAAGGAGAACCTGCGGCGCTGGCTGACCTGGGGCACCGGCGCGCTGGCGCTGGGCCTGGCGGGGCTATCGGTGAGCAACGCGCTGCCGGTGTGGATGATCGCCATCGCGGTGTTCACGCTTGGAGAGGTCATCATCGTGCCGGCCGAGTACATGATGATCGACGCGATCGCCCCCGATAAGCTGCGCGGCAGCTACTTTGGCGTGCAGAACTTGATCTTCATCGGGGTGGCGCTGGGGCCACCGCTGTGCGGCGTGCTCCTGCGTCACACCACGCCGGACGTCATGTTCTATGTGCTGATCGGCATCACGGTGCTTGGCTGGGCGTTCTACTACTTCGGGTGTCGCGCGGCCGAGGAGTCCCAGGTCATGCAGCCCGAGAAGGTGGTGTGAGCTTGTACTCGTGGGACGAGGAGCGCAACGCGGCGAACCTCGAGCGGCATGGCCTGTCGTTCGAGGTGGCGGTCAAGATCTTCACCGACCCGCTGCTGGTGACCTCCGATCCGGTGGAGGGCCCCGACGGCGAGCGGACCTGGAGCGCCATCGGCGTCATCGGCCCTGGAACGCTGCCGCTGGTGGTCGTGTACACCCTGCACGACATCGCCGGCGCAGCGCAGCAGGTCCACCTGCTCTCGGCGCGGCCCCTGACCGGGCGCGAGCGCCACGCGCTCGGCGGTCGGTCGGCCGCCGTCGGCAAACGCGCCCCGCAGGTGCTGGGGCACGCCGCCACGCCTGGCGGCCTTGCCTGGTTTGGTCCCGCCGGGCTACGCGAGCGGGGGCCGCGGCGGACTCGCCGGACCCGTCGGCGCCACGGCGACTGACGCTGGCGCGCCCGCGCGTCTGGGCTGCGCGACCATCACGGAGAACGAAGAGAACCCATGTCCGATAGAGAGCAGGAAGCGATCGTCCCCTCGCTGGTCCAGGCCCCCACGCTGATCGCGCGCTGGCGCGGCGTGGTGGCCAGGCACGCCACCTCCGTGGCGGTGGCGTGCGGCGAGCGCGAGGTCACCTACGGTGAGCTTGATCAGAGGGCGCGCGCGGTCGCCGCGCACCTGCTCGCCCGCGGCGTGGCGGCCTCGCAGCGCGTGGCCCTCTGCGCCGGGCCCTCGATCGACGCGGTGGCGGCGATGCTCGGCGTGCTCTACGCCGGAGCGACCTGCGTCGCGCTGGAGCCACGGTGGCCCCAGTCTCGGCTCAGGGAGCTGGTGGCGCTGGCGCGGCCGCGGCTGATCCTGCACGACCTCGAGCACGCGGCCCTGGCGGCGAGCCTGGGGCAGGAGGCGGTGGCCGGCGCTTGCTCGCTGCCGGACGTGTTGCCGGACGTGCTGCCCGACATGCTGCCCGACGTGTTGCCGCCGAGCTCCTCGGAGGAGGCGCCGGGCCTGCGGCTGCCCAGCGATCTGGGGCGCGAGCAGCCGGCGTACGTGATCCCGACCTCGGGCACAGGTCCGCTCCGCGCGGCCTCGGTTCGTCACGCCGACGTGTTGCAGGGGCTGGCCGCGTGCGAGGCGGCGCTGGAGCCAGGGCCAGGCGACGTCTGGAGCCAGCTCCACTCGGGCGCCTTCCACCTGGCGCTCTGGGAGCTGTGGGGCGCGCTGGCCTTCGGTGGGCGGCTCGTGCTGCCGGCGGCGCCGCGTCCGCGCGCGTCGGCCGAGCTGCTGTCGTTCGCGACGCGCCATGGCCTCACTGTCCTGACCTTGACGCCGTGGGAGCTCTCGGAGTGGCTGCCGCAGCTCGCGCTCGCGCCAGCGGCCGAGCGGGCGCGGCTCACGCTCTCGTTCTTGCTCGTGGCCGGCGACGTGCTGCCAGCCGGGGCGGTGCGCCGCTGGTTCGAGCTGATGGGGGAGGACGCGGTGGTCGTCAACGGGTACGGCACCGCCGAGACCGGCGGCCCGGTGGTGCTGGGCGCGCTGGCGGTGGCCGACGTGGCGCGCGACGTCCCGGCGCCGCTCGGCGTCGCGGTCGAGGGGGTGAGCTGGCAGCTGCTCGACGAGCGCGGGCGGCCGGTGCCGCGCGGCGCGGCCGGCGAGCTGGTGCTCGAGCGTGGCGCGGGGTTTGGCGCGCTGGTGGGCGCGCCCGCGCTCGTGCCCGACTCGCCCGCTCCCGACGTGCCCGACTCGCCCGACGTGCCAGCGTCCGCGCGCAGGCTGCGCACCGGCGATCTGGCGCGGCAGGCGGCCGACGGCGGGCTGGTGGTGGTGGAGCGCCTCGGCGCCTCGGTGATGACGCGCGGCGTGCGGGTGTCTCCGGGCGAGGTGGAGGTGGCGCTGCGCGGCTGCAGCGGAGTGGCTGCCGCGGTGGTGCTCGGCCGCGGCGCAGCGACCGGCCCAGCGACCGGCGCAGCGGCGGGCCCAGCGGCCGGCCCAGCGGCGGGCGCCGCGGCGGGCCCAGCGGCGGGCCCAGCGACCGGCGACGAGCTCGAGGCCTACCTCGTGCCCACGGGCGCCGCGCTCGACGCCGAGCTGCTGCGGCGAGAGCTGCGCGATCGCGTCCCCGGGTTCTTGCACCCCCATGAGCTGCGCGTGCTCGACGAGGTCCCGCTGACCACCGCGGGCCGGCTGGACCGCGACGCGCTGCGCGGCTCAGGCCAGCCGCTGACCGGCCGGCGCCAGGCCGCGCCCACCGCCGAGGAAGCTCGGATGCTCGAGCTGTGGTGCGGCGTGCTGCAAGCGCCCGAGCTCGCCGTCGAGGATGACTTCTTCGCGGCCGGTGGCACCTCGATCCGCGCGGTCGAGCTGGTCATCGCGCTGCGCACCGCCGGGTTCCCCTGCGCCGTGCGCGACGTGCTGCAGGCCCCCACCGTGCGGGAGCTCTTGCGGCGGCTCAGCGGCAGCGCGGCGGCAGCGGCCGCCGCGGCCACCGTCGGGCCAGCGCCCGCCGTCGGGCCGGCGCCCACCCCGGCCCAAGCGGAGCTCGGCGCCGGGGCCGTGTCCGATCTGCAGCAGGTCATGCTCGAGCAGTACGCTCGCCACGCGGCGGCGGGCAACGGCGTCTACCACGTGCAGGAGTCGTTCACTCTCCTCGATCGCCAGCTCGACGCCGCCCGGCTGGTCCGCAGCTTCGCCGAGGAGATCGCGCGCGAGCCGGCGTTTCGCACGTCCTTCGTCCGCGAGGGGGCCGGGTACCGGCGCCATCAGGCGCCCGCGCCGCAGGTGGAGCTGGCGCGCGAGGACCTGCACGCGCTCACGCCCGCGGAGCAGACGACGCGCCTTGGGGCCCACGCGCGGGCCGACCTGGCGAGGCCCTTCCCCTTCGACGGCCCGGGCGCGCTGGCCCGCTTCACCGTGTTCGAGCTGTCGGCGACCAGCGCGCGCATCTTCTCCAGCTCGCATCACGCCAACAACGACGGCTGGAGTCAGCAGCAGTTCTTGCGCTGGGTGATGGCGGCGTACCGCGGCGCGAGCGAGCCGCGGGAGCTCCTCGCCAGCGATCCCTACGACGCCTACGTCGCCGCCCAGGCCAAGGTCGCAGATGACCTCGCTGCCCGCGAGCACGGGCGCCAGCTCGCCCTGGCGCCCGGATCGCTGGTCCCGATCGATCGGCCCCCGCCCGCGCGCTACCTCGAGGTCTCCCGCGAGCTGCCGCGAGAGGAGGTGCTGGGCCTGCTGGCGCTGTCGCAGCGCGCGAGGGTCCAGGCCAAGGCGCTGTTTCTCGCCGCCGCCGCGCAGGGGCTCGCCGAGCTCACCAAGGACGAGGCCATCACCCTCGGGGTCGTGGTCAACGGCAGGCAGCCGGAGGTGCCGGGCATGCTCGAGGCGCACGGCCTGTACTGGAACCTGCAGGCGCTCACCTTGCAGCAAGCGGCGGGCGCCACCCACGCGGTGTCGGCGGTACACGAGGAGCTCACGCGGCTCGAGCGCTTCGCCCTGGCGCCGCTGTCGGCGCTGCTGCGGGCGCGCGCGCCCGGCCAGGAGCTTCGCTACACGTTCAACTACACCAACTTCCCGGCGGTCGGCGGGGACGGTGAGCTCGAGACCCGCGACTGGCGCGCGCTCGATACCTGGCACTACCCGATGAACCTCGGCGTCCACCTCGACCTGGAGACCCACGAGCACCAGCTCCGGATCGCCTGTGATCCGGCGTATTGCTCCGAGCTCGAGGCCGCGCGCTTGCTCGCGGTCATCGCGGGCCAGCTCGAGCGACTGCTCGTCGAGGCGCCGGCGGATCTGGTGGCGCGCGGCGCCGCGCAGGCAGGAGGACCGCGATGAGCTCACGAGGATCCCAGAGCCCTTTGGACGACGGCGAGCCCCTGCGCCTGGCCCCGCTGTCGATGCAGCAGGAGGGGCTGCACTTCTTCGATCGCCAGGCGCCGGACAGCGCGGTGTACTCGGTGCCCTACCGCTTCGATCTGGAGGGTCCGCTCGACGTGGAGGCCCTGCGGCGAGCGCTAGAGGCGCTGGTGCAGCGACATGAGATCTTGCGCACCCGGTTCATCGAGCGCGACGGCGCGTACTGGCAACAGATCATGTCCGAGACGGCGGTCACGCTACCGTGCGAGCCGCTGACGGTGACGGGCGACGAGCCCGAGCTGGAGGCGGAGCTCGAGCGCCTCGCCGCCGCGCTCGCCGACGCGCCGTTCGACCTCGAGCGCGGCCCGCTGATGTTCGCGAGCCTGCGGCAGCTCTCCCCGACCCGCCATGCGCTGTTTCTGCGCATGCACCACATCGTGTTCGATGGCTGGTCTTACGGCGTGCTGACCCGCGATCTCGATCTGCTCTATCGCGCGGCGCGCAGCACGCGACCCGCGCCGCTGCCGGCGCTGACCGTGCAGTTCGCCGACTACGCCCGCTGGCAGCGCGAGCGCCTCGCCAGCGGCGCGCTCGATGACGTGCTCGCCTACTGGCGCGCCCGCCTGGTGGGGGCGCCCGCGTTAGTCAGCCTGCCGACCGGTCTGCCCCGGCCCGCGGTGGCCGGCAACACCGGGCGCACGCTCGAGCAGGCGTGGCCAGAGGAGCTCGGCAAGGGCCTCGTCGGCCTGGCTCGGGCCCTGGGCGTCAGCCCGTTCGTGGTGATGGCCACGGCGGTGGCGGCGCTGCTCGCGCGATACACCGGACAGCGCGACGTCTGCCTCGGCTTTCCGGTGGACGGGCGCGGACACTCCGAGCTGCCGGTGGAAGATCTGATCGGCTACTTCTCCAACACGCTGGTGCTGCGCGCCCAGGTCGAGCCGGAGCTGAGCTTTCGCCAGCTCGTGGAGCGCGTGCGCGACGCGGTGGCCGGCGCCATCGAACACGGCGAGCTGCCGTTCGACAAGCTGGTGGAGGCGCTCGCGCCGACGCGGACCTTGGCCCACCACCCGCTGTTTCAGGTGTGCATCACGTACCAGGCCGCGGATGAGGTGTGGCGCATGGGCAACGTCAAGGCGCGCCATCGGCCGTGCCCCTCGGGGATCTCGAAGTTCGATGTGACCTTCGACTTCGAGCGGTCGGGGGACCAGTTTCGCGTTCGCCTCGAGTACGCCGACGAGCTCTACCTCGAGCCCACGATGTGGGACGTGCTGGCGGAGCTGCAGCGCTTGATCGCCCGCGGCATCGCCGAGCCAGATGGTGGGCTAGCTGACACCTCGGGACCGCCGGCAGCGACGCAAGCTGCTGCGCCTGCGCGCAGCTTGCGAAAGCGACGCTGAGATTGTTGTAGCTTCGCCGCCCAACTCAGGAGCGCTCCGTGCAATTCACGATCGACGAGGCCGTGTTCTCTCTGTTTCCCCGCATCTGCTTCGGGGTGGTGATCGGGGCGTTGCCTGAGACCCCGCCTCAGCTCTCGGAGCTGGAGGCGCTGCGCGCCGAGTCGCTGGCCAGCCTGGAGCGGCGCTATCCCACCCCCGAGGCGCTCGGCGAGCACTCGCAGATCAAGGCGTGGCGCGCCGCCTACTCGGCGTGCGGCCTCAACCCCAAGTCGCACCGGCCAACCCATGAGGCGCTGGCGCGGCGCCTGCTCAAGAGCCGAGCGTTCCCCAAGATCAACGGCATCGTCGACGTGTACCTGACCAACCAGATCGAGCACCTGGTGCCGCATGGCGGGTACGACCTCGCGCACTTGCAGGGGAACCTGGAGCTCGCGCGTTCGCCGGGCGGTGAGCCGTTCGAGCCGCTCGGCGGCGGCAGCGAGCTCACCGACGCCGGGGAGCTGGTCTATCGCGACGCCGCGCGCGTGCTCACGCGGCGCTGGAACTACCGCGACTGCGAGCGCACCAAGCTCGACGTCGGCACGCGCCGCTTCCTGCTGATGATCGAGGGCTTCGAGGAGGTCGCGGCGGTGCAGGCGGCGGTCGAGGACCTCGCCGCGCGGTACCAGCGCGTGTTTCCCGGCGCGCAGCTCTCCACCGCGGTGCTGGTCGCCTCGGCCGCCGCCCGGCAGCATTCGCTCGCCGTGGGGTGAGCGAGCTCGAGCACCGCGGCGGGTGGCGCGGGCGGTCAGAGGTTGCGGGTTGGGCGCGCGGCGAGTAACGTCGCGCGCCGTGCCGTCCCCTCGCTATGACGTGATCGTGATCGGCGGCGGCCACAACGGGCTTGTCGCCGCCGGCCTCCTGGCCAAGCGCGGTCGCAAGGTGCTGGTGCTGGAGCGGCGCGAGGTCACCGGGGGCGCGGCCATCACCGAGCAGCCCTTCGGCCCGGACTATCAGGTCACCGCGCTGTCGTACGTGGTGAGCCTGATGCCGCCCACCGTGATGAACGAGCTGGAGCTGGCGCGCTTTGGCTACAAGGTCTATCCGCAGCACCCCTACTTCGTGCCGCACCCGGACGGCCGCACGCTGACGCTGTGCGACGACAAGCGCCGGCGCCACGCCGAGATCTCCAAGTTCTCCGCCAAGGACGCAGACGAGATGGAGCGCTGGGACGACTGGCTTGCCAGGCTGGCCGCGGTGCTGGGCCCGCTCTTGACCCAGGTCCCACCGCGGCTGGGCAGCAAGCGCCCGCGCGAGCTGTGGGCCGCGCTGCGCCTGGCCTGGAAGCTGCGCAAGCTGGACGAGCGCGGCGTCGGGGACGTGACCCGGCTGATGACGATGAGCGTCGCGGACTTGCTGGAGGAGCGCTTCGAGTCGGAGGCGATGCGCGGCGTGCTCGCGGTCAGCGGCATCATCGGCACCTGGGCTGGGCCGCGCTCCCCCGGCACCGCCTACGTGATGGCGCACCACAAGCTGGGCGACATCGGCGAAGGGCAGCAGGGCGCCTGGGGCTTCCCCGAGGGCGGCATGGGCGGGGTGACCCGCGCCATGCGCGCGGCGGCTGAGGCGTTTGGCGCGCACATCCGCACCGCTGCCGCGGTGGCCCGGATCACCACGCGCGACGGCGCGGCGACCGGGGTGGTGCTGGACAGCGGCGAGGAGCTCACGGCGGACGTGGTGCTGGCCACCACCCATCCGCAGATCACGTTCCTGCAGCACCTGTCCCGCGCGGAGCTGCCGGAGGACTTCGTGACCTCCATCGAGCGCTGGAAGACGCGGTCGGGCACGGTGAAGGTGAACCTGGCGCTGGATCGGCTGCCCGAGTTTCGCGGCAAGCCCGGGTTCGATCCGGAGGTACATGGCGGGACCATCGTGCTGGCGCCCTCGCTCGACGGGCTGGAGACCGCCTTTCAGGAAGCGGTGGCCGGCCGGCCCGCCACCGAGCCGTTCGCCGATATCTGCATCCCGTCGGTGGTGGATCCCACGCTGGCTCCGCCTGGCAAGCACGTGATGTCCATGTTCACGCAGTGGGTGCCGCACAGCTACGCCAGCGCGCCGCACACCGACGAGCTCGCGGCGTACGCCGACCGCCTGATCGCGCGGATGGATGCGCTGGCGCCGGGGTTCTCCTCGTCGATCCTGCACCGGCAGATCATCGGCCCGCACGAGATGCAGGAGCGCTTCTCCCTGCGCGGTGGCAACATCTTTCATGGGGAGCTGTCGGCAAGTCAGCTCTTTCATATGCGGCCGGCGCCAGGCTTCGCCGACTTCACCACGCCGATCCGCGGCCTGTATCAGGCGAGCTCCGCCACCCACGGCGGCGGCGGCGTCACCGGCATCCCCGCGCTGCAAGCGGTGCGGCGGATCTGCGCGGACACCTGAGCTAGCGCGCGCGGGCTCACCAGAACTGCAGCGCCTGCACCGCCAGCAGGCAGCCCGAGCCCACCGCGGCGGCGGCGGGGATGGTGAAGATCCACGCCCAGATGATCCGCTGCGCCACGCCCCAGCGGATCCCGCGCAGCTTGGTGACCGAGCCGACGCCGATGATGGCGCCGGTGATGGTGTGCGTGGTCGAGACCGGGATCTTGAAGTGGGTGGCGATGAACAGCGTGATGGCGCCAGCCACCTCGGCGCAGAAGCCACCCACCGGCTTTAGGTGCGTGAGGCCCATGCCCATGGTCTTGACGATGCGCCATCCGCCGATGGCGGTGCCAAACGCCATGCAGCCGTAGGACGCCAGGATGATCCAGACGGGCACTTGATCGAAGTCCTTGGGGAGCTGGCCGGAGGCGATCAGCACCGCGAGGATGATGCCCATGGTCTTCTGGGCGTCGTTGCCGCCGTGACCAATGGAGTACGCCGCGGCGGACAGGAGCTGGCCTACCCGGAAGGTCCGATCCACCCGCTGCGGTCGCCAGCGCCGAAACACCCAGAACACGATCATCATGATGATGCCGCCGAGCAGAAAGCCGATCGCCGGGGCCAGCAGGATGAAGTAGAGGACCTTGTACACCTTGGCCTTGACCAGGATGCCCCAGCCGCCGTACGTGACGCCGGCGCCCCCGATGCCCCCGATGAGCGCGTGGGACGAGCTCGACGGCAGGCCCCACCACCAGGTCAAGAGGTTCCAGGTGATGGCGCCGATGAGGCCCGACATCACGACGAAGATGAAGGCCGGATCTTCCGCCTTGATGTGGATGATGCCGGAGATGGTCTTGGCCACGCCCTCGTGGAAGACGAACAGCGCGGCGAAGTTGAAGAACGCCGCCCACAGCACGGCCGCGCGTGGCGTGAGCACGCGGGTGGAGACCACGGTGGCGATGGAGTTGGCGGCGTCGTGGAAGCCGTTGATGATGTCGAAGACCAGCGCTACCGCGACCGTGAAGACCACGACGGTCATCGCGTCCATGGCTTACGCATGCTCCAGGATGACGCCCTCGATGATGTTCGCGACGTCCTCACAGCGGTCGCTGGCGTTCTCCAGGTTCTCGTAGATCTCTTTCCACTTGATGACCATGATCGGGTCCTTCTCTTCCTTGAAGAGGCGGGCCACCGAGCGCCGCAAGATCGCGTCCGCCTCGTTCTCCAGGCGGTTGATGTCCACGCAGACCTTGAGGATGGCCTGAGGGTCCTTGAGGTTGCGCAGGCCTCCCGCCGCCTGCGCGACCTGGATGGTGGCGCGATGCAGCACGTCCGCCAGATCGCGCACGTCGGCGGTCATGCTGGTGAGCTCGTACAGCTCGATGCGCTCCGCCGCCGCCTCCACGAAGTCCATGATGTCGTCCATCTTGGTGATCAGGCGATGGATCTCGTCGCGGTCGATGGGCGTGATGAACGTCTTGTGCAGCGCCTCCACGCAGCGGTGGGTGATGACATCGGTCTCGTGCTCGATGTCCGAGATCCGCCGGCACTTGGCGTTGATGTTGGCGCTGGTGGTGACCAGCGAGAGGAACTCCTTGGTTCCCTCCACGGTCAGGGCCGCGTGCTGTTCGAAGAAGTCGAAGAAGCTAGTTTCCTTGGGCAGGAATCTTCCGAACATAGGACCTCCAGGTGGCTTGCCAGTACCACACGCCAGGTGGGGACTGTTACCGCTCGGGGGCACATTCGCGGCTGAAAACGGCACCAAACTGCGACGAAGTTGTAACGAAGCAATCGGCCCTTCGCCAGGCCGACGGGGCGCTCGCGGGAGCGCCAGGGCGTGGGGCCCGCGCCGCGCGGGAGGCACGGCTTGGCCACCGCGCGCGCGGATGTGGCAGGCTGCCGGGGGTCATGCGTCGCAAGTCCCGCTTGTTTGCCCTGGCCGAAGCCTTGCGTGCGCGGCGCACCGGCGTCACCGCGGAAGAGCTGGCGCGGCGCTTTGGGGTCACGATTCGCACGATGTATCGCGACCTGGCCGCGCTGCAGGACTCGGGGCTCCCGCTGCGCGCAGACCGCGGCCGCGGCGGCGGCTACGCGCTGGACAAGGCGTACCAGCTCCCGCCGGTGAACTTCACCGCCCGCGAAGCGGCGCTGCTGGTGCTCCTGGCGGACATGGCGCTGACCCAGCGCCTCCTGCCCTTCGTCGAGACGCTGCACGCCGCGCGGGACAAGGTGCGCGCCGCGCTCTCGACCTCGGCGCAGCGCGAGCTGCGGGAGCTCCTGGCGACGGTGTCGCTCCCTGGGGTGCCCGGCTTGCCGCTGGCCCCCGGAGTGCAGCGCGTGCTGGAGGCGGCCTGGTTCGAGCAACGGCCGATGTGGATCTCGTACCGCAAGCCAGACGGCCGCGAGCACCGGCGCGAGGTGCAGGTGCGCAGCCTGGTGGTCGACCGCAGCGTGACGCTGCTCAACTGCACGGATCTGGAGCTCGGGCAGGACCGACAGTTTCGCCTCGATCGGGTGGTCAAGGCCGGCCTCTTGCCGCTGCCCTAGAACCCGGCTCCTGGCCGAGCACGCCAAGCTCGCTCGGCGAGGGCGGCGGCCTTGGCGCGCGCGAGCCTGTCCGGCGGGCGCGGCTACTTGACCTTGGCGCCAAAGAGCCGGCGGAAGAAGTTGGCGATGGAGGCAGCCAGGGCTTTGAAGACCAGGGACAGCGCGTTGAGCGACTCCTCCTGGGCCGGCTTTTTGGCCAGGGCGCGGGCAGGCGCTGGCCTGGCGGCGCCTGGCGGCGTCTTGGCAGGGTGCGCGGAGGCGGCGGCAGCTGCGCCTGCGCTGGGCGAGGCGCCGGCTGCGCCTGCGCTGGACGAGGCGGCGGCCGCGCCTGCGCTGGACGAGGCGGCGGCCTTCGCAGACGGCTCGTCGCCGCCGCTTGGCGCCGCCCCGGCGTCGGCGCCGGTCGCGGCGCTGGCTTTGGACCTGGCGCCGCCGTCGAGGCCAAGCTCGGCCGAGGCCGGCTTCGGCCGAGGCCTGGGCAGGCGCTTCGGCCGAAGGTTCGGCCCCTTCGGCGGGCCCTTCGATTGCCCCTTCGGCAGCCCCTTCGATTGCCGCTTCGGGGGCGGCCTGGCTGCTGTCGGCCGCCGGCTCGGTCAGCAGCTCCTGGGCCCGGGCGGAGAACTGCTTGAAGAGCTGCGCGGACACAGACTTGATGAGCCCGCGGCCAAACGTCACCAGCTTGCCGGCGATGTCCACCTCCGCGTCGATGGACAGCTCCGCGCCGCCTGGCACCTCGGTGACCTTGCCCAGCATCACCATCTTGGCGGTCCCGGCGCCGTTCTTGTCCTTGCCTTCGCCGGTGATGCGCAGGGAGCGCGCCACCTCGTCGATCTCGGACATGGTGGCCTTGCCGGCAAACAGCGTGGTCACCGGGCCAACCTTGACCTTCATGTGACCCAGAAACACGTTGTCGGACTCCTTGCTGTCGTACGCGGCGCCGGGCAGACACTGCACCACGCGCTCGGGATCCAGGAGAAACCGCCACACCGCATCCACGGGTGCCGCGATGACAACGCGCTCTTCGATCTTGAGGTTGGCCATGTCAGTCCTTGGCAGAGAGGGGCAGGGAGGAGAGGCGCAGCGCTGCGAGCGCCTGTGGAGTATCCACGTCGAGCAAGATCGCAGGATCGTCCATGGGGACCAAGCAGATCTGCTCGGCGTGGCGATCTAGTAGGCCCCTCGCGCCCACATCGCCGCGCAGCGAGGCCAGCTCAGTGAAATACCGGCGTGCCCACAGCACGGGATTTCCCCGCTTGCGCTCGTGGGTGGGCACCACGATCGGCGCGAGCTCGGCATCAAAGGCCGCCAGCAGGCGGTCGAGCTGGTCGCTGGTGACCCGCGGCATGTCGCCCAGGCAAACCAGCACGCCGTCACAACCCGGGAGCTCCGCGATCGCGCGTGCCAGGCCAGCCCGGAGCGAAGAGGCCAAGCCTTCCTGATACTCCGGGTTGGGGGCCACCACCACGTCGAGGCCGGCGAGCGCCGCGGCGACCTCGTCTCCGCGGTGCCCGGTCACCACCACCACCGGGTGCGCGGCGGAGGCCAGCGCCGCCTCCACCGCCCAGCGCACGAGCGGCTTTCCTTCCAGATCTTCCAGCAGCTTGGCGCTGCCCATCCGCGCGCTACGGCCGGCCGCCAGCACCACCGCCGCCACGCTCGGCCGCGGCGAGTCGGCGTCGTCGCGTTGGCCGGCGCGCGGCGCCGGCCGCTCCACTTCTTCCAATAGCCCCCCGGCGCCTAGCGCGGCGATCTGCGCGCTCGTCACCTCCAGGCCGGCGCAACAGCGCTCCAGCACCCAGTCGAAGCCGGAGCGCTTGAGGGATCTGGCGCACCCTGGAACGCCGAGCACCACCGGGCCCTTGGCATCGGGCCCGAGCCGGGCCAGCATGAGCAAGTTTCCTGGGTCCACCGGCATGCCGAGCCGAAGGACCTGGCCCTGGGCCTGCGCCACCGCGGTGGGGATCACGTCTTGTCGGTCCATGATGGCGGACGCCCCCAGGACCAAGATCGGATCGAGGCCCGCGCGCGCCAGATCCTGGAGCGCTGCCGCCACCTCGGCTGGCTCGTGCGCCACCACGCGCTCCTCTGCGAGCTGGCCGCCGCAGCGCTGCAGCCGGGTGCGCTGAGCGGTCGCGGCGCGTTGCAGCAGCTCGCCGCGGGTGTCGGCGAAGCGCGTCAGGATGAGCCCGGCGCGCCGACCGAGCCAGCGGCGCACGCAAACCGCAGGCGCCGCGGCGCTGGTCTGGGCCAGTAGACTCTTGGTGTCCGCCATCCGGACATCTGTAGAATGTATATGATCTACGTCCGTTATGCGGACATCATGAGTCGACATGTACCGATCGTTTCGCGGATCGTCATCTGAATGTGAGATGTGTAAGATGTCAGAATATTTATCGGTGACGGAAAGTGGTAGTAATTCATCGATTGATGGGGCGGTGTCTGAGGTGATGTTTCCCGGGCGGGGTTCGGCGCTCGGTTCGGCGCTCGGCGCGGCGCCAGCTCCGGCGTCAGCGCTGGCGCCAGCTCCGGCGCCAGCGCGAGCGAGGGCCACCGCTGCCGCGAGCACCTCGGCTGGCACGCAGAACGGGATGATCTTGACGGTGGCGACCATCTCGCCGGCGCGCACGGGGCTCCCTGGCGCCAGCGAGGCCACGGTGATGCGCTCGTCGAGCGAGTTGAGCCTGGTGAGCAGCGCCGGATCGACGAGGCAGAGGCCAGCTTCGCTGGCCATCACGTTGCAACGCCCCGTCTTGGCCGGCTCCAGCGTACATCCCGGCCCGGCGACCGCCATCGCCAGGGCGTGGGCGGCGCGGTCCTCGTGGACATCTCCAGCCTCCAGGACGGCGCAGATCACCTGGTCGATCTTGGCCGCGGTCAGCGCGGCCAGGTCCTCGAGGCGCAGCACGCGCCCCTTCTTGAGCACCACGTCGTTGGCGCGCGTGGTGTGGACCAGGATGGCGCCGAGGGCCTGGTCGACCGGCAGCGGTCCAAACCTCACGGCTTGCCTCGCAGCTCGCCGGATGGTTCGCCGGATGGTTCGGCCGGTGGCTCGCCACGCAGCGTGGCGATGATCTGCGCCAGGATCGAGAGGGCGATCTCCGCGGGCGCTCGCGCGCCGATGGCCAGGCCCACCGGGCCATGCAGGCGCGCCAGCGCGCTGGGGTCCCAGCCGGCGGCGGCGAGGCGGGTCAGCCGGCTGGCGTGGGTCTTCTTGGAGCCCAGACAACCAAGGTAGAACGCGGGGGTCTGCAGCGCCTCGCGCAGCGCCGGGTCGTCCAGCTTGGGATCGTGGGTCAGCGTCACCACTGCGGTGCGGGTGTCCGGCGCCAGCGCGCGCAGCGCCAGGTCGGGCCAGAGCGTCACCAGCGTCTGCTCCGGGAATCGCGCGGCGGTGGCGAAGGCGCGGCGCGGATCCACGACGGTGACGTCGAACCCAGCCAGCTTGGCCATCGCGGTCAGCGGATGCGCGATGTGGACGGCGCCCACCAGGATGAGCCGCAGCGGCGGATTGTGCGGCTCGAGCAGCACCTCGCCCGCAGCGGTGAGCAGCACCTCGGCGCGATCGGTGCGCAGCGCGGCGGCGGCGGCAGCGGCGAGGGCGTCGTCATCGAGCTGGCCGGTGGCCGTGCTCGCCGGGGTTGAAAGCTGGCCGGTCGGGCTCGAAAGCTGGCCGGTCGAGCTCGAAAGCTGGCCGGCCGTGCTCGGGGTCTGGCTGGTGGCCGAGCTCGCGGGCTGGCTGGTGGCCGGGCTCGCGGGGGCTGACGCCGCCGCAGCCAGGAGCCGCTGCTCGCCGGTGCTCAGCCAGGTGGCCAGCACCACCGCGCGCTTCTGTCGGCGAGCCTCGCGCAGCGCGGCCAGGGTGGAGGCCCTCATGGGGCGGCCTCGTCGCCTGGGCCGGCGCCGCCGCCTGGGCTCGTGCCGCCGTCGAGCTGGGCGCTGCCGTCGAGCCGGGCGCTGCCGTCGAGCCGGGCGCCGCCGTCGAGCCGGGCGCTGCCGTCGAGCTGGGCGCCGAGGGCTACGTCCTCGATGAGCGGCTCCACCAGGATCTCGATCTTGCCGCCGCACGCCAGCCCCACCTCCCACGCGGTCTCGTCCGCGACCCCGAACTGGAGGAGCCGCACGCCTCCTTCTCGCATCACCTCCAGCGCCTCCTGGATGACCGCGCCCTCGATGCAGCCGCCGGAGACCGAGCCGACGAACTCGCTGCGCTCGTTGACCGCGAGCTTGCTGCCGGCGGGCCGCGGCGAGCTGCCCCAGGTGCGCACCACCGTGGCCAGCGCTACCTTGAGCCCTGCGGCGCTCCACTTCGTTGCGTGCTCCAGCACCGAGTCCAGCTCATGGCCGTGGCTGCTCATCCTGCAGCGCAGCGTACCTGAAGTCGCGCCAGATCGTCGGCTCACTCGGCCTGGGGCACGAACAGCCGCGCATGCACGCGCCGGGCCTGGTCCTCCAGCTCCGCGCGCCGGGCCTCGGCGCTCGCCTCCTGGCTGGCCGCGGTGGCGTAGGCTTCTTCGCCGATCACGCGGGTCTCCGGAGAGTCGAGCAGCGCGCCATCGCCCTTCACTTGCGCCAGCAACATGGGGCTCCGGCCAAGGTCTCGCGCCCAGAGCTGGCGCCGGCTCGCCGTCCTGGCCTTGCGCGCAGCCCGATGCTGCCCTGCGAGCTCTCGGTGCCCAGCGTCGACCGCCGCGCGCGCGGCCTCGAGTTGCTCCGGGGAGAACGCCGCCGACAGCGCCTCCTCGATGCGCTGTCGGAGCAGCGCCACGCGCCGCGCGTGGCGGCCCAGCCAGCGCCACGGCGGCAGGCGTTGCCACCACAGCGCCTGGCTCTCGGCCACGAAGCGGAAGCGAGCCAGGAGGCGGACCACCGCGTCGCCGCCGCGTTGGCCCAGCTCCACTCGCGGCAGGCCGCCGTCGGCTTGCACCAGGCGCGCCAGCCGCGGCAGCTCCTGCGGCGGCGCGCTGGCCGCGTCCTGAGCGCGAGCGGCGAGCAGCTCGTCGGTGAGGTCCACCAGGATCGCGTCCGCCTGCTGATCGAGCAGCGTCTGCTCGGCGGTGGGGTCGAGCAGGTTGCGCCGGAGCTGCTCGAGCTGCTCGCCGAAGTCGAACATCTGCAGCACCGCCGCGGTGGTCGCGGCTTCTCGCACGTAGGCGGCGTCGCCGAGCTGCTGGTCATCGACCTGCGCATGCACCAGCGCGTGCCCCACGCTGTCGAGCATCGGCACGACCTCGAGCGTGCCGACCCGCCAGCGCGTGCCCCACCACCACGAGGAGGACTCGATCTCGGGCGCGAACCGGGTCACCACCAGGTGGCGTCGCTCGGGCGCGGCGCGGTGCAGGCGCGCGCTGAGCCGGTGCGCCTGTCGGGTCAGCCAGTCCGCGCTGGGGCGGGCCCAGAACCGCAGGCGATAGCGCTGGTGCATGGCGAGCATCGCGTGCGCACCTCCGGCGGCCAGGGCGAGCACCGCGTCCTCTCCGTCCACCGGCAGCGGCGCTTGCCCGCGCGAGGCCGCGCCAGCGAGCAGCACCCGCTCCAGGTGCGCGTCGCTCCCGACAAACGCGATGTCGAGGCCGCTGGCGGCGGCGCGGACCGCTTGCTCCGCCCGCAGCCAGGTGTCGGGGCGCGACGGCCCGGTGGGTCCGTCGATGGGGTTATTGAGGATCACCATGGCCTTGCCGGCGAAGCGCTGGGCCAGCGAAGCGCCGTCGTAGATCGGCAGGTCCAGATCCAGGTGTTGCTCGCGGGACAGGTCCCACACCGCCACGTTCGTCGACAGCCGGCGGGCCAGGTCCTCCCACGCGGCCAGCACCTGGTGCGAGGTGCGGTGGTTGACGACCAGCAAGAGGTCTGCGCCATCGGCCACGAAGCGGCGGGCGACGCGCACGTTGAAGTCGCGCAGGTGGACCGGGCGCGGCCTGGCCGGCTCCGTCAGCCCGCCGAGCTGCAAGGTGACCCGGCCGGTGAAGCTGCGGTACGTGGGGGCCTCTTCGCGCACGCTGACCAGCAGCTCCACCTCCACGCTGCCGCCGGCTGGCACGAGCTCCACCTCGATCGTGACCCCGGCGCTGGGCGGGTGGCGCTGGCCAAGGTGGCCCAGCGCGACGGCGTCGTCGCCCAGCTCGGAGTCAGCGGCGGTGGCCACCCAGAGCTTGACCACGCGCCCGCCCGGTGAGGCCGCGCCAAGCGCCTGCGTGGAGATGTTCTGCACGGTGAGGATGACGCGCGAGCTCTCGCCGGGAGCCAGCGAGCGCAGCGCCTCGACGGAGCCCAGGTGCGCCGGGAACTGGATCACCAGCTCTCCCGCTTCGCGGACCGGCCCCTCCGCGAAGCCCGCGACGTCGCGGTGGACCGCGGCGAGGAAGGCGCGGTGCGCGAGCGTCTCGCGCTGAAGCAGCGGCTCGCCTGGCTCGGTCGGCAGGTGGTCGCGCAGGCGGAACAGCAGCTCGCCAGGCACGCGCTCTCGGCGCCCAGCCGGCAGGCCCGGCGGCACCACGAGGTGCGCTGGCGCCGGCAAGATCCAGTCGCCCATCACCAGCGCCACCCCGAGCTCGTCCGCGGTGGGCGTGGGCATGCCGCCCTGGTTCTCGACCTCGATGGCGAAGACCCGCCCGTGCTCGCCTGGCTCGTAGATCCCGTCATCCGCGTGCGCGGCGTCCGCGGCATGCGCGGCGTGCGCGGCGTGCGCGAAGGCCGCGAGCCGGGGCGCATAGAGCGCGTCATAGCTGACGATGGCCTCCGGCGTGAGGACCTCGATGGCGAAGCGCCCCGGCGAGCCAGGAGCGCCGGCCTGCAGCGCCGCGCTGCCTGGGAGCCCATGGCTGCCATCCGGTCCATCGCTGCCGCCGGAGTTTCGGTGCGACACCGAGCGAGTCCGCCGGTTGCCGCTCGAGTCGGTGTAGCTCTCGCTCTCGCTCCAGCTATACGAGCTGCCGCCGTCGCCGCCCGGCCCGCCGCGGCCGCCCGTGCCGTTTCGGCCGGCGGCGCCCCCGCGGCCCCCTGCCAGCTCGTGCTCCACCAGCATCAGCAGCGCGGTGTCGCGCTCGCTCACCACCACCACGATCTGGCCGCCGTCGCCGCCCGGCCCGCCGCTCGACCCACGGCCGCCGTCGCCGCCGTTGCCGCCGGGCCCGCCGCGATCTCCGCTGGAGAAGCGGGTGGCGTCGTCGCCGTCTTCGCCCTTGCTGCCGTCGCCGCCGTCGCCGCCGTTGCCGCCGTTGCCGCCGTCGCCGCCGTACGCTGCCAGGCGGATCGATGCGTGGGCCAGGCGGCGGTCGATGGGCACCTGGTCCTTGAGCCGCTGCTCCTGTCCGCCGGGCAGCACCGCGACGCCGCTGACCTCGATGGAGGAGAAGCTCTGCAGCGCCGCCGCGGCCCCGCTGCGCGCCAGCTCCAGGCGGATGCGGCCGGCAGGTTGCCCGGCCTGCGCGGCGGTGGCGTGCTGGCCATCGCGCCCGTGCGCGCCGTGCCCTTGGCCGCTCGCGCCGTGGGCGCCGCTCGCGCCGTGGGCGCCGCTCGCGCCATGCACGTCCACGAGGACCAGCGGCCCGCCCTCGTCGTGCTCTTCCTCGTGCGGGGCGTCCCGGTAGGGTGAGGTCACCGGCGGGACGATAGCCCATTTTCCGTCCCGGGGAACGGGCCGCGCGTCAGCTCGCACCTTGCGCGTCCGCTCGCCGCGCGTGTCCGTGCGCGTCCGTGCGCGTCCGTGCGCGTCCGTGCGCGTGTCCGCGCCGCGGGCCTTGCGCTGGGTTCCTCTCCCCTGCGATCGTCAGCGCGGTGAGCGTTCATGGCTGCTGAGCTTGTGCCTCTTACTCCGCACGTCTTCTCGGGCAAGCGATGGAGCCCGGTGGTGGCGTCCGCGGATGCCGCAGCGTCGTCGGCCTTGGCGCCGGGCGCGCCCGCTGCCCTGACCTTGCTCACCTGGAACGTGTGGTTTGGGCGGCACAAGTTCGCCGCCCGCGCCGCGGCGCTCCTCGACGAGCTGACGTGGCGGAGTCCGGACATCATCGCGCTGCAGGAGGTGACCTGGGACCTCCTGGAGGTCCTCCTCGCGAGCCCCTTCCTTCGCGCCTCGTATCAGGTGTCCGACGTCGACGGCTCCAGCTTCGAGCGCTACGGCGTGCTCCTGCTTTCGCGGCTGCCGCTCTCGCGGCTCGCCGTCTTGCCGCTGCCCAGCGCCATGGGCCGGCGGCTGTTGCTGGGCACGCTGGGCAACGGCCTCACCATTGGCACCATCCATCTGGAGAGCACGGCGGCGTGCGCCGAGCAGCGCGCGCTGCAGCTCCGGCTCATCCAGCCCGCGCTGCACGCGGCGTCCGGAGACTTCGTGCTCATGGGCGACATGAACTTCTCGCCGGACGCCGCGCTGGAGAACGGCGCGCTCGCGCCCACGCTCGACGACGTCTGGGCCCGCCTGCACCCTGAGCTGCCGGGCTTCACGGTGGACTCGCAGCACAACGCCATGCGTCGGCGCTTCGATGACGATCCGGTGGGGCGCCGCATCGACCGGGTGTTTGTTCACAGCCAGCGCTGGCGAGCGCAGGCGATCTCGCTGACCGGGGTCTCTGCGATCGACTCATCGGGGACGTTTGTCTCCGATCACTTCGGGCTGGAGACCGTGATCGAGCCCCGAAGCTGAAGGATTCTCTGAGCAGTCCTCGCCGCCGTCAGGCTTCTCGTCGCTCCTTCTTCTCGTTCTCCCCACATCTACGCAGATGGCTACATCTGCGGTGGTCGTCTCGAGGCGGCTGTGCCGCACAGCGTCGAGAAATCTGTATCGCAAACCACAGGTCGATCGATTGCACATCTGCACCAGATTCGACAGGCTAGGACACGCCGACGGCGTTCGTCGGACCGCTGCCGACCACATGCAAGGGGAACCGATGCCCACGATCACGTTGAGGGTCAATCGAAAGAACCACACCGTCGAGTGCGCCAACAGCTCACTGCTCGTCGACGTGCTGCGCGAGCAGCTCCGCCTGACCGGGACTCACGTGGGCTGCGACACCAGCCAGTGCGGTGCTTGCACCGTGCATGTCGATGGTCACTCCGTGAAGTCCTGCACCATGCTCGCGGTGGAAGCGCAGGACGCAGAGATCACCACCATCGAAGGCCTGGCGGATGGCAACACGCTGCATCCGATGCAGGCCGCGTTTCAGGAGTGCCATGGCCTGCAGTGCGGGTTCTGCACCTCGGGCATGGTGATGAGCACCACCGAGCTGGTGTCGCGCAACCCGGACCCGAGCGAACCGGAGATCCGGCACTGGCTCGAGGGCAACCTCTGTCGCTGCACCGGATATCACAACATCGTGCGCGCGGTGCAGACCTGCGCTCGCGGGTCCCGCGGAGGTACGCCATGAGCTCGGCGCAAGGCATCGGCGCGTCCATCAAGCGCAAGGAAGACCGGCGGTTCCTCCTCGGCAAGGGCCAGTACACCGACGACATCACGCTGCCGGACCAGAGCTACGCGGTGCTCATCCGCTCGCCCTACGCCGCGGCGTTGATCAAGAAGATCGACGCCGCGGCTGCGCTGGCGGCGCCTGGCGTCCTGGCCGTGCTCACCGGCGACGACGTGGCCGCTGACGGGCTGGGCGGCATCCCGTGCGGCTGGGCGGTCAAGAACAAGGACGGCTCCAACATGGTGGAGCCGCCGCACCCGGGGCTGGCGCACGGCAAGGCGCGCCACGTCGGAGATCCGGTGGCCATGGTGGTCGCCAGCAGCAAGGCCTTGGCCAAGGCCGCGGCCAAGCTCGTCGACATCGACTACGACGTCTTGCCCGGCTGCGGTCGCCTGCCGGAGGCCACCGCCGAGGGCGCGCCGCTGGTCTGGGACCAGGCGCCCGGCAACGTCTGCTTTGACTGGCACATCGGCGACGCCGCGCTCACCGACGCGGCCTTCGCCAAGGCCGCCCACGTGGTGGAGCTGGACCTGGTCAACAACCGCGTCGCCCCCAACGCCATGGAGCCGCGCGCCGCCAACGGCCACTACGCCGCCGCCAACGATCACTACACGCTGTACACCACCTCGCAGAACCCGCACCTGACGCGCTTGCTCCTGGCGGCGTTCACGCTGCACGTCTCGGAGCACAAGCTGCGCGTGATCGCGCCGGACGTCGGCGGCGGCTTTGGCTCCAAGATCTTCCACTACGCGGAGGAGCTGCTGGTGCTGTGGGCGTCCCGGCGGGTCGGTCGCCCGGTCAAGTGGACGGCCGACCGCTCCGAGGCCTTCATCAGCGACGCGCACGGGCGCGATCACATCTCCAAGGCCCAGCTCGCCATGGACAAGGACGGCAAGTTCTTGGGCCTGCGCGTTCACACCCTGGCCAACATGGGCGCGTACCTGTCCACGTTCGCGCCGGCGGTGCCCACCTATCTCTACGCCACGCTGCTCTCTGGCCCGTACGACTTCCCGGCGATCTACGCCGAGGTCAAGGCGATCTTCACCAACACCGTGGCGGTGGATGCGTACCGCGGCGCCGGTCGCCCCGAGGCCACGTACCTGCTGGAGCGGCTGGTCGAGAAGGCGGCGCGGGAGACCGGCATCGATCGCGTCGAGCTGCGGCGGCGAAACCTCATCCAGCCTTCGCAGTTCCCGTATCAGACGCAGGTCGCGCTGCAGTACGACATCGGCGACTACCAGGCCACGCTTGATCTCGCGCTGGCCAAGATCGACTACGCCGGCTACGCCCAGCGCCACGCCGCGTCCGCCGCCAACGGCAAGCTGCGCGGCATCGGCATGTCCACGTACATCGAGGCCTGCGGCATCGCCCCGTCGGCGCTGGTGGGCGCGCTGGGCGCGCGCGCGGGTCTGTACGAAGCGGCCAACGTCCGCATCCACCCGACGGGCTCGGTGACGGTGTTCACCGGCACCCACTCACACGGCCAGGGCCACGAGACCACGTTCGCGCAGCTCATCGCCGACCGGCTCGGCGTGTCCACCGACAACGTGGAGATCGTCCACGGCGACACCGACCGCATCCCCTTTGGCATGGGCACCTACGGCTCGCGCTCGGCCTCGGTCGGCGGCTCCGCCATCGTCAAGGCGCTCGACAAGATCGTCGACAAGGGCAAGAAGATCGCCGCGCACCTGCTCGAGGCCAGCGTCGCGGATATCGAGTTCCGCGACGGCGCGTATCGCGTGGTCGGCACCGACCGGCAGAAGGCGTTTGGCGAGGTCGCCTTCGCCGCCTACGTGCCACACAACTACCCCATCGACACCGTGGAGCCAGGGCTCGAGGAGTCCGCGTTCTACGATCCCAAGAACTTCACGTTCCCCGGCGGCACCCACTTCGTGGAGGTGGAGATCGATCCCGAGACCGGCGTGGTGGAGGTGGTGGACGTGGCCATCGCCGACGACGTGGGCGTGATCATCAACCCGATGATCGTGGATGGTCAGGCGCACGGCGGCCTGGCGCAGGGCATCGGCCAGGCGCTGTATGAAGAGGTGCAGTACGACGCAGATGGCCAGCTCAGCAACGGCTCGTACATGACGTACTGCATGCCGCGGGCCGCGGATCTGCCCATGTTCAAGGTGGGCAACCACGTCACCGCTTGCACCCACAACCCGCTGGGCGTCAAGGGCGTGGGCGAGGTGGGCGCCATCGGCGTGCCGCCCGCGGTGATCAACGCCGTGCTCGACGCGCTCGCCCCGCTGGGCGTCAAGGACATCTCCATGCCGGCGACGCCGGAAAAAGTCTGGCGCGCCATCGCCGCGGCCAAGCAAGGGAAGGGAGCCTGATCATGAAGGACTTCCAGTTTCATCGCCCCACCACCGTGGCCGAGGCCGTCGCGCTGATGGCCGGCAAGGACGGCGCCAAGTTCCTCTCCGGCGGGCAGAGCCTGCTGCCGGTGCTCAAGCTCGACCTGGCCGAGCCCACCGACCTCATCTCGCTGACCGGCATCGCCGAGCTGCGAGAGATCCGCGTCGACGGTCAGGCGCTGGTGATCGGCGCGCTGGTCACCCACGACGCGGTGGCGCGCTCGGCCGACGTGCGCAAGCACATCCCCGGCCTGGCCGCGCTGGCCGGCGGCATCGGCGATCCGCAGGTGCGCAACCGCGGCACGCTCGGCGGATCGGTGGCGCACGCCGATCCGTCCGCGGACTACCCGGCGGCGATCCTGGCGCTGGGCGCCACCGTTCACACCAACCTGCGCAAGATCGACGCCGAGGAGTTCTTCACCGGCCTGTTCGAGAGCGCGCTGGCGCCAGGGGAGCTGGTGACCGCGGTGTCGTTCCCGATCCCCAAGCGCGCGGCCTACGCCAAGTTCGCGCACCGGGCGTCCAAGTACGCGCTCGTCGGCGTCATGGTGGCGCTGACCTCCAGCGGCGTGCGCGTGGCGGTGACCGGGGCCGGCGCCAAGGTGTTCCGCGTGTCCGCCATGGAAGATGCCCTGACCAAGGGGTTTGTGCCCGAGGCGCTCAGCGGCATCACCGTCTCCGCGGATGACCTCAACGGGGACGCGGAGGCCAGCGCGGAGTTCCGCGCGCACCTCATCGGCGTGATGGCCAAGCGCGCGGTCGCTGCCTGTCAATGACCGGCGAGGCCACAGGCCGCGCCCCGAGCGAGCCGGGGCCATCGGGCGCGCTGCCGGAGTCCGTGTCGGCGCTGCGCGAGCTGCTCGCGGGCCAGCGCTATCTCTCGGACACGAGCCTGGCGACCGTGCTGTTTTTGGGCCTGCGCCTGCAAAAGCCGGTGTTGCTCGAGGGCGACGCGGGCGTCGGCAAGACCGAGGTCGCCAAGGCGCTGGCCGCGGCGCTCGGCCGCCGGCTCATCCGCCTGCAGTGCTACGAAGGGCTCGACGCCGCGGCGGCGCTCTACGAGTGGGACTTCGCCAGGCAGATGCTGGAGATCCGGCTGGCGGAGTCCCGGCCCGGCGCGCTGGCCGCCACCGATCTGTACGGCGAGCGCTTCCTCTTGCGCCGGCCGCTCTTGGAGGCGCTGGCGCCGGATCCGCGCGGCGCGCCGATCTTGCTCATCGACGAGCTCGACCGCACCGATGAGCCCTTCGAGGCGTTCCTCCTGGAGGTGCTGTCGGACTTCCAGGTGACCATCCCCGAGCTGGGCACGGTGCGCGCGCAGGCGCCGCCCATCGTCCTCATCACCTCCAACCGGACGCGCGAGATCCACGACGCCATCAAGCGGCGCTGCCTGTATCACTGGATCGGCTATCCGGACGCGGCGCGCGAGCTGGCCATCGTGGCGGCGCGGGCGCCGGAGGTGGCGCCGAAGCTCGCCCGTCAGCTCGTGGCGTTCGTCCAGAAGCTGCGCGGCGGCGAGCTGTTCAAGCTGCCCGGCATCGCCGAGACCCTGGACTGGGGCCAGGCGCTGGTGGCGCTGGGCTGCGTGGAGCTCGATCCGCAGACGGTGGAGTCCACGCTGGGCGTCTTGCTCAAGTACCAGGATGACCTGGCCAAGATCTCCGGCGCCGCGGCGGCAGCGCTGGTGGACGCGGCCCGGGCCGAGGGATGACGGCGGTGATGGGCGAGCGAGGGGCGCCACCGGGCGCGCCGGCTCCCACGGCGCCGTCCGCGGACCCCACCGAGGCGCAAGTCGCGCCGGAGGGCGCGTCGTCGGAGGGCGCGTCGTCGGAGGGCGCGTCGTCGGCGCTCGGCTTGGCGCGTCGTCGCGTCGAGCCAAGCGGGGAGCGCCTGGTCGCCAACCTCGTCCACTTCACGCGGCTCTTGCGCCGCGCTGGCCTCGCGCTGGGCCCGGGCGCGACGCTCGACGCGCAGCGCGCCGCCGCGGTGGTCGACGTCTTCTCGCGCGACGAGCTGTACTGGGCGCTGCACGCGGTGCTGGTCCATCGCGCCTCGGAGCACGACCTGTTCGACGCCGCGTTCCGCCTGTTCTGGCGCGATCCCATGGGCGCCGCGTCGGCGCTGTCCTTGCTGCTGCCGCAGATGCGCACGCCGACCACGCGCACGATCTCGCGCCGGCTCAGCGAGGCCTGGCGGCCGCCGTCGCCGTCGGCGAAGGCCACGCCGCCGCCCGCGCCACCCGCGGTGGACCTGTTTCTGGCGGCCTCGGCAGAGGAGACCCTGCGCCAGCGCGACTTCGATCAGATGAGCGCCGAGGAGCTGGCCGCGGCGCGCCGCCTGGTGCGCGAGCTGACGCTGGGCGTGCCGCCCGCGCCCAGCCGCCGCAGCCGCGCCGCCGCCAAGGGGCGGCTGCCAGACCGGGCCGGCACGGTGCGCCGCGCGCTGCGCCGCGGCGGTGAGCTGGTGGAGCTGCAGCGGCGACGGCGGCTGCCTCGGCCGCTGACCATCGTGGCGCTGTGCGACATCTCGGGCTCGATGGGCCGCTACTCGGAGATGCTCCTGCGCTTCTTGCACGCGGCGCTCGCGGAGCTGGGCCGCGGCCACGTCTTTCTGTTCGCCACCAGGCTGTCCAACGTGACCCGCGCGCTGCGCCACCGCGACGTCGATCAAGCGCTGGCGCGCTGTGGACGCGAGGTCAGCGACTGGGCCTCGGGCACGCGGCTGGGCGCCAGCCTGCGCGAGTTCAACCGCACCTGGGCGCGCCGCGTGCTGGCGCAAGGCGCGGTGGTGCTGCTGGTGACCGATGGGCTCGAGTGCGAGGACGCCGGCGAGCTGGCGCTCGAGGCCGCGCGGCTACGCCGCTCCTGTCGCCGGCTCATCTGGCTAAACCCGCTCCTGCGCTACGCCGGGTTCGAGCCGCGCGCCACCGGCGTGCGCGCGCTCCTGCCCAACGTGGACGAGCACCGCCCGGTCCACGATCTGGACAGCCTCGCGGCGCTGGCCCGCGCCCTGGCCAAGCCCGCACCGCGGCGGTGACCGCTGCTCACGGCCAGCCGGGCAGGCCTTCCTTGCCGGTCACCACCTTGACCGTCGACGCCGACAGGTCCTCCTTGGTCACCGGCTGATAGGTGCCGCCCAGGTGGGCGGACAAGAACGCCTCGGCGGAGGCCATGAACACCAGGTTGTTCTCCGGGCGGGCGAAGCCGTGGCCCTCGTCGGGGAACAGCACGTAGCTGACCGGCAGCCCCTTGGCCTGCATCGCCTTCACGATCTGATCGGACTCCGCCTGCTTGACGCGCGGGTCGTTGGCGCCCTGGCCAATCAGCAGCGGGCGCTTGATGCGCGCCACGTGGGTCAGCGGCGAGACGTCGAGCAGCTTCTGCTTGCCCTCCGGGGTAGACCAGTCGCCGACGCGGAACTTGAACACGCCGAGGATGGGCGCCCAGTACGGCGGGATCGACTCCAGCAGGGTGAGGATGTTGGACGGCCCCACGATGTCCACGCCGCAGGCGAAGGTGTCCGGCGTCAACGTCAGGCCGGCCAGCGTGGAGTAGCCGCCGTAGCTGCCGCCCATGACGCAGACCTTGTCCTGCGGCGCCACCCCCTGCGCGATCAGCCACTGCGTGGCGTCGATCAGGTCATCGTGCATCTTCTTGCCCCACTCGCCGTTGCCGGCGTTGAGGAAGCTCTTGCCAAAGCCGGTGGAGCCGCGGAAGTTGACGCTCAGCACCGCGTAGCCGCGGTTGGCCAGGAGCTGGTGCAGGCCGTTGAAGCCCCAGTTGTCGCGCGCCCACGGACCGCCGTGGACCAGCAGCACCGCCGGGCCCGGCCGGTCGGCCTTGCCATCGGCGTTGGCGTCGGCGGCGTTGGGCAGGGTCAGGTAGCTGACCAGCGACAGGCCGTCGCGCGCCTTGATCACCACCGGGTGCATGCGCGCCAGCGGCTTGCCCTCCAGGTCGGGCCGGCTGGAGAACAAGAGCGTGCCCTGCTTCTTGGTCCGGTTCCAGACGAAGAAGCGGGTGGGTTGACGGTCCCCAGTCATCGCGACGATCCAGGCCTTGTTGTCCTTGGTCGCCGAGACCACGCGCGCGTCGCCGTCGCCGAGCTTGGCGATGCCGTCGAAGTCCGCCTTGGCGGTCTTGTCGAGCACGGTCAGCCGCTCGCGGTCCCACTTGACGGACACCGCGAGCACGGTGTTCTCGGTGGGGTGGAAGATCACGTTGTCCACGTCGGCCTTGTCGTCGGCGAAGATGAGCTTCTTGGCCTTGGTCTTGGCGTCCATCAGGTAGAGCGCGGCGGTGTCGCGATCGCGGTCGTCGGTGACGTAGAGCTGGTCGCCGCGCTTGCTGAAGCCCAGGCCGTTGAAGGAGTCGCGCGCGGACGCGCGGTCAAACTCGGTCCATCCGCCCTTGCCGTCTGGCTGGTAGACCAGGTTGGTCCCATCCGGCGCCACCTTGAGGCCGAAGCGGACCCGGTGATCATCGTCGCTGATCCAGCCGGCGAAGCCGTCCTTGTTCTCGACGATGCGCGTCTTCTCGCCGGTGGACAGGCTGAGCTGCCAGATGTCGAACACCGCCGGATCGCGGTCGTTGAGCTCGACCAGGATGGTGTCCGGCTTGCGGTGCGACAGGCCCAGGACCTGGGCGCGCACCTTGGGCAGCGGCGTCAGGTCGGTGACCTTGCCATCCGCCACGGAGACCCGGTGCAGGTGGAAGTTCTCGTCGCCGCCTTTGTCCTGCAGGTACAGCAGGTGCTGGTTGTCGTAGGCCCAGAAGTACGTGCGCACCGGGCGGGTGGTGTCCGCGGTGATGGCGCGCGCCTCGGCGAGCTTGCCCACGGGCGCCACGAACACGTTGAGCACGCCGTCCTTGGGCGCGAGCCAGGACACGAACCTGCCGTCGTGGCTTATCTGCACGTTGGCGCGCTCGGGGTTGCCAAACAGCACCCGCCGGTCGATGAGGTCGTTCGAGGGGTTGCCCTTGGCCAACGGCGGCGGCGGTGGCATCGTCGCCGCCGCGCCGTCCGCGGCAGGGCTCTCGATGCTGCCGGGCGCTGGCCCTTCGGGGAGCGTGGCCGGCGACTGTGC
Organism: Myxococcales bacterium; assembly: GCA_016706545.1. Lineage (GTDB taxonomy): Bacteria > Myxococcota_A > Polyangia > Haliangiales > Haliangiaceae > JABFXX01. The sequence continues at coordinate 236,210 of JADJJK010000075.1, forward strand.
AGGGGTGCTGCCGCACGCGCCGAGCGCGAGGCCCATGGCTGCGGCGAGCGAAAGCGACGACATCCAGCGAGAACGTGGAATCATGTAGCTGTCTCCCAGTGCGAGGTCAGGCTCACCGTTTGGGCAGTGAGCACGTACGAATTAGTAGCGAGTCACGCGCAGTTGGCAACTGCGACGAAATGCGACGCAAATGCGACGCACGTGACCGCGAGCTGCGGCATCCGGGTGTCTCAGGCGAGTCTCAGGCGAGGCGCACCGGCCTCGCGCTCGCCTCGCGCGCGCTGGCGGGCGCGCGCAGCGCCGCGGTGGGCCGCGTTCTCCTCGGCAGCCGCCGGGCGCAGCCGTCGAGCGGCATCTTGCCAGCCGCCTGGTCGCGGGCTGCGAGCGGCTACTCGATCGCGACGATGGCCTGGGTCCACTGCGCGATGTGGTTGCCGGTGGCGACGTCCTGAAACGGCACGCGGAACGCAGGCCCCGACGGATCTTGACCGGCTTGCGCCCGCCCGGGGAACACCGGGGTCATCCAGATCTGCGGCGTCCCACCCGAGGGCAGGCGCACGCCATAGGGTCGCACGGAGGAGAAGGTCAGGTAGAACATCGGCTCGTTGCTTGGGCCAAACGTTTGCCCAAACGGCACCCATCGGGCCCACGAGTTGGTGCGGCCGGTCTGGTCCTTGTCCGCGGCGGACAGCTTTATCGGGGTGCCGCTGCCGTCCGCCTTGACGAGCCAGGTCTCCGCCGAGCCGATGTTGTACGTGCCGCCGCCGGAGCGCGTATAGGCGATCCAGACTCCATCCGGGGAAAACGAGGGATAGTACGCCTCGGCCCCGTCGGCGTACGCCACCAGGGTCTGGATGGCGCCCGCGGTGTGGTCCGTGAGGTTGAGCGGGCGGATCACCACGCTGCAGGTGCTGGCCTGCGCCTCATAGCCGCCCACGCACTCCACGTTCACCAGCTTGCTGCCATCTGGCGAGATCTCGGGGTGGGTGGCGTACTTGCCAGCGGTGTTGGTCAACGTGGCGCGAACCGTGCCCCCGGACGTGTCGCGGATGCTCATGATGCCCTGGTACACGGTGAGCAGCTTGTTGCCGTCCGGCGAGAAGGTGGCGAAGTTCCAGCGCAGGTCGGGGTTCACCGCGATGGTCGCCGTGCGGTTGGCCACGTTGAACGCGGTGCCGCGCCCGTTGCCGCCGTCGAGCGTCATCGCCATCTTGGAGCCGTCCTTTGACAGCACGTGGCAGCCGATGCAGGTGCCCGCGCCCCCTGGCTCCTGGCCCGCCGGGAACAGGCGGCTCGGCGCCACGGTGGGCTTCTCCACGTCGTAGCGCATGATGGTGGCGGGCGAGGTGGTGGCCCAGTAGTAGATGCCGCCGCGGGTGTTCTCGTTGGTGACGTCCACCACCTGCTGCGCGGCGGTGCCCTTCTTGCCAGGCACCTGCGGGGTCATGCCGGAGACGCGCAGCTTGAGCTGCTGCTTGGTGCTGGCGATCGGTGACCACTCCGCCACCGCGAAGGCCGCCCAGTACGGCTGCGGGTTGTCGGGGTTCTGGATGCCCTTGGTGTAGCGGCGGATGTCCACATAGTCGTTGGTCATCCGCATCTCGAACAGCGTGGACGTGCTGGTGGTCCAGTGGACGTCGAACTGGCCGATGTTGGGCGGCACCAAGATCTTGTCGGCCGGATACCGGATCGTCGGCGCCAGCGTCGCGTCCTCGGTGGCGCTGTCGAAGTCGCCGGGGGACGTGGGGGGCACGTCTGGATCGATCACCTGCTTCTTGACGTACACGGTCAGGTCACCCTCGCCGGTGACCGTCTCCAGCTTGGCGATGACCCGGGTGGGGCCCGCGCCGCGGCCGGTGACGGACAGCTTGGCGCCGGTGAACGCGCCGTATTGCTCGTCGCGCAGCGACAGCGTCGCGTACTCCGTGACGTCCTCTACCTTGCCATCGGAGCTGGTCGCCCAGACCTTGTAGTCCTGCGCCACCGCGAGGTCGTTGACCACCGTGAGCGTGACCTCCGCCGGCTCTAACGCGAGCGAGACCAACGTCGGCGGCTGCTTCTCCACATCGCCGCAGGCCATGGCCGCAGCGGCCAGCAGCGCGACTCCCCAGGACGAGCTGAGCTTCATGGGCGGACCGTATCAGCCCGCGCAGGCCGTTGGCGGGAAACCGTGAAACGTTGAGGTGTCACGGCCTGCGGTTGGTCCGACCGCGCACGTGCGCGCCGGTGCGCGGCTCAGAGCCGGTAGTGGACCTGCAGGAGCGTGAAGCCCGAGCCGGGGCCGCCGTTGCCAAAGCCGATGGTCTGCACGCGCCCCATCAGCACCAGCTCCCAGTGCGCCGAGGGAAACCAGTGCAGGTTGGCGTCGACCGCCGTGCGATCCTGATACTTGAGCGAGAGGTCGGCGTTGTACTGGCCCACGCCCACGTCCAGGAAGAAGCCGCGCTTGAAGAACCAGGAGGCCAGGAGCTGGCTCGTTAGCTGGGTGCGGCCAGAGCCGGCGTCGAAGTCTTGCTGGGTGATCCCGGCCTCGGCTTGCAGCAGCAGGTCGGCGCACGGGATCCAGAGCTTGCCGGTGAGTCCGGCCTGCGCGCGGGTGTCCAGGTCGCTCTTGGCATACCGGGCCTGCGCGCCGACCGCGGCCTCCTGGCCAAGCCGCTTCTCGACATAGATCGCGGCGCCGTTGCCCAGCTCGCTGGAGTCGCGCAGCGGATCCTTGATGAAGCCGGTGACGTGCGCCTCCACGCTGTCGCTGACCCAGCCAGCGTTGACGCCGTAGGTCTCGCCGTAGAGCTGCGCGCCGCCGTACCGGCGAACATAGAACACGTGCTCGGACAGGCGCAGGCCATAGACCGGCTGGAAGCGCCCGGCGCGCACGTAGTAGCCCTCCTCGGCGCTGGGCCGGTACATGACCCAGTGCTCGCGGGTCTGGATGACCGAGGCCGGGCTGTCCTCGTTGGGGCGCACGAGGCCAAGCGTCGCGTACCCGGTGACCGCGCCCTTGGTGATCGCGGCGTAGCCCTCGAGCTGCATCGGGAACGCGGCGCCGCCGATGCCGGCGCCCTTGTCGCTGGCGCCGCCGGCGAAGCGGAAGTCACCACCGGCCTTGAGCCACTCGGGCAGCTCGACGCGGCCCGACAGGAACCTGCCGTCGCCGCCCCAGCTCGCGTCCTCTTCGGCGGTGACCTCGCCCATCCCGTCGAGCAGTCCGCTGCCCGCGGGAGAGACGTGGCAGGCCGCGCAGGTGGTCTGGCGGGACAGCGTGTACTGCGGGTACGCCGCGGCGATGGCTGGCGTCACCACCAGGGCCAGGGTCAAGAGCCAGGCTGCGCGCCGGGCCGAGCGGCGGCGGGGGTTCACTGCGCACCTCCGAGGATCCACTTCTCGATCAGCGCGATGTCGTCATCGGGCAGCGGCCCGTCCAGCGGCATGCGGCTCTCGCCGTCGGTGCGCAGCACCGTGAGCAGCTCGGAGTTGCGGTTGCCGGGATCGACGAGCTTGGTCAGCGCCTTGTTGGCGGCCTCCAGCGTGTCGAAGGCGAACCCCTCGGCGGCGGTGGCCGAGGAGTGACACCCGCCGTTGCCACAAGCTGGCGCGAGGATGGCCGCCACGATGTACTCGCGCGTGGCGGGGCGATCGTCCAAGGTGTCGCCGCAGCCGGCGCCCAGGCTCGCCAGCGCGAGCGTCAGCAGGAGATAGGACCGTCGAAGGCTCATGGAGCCAAGGCGTATCACGAGGCTCGGCGACAAGCGATTCTCGCGCAGGCGGTTCACCGCCCTGCGCCAAAAGACTCCACGCGCGGTGACGTGAGCCCCGGTGCCGCGAGGTGGTAGCTGTGGCCACGATCACGCTGAGCCTTCGGGAGAAGTCGTAGCGTGGGACAGTGCGTTCGCGGGCTGCGCGCCCGGGCACGCGAGGTCTGCAGCGCGGCGCTGGGGCAGCGCGGTGCTGCGCGCGATCAGTCCAGCGCCTTGATCGCTTGCTTGAACCGCTTGAGGCGCGCCTTGGACGGCTCCGGCTCCGGCAGGGCTGCGACCTTGGCCTCCAGCTTGGCGATGCGCTCGGACGCCTTGGGGTGGGTGGCGTAGAAGCCGCCGGTCCCCGTGTGCTGCTTGTCGGCCAGCCGGCGCAGGTAGGCCACGAACGCCCGCGGGTCGTAGCCGGCGCGCTGCATGATCTCGAGCCCCACCCGGTCGGCCTCGAACTCGGTATCGCGCGAGTAGCCCTTGACGATGAGCGCGTCGGTCATGTCCTCCATCGCGCCCTCGAAGGCCTGGGTCAGGTTGCCCAGCGCGGCCTCGTCGAGCTGCAC
>JADJJK010000076.1 GCA_016706545.1 Myxococcales bacterium
CTTCGCGCGGCGCGGAGGCCCGCTCGAGCAGCAGATCGTACAGGCTGTCCTCGGCAGACAGCGCCGAGGAGCGACCTCCGGCGGCAGACCGGCGGCGCCGCGATCGGCGTGCGCGCTCGATCCTCGGCGCGCACGCGCCAGTCGGTCAGCAGCGTCGGGCGGTAGCGCGGGTCTTCGAGGATGGCCTGCACCAGGCGCAGCTCCTCGGCCATCCACCACGGCCGCGCGAAGCGGTCGCCGAGCTGCTGCTGCGGGGTCTCGGCCGCGCTCCAGTCGACGTAGCCCTCGAAGCGTCCGGCTTGTACGCGGGTGCCTTCGCCATGGCACAGGTACGTCGCCTGGGTCAGATCCAGGCCGGTCGCGGTGACCTCGAACGCATAGTCAGGCATCGCCGAGCGCGGCCAGCGGCTCGGCCTCAGGGGTGGGTTGGGCGACGGCATCGCGAAGGCCGCGTCTCGCGCCGGTAGCAAGAGCACGTAGACGTGGCCGTGCCTCTCGATCGCCAGCGCGCTCCAGCGCGGCGCAGGCGGTGGTAGCTCGGGGAGCTCGCCGGCGCCGTCGGGGAGCAGCGAAGGCGGCGCGAAACTCGACGCGCCCATCGCGCCCATCGCGCCCATCGCGCCCATCGCGCCCATCAGCGAGCTGGCGCCGAGCACCGCGTTGCGCGCCTGGTCGACCGCGCCGCCGTTGATGGCCAGGCGCACGCTCGCCGAGAACCCGAAGCGCCAGATGCGCGCGCTCACGCTGCACTCGCCGATGAAGCCGATGCCGGCGCCGGAGATGCCCATCTCCAGGCGCGCCGAGATCGATAGCTCCAGATCGAGGGAGATCGAGATGTTGATCTTGATCCAGCCGATCTTGATGCGGAGGCGAAAGCCCATGGCGATCCGCAGGACCGCGGCCACGCCGACCGCGCCCCACAGCGCCGGGCCGGCACCGATGCGGGTGATGATCTCGCCCCAGAAGCCGAGGTAGGCGTAGACGTCGAGGAAGACCTCACCGCCGAACAGCCCGTAGCTGTAGCCCGCCCGGAACTCGCGGAACATCTCGAAGCCCATGCCGATGGTGAGCGCGGTGGGCTGGCCGCGCACCATGAAGCCGGCGCGCCCGTTCCACAGGCCCATCGGGAACTGCAGCGCACGCGGCCACGCCAGCTCGAGCCGGAAGAAGCCCGGGCGAGTCTCCAGCAGGAACGGCACCGGCGCGCCGAGGAAGGCGCTGGCGATGAACGAGGGGATGCCCTCGGGCACCGCCGCCGCGGGATCGAAGCTGTACTCGGCCAGGAAGTGGCGACGGCGCGGGTTGATGAGCAGGCGGCCGACCACCGCCGGCCGCGAGCCGGCTGACTGCTTTGAGCGACTCCAGCGACTGCATGAACCAGCCGCGCATCGCAGCCATGATGGTCAGATCGCTGCGCAGGCTGAGAAACAGGTCGCCGGCCAGCGGCGTGGCGGTGCCACGCCCGGCCAGCCCCAGCGTGACCCACGACGCCAGCACCAGCGTCCAGCTCGCGTCTTCCCCTTCGGGAGATCGTCGACCCAGGACGACTTGAGGTGCGGCGACGCGGTCTTTGCCGTACGGATCGCGCCCCCATCGATCACCAGATCGGGGCATCGAGCGCGGCCAGGGTCTTGCGCTGCCAAAGCCCGCGCCGGCGTCGCGTAGAAAGATCGGCGGCAACAGAGGGACGTTGAGGTCCTGCACTCGCCGTACACGCTCCACCCGGAGCAGGCGCCCATCCGACGGACGGCGCACCCGGACCATCTCGCCGCGCAGGCCGATGCCGAACAGGTCTTCGATCGTGACGGTGAGCCCGCCGTCGAAGCCCTTGCGATCGGCCTCGTCGATCATGTCGACGTATCCGGAGATCTCGACCGGCGGCAGGCGGAAGCGCACCGCGAGGCCGCGCGCGCTGACCTGCGGCACGAACGAGCCGGGCTCCGGGGCCTCGAGCTTCAGATCGTGCAGCTCGATGTCGAGATCGAGCAGGTCGGCGCTCGAGAAGAACACCTGGCAGCCCAGCTTGATCGCGGCCTCGCCGGGCGTGCCGCCGGGCACGATCGCGACGCTGCGCAGGTCGGCCTGGAACACGTCGAACAAGGAGATCTTCTTGGGCTTGTGGAAGCCCACGACCATGGAGATCGACGGCGGTACCTCGCCGAAGGCGCGGGTCAGCACCAGGTCGGTGAAGTCCAGGCGCACCCCGGTCAGGAAGCGCGCGATGGCGTTGCCTGGATCTCCGGGTGGCTTGAAGGCCAGCGAGCCGGAGATGCGCGGCAAGAGCACCGGGCGGCCGCTCGAGCGATCGAGCTCGATGCTCAGGGTCTTCAGATCCACCTCGAACCACCAGATGGCGCGGCCGTGCAGGCCGAGCTGGAACTCGGCCTTGACCTGATCGAGCTCGAGCCCATCGCGGAACAGCAGCGTCAGCGAGCCGGTGGCGTTGTCGAGCCAGGGCAACGGGCCGAAGGCGCGCAGGTAGCCTTGCTGGAGGCGGCTGCCGGCGAACACGATGCGGCCCTCGACGGCCTTGAAGGCCTCGCCGATGCCGATGAGGCGAGGCGCGCCGCCGGTGAGCGAGAGCGCGGCGTCCACGCCGGCCGGACTCAGGCGCAGCCGGGGCATGGCCAGCTCGAAGCCGGCCGTGCGGTCGTCGGGCGACGACACGCCGGTGTAGTACGCGGTCAGGTCGTTCGCGGTGATCGCGAGCTGGCCATCGACGAAGGCGATGGCGGCGTGGCCGAGGCCGTGGACGTGCAGGCCGAAGGCCTCGAAGTGATCTTCCCGGGAGCTCGAACTGGATCTCGGTCGATGGGACGAAGGCGAGGCGGTCGAGGTCGAGCGTGAAGCTCCAGCGGGCGCGCAGCGACGAGAGCGACTCCATCGCCAGCGTCAGCTCGAGCTCGAAGCCCACCGCCTGGGCGCTGACCTGTGGCTCCACGCGGTCGATGGTGAGCGACACCCTGGGCGAGAGGCCGTCCATCGCCGCCAGGCGCATGCCCTGCAGCCCGGTGCCGTCGAGCTGCACGTCGAACGCGGACAGCAGGTCGGCGGGGAGGCGCAACGGCTCGGCGGACGGCTCGGACTCCCACCAGGTCGGGATGCTGCAGCGCGCCAGCGGCAGCGTGTACGGCGCGCTGGTGACGAACGAGAGCGCCAGCGAGGGCAGCGCCGCTGATCATCGGACAAGAGGCTCAGCGCGCGGCGTCCTTCCTCGAGGGCCGAGATGAGCGGTCCGGTCAGGGCGAAGCCGGTGCCCGCGTCGAGCTGCAAGCTCGCGTCGAGCTGGAGCGCGGTGGCGCTCACCGTGCCCGCGAGCACGAAGGAGGCGCCGCCGCGCAAGACCAGGGCCTGCCCCGCGAGCTCCGCGATCGGGAGGCCGGCCGCGCCGCCGAGCCCAGCCGGCAGCGCGATGCGGAGCTGGAAGATCCGCTCGCGCGCCGCGGACAGGCTCACGCGCAGCGACAGGTGCTGGCGCAGCTCCTCGACCGCGCTGGGGAAGAGCTGCGGATCGATGGGCAAGAGGCCGGCCAGCGGAAACTGCGCCAGCGCGTCGCCGAGGCCGTCGAGCAAGCCGCCGAGCGCGCCAGGAAAGAGCGTCGCCGTCCACGCGCCGTCTTCGAGCACCGGGGCGCGCACCTCGAGCTGGGCCAGCGTGGACAGGGGCCACGGCACCGAGATCACCGTCTGGCCCTCGGCATCGGGGCCGATGAACGAGGCCTCGCCGTGCCAGGCCCCGGGGTAGTGATCGGGGTGGGTGCTGAGATCCCAGTCACCGAAGAAGTAGAAGGAGTGGTGCAACAGCTCGTCGCGTTGCTCGAGCACGAGCTTCCAACCCTCGAGCCGCACCAGGTTCAGCAGCGAGCCCAGGGGCGCCTCGAGGCCCCGCCTGCTGTAGCGGGAACGGCTCCAGCGGCATGAGCAGCACGTCTCGCTCTTGCGCGTTGCGAAACCGCACGGCACGCAGCGAGACGAGCTGCCACGCCGGCGGCGCCGGCTCGCTGGCCTCGACGAGAACGGCATCACCGAAGACCTCGAGCCTCGGCGTGCTTGCCCCAACTCGTACCCACTGCAGCATGCGGCGGCCCCCTTCGAGCTGTTATCGTACGAGACCCGTGACGCGCCAATCAATGTGATTCTTCGCCGCGAACGTTTTGGAATCTCCCTCGGCACTGTGGCACACGGTTTCACCGGTAAATCGTTTGCTCGCTGACGTGGCGGCGTTCTTCATGGGGTCGCATCCATTTGCTCGTTCGCTGGTATGCAGGCCCATGACAGCCGCCCTGTGCCAGAGGCGCAGGCGTGGTCGACGCTGCGGCAAGTCGGACTCTCCACCACGTAGCGCTATTGATGATGTCGTGTCCGCAGCGGTTCACATATGCTGGCCGCATGACCTGCGGAAACAGAGGGTTCGCGCTGGTTCTCGTCGTGGGCGCGTCGGCTTGTGCGGTGGATCCAGCGCCCGAGAGCGCCGCGATCGTGCGTGGTGATGAGGAGAGGGGCGCGCAACTGCTGAGCGCGAGGGCAGTGGCGCAGCTACGGCGCTTTCAACGCGACGCACGCGGTGTGCGCGCTCATCTGTTGGGGCGCGTCGCGCTGACCGAGCTGTTGGCCGCGCCCGGCGGGCAGGCGGTGTGGCTGCGCTTTGGGATCGGGCCAGACGGAGAGCACGCGGTGTTCACAGCCGGGCCGGGCGAACAAGCGTACAACTTCACGATGCCGTGCCCAAATAGTTGCCCGCAGGGCGCGAGCGACGAGCTGCTGGGATCTTCCTCGGTCGCGTTGGTCCCAGGCTCGGTCGAGCATGTGGGTGGGCGCATCCCTGCGAACCGCGCGCGCCTGTTGACCTCGGCGTATCGAGGCGACCCCACCGACCCGGTGGCTGGCCTGCGTCTCGAACGCTCCGCGATCGAGCGCCTGCTCGGCAATCGCGAAGTGCAGGGCGTGTGGTTCGCCTCTGGCCGGCGCTCCAGTGGCGAGCGCCCGGTGGTCCTGCTCCCGGCAGATCGCAACGGCGAGCCCATGCAGGTCCACTCGCGAGACGCGGCAGAGCCAGCCCGCTTCGTCGGCGAGCCAGGTGGTGCTCCATGGTGCGGCGGACTGTCCGTCCTGGTGAGCGCATCGACGCCGAGCGCGCGATTGGCACCGAACGAATAGCCCTCGCCCCTGCCGCGCTACGGAATGACCTCGAAGACGAGGAACTGGTTGCGGTCGGTGGCGGAGTCTGCGGTGGGGAAGTTGTCGTCGGCCACCACCACCAGGGAGTCGTGGCCGTTGGCGAGCTTGGGGCCGAAGATGAGGCACTCGAGGTTGGCGATGCCGCCCAGGATGTCCTTGAGCGTCTCGAAGTCGAGGATCAGGCGCTTGCTGACCGGGGTGAACGGTTTGCCGGCGGACAGCGCCGGCACGTTGAGGACGTTGGAGGCGCCGGTGAGATCGATCCCGTAGGAGGCGCACCTGGTTGCCGACCACGCCCACGGAGAAGCTGCGCTCCAGCACCAGGAAGCGGGTGGCGGTGAGCGCGAGGAGTCGGAGGGGCCGTTGACGGTGAAGCTGCCGGCGGGGGACGGGGGCGGCCTGCACGCGCCTCGATCGGGCAGGCGTACTGCGCCAGCGGCGCCGGTGGTGGGTGATCACGGTCAGGCGCGCGGTCGCGCCAGCATCCACGGTGGGGGCCGGGCCGTCCTCTTGCAGCGGGCCCTCGGCGAGCACCGCGAGCTTGCTGCCGTCGGGCAGGAACGTGAGGCCCTCGAACACGGCGTTGCCGCGCGGTCCCTTGTTGTCGGTGCTCATCTTGAACGCAGACGGCCACAGGATGCTGCGCAGGTGGCTGCCGTCCGGGGACACCTCGCGGATGAACGGATCGATGATCCGCGGCGGCACGGCGGTCAGCGCGCGATCTCCCTCGCTGACCCAGACGTAGTTGCCGCTGAGCGGGTTGATGCGCACCGACTCCGGATCGGCGACCGCCGGGTCCGGCACCTTGGGATACACCAGGCCGCCTGGCTGCTTGAGCGTCACGGTGGAGGTGATGGTCACCGCCGAGAAGCTCTGCGCGTCGAAGGTCAAGGTCGCGGTGTACATGCGCGGCGGGTTGGGCGAGTCGGTGGTGGTCCGGTCGTCGGACAGAAACACATACTGCCCGGACGCGGCGTCGTAGTCGCCGCCGGACAGCCCGCCGACCACGGTGCCCTGAAAGTCCATGCGGCGCGGCAGCACCTGCTGGCCGATGAGGCGCAGCGCGCTGACGTTGCGCTCCTGGGCGCGCGGCGTCGTCGCCGCAGGCGCCGCAGCGCGGCCAGGTCGAGGTTTCAGTGGCGGCGGCCGAGCGCTGCGGCGCGGCCGAGCGCTGCGGCGTGGCCGTTCAACGCGGGACGCGGTGGCAAAGAGGAGATCATGACGGGTTCCCTCTCAGAAGTCGTAGAGCAGCCCAAGGCCCATGCGCCACACGGAGGCCAGCACGTCCACTCGCTGCGGCTTGAGCGTGCGCAGGTTGCCGTACAGATACTTGCCGGTGGCGGGTCTAGCCCACGTCCACCGCCGGCACCAGGAACGGGAACCCGACCTGCGAGTAGCGGCCCCAGTTGTTGTTGAGCAGGTTGCCCAGGTTCTCGATGTCGACCACGAAGCGCGCGCGGTGGCCCGCCACCGGGCTCGGGCAGGTCTTGCGAGATGCGCAGATCGAAGCGGTTGAGCCACGAGCTGCGGAGGCGTTGCGCGGCGCGATCTGGCTGCGATACTTGTCGAGGCCGCGCTCCTCGAGGAAGTTGTTGAAGGTGGCCTCGTCGATGCCGCGACCCAGCGTGACGTCGCTGCCGTCGCCGCGCGGCACGTAGAAGAGCTGCCGGTTGCGGCTGGCGAACTCGCGCCTTCACCGAAGATGCGGGCCAGGTGTCGCCGCGGGTGCTGGTCCGCGAAGGTGAAGCTGTAGGGCTGGCCGGAGCGCGGATTTCGATGAACAAGCGACAGCGTGGTGCGCATGCCCTTCCACGGCTGCTCGCAGCACGGCCACAGGTCCCGATGAGCGTGCGCGAGAACTGGACGATGGATGATCCGGTGCTCGCGCTCGTAGTTGGAGGTGGCGACCTCCGGGTTCCGCGGATCGACCACGGCGCCCTGGCTGTAGTTGGTGACCGAGCGCGTGCTGTTGGCCGGGCTGACCTCCTGCGCGCGGGTGAACGCATACGAGCCGAGCAAGGTCAGGCCGAAGGGGAACTCCTTTTTCAGCGACAGGCTGGCGGCGTGCGAGGAGCCCTCGCCGGTGTTGGTCAGCAGCATGTCGTAGCCGCGGGTCGGATTGAAGAGGTCTCCTGGCGTCGCGCCCACCGTGTCGTAGAGCGGCCGGCCGTCGGGCAGGACGCCCACCGGCGTGTTGTTGGGGAGCGAGGCCAGGTTGCGCCGCAGGTCCAGCCACTTCACGCCGTTGCGAACCTTGCTGTAGGTGTAGCTGACCCCGATCTCCAGGTCCCTGCCCTGCTCGCCGAGGCCGGGCACGTCGAGCGCGTAGTCGAGCCCGGCGCCGAGCTTCCACGACGTCGATCCGAAGTCCGATCGATGGCGTCGACGTTGCCGTCGCCGGCCACCAGGCGGGCCTTGAGCGCGTCAGGGATGGTGCGGCCGTCGAGGCCGTTGAGGATGGCGGAGTCGCGCGGCGCTGACGCGGTGTCGGTGTCCACGCGCACGCCGTCGTTGGTGTATGAGCTGGAGACTCCACACCGTGGGCGCAAGCTGCCGCCGTACAGGCCCACGCCGCCGCGCAGGTTCAGGCGGGGCGCCACGCGGAAGCTTCGCGCCCGCGCGCGGCAGCAGGGAGTACCGGCCGTCCAGGGTTGCGTTGTTGGAGAAGCCATGTCGCGCGCGAAACAGCGCGTTGGCCTTGATCTGGCTGGCCGCCTGGTAGGCCTCCACGCGGACGCCGCCCTGCAGCGTGAGCCGCGCGTGGCCTCGAACCGATCCTGCACGGCGGCGAGCACGCCGGTGCTCCACTTCGCGCGGCGTCGTCGAGATCCGGGTGAGCGCGTTGTTGTAGCGCAGGCTGGAGGGGCGCAGCGCCTCGAAGTCCGCGATCGAGTTGTAGGTGGCTACGCCGCGGCTGGCGGCCACGAACAGGTTGTCCACCATCAGGCGGTCAAACCGGCGCCGCCGGTCAGGAGGTGGTCGTCCAGCAGGTAGGTGGCCTGGCCCCTGACGTGATAGAGGTCCGTTGTCGAGCCGGTTGGCGTGGCGAAACTCGTCGGGCCAAGCAGGATGTTGCCGCCGGCGGCGGTGCGTACGCTCATCGCGGCGAACTTGTTGCCGTTGAGCGGGCGTTGCCGGTTGGCCACCAGCTTGCCGCTGACCTCGAACTCGGTGGGACAGCTTGTCCGTCCAGTCGGAGAACAGGCGCAGCACCGCGGTGTTGAGGGTGTCGTTGGCGTTGTACCAGTTCGAGCTCAGCGGCAGGTTGGTGTCGCTGCTGACGGTGGGGTTGATGACGTTGCCCTTGGTGCGCTGGTAGTTGAAGCTCAGGCGGTGGCGGTCATTGATGGCCCAGTCCACCTTGGCCAGGAGTTTGAGGTCTGCCCTGTCGAGCGAGCGCCCCGGCGCGCCGGGGTCAAAGCCGGTGACCCGCGCGCGATGCGCTGCACCTGGCGAGCTCCGCCGAGGTCACCCGCGACACCCGCGTGCTGGCGGTCGAGGTCGCCGGCTCCACGTCGATGGGCGTGGTGGAGTCGAGCCCCTCCACGCTGGCCAGGAAGTGGACCTTTGTCCTGACGATGGGGCTGCCCACGGTGGCGCCAAAGCGGGCCTCGCGGAAGTCCACCTGAGCTTGTTGTCGCGTGAGCGGTCGCCCACCAGCGCGTCATTGGAGAAGGTGCCCAGCACCCGTCCGTGAAAGTCGTTGCTGCCGCTCCTGATGACGATGCTGATGTTGCCGCCGAGGACCTAGGCCGTAGCGGACGCCGAACGACGAGGTCTCGACCGCGACCTCTCTCCACCGCCGACAGCGCCACCGGCGAGCGCCGGTGGGGAAGCCGCTGGCGTTGAGGCCAAAGTCGTCATCCTGCCGGGCGCCGTCCACCGTGACGCTGTTGAAGCGGTTGTTGTTGCCGTCGATCGACAGCGCCTTGTTGGGCGCTCGGTGAAGGCGCCCGGGGTCAGGCGGATCACGTCCTGGGATCGCGGGCGATGGACGGCAGCTCGGTGATGCTGGAGGCGGACACCACGGTCTTGGCGGACAGGTTGCGGGGCGCCATCTGGTCGACGATGTTGATGACCTCCTCGGCCAGGCGCAGCCCAACCCGCAGATCGCGGGTACGGCCTGCGGTCAGGAAGATGTCCTTGTCGACCGCCGTGACGAAGCCCAGCGCCTGCGTGGTGGCCTGATACGGGCCGCCGATGCGCAGGCCGGTGAACGCGAAGTTGCCCGAGTCATTGGTGAGGACGGTCTTCTCGTTGCCGCTGCGCATGTGCAAGAGCACCACCTCGGCGCCTACCAGGGGCAGGCCATCATCAACGGAGGTCACGGTGCCGCGGATGGCCGAGGTGGTCACCTGGGCGGCGGCGGGCGCGGCGATGAGCACGGCGCGAGGCCGGTGGCCAGGAGGCCAAGGGCAGGAGGCCGGTGGCCAGCGCGGCAGCGGCGACCGCGGTCCGCCCGTTCGTCGGAAGAGGGCGCGGCGAGCGCAACGTCGAGACGAATCCATCATCATGAGGGTCCCTTTCAACCGGCCCTGGGCCGACGGCTTGCCCGCCTCCGCGTCGTGCCGTCGGGCGGCCGCGGCGGGGGCGCGCGGCGGGCGCCCGGGCGCGGCGGCGGTGTGGTTCCCCGGGCCGGCCCGGGCGGGCGTCGCGGGGTGCTGGCGCCGCGGCGGTGGCGCCGCGGGGGGCTGCGCACTCTAGGGACGGCGCCTCGCGCTCGCAACGCTTGCGCGCGCGGACCTGCTCCACACGCTGACCGAGATCACCCGTTCGCGGGCACGGCGGTCACTTTGCGAACGGGCCTGCGATTTCGCTCACCGATTCCGCGGCGAAGATGTGCGCTGCGGACCGCGGTGGCGAGGGCGCGGGCGGTCTGGCGCTGGATCCGGTCGGGTCGTGGCCAGACACTGCGCGTCATGAGCCGCTTGATCTTGCACATCCTCCTGGCCGCCCGTGGGGCCTGGGCAACCTGAGCCTGTTTTGCACCAAGCCCGAGACCTATCTGCGGATGACCGAGACGCCGTATGACAGCAAGCCGCCCTCCATGAGCGGCGCGCCCAAGGGCAAGATCCCGTACGTCACGCTCGGCGGCGAGCTGATCGGCGACTCCGCAGCTCGTGATGGAGCGGCTGGAGCGAGATCGCGGCGAGCGCGCGCTGGACCACGGCCTGTCGGAGCGAGCGGGCTACCGGCCGCGGTGCGCCGGATGCTGGAGGAGGGGACACACTTCACCGGCATCCCACGCGCCGGATCCGCGACGAGGGCTTCGCGATGATCTCGCCGGAGATGAAGAAGCCGATCTCCGGACCCGCCGGGCTCATCCTCCGCCTCATCCGCAGCAAGCTGAGAAAGACGCCGCACGGGCAGGGCACCGGACGGCACAGCCACGAGGGAGATCGTGGCGCTGGCCATCGCCGACTATCAGGCGGTGTCCGCGCTCCCGGGGACCAGCCGTATCTGCTGGGCGAGTCGCCGCGCACGGCCGACGCCACGGTGTACGCCTTCCCGGAGGGCGCTGCGGTCGCCGCTCGACAGTGAGATCGGCGCGCGGTGCCCGGCAGGGGCGAACCTGGTGGCGCACACCGAGCGCCTGTGCAAGCGGTACTGGAGCGATCTGGCGGAGGGCTGAGCGGCGGGCGTGCGCGGGTGCGCGGGGTGCGCGGCGTGCGCGGTGCAGGTGCGGCGGTGTGCGCGTGCGCGGCGGGCATGGCGCCACCGCGCGGGCGCGCGCCTCGCACTCGGGCTCGCGGCCTCGCACCACGCGCCGTCCACGCAGCGGACCGCGCCACTGCGGTGACCACCGTCGCCGGCGGCCGGTGTCGTGCGCGCGGTGGAAAGACAAGATGACCCAGTCGTGGTGTGGCCATGTTGGTGCGCCAGCGGCGTGTTGGAAGAACAGCGCCGTGAAGTGCCATCCTCGCGTGGTCGTGTGCCAGATCGGCAGCCACGCTTTCGCCGCTGGGGCTGAAGCGGCGCGGCGCGATCTTGCGCAGCTCCTCGGCGGCGGCGGCGCGGCGGCGCTCGCGGTCCAGCCCAGCAGCACGTCCACCGAGGGCTGCTGGTCGCTCGGCGTCGTCGGGTGCGCGCGGGCCAGCCGCGCGGACAGGATCTCGCGCACCGCGGCGATGCGGAGGCCCCATGCCCTCCACCTAAGCGAGCCGGCCATCGTGGGCGGCGGCCTCCGTCTCCTCGAGGGTCTCGATGCCGAGCTGGCGGTGCAGGGGCGCTCCGCCAGCTTAGGCCGATGCCGGGGACCACCTCCAGGAGCCTGACCCTGTCGCCGCGCAGTTGGTCTTGTGCCGCGCAGCGCCCGGTCTTGAGGATCCGGATCACCACGTTGGTCAGCCGCGGCCCAGGTGCGGGATGGCCTCCAGCCCGACCCGGCCGTGGTCGTGGAACACGTCGGTCAGTTCTCGGTCATGGTGAGCGATTGCGCGCGCGCGCCGTCGCGCCACGCCATCACGCGGTGCGGCGAGGGCCTGCTGGCGTTCCGTGCAGGTCCGCCACTTCGCTCGGAGCATCGCCAGCCGAGCTGCTGGTCATCCCGTGCGGGCCTGCACCTGCCGTTCCACCGCAGCGGTGGCGAGGACGCTCCGTCGGGCACGGGAGATCGCGGTGTTGCAGCCAGGGTGCCGGGCGCGCAAGAAGCTTTGGGTGCGGGTTCGCGGTCGCCGCGAGGCAGGAGCGGCGCGACTGCGGTCGCCGCGAGTGCAGGAGCGGCGGCAGCTCGCGGTCGTCGCGAGGCAGGTCTTGCCAGCGACTGCCGCGGCGCGCTGCCCCCGCGGCCGGCGAAAATCACGCAGGTCCCGCCCTCTCGCGGCGGTATGGTGGGGTCATGCGCGGGTCCTTGGCCCATGGTCTTTGCTCGGCGCGGTGATCGTTGCGGGCGACGGCAAGAGCCTCGCCGACGCCGTCGCCGTATGGGCTGGACGTTCGCCCGACCAACGCCACCTGCGTGGCCTCCGGGGTAAGCGGCCGGTGGTGGACACCGGCGTCACCTTGCAGCGGCAGTGGCCGGCGCTGGAGGCGTTGCAGACGTTGCTCTACCCGGACCCAGGCCCCAGGCGACAATACCCAGTGGTACGTCATGGAGCGGCAGGTCGGATCCCGGACGTTCGCCAGATGATGGCAGCGGCCTGCGCGAGTTCGCCAGCCTGCCGGTCAGCGCCGGCGGCGAGGGCGGCCCCTGGGCTTCGCGTTTCACCCGGCCCGGCCTACCAAGCGCGAGGCTCATCTCTTCTCGTACACCCGCGCGGTGACCGGCGGAGATCCGGCGCCGCCAGCCCGGTCAGTGGCCTGGCAACCCGTTTCACCCCGGTGATCGCGCGCTATCAGAGTACCAACAACGGCATGTCGCTCAACCTGGGGCCGGATGAGATCTTGAAGGTGGGCCAGCCGTACCCCGTAAACCACAACGGCGGCGGCATCCAGTTTGGCAACGACGGCATGCTGTACATCGGCCTGGGCGACGGCGGCTCTGGCAATGACTCCCTGCGCCTCCGTTCCAGGAGCCTCTGAGCACGCGTTAAGCAAGATGCTGCGCATCGACGTCGACGCGCCGCGGGCCCCTACGCGGTCCTGAAGGACAACCCCTTCGTGGCCAAGGCGGGCGCGCGACCCGAGATCTGGGCGCTGGGCCTGCGCAGCCCCTGCCAGTGGTCAGCGACCGCGGCGCCGGGGACCTCTGGCTCGGCGACGTGGGCAGGCGGATCGGGGAGGAGATCGATGTGGTGCGCCAGGAAGGCAACTACGGCTGGCGCACCGTGGAAGGCCCGCGCTGCGTGGGCAGCGGCGCCGTGCCGGGTGGCAGCGCTGCCCATCGACCCGGACTTCAGTACTCGCACAAGGGGAGGCGCCGTCGATCATGGCGTTACGTCTACCGCGGCAAAGGCCGCTGCCCTGGCTCGCGGGGCGCTACATGTTCGGACTACGTCACCGGCAAGATCTGGGCGCTCACCAACGAACCCGACCACCGCGCGTCGTCGCCGAGCTCCTCGCCCCGTGGCCCGCGGAGATCACGGCTTCGTTCGGAGGGCTTCGACGGGAGGTCCACACCGTGCAGACCCGCGCCGGCCTCCCGATGAAGCTCATCCCGAACGCGGCGAAGCCCGCCGGACGCCGCCGCGGCTCCTCCAGCAGGACGGGGTGCGTCGACGCCATGATCCCACCTGCCTGCGCGCGGCCTCGACCCCTACGAGGTCAATGATGCCGCTGGTCGGGCGGACGGGCAAGGCGCGCTTCCTCGCCTTCCCGAAGGCAAGACGATCATCGCGCCCAAGGGCCGAGCCATCAGATTCGAGCTCCCGTCGGGCGCGGTGGTCGTCAAGTCGTTCTTCCTCGGCGGCAAGCCCTCGGAGACGCGGCTCCTCGTGAGCCACGAGGTCGGGGCTGGCGGGGCTCACCACGAGTGGAACGACAGCGCCTGAAGGCCATGCTCCTCAGCGACCTAAGAAGAAGCGCATCGGCGACCTGGACTGGCACTACCCGAGCAGGGCCAGTGCAACGCGTGCCACCCGCCGCCGCCGGTCGCGTGCTCGGCTTCGCGTCCGCGCAGCTCAACCCAGATGCGCTTCCCGACGGCCACATGGAGAACCAGATCGGGGCGCTCGATCGCGCGGCCTTCTCGGCGACGCTGCCGGCCCCGTCCAGATGCTCCCGCGGCTGGTCGCGCCGGAGGGTGAACGAGCAGCTGGACAGCGATGCGCGCGCGCTACTTGCACGCCAACTGCGCGCACTGCCACCCGGCGGCCCGGGCGGCGGCGCAGCGGCACCATGGATCTCCGTGATTACCCAGCTGCTGCGCGACGCCAAGATCTGCAACGTGGACAACACGCAGGGCCAGGTCGAGGGCGCTAGCAGCTCTGGCGCCGGGCGCGCCGCA
>JADJJK010000077.1 GCA_016706545.1 Myxococcales bacterium
CCATCAGCGAGCTGGCGCCGAGCACCGCGTTGCGCGCTCGGTCCACCGCGCCGCCGTTGACGGCCAGGCGCACGCTCGCCGAGAACCCGAAGCGCCAGATGCGCGCGCTCACGCTGCACTCGCCGTGATGAAGCCGATGCCGGCGCCGGAGATGCCCATCTCCAGGCGCGCCGAGATCGATACGCTCCAGATCGAGGAGATCGAGATGTTGATCTTGATCCAGCCGATCTTGATGCGGAGGCGAAAGCCCATGGCGATCCGCAGACCGCGGCCACCCTGACCGCGCCCCACAGCGCCGGGCCGGCGCCGATGTGGTGACGATCTCGCCCCAGAAGCCGTGGTAGGCGTAGACGTCGAGGAAGACTCGCCGCCGAACAACCCGTGGCCAGCCCGCCCGAAACTCGCGGAACATCCGAAGCCCATGCCGATGGTGAGCGCGGTGGGTCACGCTAACCATGAAGCCGGCGCGCCCGTTCCATGCGGGTCCATCGGGAACTGCAGCGCACGCGGCCACGCCAGCTGAGCCGGAAGAAGCCCGGCGCTTCTCTAGTGTTCCAGCAGGAACGGCACCGGCGCGCCGAGGAAGGCGCTGGCGATGAACGAGGGGATGCCCTCGGGCACCGCCGCCGCGGGATCGAAGCTGTACTCGGCCAGGAAGTGGCGACGGCTCGGGTTGATAAGCATGCGGCCGACCACCGCCGGCCGCGAGCCCGCCGACTGCTTGAGCGACTCCAGCGATGGCATGAACCAGCCGCGCATCGCAGCCAGCGATGGCCGATGCTGCGCAGGCTGAGAAACAGGTCGCCGGTCAGCGGCGTGGCGTGTCGCGCCCGGCCAGCCCCAGCTGACCCCTTATGACGCCAGCACCAGCGTCCAGCTCGCGTCTTCTCCTTCGAGATCGTCGACCCAGGACGACTTGAGGTGCGGCGACGCGGTCTTGCCGTACGGATCGCGCCCATCGATCACCAGGTCGGGGGCATCGAGCGCGGCCAGGGTCTTGCGCCAGCCAAAGCCCGCGCCGGCGTCGCGTAGAAAGATCGGCGCCAACAGTAGGGACGTTGAGGTTCCCCGCGGACCTCGCCGCACACGCTCCACACTCCGGAGCAGGCGCTCATCCGACGGACGGCGCACTCCTGACCCATCTCGCGCGCAGGCCGATGCCGAACAGGTCTTCGATCGTGACGGTGAGCCCGCCGTCGAAGCCCTTGCGATCGGCCTCGTCGATCATGTCGACGTAGCCGGAGATCTCGACCGGCGGCAGGCGGAATCGCACCGCGAGGCCGCGCGCGCTGACCTGCGGCACGAACGAGCCGGGCTCCGGGGCCTCGAGCTTCAGATCGTGCAGCTCGATGTCGAGATCGAGCAGGTCGGCGCTCGAGAAGAACACCTGGCAGCCCAGCTTGATCGCGGACTGCCGGGCGTGCCGCCGGGCACGATCGCGACGCTGCGCAGGTCGGCCTGGAACACGTCGAACAAGGAGATCTTCTTGGGCTTGTGGAAGCCCACGACCATGGAGATCGACGGCGGTACCTCGCCGAAGGCGCGGGTCAGCACCAGGTCGGTGAAGTCCAGGCGCACCCCGGTCAGGAAGCGCGACGGTGGCGTTGCCCGGATCTCCGCGGTTTGAAGGCCAGCGAGCCGGGAGATGCGCGGCAAGAGCACCGGGCGGCCGCTCGGTGCGATCGAGCCCGATGCTCGGGGTCTCAGATCCACCTCGAACCACCAGATGGCGGGGCCGTGCAGGCCGAGTTGGAACTCGGCCTTGACCTGACGAGCTCGAGCCCATCGCGGAACAGCAGCGTCAGCGAGCCGGTGGCGTTGTCGAGCCAGGGCACGGGCCGGAAGGCGCGCAGGTAGCCGTGCTCGAGGCGGCCGCCGGCGAACACGATGCGGCCCTCGGATGGCCTCGAAGGCCCTGCCGATGCCGATGAGGCGAGGCGCGCCGCCGGTGAGCGAGAGCGCGGCGTCCACGCCGGCCGGACTCAGGCGCAGCCGGGGCATGGCCAGCTTCGAAGCCGGCCGTGCGCGTCGTCGGGCGACGACACGCCGGTGTAGTACGCGGTCAGGTCGTTCGCGGTGATCGCGAGCTGGCCATCGACGAAGGCGATGGCGGCGTGGCCGAGGCCGTGGACGTGCAGGCCGAAGGCCTCGAAGTGATCTCCCGGGAGCTCGAACTGGATCTCGGTCGATGGGACGAAGGCGAGGCGGTCGAGGTCGAGCGTGAAGCTCCAGCGGGCGCGCAGCGACGAGAGCGACTCCATCGCCAGCGTCAGCTCGAGCTCGAAGCCCACCGCCTGGGCGCTGACCCGTGGTTCACGCGGTCGATGGTGAGCGACAAATCCTCGGCGAGAGGCCGTCCATCGCCGCCAGGCGCATGCCCTGCAGCCCGGTGCCGTCGAGTTTCACGTCGAACGCGGACAGCAGGTCGGCGGGGAGGCGCAACGGCTCGGCGGATGGCTCGGACTCCCACCAGGTCGGGATGCTGCAGCGCGCCAGCGGCAGCGTGTACGGCGCGCTGGTGACGAACGAGAGCGCCAGCGAGGGCAGCGCCGCTGGATCATCGGACAAGAGGCTCAGCGCGCGGCGTCCTTCCTCGAGGGCCGAGATGAGCGGTCCGGTCAGGGCGAAGCCGGTGTCCGCGTCGAGCTGCAAGCCGCGTCGAGCTGGAGCGCGGCGCTCACCGTGCCCGCGACCACTGAAGGAGGAGCCGCCGCGCAAGACCAGGGCCTGCCCCGCGAGCCCGCGATCGGGAGGTCGGTCGCGCCGCCGAGCGCCGGCAGCGCGATGCGGAGCTGGAAGATCGCCTGCGCGCCGCGGACAGGCTCACGCGTAGCGACAGGTGCTGGCGCAGCCCTCGACCGCGCTGGGGAAGAGCTGCGGATCGAGGGTAAGAGGCCGGCCAGCGGAAACTGCGCCAGCGCGTCGCCGAGGCCGTCGAGCACGCCGCCGAGCGCGCCAGGAAAGAGCGTCGCCGTCCACGCGCCGTCTTCGAGCAACCGGGCGCACACTGAGCTGGGCCAGCGTGGGACAGGGGCCACGGTACCGAGATCACCGTCTCTCCTCAGCATCGGGGCCGATGAACGACCCCTCGCCGTGCCAGGCCCCGGTAAGTGATCGGAGTGGGTGCTGAGATCCCAGTCACCGAAGAAGTAGAAGGAGTGGTGCAACAGCTCGTCGCGTTGCTCGAGCACGAGCTTCCAACCCTCGAGCCGCACCAGGTTCAGCAGCGAGCCCAGGGGCGCCTCGAGGCCCTCGAACACGATGCGCGCTCGCGGCAGCGCGGTCACCCAGAGCGTCGGCGGCTCTGGCGCAGGCTGTTCTGGGTCTCAGGCTCCTCGGGCTCTTCGGGCTCCGCTGGCTCTTCGGCCGGCTGTCCACCGAGCGGCCACGCCTGCTGTAGCGGGAACGGCTCCAGCGGCATGAGCAGCACGTCTCGCTCTTGCGCGTTGCGAAACCGCACGGCACGCAGCGAGACGAGCTGCCACGCCGGCGGCGCCGGCTCGCTGGCCTCGACGAGAACGGCATCACCGAAGACCTCGAGCCTCGGCGTGCTTGCCCCAACTCGTACCCACTGCAGCATGCGGCGGCCCCCTTCGAGCTTCTACCGTACGAGATCCGCGGCGCGCCGATCAATGATTCTTCGCCGCGAACGTTTTGGAATCTCCTCGGCACTGTGGCACACGGTTTCACCGGTAAATCGTTCTGCCGCTGACGTGGCGGCGTTCTTCATGGGGTCGCATCCATTTGCTCGTCTGCTGGTATGCAGGCCCGACGACAGCCGCCCTGGTGCCAGAGGCAGGCGTGGTCGACGCTGCAAGTCGGACCCGCCACCACGTAGCGCTATTGATGATGTCGTGTCCGCGGCGGTTCACATATGCTGGCTGCATGACCTGCAGAAATAGAGGGTTCGTGCTGGTTCTTGTCGTGGGCGCGTCGGCTTGTGCGGTGGATCCAGCGCCCGACAGCGCTGCGATCGTGCGTGGTGATGAGGAGAGGGGCGCGCAACCGCTGGAGCGCGAGGCAGTGGCGCAGCTACGGCGCTTTCAACGAGACGAACGCGGTGTGCGCGCTCATCTGTTGGGGCGCGTCGCGCTGACGGAGCTGTTGGCCGCGCCCGGCGGGCAGGCGGTGTGGCTGCGCTTTGGGATCGGGCCAGACGGAGAGCACGCGGTGTTCACTGCTGGGCCGGGCGAACAAGCGTACAACTTCACGATGCCGTGCCCAAATAGTTGCCCGCAGGGCGCGAGCGACGAGCTGCTGGGATCTTCCTCGGTCGCGTTGGTCCCAGGCTCGGTCGAGCATGTGGGTGGGCGCATCCCTGCGAACCGCGCGCGCCTGTTGACCTCGGCGTATCGAGGCGACCCCACCGACCCGGTGGCTGGCCTGCGTCTCGAACGCTCCTCGATCGAGCGCCTGCTCGGCAATCGCGAAGTGCAGGGGGTGTGGTTCGCTCTGGCCGGCGCTCCAGTGGCGAGCGCTCGGTGGTCCTGCTCCCGGCAGATCGCAACGGCGAGCTCATGCAGGTCCACTCGCGAGACGCGGCAGATCCAGCCCGCTTCGTCGGCGAGCTAGGTGGTGCTCCATGTGGTGCGGCGGACTGTCCGTCCTGGTGAGCGCATCGACGCCGAGCGCGCGATTGGCACCGAACGAATAGCCCTCGCCCCTGCCGAGCTACGGAATGACCTCGAAGACGAGGAACTGGTTGCGGTCGGTGGCGGAGTCTGCGGTGGGGAAGTTGTCGTCGGCCACCACCACCAGGGAGTCGTGGCCGTTGGCGAGCTTGGGGCCGAAGGTGAGGCACTCGAGGTTGGCGATGCCGCCGAGGGTGTCCTTCAGCGTCTCGAAGTCGAGGATCAGGCGCTTGCTGACCGGGGTGAACGGCTCGCCGGACAGCGCCGGCACGTTGAGGACGTTGGAGGCGCCGGTGAGATCGATCTCGTAGAGGCGCACCTGGTTGCCGACCACGCCCACCGAGAAGCTGCGCTCCAGCACCAGGAAGCGGGTGGCGGTGAGCGCCAGGAGCTCGGAGGGGCCGTTGACGGTGAAGCTGCCGGCGGGGACGGGGGCGGCCTGCACGCGCTCGATCGGGTAGGCGTACTGCGCCATGGCGCCGGTGGCGTGGGTGATCACGGTCAGGCGCGCGGTCGCGCCAGCATCCACGGTGGGGGCCGGGCCGTCCTCTTGCAGCGGGCCCTCGGCGAGCACCGCGAGCTTGCTGCCGTCGGCAGGAAACGTGAGGCTCCTCGAAACACGGCGTTGCCGCGCGGCCCCTTGTTCTCGGTGCTCATCTTGAACGCAGACGGCCACAGGATGCTGCGCAGGTGGCTGCCGTCCGGGGACACCTCGCGGATGAACGGATCGATGATCCGCGGCGGCACCGCGGTCAGCGCGCGATCTCCCTCGCTGACCCAGACGTAGTTGCCGCTGAGCGGGTTGATGCGCACGGACTCCGGATCGGCGACCGCCGGGTCCGGCACCTTGGGATACACCAGGCCGCCTGGCTGCTTGAGCGTCACGGTGGAGGTGATGGTCACCCGCGGAGAAGCTCTGCGCGTCGAAGGTCAAGGTCGCGGTGTACATGCGCGGCGGGTTGGGCGAGTCGGTGGTGGTCCGGTCGTCGGACAGAAACACATACTGCCCGGACGCGGCGTCGTAGTCGCCGCCGGACAGCCCGCCGACCACGGTGCCCTGAAAGTCCATGCGGCGCGGCAGCACCTGCTGGCCGATGAGGCGCAGCGCGCTGACGGTGCGCTCCTTGGGCGCGGGCGGGGTGTCGTCGCCGCAGGCGGCCAGGCCGAGGCTCATGGCGCAGCCGAGGCTCATGGCTCGGCCGGCCGCTGCGGCGCGGCCGCTCATCGCGGGACGCGGTGGCAAAGAGGACATCATGACGGTTCCCTTCTCAGAAGTCGTAGAGCAGCCCAAGGCTCATGCGCCACACGGAGGCCAGCACGTCCACTCGCTGCGGCTTGAGCGTGCGCAGGTTGCTGTACAGATACTTGCCGGTGGCGGGGTCGTAGCCCACGTCCACCGCCGGCACCAGGAACGGGAACCCGACCTGCGAGTAGCGGCCCCAGTTGTTGTTGAGCAGGTTGCCCAGGTTCTCGATGTCGACCACGAAGCGCGCGCGGTGGCCCGCCACCGGGCTCGGCAGGTCTTGCGAGATGCGCAGATCGAAGCGGTTGAGCCACGAGCTGCGGAAGGCGTTGCGCGGCGCGATCTGGCCGCGATACTTGTCGAGGCCGCGCTCCTCGAGGAAGTTGTTGAAGGTGGCCTCGTCGATGCCGACCAGCGTGACGTCGCTGCCGTCGCCGCGCGGCACGTAGAAGAGCTGCCGGTTGCGGCTGGCGAACTCGCGCTCTTCGCCGAAGATGCGGGCCAGGGTGTCGCCGCGGGTGCTGTCCGCGAAGGTGTAGCTGTAGGGCTGGCCGGAGCGCGACTCGATGAACAAGGACAGCGTGGTGCGCATGTCCTTCCACGGCCGCTCGCAGCACGGCCACAGGTCCTTGATGAGCGTGCGCGAGAACTGGACGATGGCCATGATCCGGTGCTCGCGCTCGTAGTTGGAGGTGGCGACCTCCGGGTTCTGCGGATCGACCACGGCGCCCTGGCTGTAGTTGGTGACCGAGCGCGTGCTGTTGGCCGGGCTGACCTCCTGCGCGCGGGTGAACGCATACGAGCCGAGCAAGGTCAGGCCGAAGGGGAACTCCTTTTTCAGCGACAGGCTGGCGGCGTGCGAGGAGCCCTCGCCGGTGTTGGTCAGCAGCATGTCGTAGCCGCGGGTCGGATTGAAGAGGTCTCCCGGCGTCGCGCCCACCGTGTCGTAGAGCGGCCGGCCGTCGGGCAGGACGCCCACCGGCGTGTTGTTGGGGAGCGAGGCCAGGTTGCGCCGCAGGTCCAGCCACTTCACGCCGTTGCGAACCTTGCTGTAGGTGTAGTTGACCTTGATCTCCAGGTCCTTGCCCTGCTCGCCGAGGCCGGGCACGTCGAGCGAGTAGTCGAGCCCGGCGCCGATCTTCCACGACGTCGGGATCTCGAAGTCCGGATCGATGGCGTCGACGTTGCCGTCGCCGGCCACCAGGCGGGCCTTGAGCGCGTCAGGGATGGTGCGGCCGTCGAAGCCGTTGAGGATGGCGGCGTCGCGCGGCGCTGACGCGGTGTCGGTGTCCACGCGCACGCCGTCGTTGGTGTACGAGTTGGAGACCCACACCGTGGGCGTGCCGCCGCCGTACAGGCCCACGCCGCCGCGCAGGTTCAGGCGGGGCGCCACGCGGAAGCTCGCGCCCAGGCGCGGCAGCAGGGAGTACCGGCCGTCCAGGGTCTCGTTGTTGGAGAAGCCATGTCGTTCGCGAAACAGCGCGTTGGCCTTGATCTGGCTGGCCGCCTGGTAGGCCTCGACGCGGACGCCGCCCTGCAGCGTGAGCTGCGGCGTGGCCTCGAACTGGTCCTGCACGTAGGCGGCGAGCACGCCGGTGCTCCACTTCGCCGCGGCGTCGTCGGGGTCCTGGGTGAGCGCGTTGTTGTAGCGCAGGCTGGAGGGGCGCAGCGCCTCGAAGTCTGCGATCGAGTTGTAGGTGGCCACGCCGCGGCTGGCGGCCACGAACAGGTTGTCCACCATCAGGCGGTCGTACTCGGCGCCGCCGGTCAGGAGGTGGTCGTCCAGCAGGTAGGTGGCCTGGCCCCTGACGTGATAGAGGTCGTTGTCGAGCCGGTTGGCGTGGCGAAACTCGTCGGGGCCAAGCAGGATGTTGCCGCCGGCGGCGGTGCGCACGCTCATCGCGGCGAACTCGTTGCCGTTGAGCGGGCGTTGCCGGTTGGCCACCAGCTTGCCGCTGACCTCGAACTCGGTGGACAGCTTGTCCGTCCAGTCGGAGAACAGGCGCAGCACCGCGGTGTTGAGGGTGTCGTTGGCGTTGTACCAGTTCGAGCTCAGCGGCAGGTTGGTGTCGCTGTTGACGGTGGGGTTGATGACGTTGCCCTTGGTGCGCTGGTAGTTGAAGCTCAGGCGGTGGCGGTCATTGATGGCCCAGTCCACCTTGGCCAGGAGCTTGAGGTCTGCCTCGTCGAGCGAGCGCCCCGGCGCGCCGGGGTCAAAGCCGTAGACCTCGCGCGCGATGCGCTGCACCTCGGCGAGCTCCGCCGAGGTCACCCGCGACACCCGCGTGCTGGCGGTCGAGTCGCCCGGCCCCACGTCGATGGGCGTGGTGGAGTCGAGCCCCTCCACGCTGGCCAGGAAGTGGACCTTGTCCTTGACGATGGGGCCGCCCACGGTGGCGCCAAAGCGGACCTCGCGGAAGTCCACCTTGAGCTTGTTGTCGCGTGAGCGGTCGCCCACCAGCGCGTCATTGGAGAAGGTGCCCAGCACCTGACCGTGAAAGTCGTTGCTGCCGCTCTTGGTGACGATGTTGATGTTGCCGCCGAGGAACTTGCCGTAGCGGACGTCGAACGGCGAGGTCTCGACCGCGACCTCCTCCACCGCCGACAGCGCCACCGGCGAGCGCCGAGTGGGGTAGCCGCTGGCGTTGAGGCCAAAGTCGTCATCCTGCCGGGTGCCGTCCACCGTGACGCTGTTGAAGCGGTTGTTGTTGCCGTCGATCGACAGCGCCTTGTTGGCGCCCTCGGTGAAGGCGCCCGGGGTCAGGCGGACCACGTCCTTGGGATCGCGGGCGATGGACGGCAGCTCGGTGATGCTGGAGGCGGACACCACGGTCTTGGCGGACAGGTTGCGGGGCGCCATCTGGTCGACGATGTTGATGACCTCCTCGGCCAGGCGCAGCCCAACCTGCAGATCGCGGGTACGGCCCGCGGTCAGGAAGATGTCCTTGTCGACCGCCGTGACGAAGCCCAGCGCCTGCGTGGTGGCCTGATACGGGCCGCCGATGCGCAGGCCGGTGAACGCGAAGTTGCCCGAGTCATTGGTGAGGACGGTCTTCTCGTTGCCGCTGGGCACGTGCAAGAGCACCACCTCGGCGCCTACCAGGGGCAGGCCATCATCAACGGAGGTCACGGTGCCGCGGATGGCCGAGGTGGTCACCTGGGCGGCGGCGGGCGCGGCGATGAGCACGGCGCCGAGGCCGGTGGCCAGGAGGCCAAGCAGGAGGCCGGTGGCCAGCGCGCGCAGCGGCGACCGCGGTCCGCCCGTTCGTCGCAAGAGGGCGCGGCGAGCGCAACGTCGAGACGAATCCATCATCATGAGGGTCCCTTTCAACCGGCCCTGGGCCGACGCCGCGCACTCTAGGGACGGCGCCTCGCGCTCGCAACGCTTTGCGCGCGCGGACCTGCTCCACACGCTAACCGAGATCACCGGTTCGCGGGCACGGCAGTCACTTTGCGAACGGGCCTGCGATCTCGCTCACCGATTCCGCGGCGAAGATGCGCGCTGCGGATCGCGGTGGCGAGGGCGCGGGCGGTCTGGCGCTTGATCCGGTCGGGTCGTGGCCAGACACTGCGCGTCATGAGCCGCTTGATCTTGCACATCCCTCCTGGCCGCCCGTGGGGCCTGGGCAACCTGAGCCCGTTTTGCACCAAGCTCGAGACCTATCTGCGGATGACCGAGACGCCGTATGACAGCAAGCCGCCCTCCATGAGCGGCGCGCCCAAGGGCAAGATCCCGTACGTCACGCTCGGCGGCGAGCTGATCGGCGACTCGCAGCTCGTGATGGAGCGGCTGGAGCGAGATCGCGGCGAGCGCGCGCTGGACCACGGCCTGTCGGAGCGCGAGCGGGCCATCGGCCGCGCGGTGCGCCGGATGCTGGAGGAGGGGACGTACTTCACCGGCATCCACATGCGCTGGATCCGCGACGAGGGCTTCGCGATGATCTCGCCGGAGATGAAGAAGCTGATCCCCGGACCCGCCGGGCTCATCCTCCGCCTCATCCGCAGCAAACTGAGAAAGACGCTGCACGGGCAGGGCACTGGAAGGCACAGCCACGAGGAGATCGTGGCGCTGGCCATCGCCGACTATCAGGCGGTGTCCGCGCTCCTCGGGGACCAGCCGTACCTGCTGGGCGAGTCGCCGCGCACGGTCGACGCCACGGTGTACGCCTTCCTGGAGGGCGTGCTGCGGCCGCCGCTCGACAGCGAGATCAAGCGCGCGGTGCTCGGCATGGCGAACCTGGTGGCGTACACCGAGCGCCTGCGCAAGCGGTACTGGAGCGATCTGGCGGAGGGCTGAGCCTCGCGGCGTGCGCGGCGTGCGCGGTGTGCGCGGTGTGCGCGGCGTGCGCGGCGTGCGCGGCGTGCGCGGCGTGCGCGGCGTGCGCGGCGGGCTATGGCGCCACCGCGCGGGCGGCGCGCGCCTCGCACTCGGGCTCGCGGCCTCGCACCACGCGCTGTCCGCGCAGCGGACCGCGCCACTCGGTGACCACCGTCGCCTGGCGGTCGGTGTCGTGCGCGCGGTGGAAGTACAAGATGACCCAGTCGTGGGTGTGGCCAAGCTGGTGCGCCAGCGGCGTGTTGGAGAACAGCGCGGTGAAGTGCCATCCCTCGCGGTCGGTGTGCCAGATCGGCAGCCACGCTTCGCCGCTGGGGTTGAAGCGGCGCGGCGCGATCTTGCGCAGCTCCCCGGCGGCGGCGGCGCGGCGGTACTCGCGGTCCAGCTCCAGCAGCACGTCCACCGAGGGCTGCTGGTCGCTCGGCGTCGTCGGGTGGGCGCGGGCCAGCCGCGCGGACAGGATCTCGCGCACCGCGGCGATGCGGCGGGGCCCCATGCCCTCCACCTGCGCGAGCCGGCCATCGTGCGCGGCGGCCTCCAGCTCCTCCAGGGTCTCGATGCCAAGCTGGTGGTGCAGGCGCTCCGCCAGCTTGTGGCCGATGCCGGGGACCACCTCCAGGAGCCCGACCCCGTCGCCGCGCAGCCGGTCTTGCGCCGCACAGCGCCCGGTCTTGAGGATCTCGATCACCACGTTGGTCAGCCGCGGGCCCAGGTGCGGGATGGCCTCCAGCCCGACCCGGCCGTGGTCGTGGAACACGTCGGTCAGCTCTCGGTCATGGTGAGCGATCGCGCGCGCGCCGTCGCGCCACGCCATCACGCGGTGCGGCGAGGCCTGCTGGTGCTCCAGCAGGTCCGCCACTTGCTCGAGCATCATCGCCAGCCGAGCGTTGGTCATCCCGTGCGGGCCTGCACCTGCCGTTCCACCTCGCAGGTGGCGAGGACGCTCCGTCGGGCACGCGAGATCGCGCGGTAGCTGCAGCCAGAGCGCCGGGCGCGCGCAGCTTCTGCGCGGCTCGCGGTCGCGCGAGGCAGGGCGCGGCGCGGCGGCCCACGGTCGCGCGAGGCAGGGCGCGGCGCAGCTCGCGGTCGCCGCGAGGCAGGTCTTGCCAGCGACTGTCAGGCGCGCCGCCCCGCGGCCGCCGAAAATCACTCAGGTCCCGCCCGCCGCGGCGGTATGGTGGGGGTCATGCGCAGTCTCCTTTGGCCCGTGGCCTTGCTCGGCGCGGTGATCGCTTGTGGCGACGGCAAGAGCCCGCCGACGCCGTCGCCGTATGGGCTGGATGTTCGCCCGACCAACGCCACCTGCGTGGCCCGCAAGCGGCCGGTGGTGGACACCGGCGTCACCTTGCAGCGGCAGTGGCCGGCGCTGGCGTTGCAGACGCCGCTCTACCTGACCCAGGCCCCAGGCGACAATACCCAGTGGTACGTCATGGAGCGGCAGGGTCGGATCCGGACGTTCGCCAGCGATGGCAGCGGCCTGCGCGAGTTCGCCAGCCTGCCGGTCAGCGCCGGCGGCGAGGGCGGGCTCCTGGGCTTCGCGTTTCACCCGGCCTGGCCCACCAAGCGCGAGGCCTATCTCTCGTACACCCGCGCGGTGACCGGCGGAGATCCGGCGCCGCCAGCCTGTCAGGGCTCGGGCAACCCGTTCACCTCGGTGATCGCGCGCTATCAGAGCACCAACAACGGCATGTCGCTCAACCTGGGGCCGGATGAGATCTTGAAGGTGGGCCAGCCGTACTCCAACCACAACGGCGGCGGCATCCAGTTTGGCAACGACGGCATGCTGTACATCGGCCTGGGCGACGGCGGCTCCGGCAATGACCCCTGCGCCTCCGGTCAGAGCCTGAGCACGCTGCTGGGCAAGATGCTGCGCATCGACGTCAACGCTGCCGCGGGCGCGTACGTCATCCCGGCGGACAACCCGTTCGCCGCCACCGCGGGCGCGCGACCAGAGATCTGGGCGCTCGGCCTGCGCAACCCGTGGCGCTGGAGCTTTGACCGCGCCGCCGGGGACCTGTGGCTCGGCGACGTGGGGCAGGGCACCTGGGAGGAGATCGATGTCATCGTCAAGGGCGGCAACTACGGCTGGCGCACGTGCGAGGGCTTCCACCGCCTGGGCAGCACCACTACGCTGTGTGGCACCGCCGGGACCCGCGAGCCGGTCGTCACGCATGGGCGAGGGGAGGCGCGTTCGATCACTGGCGGCTACGTCTACCGCGGCGCCGCCATGCCCAGCCTGGTCGGCACGTACATCTATGGAGACTACGAGACCGGCAACATCTGGGCGCTGACCTACGACACCAACAACCGAGCGACGCCCAAGCTCCTGGCCACCGTGGCGGCGCAGACCCTGGCCTCGTTCGCGCAGGGCAACGACGGCGAGGTCTACACCGTGCAGACCAACGGCGTCCTCTCGAAGCTCGTGCCAACCGCTCCGCCGCCGCCGGACGACTTCCCGCAGCTCCTGTCGCAGACCGGCTGCTTTGACGCCAAGGATCCGAGGAAGCCGGTGGCGGCGATGATCCCGTTCGAGGTCAACTCGCCGCTGTGGGCGGATGCCGCCGACAAGGAGCGCTACCTGGCCATCCCCGACGGGAAAACCATCGCGATCAACGCCGAGCAGGACTGGGAGTTGCCGGTGGGCGCGGTGGTGGCCAAGGGCTTCTCGGTGGCGGGCAAGCGGCTCGAGACCCGGCTGTTCATGCGCCACGATGACGGCGGCTGGGGCGGCTACACCTACGAGTGGAACGAGCAAGGCACGGACGCCACGCTCCTGCCCGCGGGCAAGGTCAAGGCGATCGGCGCTGGCGGCGAGGCCTGGGCGTACCCCAGCCGCTCGCAGTGCATGCAGTGCCACTCGCAGGCGGCCGGCGGCACCATCGGGCTCGAGACCGCGCAGCTCAACCGGGACGCGGTGTATCCGTCCACCAACCGGCTGTCGAACCAGCTCGCCACGCTGGACCACATCGGCCTGTTCTCCGCGCCGCTGCCGGCCGCGCCTTCAGAGGCGCCGCGGCTGGCCGAGCCCGACGGCGCAGAGCCGCTGGAGGCGCGCGCGCGCAGCTACCTGCACGCCAACTGCGCGCACTGCCACCGGCCCATGGGCGGCGGCCAGGGCACCATGGACCTCCGCATCACCCAGTCGCTGCGCGACGCCAAGATCTGCAACGTGGACAACACGCAGGGCCAGGTCGAGGGCGCGAGCAAGCTCTTGGCGCCGGGCGCGCCGCAAGCCAGCGTGCTGTCGAGGCGGCTGCACGCCACCGACTCCAAGCGCATGCCTCCGGTGGGGGTGAGCGTGGCTGATCCGCTCGGGCAGAAGCTCATCGACGACTGGATCTCGTCGGTCACCGCGTGCCCGTAGCGACGGGCTCCTGGAGCCTCGCGGCGAGGAAGCCTCACGGCCCAGCGGTGACCGCGGGGCGGGTCTGAGACCCGCCCCTACGAGGCTAGAGCCGCCGACTCCGGCCGGGGCTCTGACAGCCCGGCGCGCGCGGCGGACCTAGCAGTGGGCGAATGCGCCTCATTGCCTGCTAGGCCTGCTAGCGCGAGGTGGGCGGATGGTTCGACGGGCGCTGTGACGGGTGCTGCAGGTGGTCCGGTAAGGGGCGGCCGATGGAAAGCGGGTCGACGCCGGTAGCCTCCATCTCGGAGAGGACCCAGCGCTCGATGGCGCTGTAGGGGTAGGTCGCGCACTGTGGTCGGATCGCGCACGGTGGTTGGGGCGCGCGCGGTGGTTGGGTCGAGCACGGTGGTCGAGGGGCAGTCACGGGTCACGCGGGTCGCGGAAACCTCCGCGGAAACGTCGCGTGATCCAAGTCGCAGCGCGTTTCCGCGGAAGCCTCGGGGCTGTGGACGGTGGCGGGCTATGGACAACCGCGCCCGTCGAGCCTGGGCATGCGAGATGCGCGTACGCGGCGCGGTTGACCACAGCCCTTGGAGAGGCGCAGGACGGCCAGGTGCAGCAGGCGTGCCTGAGGGACCGGCGCGCCTCACCACACCGCCGCACAGCCCCTGCTGTTTTCAGAACCCTGAGTTTTTTTGGTTTGTACCAGAACCCAGAACCCGGAACGGATCGCCAGGTAACGACCAGGGTGAGCGCGTGGGAGGTGGGTAGGCCGAGCACGGTGGGTGGGCCTTGCACGGTGGGTGGGTCGAGCGCGGTGGTTCGGGTCTGGCACGGTGGCGACCGCGATCAGCGCGTGGTCGTGCGCGCGAGCCACAGCGTCATGCGCCGCTGGGCGTCGGGGTAGGTCTCCTTCACGGACCAGCCAGCGCGGTGGAGCATGGCGGTGAGCGCGGGCGCGGAGTGCTTGTAGCAATGCTCGGTGACGATGGCCTCGCCGCGCTCGAACCCGATGGCGCGACCGGCCACCTGCACGACCTGGCGGCGTCGGCTGACCAGGTGCATCTCCACGCGCGAGTGGGCGGCGTTCCAGACCGCGCGGTGCAGGAACGCGGCCGGGTCGAAGGTCGCGGCGTGGCTGCGGTTGAGATGAGACAGGACATTGAGGTTGAAGGCGGCGGTCACGCCGGCCTCGTCATCGTACGCGCGCAGCAGCGAGTCCTCGTCGGTGTTGGCGTCCGCGCCCAGCAAGAGCCAGCCGCCGGGCTCGGCCAGGTCCGCGAGCCGGGCGAGGAACGTACACGCCTCATCCGGGTGGAAGTTGCCGATGGTGGAGCCGGGGAAGAACACCAGGGTCGCGTCAAACGACCGGGCCGGTGTGGGCAGGCGCAGCGGCGCCAGGTAGTCGCCGCACACCGGCAGCACCTCGAGGTCGGGGAACTCTCGCCGCAGCGACTCGGCGTTGTCGGCGAGCTGCGTCGCGCTGACGTCGATGGGCACGTAACACGCGGGCGCCTGCATCGCGGACAGGAGCAGGCGCGTCTTGTGGCCGGTGCCGCTGCCCGGCTCGAGGATCCGCGCGCGCGCGCCCACCGTGGCGGCCAGGTGGGGCAGGTGGTCGCCGAGCAGCGCGAGCTCGGCGCGCGTCGGGTAGTATTCCTCGACGCCGCAGATCTGATCGAACAGCGCGGCGCCGAGGTCGTCATAGAGCAGGCGGCAAGGCAAGTGCTTGCGCTCGGCGCACAGGCCGTTGATCACGTCGTCAGGCACGTCGTCGGGCACGTCGCCGATCACGTCGTCGATCACGTCGTCAGGCACGTTGCCGGGCACGCGGTCACGCACGCCGTCGGGCACGTCGTCGGGGAATCCGTTGGGCGAGAGCAGGGAGAGCGCGGCGGCAGGCATCAGGGCGTTCATGGGTGGCTCCAAGGGCGGTCACTGCGGGGCGTGAGGCGGCGCGACCGCCGCGACTAGCGGTCGGTGGCCAGGCGAACGCCGGTCATCTGCCAGCGCGCGGCGGGTGGAAAGAAGTTGCGGTACGACGCGCGCACGTGGCCGCGCGGCGTCAGGCAAGAGCCGCCGCGCAGCACCTGCTGCCCGGACATGAACTTGCCGTTGTACTCGCCGAGCGCGCCGCCGAGCGTGCGGAACCCGGGGTAGGGCGAGTAGCTGCTGGAGGTCCACTCCCAGACGTCGCCGAAGAGCTGCGCCAGCTCGCCCGGGTCGGCGCCGGGCGCGGCGGCCGCCGGGTGCAGCCGATCATCGTCGGCGAAGTTGCCGCGGTCCGGGGCGAGCGCGGCCGCGGCCAGCTCCCACTCCTGCTCGGTGGGCAGCCGCGCGCCCGCCCAGCGCGCCAGCGCGTCGGCCTCGTAGTAGCTGAGGTGACACGCTGGCTCGTCGGGATCGACCGGGCGCACCCCGGCGAGCTCGTAGAGCTGCGCGCCGCCGTCGCTGCCGGGCGAGAGCTCCCAGTACATCGGCGCGGTCCACTGCTGGGCCTGCACCGCGTGCCAGCCATCGCTGAGCCAGTGGCGCGGATCGCGGTAGCCGCCGTCGGCGATGAAGGCCAGCACCTCGCGGTTGCAGACCGGTCGGGTCGCCAGGGCAAAGGGCGGGACCAGCGCGCGGTGGCGGGGCCGCTCGTTGTCGAACGCGAACCCCGCCGCCGGCGCGCCGACCTCGATGACGCCGCCCTCGAAGGCGCGCCAGCGCGAGGCCGGGTGGCGCTCGCCAAGGTTCACCGGGCGGGGCAGCTCCGCGCGGTAGGCTGGCAAGAGCGGCTGGGTGCCGAGCACGACCTTGATGTCGGTGAGGAGCAGCTCTTGATGTTGCTCCTCATGCGCGAGCCCGAGCTCCAGCCGCGTCCTCGCCGCGTCGTCCAGCGCGCCGGCGGTGAGCGCCGCCTGGACCTGCGCGTCCACCGCCTCGCGGTATGCCAGCACCCGCGCGAGGCTTGGCCGGCTGAGCAGCCCGCGCCGCGCCCGCGCCACCCGCGGGCCGGCCGCTTCATAGTAGCTGTTGAAGAGAAAGCCAAACGCAGGATCAAAGGACGCCTCGCCGACCAGGCCGAGCACGAACGCCTCGAAGAACCACGAGGTGTGGGCCAGGTGCCACTTGCTGGGGCTGGCGTCTGCCATCGGCTGGACGAGCTGGTCCTCGACGGTGAGCGGCGCGCACAGCGCCACGCTGCGGCGGCGAACGGCCAGGTACCTGGCCAGTGAGCTGGCCGGGGAGGTGACCGGGGAGGTGACCGGGGAGGTAACCGGCGAGGTGGCTGATGAGGCCGGTGCGCCGGGGGCGCCGGCCGGGGTGGTAGCTCGACCGCGCTCGAGGTCACGGGCTGGCTGCTGACCGGTGTGACGCATCTGATCGCTACGTCGGCACGAGCTGCCAGTTACACAGCCCATCTGGGCGGGATCTCGCCCCGGCGCCAGTGGCCAGCCGCGCACAGCCTGCGTGGCTTCCCCGACACGAGCGCTTGTCTCCTGGTACAACCGGCCGATTCAGCTTGGCTTTCGCACATGCTGAGAACGGCACCGGTCCTGCATGACCAGCGCTGACAACGAAGGAGCTCGTGTGCTCGCACTCAAGGGTCCGTCCATTTCTGCCGCGCTGGTACTCGCGGTCGCCTCGATCGCCTGCGGCACGCCGCCGTCTCGGGATCTCAACGTGCTGTCGTTCTCGCCCCGAGGCGAGCAAGCGACGGCCACGCCCATCGAGGTCCGGTTCGACAAGCCGGTGATCGAGGAGGCGGAGGTCGGCCGGCCGGCCGCCGAGGACCTGGTGATCTTGACGCCCCCGGTGCCTTGGAAGGGCGTCTGGCAAGACCGGCAGACGCTGGTCATCGAGCCGCAGGCGCCGCTCGCGGAGTCCACCGAGTACTCGGTGAAGCTCGCGGGCCGGCTGGCCAAGCGCACCGGCGGCTTTGGCTTTGTGTTCACGCACCGCCCGCTGGCGGTGGAGGGGGTCTGGAACGTCAACGTCGACGCCGTTGCGCCAGAGGGCCCGTTGCCCATCACCTTCAACCAGGCGGTGAAGGCGGCGCAGGTGCTGGCGCAGTGCTCGCTCAGCGGCGGCCCGTCCGGCGGTCGCGCCGAGCTGACCTTGGCGGACGCCGCCGAGCAAGGCAAGACCATCACCGTGCGCCCGGTGCGCCCGCTCGTCGCTGGCGGCGCGTATCAGCTCCGCTGCGAAGGCCTGCGCGGCGCCACCGGCAACACGGCGATGACCGCGCCGTACCTGCTGGATCTCAAGGTGCGGCCAGAGCTCGCGGTGCTCTCGGTGAGCCCGGAGGGCAAGGACGTGCTGGCCGACTCGATCGAGATCGCGGTGACGTTCTCCACCGGCGTCGAGCTGTCCGCCGCGCGCAAGGCCATCGCGGTGACGCCGCCGGTGCCCGGCCTCGACAAGGGCTGGCTTTCCGACGACGACACCGTGTACCGCGCCACGGTCGACCTGGCGGCGATGACCACGTACGCGGTGCGCGTCGAGCCGCTGGTGGACCGGTTCGGCCAGCGGCTCAAGGCGCCGTTTGTCCACACCTTCGTCAGCGGCAAGCCCCGCCCGCGCATCTCCATGGAGCGCGGCATCTACGCGCTGGAGGCGTCCGCGCCAGGCTACCCGGTGTGGTCGCGCAACGTGACCCGCTTCGAGGTGGAGTGCGCCGCGATCCCCAAGGACAAGCTCGTGCAGGTGCTGACCACCGACATGAACTACGATCCGTGGGGCGGCAACGACGACGACAAGCCGCTGGCCTGGGCCAAGGTGGGGGTGACGCCGCGCAAGAAGGTCCACGCCTACGCTGACGCCGCGAACCAGTGGAAGCTGACCAACCTGGATCTGGGCGCCACCTGCGGCGCCGGCGCGGGCCGGCGCGGCGTGTACCTGGCCGAGGTGCAGTCCGACGAGGTGCAGCGAGATGACGACCGGCCGTGGATGACCATCCGGCGCAACCGCGTTCTCGCCAACGTCACCGATCTGGGCGTGCTGCTCAAGGTCGGCACCTCCTCGGGCCTGGTCTGGGTGACCAGCCTGTCCACCGGCGAGCCCGTGCCCGGCGCCAAGGTCACCATCGCCACGCCGCAGGGCAAGGGCGTGTTCACGGCGGTCAGCGACGCCAGCGGCCTGGTCAAGATCCCCGGCTCGGCCGCGCTCAAGAGCCAGGGCTCGGCCAACGCCGCTGGCGCCGATGCCTCCGGAGAGATGGAGGGCGAGGGCGACTGGGATAGCTATCGCTCGCAGCGGCTCTTGGCCATCGTCGAGAAGGGCGAGGACACCGCGGTGGTCGACGGCAACTGGGCCAACGGCATCCAGATCTGGAACTTCGGCTTTCCCGAAGAGCGACGCGGCGGGCGCGTGGCGCTGCGCGGCTTCATCCAGTCCGACCGCGGCTTGTACCGGCCGGGCGAGTCCGTCCACTTCAAGGGCCTCTTGCGCGAGATCACGGCCGGCCGGCCGCCGCGGGTGCCGGCCAAGCGCGCGCCGGTGGCGGTCTCCATCGAGGACAGCCGCGGTCAGGTGGTCCACACCGCGGAGGCCAAGCTGAGCGCGTTCGGCGGCTTCTCCTTCGACTTCCAGCTCTCCGACGAGGCCACGGTGGGCGACTATTAT
Source organism: Myxococcales bacterium (assembly GCA_016706545.1). GTDB lineage: Bacteria > Myxococcota_A > Polyangia > Haliangiales > Haliangiaceae > JABFXX01. Next base: position 19,167 of record JADJJK010000077.1, read on the forward strand.
GTCAGCGCCACGGCGGCCGGGCAGCTCTTTCGCGAGCGCTTCTCCGTCGAAGAGTTTCGCCCGGCGACCTTCGAGGTCAAGGCGCAGGCGGTGGGCGCCGCGGTGCGCCCCGGCGATCGCCTGGCCTTCACGGTGGACGCCCGCTACCTGTTCGGCGCGCCGGTGGCGGACGCCCAGGTGGCGTGGACCTTGCGGCGGCGCAGCCACCTGGTGCGCTTCCGCGGCTACGACGAGTACACGTTCTCGTCGTCGCCCAGCAGCTTCTGGTGGTACGAGCCAGAGGAGGACTACGGCGAGCTCATCAGCGATGGCGAGGGTGTCACCGACGCGCAGGGCCGGCTGGAGATCTCGGCCCGCGACGGCGCGACCGATCTGACTGGTCCGCAGGACTACATCCTCACCGCCAACGTCACCGACGAGTCGGATCAGACGATGGGCAAGTCCGTGCTGGTGGAGGCGCACCAGGCGTCGCTGTACCTGGGGATGCATACCCAGGAGTACGTGCAAGCCGTGGGCATGCCGTTTGGCATCAACCTGGTGGCGCTGCGGCCCGACGGCGCGCGCGCCGGCGCCACCGCCAAGCTGTCCTTCATCCGCAACGAGCAGAGCTGCACCTGGCAAGACGTGGGCATGCGCTCGTTCTCCCGGTGTGACTCCAGCGAGAAGGTCATGCTCGAGCGGACGGTGACCATCGCCGCCTCCGGCTCGACCGTGGAGCGCATCTACCCCACCGAGCCCGGCGACTACGTGGTCAAGCTCGAGAGCAAGGACGACCGCGGCCTGCCGGTGGTGACGCAGAGCAGCCTGTGGGTGATCGGCAAGGGCGAGGCGTTCTGGAGCGGCGACGAGTCCGCGCGCATGGGCCTTATCGCCAGCCGCCCGAGCTACCGCCCCGGCGACACCGCGCGGCTGGTGCCGCAGGCCAACCTCAAGAAGCCCAGCACGCTGCTCACCATCGAGCGGGACGGCATCATCGACGCCCGCGTGCTCAAGCTGGACTCCCCCGCGCAAGGGCTGGAGCTGCAGATCGCCGAGGGCTGGGCGCCCAACGTGTTCGCCAGCGTCGCCATGGTCAGCGGGCGGCAGGGCCGGGGGGATCGCAACCGGCCGCAGTTCAAGATGGGCATGGTGGAGCTGAAGGTGGCCAGCGAGCACAAGCAGCTCGCGGTGGCGGTGGAGCTGGCCGATGACAACGTCAAGCCCGGCGAGCCGGTGACCGGCGTGGTGCGGGTCACCCACGACGGCAAGCCGGTGTCCGCGGAGGTCGCGGTGTCCGCCGCCGACGAGGGCATCCTGCAGCTCATCGCGTTCGTGACCCCCAACCCGATGAAGACCTTCTACGCCACGTGGGGGCTGGGCGTGGACTCCGGCACCAACCTCAACCGCCTGGCGCGCGTGGCAGATCCGCAGGCCGGCGATCCGGATGAGGGCGGCGACAGCAAGGGCCAGTCGTCGCAGCGCGTGCGCTCGCGCTTCGTGTCCTCGGCGTTCTGGGCGCCGGCGCTGGTGACCGACGCAAAGGGCGAGGCGCGGTTCTCGTTCACCGCGCCGGACAACCTCACCGCGTTTCGCATCATGGCGGTGGCGGCCGACAGCGGCGATCGCTTTGGCGCCGGTGAGCGCCGGCTGACCGTCGCCAAGCCGCTGATGGCGCAGCCGGTGCTGCCGCGCTTCCTGCGCAGCGACGACACCGCCTCGCTGGGGGTGCTGGTCCACAACCACACCGGCGCGGCGGGCCTCGCCACCGTCACCGCGGAGGGCCGGGGCGTGGCGCTGTCTTCCCAGACCGCCACCGTCAACGTCCCGGCCGGCGGCAGCGCCCGCGTGCGCTTCGCCGCCAGGACCCTGGAGCCGCAGGGCGCGGCCGGCGCGGCCGGCGCCGTCGACGACGCGCAGCTCTCCTTCGCGGTGACCCTGGGCGCCGAGCGCGACGCGCTGACGGTGACCTTGCCAGTGGGCAAGCCGCGCGTGCGGCAGACGCGCACGCTGGTGGCGACGCGGCTCGACGGCGGCGCCGCGTGGACCGGCCAGGTCGCCGCCGCGCCGGGGACGCTCGCCCACGAGAGCGAGCTGTCCATCACGCTCGATCGCACGGGCATGGGTGATCTGGCGCCGAGCCTGCGCTACCTGGTGGAGTACCCCTACGGCTGCCTGGAGCAGACGCTGTCGAAGACCGTGCCGCTGCTGGCCGCCAAGGAGCTGACCTCGGCGCTCGGCAGCAAGGACTTCGACGCGGGGCGCGCCCAGGCCTTCCTCAAGGCCGGCGTGGCCAAGGTCATCCGCCATCAGCAAGGCGACGGTCACTTCAGCCTGTGGCCGCAGTCGCAGACGTACCCGCACCTGACCGCGCTGGCGCTGTGGGGCCTGGGCGAGGCCAAGGCCGCCGGGCTCGAGGTGCCGGCGAGCGTGTTCGACAACGGCCTGCGCGCGCTGTCGACCTGGGCGCAGCGCCCGACCTCCATCGCGCCAAGCGGGGAGGGCGCCACCGCCGCGATGACGGCGTTCCTCCTGGCCGAGCGCGGCCGGCCCGACGCCGGCCTCAACTCGCGCCTGTTCGCGATGCGCGGCCAGCTCCCTCGCTGGGGGCAGGCGTTCCTCTTGCGTGCGCTGGCGCGCGCCAAGGCGCCGCGTCAGCAAGTGGAGGAGGTCAAGGCGCTCCTTACCTCCGCCGACGCGGTGACGATCGCGGGCGGGCGAGCCCTGCTGCGCGAGAAGAGCGGCAACGAGTCGCACTACATGAACTCCGACGTGCGGGCCTCGGCCATGGCGCTGGTGGCGCTCCTGGAGGTCGCGCCGCGCGACTCGCTGGTGGCGCCGCTTGCTGAGGGCATCAAGGCGGCGCGCAACGCGGCCGGCCACTGGCAAAACACGCAGGACAACGTGTGGGGCCTGGTGGCGCTGGCGCGCTACGCCAAGGCGGCCGGGCCCGGCGCGTCCACCGCCAAGATCTTCGTGGGCGACGTGCTGCTGACGCAGAAGACGGTGACCGGTGGCCAGATCGCGGTGGTCCGGTCGTCGGTGGCGGCGCTGGGCGCGGGCGCGCTGCGCGTCGTCTTCGAGGGCGGCGGCTTTGTCACCGCCCGGCTGACGGAGGTCCGCAAGGATGGCGGCGAGGCGCAGAGCCAGGGCTTCGTCGTGCGCCGCGAGTACTTCGACGCGGCGGACAAGCCCATCACCAAGGCGGCGGCGGGCTCGCTCGTCAAGGTCAAGGTGTTCGTGGAGTCTGCGGTGGACCGGTCGTGGGTGGCGGTGGTGGATCCGCTGCCGGCCGGGCTCGAGGTGGTCAACCCCAAGCTGGCGGCTGGCGGCGCCGCCGCCGAGGCAGGCGCGCGCCGAGACTGGTGGGGAGGAGATCACCTGGGACAACCAGGAGCTGCGCGATGATCGCGTGCAGTGGTTCGCGGATCGGCTGCGCCAGGGGCGCTACGTGCTGACCTACCAGGCCAGGGCGACCACCGACGGCACGTTCCTGGTGCTGCCGGCGCAGGCGGAGGCGATGTATGAGCCGGAGATAAACGGGCGCTCGGCGATGACGACGTTCACCGTCACGCCGTAGGCGCGGGGGCGCGCGGTCCTTCCTTCGATGCAGAGACGCCCATGAGACGCCCATGAGCTCCGCCGCGATCCTCCGCCCTGGTGCCCGCTGGGCCCGCCGGCTGCCGCGCCTCTTGCGCGCGCTGGCGCTGTGCGCGCTGGTGCCGCTGGTCGCGCTCGTCCAGCTCACGCTCGGGCTCGTGCTGGCCAGGCCCCTGGATCCGGCGACGATCGCGCGCGGCGGCGAGCCGTTGCTGCTGCTGGATCGGCGCGGCGAGCAGCTCGCGTCGGTGTCGCCCCAGGGGTTCGACGTCAGCCGGTGGACGCCGCTGGCGGAGCTGCCGGCGATCGCCGCCTCCGCGGTCATCGAGTCCGAGGACCACGGCTTCTGGCGGCACCGCGGCGTGGACGGCGCTGGGATCGCGCGGGCGGTGTGGCTCAACCTGCGCGGCGGCAGGCTCGGGTACGGTGGCTCCACGCTGACCATGCAGGTGGCGCGCATGATCTTGTCCGAGGGCGCGCCGCGCACGTTCGCGGCCAAGGCCCAAGAGGCGCTCCTGGCGCTGCGGCTCGAGCGCGCGCTGACCAAGCACGAGTTGCTCGAGCAGTGGCTAAACCGCGCCTACTTCGGCAACGGCGCGCGCGGGCTGGCCGCGGCGGCCCAGCGGTACTTCGGCAAGCCGGCGCGCGCGCTGTCGACCGCGGAGGCGGTGCTGCTGGCGTGCCTGCCTCGCGCGCCCACCGGCTATGACCCGCAGCGCCACCTGGCCGCGGCGCTGCGCCGACGCGACTACGTGCTCGCGCTCTTGCAGCAGCGCGGCGCGCTGAGCGCGAGCGAGGTCCTGGAGGCCAAGGCGCAGCCGCTCGACCTGGCGCTGCATCCGCCCACGCAGCGGGCGCCGCACTTCGCGGCCTGGGTGGTGGAGCAGCTCACCCCGGCGCAGCGTCGCCGCGGCGGCACGGTGCGCACCACGCTCGATCTGCGGCTGCAAGACGTGCTGGCGCGGCGGGTGGCAGCGCAGGTGGCGGAGCTGGGGCCCCGCAACCTGCAGCAGGCCGGGATGGTGGTGCTCGACACCGCCACGAGCGAGGTGCTGGCCATGGTCGGCTCGGCGGACTTCGATGACGCGGCCGGCGGCGGACAGCTCAACATCGTCACCCGCAAGCGACACCCGGGCTCGGCGCTCAAGCCGTTCGTGTACGCGGCGGCGATCGAGCGCGGCGCGTCGCCGGTGTCGCTGGCCTGGGACGTGCAAACCTCGTCGGACGAGTACTTCGTGGCGCACGGCGGCGTGGAGCACGGCCCGGTGCGCTTCCGCGAGGCGCTGGCCAGCTCGTACAACTTCGCCGCGGTCGACGTGCTGCAGCAGGTGGGCGTGTCCACGCTGATGTCGCTCTTGGCCAAGGCCCAGGTCGCCGAGCTGCCGGGCGCCCCCGAGGACTACGGCCTGCGGCTGGCGCTGGGCGCGGCCAAGGTGCGCCTCCTGGAGCTGACCGCTGGGTATGGCTTCCTGGTGCGCGGCGGCAAGGTGCGTCGCCCGCGCGGCGTTCTCGCCGTCGAGGCGCCGGCCTCGCGCGTCGGCCAGGCCGGCGCGGCCTCGGGGGTCGCCGGCGCGCTCGAGCGTCCGCCGCCTGGCGTGGAGGTCGCGGTGCTCTCGGAGGCGACGTCGTGGCTGGTGATGGACATGCTGGCCGATCCGGACGCGCGCCGTCCCGGCTTTGGCAGCGAGCTGCCGCTGGACCTGCCCTTTCGGGTCGCCGCCAAGACCGGCACCGCGCGCGGCTTCGCCGACACCTGGGCGGTGGCGGCCACGCGCGAGGTGCTGGTGGGCGCGTGGGCCGGCACCTTCGACGGGACCCCCACCCAGGGACTCGTCGGCATGGACGCCGCCGCGGTGCTCGTCCGCGACGCCCTGCTCACCGTGGCCGAGCGCGGACCGCTCACCCTGCCGCCTCGCCCGCCTGGCATCGAGGAGGTCGACGTGTGCCCGGTGTCCGGCCTGCGCCCGGGGCCCCACTGCCCGCACCTGCACGACTACGTGCCCGCCGGCAAGGCGCCGCAGGACACCTGCGACTGGCACCGTGGCGCGGGCCCCGTGGTCTACCCGCCGCGCGCCGCCGGCTGGCAGCGCCGCCGCCCGCGCTGAGCTGGCGGGCTGAGCCTCCTGCACGGCGAACTCCGATGCGTCCTGGGCCTGCGCAGCGTCCCCCCGCCCGGAAGTGTTAAAATGTGAGCGTCGAAACGAAAAAATATGAGACCGCTCCTCTCACACCCCAAGTACCGGCCAGATATCGACGGCCTGAGAGCTATCGCCGTGCTGGGCGTGGTGGCTTTTCATACCTTCCCTGGCTGGATGCATGGTGGATTCATCGGAGTTGATGTCTTCTTCGTGATCTCAGGATATCTGATCTCGACGATCATCTTCGAGAATCTGGAGAAGGGGACCTTCAGCTTCTTTGATTTCTACTCACGTCGTGTCAGGCGCATCTTTCCTTCGCTTCTCGTGGTCATGATCTCGGTCTATGTCCTGGGTTGGTTTACCCTGCTGGCTGATGAGTACAAGCAGCTAGGGAGACACATCGCAGGCGGCTCGATCTTCGCGTCGAACTTCGTGCTGTGGCAAGAGGCTGGGTACTTTGACAACGTGGCGGAGACCAAGCCGCTGCTCCATCTGTGGAGCCTGGGTATAGAGGAACAATATTATATCTTCTTCCCTGCGATGATGTGGGTTGCGTGGAAGAAGAAGGTCAATCTGTTCGGCGTGACAGTGGCGCTCTTGGTCGTCTCGCTGTACCTCAACGTGTCGTGGACCGACAAGAAGATGGTCACCGCCTTCTACTCCCCGTTGTCCAGGTTCTGGGAGTTGATGTGCGGGAGCGTGTTGGCGTGGACGGCGATCCACAAGCGTGGATATCTGCCGAGGTTGATTTCAAGGTCAAATTCTTGGCTGCAGACAGCCCTGCGACGCGAGCCAGAGCGCGCCGACGGAGGCGTCCTCGGCGATGGTGCGGCCTTGCTGGGGTTCCTGTTGCTTGGCTACGGCCTGTTCCATATCAACAAGGGGGCCAGGTTCCCTGGCTGGTGGGCCTTGGTCCCCGTCGCGAGCGCCGTGCTGATCATCTCCGCAGGCCCGAGCTCACGGATCAATCGAGCGATCTTGTCCAACCGTGTCTTGATCTGGTTCGGGGTGATCAGCTTCCCGTTGTACTTGTGGCACTGGATCTTGCTGTCTCTGCCAAGGGTCATCGACGGGAGAACCCCTGGCCCCGTGACGAAGGTCGTGATCGTCCTGTGCTCGGTGCTCCTCTCGTGGTTGACCTACAGGTTCATCGAACGACCCCTCAGATCCAGCGCGCCCAGCGCACAGGAGAAGCGCACCACGCTGGCGCTGGTGTCAGCCATGATCGTCGTTGGCTTGATCGGTCACGTGACACACCTCGAGGAGGGGCTCGATTTCAGAGCGGATGCGCGGATCGAGAGCAGTCGCGCTGGTGATATCGGACACCTCGACTATCACAGGTACATAGCCGAAAAATATTTCCTGTGTACGCCGGACGACATCGCAAAGGATGCTCTCAGGTATGACAAGTACGTGCGGTGCATGCAATCAAAGGCAGGCGAGGACGTTGATGTCGCGCTGATTGGTGATAGCCACGCAGAGCACTTGTTCATCGGGGTCGCGGACGCATTGCCGATGAAGAACGTGGCGTTCTATATCAGGGATGGCGCCCCGTTCTTGAGCAATCCTGATTTTGACAAAATTTACAAGATGGTTGCAGATAGCAAGTCGATCGATGCGGTGATCGTGACCATGTACTGGGAGGCGAGGAGGGCGAACGTCGCTCTGGGGTCGTCGGTGGCCGCCGAGGTGGTCGAGGTGGTGGATCTCCTGACTGCGGCTGGGAAGGTCGTCTACTTGGCTGACAATGTTCCGTCCTTTTCATTTGATGCGTGGAAATGCAAGGGCACCCGTCGGTTCTCTTCCAGCAGCTCCTGTACGATGTCTCAGCGCTCGGCCAGGGCGCAGGAGAATGTGTATATTGGCTGGCTGAGAGAGGTTGTCCGTCAGCGCCCGCTCGTCAGGCTCGTCTCTGTGGGGAAGACCCTTTGTAACGAGGAGGGCTGCCGAATGATCAACGACAATGTTGTGTTGTATCGTGACCGCATCCACCTGAATATCAGCGGATCGGCGCTGGTTGGCCGTCGGCTCGTCGAGGAGAACCCGAGCCTGTCCAGGTAGCTGAGGCTGCGCCTTGGGCACCACCTGAGCCGCCGGCGGCGAGAGGGTTCGTCCCACCGGGCCGCGTCGGTGGCCGCTTAGAACCACTGCGCGGCGAACGCCTCGGCCGGGAACAGCTCTGGCGGCAAGGACTCCAGGCGGACGCCGCTGGCGTCGAGCCAGCGCTGTGCGTCGGTGCCGGTCTCCTCCAGATCGACCTGCCAGCGACCGCCTGCCGCGGCGGTCACGGCGGCGACGTCGCGCAGGAAGCCGTTGAGGCGCGGCGTGTGCAGCGCGGCGAGCTCGCGGTTGTCGAAGTAGCGCCGGTGATCGGCCAGAGGGTGCGCCGAGCCGAACACGTACGGGAACCAGATATCGCTGTGCAGGGCGACGCGGATCTCGATGGGCCGGCGAGCCTGCGACTCCTCGAGCTTGGGTGGCTCGCCCTGGTAGGTCAGCCGGCGCCCGGTGATCTGGACTGGCGGGAACGGCACGGTGAAGCCCTCTCCGATGGACCCTGGTACGGGCTCGAGCGCTCTGAGCACCGCGCCGAGATCGGTCGTGGGGGCCACCCTCAAGGCGTCGTCGTGATCGAACCACGCCATGTCTGCCTCCACCGTGGAGGAGCCTGGCGCTCCGGGGGCCATCGCCGCGCCAGTGAAGCCGAAGGCATCGACGACGCGAGGTCCTTCCCACTGCGCGGCGAGGAGCTGGAGCAGGTCGCCATCGTGCCCGCGCCGGAAGCCGAGCGGCCCAAGCTCGACCGGCGTGAAGACGCGGTGGCGCGCCCCAGCGTCGAGGATCGCAACGACGGCCTCGAGTAGCGCGCGCGGCTGGCCGCGAATTGCGCTCAGGTCCGCGACCCAAGTCGCGAACGCGAAGTCAGTCTGGATCCAGACGTTGCGCATGGGCTAGCGTAGCTCATCAGCGGTGAATGTGAACGGACTGCCCCCGTTGCCGTTCGTGATCCGGACGTGGCCAGAAGGCGCACCGGCCGGCTCCAGGTTGCCGAGGTTGTTGATCCGGCCGCGCAGGGCGTCGAGTAGCGCGGCGCGATCGGCTCCGAACAGTGGGTTGTCCGGGTTGGTGATGCGGATGTCGGCGGTGCGCTGGTAGCCCGCGGGCGGGATCTCCTTGCCGCTGCCGCCGAGTTGGTCGACGGCGGCCTGGAGGTTGGACACCACCTTGTCCGGGGACGCCGAGGTCACCGTCTTCATCTGCACGGCCTCGCGTGCGGTGTGATCGACGACATCGGCCTGGCCGCTCTCTGGATCGGCAGGGTTGATTCTCCGTCCGCCGAGCGAGACGCGGTTGCCTTGACGTGCGCGGGCCACGACCTCGAGGAGCTCGTTCATCGCGCCGCGCTGGCCATTGGCGATCTCTGCGGCGATCTTTTGCAAGAAGTTGCGGAGGCTCGCGGGGTTCTCCAGGTTGCCGCCGTTGACCAGGTCGGCCACCTCAGCCTGGATGCCGAGGTTCTGAGCGATGCGCACGCAGTCCTCCGCGATGCGGGCTTCAACACCCCGCCTCACCAGGTTGTCAATCGCGCGCACTCCTTCGGGGCCATACGTCGCGCCGAGGCGGACGACTTCGGCGGGCGTGACCCCCCGCGAGAGCAGGTTGTCGGCCACGGTCGCGTCGACGTTGGAGGCGCGAAGCTGCTCGACCACGTCAGGCGCGAGGTTGTACTTGCGTGCGACCTCAGCCCACGGATCCACCACGGGAGGCGGGCGCTCGGGGATGGGCCGATTCGGATCTGCCTCTGGGTGCGCGGGATCGACGGGCGGGTGCGCGGGATCGACGGGCGGGTGTGCGGGATCGACGGGCGGGTGCGCGGGATCGACGGGCGGGTGCGCGGGATCGACGGGCGGGTGTGCCGGATCGACGGGCGGGTGCGCGGGATCGACGGGCGGGTGTGCCGGATCGACGGCGGTTCGCCCACGGAACCATTTCACGCCCTTCCAGGTCGCGAGGCCGGCTGTGACCAGGAAGACGAGGCCCATGCCAAATCGCTCGGTGCTCTGCGCCGTGGTCATCTCCGCGCCGAACGCGCGCTGGCCAACCAGCCCCTCGATCATGTATGGGATGCCGGTGATGTCGGCGATGCCCAGACCAATGAGCCCGAGGCCGCGCCAGAACCCGGCGTCTTGCCCCGGGTTGTCGGCGTAGAACTCCTGGAACCGCGCGTAGATCGCGATTCCGATGGCCCCGGCTATCAAGATGACCGCGGTGACGATCGCGGCGACGGTGGCAGACGCAATGAATAGGCCGACGATCGCACCGACGACCCATCCGATTGCCACGCCGATCACCACGACCACCAGCGCCGACAGGATGCCAAACAGCAAGCCACCCCAAAAGTCTCCAAACGTACGCAGGAACCACTGGCGCACGCTGTCGATCCATCCAGTGACCGCGTCCCAGGCGTCCGACAGCCAGCTTCGCTGCGCGCCGCTGGAGTTGCGCGCGTCGGCCTGGGACTTCAATGCGTCGTAGCGATCTCCGATCTGCTGCACAGTCGACCGCGCCTCCGTCTGCGCCTTGTCGACCCACTGGTCCTGGTAGGCGAGGCCGGCGTCGATCTTGTCGCCGATCGTCTGCGTCGCGAGTGCGACCAGCCCTCCGAGCCTGCCGGTGAACTCCTGGTGCGACTGCGTGAGCTGCTGCGTGAAGATCTGGCCGCCATCGGCCAGCGCGGCCCCCGCCTTGCCGCCTCGCTCCTCGAACGAGGTTACCGCGCCGGTCGCGACCGCCGTGAGCTTGTCAGCGATCGCGGCGCTCGCCGTCTCGGCCTGGGAGGTGTTGCGCGCCGCGAACTCAGCCATGCTGGTGGCTGCCGCCTCGCCCTCGCCGCTGAGCTCGCGCTGGGTCGTCGCGTGCATCCCCAAGATCGCCTGGCCGATCTCCGCGCCCGCCTGATCGAGCTGGCCGCGCGCCTCCGCGGCCAGCTCGGCGACTTGCTCTGCGTCCCCGGCGTCGGCGAAGATCTCGCGAGCCTGGTGGCCTGCGGTGGCGAGCTGTTGGCATTGGTCCTCGACCTGCGTCGTCGCCTGTGCGCGGATCGCGGTGACCATATGCTCGATGTGCGTCGTCGCTGCCAGCGCCGCTCGGTCGATCGTCGCCAGCATCTCCGCCTTGCGCGCGTCGAGTGCCGCCAGCGCGTCGGTTGTCAGCGCGATGAGTGACCGCTCGGCCTGATGTGCCATCGCGTCGAGTTCGGCGGTCGCGTCTCGCTCGAGCGTGGTGAGGTGCTGCTCGTGCTCGGTGACGCACTGGCCGACACTGTCGTTGTAGTCCGCAAGCTTGCCGTCGACCTCGGCCGCCAGCGCTGCGGCGGTGTCGTGAGCGGCCTGTACCAGCTCTCTGCCGTTGGCCTGCACGCCCTCCACGGCGCGCTGGGAGATCTTGGTCGTCGCTTCGCGCTGCGCGTTGGCGCGCTCGGCGTCACCGCCTGCGATCGCGCCCGCGCCGCTCGCGATCGCGCGCGCTCGCTGCACTCGTGCCGCGGTCTCCGCGGTCGCGCGCTGGGCCTGGACCTGACCCGCCTCCGCGATGCCTTGCCTGGTCTGCTGCGCTGCGGCCTGCGCGTCCAAGCGCTTTGCGGCTGCCTGCTCTGCGGCCTGTGCCCGTCGCGCCTGCGCCGCTGCGCGGACCGCTGCGCGCTGGGAGGCGACGGCTGCGGTCGCGCGTGCCTTCTCGGCGGCGGCGCGGGCGATGATCGCAGCGCGCTGGGCGATGAGCGCTGGCTCGAGCCCCGCGCGCGCGGCCTGCGCCGCTGCGGTGATCCGCTGGCGCTGCAGGGCCTCATCTTCGGTGAGCAGCGTCAGCACTTGCTGCCCGGCGGCTCGTGCTTGTGCGGCGAGCGCGGCGCCGTGTGCGGCCAGCTCTAGGGTCGCGGATCGCACCGCCTGGCGCGCTGCCGTTCGCTCCGTGGGGCTCACAGGGGCGCCGTGGGAGCGACGAAAGGCGGGAGCCCCTGCGTCGGAACCTGCCGGTTGAGGCGCGGGGTAGAGCTGCGGTGCGGCGGCAGGTGGAGGATTGGCCACCGCGGCGCTTGGCTGGAGAGCCTCCGCGGACGGCGCTGCCGGGGTGGCCTCCGGAGCCGCCACCGAGGCTGCGTGCTTGGTGGGCTTGACGGCCGGCGTCGCCCTCTGTGGCTTCGCTGCGTTGGCTGGACTGGCGGGCGGCACGGCGGTTGTCTCGCCTCGCGCACCTCGCGCGCTCGCGGGCGGGAGTTCTCCGATGAGCGATTCGGTGGATGGCGGGCGCCCCGTGAGCTTGCCTGTACGAGCCTCGACACCACCGGAGGCGGCGGAGTCTCGAAGGCCGCTCAGCGACGGCGAGCTCGGTTGACTCACCGCGCCGCCATGGTTCGCTGCGCTTGGCCCTGGCCGCGGGCCGTCCCCGCCGACCGTGGAGGTGGTCGTTCCCATCAGCGCGTGGGCCGGCGTCCTCGTATGGCCGCGCGCGACCGACGCGCCGACCGCCTCTGCCTCTCGCTCGAGCGGATCGTCGGGCCGGCTGACCGCGAACCCTGGCCGCAACGCGATGCGGCCTTGGTAGTGCTGGACCACGTGCGTCAGCTCATGCGCCAGCAGCGCGCTTCCATCGCGCGAACTCGGATCTGGCATGCCGCCGAGGAAGAACACATGTTCGCCGATCGTGAACGCGCGCGCCCGCAGCGCCTGTGCAGCGGCGCTCGCCGTGCTGTCGTGATGCACCCGAACCCCGGAGAGATCGCATCCGAGCTCGCGCTCGAACCGCGCGCGCAGCGCCGGGGTCAACGGCTCGCCACCCGTCGGCTGCAGGGCGGACTCGACAGCTTGATCATCTGGCGACGGGCCATCTGCCCAGCGCATGACAAGGGTGGGCTGCAAGGTCTGCGCCCTGCCAGCAGGCGACCAACTCGAGGTCATGCCCGACATGGACGGACGACCTCGTGAGGCCGAAGGGGGCAGATCCGACGGCTGAGACGGTCTCTGGTCGAGATGCCTAGCGCGGGGGCCCGCGTCGCTTGCCTCCACGCGGGGCGCGCGCGCATCGCCGGCCATGCCAGCGCCGACGTGGCCTACAGAGCTAGCCCACGGGGCGTCCTCTGCTGTTCGTGCTTCGGCTTCGGCCGCGCTCGCCTGTGCGAGCAGCGCTGGCCTACCTGCAGAAGCTAGCTGACCGCGTTCGTGTTGCAGGACGTGGGTTAGCTCGTGGCGCAGCAGGCGGTCGCCCTCCGGAGTGCCCGGTGCGTACTCGCTCGCGGCAAAGTAGATATCGTGGGCGATCGTGAACGCTGTCGCGCCCAGCAGCTCGGCGGCGCGGTTTGCAATCGCGCTGGTGTGTACTCGAACCCTCGATGCAAGCTCTCCGAACTCGAGATATCCCGCCATGTCTGCGGGCGCCGACAGCGCGCTCCCTGGGCCGTCCGAGCGGACCAGCGCGAGCACCTCCAAGAGGACATCATCCAGATCTTCTTCTTTGCGCTCGTTGGCGCCTGGCCGCAAGCGAGCGGCGAACCGAGCGGGGGGCGCGGCTGTGTTTCGCGCGTCGCGACCGGCTGCCGCCGAGGTCGAGGGGGCTTCGCCCGGGCGGTCCGCTTCAGGCCTGGCTCGACTATGTCGATGCCTATCTCGATGGATGTACAGGGCCGGGACCACCGTTGGCGGTTGCTCCTGAGCGGGACGAATCCTCGAAGCATCTTGACGTGAACTCGGCGAGTGGGCGGTCTCGTCCAGGAATCCGAACGCCTCGGACAGGCCGGCCAACGGGGCTGGCTCTGCGTCGATGGCTGGTGATGTAGCCTGGGCAGAGTGCCAGCCACGGTCACCGGCGAGAAGCCAGGCGGAGTATCCAAGGGCCACCTCCGGGGACATCGTCGCCACGCTTTCGGCGAGCGCGATCTCTCGCTCGACCCGGGTGACCTTGCAGGGTGCCTCGCTCTGCTGCGTCACCTCCTCGAGCCGAGGGTCGTTGTCAGCGATGTTGCGACGTCCGCGGGCTAGTCCTTCGAATTCGGTGTCACTTCTCCCGAAGCGCGCTTCGGGCACTGCAGCGCGGCGGCGCGCGCGCTCTTCTTCTTGCTCCACACCGTTGGCGTGGCCGCCACCCTACCCAACCCGCACCGCGCCGTTCCTTCACTCGAGCATCATAGTTGGGTCAGTCGTTGAAGTCACCCGGCGGCGACACCTGGGTTGTCACCTCCGATGGGCACCGACGGTATCCTGCACGCGACCTGGCAGCCGGCGGCGCCGTCGAGGCCCGCCGGGTCACGGCGCGGTGAGCTGGCGATCGAGGTTGCGGGCGGCGCGGCCAAGGATGCTGCGCAGCAGGGGGCGCAGGAGCGGGGTGGCGAGCTTGCCGACGCCGCGCGGCGACGAGCCCATGGTCCATCGGAGCTGCGTGCCGGCGCCCTCCGGCTCGAGGCGATAGTCCTCGCCGAGCTGGTGGATCATGGGCGAGGTGGTGGCGGTGATGGTGAAGGCGAAGCGGTGGGGTGGTTCCCACGCGATGAAGCGCTCGCGAAAGCGGCCCAGGGCTCGCAAGGCGACCTCGCGCTCGTGGCCAAGGCCCCCGGTGGCGCCGTCGAGCCACCGGGCGTGGGTCATGGTGGGAAACCAGCGCGTCCAGCCCGCGGCGTCCGCCAGCGCCGCGAACACGCGGGGCGGCGGGGCCGCAAACGACACGCGCAGCTCGATACGGGTGGGGGCGTGCTCGATCCAGTCGAGGTCACAGGGGGAGAGGTCGCGCATGCGGCATGGTAGCCGCGGCGGCGCGGCGAAGGCAGCCGGCGGGCAGCCAAGGTGCTTACATGGCTCTTACGCCACGAGCGGCGGGACCGTGGCACAATGCAGGGGTCGTGCGCATCCTGCTGGTCGAAGACGAACCGTCGCTGCGCGAAGGCGTGGTGGACTTGCTCACGGGCGATGGTCACCAGGTCATCGCCTGCGCAGACGGGCTGTCGGCGGTGGAGGTGGGGCTGCGCGAGGTGTTCGAGCTGGTGCTGCTGGACCTGATGCTGCCCAAGCTCGATGGGATGGAGGTGTGCCGGCGGCTGCGCGCGGCGCGGCCGGGGCTGCCCATCCTGATGCTGACGGCGCGAGGATCCGAGGACGACAAGGTCCGCGGCCTGACGGAGGGCGCAGACGACTACGTGACCAAGCCGTTCTCGGCGCGGGAGCTGCTGGCGCGGGTGCGGGCGCTGGGCCGGCGGGCGCCGGCCAGCGAGACGCTGGATGAGCTCACGCTCGACGGGGTGCATCTCGATCTGCTGCGCATGGCGGTGTCTCGCCAGGGGCAGACGGCCGCCCTGACCCCGCGCGAGGTGGGCATCTTGCGCTGGCTGTACCGGCACCGCGAGCGCGTGGTGCCGCGGTCCGAGCTGCTCGAGCAGGTGTTTGGGCAGCGCGGCGACCTGCAGACGCGGGCGGTGGACATGGCCATCGCGGTGCTGCGCAAGAAGGTGGAGCCAGATCCGGCGCTGCCGAGGATCATCATCTCCGTCAAGGGCGCGGGCTACGCCTGGGGCGCGCTGGACAAGCCCGGCGAAGGCGCCGCGCTGCAAGGTCCCCATGGGCCGTAGCGCAGCCAGCGGCGGCGCGCCGAAGGAGGCGCGGTGAGCGGGCGGCGCAGCGGGTCGCGGCGGCGTGGCTCCCCGGGGCGGACGGCGCTGGCGGCGGTGGTGGTGCTCGGCATCGTGGGCAGCTTGCTGCTCGGCTGGTACGTGGCCGGCGCGGCGGACGCGAGGACGCGGGCGGCGGCGGCGCGGCAACGGCCGCTGCAGGAGCTGCGCGCGCAGACCGAGGCCATCGCCGACGAGCTGCGCCGCGATCTGGACGAGGTGCTGCGGCGCGAATCGCAGCGGCCGTACTACCATTACAGCAACCTGTTTCGCGATCCGCGCAGCACCAGCGCGGGGCTCTCGCTCTCGCCCTCCCCGCTCGCGAGCGGGCCCAGCGAGCCGCTGGTGGCGGAGCACTTCCAGATCGACAGCCGCGGCGTGGTCTCGCTGCCGACGATCAACGACGACGAGCCGGAGCTGTCCAACCGGGCGCGGCTGGCGGAGCACGTCGCCACGCGGTCCAAGCTGGCGGCGGCGCAGGCGCTGCTGCGGCAGCGCGCGCTCGGCGAGGGGACCGCGGTCGCGATAGCCAGCAGGTCGAGCGGCGCGAGGAGCGCGGCCGGCGACGCGGACTCGAACGCCGATTCGAACGCGGATTCCGCTGCCGATTCGAACGCCGACTCCGCTGCCGATTCGAACGCGGAGCCCAACGCCGAGCTAAACCAGGAGCCGAGGGCAAAGCCCGATGACCTCGGCGAATGGCGAGGGCAGGCCCCCGACCCACGGGGCGCCGAGCTGCGGAAGATGAACCAGATGAACGAGAGCGGCAAGAAGCCCGCGCCGCGGGCAAAGGCCGCGACCAAGGTCGAGCAGCTCGATCCGGAGATCTACGCGCAGAACGCCGCGCCGTCGCAGGTGTACCAGAACATCGTCGGGCAGCAGCGCAAGCAGGCCGCGCCGCCCGTGCCCGTGCCCTCGGCGAGCGCGCTGTCGAAGCTGTCGCGAGGGCAGGTCACCATCGTGGCGTCGGCGCTGGCCTGGCACGCGGTGGCGCTGGACGCGGAGCCGACGCTCGTGGCGATGCGCGAGGTGTCCACCCCGGACGGCATGCTGGTGCAAGGGCTGGTGGTCGACCGGCAGGAGCTGCGCCGCTGGCTCGAAGAGCGCGACTCGCCGACCGCCGGCGAGGTCCTGCTGGTGGCGCGACCGCCGGGGGCGGCCGCGGGTGACGACGTCCCGCTCATCGCGCCGTGGTCGCTGGCCGCGGTGGTGCAACCGCGCGCGCTGGCGGCGGCGGCGGCGGACGCGGCGGGCATCGAGCGAGGGTTTCTCTGGCGCTTCCTCGCCGGCGCGCTGGGGGCGCTGGCGGCGGGGGCATTCCTGGTGTGGCTGATGGCCAGCGCCGAGCGGCTGGCGCGCGAGCGCAGCCAGTTCGCGGCGGCGGCGGCGCACGAGCTGCGCACGCCGCTGGCCGGGCTGCAGCTCTACGGCGACATGCTGGCCGACGGGCTGGGCGATCCGAAGAAGGCGCGCGACTACGCGCGGCGGCTCAGCGAGGAGGCGGCGCGGCTCGGTCGGGTGGTGGCCAACGTGCTGGGCTTCTCGCAGCTCGAGCGCGGCAACCTGGCGTTGTCGCCGACCGAGGGCGATCTGGCCGCGGTGCTGCGCGAGCTGGTGAGCCGCACCGAGCCCACGCTCGAACGCGCAGGCGCCTTCCTGGAGCTGGTGGTGCCGGCGGCGCTGCCGGCGCGCTTCGATCGCGACGCGGTGCTGCGCATCGTGGGCAACCTGCTCGACAACGCGGAGAAGTATGGGCGCGGCGCCCACGACCGGACGATCACGTTGGCGGCGGTGGCGCTACCCGGTCAGGAGGCGGTGGAGCTGGTGGTCACCGACCGAGGTCCTGGCATCCCCGGCGAGCTGGCGCGCCGCCTGTTTCGCCCGTTCTCGCGGGCGGCGGGCGACGACCACCCAGCCGGGCTGGGGCTTGGCCTGGCGCTGTCCCACTCGCTGGCCGAGGCGATGGGCGGCTCCTTGCGCTATCGCCGGCGCGAGGGCGACACCGACTTCGTGCTGCGCCTGCCTGCGCCTTGAGCCTTGGGGCTGCGTGCGCCGCGGATTCTGCGAGCGTCGAGACGAAAAAAGAGGGCGGCGCAGGTGTGCGTGGCGAGTGCAGATCCCCCGCGTGACTCATCGTGTCAGAGCCTGAGGCTGGTTCATGTCCAAATCGTGACCGAGAAACCCCTCGGCGAGGCGCCGCGGCCAAGGTACCGTGGCCACCCATGCGCACCGTGGTCTACGGCCTGTGGACGTACTTGGAGTTCGCGGTTCTGGCTGCGGTGTTCGTGCCGATCATGGCGCTGTACTGGCTCCTGCGGCGCAAGGACCTGCGCGGACGCGGCTCGTGGATGCGGCGCTTTGGCCGCACCTGCGTGCGCGCCTCGCCGATCTGGCGCTTCCGCGTGGAAGGGCAGGCCCCGCAGGACATCGCGCGCGTCGCCTACGTGGTGGTGGCCAATCACGAGTCGAGCGCGGACCCGTTCCTGCTGTCCTGGCTGCCGTTCGACATGCGCTGGGTGGCCAAGGTCTCGCTGTTCAAGATCCCGGTCATCGGCTGGCTGCTGCGGCTGGGCGGCGACATCCGCCTCCTGCGCGGTAACGGCGACAGCGTCCGCGCGATGCTGGCCGAGGCCCAAGGCACGCTGGAGACCGGGCTGCCGGTGATGATCTTCCCGGAGGGCACGCGCTCCCCGGACGGCGCGCTGCAGCGCTTCAAGGACGGGGCGTTTCAGCTCGCGATCGACGCCGGCGTGCCGGTGTTGCCGCTGGCCATCGAGGGCACGCGGGCGTGCCGCCCCAAGGGCTCGCTGTGGTTTGGCAGGGCGCACGCCGTGGTGCGCGTGCTGCCGCCCATCTCGACGGCAGGCATGACCCGGGCGGAGGTGCCACGGCTGCGCGAGGCGACGCGCGCTTCGATCCGCGACGCGCTGGTGGAGATGCGCCAGCGCCCGGTGGAGATGGTGCCGGAGCCGGAGCTGTCGGTGGCGATCTCCGAGCTGGTGGCGGACATGGCCAGCGCGCTGGAGGCGGTGCAGCCCGCCGCCGCCGGGCAATCGTCCGGGTCGTAGCCCGGGCGGCTCGCTGCCGCGGCCGGAGCCAGGCGAGCGACCATTGGCCGGGCCGCGAAGGAGCAGGGCAGGGCGAGGCCACCGGCAAGGAGACGGCAAGGCGACGGCAGGGCGACGGCAAAACGGGCCGTTCCATGGGCGCGCCGCGAGCGTGGCGGTGATACCGTTGCCCGTCCCTGCGAGTTCTCCAGGCCGTGACTGCTGGCCTGGCAGGGGCGTGACCGCGCTTGCGCTTGCACGATCCTCGGTGCCCCGCGATGAACGACGACCCCGTTACCCTGCCTGTCGACGATCCTCTGGCGCGTCGCGTTGACGAGTTCCGCGAGAATCCGCAAGGCGGCGCGTTCGTGAGCCTGCGCGCGGAGCTGCGCGCGAACGGCCGCGGGGAGCTGCTGGCCGAGCTGTGCTCGTTCTGGGCGGCGCGCGACCCCAACCCCAAGTCCGCCGCGGAGGCGTGGTCCGAGGCGGGTGAGGTCCTCTATGTGATGGGCCTGGTCGACCCGGCCATCGAGCGGCTGCGGCTCGCGCTGGAGCTAGATCCGCTCAGCGAGCGGGCGGTGGATCGGCTGGTAGAGGCCTTGCTCGATCGCGGCGACGTGGCGGCGGCGGTGGAGCCCATCGAGCATGAGCTGGCGGAGCTGGGCAAGCGGGGCGAGGCCCGCCCGCGCAAGGGCGACCCGGTGGTCTTGCGCCGCGCCGAGCAGCACCGGCGCGCGGCCAAGCTGTGGAACGACTCGCTTGGTCGGGTGGACCGCGCGCTGTGGCACTGGCAGCAGGCGTGGCGGCTCGAGCCGCACCGCACCGACGCGCTGGAGGAGGCGCGCAACCTGTACGCCTCGCTGGGCGACGAGGCCATGGTCGCCAAGCTGTTTCGCGCCGAGCTGGAGGTGCTGGGCGCGGCGGGGCCTGCGGAGCGGCGGGCCCGGCTGCACTACGATCTTGGCAAGGCCGCGCTGCGCCGCAAGGACTTCACCGAGGCGGTGCAGCAGCTCGAAGAGGCGGTGCGGCTCGAGCCGCGGAGCACCCAGGTGCGCGAGGCGCTGGCCGAGGCGTACGCGCTGTCGGGGCGCGGGCCGGATGCGGCGCGGCGAGCCAGCGAGATCTTCGTGGAGCTGGGGCGCTCGCAGCTCGAGCGCGACGACGCCACCGGCATCCAGACGCTGCGGCGCGCGGTGGGCGTGGATCCGTCGTCGTCGAGCGGCAGCAAGGCGCTGGAGCAGGCGCTGTACACCGCGCGGCGCTGGCGCGACCTGGATCGCCTGCTGCAAGAGCGGCTGCTGCTGGTGGACAAGCCGGAGGAGCGCATGGCGATCCTCGCGCGCCGGGCCGAGCTGCTCCGCGGGCCGCTGCCAGAGCCCGAAGAGCTGGTGCGCGTGCTGGGCGAGCTGGTCGCGCTGGAAGGACCGCGTGGCGCCTCCTCCGCCGAGCTGCGCCAGCTCCTGGCCGCGGCGCAGCGCCACGAGATCCTGGCGCAGCACCTGGAAGCCGAGATCGCGGCGATGCACGAGGAGCCGGACGTCTCGCCGGAGGCGCTGGTGCGCGAGCTCCTGGAGCTGGCCACGCTGTATCGCGAGCACCTCAATGACCGGGACCGCGCCGCGGAGCTGTTGCACCAGGCGCTGACCGTGCTGCCCTCGCACGAGGAGGCGCTGGCGCGCTACATGGACCACTTCCGCGAGCAGCGGAACTGGCGCGGGCTGCTCGACCTGCTGGAGTTCTCGCTCGACAACGCGCGCGCCGCCGGGGCGCCGGCCGACGAGCTGGTGCAACGGCTCGAGGAGATCGCGCAGATCTCGGAGCTGCGCATCGGCGATATCCCCGGCGCTCGCAGCGCCTGGCAGCGGGTGGCAGAGCTCGCGCCCTCGAGCAGCAAGGCGGCCGAGGCGACGCGGCGGCTGACCGCGCGCTCCAAGATGTGGGAGCAGCTCGTGTCCTCGCTGGAGGCCGACGTGGCGTCCGCCGACGACGAGCTGACGCGGGTCGAGGCGATGCGCCGGATGGCGGTGACGTACCGCGAGCGGCAGATCGAGCCGCGGCGGGCCATCGAGGTGTACGAGCAGATCCTGGCCAACCACGCCGGCGACGAGGCCGCGCTCAAGGCGCTCCTGGAGCTGTACGAGCGCGAGGGCGATGACGCGGGCCTGGCGCACACCTTGCGGCGGCAGCTCGACGCCGAGGCTGGGCGGATGGCGCAGCAGCTCGCGGCGGTGGGCAAGCCGGTGGCCGCCGGCGAATCGGTGCGGGACTGGCCGGTGGCCAAGCGCGCCGAGCGGCTGACCGCGTTTCGCCGGCTGGCGCAGCTCTGCGAGACCCGGCTGGCCGACGTGGACGGCGTGGTGTTCGCTTGCAGCGGCGTGCTGGAGCTGTTGCCCGGCGACCGCGACGCGCTCGAGCGCATGGAGCGGGTGCTCGAGCGCGCGGGCGACGCGCGGCTCGAGCAGACGCTCGAGTACCACTGCTCGGTGGCGGCGAGCCCGGCCGAGCGGACCCGGCTCTTGCGGCGCCTGGCCAGGCTCGCGCAGGCGGCGGGCGACGACGCGGCCGCCCTCGATCGCTGGGAGCAGGCGGTGCGGGTCTCGCCGACCGACGCGGAGGCGCTGACCGCGCTGGCGGAGCTGTACCAGCGCACCGAGCGCTGGGCGCTGTTGGCCCAGGTGCTCGAGCGGATGGACGGCGGCCGGTCGCTGCCGGAGCCGGGCAGCGCGGAGGCCGCGGTGCGCGTGGGCGAGCTCGAGCGCTACGCCGAGATCGTGGACCATCGCCTGCACGACGCGGCGCGCGCGTCCAAGGCCTGGCAGCGGATCCTGGAGCTGTCGCCCAAGCACGTGACCGCGCTGGGCGCGCTGGCCGAGCTGACCCGCGCCGCCGGCAAGTGGCGCGAGCTGGCGGCCATCCTCGATCAGCAGGTGCCGGTGCTCGCGGTCAGCGACCCGGAGCGCGCCACCGCGGTGGCGCTGGAGCAGGCCGCGCTGCTGGAGGAGCGGCTGGGCTCGCCGGTGGACGCGATCCGCGTGCTCGAGCTGGTCATCCGCGATCTCAACCCCAACCACGTCGCCGCGCACGCCGCGCTGCGCACCTTGCACGAGTCGCGGGGCGACTTTGAAGCGGCGGTGCGGGTGGCCGAGCGCGAGCTGTACCTGGCCACCGATCCGGCGCAGAAGATCGCCATCGGGCTGGAGATCGGCGCGGTGTGCCGCGACCGGCTGGGCAACCCGACCCGCGCGCTGCAGGCGTTCGAGCGCGTGCTCACCGTCGACGAAGCGCAGGGCGCGGCGCTGGCCGCGGCCGCCGAGCTGCACGCCAGGCTTGGCCGCCATCGCGATCAGGTGCGCCTGCTGGAGCGGCTCTTGCCGGCGATGACCGACCGAGATGAGCGGCGCGATCTGCAACATCGCATCGCGCACGTCACCGCGGAGCAGCTCGGCGATCCGCGCGGCGCGCTGCGCTGGTGGCGCGCGGCACACCTGGAGGCGCCGGACGCCGGCAGCTTCACGGATGTGCGCCGCGCCGCGGAGCAATATGGGCTGTGGAAGGAGCTGGCGGAGGCCTATGTCGAAGAGCGACGCCGGCTGGGTGGCGTCGACGGCACGGCGGATCGCGCGGCGTTCGTGCGCGCGAGCCGGGAGCTGGCGCAGGTGGTGGAGCGCCGGCTCGGCGACCGCACGCGCGCCATCGGCGTGCTGCTGGAGGCGCTGACGGTGGCGCCGCGCGAGTCCGAGCTCCTGGTCGAGATCGAGCGGCTCGCCACCGAGGGCGACGTCAAGCCGCAGTGGAAGATGCTGCTCGACGCCTACGACGTGGTGGCCAGCGCCGGCAACGTGGCGCAGCGGGTCGCGATGCTGCGTCGGCGCGCGCGCGTGTTCGACGAGCACCTGGGCGACGCCAAGAGCGCGATGGTGGAGCTCTTGGCGGCGTTCGCCTGGGAGCCAGAGCGAGAGGAGCTGCGGGTCAGCCTGTACGAGGTGGCGGCGCGCGCGCGCGCGTGGAACGAGCTGGTCTCGGTGGAGGCGGCGCTCGCCGAGCGCGCGGTCACCACCACCGCGCGGCTGGAGGCGCTGCGGCGCAAGGCGCACCTCGTCGAGGAACATCAGAAGGACGCGCCGCGCGCGTTCCGCTGTCACCTGGTGACGCTGCTGCTCGACCCCGACAACGCCGAGACCTCCTCGCACCTGTGGCGGCTGGCTCGTATCATCGGCCGCTACCGCGAGGCGGACCGCTCGCCGCAGCCCGAGCCGGCCGCCGCGGCGACCCACAGCGAGCAGGTGATCGCGGAGCTGGGCGGGGCCGGCGCCGGCAGCGACGAGCCGCGCGCTGCGCAGCCGGTCGCGGCAGCTGGCGCAGCGCCTGGCGCGGCCTTCGGCGCGGCAGACGCGATGGCGCAAGGCGACGCGGGGCTCGCGCGGCAAGGCGCGCCCGGTCGGCACGATGCGCCGGGCCAGCCAGGCGTGCCCAGGGGGCCCACCGGCTATGGCGCGGGCGCGCGAGTGGCGCGGCCGGCGCGGCTCATGACCGAGGAGCTCTCCGACTCGGACCTCGGCGGCTTGACCTCCGTCGACGTGGCGGCGCACACCTCCGCGACGTTGCGGGTGGGCGACTCCACGCAGCCCATCGACCTGGCCGAGATGGAGATGTCGGAGACCGAGGTGCGGCCGTCGTCCGTCGACGTGGGCACGGCGCCGATGATGGCGCCCTCCGAGCCAGCGCGGGCACCTGCCGCGGTGGACAGCACGATGGAGCTGTCGGTGGGCGATCTGTCGGTCGCCGGGGCCGCGACCGCGGCCCGGGCGTCGTCGCCGCCCACAGGCGAGCTCGCGCAGCCGGCGACGCCCTCGATCTTCGCCAAGGCGAGCGCGGGTTCGCGGCCAGCGGGCAGCCTGCCATCGGTGCCCGCGGCGATGACCGGCTCGGCGGCTGGCGCTGCGACCGGCGCGCCGTCCTCCACCGTCGGCGCGCCTGCGTCGATCTTCTCCTCCAGCGTCGCGCCGCTCGCCGGCGCCGGCAAGGCGGAGCCTGCAGCGGGCACGCCGCCGTCCATCTTCTCCGCGGCGGCGCGCTCCCTTCCTTCCATCGCGCCGTCGGCTGGCTCGGGCGCCGCGCTCGGGGGCGCGCGTTCAAGCCCACTGTCCCCACCGGGCCCACCGTCTCCACCGGGCCCGTCGTCCCCATCGTCTCCGCCGGGCCCACCACCGCCACCCTCGAGCAAACTGCCGCCGCCGCCGCCTCGTCCGCCGCAGATCCGGCCTGGCCGTCCGGCGCCGCCGCCGGCGCCGCGCAAGGCGCAGGCCCAGGTGCGCAAGACGCCGCTGCCGAGCGTGCCGGCCGGCTCGTTCGATTCGCCGTGGGAAGAGCTGGCGCTCGCCTACGAAGGGCTGCCAGCGGCCGACGCTGCGGCGGGGCTGCGCTGGCTCTACCGCGCCGCCGAGATCTGGGAGACCGGCAGCAAGGACGTGGCGCGCGCGTTCGAGACCCTGGCGCGCGCGTTCGACGTGGCCAAGCAGCTACGGCGCGACGGCGGCGGCAGCGGCGCGGACGCCGAGGTGCGCGCGCGGCTGCACCGGGTGGCGCACGATCACGGCGCCTGGGATCGGCTCGCCTCGCTGTACGAGGCGCTGGCGGAGCACGCCGAGAGCGCCGCCGAGGCCGGCGAGCTGCTGGTGGAGGTCGCCAAGCTGCGCGCCGAGCAAGGGCGGCTGCGCGAGGCCGAGGCGGTGCTGCGGCGCGTGCTGGGCATTCGACCCGACGACGATGACGCTCGCCAGCGGCTGGAGGGCCTGTACCGCCAGGAGGGTCGCTGGGTGGAGCTCGCCGCCTCGCTGGAGGAGCGCACCGATCCGCGGCTGGGCACCGCGGCGCCGGAGCAGGAGCGGGCTGGGCTCTTGCGAGAGCTGGCGGCGCTGTACATCGACCGCCTGTCGCGACCGCACGACGCCATCGACACGCTGGAGCGGCTGCGCACGATCTCGCCGACCGACACCGCCGTGCTGACCCGGCTGGCCGAGCTGTTTGGCACCGTCGGGCGCTGGAGCAAGGCCATCGAGATGCAGACCCGCGTGGTCGAGGTGACCGACGACGCGCACCTGGCGCGCGAGGCGCTGCGGCGGGTCGCGGCGATCTACGAGCAGGAGCTCGAGCTGCCGGACCGCGCGATGGACGCGCACCGCCAGATCGTGGCGTCCTGGCCCGATGACGCCGCGTCGTGGGCGGCGCTGGACGCGCTCTACGCGCAGAACGCGCGCTGGACGGACCTGGCCGACGTGTTGCGGCGGCGGGCCGGGCTTGGCGCGCGAGCCAGCCGAGCGCGTCAAGCTGCTGTCGCGGCGCGCGCAGATCTTGCTGGAGTGGCTGGACTCCGCCGAGGAAGCGGCGGCGGCGCTGCGGCACGCTCGCACCATCGCGCCCCAGGATCCGGAGCTGGCCGAGCAGCTCGTGACCGCGCTGGTGCGCGCCGATCGAGGCCGCGAGGCCGCGGCCATCCTCGAGGACCGCATCGAGGCGGCGGCGGACGCCGGGGCGGCGCGCGGCGAGGTGGCCGCGCTGCACATCCGCCTGGCGCAGCTCCGGCTCGAGCGGCTGACGGACGTGGCCGGCGCGCGGGCGGCGCTCGACGCCGCGCTGTCGCTGGTGCCGGAGCACCCGACCGCGCTGACCTTGTACACCCAGCTCGCGTCGCCAGACGACGACCCGGCTGCGTTCGCGGAGGCCAAGCTGCGCGAAGCGGAGGGCACCCGCGACGATGACGTGCGGATCGACGCGCTGATGGCCGCCGGCGAGGTGCTGCGTGATCGCGTGCAGGACGTCAGCGCGGCGCGCGCCGCGTTCGAGCGCGTGCTGACGCTGCGGCCCTATCACTCCGACGCCACCTGGGCGCTGGCGGGGCTGGTCGAGAAGGGCGGCGATCCGGACGCCGCGGCGCGCCTCCTCGAGAACCGGCTCGGCACGCCGGAGCTGCCGGCCGCGGAGAAGGCGCGCATCTTGACGCAGCTCGCGGCGCTGAGCCGCGCGGCCGGCGTGGAGCCGGCGGCGGAGCGGCACCTGCTGGAGGCGCTGGCCGTGGTGCCAGAGCACCTGCCGGCGGTGGTGGCGCTGGCGGACTTCTACGCCGATCGCGAGCGCTGGGAGGACCTGGAGGCGTTCCTGCGCGAGGTGCTCGACGGGGAGCTTCTGGCGGCGGCGCCGGCGGCGCTGACCGCCGACCTGCAGCGCCGGCTGGCGCACGCCTTCGAGCGGCTGGGCCGCGACGAGGAGGCGTATCAGACCCTGCTGGCCGCCGACCGGCTGGATCGCGGCCACTTGCTCATCAAGCTGGCGCTGGGAGAGAACCGGTACAAGGCGCGGCGCTGGCGCGAGGCGGCGCTGCACCTGGCCACCCTGGGTGGCCACGAGGAGGCCGCGCGCTATCCGCAGGAGGTCGCGCAGGGCCTCTATCACGCGGCGCTCGCGGAGATCCGCAGCTTGCGTCCGGAGAAGGCGCAGCCCCTGTACCAGAAGGCGCTCGAGCTCAAGCCCAACTTCGCGCCAGCCTTGCAGGCCATGGCCGAGATCGCGATGGAGCAGGGCGATCATCGCCAGGCGTCCGATCTGTTGACCCGGCAGGCCGCGGCCACCGATGACCCGGCGGAGAAGCTGCGGCTCTACGAGGCGCTCGGCGACATGGCGCTGATGATGCTGAACGATCGCGCGCGCGCGCGCACCTGCTTCGCGGCGGCGGTGGGGGCGGCCAAGCCCATCGAGGCGCGGCACGTCCCGCTGCTCGAGAAGCTCCTGGCATGCCAGGAGCACCTGCGAGATCTGGCGGGCGCGGCGCGGACCGCCGAGCTGTGGGCGGCCTTTGGCGCCAGCGGCGCCGAGCGCTGCGCCAGGTACCTGCGGGCGGCGCGGGACTACCAGACGCTCGGCGAGCTGGCGCGCGCGCGCGCGGCGGCAGAGCGCGCGGTGGACGCGGACCCCTACGACCTGGCGGCGGTGGACCTGGCCTCCGAGCTGGCGCTGCAGGGAGATGATCCGGATCTGGCCGCCGAGCTGCTGGGCCGCGCGCTGTCGAGCAAGGACGACGCTCAGCCGCTCTTGCGCTCCATGCTCTCGACGCGGCTTGGCGCGGTGCGGCTCGGGCGCGGCGATCTCAAGCGCGCGCGGCAGGCGCTGGAGCGCGCGATCTCGCTCTCGCCGGAGTCCCAAGGGGCCACGGCCGCGCGGCGTACCATGGTGGAGCTGATGCGGCGCGAGGACCGCGCGGACCGTGACGAGCGCGCCGACCGCGCGGACCGTGACGAGCGCGCCGACCGCGCGGATCGCGACCGCGCTGATCGCGACGACCCCAGCGGCGAGACCCGCGAGCTCGCGCGCGCGGCCCGGCGCCACGTCATGGCGGACTTCTTGCGCTCGGTGGCCCACGCCACCGGCGCGGTGTCCGATCTGGTCGAGTGGGCCGGCGAGCTGCGGCGCGGCGACGCCGGCGAGCTCGGTCGCGACGCGCTGGAGGTGGCGATCGGCGCCGGGCACGCGCCAGACGTGCATCAGTCCGCGTTTCTCGCCGTCCACAAGAGCCCGGCGCTGCGCGCGGAGGAGCCGTACCGTAGCACCCTGCGCGCGGCCGACCTGGCCATGTTCGAGCCGCCGCACCCGCTGACCGCGCTGGGCCTGGCGCTGTTCGACGCCGCGCCGCAGCTCTGGCCCGAGGGCGCGGAGGTGCTGGCCCGCGTCGGCCTCACCGCGCAGCAGCGCGTCCCCGCCACCTCCCACGCTGACGCGGTGGCGATGTGGCCGCGGCTCACCACCGCGGTGGGCGCTGGCGCCAGCGTGTTGTACCTGCGCGAGGAGCCCGGCGGCCCCGATGTGGAGGTGGTGTGCGGCGCCACCATCGTGGTGGTGCTGGGGCCGCGCATGGTCGGCGCCTCGGCGCCGCCGCCGGCCGAGATGCGCGCGATCCTGGCGCGGGCCGCGGCGCTCACCCGACCCGAGCACCTGGTGTTCTCCGGCTTGCCCAGCCCCGAGCTTGCCCGCCTCATCGCGGCGTGCGCGCGCCTGTTTGGCCCGCCGCCGCTGCGGCAAGCGGCGCAGCGCTTCGTCTTCGACGCGGACGTGCAGCGCGCCTACGAGGACATGATCCGCAGCGCGCTGCCGGTCAAGCTGCGCACCCGCATCGAGGAGGCGCTGGCGAGCCCCGCGCTCGGCGAGCTGGATCTGGCGGGCGCCATCAGCGCCAGCACGCGCGCCGCGGATTGCATGGCGCTGGCGCTGGGCACCGACCTGGCCGCGGTGGTCAAGGTGGTGACCGCGCGGGGGGACAGCCCGGCGCACCTGGTCAAGGCGCTGGCGCACCCGGGCTGGGCCGCCACCCGCGCGCGTCTGCGCACCGGCAAGTAGCCCGGCGCGCCGCAGGTCCTGCCGGACGCAGCCCCGGCGCAGCCGGGGCCTCGGCGCGCCCGGCGCCGGGGGCGCTAGGCGATCTGGTGGATCTTGAGCATGTTGGTCTGCAGCCCGGAGCCCACCGGCACGCTCATGGTGATGCACACGCTGTCGCCGCGCTTGGCGAGCTGCTGCGAGATCAGCGCGTCCTCCACCTGCTCGATCAGCTCCTCGGTCGAGGCCGAGGTGCCGATCAGCATCGGGCGCACGCCCCAGATCGCCGCCAGCCGGCGATAGGTCACCGTGTTGGAGGTCAGCGCGACGATCTGCGCCTCCGGCCGGTACTCGCTGAGCAGCCGCACCACGCCGCCCGAGCCGGTCACCGCGGCGATGACCTTGATCTTCATCGCGTGGGACGCCGTCACCGCGGCGTGGGCGATGGCGTTGGCCGGGACCGCCAGCTCGATGATGGGCGACTCGATGTTCTGCCGGTAGTACGTGCTGTGCTCGACCTCCGTGATGATGCGCGCCATCGTTCGCACCGCCTCCACGGGGTTGTGGCCGGAGGCCGTCTCACCGGACAGCATGAGCGCGTCGGTGCCGTCGAGCACGGCGTTGGCCACGTCGGAGGCCTCCGCGCGGGTAGGCCGCGGCTGGGTGATCATCGACTCCAGCATCTGGGTGGCGGTGATCACGATCTTGCCGCGCCGGTTGGTCTCCGAGATGATGCGCTTTTGCCACAGCGGCACCTTCTCTGGGCCAAGCTCGACCCCCAGATCTCCACGCGCCACCATGATGCCGTCAGCGGCGTCGATGATCTCGCTCAGGCGGGTCAGGGCCTGCGGCTTCTCGACCTTGGCGATCACCGGGATCGACACCCCGTCGGTGGTGAGCAGCTTCTTGGCCTCGACGACGTCCTCGGCGCGCCGCACGAAGGACAGCGCCACGTAGTCCACGTTGTGGCGCAGCGCGAACAGGATGTCGGTGCGGTCTTTCTCTGACAGCGCGGGCGCCGAGACGTCCACCCCCGGCAAGTTGATGCCCTTGTTGTTCTTGAGCACGCCGCCTGCCACCACGATGGTCTTGACCTCGCGGTCGAGCACCTGGGTCACCGCCAGCGACAGGTATCCATCATCGAGCAAGATCTGGTCGCCGACGCGGACGTCGTGCAAGAGGCCGGCGTAGCTGGTGGACACGCGGTGCTCGTCGCCCATCACGGAGGTGTCCGTGGTGATCGTGAACTCGGCCCCGGGCCGCAGGTCGATCTGGCCCTGGGCAAAGCGGCCCACCCGGATCTTGGGGCCTTGCAGGTCCAGGAGCACCGCGACCGCGCGCGCGCGCTTCTCCGATTCAGCGCGCACCGCGAGCAGCACCTTCAGGTGGTCCTCATGGGTGCCGTGCGAGAAATTCAGACGAACCACGCTCATCCCCGAGTCCATCAACTCACCAATGCGTTCTGGAGAGGACGAAGCGGGCCCGAGCGTACAGACGATCTTGGCACGAGGCATCGGGCGGCAGTAGACCACAACCACCGCCGTCACGGGGCGCGAGGCACGCAATCGAAATGTCGCGAGCCGGGTTACCGAAAGCCCTTGCGCAATTGGCGCCGGGCTCGGTATACGGACCTCGACGATGCCAAAGTCGGACGTGACCGAGTCTCCGTGGGCGTTGGACTGTAGACCTGTCACGGCGCCTGGTCGTGGATCGGGCAGGTGCCAGGCCCCGAGTTTGACGCGCCGGGCCGAAGGGCCGGGCCTCGCCGCAGCAGGTCTCTTGATCGCGAGCGTCGCGGCCTGCACCGTGAGCCGCGAGCAGCCAAACCTGGTGGGCCAGGACATCCGGCTGACCTTCATCCACACCTCGGATATTCACTCGAGGCTTTTCCCCTACTCGTTCATCCCCAACCGCTTCGATCAAGACGATGGCCTGCTGGCCAGCAACGGTCCCTTCGGCGGGATCGCCCGGATGACCACCATCGCCAAGAAGATCCGCGCCACCACCAGCCGGTCTCTGTGGCTTGACTCCGGCGACTGCTTCCAGGGCGCGCCGGTGTTCAACATGTTCAAGGGCGAAGCGGAGATGCGCTCGCTGTCGCTGGCCGGGATGGATGGCGCGGTGGTCGGCAACCACGAGTTCGACCTGGGGTCGCAGAACCTGTTCGAGCAGATCGATGCGTGGGCGCAGTTCCCGCTGCTGGCCGCCAACTACCTCTTTGAAGATCCCCCCAACCCCGAGCAGCGCTCGCTCAAGGACGTGGTGCGGCCGTATCACGTCTATGACGTGAAGGGCGTGAAGATCGGCGTCATCGGCATGGGCAACTGGGGCTCCATGACCGGGATCTTCGAGGGCGGAAACTCGCTGGGCCTGCGGCCGCTGGACGACCGGGTGGCGCTGCAGCAGTACGTGCGGCTCCTGCGTCCCACCGTGGACGTGCTGGTGGTGGTGAGCCACCTCGGCCTCGACGAGGACGAGAACCTGACCTCGCGCGACGTCAACGATCCCAACGCGGCGCTGCCGCTGCAGGGCGTGGACCTCATCCTGGGCGGTCACCTGCACATCGTCACCGATCCCCCCAAGATCATCCCCAACGACGACAAGGGCAACAGCACCATCGTCGTCCACTCCGGCGCCTTCGCCAAGTACGTGGGCCGCCTCGACGTCACCGTGCGCATCGGCGAGGACAACAACGATCCAGACAAGCGCAGCCGGATCACCGCGTACGGCTACGACAACATCCCGGTTGACAGCAAGGTGCCCGATGACCCCGAGGTGGCGAACCTGTTGTGGCCGTACTCGGTGGCCATCAACCGGGACATCGATCTGGGAGGGGTGTTCGCGTACGTCAATCCTCCCGGTGACAACAAGATCATCCGCAACGACACCACCGGCGGCGACTCGCAGCTCGGCAACCTGGTGGCGCGGGCCATGCAAACCCGCTCCGGCGTGGAGGCGGAGTTCGCGCTGACCAACTCGCTGGGCATCCGCGCAGACTTCGAGCGCGGGCCGCTCAACGTCGAGCAGATGTTCAACGTGTTCCCCTTCGAGAACTCCATCACCATCATCTATCTCTCCGGCACCGAGATCCAGGAGACCCTGGACTTCGTGGCGCGGCGCTCCGCGGAGCGCGGCTGCCGGACCCAGGCCCAGGTCGCTGGCGTGTGGTTCGACATGGTGTGCCGCGGGACCTGCCCCGACCCGGATCCCAACGACTCGTTTGTCCCCACCGCGTGCGCCAAGAACATTTACGTCGGTGAGAACTGTCGCAGCGGCAACCCATCCGGCGAGATCGACCCGGCGCGCTGCGTGCCGGTGGTGCCCGCCGGCCTCTACCGCGTGGCCGTCAACGACTACATCGCGCGCGGCGGCTCCGGGTTCACGGCGCTCAAGCGCAACACCTCCAAGCAGGACACCGGGGTGTCGCTGCGAGACGCGCTGCAGGTGTACCTGCGGCAGCAGACGGTGTGCCCCTCCAACATCCTCGATGAGACGGATCCCCTGCCGCAGAAGCGCACCGTGCTGGATCGCTGGGGCAACGTGGCGTGCCTCGGCGGCGACATCGAGGCGCATGACGGTCGCATCCGCCCGGTGTTCGAGTGAGCGTCGAGCTGTCGGTCCGCGCCGTCCCGTCGATTTTCGCCAGAGGTATCACCAGAGGTATCAGATGCCAAGATCCGCCAAGCCAAGCCAAGCAGGTCCTGTCGTGAGCGCCGCGCACACGGGCTCCCGCCGCGCGCCGCGGTGGCTGGCGCTGGCGCTGGTGGCTGGCGCCACGGCGGCCTGCACCGAGGAGCAGAGCGTCACGTACGGCACGCAGTCGCTGCGGGTGGAGCTGATGGCGCCCTCGGTCACCGGCAGCCCCAGCGCGCCGCTGCCCGACACCGCCAGGCAAGTGCAGCTCGCCATCACCGCGATCGACGCCAAGGGCCAGACCGACACCTCGCTCACCGGAGATCTGAAGGTCTTCGTGCAGTACCTGGGCAGCCTGACGCCGCCGCTGGACTCGAGCGTCCCGCTTGGCCTCTTGCGCATCGCCAACGGCCAGGCCAGCGGCACGGTGACCCTGCCTCCGGTGTTCGGCCCCACCGTGCTCTGGGTGGAGCACTCCTCTGGCCCCGCGCCCACCTACGCCACCGGCACGTCTCCTCGCCTGTGGTACCGCGAGCCCACGATCCGCGATATCTCCACGCCTTCTGACGAGGGCAGCCTGGCCGCGCTGGCGACCTCCCCGCTGGAGCTCAAGCAGGTGCGGGTGGATCGCAGCCGGCACGGCGCCAGCGGACGCCTGATCGTGACCTCGGTGTACTCGCAGGGCTACAGCATCTCGGACGTCAACTGCGCCGACGCCGCCGGCACGCCGCCTTGCACCACCGGCAACTACGACCACGTCACCATCTTCACGTTCAGCGCGCCTCGCGACGAGCGGGGCCGCGAGATCAAGGTGGGCCAGATCGTCCCCGGGTTCACCGGCGGGGTGGTCGAGTTCAACGGGCTCACCGAGCTGAGCTTCCCACAGACCTTCGCGGTCGAAGGGGAGCCAGAGGTCACCCCAGCGCGGCTGCCCGCGCCGCGGGAGCTGCAGCAATCGTGGTTCGGTCAGAAGATCGAGTTCGAGCGCGTCGAGTCAAGTCCCATCGCGGTGCTGGGTGGCAAGGTCTGCCCGGTGGACAAGGACTACGACACGTTCAAGCAGTGGAAGCTGGACGTGGGCAACGGTTGTTCGGGTGACGTCATCAACCTCGTCACCTCGGGCGTGGTCGACTTCGATCCGGTCGCCAACGTCAACCGGGTGCTGCCTCGGGTGGTCGGCGTGCTGCGCCCCATCAACATCGGCTCGTTCAATGTGTGGATCATCTACCCGCGCTCGGCCCAGGACATCACGCTTCAGTAGTCATCGGCTCTCGGAGGACCTCTTGCTTCGCCATTTGACTTGTTCTCTCTCGGCGCTCTCGGCGCTCTCGGTGCTGCTCCTGGCCTCCAGCGGGGCGGCTGCTCAGCCTTCCGCGCCCCCCCCCGCGCCGCCGGCTGCACCGCCGGCGGGGCCCGCGGCCGCGCCAGCTCCGGCGACGGATCCGGCGGCCGCGCCGACGCCGCCGCTGGATGAGGCTCGCGTCCGCGAGCTGGTGGATCGCGAGGTCGCCCGGATCCTCAGCGAGCGCGCGGTCAAGGAAGCCGCTGACAAGGCCGCCAAGGAGGCGTCCGCTCCGGCGGCCGCCCCCGCCGCCTCCGGCAACATGCGCGGCGCCAGCGGCTTCATGGACGCCCGCCTGGCGTTCACGCTGACCAACGAGAACATCCTGACGGAACCCGGGGAGACCATCCCCAGCGTGCCGGGCTGGCGGTTTGGCCGGCCCAACTCCCTGGGCACGCTGTTCTTTGACAACTACGACACCCGCTTCTCGGGCTACGAGACCCTCTCGCACGCGGTGCTGTACCGCAACTTCCGCCGTGGCAACCTGGAGGTGGAGGGCGCGCTGGCCTTCCGCATCAACGAGGTCACCGAGCGCCAGATCGACCTGTCGGACGCCGGCAGCTACATCCTCACGAGCTGGTGGAAGGACCCCAAGCACGAGGACCCGACCCGCGTGTCCTTGACCGTGTTCCCGGTGTCGGCGGACCGCTTTCGCCTCGGCTACAGCTACCGCCTGTCCTGGGGTGGCAACGACGAGTACCGCCGCAGCCGCCGCGCCATCCCTGGCCTCAAGCTGCAGTTCGACACCGACAACCAATACGCCTTCCTGGGGGCCAAGAGCACGGTCGTCTTGAACCCCAAGACCGCGGAAGAGGAGTCCGTGTTCGCGGTCCTCGCCGGCGCGGGCGTGGACGTGACCCCCAAGGTCCGGGTGGAGATCAGCGGCGGGTACTTCGATCGCGGCAACAACGAGCTCGAAGACGTCAACGACCAGACCGTGCAGCTCTACGGCGTGTCCGCCCAGGTGGCGGTGCATGACGGCATGCCGGTGCAATCGTCCATCGACTACAAGCTCTACAAGAACGACGGCGAGCGGATCGGCCAGCTATTCAAGAAGCAGACCTACGGCGGCGGGCTGTCGTGGTTGGCGATGAGCGAGGCGACCGTGCTGGGCCAGACCCTGAAGGATCCGGAGAAGAGCGGCTCCACCAAGGCTCAGTTTGGCTTCGCCGCGGACGTCAACGTGCGCGTGCTCATGAACCGCTATCGCTTCCGGTTTGATGGCCAGGTGCGTGATCTTGCATATATTCTTCATTCGGTGCCGAGCTTGCCCACGTACTCGGACTTCCCGGAGCAGTACACCAAGTCCCCGAACCTGTTTGCGGCGGTCGGCGTGGACCGCAACTGGGGAGACCGGCTGACCGTGGGTGCGGTGCTGGGCCTGGAGCTGCCGGCGACCTTGACCACACCGGCAGGTATCCCGGGTGACACCACCGCCAGGGGCGAGTCCACCGCGGTGATCCGCAACAACGGCCAGCAGACGCTCATCACCGTGTTGCCCGATGGCGAGACCGCGGTGCCCCAGGTGGCGCTCAAGGTCTCGGGCCAGCTCGACTTTGGCGACATCTACGCCGCGCTGGTGGACGTGTACTACAGCTACGATGGCAACCAGACCCGGCTGCGCCGCAACGGGCCGGAGGGCTTGTTCGAGTACGAGTTCGGTGAGTTCAACCAGCTCGGTATGAACCTCACGCTGCAGGCCAAGTTCTAAGCAGGTTCCAAGCAGGTTCGCCAACCCGCGCCTGACCGGCCGGGTTGCCGCCGGACCCAGGCTCGAACCGCCGGACCCGTTCGAACCGCCGGACACCAGGTTCGCACTGCCGGACCCAGGTTCGTCGGACCAGGTTCGCATTGCCGGACCCAGGCTCGAACCGCCGGACCCAGGTTCGCATCCCAGGTTCGGACGAGTCGCCGGCTCCACCAGACCTTGAGGTTTGGTGGACCCAGGCAGGGCGCTGGGAAAGCGAAGTAGCTCGTCGAATAGGAAAAAGTCCTAATCGATAAGGTATTTCTGTCGCGTGAAATACTGAATTGTCGTTTTGTTCTCACGTATTCCAGCCGGGAGGCATGCGACGGCGGCGGGGGAGGGCGCTATGCTTTTTGTCCGTCATGCCGGTCCACACACTGAAGCTCCAAGCCAGCTCGCGCCGCACGTGGCGCTGGCTCGCTGACCTGGTTCGCAGTTGGGCTCGCCGGTTGGGGCTGGTGGCTCCCGGCTTCATCATCGCCTGTCAGGATGGGCAGGCCCGCGAGGTGGTCCACGACCCAACCCGCGTCAGTCGCGGCGCGCCGCAGCCAGATGCCCGGCATGAGCCGGATGGTCCGCGGGCCATGGGGACCTTTCAGGTCACCTTCTATTATGTGGCCGCGGAGGAAGAGGTGGATGAGAAGCCCAAGCTCGATCCCTCGATCGATGAAGCTGGCTCAGATCCGCCCGTGTTCGCCGCCGCCGCGCGCGACATGGTCGTGCTCTACGAGGGCAAGACCTGCGAGCCGATTGCTGAGGTTTCCCGCGCCTTTGCTGCTGCTGCCGAGATGCAGGGCACCGGCAAGCTTCGCGATGGTCGCCTCATCAACATCTGGGGCGCGTGCCCCTGTGATCGCTCGCCTTGCTTTCACTTCACCGGACAGAAGTGGGGCAACGCTGGCACCGGCCGCGGCTTGACCCCGTTTCGAACGGTGGCCGCCGATCCCAAGGTGGTGCGCCTGGGCTCGCTCCTCTATCTGCCCATCCTGGAGGGCAGGCAAATGCCGGGCCGGCCGCCGTGGGGCGGGTTTGTCCACGATGGCTGCGTGGTGGCGGATGACACCGGCGGCGCCATCAATGACAACCAGCTCGATCTGTTCGTGGGCCGTCGCGCCTACTACCGCGCCCTGGCCAACCGGGGCAGCCACGCCTGGGCCCGCTCGGCCGAGGTGTTTGACGGCACCGGCATCTGCGAGCGGTCCGGCCGGGTGGTGCGCCGGCGCACCGGCTCCATCTAGGAGACTGGTGTCAACCGGTCTCCTCGCCGAGCACGCCAAGCTCGCTCGGCGAGGTTGGCGGCGCAGCCCGGGCGCGAGTGCGCCTGTCCGGAGGGCTTTGCCCAACAATGAGGCTAGGAACGTGGTGTTGACACCACGCTCCTAGCAGAGACTCCGCCGAGCGCTGTTGACCCCTTGCCCGCGGCAGCCGTACCTTTGCCGCGATGTATCTCGGCATCGTCAAGGGCACGGTGGTCGCCAGCCGCAAGGCGGAAGGCCTGGCTGGAACCAAGCTGCTGCTGGTCCAACCGGTTGATGAGCACCGCAAACCCGTGGGCGAGGTGCAGGTGGCGGTGGACACCGTGCAGGCAGGCGAGGGCGACTTCGTCTATCTGGTGGGCTCGCGCGAGGCCGCGCTGGCCCTCGAGCCGTCCTTCGTGCCCGTGGACGCCGCCATCGTCGGCATCGTGGATGGCGTCGCGGCCGGGGAGGACCCTTCGTGAGGCTCTGTCGTGTGGTCGGCCCCATGTGGGCAGCGGTCAAGCACCCGGCGTTCTCCGGCCGCACGTTGCTGGTCGTCCAGCCGCTCGATGAGCAAGGCGCGGACAGCGGCGCCAGCTTCGTCGCGGTGGATACGGCCCAGGCCGGAACCGGGGATCGGGTGATCGTCCTGGTGGAAGGCAACGGGGCGCGGCAGATCCTGCGCGGCAAAGATCTGCCGATCCGCTCGGTGATCGTCGGCGTGGTCGATGCGGTCGACACCGACCAAGGGCCGGTGCCGATGGCTCGAGGCGCCTCGTGAAGGCCGGGCGCGCGCTGGCCGCGGAGCTGGTCTCGGCCTCGCGGCTCCTGCACGAGCGCGGCTGGGTCGCCAACCACGACGGCAACGTGACCGCCAAGGACGGCGCGCGCATCCTGGCCACGCCCACCGCCACGTCCAAGCGACAGGTCACCGAGGCCTCCCTGGTGCAGCTCGATGCCAGCGGTCAGGTGGTCGCTGGCACGGGGCGTGTGTTCGGCGAGATCGGCCTGCACCTCACGGTGTACGAGCGCCGGCCTGACGTGGCGGCCGTGGTCCACGCGCACCCGCCCATGGCCACCGCCATCGCCTCGAGCCGCGGCGGGGCCGGCGCGCTCACGCGCCCGTTTCTGCCGGAGGCCGTGGTCTCGCTGGGGCCCATCTTGCCGCGCGTCGCGCTGGCGCTGCCCGGAGATCCGGCGCGCGCCGCGCTGGCGCCGTGGTGCGAGTGGGTGGACGCGGTGCTGCTGGCCAACCATGGCGTCATGGCCTGGGGCGCCAGCGTGGAGCAGGCGCTCTTGCGGCTGGAGCTGGTGGAGCACCTGGCGCGCATCGCCGTGGCTGCGGCGCCGCTCGGCGGCGTGGAGCCGCTGCCGGAGGAGCTGATCCGCGCGCTCATGCCCGCGCGCGCCAAGGCGGGCCTTGGCCGCGCCGCGGACCGCGCGGTGGAGACGGTGGAGCGCTGGCTCGGCAGCTCGGGGAGCGCCGCCAGCTCGGGGAGCGCCGCCAGCTCGGCGAGCGCGGCCAGCGCCGTGCGTCCGGTGGTGGCGTGCGCGCCCGCGCCGCATTCGCAGACCCCGGTGGCAGAGCCGCGCCGCAGCGCGGCGGCAGCGCCGGACCTGGCGGCGGTGGTGCGCGAGGAGATCGTCCGCGCGCTGCGCGAAGGCGAGCCGCGCTCGTGAGCGGCGCGTCGCGCTCGGCCGGGCCCGCGCTGGCGCTCGCTGGTGCGCTGCTGGTCGGCGCGTGTGGCAGCGCGCCGCCGCCTGCGTCGTCGTCCGCGCCGCCGTCTGCGTCGTCGTCCGCGCCGCCGTCTGCGCCGCCGCCGGCGCGCCTGGTGGTGCTGATCGTCGTCGATCAGCTCCCCAGCTGGTCCTTTGCCGCGCTGTCGCCCACGCTGCGCGCGGGCTTCCGCCGGCTGCTCGATCATGGCGTGTACGTGCCGCGGCTGCAGCTCCCCTATGGCGTCCCGCTGACCGCGCCCGGGCACGCCACCCTGGCCACCGGCGCGCCCCCGGCCGTGCATGGCGTCCTCGGCAATAGCTGGTATCGCCGCGCCAGCAAGCTCGTGGTGGACGCCGACGAAGATCCTCGCTCGCCGATCTTCCAGCTCGCGCCATCGCCGGGGCAAGCCGCGGTGCTGTCCTCGGGCTCATCGAGCGTGGCGCTGCGGGTCCCCGGGCTCGCCGAGGCGCTGCATCAGGGCACAGGTGGCCGCGGCCAGGCGGTGGCCATCGGCCTCAAGGCGCGCGCCGCCTGCTTCGTGGCGGGGCAGCATCCAGACGAGGTGATCTTCTTCGAGCCTGACGCCGGCGGCATGACCACCAGCACGGCGTACGCCGCGGCGATCCCGCCGTGGTTGGTGGCGCACGCCGCGGCCTTCCCGATGAGCCGCCACCTCGGCGCCCAGTGGCATCCGCTGAACGAGGCGCGGCTGCGCACGGTCACCGGCGTCGAGGACGCGGCGCCTGGCGAGGGCGGCGAGCACCAGCTCGGCGAGGTGTTCCCGCATCAGCTCGCGAAGTCCTCCTCGCCGGGCAAGGCGCTGGCGCTCACGCCGTTTGGCGATCAGCTCGTGCTGGAGGCGGCCCGCGCCGCGGTTACCCGGCGTCGCCTGGGCGCGGACGAGGTCCCTGATCTGCTGGCGCTGAGCCTCAACAGCCATGACTTCACCGGGCACTCGTTTGGCCAGGGCTCCTGGGAGCAGGTCGATCTGCTGTGGCGGCTGGACGCGGAGCTCGGCGCCTTGTTCACCTTCCTCGATGAGCAGGTGGGCGCGGAGCACTACGCCGTGGTCCTGACCAGCGATCACGGCGCCACGCCGCTGGTCGAGCGCGGCGGGGTACCGGGCGCTCGCCGGATCCCGCCGGTCGAGATCTTGCGGGTCGCCGAGGCCGCCTTCGACGCGGCGGCCGGTGCCGGCGACTGGGTGGCTGATCTGTCGTCCTCCAACCTGTATCTCACCGCGGCCGGCCGCGCGCTCGACGCGCCGCTGCGCGCCCGCGCGCTCGACGCCACCGCCGAGGCCATCTCGCAGATCCCCGGCGTCCTGGCGGCGGGGCGGTACGAGCCCATCCTCGGCGCCGTGCCCGGCGACTGCCCGCGGGGCAGCGCGCTCGAGCGCGCGATGTGCTTGTCGGCGGCGCCTGGCGAACACGGCGAGCTGTACGTGGTGCCGAGGCCCGGCTCGCTCATCACCTCCTTCCGCACCGGCACCCATCACGACGCGCCCTCGGATGACAACCGGCAGGTCCCGCTGCTGGTGATGGCGCCTGGCGTGGCGGCCCGCACCGAGCCTGGCGTGATCACCAACCTGCAGGTCGCGCCCACGGTGGCGGCGCTGCTTGGCGTGCCGCCGCCGTCCGCCGCGCGCGCCGCGGCGTTGGTGTTGCGCGCGCCGTCCGCCTCTGCTCCCTCTGCTCCCTCTGCTCCGGTCAGGTAGCGCCGCGAGACCGCGCCGACGGGCGATCCTGGCGTCGATTTTGGCGCTGGTCTTGTCGTCGGTCCTGGCGCTGGTCTTGTCGTCGATCCTGGCGCTGGTCCTGGCGCTGGTCCTGGCGTCGCGTCGGTGGGCGGTCTGCCGCATGCGCCGCGGACGCGGGCTCGGCCAGCGCCCGCGCGAAGAACGGGCTATGCGCCGCCAGCTCGGTCATGTAGTCGGCCACGTCGGCGCGGGCGCGCGGGGCCAGGTGCGCAAACGGCACCACGTCCTCGTCGGGCACGTAGCGCAGCGTGAGGTTGATGCGCCGGGTGCGAAACGACGCGATGGCCGGGCCCAGCGTGAGCTTGTGCCGGTCCTCCACGCGTTGCACCCGGTGCAGCAGCTCGTCCTTCCATCTTGGCCCGCCGAAGATCTGCAGCGAGTTGTCCTCTAGCCACTGGTGCTGCACCGGCGGCGACGCCCCTGCGCTGCGCGGCCCGCCTGCGCCGCGCGTTCCGCCCGCGCCACGCGGCCCGCGCTGCACGAACTGAAACAGCGCGCGCTCGCCAAGGGAGATCGAGGCCACCGGGCCGGGCTCGAGGTCGCGGTGATCTCCGACGCGCGCCACGTCCACCCACTTGCCGTCCTGTTGTCGCTCGCCGTAGAAGTTGATGAGGCAGGTGTTGAGCCGCCACGTCGGAGGGACGTCGCGACGTGGGAAGCGCGCGCGGACCCTCGCCTCGATCTCCGCCACCAGGCGCAGCAAGACCGGCGGGAACGGCTCGGCGCGCACCGCGCAGTCGCGCGTGCGTCGCGGCGGCTCGTAGTACCCCAGGCAGGCGAACTGCCAGTTGCCGAGCCAGTACACCGGGCGCAAGAGCCCTCGCTGCTCCTTGCCTGCCGGCGGCGGCCGGAGGGTCGAGTACCGCATCTCCCACAGCGGATGCAGCGCGGCCAGATAGGCGTCGAGCTCCTGGCGATCGGCGGCAGAGACGAACTCCGGCTGATACTGCAAGGTCGGATCTTGCCGTGGCGCGCGTGGCATGGGCGCGGGAGCTGGCAGCGGCCGGCGGGGAGTCATGGCGGAGATTCTACTCGGCGGCGGTCGGGTCACAACGCGGCGAACGGTGGCTGTGCGCGGCGGCGGTGCGGTCGTGCGCGTTGGCGCGCAACTTCCAGCGCCGCCCGCCGAGAGCCCGCGGCAAATGACCTCGCTGGTTACGCGCTGCCTGTCGTGGATCTTTCGCTCGCAGTGCGCTGCTTGCGGGCAAGCGGTGCCGTCGGGCCTGCCGTTCTGCCCGCCGTGCGCCGGGGCGCTGCTGGAGAACCTGGTGTGCTGCCCGCGCTGCGCGGACCTCTTGCCCGGCGCGCGCGCGGTGACCTGCCTGCGCTGCCTGCGCAAGCCGCTGCCGCTCCACAAGATCGTCGCGCCGTGGCAGTACGGCGGCGCGCTCGCGCAGGCGATCGTGCGGATGAAGTTTCAACGCCGCGTGGAGATCGCGCGGACGTTGGCCCCGCTGGTGGGCTCGGTGCTGGTGGCCACCGCGCGCTCCATCGAGGCGACCCTGATCGTGCCGGTGCCGCTGCACTGGTCGCGCCGGCTGTGGCGCGGCTTTGACCAGAGCCGGCTGCTCCTTGGCCACATGGCCGCGAGCACGCCGCCGCCTTGCCCGGTGGCGTCGGCGCTGGTTCGCCGCCGCGCCACGCCCTATCAGAGCCGGGCCGACGCCGCGGCGCGCGCGCGCAACGTGGCCTCGGCCATCGCGGTGGCGCCGCGGTGGCGCAGCCGCCTGGCCGGCGCGCGGGTGGTCTTGTTCGACGACGTGGTCACCACCGGGGCCACCATGGCGGCCTGCGCTCGCGCCTTGCAGGCGGCGGGCGCCACGCAGGTGGTCGGCGTGGCGCTGGCGCGAGGCGGCTCGCCGTAGCCCGGCGTCGTCGGAAGCCGCGCGACGCCAGCGCCTGGCTCCGCGCGACGCCAGCGCAGCGCCCGGCTCCGCGCGACGCCAGCGCGCGCCTACCTTCGCTCCATGATCGTGAACTCGATGCGATCGTTGATCGCTGCGGCGTTGCGTCGCCGCGCGTTGACCAGCGGCTTCTCGGACCCGAAGCCGCGCACGTCCAGCCGGTTGGGCGCGAGCCCCCACTGCACCAGCCACTCGCGGATCGCCGCGGCGCGCCGCTCCGTCAGCTCCTGGTCCTGCTTGCCGCGAGGATGAACGTGGACGCCGATGCGGACGCGCGCGATCTCCGGCGCAGCGCGCAGCGTCGCCGCCACCTGATCGAGGATGGTCAGCGAGGCTGGCGTGAACTTGGCGGTCTGCCCCACGAAGGTGACCGGCGTCATCAGCTCGATGCGGTCGGGGCCCACCAGCAGGCCAGAGAATCCGGCGTCCGGACAGCCGTCCTGGTTGTCGGCGTCGTTGATGGTCTCGGGCTCGCGCGGGCACTTGTCCTCCGAGTCGTCGATGCCGTCCTTGTCATCGTCCAGATCGGGGCAGCCGTCGCTGTCTTCAAAGCCGTCCTTGTCCTCGGCGCTCTTGGGGCACTTGTCGGCGGCGCCGGACACGCCATCCTTGTCGTCGTCCAGATCAGGGCAGCCATCGGCGTCCTCGACGCCGTCCTTGTCCTCGCGCTGCATGGGGCACTTGTCAGCCTCGTCGCTGATGCCGTCGAAGTCGTTGTCGGGATCGGGGCAGCCGTCGCGGTCCGCGAAGCCGTCGTTGTCCTCGGCCTGATCCGCGCAATGGTCCTCCGCGTCCGGGATCTTGTCGCCGTCGCCGTCCGGCGGCGCGACGTACGGCGCGGGCGGGCGCAGCGGCGCCAGCTCGCGCGCTTGCGGCGCCAGCTCGAAGGCGAGGACGCCGTGCATCGCCGGCGCGCCCACGCCGCGCACCACGCCGGTGCCAAGGCCAAGCGAGATCCCCACCGTGCGCGCCATGCGGTATCGCAGGCCGAGCAGCGCCTCCACCGGGCTCGCCGCCTTGGCCACGTCCTGGCCGACGGCCAGCGCGCCAAAGAGCTCCGCTGACAGCCACAAGCTGTCGGTCGCGCGCAGCGAGGCGCCAGCGCCAAAGAGCGCGCGGTTGCCCTGGGTGATGTTGCCGAGCGCGACCTTGTCCTGATAGCCAAAGCCCAGGTTGGCGGCGGCGCTCCAGCGCCGCGCCGCGGTGCCCAAGAGGAGCTGGCCGCTGGCGGTGAGCTTGCCGGGGCCCGCGTAGGCGTCCTCGGTGGCGGTGGGCAAGGTGACCGTGCTGGCCAGCGCCAGGCCAAAGCCCTGGCCGTCGCCGAGCAGGCGGAGCTTGGCGTGGATCATGGCGTCGCCCAGCGCGTTGCTCTCGCCGCTCTTGAGGCCCTGGACCGTGCTCTCATCTCCGGACTGGCTCATGGTGGCCACCCGCGCGCCCAGCTCCACTCGCCCCGCCAGCGCCACCGCCAGCCCCAGATCGAACACGGTGCGCTGCGACACCAGGTTGGAGGTCTCGCTCATGTCGATGTCGACCTGCAGCGGGTTGACCAGGTGCGAGATGCCGAGCCCCACCTCCCAGTCGCCGCTCTGGCCCACGGTGGGCGACTCCACCTGCAACAGCTCGCCGGTGGTGGCCGGCGCCGGACGAAAGAGTGACAGGTCCAGATCTCGGCTGACCTGGGCCGTGGCGCGCTGCGCGAGCAGCGGGCCGCACAGCAGCAGCGCCGCCGCCGCCAGCGCCCGCTTGCGCGAGCGGCGCGCGCCGCCAAGGAGGACCATCGCCACCAGGAGGCTCAGCCACCCGGCGCCGCCGGAGCTGGCCTGGCAGCCGCCACCGCCTTGGACCTGCACGTCCACCACGGTGCCCATGATCTGGACCACCGAGGCTGGCTCGGTGTCCTCGTCGAGGAAGATCTGGAGCTGCGCGTCGAACTCGCCCACCGAGGCCGCGGCGAACACGATGTCGAACTTCCGCGCCTCGCCGGGCGCCAGGGTGACGCCGGTGAGCTCCGCGGTCAGCGAGAACGCGCTGTCTCCGGTGGGATCGGTGAGCTTGAGCTCGCGCACCAGGAACGGCTTGGTGTCGTTGTTCTGCACCGAGAGCTGCGCCGGGTAGGTGTCCGAGAGCCGGACCGGGAAGCCCACCGCGGTGGTGCCCAGCGAGATCACCTCGGCCGGCAGGATGCTCAGCATCGGGTGTCGGCCAAAGCCGTTGAGGGTCACCACCGCCATGTTGCTCGACTGGTTGTCGTCGTGGGTGATGATGAGGCTGCCGGTGGGCGCCTTGCCGCCGCTGGTCGGGGCGAAGCGCACCTTGAACGCGGCGGTGCCGCCGCCGGGGATCACCTGCGGCTCGGCGTCCACCAGCGACCACACCGGCTCGCCGGTGATCATCAGCGCGCTCACGGTCAGCGGCGCCTCGCCGGTGTTGCGCACCACCACGTCCTTGACCGGCGCCTGGCTGCCCGGGTTGCGGTAGGTCTCCGGGAACAGGCCTGGCTCGGTGACGGTGAACACGCGGTCGATGCCGCGGCCGGTGAGCGAGAAGTTGGCGGGCATGGCCGCGCCGTTGCACGCGGTGGGCGCGGTGCAGACGCCGGCCACGCCCACGGTCAAGGTGCCGTTGGTGGAGGTGACCGCGGTGGGGTCGTAGCTGACGGTGGCGGTGAAGGTCATGCCCGGCGGGATGACGCCCAGCGTCGCCGTCACCGAGTACACGCTGCCGCCGGCGCTGATAGCGGCGCTGGTGATGTTCAGGTCGGCGGCGCCGGAGTTGGTGAGGGTCAGCTCCTTGGTCACCGCGCCGCGGTCGACGTCCACCGGGCCAAAGTCGTGCGTCGGGGTGTTGATGGTGACCGCCGGCGACACCGAGTTGGCGGTGACCTGCGAGGTCCGCGTGGGCATCTGCGAGGCGCCGAGGTTGCTGTTGATGGTCAGGGTGCCGGACATCGCGCCGAGCCGGTTGTTGGGGTTGGCGCGGAAGCTCAGCGTGACCATGCCGCCGGGCAAGAGGTCCAGCGGGAAGGCGGTGGCGTCCGTGCGCGCCAGCTCGCCGGTGGCGGTGCCGGTGTTGACCACGAACGACGCGCTGGTCAGGCGCACGGTGGCCTCGTACGGGTTCTTGATGGCCACCGTTCCATCGGCGGTCAGGTCCCAGCGCACGTTGCCGATGGCCAGCGGCGTCGGGTCGAACACGTAGCCCACCGAGAGGCCGTCGCCCGCCAGGGTCATGTCGCGGGTGCGCACCGCGGTGGCGCCGGCGGTGCCGATGATCCGCAGCGTGTGGGTCTCGCCGGCCTGCGTGCCGGAGGTGGTGTCGGTGGGGGAGAAGCGCACGGTCACCACGTCTGTCGCGCCTGCCGCCAGCGAGGGGGGCAGGCTCTCCACGGTGTAGGCGGCGTCTGCGGGAGCGTTGAACATGGCGGCGATCCCGGTGATGGCGACCGAGCTGGTGTTGCGCAGCGTGAACGTCCGCGTGGCGGAGTCTCCGGCGCGCAC
Organism: Myxococcales bacterium; assembly: GCA_016706545.1. Classification (GTDB taxonomy): domain Bacteria; phylum Myxococcota_A; class Polyangia; order Haliangiales; family Haliangiaceae; genus JABFXX01. The sequence continues at coordinate 63,780 of JADJJK010000077.1, forward strand.
CGAGCCGAAATCGAACGCGGTCTCGGTGGAGGTCAGGTGGCCCCCGGTACACGCCAGCGGGATCGCCAGCGTGGGGCTGTTGACCGCGTTGCTGACGATGCGGAACGAGTCGCTCAGCGAGCCCTCCACGGTCGGCGCGCAGGTGAGCCGCCAGGTGGCCTTGTTGCCAGGCATCACCATCTGGGCGCCAGCCTGGCCCATGGTCATCGCGAACTGGGTCCCGGTCATGAAGGTCGCCGAGGTGATGTTCAGCGGCTCATTGCCGGAGTTGGTGACCTCCAGGAGCTGCGGCGTGGCCATCGCGCCCAGCTCCACGTTGCCAAAGGACAGGCTCGCCGGGCTGGGCGAGACGTCGGCGCGCCCGGCGACGCAGGTGAGGGCGACCACGCCGCTGCCGCCGATGGTGTTGCTGGTGAAGGTCAGGGTGCGGTTCTGCGGGCCGATGGCGCCTGCCGGCGGCGAGCAGCGGATCTGCACCGTCGCCGCCGTGGCCCGGATGTCCAGGTCCGGGTTGAAGTTGCAGCTCGAAGCGGAGGCATCGCAAGCGGCCTGGGGCACCGCGGTGAACGAGAACCAGCTATTGGTCGGGCTGCTGAGCGTGGCGCTGGTGACCGTGAGCGTGCCGGAGCCGCTGTTGGCCACCATCAGGTTGGCCACCTCGGCGGTGCCGACGGTGACCGTGCCAAAGTCGGTCGCGCTGGTGGAGATCACCGGGGTGACCCCGGTGCCCGAGGCGGCGATGGTCTCATCGGCGGTGACGGGGTCATCGCTGTTGACCACGATGTCCGTGGCGCGCGCGCCGTTGGCCGCGGGGGTGAAGGTCACGGTGATGGTGCGCGACGTCCCGGCGCCCAGCGGGGCGCCAGCCGCCGAGGTCGCGAAGTCTGCGCTCTGCCCGCCCACCCGGGTGATCGAGTTGATGGTGAGAGAGGTGCCGGCGTCGCCGGTGTTGCTGATGTCGAAGGTCAAGGTCGCCGGAGAGCCCACCCGGACCTCGCCAAACGCCAGCGTGGCGGTGCTCACCGTCAGCTCTGGCGCCACGCCGCGTCCGGTGATGTCGAAGGTGCCGAGGTTGGTGGCGCCTGGGCCGACCATCGTCACCGTGCAGTCGTAGGCGGCGCGGGCCGCCGGGGTGAGCGCGACGGCGAAGCCCACGGCCGCGCCTCCCACCGGGAAGGTGAGGGGCAGCCCCGTGGTGCTGATGGTGATCCCGACGCACGCCGAGGTGTCGAAGGAGACCAGCATCTCCTCCACGATCCCGGCGTTGACGGTGACGGTGCCGTTGCCGGTGCTCGCCACGGGGACGTTGCCGAGCGGCACGTCGGCGGCGGTGAGCGCGAACGCCCGCGCTGGCACGGCCAGGCACGCGACGATCAGCAAGGTTCGGAAGCAGTAGGCTCTACCCATAGGTCGTGGAACTCCCAGCTGGAGGATACTCTTACCGACGCCCACTCCCCCCTCAAGAATTGCATGGACCGTCATCAATTCGAGCGTGCCTGGCCGCGGCTGGGGCCCCAGCGGTCTTCGGGCTGCTTCTGGGCTGCTTCCGGCGGGTCGTCGCCCGACCTTGGGCGGCCTGGGGTCCGACCGCGAGCCGTCGATCCATGCTCACGCGACGGCGGGGACGGCCATCGGCCTCCACGAGATCGGCGCAGACGTAGGCCCCACTACCAGACCGGCGAACCTGCGCGTGGCGCGCGTGCCAGGAGATCTCCGCGTGACGCCGCGCGGCTTGGCCATCGCTCGTGTGGTCGCGCGCGTGGTCGCTCGCGTGGCCGCTCGCCTGCGCGAACCTGGTACACCTCGCGTCATGGCGGTTCGTGGTACCTGGCACATCGCGGAGCACGGTCCTCTGGAGGCCCTGGGCAAGAACCTCTGGCAGGTGGAGGCGACCTTGCCCGCCCTGCCGCTGGGGCGTCGCATGGTCATCGCCCGCTACGCCTCTGGCGAGCTGCTGGTACACAACGCCGTCGCCTGTGATCCGGCCACCATGGCGGCGATCGAGGCGCTGGGGCCGATCTCGTTCGTGATCGTCCCCAGCGGCTTTCATCGCATGGACGTGCCGGCGTTCGCCGCGCGCTATCCAACCTGCAAGATCCTGGCGATGCCGAGAGCGCGCGGGAGAGTGGCTGCGCGCGCCCGGGTCGATGGTGGGCCGGAGCTCCTGCCCGCAGATCGGCACACGCGCTGGGAGCCGCTCGACGGCGTGCCCTCGGAGGGCGTGCTCCTGCACGACACCTCGGACGGCGTGGTCGCGGTGTTCAATGATTGCTTGCAGAATCATCCGGACCGCTTGCCCGGCGTCAAGGGCCTGATCCTGAGGGCCCTGGGCTCCACCGGCGGGCTCAAGGTGACGCCGATCGCGCGCCGGTTTCTGGTGACCGACGCCGCAGCCCACGCGCGACAGCTCCGGCGCCTCGCCGAGCTTGGCCCCGTGCTGATCGTCCCAGGCCACGGCGCCCTGGTGCGGCGCGACTGCGCCGAGTCCTTGCGGGCCGTGGCGGACTCGCTGGGGTAGGTGGCTAGGGTAGATCGCTAGGGTAGATCGCTAGGGTAGGTCGCTGGCGTCGCTGGTCCGCGTCGCGTGCAGGTGCAGGTCCTTCCTCGAAAGTCGCACCGCGACGGATCTTCGCTGATCCGGCGGCGTGGCAGTGCAAAGGAGCTCGGCGCGGGCGTACCATGATCGCAGTGGTGCGCCTTGGCCAGCTCCTCGGCTATCTGGGTCGAGACGGGATCAGCGAGATCGTCGTCGGCACCGGCCGGCCGATCATGGTCAAGAAGGGCGGGGCGTATCAGCCGCTCTTGTCTGCGCCGGTCAGCACCGCGCAGATCGAAGAGCTGGTTCGCGGCAGCAGCCTCGCGGGGCTCTGGCCGGATCGCGACACCAACGGCGCCCCGACGGCGCTGGTGGTGCTGGGCAAGGCGTGCATGGCGCAGGTGGCGCGGCGCGGCGACTCCATCATCATCAAGCTGGAGAACCGGTCAGACGCTGCGCCGACGTCAGCGTCGGCGTCGGGGTCGATGCCAGCGTCTGCGTCTGCGACGATGCCCGCGTCGGCGTCCGGGGCGATGCCAGCGTCTGCGTCTGCATCTGCGACGATGCCCGCGTCGGCGTCCGGGGCGATGCCCGCGTCTGCGTCTGCGACGATGCCCGCGTCGGCGTCCGGGGCGATGCCTGCGTCCGCCGTCGTCGCCCGCAAGTCGTCGCCGCACCTGGGCCTTGGCGCAGAGCTCTCGGAGCGTGCGCGGGGCGTGGCCGCGGCAGGGCAGCCTGCGGCCGGCGCGAGTCGCCCGCCCGCGCCCGCCGAGCCGCTCCGATCGGCGACGGCACCGACGGTACCGGCTGCACCGCTGGCACCGCTGGCACCGGCCCCCTCTCGACCCCCCTCTGCCGCTCCGTCTCCGGCGGCGCCCGCGGTCTCCTTCGCACCGCAGGTGGCGCTGGAGCTGGAGGACCCGGTCGATTTTTCGTTCGCGCAGCCATCGCCGCTCGATGATTCCTTTGACCTCGAGCTGGATCTGTCCTCGGACTCGCCGCCCGGGTTGTCCTCGGGCTCGCCGCCAAGCGCAGGCCACCACGGCGGCGCCACGCACGCCACGTACGCCGCTTCTCCGGGCGCCGGGGCAGCGGGCGCTGCCACCGCGCCGGCGTGGACGCAGGCCGCCACCGCGCCGGCTGCCGCGGCGTTCGTCGCACCACCTGCGCTCGGGACGGCGCCCGGGGCCGCGCCCGTCGCCGCGCCCGTTGTCGCGCTCGTCGCTGCGCCCGGCGCCGCGCCCATCGCCGCGCCCGTTGTCGCGCCCGTCGCTGCGCCCGGGGCCGGGATCGTCGCCGCGCCGGTGCGGCTGCCTGCGCCGGTCGCGCGCGTCGTGCCGGAGTCGTTCGCGGCGCTCATTCGCGCCGCGCGCCAGCACGGCGCCACGGACCTGCACCTGAGCCCTGGGCAGCCGGCGCTCTTGCGCGCGATCGGCCAGCTCCATCCGCTGGGCGAGCCGCTGCCCGCGTCGGCGGTGGCCGCGCTCATCGAGCCGTGGCTGACCCCGAGCGACCGGCAGGTCCTCGAGGAGCGCGGCTACGTCGATCTCGCGCTCGATGTCGGCGGCGGCCCGGGCGGCGCGGGCACCTTGGGCCACCCCTCGAGCTCCTCGGGTCGCGTGCGCGCCAACGTGTCGCGCCAGCGTGGCGGCCTCAAGGGCTCCTTTCGCCTGGTCTGGGAGGGCGTCCCCACGCTCGAGCTGCTGGGCCTGCCGCGCGATCTGGCCAAGGTCACGAGCTATCACCAGGGGTTGGTGGTCATCGCTGGCCCAAGCGGCCACGGCAAGACCACCACGCTCGGCGCGCTGGTGGATCTCATCAACTCGTCGCGCCCGCACCACATCCTGTGCATCGAAGATCCGGTGGAGATCGTGCATCCTCGCAAGCAAGCGGTGGTGTCGCAGCGCGAGGTCGGGCTGCATACCCTGTCGTTTGCCAGCGCGCTCCGCGCCTCGCTGCGTGAAGACCCGGACGTGATCGTCATCGGCGAGGTGCGAGATCGCGAGACCGTGGAGATCGCGCTCACCGCTGCCGAGACCGGCCACCTGGTGATCGCGACGATGAGCACCCCCTCGGCGGCCAAGACCATCGATCGCCTGATCGACATGTTCCCGCCCGATGACCAGACCCAGGTCCGGGTCTCGCTGGCCGCGGCGCTGCGCTTCATCCTCGCGCAGCGGCTCGTGCCCCGGCGCGGCGGTCAGGGCGTGGTGCCCGCGGTGGAGCTCTTGACCGGCGTCTTGCCGGTGGCCGCGCTCATCCGCGACAACAAGCTGTTTCAGCTCCCCAACCTGCAGCAGCGCGGCCGCGCCTTCGGCATGATCCGCTTCGACGACTCCATCCTGGAGCTGGTGCGCGCCGGGGTGGTGGACGAAGAGGTCGCGCTGGCCATGGCGGACAGCAAACGCGAGGTCCACGCCGCCTTGCACCCGCCGGAGCCGGCGCCGGTGGCCGCGCAGCAGAAGCCGTGGGACGACGCGCGGCAGCGCCTGGGCGGGCTGTTTCGCCGGGACAAGGACCGAGGTGGCGAATGACCTGGAGCCGTCGGTGACCCGCGCGCTGACCATCCACTCGCTGTTTGACCGCCTGCTCGCGCAGGGCGGATCGGACCTGCATCTGGCGCCGGGGTATCCGCCGATGATGCGCATCCGCGGCGATCTGGTGCCGACCCCCGGCGAGCCGGAGCTCGACATCGGCGCGGTGCAGCGCTTGCTCGACAGCATCACCACCGCCGAGCAGCGCGCCCACTTCGCCGCCACCGGAGATCTGGACTTCGCCTACGCCTACGGCGACAAGGCGCGGTTTCGCGGCAACCTGATGCGCAAGCTGTCTGGGATGGGGGGCGTGTTTCGCACCATCCCCAGCAAGATCTTGACCCTCGATAAGCTCGCGGTGCCGGCCGGGATCCGCCGCCTGTCCGAGCTGCGCGCTGGCCTCGTGCTGGTGACCGGCACCACCGGCTCCGGCAAGTCCACCACGCTGGCGGCGATGATCGATCACATCAACGGCAGCCGGCGCGGTCACATCCTCACCATCGAGGATCCGGTCGAGTTCGTGCACGCCTCCAAGGGGTGCCTGGTCACCCACAAGGAGGTCGGGGATCACGTCCCGAGCTTCCTCGAGGCCATCCGCAGCGCCGGCCGCGAGAACGCGGACGTGATCTTGGTCGGCGAGCTGCGCGGCGCCGAGACCATGAAGCTCGCGTTGCAGCTCGCCAGCTTCGGCATCCTCATCTTCGCCACCGTCCACACCAACTCCGCGGCGGCCACCATCGATCGCTTCGTCAACGCCTTCCCCGCGGACCAGCAGCCGCAGATCCGCGGCCTGCTGGCAGACTCGCTGGCGGGCATCGTGGCGCAGCAGCTCCTCAAGCGAGCGGATGGCTCCGGAAGAGTCGCGGTCCACGAGATCCTCGTCGGCAACCTCGCCTTGTCGTCGCTCATCCGCGAGGGCAAGACCTCGCAGATCGCCAGCTTCATCCAGTCGGGCGCCGCCGAGGGCATGCAGACCATGGACTCGGCGCTCGAGCGCCTGGTCAAGGACGGCTCGGTGCGCGTGGTCGACGCGCTGGAGAAGGCCATCGACAAGGAGTCCTTCGCCAAGCTGCCCCACATCGCGCGGGAGCTCGCGCCGGAGGCGAACCTCCTCCCCTTGGAGTAGGATCGCCGCCGTGAGCATGCCACCACCTGCGATGGCCTTCCTCTGGCTCGCGATGCTTGCGGGTGGCACCAACCAGCCGGCATCGCCCCAGCCGTCGGCTTCGCCCGCTCCGCAGGCCCCTGCCGCACCGGGGGCTGGCGCCGAGCCGACGAGCGGCCACACCCGCCGCGTCGCGGCAGCATGCACCGTCTTCGTCTCACCGCGAGGGCGCGACTCGAACGATGGAAGGACCCTGCGGCGCTCGCTCAAGACTCCCCGCAAGGCGGTCTCCATGGCGAGATCGGGTGACGTCGTGTGCTTCGATGCGGGCACGTACCCGACGCTCGAGATCGCGAACCGGACAGGAACCGCCGCCGGCCCGATCGTGTTTCGAACCGTGCCAGGGGGCGAGCTCAAGGCCACGTTCACGAGCGGCTCACTCAAGCATGGCCACAGCGTTCGCGTGGATCGCTCCGAGCACGTTCACCTGTACGATCTGCGACTCACGAGCTCGCAGACCGGGATCGAGGTGGGGAGCTCGGGCTACGCCCGCCTCGATGGGCTGCTCGTCGAGCGCGTGGGCCAGGCGGCGATCAAGATCCACCGGACGGTGGCGGCGGGCGACGAGCAGCGCTTTCTGGGACCGGCAGCCCACCACTGCGACGTGGTCCGCAACACGATCCGCGACACCGGGCGGGTTACGCCACGCTATGGCGAAGGGATCTACGTCGGCACCGGCGGGCTCCAGGGCGACGATACCCATGACGTGTACGTCGCCTACAACCACCTCGACGCGGTGCGCGCCGAGGCGATCGAGATCAAGCGGCACAGCCATGACGTCATCGTCCGCGGCAACTTGGTCACCAGCGGCTCGCACGAGTTCCACGCCGCGATCACCGTGGCCGTCAGGCCAAGCCCGACTCTGTCCCGAACGGGCACTACCTGATCGAAGACAACCGGATCTACAACTACGCGAGCACCGGGGACTCCGTCGCCGGGATCACGATCGGACATGGCGACACGGTCGTGCGCAACAACGTCGTGTGGGCCATCGACGGGGGGCGCGGGATCCGCACCACCACGACCTTCGCCAGCGCATCCGCGCGCGAGGTGGTGATCGAGCACAACACGATCTGGACCAGCGGGGCCGCGCCCTCGATCGCGCTCGACGATGGCGACGAACGAACGGGGATCACCGATCATCTCGGCCACGTCACCGTCCGCGACAACGTGACCTCAGATGGGGCCGCTGGTTCGATCAGGGGAGCGTCCGATGACTTCGTTGGACCGATCGAGGGGAGCGCCGACGCTGGGCAAGGACCCGGCACCGGGTTTCGCGCAAAACGCTACGCTGGACTGGGCGCCGATCTCGATGTGGTCATCAAGCGAAGCGCCGGGGCTGCGCCTCGGTGACCCCGCCGGTGGGTGCCGGTGCGCGCGGGCAAGAAGCGCACGGCCCCGGAGATTGCGCTTCGGGGCCGCTCTTGTGTCGCGCGAGGGCGTGCGCTGCGGCTGCTCACTGCAGCAGGGTGGTCAGGTCTTGCCGGGCGCCAGGCGCCGGGCGCGGCGTCGCTACTGAAAGAGCGTCGCCAGGTCTTGCTCGGCGCGCTCCGCGACCGAGCGATTGACCATGGCCATCACCCGGGTCCTGGGCGTGACGATGAAGTACTCCACCAGCGGCGGCGGCGGGTTGGCCAGATCGCCGGTCCCGTCGGTGGGCATCTCTGCGGCGCGGCTGCGCTTGAACAGCTTGAGCTCGCCGAGCGCCGTGCCCTTGCCGTCCCGGTACGTCAGCGCCATCACCGGGGTCAGATCGGACATCTTGACCGCCGGCTCGAAGTTCGTCGGCAACAGGTTGAACGAGTTGTCGATGAAGTTGGCCAGCGACTGATCCGCCTTCTTGGTGGCCGCGTCGCCCCAGGTCTCGGAGGCCTGGCCCTCGGCGGAGGTCGCCGTCACCCGGGCCGCGTCGCGCGTCTTGCCGCCGGCCGAGACGGAGACCTGCTTGGCGTCCGTCTGCTCGAAGCCGCGCGGATCGCTGAGCCGCAGGCTGGTGAACCCGCCCTCCAGCGCAGACAGGAGCTCGCGCGAGAACACGTAGCCCTTGCCGGTGGCGGTCTCGAGCACGTAGCGGTCGCTGCCGCCGTAGACCTGGCCGCCCACCACGAAGGCGCGCTGGCCGTCCTTGAACACCACGGTCAGCGAGGTCTTGGTGTCGTCGAGCTTGTAGGTCTTCTTGTCCGCGTCCGACACGGTGCCCAGGCTGCGCATGGCGCGCGCCGAGGCCAGCAACTTGACGAGCTGGTCCACCGCCTCACCGGCGGGGAACTCGTTGACGTTCTTGACCTCCTCCATCTCGGGCGGCGCCGGCGGCTTGGGGGCCTCTGGCGGCTTGGCAGCGTCAGCGGGCTTGGCGGGGTCGGCGGGCTTCGCCGGGTCGGCGGGCTTCGCCGGGTCGGCGGGCTTCGCCGCCTCGGCGGGCTTCGCCGGGTCGGCGGCCGGCGGCGGCGTCGGCGCGGGCGGCGTCGGCTTGGGCCGCTTGGTGATGGTGGTCTCGCTGCCCCACCAGTAGTCGCCGCTCGCGTCGTTGCGCTTCTCGAGCTTCACGACGCGGCCCTCGGCCTTGTACTCGACGGAGGTCAGGTCCGAGGTGGCCTTCTGCCACAGCGAGATCGAGCCGACGTCCGGCGAGATCGAGGTGTCGCGCGTCCAGGTGCGGTACCCGTACACCAGCATGATGAGGAGCAGCGCTCCGTGAATGATCGCGGCCTTCATGGCGTGACCTCCCGAGTAGCCAGCGCAGGCTTCTTGCGGCGCCGGCGCGTTGCGGTGAGCCCCAGGCCGAGCACCAGCAGCGGCAGGCCCACGATGATGAGCAGAAACCACACGTTGTCCTGGCTCTTGCTGTGCTTGATGGGCTTGTCGTCCTCGGTGATGACCTCACCGGCGAAGACCTCTTCGCCGCCCAGCCAGCGCACCGCGTCTTCCAGGATCGGGCCGCCGATCATGACCAGCGCGCGCTGGCCAAACCCGGCGTCCACCACCGCGTCCGCGAACAGGTCCACGTCCGCGTAGACGAGCGCGCGGAAGCCGTCGGTCTCCTTGCCATCGGCGCCCTTGGTCTTGGCGCCCTCGACGGCGGCGGCCACGTTGTAGCGGTCGCGCTTCTCGGCGGCCTCGCCCTCGGCGGCCTTCTCATCGAAGGTGTAGTTGTTGTTGCGGTCGAGCCAGGCCGACTCCATGGAGCGGATGACGAAGGTCTTCTTGGGCTTCTCCGCGCCGCCGGCGGCGGCGAAGTCCGCGTCGAAGAGCGCGCCGGAGTCCACCAGCGGCAGGCCGGCCTCGATGGTGCGCGACAGCGTGGTGGTGGAGGCGTGCGACGAGAACTGCGTGGTCAACGCGAAGCGCCGATCTGCCGGGCTGCCTCGCTGCGGCAAGAACGAGCGATCATCGGTGATGGAGGCGCGCTCGAAGCGCACGCCCAGGCGGCCCTCGAGCTGCCCCAGCGTGGCCTCGGCCTGCGGGTCGAGCGCGAACAGGATGCGCCCGCCCTTGGCGAGGTAGCGGTCCAGGGAGGCGAGCTCGGCGGCCTGCAGCGGCTGGGTCGGGCCCAGCACGATCACCACCGTGGCGTCGCTCGGCACGTCGCGCGCCAGATCGATGAGCCCCAGGTTCTTGGTGTCATAGCCCAGATCCGAGAGCCGCTTGCGGAAGACCTGGGTCTGGCGCGGCCGCACCTTGCCGGTGAACGAGGGATCGATCGAGTTGGGATCGTTGATCTCGCCGTGCCCGACCGCCAGGTAGGCCTTGCGGCGGTCTCGCACCAGCTTGAGCAGCCGCGTGTTGACCTCGCGGTCCAGCGTGCGCAGCGTGTTGCTGGCGCGCTTGGAGGTGCGGGCGCGCTTGAAGTCGGTGTCGACCTCGAGCGTCTCGCTCTTCTCGCCGCGGAGCAGCACGATCACGCCGTCCTTGTTGACCCGGTACTTGGCGGCCAGGTCGGCGGAGACGTAGCGGTCGTACTCTTCGATCTGCACCTTGCCGGTGGCGGCGCGAAGGCTCGAGAAGTAGGTCCGGACCTCGTCCTTGACCTCGTTGGCCGACGGGAAGAAGAGCAGCACCTTGAGCGGCTCGCTGAGCGACTTGGCGATGTTGATCGTGGAGTCGCCCGGGGCCGAGGTCTTGAAGTAGCTCACGTCCTTGCTGACGTTGCGCTCCTCGGCCACGCGGCAGGTGACCATGCCCAGCGCGATGGCCAGGGCCACCGTCAGGCCGGACCAGCCGATCTCGCGCACCCGCAGGTACTCCACGCCCTCCAGCTCGGCGTCTGCGCTGCGCGCCAGATCGAAGCGCTCGCGGCGCGCGGTGCCCAGCGAGAACTCGATCATCGCCAGCGGGATGATCGAGGCGATGAGCGCCACCATCCACAGCACGGTCATGGCGCCCGAGTAGTGGGTCAGGCTCTTGCCGGTGAGCGAGGCCTGGCCCAGGAGCTTCATGCCGGTGGGGGTGGTCAGCGCATAGAGCAGGAGCGCCAGCAGGCTGCCCAGGTGGCTGACCAGCAGGGTCCGCTCCACGCGGCGCCGCGCGTCGCGTGAGGCCAGCATGGCGTACGCGCGCACCGCGGTGACGCCGATGACCAGCACGGCCCCGAGCCCGGTGGCGACCATGCGCGCGCCGGGGAGGTGGCCAAGGATGCGCTCTCCGATGAAGAGCAGAAAGAGCCCGATCCCAAACAGGAGCGAGGCCCACCAGGGGGTGGCAGTTCTCATTGCCATCGCTTCGCCTCCAGCGTCTTGACCGCGAGCAGCAGGAACACGTACGTCACGGCGAGGTAGTAGACGACATCGCGCACGTTGACGACGCCGCGCATGAAGCCATTTTGGAAGTGGATCCACCACAGATCGAGCTGTGAGAACCCGGAGCGCAGCGGCTCGTCGAGCCGGGTGGAGAGCTGGAACAGCAGCAGCAGCGAGGTGGTGATCGCCGCCGCGATCACATACGCCACGAGCTGGTGCTTGGTGAGCGAGCTGGCGAACACGCCGATCGCGATCACCGCGCCGCCCAGCAAGAACAGGCCCAGGTAGCCGACGAAGATCTGCGAGCCGGTGACCTTGCCGTTGACCTTGATGAGCAGCGGCATGTAGACGGACAAGAGCAGCATGATGGCGAGGAAGGTGAGGGCAGAGAGGAACTTGCCGACCACGATCTCGCTGTCTCGCACCGGCGAGGTGTTGAGCAGGATCATCGAGTGGTTCTGCCGATCTTCGGAGATGAGCCGGCCCGAGAGCACGACGGCCATGAACATGGTCACGCCGCTGGTGCTCCAGAAGTACTTCTCCAGCACCTCGGCAGACAACAGCTCGCCGGCCATGGCCTGCGATTGGAACAGGATGCCGTCGACCAGGAGCAGCGCCGCGGCCACCACCCAGCCAAGCGGCGAGCGCAGGTACGCGCCCAGCTCACGACGATAGATGATGCTAATTGCTCGCATCGGTCCCTCCCACGAGACGGATGAACGTGTTCTCGAGCTCGCTCCGGGCGTAGTCGAGCTTGAGCAGATCCAGCTTGGCGGTCACCACCGCGCGCGACACCTCGGCGCGGCAGTCTCGACTGGTGGACAGCGTGAAGGTCATGCCCCCGCCTTGCTCGAACGGCGCGGCGACCGCCGACACGCCCTCGACGGCCTTGAGCACCGAGGTCGCCGCCGCGTGATCGCCGTCCTTGGGCAAGCGCAAGGTCACGGAGACCTCGCGGATGTCGCTCTCCTTGCCAACCAGGTCGGCCTCGCTGCCAGAGCCCAGGAGCTGGCCCTTGCCCAGGACCAGCAGCCGGTCGCAGGTCTGGCTTATCTCGGTGAGGATGTGGCTCGAGATCAGCACCGTGTGGTGCTGCTTGAGGTCGTGGATGAGCGTCCGCATCTCGACGATCTGCACCGGGTCGAGGCCGCGCGTCGGCTCATCGAGGATGAGGAACTTGGGGTTGTGGACGATGGCCTGGCCCACGCCCACGCGCTGGCGGAAGCCGTGCGACAGCGTGCCGATGACCTCGCTCGCGACGTCGGTCAGGTCGGTGACGTCGAGCACGTCTGGCAGCCGCTTGGTGATCTCGGCCTTGCTCATGCCGCGCAGCTCGGCGGCGAAGCGCAGGTAGTCGGCCACCGTCATGTCGACGTAGAGCGGCGGGTTCTCGGGCAGAAACCCGATGCGCTTGCGGACCTCGTGCGGGTCGGCCACCGCGTCCACGCCGCCCACCTCGATCGAGCCCGACGATGGGCGCAGATCGCAGGCCAGGATGCGTAGCGCGGTGGTCTTTCCTGCGCCGTTGAGGCCAAGAAAGCCGACGGTCTCACCATCGCCGATCTCGAACGAGACCGGGCCGAGGGCGCGCTTGCCGCCGTAGTACTTTGAAAGATTGGTTGCGCGGATCATGTACTTGCCTCGGGTGGAGTCTCCCAGGGGTGCAAAACGAATGCGGTTTCCAACATCTTGGAGAGCTAGTCAAGGGGATTGGTGGTCGCTTGGGCAGTGGGCTCGTCAGGGCATGGCGGCGGGTTGACAGCGCCATTCCCTTCAGCGGCAACACCCCAAACGGCGCAGGCCGCGGGCAACCGTTGTGGCCCTGGCGCTTAATCCCGCGCGGGGCTGGTTGATGCGCTTTTTTTCGCCGGGTGGCAGATGCCGGCGCGCGGGGGCGGTCGCGCAGAATGGGTCAAGGTCTTGGAATCGCAATGATTCGGTGGGGCGCTGGTCGTCCCACCCGTGATCCTGTGTGCTGGAAGGCGCTTGGGGTGGCGTGCAAAGTTGCGGTAAAAAGCTCGGATGGTTGCAGCAAGCTCGCTCAAGTCCCTGGTGCTGGTCCTGGGGTTGTCGATGGCGGCGTTGACGGCGTGCTCGTTCTCGGGGAGCGGGCCCACTGGCCCCGATCCGGTAGCCGACGATGATGAAGATGGGATCCTGAACGCGGAAGACAACTGCCTCACGGTGAGCAACGCCGATCAGGCAGATGGTGACAGCGACAAGGTGGGCAACGCTTGCGACAACTGCCCGACGGTGAGCAACGCCGATCAGGTGGATGGCGACGAGGACAAGGTGGGCACCGTCTGCGACAACTGCCCGATGACCGCGAACGCGGATCAGGCGGATGGCGATGGCGACAAGGTGGGCTCGGTCTGTGACAACTGCGCGGCGGACGCAAACCCGCCGGTGGAGACGCTGACCGACAGCGGCATGAAGCCTTTGCAGCGCGACCACGACGGCGACGGCCGCGGCGACGTCTGTGACTTCTGCCCGCACCTGTCTTCGACCGCGCAGGACGCGGACGGCGATGGCGACAAGATCGGCGCGCCGTGTGATCCCGACGACGCCGTGAAGAACCCGCCCGCGGAGTTCAACGGCTTCTACGATCCGCCGGTGGTGGCGGAGTGGGGCATTCCGGATGTTGGCTCTGGCTTGCAGGGCGACTGGACGCGGGTCCTGACCCCGGGCAACCGGCTGTGGTGGAAGCAGGGCGTGCTGGACGGCAACCGGCATCTGCTGCGGCGCGTGCGGGCGACGCCCTATGATGAGGTCTATGTCGCGACGCTGGTGCGGCTGCACCAGGCGCAAGCTGGCGGGCTGCGCTCGGCCGGCGCGGCGATGGGGTACGAGTTCGTGTCGCCCACCGCCTTCTACTTTCTGTGCGGGGTCCGTCACGACACCGCGACCATGGAGAACCGATTGCTCGCCTCCGCCTACCAGGACAACGTGGTGGAGTCCTCGCAGAGCGTCGCCTGGAACCCGGTGGTGTTTGAAAAGGACGCGCGGCTGGTGGGCGGGACCATCCGCCTCAACGGCGGCGGCGGCGGCGACACCACCATCACCTGCCGCGGCACCTCCGACGATCCGGTGAACTCACAGACTACGCAGAATGACAGCCCCCTGCGCCCGCCTGGGCCCGTGGGCCTGCGGACCTTTGGCGCCACCGCCTCGTTCGACTACATCTTCATCGTCGACAAGGCCGCCGCCCCCGCCGCGGTGCAGTAGCCATGCGCCCGGGGAGCTGGTGGCGACTCGTGGCCGTGCTGCTGGCCGCGTCGGTGGCGGCGAGCGGGTGTGACTTTCCGCTGCCAGTCGGGCCCCGGGTGGATGCAGGCACAGAGAGCGATGCGTCGCTGCAGGCGGACGGCGACGGAGATGGCGTGGCCAACGGCGTGGACAACTGCCCGATGACCGCGAACGCGGATCAGGCGGATGGCGATGGCGACAAGGTGGGCTCGGTCTGTGACAACTGCGCGGCGGACGCAAACCCGCCGGTGGAGACGCTGACCGACAGCGGCATGGAAGCCTTTGCAGCGCGACCACGACGGCGACGGCCGCGGCGACGTCTGTGACTTCTGCCCGCACCTGTCTTCGACCGCGCAGGACGCGGACGGCGATGGCGACAAGATCGGCGCGCCGTGTGATCCCGACGACGCCGTGAAGAACCCGCCCGCGGAGTTCAACGGCTTCTACGATCCGCCGGTGGTGGCGGAGTGGGGCATTCCAGATGTTGGCTCTGGCGCGCAGGGCGACTGGACGCGGGTCCTGACCCCGGGCAACCGGCTGTGGTGGAAGCAGGGCGTGCTGGACGGCAACCGGCATCTGCTGCGGCGCGTGCGGGCGACGCCCTATGATGAGGTCTATGTCGCGACGCTGGTGCGGCTGCACCAGGCGCAAGCTGGCGGGCTGCGCTCGGCCGGCGCGGCGATGGGGTACGAGTTCGTGTCGCCAGACGCCTTCTACTTCTTGTGTGGCATCCGTCACGACACCACGACCATGGAGAACTCGCTGCTCGCCTCGGCCTACCAGAACGACGTGGTGGATGTCGCGCAGGCCGTCGCCTGGAACCCGGTGGTGTTTGAAAAGGACGCGCGGCTGGTTGGAGGGACCATCCGCCGCGCTGGCGGCGGCGGCGGCGACTCCACCATCACCTGCCGCGGCACCTCCGACGATCCGGTGAACTCGCAGACCACGATGGTGGACAGCTCCCTGCGCCCGCCAGGGCTCGTGGGCCTGCGGACCTTTGGCGCCACCGCCTCGTTCGACTACATCTTCATCGTCGACAAGGCCGCCGCCCCCGCCGCGGTGCAGTAGCCGCGTCGCTTCGCCGCTGCAACCGGCGGCGACCTGGCGCACAATGGGCCCATGGCAGCGCGCTGCGATCTCCGAGACGTCTCTCTGGCAAGAGCCCTGCGTCGGGCTCGGCTCGGCCTGCTCACAACCGGCGCTGCGCTGGCGCTTTGGGTCGCCGGTTGTGGCGCGGCGCCAGCGGCCAAGGCCGCTCCGGCGGCGGGCGGCGCGGGGCACCTCCGGCCCAGCAGCGCCGGTGAGCTCTCGCCAGCGCTGGCGCCGCTGGCCTTCTGGCTGGGAGACTGGCACGGCCAGGACGGCGCCAGCGAGCACTGGATCGCCGCTGCGGGCGCGCTGTACGGCGTGGCGCTGGATGGTCGGGGCGGCTTCGAGGTGATGATCGTCGATGACGCCGAGGGCGCGGGCCCGGCGGATGGCAAGCTGCGCTTCTGGGCCATGCCGGGCGGCTCGCCAGCGGTGCGGTTCGAGCGCGGCGAGCTCCGGGACCAGGGCATAACGTTCGTCAACCCGCGACACGACTTCCCCCAGCAGATCGCGTACTGGCGTGAGGGCCCGGTGCTGCACGCAGAGATCAGCGGAGGGGGGCAGGCGCAGGCCGCGACGTTCTCGCTCGGCGACGCTCAGCCTGCGCCCGAGCTGGAGGCGGCGGATCTGGCGTTCGCGGCGGACACCGCGGCCCGCGGCATCGAGGGGTGGCTCGCCGCCTTCGAGCCGGGCGGCTGGCAGCTCCTGCGCGACAAGAAGGCCACCGGCGACGACATCCGGCGCGAGATGGGGCCGTTCCTGGCGCAGACCCGCATCACCTGGGCGCCGGCGGCCAGCCAGCGCAAGGGCGACCTGGGCTTCACCATCGGCACCGCCACCTTCACCAGCGTGGCGGATGGCAGCTCGTGGCGCGGCACGTACGTCACGCTCTGGCACCGCCAGCCCGATGGTAGCTGGAAGGTGCGATTTGACACCGGCCGCGTGGTCAACGAAGCCAGCACCCAAGGCGGCACCGAAGCCAGCACCGAAGGCAGCACCGAAGGCGGCACCGAAGCTCGCTGACGTCGCGCGCGCCGTCGGCGTGGGCGCGCCGGCTCATGCCGGGAGCGTCGGGGACCATGGACATTGGCCGTCGCGCCTGGGAAACTGCCTCTCGTGGGCCAGCAATCCAGCATGGCGCCGGACGGACCGCTTGACCCAGACCGGCTGCGGGCGCTGCTGTTTGACGCGGTGGCCGAGGGCGACGATCAGACCTTGGCCGAGCTGTGCGCGACCCACGAGGCGCAGGTGCTCGCCAGCTTCTCCGGCTGGACCTGCGTGCCCGAGGAGTTGCGGACGCCTGACGCGCTGGCCTGGTATGGGCCGGGGCTCATCGCGGTGGCGCGGCACTTCGCGGAGGTGCGGCAGCGGCCCGAGCTCCTGCAGAGCATGATGGCGGCCCAGGAGCACCCGATCTTCGCGTGGCAGCGCACGCTGCGCGAGGTGGAGGCCGAGATGGCGCACGACCAGCTAGAGTCGTCGGCCGCGCGGCTGCGCGCGCTGGTGGCGGAGGTGGAGTCGTTTCACGGCGAGGGCGTGGCGCTGTACCTGCCGGTGAGCTGCGGCCGGCTCGGCGAGTGCTTGCTGCAGCTCGGCGACGCGCGGGCGGCGCTGGCGCCGATGCAGCGCGCGCTGGGGCTGTGCGAGTCCAGCGACGACGTCCACGGGATCGCGGCGTACCTGGGCAACCTCTACGAGATCCACCGCTACCTCGGCGACGCGCAAGCGGCCGCCCGTTGCCTCGAGGAGATGTCGGCTCGGCAGGCTCGACAGGGGCGCCATGACGACGCCGCGCGCAGCGCCCGGCAGGTGGCGGTGGTGTGCGGCGGCGAGCCGCTGTGCCGGGTGGTGGCCGAGGTGGGCGGGCAGCCGTTCGAGCTGTCCGAGCTGCCGCCGATGCGCGGCAGCGTGCGCTTTGGGTTCGTGCGCAATCGCATCACCCTGCGCCGCTGCGCCGCGGCGGTGAAGGACGGCGTGGCGGCGGCGGAGCGCGGCGAGTCGGAGGCCGCGCTGGCCTGCTTTGCGCGGGCCGCGGCGGCCGACGCATTCGATCCGTGGGCCTCGTATCACACCGGGCTGGTGTGCCTCGAGCTGCGCCGCTACGACCAGGCGCTGGCCAGCTACCAGCGCACCGAGGAGCTGGCGCCTGGCTGGTACCAGTGCCGCAGTGATCTCTGGCTGGCCGGGCGCCTGGCCAGCGGGGAGCTGACGCACGAGACCTTCGTCAGCATCCGCCGCCTGCTCGACTCCAACCTGGCGCCGACGGCGGCGATCGCGCTGGCGCAGGAGCGCCTGCGGCAGGATGAGCTGGGCGTGCTGCAGCTCTGCCTGGGCAACGCGCTGCTCCGGCTGGGGCGCGCCGAGGAGGCCGAGCAGGCGTATCGCCGCGGCCTGGCCGTCGCCGAGGAGCCGGATGTTCGCACCCGGCTCCTGGTGGCGCTGGGTGCGCGCAAGGCCGGCGAGGAGCAGGGCGTCCGCTGGCTGCGCGAGGCGATCTCGCTCGGGGGCAACCTGCTGGCCAGCGCCATGGCCACCGTGATCCTGGCCTCGCAGCCGGCCAACTGATCGCGCCACCGCGGCGGCCTTGAGGCCGCCCACGGCTGGTTCAGGGCGACTCGAGCTGAGCCAGGTACCCGCGACCGAGCTTGGCGGCGCACGGCCGCGCGCGCGCCTTGCGTGCGTCGCTGTGCAGCGCGTGCGCGAGCATCCCCACCGCCATCGCCACCACGAAGGTCAGCGAGGTGGTGCTCGTCAGCGCAGTGGTCAGCGCCGGCCCAGGGCAGAAGCCGCCGAGCCCCCAGCCCACGCCAAAGAGCGCGGCGCCGCCGACAAGCTTGGGGTCAAGCGGCGGTGCGCCGGCAGGTGAAACGTGGTGTCGAAAAGCGGCGCGGACCGCTTCACGATCCAGTGCGACAGCACCAGGTGGACGCCGATGCCGCCGATCATGACGAACATGAGGCTCGGATCCCACGCGCCGGTGACGTCGAGAAAGCCCAGCACCTTGGACGGCTGGGTCATGCCGCTCACCAGGAGGCCGATGCCAAAGAGCACTCCACAGCAGAGCGCGAGCAGGTTGCGTTTCATTGCAGGCCTCCAAGCAGATGGTTGGCGATGTAGACGGTGACCGCCGCGGTAGCGATGAAGGTGAGCACGGCGACCAGCGAGCGCGACGAGCGCCGCGCCAGCCCGCAGATGCCGTGTCCGCTGGTGCAGCCGTTGCCGAGCCGGGCCCCGTAGCCCACGCAGATGCCGGCGAGCGCGGTGGGGCCCAGGGCCCGCACCGGCAGCTCGTCGAAGGCCTGGGGCGCCACCATCAGCGCCACCGCGCCGGTCAGCACCAGGCCGGCCACGAAGGCGCCGCGCCAGGCGCCGTCGGCCGCGGGTCGCGTGAGCAGGCCGCTCAGCATGTTGCTCACGCCCGCCACTCGGCCGTGAAACAGCAGCAACGCAGAGGCGGCCAGGCCGATCAGGGCGCCGCCAAGCAGGGCTAGAAGGAAGGGATGCATCGGGGATACCTCGTCACGTCGCAGCCACAGCACCCAGCCCACGCTCGTGGCCAGCGACCCAGGATCGCGGCCAGCACGCACGGCAGAGGTGTCTGTCTCTGTAGGACACTTTCCGCTATGACGGACGTGCTGTCAAGCGTCCGTCATAGCGGAAGAGATCTTTTGTGTGCCGGGGATGACCTCCAGGATGCGCGGCGTGCCGCACGGTTGCGCATCCGGTGGTGGACCGGCTCACGAGCTTTGGCGGCGCGTCTTCGTGGGACGTGAGGAGCCGTGAGGTGGCGCATGAACCCCGGGGCCGTCCGGCGCCGCAGGCCTGCAAAGCGCGGCAGGGCTCACATCAAGACGTCGGCTTGTGGAGTGGCCCACGTTGGACGGGTGGCTGCGGCGCCAATAACGCGGGGCCACGTGGCATAGAATGCTCGCCACCCGGTGAGGCTCCGAAGGAAAATCACGATCTCGTTCTTTGGCGTCAGCGCGGCGCTGAGCATCGTCTTCGCGTTGTTCCTCTACCGCTTCGTCGAGCGTCAGCTCGAGGCCGAGCTGCGAGATCGCCTGCTCGATATCTCGCACCTGGGCTCGCTCCTCATCGATCCGCAGGCCTATCAGCGGCTGGCAGCGCGGCTCGGCGACGGCGCCCCGCTCGAGCCCCACGAGGTGGACGCGCTGGAGAGCTCGGCGGACTACCGGCTCCTGTCGGAGCAGCTCGAGGCCATCCGCGGCGCCGAGCCCGCGCTCATCCAGTATGCCTATCTGCTCTCGCCCACCTCGGATCCCGCCAAGCCGCGCTTCGTCGCCGACGCCGACGTGCTGGCGCTGCGGGCCAAGCTGGCCGCAGGCCAGCCGCTGACCGGACCGGAGAAGATAAGCCACATCGGCCAGGTCTATGACATCTCCGGCTTCCCGCTCCTGCTACGCGCGCTGTCGGCCTGTGAGCGGCAACTCGAGCCGGACTTCATCGCCGACGCCGAGTTCGGCGTCAGCTCGGTGTCCGCGTACTACCCCTTGCGCTCGCTGCAGGGCGCGCCGCTTCGCGACGCGCGCGGGCGCTGCCTGGGCGTGCTGGGGGTGGATATCACGGACCGCAAGATGAGCGCGGCGCTGGCGGCCACCAGCGGCCTGTCCCTCAAGCTGTCGCTGGCGGTGGTGGGCGTGGCGCTGCTGGTGTCCATCGCGCTCGGGACCGCGCTGTCGCGTTCGGTGCGCGCGCTGGCGCTGACCGTGAGCCGGTTCGCCAACAAGGACTTCACGGCGCGCGCGCCGGAGCTGCCCCGGGACGAGATCGGCCAGCTCGGCGACAACTTCAACACCATGGCGGCCACCATCCAGCTCCACAGCGAGAACCTGGAGGGGCTCGTGCATCAGCGCACCAAGGAGCTGGTGGCCGAGAAGCAGACCTCCGAGCGCCTGCTCTTGAACGTGCTGCCCGGCGCCATCGCGGATCGGCTCAAGAAGGGCGAGAGCCTGATCGCGGACCGCTTCGAGGCGGTGTCGGTGCTGTTCGCGGATCTGGTCGGCTTCACCGTGGTGGCCTCTCACACCCCACCGGAGGACCTGGTCCGCATGCTCAACGAGCTGTTCAGCGGCTTCGACAGGCTGGCGGAGAAGTACGGCCTCGAGAAGATCAAGACCATCGGCGATTCCTACATGGTGGTCGCCGGGGTCCCGCAGCCGGTGGCCGGCCACGCCGGCGCCATCGCTCGCATGGCGCTGGACATGGTGGCCGAGGTCGCCGAGTTCTCGTCGCTGCATGACACCAAGCTGGCGATCCGCCTGGGCATCCACACAGGGTCGGTGGTGGCCGGCGTGATCGGCGAGAAGAAGTTCATCTACGACCTCTGGGGCGACACCGTGAACATCGCCAGCCGCATGGAGTCGACCGGGGTGCCGGGCCGGGTCCAGGTCAGCGAGACCACCGCGAGCTTGCTCGCCGCCGACTTCGAGCTCGAGGCGCGCGGCCCCATCGAGGTCAAGGGCAAGGGACAGATGAAGGTGTTCCTGGTGGTGCGCCCGCGCCCCGCCGCGGCGCCGGCGGTGGTGGCGCCAGCCGTGATCGCGGCGGCGGCCGTGGCCGACCTCAAAGGTGCGCTTTGACGCGGCACGGACGGTGAACGAGGGAGCGCGCGTAATCCGAATCCGAAGCACCAACAGTGCGAGCGGTTGCATGCGCCTTCAATGGCTTCGGTCCGATTGATCCCATCTGATGCCGGCATGATGCCATGCGGTGTGGCATCAGAGCGGCAGCGCGTTCCCCTTGGCACAGAGCGCTGACCACGACCTGACGCGCACCTGGTTCAGGATGCCGACCTCATCCGCGTGTCACCGCCGACCATCGAGGGTACCAACCACTAACAAGAGGTTCAGACGCCAAAGAATGGAACAGTGAGTTGGCGTGACCTCGATCGCCAGGTTGCAGCAGTCTAAGAATCACCTAGCCTTGCTTAGGAGAACAAATACACCAACAAGAATTGCCCCTGCACACAGGACCACCAGCCCAAGCGTGAATACATTTCCGAAAAGGCGGCCGAAGGAGAAGTTGCCATCTTGTGTCTGACCGAGTGCGCCAATAGCACTTAGAGCAAGAAACCCCAATACGATCCCACCTGCGATGGTCAGCATGAAACCAAAATTAAGGGACGAAGCCACAAAAGTCTAGTGCTTTGATTCGCAACCATTGCCTGGCCCAGCCTATGACGGCGATCCACGCGACGCTGCTCCTTGGACAACGGTCGGCGTAGCCGCCGAAGATCCTGACGCCATTCACGTCACGCCTTGAATCGCTCCTATGTCAAGAATCAGGCCCGTCCTGCGAGAAGGCTGAGAGCACATCTGCTGCCGTAGGCATCTCCAGATAGTCGAGTACCTTTCCAGCGACCAACAACAGAAAGGCGAATATCAACGGTGCTAGTGGGTATGCATGTCGATCATTATTGGTTAGCTGCGTCACGCCGCCGATGATGAATCGACCGGCGGCTGAGCCTGGATTTACGTAGGCGAAAAGACTCTGTGGTGACGGATGTGCATCTGCACTCGAGAAACGGTAAATCGCTGTGTATGTGCTCATCAGCGAGAACGTTTTTGGAGCGGAAGCTAACAGCTTCTCGCGCCAGTAGTTGTCTGCTTCGCGGGCGCGGATGAGAAGATTCGGCATATCCTTATTCGCACTTCGATACGCTTCGAAATTAGCACGCTCTTCGGAGGATAGGCCGAGCTCTCCTTCTTGTTGCATTTCCTCATCTGCTATTAGTCGATATCTGTAATCGTACGCCACCCATTGCTTGCAGTTCACGTTGGGTTCGATCGCGAGCCATGCAAAGCACACAACGTGCTCGTAGAGGCGGCGGAGCAAAATGTTCGCGTCTTGTTCTCGGCGTGGCGGTCCCGTCTGTGCAAGACATCTAAGAGACAGTAAACAGTTCGCAGCACTGAGAACTATAGCAGGTGCAATGGTGTTCCAGTTGTGAAGCTCTCTTCCATTCTCGGGCGCATCGCTCTTGGTAACTATTTTATTCGGTACTAGCGTCAGGAGTCGGTCGATTTGCGCCATCGCTATCTGGATGGTCGGCGTCGCCTCTGCATCTGAGCTGAGATGCTCAATGGCCTTCCGATCTGTCTCTGGACATCCGGGGTATGCCTCTCGGTCATTCCCTACCCACTTTGCCATATGCCGAAGGTATCGCATCACCTCGGCCCTCAGCAAGCGGCATGCCGCGCATCACCCACGAGGAACTGCGCGGGATGTCGTTGGCGCGCCGCGGCGCCCACCGCGGTTGTTGGCTTGAGCCCGCAAGTGGAGGCTCCATGGGGCAGGTGACCTCATCCTGCCCAGCGCTCGCCCGACGCAGGGGCGAGCCGGTCGAAGCACCAGGCGTCAGGGATCCTTGCGCGTCGGTCGGCCACCGCGGGCGCGGCTGGCGCGCAGGTGATGCTTGCGGATGAGCTCGCTGAGGTGAGAGCGGTCCATCTGCGAGATGCGCGAGGCCCTGGAGACGTTGTTTCCGGCGCGCTTGAGCAGGTGAGCCAGATAGTCGCGCTCGAACGTGGCGATGAGCTCGGCGCGGGCCTGCGCATAGGGCAGCTCCAGGTGCTCGCTGGTCAGCAGCGATGAGCTGCTGAGCGTCGCTGGCGCGGGCTTGGGGAGCTGGCCCAGCACCAGGGCGGCCTCCACGGTGTTGCGCAGCTCGCGGACGTTGCCGGGCCAGCTATGCCGGGCCAGGTCGGCCAGGCCGTCCTGGCCGAACAGGTCGAGCGGGGTCCGGTCGCTGCCCAGCTCTTGCAGGAAGTGGCCGATGAGCGGCACCAGGTCCTCGAGGCGATCGCGCAGCGGCGGGATGGTCAGCAGGACCACGGCCAGTCGGTAGTAGAGATCCAGGCGGAATCTCCCGCGGTTGACCTCGCTGCGCAGGTCCCGGTGGGTGGCCGCGACGATGCGGACGTCGATGCCGATCTCCTCACCGCCGCCGACCCGGCGGAACCGGCGACGATCGAGCACGCCGAGCAGCGCGGTCTGCGCGTCGAGGCTCAGCTCGCCGATCTCGTCGAGAAAGAGCGTGCCGCCGTCGGCGCGCTCGAAGGCGCCGCTGCGCATCCGGTCCGCGCCGGTGAAGGCGCCGCGCTCGTGGCCGAACAGCTCGGCGGCCACGAGCTGTGGCGCGAGCGCGCCGCAGTCCACGGTGACGAACGGGCCATCGGGCTGCGGCCCCAGGGCGTGGATGGCCGCCGCGGTGACCTCCTTGCCGGTGCCAGACTCGCCGGTGATGAGCACGGAGGCGTTGCCCGGCGCCACCTGCTGCACGGTGGCCAGCAGGCGACGCATGGCCTGCGAGCTGCCGCGCAGGCCGGGCAGCTCCTCCTCCGCCAGGTCCACGCGCATGGTCCGGCCGGCGCTGATGCGCAGCTCGGTGGCGCCGATGCGCACGATGGTGCCGGGCTGCAAGAAGCCTAGCGCGAGCCGGGTGGGGCCCACGAAGGTGCCGTTGGTGGAGTCGAGGTCTTGCAAGCGGATGGTGTCCGGCGCGCGCACCAGCTCCAGGTGAAAGCGCGACACCAGCGGGTCGTCGATGATGAGGGTGTTGCCCTCGGCGCTGCCGACCGTGATGGTGTCGCTGTCGAACAAGGTGGCGGTGCCGGCCGAGCGGCCAGACACGACCTCGACCCGGACGGTGTCGGTGGGGACGGAGGCGCTGCGCTTGTCGACGGTAGTGGTGTGTTCCACGGCGATGGGCAGGTGTATCACGAGGCCCGAGCTCGGAGTGACCTCTCGCGGAGTCGCCGAGCGTTGCGGGATCGAGCCATCACTGCGGACCACCGGTTGCACTCGCGGCGCGGGCTACATCACGATCTCGATCGCGCCGCACGTGGTGACCAGAGACCCGCGTTGTAGGGCGTCTCCATCAACCGGCGCGACGCGCGCGCGCACGCGCAGGCAAGACAGCTAGTTGGCGGCCGGGCGAGCTGGCTCGCGAGTTGCTCTTGGTGGCCGCATGCGAACGCTATCCGTCTCCACGTCCATTGCACTCCTCTGTGCAACCTCGGGGTGTGGGCTCTCTCCATCGATCGATGAGGAGTCCGCCGAGCCCGAGGTTGTCCACCCCGCAGACCCGACACCCGCCGAGCTGGCCAGGCTCGACGACCAGGATCGGTCCGCTGCTTCATCCGCTGCTTCGTCCACCGCCTCGTCCACCGACCAGCGGTCAAGCGAGGGCGGGCAGCTCTCGGCGCTGGCCAGCGCGCTGGTGTTCTCGCCGACCAGCGTGACCCCGGCCGCCAAGCCGGGCTTCCCCGGGGCTCGCGGTCTGAACAAGGCCACGTACACCGCGGGGCAGATCCTGGCCGCCAACGTGCTCCCGCTGCAGGGCCGGGTCGCCGCGATCTCGTACCTCAACGGCTGGCTGTACACCTCCATCGAGCAACCCTCGAGCCCGCCGGGCTCGGACACCAAGGAGCGGGTCTGGGACATCTCCAACCCTTCGGCGCCGAGAGCCTTCGAAGCGCTGCCGCCCGGACAGGTCCCCAACCCCACGTTCAACGCGCACGGCGTGCTCTACAAAGGAGACATGGTCCAGGCGGGGGCGCCGCTCCGCGCGGAGAGCTTCGGCGGCAACATCGTCCGTCTCGACGGCGCGCAGACCAGAGCGATCGGTATGAGCTCCGCGGTCGGTGCGCGCGGGGCGCTGTCGTACCCGTGGCAGGTCTGGAACATGTGGCCATATCATGCGCTGCCGGATCACATCCCCATCTACAAGCGCGGCGTGCAGCAGAACGGGACGACGTGGAACCCCAAGAACGAGACCGGCATCGTCGGTCACCCGATCGTGCTGGGCAACCTGCTGATCTGGGCATCGACGCAGGCCGAGGGCGTGGCCACCTACGACATCAGCGACCCGGCGCACCCGGTGCTGCTCGACACGCTGCGGCTCTCGATCGGCGCGTACTGGCCCGAGGTGCATGGCAACTACGTGATCTTCTCTGGCAAGACCTTCCAGGTGGTCGACTATTCAGACCCGACGAACCTGCGCTTCGTCGCCAGCATCCCGACGCCGGACAGCCCCACCGTGGTGTACCCGCACTGCCAGGATGACTTTTGCTTCTACGACACCTACAAGATCGACATGCGGACGGTGGAGTCGCCGACCCCGTCGGTCACGCGCTACGGCATCTCGGCGCGGGGCGAGCGCCTGATCGACGGATCGCACTGGCAGCTACCGCTGGGCAACCTGCTGGTGCTGGGCGGCAACGGCAACCCCAGGGGCGGCCTGAGCATCGTCGCGCATCAGGCGCAGCCGGACACTCGCAAGCCGTTCGTGTCGTATCACGTGCCGCGGCCGGGGCAGGTCTCGTTCCCGCGCGGCGGCTCCATCCAGGTGCTCGTCCACGAGACCCTGGACATGAGCACGGTCAACGCGCAGAACGTCCACCTGCGCGCGCTGGGCGCCAGCGCGGACGTCCCTGTGGACCTCGCCTTCTCCGGCAACGGCATCCTGTCCATCGCGCCCCAGGCCGACCTGGCGCTGGGCACCACGTACACGGTGACGCTCACCGCGGGAGGCATCAAGGACGTCGCCGGCAACGGCATCGAGGGCATGTCGTTCTCGTTCTCCACCGGCGCGACCTCGCAAGGCAACCGGCCGCCGGCGATCAGCGCGCTGTCCGCGGCGCCCGCGCCGGTCTCGCCCGGGGCCGCGGCGAGCCTCCAGGTGACCGCCAGCGACCCCAACGGGCCGCTGTCGTATCGCTTCAGCTTTGGCGACGGCGCGTCCACCGCCTGGAGCGCCACCGCCACCGCGTCGCACAGCTACGCCGCCGCGGGGCACTACACGGTGACGGCGCAGGTCAAGGACGCGCTGGGCGCGGTGGCGAGCAAGACGGTGGGCCTGACGGTGATGACGGCGCCGCCCACCGGCCCGCGGCCCACGCAGAGCGGACGCTTCGCGGTGGCCGGCGGCAAGCTGTTCGTGGTCAACCCGGACAACTCCACCATCACCGGGCTGAACCTGGACACCATGGCGGTGTCCGTGCCCGAGCAGCGCGTGGCCGCCAATCCGCGCAGCCTCGCCGCTGCGTTCGACGGCACGCTGTGGATCGCCGCGCGCGACGCCGACAAGATCGATATCCGTAGCGCCACCGGCGCCGCGCTGGCCTCGGTGGCCTTGCCGTACGGCTCGGCTCCGGAGGGCCTGGCGATGTCGCCCGACGGCCGCACCGCGTTCGTGACGCTCGCCGGGTCCAGCGCGCTGGCTCGCATCAACGTCGCCACCCGCACCATCACTGGCGTGCTGCCCCTGGGCGCCGAGCCCGGCGCGCTCGCGGTGACCGCGGATGGCGCGCGGGTCCTGGTGTCGCGGCTGGTGTCGCGAGAAGATCGCGGCGAGGTGTGGGACGTGGCCAGCGGCGCGACCTTGACCTTGAGCCGGACGATCCCGCTGGTGGCGTCGCGCGGCTACGGCAGCGAGCCGCAGTTTGGCGATCCAGATCGCGCCGACAACGCGCGCGGCGTGCCCAACTACCTGACCGGCATCTCGATCTCTCCCGACGGCAAGACCGCGTGGGTCACGGCCAAGAAGGACAACGTGTACCGCGGCCTGTTCTCGGGCGGCGCGGTGCGCTGGCTCGCCAACGTGCCCTTCAAGGATCTGCTCGTGGAGCCCGCGGATCTGACGTCTGACCGCAGCGTGCGTTCGATCTTGTGCGCGCTGGACCTGGCCGCTGGCGCCGAGCGCCTCGAGGAGCGCCGCGACCTCGACAACAGCGAAGGCCCGGCCGCGGTGGCGGTGAGCCCGGTCGGCGACTACGCGTTCGTCGCGCTGCGCGGCAACAGCTCGGTGGCGGTCATCGACACGCTGACCGTCGCCTCGCCGTTTCTCATCGGGATCCAGTCCAACCGCGGGCGCTACGCGGTGGGCGCCGCGCCGCGCAGCTTGTGGCTGGATGGCGCGCGCAAGCGGCTGTGGGTGTACAACGACGCCTCCCGCACGGTCTCGGTGCTCAACGTGGCCGGCCTGCTGGCGCGCGGCGAGGTCGCGTCCACCGCGGCGCCGCAGGTGCAGGTTTCCGGCGGGGCGTTCGAGACGCTGACCGCGGCGCAGCTCGCCGGCAAGAAGCTGTTCTATGACTCCGAGGGCAAGGTGGCGAGCGCAGATGGTGGCGATCCGGTGCTCCGCATCAGCGCCGAGGGCTACATCGCGTGCGCGAGCTGTCACCTCGACGGTGGCAGCGACGAGCGAGTGTGGGACTTCACCGGCCGCGGCGAGGGGCTGCGCAACACCGCCAGCCTGCTGGGCCGCGGGGGGATGGCCATGGGGCGCGTTCACTGGACCGGCAACTTCGACGAGATCCAGGACTTCGAGAACGACATCCGCGGTCCGTTCGGAGGCGCCGGCCTGATGTCGGACGCCGCCTTCGCCGCCAGCTCGGCGCCGCTGGGCGCCAAGAAGGGCGGGCGCAGCGCGGAGCTCGACGCGCTGGCCGCGTACGTGTCCTCGTTCGTCGCCAGCCGCTTCCCGCGCAGCCCGTACCGCAACCCCGACGGCACGATGACCGCCGCCGCCGCTCATGGGCGGCAGATCTTCGTCGCCGAGGGCTGCGCTGGCTGCCATGGCGGGCCGCTGTTCACCGACAGCCAGGTCGTTACCCTCAAGCTGCACAACGTCGGCACCATCTCGACCGGGTCGGGCCAGCGACGCGGCGGCGCGCTGCTGGGCCTTGACACGCCGACGCTGCTGGGGCTGTGGCGCTCGGCGCCGTACCTGCACGACGGCTCGGCCGCCCGGCTGGCCGACGTGTTCACCGCCACCGGCGGCAAGGTGCTGCAGGCGGAGCGCGGCGTCACCGCCGGTAGCTCAGGGATCTCGCTGTCGCGCACCGCGCGCGGCGCCAAGTTCGTGCGGCTGCGCGACGTCAGCGGCACCTTGACCTTCGGCGGGGTGGATGGCGGCGCTGGTGGCGCTGGCGTGATCACGCTGCGCTACGGCTCCAGCCATTCCCGGACCATCAGCCTCAAGGTCAACGGCGTGGAGACCAGCGTGCCCCTGGCCGCGACCTCCACGAGCCAGGTCTTCGAGTACGCTCGCTCGGTCTCGGTGCCGGTGACGCTCGCCGCCGGGATCACGAACACCATCGTCATCTCCGGACCCGGCGGCGGGCACTTCGACGTCGACGACATCAAGGTCTCGACGCCTGCCGAGCTGGGCGCCGCGGCGCCGCACCGCAAGGTGAAGGAAGCCGATCGCGCCGATCTGATGCAGTACCTGCTGCAGCTCGACCGCCCCAACGGCTAGCGCCCCGACCGGGTGACACGGACGTGAGGCCCCGGGTGACGCCGCGGGGATCGGCCGGCGCTTGCTACGGCTCGAGCGGGCAGATAGGCGCGACGGCGGGTCGGCGCGGCACGCGCAGCGAGTAGAGGCGAGTGCCGATGCCGAGGTGGAGCTGGTCGGCGGTGCCGTGCACCGCGACCAGATCGGCGGTCTCGCTGTCCGCCTGGGCGGGCGAGGAGATCTCGCTCCAGCTCTGGCCATCGAAGTGGCGCAGCTCGCCGCTGGTCGCGGCGAGCAGGAGATCATCGGGGCCGGCGCCAGAGAGCAGGCTCCAGTTCGCTGGCTCGGCGGGCAGCGGCGCGGCCAGGCCTCCGCCCTCGAAGCGGACGAGCAGGCCGCCGTCGCCGGCGAGCCATCCGCTGGTGGCGGTCTCCGCCCAGAGCGCGTGTACCTTGCCGGCAGGCAGCGCGGGCACCAGCACCTCGGGCGGGGCCGCCGCGCTCGGCGAGAAGGACCATAGCTGCGCCGCGCCCGCAGGGCCGACGCCCTCGACCACGGCGAGCACCACGTCCTGCGCGTTGTGCGGCGCCGCGGCCGCGCTGATCTCGGCGTCGCCGGTCCACACCTCGGTGAGGTCGCGGGCGTCCAGGCTGCGCGCCAGCAGGTGCGTGCGCAGCGGGCACTCCGACGAGCCGCTGCCGACGCGAGCAAACAGGTACGCATGCGCCGCGCTCAGCGTCAGCGCGACGGCCTCGGCGCGCCGCCCGGTGGTACCGCAGCTATCGGTCCGCACCGGCGCTGGCGGTGGCACGGTGGTGTCGCCCGGGAAGCGGTCCCCCACGCCACGCAGGAGGTACAAGGTGGAGGGCGTCGACTGCGCCCACGCCGCGAACCAGGGCTGCTCCACGCCTGGCCGCACCGCCAGGCGATGCGGCTCCCACCGGAAGGACCCCGGCCCCAGCGGGCGCAGACGCTCCACGCCGTTGACGGTGGCGTTCCAGAGGACCCCCTTGGTCAGCGCCCACTCGGCCCCGCCCAGCCCGGCCACCGCGCGCAGCACGCAGCCGGTACACACCGGCCTCGCGGCGAGATCCTGTACTAGCTGATATCCGACGCCGGACCACTCGACGAGGCCGTGATCGGTGAGCGCCAGGATGCGATCCTGGGCGCCAGCGCCAGCGAAGATCCGGCGGCCCTGGGGGCCTGGCTTGACCTCGCGCCAGCGCCCGCCGGCGAACGACAGCAGGACCTTCGAGCTGTCGGCGAGCCGGCCTAGCAGGTACAGCGTGTCACCTGGTCCGGTCCAGGCGGCCTCGGCCTTGGACATCTTCGGGAGCCCGATGGCGCCCTCGGCGCCGAGGTGCTCCACCAGCGAGACGCCGGTGCTCGTGACCGCCCCGACCTCCAGCACCGCGACGAACAGGGGTGCCCCCTCCGGCGCGACGTTGCCGATCAGGAAGTCCTGATCGCGGATCCGGAGCGTGGCGACGATGCCCAGCCGGTACGGCAACGGGGTGCAGCTACGCGCGAGCTCGTCCACCCTGGCATCGCGGGCGACCACGCCGATGGAGGCGATGCTGGGGGTGACCTCGGTGATGAGGAGCGAGGTGCCTCGGGGGATGACGCTGCGCAGCTCGCCGCGCGTGCCGCCGCAGGTGGCGCGCCGGCTGTGCGCGCGCCAGCCAGTGCCGTCCTTGCTGACCGTGGTGAGGATGGCGTCGCCGCGGCCCAGGTACACATCTGCCTCCTCTCCAGCCCGCGCGCTGACCACGCGGGCCAGCGGCCCGGTGGCGTTGCCGAGTCCGCTCCAGGTGACCGCGCTCAGCTCGTCGCCAGCCAGCACCTGGATGGGCATGGTCACGTTGGCGGCGGCGGACTGCACCGCCACCGCGGTGCTCGGATCCAGCGCGGCGAGGAAGGCCAGCGGCGCTCCCAGGTCCCGGCTGGTGCAGGCCATCCCCGCCTGTCGCCCGACGACGCCATCGGTCTTGCTGAAGGTCCACAGGGTGTCCCCGGAGACCACCAGGCCGCTGGGCCGCGCTGTGCCGCAGGCCGGTCGCTCGGACGGCGTGAAGCCAAACCGCGCGCACGGTGAGCGATCGAAGGTGCAGGCGTTGGTGCAGGCGACCTGGCCGAAATCGTAGCCTTCGGCGGCGCACGCGCGGTGGCTCCAGGTCTGGCACTCCTCCCCTGCGTCGAGCTGGTCGTTGAGGCACGAGGTGGCCACGCAGGTGGCGCCGCAGCACGCGGAGTCGGCGGGGCACGCGACCTCGCCGGGACAGCTGCGGGTCTCTAGCTGCTCGCAGCCAGCGGCGAGCGTGAGCAGGCAGGCGACGACGGAGGCCACGACGGAGGCTACGACGGAGAAGGTGCGCCGCGCGCGGCGCGTTGGGCCAAGGTCAGGAGCGGTCATCACCAGAGTCCTCCCACCGAGGCGACGGTGGCGTCGCCGGTCAAGCCGTGGCCCAAGGACAGCGCGGGCGCGGCCTCGACGGTCGGCTGGTTGAGCACCACCAGCAAGACGCCGGTGGCCAGGGCCGCGCCGCCGAGGCTCAGCACGCCGTAGCCGAGCTGCTGCTGGCGGTGGGCCCGGTCGCTGCGCGCCGCCAGGTCCGGCGGGGTGCCGCCGGCGCAGCCGGTGGCGCAGCGGGCGTCGAACTCGCTGCGCACGTCGGCCACCTCGCGGCGGCCGAGCACGACCGCGCCGCCGCCGGCCGCGGCGATCAGCGCGCCGCCGCCAACCACCGACCACGGCACCCAGCTAGCCCAGCGCCGCACCAGGCGCGCGCGCCGCGGGCTCATCGAGATGTCGACGGCCTGGCTGGTGCCGGGCTCGAGCACCAGCGTGCGCGAGTACGCCTCGTGGCCACGCTGGCGCGCGGCCAGCGTGTGTGAGCCGGGCTCGAGCGTGAGCTTGCTGGCGCCGGCGGTCAGGCCTTGCCCGTCGATCTCGCACGTCGCGCCGCCGGGGCAGGTCACGGTGATCGTCCCCAGGCGCGCGCGCAGGAGCCGCAGGTAGTTGCGGGCCTCTCCTACGCGCTCGCCGAGCGCCTCGGGGTGCTCGAGCGCGGCGGTCAGGTGCTGGTAGGCTTGCCGCGAGCGGTCGAGCTCGATCAGCACCACCGCCAGGTTGAAGCGGATGCCTGGCTGATCCCAGCGCTCGAGCGCAGCCTGGTACAGCTCGGCGGCGCGCGGCAGGTCATTGCTGGCGAAGTGCGTGTTGCCCTGGGCGAACAGGGCGCGCGCCTCTTGCTCGGCGCTGGCGCTGGCGCTGGCCGGCGGGCCGGGCGACGGGCCGGGCGGCGCTGGCGCCGGCTGGCCCTGCGCCAGCGCCGGGGCGACGGATATCGCGGCGAACAACGCGGCGGATAGCGGGACGAACTTCACGGTGGCAGGTCCCCGATGATCTTGGCTTGTCGCCGGGCCAGCGCGTCGGCGCGCTCGCGCTCGCGGGCCAGGTTCTTGCGTTCACGCGCCAGCGCGCTCTCGAGCTCGCCGCGCAGGCGCTCGGCGGCGCTCAGCGACGCATCTCGCTCGCCCAGCAGCGCTCGCGTCTCGGTCAAGGCGGCGCGCAGATCGTCCTCGCGCTGCTCGATGACCTCGCGCTGCGCCGCCACCTCGCGCTGGCGGCCCGCGGCCTCCGCTGCGGCGCGGGCCCGCGCGGCCTCGGTCTGCTCCAGCACGCGCACCTTCTCGGCCAGCGCGCGCTCTGCGGCGGCGGAGCGCGCGGCCTCCGCGGTGGCGCGCTCGGCCTGCAGGAGCGCGGCGCGCTCGGCGCGGCGTACCAGCGCGAGCGCCGCGGTCGAGGCCACCGCGATCGCGGCGACCAGCGCCACGCTCGCGGCGAGCAGCAGCCGACGACGACGCCTGCGCCGGTCCCGGTGCGCCGCCGAGGCCTGGATGAACGCCGCCTCCACGCCGGACAGGATCAGCGCCGTCGAGCGCACCAGCACCTCGGCGTGGGTCAGCGCGTCGCCATCCCACAGCAGCTCGGCGGCTCGGTGGTGCGCGTCCCAGGTGGTCGCGGCGTTGCCGATGCGCTCGCGCAACGCGCGCTCGGCGTGCGAGGTGCTGAGCCAGTCGGCCAGGCGCGGCCAGCCGGTGATCAGCACCTCGTGCGCCAGCTCGATGGTGGCGGTGTCGTCGCGGTCCACCAGCAGGCGCGCCTCCAGGAGCGCGCTGAGCACAAGCGGCGCCGCGCTGGCCATCCCCTCCAGGTCCGCGCGGGACACGGCGACGCGCGTGTCGCGGCCGGTCACCATGCGCAGGAACATGGCGCGCGCCAGCCGCTCCTCGTCCTGGCCGAGCGCCGCCAGCACGCCGTCGGCGTAGCGCGCCAGCGCGCCGGCTACCCCGCCGATGGCGGCCAGCGCCGCGCGCGGGATCATCCGGGTCGCCTGATCGCGCTGCCCCCAGAGCTGCAGCGCCATGGCCTGCAGCATGGGCAGGGCGTGCGGGGCGCCATCGAACGACGCGGCGATCTCGTCGAGCAGCGCCGGCTCCTCGAAGCGATAGCCGGCCAGGGTCAGCGGCCCCTCCATGGCGGCGCGCAGGCTGCTTTGGTCCAGCGGCGACAGGAGCAGCGTGCCCAGCACCACCGCGTCGGCCAGCTCTGGGATGCCGGCCACCTCGTGCAAGAAGTCCGAGCGCATGGTCAGCACCAGCCGGAGCGGCTCGCCCGGGTCATCGGCCGCGGCCAGCAGCGAGGCCAGGAAGGCGCGCCGCTCGTCGTGATCGCGGCACAGGGTGAACGTCTCCTCCGCCTGGTCGACCAGCACCACCACGCGAGCTCCGCGCTGTCGGCACCAGGCGCGCAGCCACTGGCCGAGCCGGCCCGGCTCGGACGCGAGGCGCGCCTTGTCCTCGCCGCTGATCGCCAGCCCGGGCAGCTCGCGCAGCGCGCCGATCAGGCTGGCCAGCGGGCGCGGCCCTGGCCGCAGGGTGACCACCGACCACGGCTCCTGCTCCGCGCGCAGGAAGGGGACCAGGCCGGCGTGCGCGAAGCTGGACTTGCCGGCGCCGCTCTGGCCCAGGATCGCCACCACCGCGCGGGTGCGGAGCAGCTCGAGCGCCCGCTGCACGTCGCGCGCGCGGCCAAAGAAGCGGTCCGCGTCGCGTTCGGTGAAGCCGAGCAGTCCGGGATACGGACATGCGTCCTCGCGCCGTCGCGCCGGCGTGCGCGGGTCCAGCTCCTCGAGCCCGCGCAGCAGCTCCGCCGCGTTCTGGGTTCGGTCCTTGGCGCGCTTGCACAGGCAGCGATCGATGACCTGAACCAGGCCGTCGGGCAGGCCGGGGACGGCGTGCGCGATGGAGCGAAACGGCGCGGTCGCGTCGCGGGTCGCGCTCTCGAGGTGGGCCGGATCCAGGCGGCCTGCGGGGTGGTGCCCGGCCAGCGCGTAGTGCGCGATCACGCCAAAGGAGAACAGGTCGGCGCGGCCGTCCACCGGGCCGCGCTCCCACTGCTCTGGCGCCATGAACGGGCCGGTGCCAAAGATGCGGCCGCGATCGACCTGGGCCAGCGTGGCCAGGTCGCGCTGGCCGCCGTCGTCGCTGGCGTGCAGCAGCGCGGCGATGCCGAAGTCCAGCACCTTCACCGCGCCCTGGCGCGTGACGAAGATGTTGTCCGGCTTGAGGTCGCGGTGGATGATGCCCGCGTCGTGGGCGCAGCCCAGGGCTCGCACCACCGGCGTGAGCAGGGCCAGCGCGTGAGACACGGTGAGCGGCGCGGCGCGCATCACCTCACGCAAGGTCTGGCCCTCCAGGTACTCGAGGACCATGTACGGCAGCCCGTTCCATGAGGACACCTCGTGGATGACCACGATGTTCTCGTGGACGCACCGCGCGGTGGCCCGGGCCTCCACCACGAAGCGGCGCGCCAGCGACTGGTCGGCGTCGCCGCGCAGGAACTTCAAGGCGACGCGCCGGCCCAGGGGCAGATCGCGCGCCAGGAACACCTGCCCCATGCCGCCGCGGCCCAGCGGGCGGATCACCTCGTAGTTGCCGATCCGATCACCGGGCGCGGGCTCGCCAGCCTGGCTGGACACTGCGTGCGCGTGCATCTGGGTCACCTCGGGCCGCGGCGTGGAGATCGCGGCGACGCGGTGAGCTGCGCGGCTGCCGCGGCAGGATGGAGTCGACGCACCGGCATGACAGCCCACGTTGTCACGTCCGTCGCCGCGTTCGCAATCGGGCGGGTGCTGGTGTTTGCTGGCCGGTTGCGCGCGCGCGCTGGGGTCCATGCTGCCCAGGCTGCGGAGCGTACGACGCGATGCGTGAGCGGGCGCGGACGCGGGATCGTGGTGGCGAGGTGGTGGCGACGCATGCGCGCGGGCCTCGGCTGGAAGACACGGGGTGGGTGCGCTGGTTGCGCGGCGCGCCCGACGTCGATCAGCAAAATCGATCAGCAAAATCCGCACGCGCGCTCGGGCGCCGCGCCTCCTGATAGGATGAACAGGTCAGGGCGACGCCGACCGAGAACGGCCGCGTGGCCTCGAGCCTCTGGGCTCCCATCTGCTCGATCCGGAGGAGCCCGGGCCCGCGGCGCCGGCGCCACGCGCTGGGCTCGGTCAGTAGGTGCCGGCCTGCGTGCTCGTCTTCTTCTCCGGAATGAGCCCCACGGCGCGAAAGCACTCTTCGCGCGTCGAGCGCTCGGAGTGCGTCGCCGCGCGGGCGCGGGCATCCGCGTCTTTGGCTCGCTGCGATTCGTCCTGGGCCAGGAGCTTCTCGATGCGCGCCTTGTCGAGCGCGAGCTGGAGCTGCTCGCGGCTGTACATGGCCTCCCTGGCTCTGGCGTGGGCCTCAGCCTCGGCCTTGGCGCGCGCGGCCTGCTCCGAGGTGAGCTGATCGAGCTGGGCCTGCACGCGCAGCTCCGCGGCGCGGGCGCGCTCGGCCTCCTGCTGCGCCAGGTGCGCGGCGTCGATGGCGCGCGCGCGCTCGGTCCTCGCCGCCGCGGCCTGCAGGTCTGCGCGCTGGGCTTGCCGGACCGAGACCGCGGTGGCGCCGAGCAAGAGCGTGATCCCCAGGCCGCCCGCCAGCGCCGCGGCCTGGTGGCGCCGCAAGAACTTGTGGGCGCGGTACCCGAGCGTGGCGGTGCGGGCCGCCACCGGGAGCCCATCGAGGAAGCGGCCGAGGTCTTCGGAGAGCTGTTCCATGGATCCGTAGCGTCGGCCCGGCTCCTTGTGCAGCGCCTTGAGGATGATGTTGTCGAGGTCGCCGCGCAACACCCGCTGCAGCTCCGCGGGCGCGACGTGGCTCGGCGGCTCGGGCTCCTCATCGCAGATCACCCGCAACATCTCGAGGGCGCTCTCGGGCATGCGGTGCGGGGGCCGTCCGGTGACCAGCTCGTAGAGCAGCGCGCCGAGCGCGTGGACGTCCGTCGCGGTGGACACCGCGTCGCCGCGGGCCTGCTCCGGGCTCGCGTACTCGGGGGTGAACAGCGCCGCGCCGGTCCGGGTCTGGGCTTCGCGGTCGAGCCCTGGCACCGGCGCGAGCAGCTTGGCGATGCCGAAGTCCAGGATCTTGGGCTGTCCAGCGGCGTCGACGAGGATGTTGCTCGGCTTGATGTCGCGGTGGATCACCAGGTTCTGGTGCGCGTACTGCAAGGCCGCGCACACCTTGCGCACCAAGGCGATGCAGGCGCGCACCGACAGGCGCTGGGTGCGCGCGTACGTGGTGATGGCGACGCCCTCGATGTACTCCATCACCAGGTACGGCTGCTTGTCGGGCGTGCTGCCGCCGTCGAGCAGCCGGACGATGTTGGGGTGCTCCAGCGTCGCGAGGATCCGCCGCTCGTCGCGGAAGCGCGCCTGCGCCTGCGGGGAGGCCATCGCGTGCGACAGGACCTTGATCGCCACGCGGTGCGTGAACTCGGACGGATCGCGCTCCGCGAGGTACACCGCGCCCATGCCGCCCTCGCCCAGCAGCTTGGTCAGCAAGAAGGGGCCGATCCGGCGGCCGACCAGCCCGGTGACCGTCTCCGCCGCGAGGTGACAGACCTCGGTGGCCACCGCCGCGCGCAGGGACTCTCCGGCCTGCGGGATCCCGGCGACCATGGCGCTCAGCTCGCGCTGCAGCGTGGGCGCGTCGGCGCAGGCCCGGTGGAGGAAGGCGACGCGCTCGTCCTCTGGGAGCTCCAGCGCTTCGTCAAATAGTCCCTCGATGCGGCGCCAGCGATCCTGATTCATGACCCCTCCGATGCAACATTAGCGCGACCTCGGCGCTAGCCCCCATCGGCGCGCGCGCGGTGTGATCGGTGTCGCAGCGCGGGCGCGGGGAGCATGGCGACCCCCAGCCTGCTAGCAGGCTCCACGCTGCATCTGGGCGCGCAGCCAGGCCTCGCTGAAGCGGAGCGCTCGAGCCACGGTGTTGACGTGGAGCTCGCAGATCTGGGCGATCTCCTCGTGAGACAGGCCGCCGAAGTAATGGAGCTCGGTGATGCGCGCCTTGCGCTCATCGAGCTTGGCCAGCTCCACCAGGGCGTCGTCGAGTGCGGTCAACTCCCAGGGCCGATCGGTCGCGATCTGGCGCTCATCGAATGACAGCGGGCGCTCGCCAGCGCCGCGCTTGTCGGCGTTGCGGCGGCGGGCGTGATCCACGAGGATCTGGCGCATGCTTCGCGACGCGATCGCGAAGAAGTGCGCGCGATCCCCAAAGTCCATCGGCTCGCCGCCAGCGAGCCGCAGGTAGGCCTCCGAGATCAGATCGCTGGGACCCAGGGTGTGACCTGGACGCTCGCCCCGGAGGTGGAAGGCGGCGAGGCGGCGCAGTTCCTGGTAGATGAGCGGGCCGGCTTCGTCGAACGCGGCCTTGTCACCGCGGCGCCACGCGCGAAGCAGCGCCGTCAGATCTGGAGCGGGCTCTCCCACGGCGGAATAGCCTGGCACCAGCGCCTGGACTGTCAAGAGATCCCCGGGCGATGCACGGCGTCGCCCTGCGCCGGCCGCTCACCGCGCTCACCGCGCTCAGCGCGCTCACCGCGCTCACCGCGCTCAGCGCGCCGGCAGCGTCACCTCGGCGTGAGAGCACGACCCATGCAGGCCGGCCACAGGGTGGGCCTTGACGTCGACCAGGGTGATGTCCGCACGGGTGCCGCTGCAGTCGCGATCGAGGACCTTGAGATCGAAGGTGGCTGGGGGCGTATAGCCGAACCCGCCGTCGTCGACCAGCAGCGCCCCGGCCGGCCGCTCGATCACCAGCGTGGAGAGCGAGGAGGTACACTCGTCGGCGACCACCAGCTCGGTCCGGTCGCCGTGGCGATACTCCACCTTCACCTTGGCCGGCACCGTGGTCAGCGGGAGCGTCACCCGCAGCGCGCCCACGCAGCCGTCGATGAGCTCCTCTGCTTGCGGCTCGGTGCATGCGGAAAAGAGGCCAAGGAGGGTCGCCGCCAGGGCGAAAGGGGAGAGGGACGCTTGCTTCATGATGGCCGGAGCTTGAGCAAGGCTCGTGCCGGCGAGCTTCCATAGAAAGCCAGCGGTTGGCAGCTCACCGCGCCCGCCGCGCCGCGCGACCTTGGCCCGCGCCGCGACATCGGTGTCACGGCGCGTGCTCACGGCGCACGCGCACGGGCCCGCTCACTCCGGGCATGGGCCGCCACGGGCGACCCAGGTGCGCGTGGCGGCCGTGAACTGCGCAAACGGGACCGGGACCGGGGTCCGGCCCGGGCCTGGGCGAAAGCCCCAGAGCACCAGCGGGTCCTTCTCGATGTGCTCGAGCAGCGCGGGCAGGTCGCGGCCACCGGTGGCCTGCTTGTCCTTGAGCTGCTCGCACAGCTCGCGCGGGGACTTGCCCTCGAAGACCATCGGGGCGCTCGCTGGCGGCAGGCCCCAGTGCGGCGCGCCGGGCGGCTGGCCAGGCAGCTCGCCGTTGCGGTCGCGGTGGCAGGTGGAGCAGGGCATGCCGTTCTGCACGGACCTGCGGCTGATGTCCTGCGCGTGGGGGACGCCGTCGTCGAACTGCAGCGGGCGATCCCCTCGCGGGTGGCAGTTGCGGCAGCGCGGAGAGGTCAGCACGCGATGCACCGTGAGGAACGCGGCGCGCGCCTGCGCGTCCGGATCCGCGGCCGGGCTCTGCGCCAGGCCGCGCTGCGTGATGATCGCGAGCGCCAGCGCGGCGGCGCACAGGACGAGCGAGCGAGCGCGAGGGCGGCTCATGGCGTGGGCTCCGTGGCAGGCAGGTCAGGCTCGGCGAGCGCGAGCTCGAAGGGCAGGCGGCGCAGGCGGCGTCCGGTGGCGGCGAACAGGGCGTTGCCGAGCGCGCCGGCCACCGGCGGCAGGGGGGGCTCGCCGACGCCGGTGGGATCTTCCTCGCTGTCGATGAGGTGGACCTCGATGCGCGGGCACTCGTGCAGGCGCAGCAGCCGGTAGCGATGGAAGTTGGTCTCCTGCACGCGGCCCGCCTCGAAGGTGATCTGCTGGCGAAGCGCGGCGGACAGGCCAAACACCACGGCGCTCTCGACCTGCGCGCGCACGAGCTGCGGGTTGACCACGCGGCCGCAATCGAGCGCGGCGACCACGCGGTGGATCCGGATGGTGCCGGGGCCTCGCCCATCGCCGGCCGGCTCCACGGAGGCCTCGATGACCTGCGCGCACACCGAGCGAAACGACGCATGCACCGCGACGCCGCGGCCCACGCCGGCGGGCAGCGGGCTGCCCCAGCCAGCCTCGCTGGCGACCCGCTCGAGCACGCGGAGGTGGCGCGGGTGGTCGCGCAGGAGCCGGCGTCGCAGCGCCACCGGATCTTGCTTGCCGGCGTGCGCCAGCTCGTCGAGGAAGCTCTCGGTGACGAAGGCCGTGTGCGAGTGCCCGACCGCGCGCCAGAAGCCGGCCTTGACCGCGGAGTGCGCCTCGGTAAAGGCCACGCGCAGGTGGGGGATGGCGTACGGCAGCTCCTTGGCGCCCTCGACGGCGGTCTGATCCACCATGACGCCGCGGCGGAACGCGGCGGGCGCGGCCTTGGTGGCGAAGCGGGCGAGCGGCCGCGGCGCGCCGGCGGGCGCCAGCGCGGCGATGAAGTCCTCGCCGACGTCGGCGAGGATCGACTGCGTCACCAGGTGATGGCTCCAGGCCACCGGGGTCCCAGCGGCGTCCACCGCGCCGCGGACGCGCGACACCGCCATCGGCCGGTAGAAGTCGTTGTTCTGGTCGTCTTCGCGTGACCACGTGACCTTCACCGGCTTGCCGACCTTGGCGGCGATGCGCGCGGCCTCCACGGCGTAGTCCTGGACCAGCCGCCGGCCGAAGCCGCCGCCGAGCATGGTGGTGTGGATCTCGACGTCGCGCTGATCGAGCCCGAGCGCCTCCGCGACCTGGGCGCGCGCGATGCCGGGCGCCTGGGTGGGCGCCCACACCTCGCAGCGGCCGTCCTGCACGTGCGCGGTGGCGTTCATGGGCTCCATCGGCGTGTGCGACAGGTACGGCAGCTCGTAGGTCGCGTCGAGCGCTTTGGCGGCGCGAGCCAGCGCGCGCTCGGCGTCGCCCTGGCTCCGCAACGTCTCGCCGGGCTGTCGCGCCATCGCGTGGTAGCTCCGCCGGAGCGAGCTGGTGGTCACCTCGGCGAAGGCGCCGTGCGCCCACTCGAGCTGCATGCTATCGGCGGCGCGGCGCGCCTGCCAGTAGGTGGGGGCCACCACCGCCACGCCGGTCTCGATCGCGAACACGTCGAGCGCGCCGACGGCGGTCGCCGCGTCGAAGCTCGTCACGGTCCCGCCGCGCACCGGCGGCCGCACCACCACCGCCTGCACCATGCCCGGGCGCGTGACGTCGATGCCGAAGACGGCGCTGCCGTCCACCTTCATGGGCCCGTCGAGCCGGTCGAGCGGCTTGCCGATCCAGCGAAACTGCGCCGGCGGCTTGAGCGGCACGTCCTGCGGCAGCGGGAGCTGCGAGGCGCGCGCCACCAGCTCGCCGTAGCGCAGGGCGCGGTCGCTCGCGGGGTGCAAGATGGCGCCGTCTTGCGCCACGCACTCCGACAGCGGCACGGCCCAGGGTGGCCGCGGCGGCGCGGCGCAAGAGCTCGCGCGCGGCGGCGCCGGCCTGGCGCAGCGGCTTCCAGCTCGTGCGCACGCTGCTCGAGCCGCCGGTTATCTGGAAGCCCAGGTCCGCGTCTGGGTTGTCATAGGCGCGGTCGGCGCGCGCGTGCTCGATCTCGATGCGCCGCGGATCGACCTCCAGCTCCTCGGCGATCAGCATGGCGTGGGAGGTCATGGTGCCCTGGCCCATCTCCACCCGGTCCAGCGCGAACAGGATGCGATCGTCGGGCAGGATGCGCAGCCAGGCGTTGGGCCGCAGCTCGCCGGTGGCCGCGAAGGCCTGCGCGGTGGCCGACGGGCCGGGCAAGAAGGCGCAGCCGGGCAGGTGGAACCCGAGCGCCAGCGCGCCGCCGGTGGCCGCGCCAAGGCGCAGGAATCCTCGTCGGGAGAGGGTCATGGCGCGTGGCCTTTCGCCGCTGCGGGCGCCTTCGCCGCGTCGGGCGCAGCGGGCACAGCATCCGCAGCCGGCGCCGCGGCGTCGGGCGCTCGGAGCTCGGCCACCACGCGGTGGATGGCGCGCCGGATGCGTGGATAGGTGCCGCAGCGACACAGGTTGCCCGCCATCACGCTGTCGATGTCGTCATCGCTGGGCGCGGAGTTGGCAGCCAGGAGCGCCACCGCGCTCATGATCTGGCCGGACTGGCAGTAGCCGCACTGCGGCACGTTCTCCGCGAGCCAGGCCCGCTGCACCACGTGCAGCGCGGTCTTGCCGCGAGCTCCTAGCCCCTCGATGGTGGTCACCTTCCTGTCGGCCACCTCGGCCAGCGGATAGACGCAGGCGCGCACCGGGTGGCCGTCGAGGTGGACGGTGCAGGCGCCGCACTGGGCCACGCCGCAGCCGAACTTGGTGCCGGTGAGCCCGAGGTGATCGCGCAGCACCCACAAGAGCGGGGTCTCGGGATCTGCCGTCACCTCGTGGGCCGTGCCGTTGACCGTGAGCTTCATGGAGGGCTCGCCTTTCACCACAGCGCAAAGCTGGCGGCCAGGCGCATGCGCAGGCCAGAGAGGTCGTCGGTCTGGGAGAATGGGATCTGGTAGGTGACCTCCAGATCGATGATCGCGCTGCGCCGGTGCAACAGGTAGAGCCCGCCGCCGCCATCGACGAAGCCGTGATGACCGTCGCGCCACTGGCCGCCCACGTCGGCGGCGAAGTACGGGATGAGCCAGGCGCGGGAGGCGTTGCGTTCAAAGGATACCTGCGCCCCGCCGCGATACGTGGTCATCAGGCCCATCCCGTCCTTGGTCGAGCGGTAGAGCCCCACGTCGAAGCGGACCTTGCCCTGGCTTGGGCCAAACGCCGGCGAGTTGTCCGACCAGGCGGGCAGCACGGCCTCGAGGCCGCCGCCCATCCAGGTGCCAAGGTCGCCGCGCGGCTGATAGATGCCAGCGAAGGCGGTGGGCAAGAGCATGGCCGCGAAGGGGCGACACACCGGATCATGGGGAGCGGTCACGCGCGGACACGGTCCGTCAGCGTGGGCCGTCGCCGCGAGGGCGGCGAGCAAGAGGCAGGGAGCCACGAGCGAGCGCATGGCCGCACTCTAAGGACCTGGCGCCAGGCCGGAAGGACCGAACGCGCCAAGCGCCGGGCCGCTGGAGACCGCGCGGCACCCGCTGGCTGGGTTCATCGTCGAGGTGCGAGCACGCGCGCGCGGCACGTCGGATCTCGCAGGCAAGCGCCCAGCTCGCCGCGACCGCCCAGGATGAGCGGCGGCCCCCGACCGCTCCCGGGCGAGCGCTGAGTCCACTCGCAGCGGCTGGCGACGCAGCGCGCTCCGGACGGACAGGTGCCGCACGGCGGGCCACATCGTGCCCCCATCGGGTGACACAAGCTGCCCGCCGGGCAGTCCGCGTCGCGATGGCAGCCGGCCTGGCACGCACCGAGACGAAGCTCGCAGCGGCTGCCGGCCGGACAGTCGTCATCATTCGTACAGCGCGCGGTGGCGCCGAGGCGTGCGCGCAGGGCAAAGAGGCGCCCCCGCGCCAGGTCGAGCTGCGCGCGCGAGGTCGCCAGCGCCTGGCACGCCGCGAGCCGCGGCAAGAGCTCTGCCATGCTGGCAGCCGAGACAGTGGAGATGCCTAGCAAGTCTGCTGCGGTCGCCAGCGGAGCGGAGCATGCGTCGTGCGCCACGATCACGCTCTGCGTCGGGATCAAGCGTGCGCGCAGCTCGCTCGAGAGCACGAGCGCGGCGCCTGCGCCGGCCACCGCGGTCGCCAGGCTCATCTGCAGCGCGAACACCGCTGGCCGGCGCCGCGTGATCGGTAGCAGCACCACCAGCGCGCCCGCGACGAGCCCCAGGGCGAGCGCGCCACCGCTCGCGAGACGTACGATCGTGTCCTGCGCCTGGTCGGCGACCTGGGCCACCGCGAGATCTCCCTGCTGCTCGACGTGGGTGACCTGCGCGCCCAAGGTCGCGAGCAGGCGCTGCGCCGCGGCGCGAGTGTCACGCAGGGTCGCGTCCACCGAGGCCCCGATCTGACTGGTGAGTCCCAAGCTGATGGCATGCACGTCGGCGCCGAGCGCAGCAGCGTAGCGCGCCAGGTCCTCTACGCGAGCGGTGAGCGCGGCGTCGAGCCGCCCTTGGTTCTGCGCCAGGACGAGGTTCAGTCCGTCGACGGCGTCTCGCAGCTCCGCGTCGAGCTCGGCGAGACGCTGCCCAACCACCGCGTCGACGCGGGCCGCTGCCACCGGCAGGTCGGCGGCGAGCTGGTCGAGCGCCGCGACGATCTGTGGTACGGCGACGTCGAGCTTGCGCTCGAGGTCTGCGAGCCAATCTGGCTTGTCGCAGGCGACGACGAGCGCCGCGATCGCGAGCGCGGCGGCGCGCAGCGCCCTCATCGCGGCCGTGCCTCGATCGCCTCGCGGACCCTCGGCGCCGCGAGGCGCGGGTCGGAGAAGCGATCGAGCGGCAACGTCAGGATCGGGGTGCGACGCAGGTCGCGCATCCCCGGGTGGACCGCCGGTGGTAGCTCCGGCGTCGGCCGCGTCGCTGGCGGTAGGCTCGTCGGCGGCCTGGCCTCCGGTGGCTGTTCGCGCACCGGCCCGGGATCGGTGACGCAGCCCGCGCCGATGCACTTCATGGGACACCTGGGGCCCGGGCAAAGGGACCGGATGACGTCGCGCAGCTTGCCACCAGGGACGAACACCGCGCCAGGTCGCTCGCCGCCGGTGCCGCCGGTGCCGCCGGTGCCGCCGGTGCCGCCGGTGCCGCCAGACGACGGCGACAGCTCGCAGACGCCGCCCTTGCACTGCATCCCGGCGATGAGACACGGCGCCGAGGCGCTGCACGGCGGCGCGCACATGCCGATGCTGTCCGGACCGTGGCAGACCTGGCCCGTGGGGCAGTGCTGCGCGAGTTCGCACCGCGTGGTGCAGAGCCCCACGCCGACCTCGCAGCGCTCGTGCTTGGTGGCGTCGCAGTCCTCGTTGCGACGGCAGCGCAGCGCCGCGCCGAGCATGCGCTCGAGGTCGGCGGCGAGTGAGCGCGCGGTGGTGCGCTGGCTCGCGATCGCGCCCTGGGCCTCGCACTCGTAGAGCGCGCCGACGAGGCGGACGACCTCTTCGCGTTGCTCCTCGGACAGCGTGATGCCTCGGTAGCGTCCGACGAAGGCGCCGGCAGCGGGCAGCGCCTCGACGCAGGCCTGCTCATCAGAGAGCGGCACCCGGCTCGATGCCACCGACGCTCGCGC
Organism: Myxococcales bacterium; assembly: GCA_016706545.1. Classification (GTDB taxonomy): domain Bacteria; phylum Myxococcota_A; class Polyangia; order Haliangiales; family Haliangiaceae; genus JABFXX01. Next base: position 108,062 of record JADJJK010000077.1, read on the forward strand.
GCTCGGCAGAAACACCATCAGCGCGGCCACCGCGAACACCAGCCCGAAGAAGGTCGAGGCCACGCCGAGCTGCCAGGCCGGGAGCTTGCCCGTGCCCTCACGCATGCTCTTGCGATAGCGGATGAAGAAGATCCCGGCGAGCAAGACCACGAGCGCCATCACGCTGCCCGCCACCACCAAGACCACGGTCTCGACCACCCCGCCGATCACCACCGCAAAGGTGCGGTTGCCCTCCTTGAGCGTCCGTACCACCTGGAAGCCCGCGGACTCGAGCAGCTCGGTGCCTGAGACCTCGAGCGTCTTGATGAGCCGTTCGAGGTTGTAGGTAAGCGTGGTCACCTGGTGGGCGACGACCTTGTTCAGATCGGCGAGGAAGTCGCGCGAGAACGCGAAGAGCTGGTCCATACGCGCGGCGAGCATCGCGTCGACGTTGTCGATGGTGCCGTTGAGCGCTGCGTTGATGCCGTCGATGTTCTCGCGCAAGAGCTTGTTGACCTCCTGGATCTGTTTCGCGAGGCCATCGCTGATCGCGCCGATGTTGTTCTCGAGCAGCTCGTCGATCTGCCCGAGGATCGCCGGCATCTGGTTGACGAAGTTGTCGACTGTGCCGCCCAGCTTCTTTGCAGCCTCCTCGCCGAGGTGCGCGCCACAGCCGTCGCAGGCGTCGGCGCAGCCAGCTAGCAAGACGAGAAACGCCGCGAGCAGGGCGTGGTGGACGGACCAAGGTCTAGATCGCGGTCGGGTCACGGCGAGCCTCCAGAGGATGGGCGCGCGAGCGCGCGGGTCAGCGCCGCGGTGATCACCGCGGCGGTCATGTCGTCGGGAGCGGCGAGCTGGCAGCGCGCGAGGTCGCGTACCATGCGAGCCTGCGCGGCGGGATCGGCGCCGGGCGGCGCTCGGTCAAGCGCTTCGCAGCGCGCGAACGCCAGCACCACAGGTGCGTCGCGGCCGTGTGAGAGAAGGCGCGACACGCCGTGCCACGCCATCGCGCCACCGCCCACGACCACGACGAGGCCGCCTGTGGTGACGAGCCACCGCCTCACCGGTCCGTCTTGCTTGCGCCGCCGCGGCCAGATCATTCCCAGTCCGACCGCGAGCACGGCGACGCCGCCGACGCCGATGAGCGCCCAGCCCCAGCGCTGCGCGCTGGCCTCGGTCTGGGTCACCACCTCGGCGACGAGCCTGCCATCGATCAGGCGCACGTCACGCAGCTTGGCGCCAGCGTCGCGCAGCGCGTCTTCTACGGCGGCGCGAGAGCCGGTGGCCAGGCGCGCGGCGTCTACCGAGATCTCCCGCCGCGCCCCTGCGGCGACTTCGGCGAGCTCGCGCTCGAGCTGCTGAGCGAACGCCAGCGCCTGCCGGGCCCGCGCGGCGGCCAGGGCCTCGAACTCCGCGCCCTGCTCTCGCAACAGCGCTTCGATGGCGCTGGCGCGCGCGTCGAGTATCGCCAGGAGCTGATCCAAGCGCAGGTTCGCGTCGGCCGCGAGGCGGCGCCTGGCTTGGTCGGCTGCGGCCTTGAGCCTATCGAGCGCGTCGCGCAGGTCGCGCTTCCACGCTTCGGCCTTGGCGCGCAGATCGGTGGCCCACTGCGGCTCGGCGACCGCCGGCGCGGCGGCCAGCGCCACCGCGATGATCGCGGCGACGCACCGCTGTGCGGCCGAGGTAAGCCAGTATGCGTCGCGCAGCGGCATGCTTCTCCCGTATGACGGGCCGCCACGTCGATCTTCCTGGCTGATCTGATCGGCGCCTTTCCTGGTGGTGGGGCGGTCGCGGCGAGGGACGGGGGCGCCGCGCCGACCTGAGCGGGCACCGCGCGCTGGGCACCGCGCGCTGCTACACGTGCTGATCGATGAGCACCGGGTTGCCGTCCGGATCGATCAGCATCAAGCTCTCCGGGCCCGTGGTGGCCTCATCGGCTGCCTTGACCGGGGTCAGGCCCGCGGCCTGGAGCTGGCGCTGCAGCTCGCGCACGTCGGTGAACTGAGGCAGGGTGTTGCAAGCCGCGTCCCAGCCAGGGTTGAAGGTGAGCATGTTGCGCTGGAACGCGCCCTGGAAGAGACCCACGGTGGCGTTGCCGTTTTGCAGGATCAGCCAGTTGCGTGCAGGATCTCCGGCGCGGATCACGAAGCCCAGGGCCTGGTAGAAGGCGCGGGACGCCGCGAGATCTTTGACCGCGAGGCTCACCGAAAAGGCTCCAAGAGTCATGGCAGGTGTCGTCATCACCAGACGGTACAATGGCGTCGGTATGAGCGACTTGCCAGATCTTGCGAACCTTGACTATCTCGAGCGCGTCAACCGGGCGATCGACCACGTCACCCGCAACCTGTCTGCGCCGGTCACGCTCGACGAGGTGGCGCAGGTCGCGTGCTTCTCGCCGTATCACTTTCACCGGATCTTTCGCTCCATCGTCGGCGAGACGCTGCATGACTTCACCAAGCGCGTGCGCCTCGAGCGCGCGCTGCACCTGATCGCCCACGGCGACGGCGCCACGCTGACGGAGATCTCGCTGGCCTGCGGGTTTGCCTCCAGCTCGGACTTCTCGCGCAGCTTTCGCAAGCACTATGGTGTGTCGCCGCGCGCGTTCGACGTGGAGGTGCTGCGGCGCGAGCGGCGCGCGCAGTTCTTGAGCGCGCTGCCGGGCGGCGATCCGCTGGCGTCGCTGCCGCCGGGCGACGACGCTGATGGCTTCGTCGCGCGGGTGAGGACGCTGCCTGCGCGGCGGGTCGCTTACCTGCGGGTGTTTCGGCCGTACGGCAACCCGCGAGTGGCGCAGGCCACCGCGCGCATGAAGGAGTGGGCACAGGAGCAGGGGCTCGCCGGTGGGCAGTGGCTGGGCTACCAGTGGGATGATCCGGAGATCGTCGCGCTCGAGCTGTGCCGATATGATATCGGCCTGGAGATCCCGGAGTCGGCGACCCTGGCGGCCGACCTCAGCGAAGCGAGATTTCCACCGATGAAGGTGGCAGAGGTGGCGCTGTCGGGATCCATCGAGCTGGAGCTGCGCGCGCTTGGCTGGCTCTACACCACCTGGCTGCCGCGTAGCGGCATGGTGCCGGATCATCAGCCGGTCTTCGAGGCGTGGAACGGCGCGCCCTATGCGCATGGCACCGAGCACTTCGAGCTGCGGCTCCAGCTCCCGGTGGTGGGCGCGGTCACCGAGCTGTGAGGCGCGAGCTCGCAAGGCGTGCGCGCCGGGCTACGCGGCCAGCGGCGAGCCGGAGGTCATCGGGCTCATCGGGCGCGAGACCTGGCGCGCGGTGCGGCCGGTCCAGCGCCGCAAGGCGCGGCGCAGCGCGCGCTCATCGGAGAAGCCGATGCGCTCGGCGATCTGCTCCAGCGAGTGCCCGGCCTGCAGCAGCGTCACCGCCCGCCGGCAACGCGCGCTGTCCACCAGCGCGCGGAACGACGCCTTGCGCTCGGTGAGCCGGCGCTGCAGCGAGCGCGGGCTGGTGGCCAGGTGGCGGGCGACCCGCGTGACGTCGAGATCTCCTCGCTCGAGCAACGGAGATCGCGGCCACCACGTCGGCCAGGTCGTCGCCGCCGAGCGCGGCCAGCTCGCGGCGCGCGCTGGCCTCGAGCTGCGCTTGCACGTCCTGATCCCAGGTGGCCAGCGGCAAGAGCGCGACGTCGCGATGAAAGGTCACGGAGTTGGTGGGCGCGGCGAAGCGCACGGGGCAGCCAAAGAAGCGCTCGAGCTGGTGGTCACGCTCCGGCGGATCGTGCTGAAACGAGACCTCGCGCGGGGTTAGCTCGACGCCGGTCCACTGCCGGGCCAGCGTCACGTAGTTGGCGATGATCGCCTCGGCCATGGCGCGCGGCCAGCGCCGTCGAGCGGGCGCCAGGGCGGCGCCGTCCTGGGCCGGCCAGTCGTGGACCACCAGGAACTCGCCGCGCCGCTGCAGCGCCACCTCGCCGGACTCCTTGATCAGCCGATGGTAGCGCGCGCCCACCGCCAGCGCGTGCTCCACGGTGGGCGCGGTGCGGGCCAGCATCCCGACCACGCCGAGCGCGCGCCAGGTGATGGTGTGCTCGGACAGCTGAACGCCAAGGTCGGGTTGCCCCAGGGCGAGCGCGGCGTGGGTCCAGATGTCCTGGTTGTGCTCCGCGGCGATGCGTGGCGCCGTGAGCGCCCCAGTTGGCAGGCCGGTGGCAGCTAGCACCTCGGCCTCGGTCAGCCCCTGCCTCGCGGCGTAGTCCACGATCAGGCGGGTCCAGGCGGTGAGCACCGTGGCCATGGCCCGCCACTATAGCAAGGACTTTCCAGGCCGCCGCGGGATTGCGCACGCCGCGGCGGCGCGAGGTTCTCTCTTGGCAGCGGCGTCCGGGGCGTGCGACGCTCCCGGCGGACGCCGCCTGGCACGCGCGGTGCGTGGCCGCTGCGCACACCGTTCTTTGCGGCCGGTCCGTTGGCGGCGTCGGCCTGGGCGAGGCTCGATCTTCGCGATGGCGTCAGCGCTGATGCTCTGCGTCGTTCTCGCGGCGCGCGGTGGTTGACAGCGCGGGTGGATGATCGTCTCCTGCCCGTCGAGGGACGATGACCGTGACGACCGATTCGGCTTTCTCTTTGCTCTCGAGCGACGACGCGCATTTCTTTGGCGAGGGCACCCATCAGCGCCTGTACCGTCAGCTCGGCGCGCATCCGGTGCGGGCCGGCGCCGCCGGGGCGACCGGGACCGCAGCACGTGACGGCACGTACTTCGCGGTCTGGGCTCCCAACGCCACCGCCGTAGCAGTGGTCGGCGACTGGAACGGCTGGCAGCGTGACCGGCACTGGTTGCGGCCTCACGGCTCGACCGGGATCTGGGAGACCTTCGTCGTGGGCGTCGCTGCCGGTGCGCTGTACAAGTACGCCATCACGGACAGATCCGGCGCCACCATAGAGAAGAGCGATCCGGTGGCGTTCGCCGCGGAGCCGGCGCCTGGCACCGCGTCGCGCGTGTGCGACAGCGAGCACGTGTGGCACGACGCGGAGTGGATGAAGACGCGCCGCCACGGCGCGCGCGCGGCCGCGCCGATCAGCATCTACGAGGTCCACCTGGGGTCGTGGCGCAAGCCGTACGGCCACTTCATGGGCTACCGGGAGCTCGGGGCGGCGCTGGCGGACCACGTGTCGCGCCTGGGGTTCACGCACGTCGAGCTGATGCCGGTGATGGAGCACCCGTTCTATGGCTCCTGGGGATATCAGGTCACCGGCTACTTCGCGCCGACGTTACGCTACGGCACAGCCGATGATCTGATGGCGATGATCGATCTGCTCCACCGCCGCGGGATCGGCGTCATCCTCGACTGGGTGCCCGCGCACTTCCCCACCGACGCGCACTCGCTGGGGCTCTTCGACGGCACCCACCTCTACGAACACGAAGATCCGCGCCGCGGCTTTCATCCGGACTGGACGAGCTACATCTTCAACTACGGTCGCAACGAGGTCCGGGCCTTCCTCATCTCCAGCGCGATGTACTGGCTGGACGTCTTCCACGCCGATGGCATCCGCGTCGATGGCGTGGCCTCCATGCTGTATCGCGACTACTCGCGCAAGGAGGGCGAGTGGATCCCGGATCATGATGGCTCCAACCGCGATCGCGACGCCGAGCGCTTCTTGCAGCAGCTCAACGTGGCGGTGCGCGAGACCTATCCCGACGTGCTGATGATCGCCGAGGAGTCCACGTCGTGGCCCGGGGTGACGCGCGCACCCGAGGTGGGCGGCCTGGGGTTCTCGTACAAGTGGGACATGGGCTGGATGCACGACACGCTGACGTACGTCCATCAGGACCCGCTGCACCGCAAGCATCACCACGGCAAGCTGACCTTCCGCGCCATGTACGCGCAGAGCGAGCGCTTCACGTTGCCGCTGTCACACGACGAGGTGGTTCACGGCAAAGGCTCGTTGCTCACCAAGTGCGCCGGAGATCGCTGGCAGCAGCTCGCCACGCTGCGCGCGCTCTACGCCTACCAATGGACCACGCCGGGCAAGAAGCTCTTGTTCATGGGCGGCGAGCTGGCGGTGCCTAGCGAGTGGAACCACGACGGCGAGCTGGACTTTGGCCTGGCTGACCGGCCCGAGCACGCCGGGATCCTGCGCTGGATCTCCGACCTCAACACCGCGTACCGCGGGCAGCCCGCGCTGCATCGCCGGGACCACTCCGACAATGGCTTCCAGTGGCTGGTGGTGGACGACGCCGACCACAGCGTGATCGCGTACGCGCGGCTGGGCGAGGACCGAGATCCGCCGGTGGTCGTGGTCATCAACTTCACGCCGGTGGTGCGCGACAGCTACCGGGTGGGGACGCCGCGCGGCGGTCGCTGGATGGAGCTGCTCAACTCCGACAGCGCCTCGTACGGCGGCGGCAACGTGGGCAACTTTGGCAGCCTCGACGCCGAGCCGGTGGGGGTCGGCCAGCAGGACTTCTCGCTGCGTTTGACCTTGCCGCCGCTGGCCGCGCTGGTGCTGGTGGCCACCGACGGCGCGTCGTGAACGGGAGCGGCGGGGAGCCCGCCGCGCACGGCGCGCAACCGCCGGCCGCGGATCTGGCTGCGGACACCAGCGTGCAGGCGCTGGGCGGCGGCCGCTACCGGCTGGCGCTAGGCGACGCCTGGGACTACCTGATGCCCTGCGGCGGCGTGGTGCATACCGTGGCGCTGCGCGCGGCGCAGGCGGAGCTCGACGACCCGAGCCTGCGCCTGTGCTCGACCACGGTGATGTTCTGCGCGCCGGTGCGGTGCGGCGAGCTCGAGGTGTCCGTGCAGGTCAGGCGCCGGGGCGGGGCCACGGCGCAGCTCTGCGTGGAGGTCCGTAACCCGGACGCCGAGCTTGGCGCGGTCGCGACCGCCACGTTCTCGCGCGAGCGCGTGGGGCCTGACGTACGCGGCGCGGCGATGCCCTCCGTGCGCGCGCTGGCCGACGCCCTGCCCACCGATGATCTGGCGCCGCGCAACCCGTACCACCGCTTTCGCTTCTATCACCAGCTCGAGTGCCGGATCGCCGACGGCGAGCGCTCCTGGACGCCAGAGTTCACGGCCGGGCCCGCCCGCTATGCGCGCTGGTTTCGCTACCGCGTGCCGCAGCGCCTGGGAAACGGGCTGCTGGATCGGCTGGCGCTGCCGCCGCTCCTCGACAACATGCCCACCGCGCTGCAGCGCGCGATCGGCCCCGGCGACTACCACTTCCACGCGCCCTCGCTCGACCTGACCGCGCACTTCGTCGACGACACCGACCGCGAGTGGCTGCTCCTCGCCGCGCAGGTCCGGCGCGCGCGGGCCGGCGTGGCCATCGGCGAGATCGAAGCCTGGGACGACCAGGGGCGGCTCCTGGCCTTCGCCACGCAGGCCATGCACCTCAAGACGGTCAGCGGCGAGCCTCCGGTGGTGGACGCATCGCGTCGATGAGCTCGTAGCTTTTGTCACGCTTCGCGGCGCAGTGCGGCGCAGACGTGCTGGCTCCGGCGCGAACTGGCGTGGGCCGACGCCCTACATCGCAAAGCTCGGAACTTCGACGACAGAACGGCTATAGTCAGCAGCACCTATGCGCCTGGTCATGTGTGGTTTGCTGTTGGGTCTTCTGTCGTGCGCAAACAGCTCTGGCAAGGGCTCACCAGATGGCGGCCCACTCGATGGACCTCCGGAAGATCCGGTGTGCGACGCCTTGTGCTCGGCGGTGTACGTGGCGCGCGGCGGGAGCGACGCCGCCGCTGGCACCAAGACCGCGCCCGTCGCCACCATCGCGCGCGGCATCGCGCTGGCCAAGGCGGCGAGCCCGCCGCGGCTGGTGGCGGTGAAGGCGGGCCTGTACGAAGAGCAAGTGCAGATGGTCTCCGGCGTGTCGGTGCAGGGCAGCTTCGATGATGGCTGGCGGCCCGGCACCGCCCGGACGGAGATCTTGGCCGCGTCGCCAGCGGTGACGTTCGTCGACATCGCGGCGCCCACCAAGCTCAGCGGCGTGGTGGTGCGCAGCCAGGACGCCACCATGCCCGGCGAGTCGTCGGTGGCGATGGTGCTCAGCAACGCCAAGATGGTGGAGCTGGCTGAGGTGGAGGTGCGGCCGGGCGCTGGCGGCAACGGCATCGGCGGCACCGACGGCACCATGGGCGAGCCGGGCGGTCCGGCGGGCCAGGGCGTGCAAGGGTGCGAGAACGACGGCATCGGCTGCGACGACTGCGCGCGGCCCACCAGCGGCGCGCGCGGCCTGTCGCCGTGCGGCATGAACGGCGGCTACGGCGGCCAGCCGGGGCACGCCGGCAACGGCGGAGATCCGGGGGCGCCAGGAGATGGCGGCGCGCTGCCGGGCGCGGGCGCGCTGGGGCGCGCGCTCAACGGCACCGAGGGTGAGCGCGGCGCCGATGGGCTCCTGGGTTCGGCCGGCGTGGGCGGGGCCGAGTACGGCGCCTTCTCGGGGCTGCGGTACGTGGTGTCGAGCGGCCTCGGCGGCGGCGCGGGCGGCCCAGGCGGCGGCGGCGGTGGCGGCGGCGGCGGCGGCGGCGGCACCGCGGGCTCCTGTGACTCCTATGGCTCGTCGGGCGGCGGCGGCGGCGGTGGTGGGTGCGGCGGCACCGCGGGCACGCCGGGCACAGGTGGCGGCGGCTCGTTTGGCATCGTGGCGCGTGACTCGCAGTTCCTGGTGCGAGGGTCGCAGGTGAGCGGCGGTCGCGGCGGCGCCGGTGGCCGCGGCGGCTCGGGCGGCGGCGGTGGCGCCGGCGGCATGCGCGGCGAGGGCGGCGAGTACGGCGGCGGCAAGCAAGATGACGCAGGCGACGGCGCCGCTGGCGGTGACGGCGGCGCGGGCGGCGCGGGTGGCTCGGGCGGCGGCGGCGGCGGCGGCCCCACCGCGGCCATCGTGTGCCTGGGCTCGGCCACCGTGGCCATCCCGCAGACCACGCTGTCGCCAGGCACCGGCGGCGCCGGCGGCAGCGGGCGGATCCCTGGCGCGCCCGGGCTCGCCGTCCCGGTCAAGGACTGCGCCATCTTCTGATCTGGTCGCCGGGGCCGGTTGGCACGCCTTGGCGCCGCGCGTAGGATGCGCGACATGGCGCATCCTCGCGAAGGCATCCTCGACTCCATTCTCGACGCAGTCGGCTCCACGCCGATGGTCCGGCTGGCTCGCATCGGCCGAGATCTGCCAGCCGAGCTGGTGGCCAAGTGCGAGTTCATGAACCCCGGTGGCTCGGTCAAGGACCGCATCGGCGTGCGCATGCTGCTCGACGCCGAGAAGCAGGGGCGCATCAAGCCAGGGGACACGCTCATCGAGCCCACCTCCGGCAACACCGGCATCGGCATGGCGCTGGCGGCGGCGGTGCGCGGGTATCGCGTCATCATCACGATGCCGGAGAAGATGAGCCAGGAGAAGCAGGTGGTGCTGGAGGCGCTGGGCGCCGAGATCATCCGCACCCCCACCGAGGCCGCCTGGGACTCTCCGGAGAGCCACATCGGCGTGGCGCGCCGCCTCAAAGAGGTCATCCCCAACTCGCACATCCTCGATCAGTACGCCAACCCGTCCAACCCGCTCGCTCACGAGGAGGGCACCGGCCGGGAGATCATCGATCAGTGTGGCGGCAAGCTGGACGCGGTGGTCATGACCGCCGGCACCGGCGGCACCATCAGCGGCGTGGCCCACGTGATCAAGCGCGAGCTACCGCACGTCAAGATCATCGGCGTGGATCCGGAGGGCTCGATCCTCGCCGGTCCCGGCGAGATCAAGAGCTACAAGGTCGAGGGCATCGGCTACGACTTCATCCCCGACGTGCTCGATCGGCGCCTGGTCGATCGCTGGATCAAGTCCAACGACCGGGACTCCTTCGTGGTGGCCCGCCAGCTCATCCGGCAGGAGGGGCTCCTGTGCGGCGGCTCGTCCGGCTCCGCGGTGTGGGCGGCCATGCAGGTGGCGCGAGAGATGAAGCCTGGCCAGCGCGTGGTGGTCTTGCTCGCGGACTCCATCCGCAACTACCTGAGCAAGTTCGTCGACGACAAGTGGATGCGCCAGCAGGGCTTCCTGCGCTCGGAGTGGGAGGTCGGCACGATCGCGGACGTGGTGCGCGCGCTCGGGCGCCGCGAGGTCATCACCCTGGACCTCAACGACAAGGTGGCGGTCGCCACGGATCTCTTCAAGAGCCACGGCATCTCGCAGCTCCCGGTGCTGGACGGCGGCAAGCTGGCCGGCATCCTCACCGAGAGCGATCTCTTGCATCACATGGTGTCCGGCCGGGTGGACAAGAGCACCACGGTGGCAGAGGTCATGGAGCGCCGCGTGTCCACCGTGTCCATGCACGCGGGCTCCGGCGAGCTGCCGCGCATCTTCGAGCGCGGCGAGGTGGCGGTGGTGGTCGATGAAGATCGCCGCGTGCTGGCGCTGCTCACCAAGATGGATCTGATCGAGATGCTACGTCTCCACCAAGCGCCGGGTCAGAAGGCGTAGCCGAGCCGAAGGTAGCCGTTGGCTATGGGCTCGAAGGACTTGTAACTGGCCTGGCGCTCCTCGTGCCCTCTCGGAGGGCACCTTGGAGAGAAGCGCGACGCCCGCGGCGACCGCCAGGTTGACGCCGCTGTCGGTCATCCAGTGCCAGCCAAACAGGAAGGTGGCGCCGCGCAGGTGCGAGACCGGCCGGTCGCTGTAGCGCGGCGGAGGGTCCTCCAGCCCGTTTACGAAGGCTGAGCCGCGGCTCCTCCGCAAGGAGACGCCGGGCTCGATGAAGGGCCCGTGGAACGGCGCCAGCGGATAGATCGGCATCCCAAGCTCGAACTCGTAGCTCTCGAAGTCGTCGCGCAGGCGAACATAGGTGCCGTCCGCGCGCAGCGCGGTGTGCCTCGACAGCGCGACGGTGGCGGACATCCCATAGAAGCCTATCATCCAGGCCAGCGGGTTGACGCCAAGGCTCATCGTGCGATGAACCTCGGGCGCACGAGACGCACGGGACGCACGGGACGCACGGGGCGAGCACTGAGCGCACGGCGCATGGGGTAAGCACTGAGCGCACGGTGCAGGGGGGAAGCACTGAGCGCACGGCGAAGGGGGCAAGCACTGAGCGCTTGGCGAAGGGGGCACCTGCTGCGCCTGGGCCACCGAGCCAAGCGCGCACAGCAACAAGATCGCTTTCATGATGCCTGGCGCTATTTGCACCTTCCATGCCGCGAAATCCGGCCTGTTCCGCTGGCGCGTCGGGCCCGGTGGGCGAAAACCGCGACAGGCGTGTCACAGGCCACGCCGCGGCGGCCGCCGCGAAGGTCAGGACGCCGAGGCGCTGGAGACCGCGGTCGACCGCGCGTCGGCGCCAGCGGCGTTGCCGGGGATGCCGCCGGAGGCGCTGCCGGTGACGCCGCTGCTGGCAGGCCTGTTGCCGGGCACGTTCGACGGACAGCGCGCGACGAACCACACTGCATAGGCCATCAGCGCCACGGTGGTCGCGGTGATCCACCAGGCCGGCTGTCGCACGACGATCAGATAGAGCAGGCTCACCGCCATGGAGCTCCAGGCGATGGCCTTGGCGCGCCACGACACGACGCGGTGCGCCTTCCAGGCGCGCAGGGAGGGACCAAAGACCCGGTGCGCCAACAGCCAGTGCTCCAGCCGCTGCGAGCTCTGCGAGAACCCCCACAGCGACAGCAGCATGAACGGCGTCGTTGGCAGGATGGGCAAGAAGGCGCCGACGATGCCCAGCGCGAAGAACAGCCAGCCCAGGGCCCAGTAGATCCAGCGGACTGGTGAGAGCGCCATGGGTAGATGGAGTCTAGCATCGGCCGTCGTCGGGCGGTGCGTAGGACTGTCGCCTGTCTTTCTGCGACGAACGCGCGCACACCGTGGCGTGGGCAACAGCAAGGCTGCCTACATCAACGAACGGCTCATTTGCCGCGACGCTTGCGCACGATCTCGACGGGAGATCTCGCCGTCGATCTTGCCATCGATCGTGCCATCGGCGTTGCCGTCCGTGACCTTGGCCCGGCAGGCCAGGCGCACCTTGGTCAGGTGATAGAGGTTGCCCAGGTGGCGCAGCTCTTCGTCGGTGTACGGCGACAGGCGCTCGGCGCCCGCGCGCACCTTGACGCGACACAGGCCGCAGGTGCCCTTGCCGACGCAGGCGGTGTCGATGCCGGCGCGCGCCTTGGCCCCCGCGTCGAACAGCGAGGTGCCCGCCGCGCAGTCGATGGTGACCTCGCTGGCCGCGGCGGTGGCGTCGGCCGGCGTGATGAACGTGATCTTCACGGCCATGGCGTCTCCGGAACCGGCCGCGACACCGAGGGGTGACCGCGCCAGGCAAAGCGCAGCGGCGCCGCGGCCCATGGGCCAGCGTAGCTCACGCCCACGCGCGGGCCCACCACCAGCTCGGGTGCTGGCGGCGCGTCGGCCAGGCGGTGGGGCAGGCTCCGCCGCGGATCGCTCGCGACAAAGAGCAGCGCGTCGTCGGTGGTCAGATCCTGGCCGCTGTGCTGGCGGCTCACTTGCAACGCCGCGCCCACCTTCCCGGGGCCGCGCGCGATCGTGGGGTCATCCTCCAGCCCGCACAGCGGCGCGGCGCCGCGGATGAGCACCGCGCTCGCGATGCCGGCCGCTTGCGTCACCACGTTGAACATCTGGTGCGCGCCGTAGCAAACATAGACATAGGCATGCCCGGGTGGCCCAAACATGGGCGCGGTGCGCGCGGTGGTGCCAAAGCGCGCGTGGCTCGCCAGGTCTTCGGGGCCGTAATAGGCCTCGGTCTCCACGATCACCAGCGCACGCGGGCCGTGTACCAGGACGCAGCCGATGAGCTCGCGCGCCACCAGCGCCACGTCGCGATCGAAGAAGGCGCGCCCGAGCCGCCTCGCGGCCAGCGCGTGGAGGTCAGGCGCGGGCTCGCTGGCCTTGGGCGAAGCGCTTCGCGCGCGGCGTGACGAGCGCGCGGCGCCGGCCATGCTCAGGTGTCCCCTTCGGCCGGCGGCAGCGCCGGCTCGCTGGCTGGGTACCCGCCCAGCAGGTGCTCGCGGTCGATCGCGGAGATCACCGGCGCCACCCGGCCGTCAGCCTCGAGCGCGGCCAGGAGCTCGGTGACCGCGGCGCGATAGGCGTCGTAGGACAGGATGCCTTGCAGCAAGCGGAAGCGCAGGAAGACGAACGCCGTCTGGGTGATGTCCGCCAGGCAATAGCTCTGGATGGCCGGGAGCTGGCCGGCGCGATAGAGCCCCTCCACCTGGGAGCCGTCCACGCCGACCTTGCCGGGCAGGCCGCACAGCCGCGCCACCGCGTCCAGGCTGCCGGAGCGGGTGGCGCCGTGGTCGGCCAGCCAGTCGCACAGGTCCAGGTGGCCCTCCTCGCTGTAGCGATAGCGCACGCCGCGATCTCGGTAGTACCAGGCCAGCGGCACGCCATGGCACAGCGAGCGCAGCGCGATCACCGGCAGGTCGAAGGTGCGGCCGTTGTACGTCACCAGCACCGGGTGGGCCCGGCCCACGAAGCGCGAGAAGTCCACCAGCAGCTCGCGCTCTTCGCGGTCGTCCGCGGCGGGGTCGGGCAGCCGCGAGCTCTTGCTGGTGACGTTGCCCACCACGCCCAGGCGGCGGAGCTGGTAGTTGGCGTCCAGCCACAGGCAGCCGATGACGATGATGCGGTGCGCCCAGCTCGGCGGGAACGGCGGCTCCACTCCGTGCGGCAGCTCCGGCCGCGTCCAGCGGCTGGTGTCCGGAATGGTCTCGATGTCCAGGATCAGGTACTCGGTCTTGGCGGTCCGCACCACGCGCAGACGGTAGGCGCTGGGTCTGACGAGGTGGTCCGCCCTCCGCGGCGGACGGTCGCAGCCGCCCGCGCGATCCGGTCAGCTTGTTCGTTCTGTCGCAGGGGGCTACCCGTGCGAAACCTCACGCGATGTCAGCACAAACAGGTTTTGCCAGGGGCGGACTTTCGACAATACTTGGGCATGGGCTCTGACTCTCCGTCTTTGGCGTCCGGCACGTCTCGGGTGTCCTCTGCTCTGGCCGCCCGAGCCGCCAGGTCATCCCTGACCCACTGCGCCCACTGCGCCCACCGCGTCCGCCGCGCGCACCGCGCCCACCGCGCGGGCCTGGGCGTCGCGCTGGTGGCGGCCCTTGCGCTCGCGCTGCTGGCGCGGCCAGCGGCGGCGCAGCAGTGCCGCGTGGTCGAGCTGCACCTGACGCCCACCGCGGGGCTGCAGATCGTCGCCTGGCTCGAGGACGCACAGGGCGCGTATGTGGCCACCACGTACGTCACCCACGCGGTCGGGATGTACGGCATCGGCAACCGGCCCGGCATCGTGGAGTTCAACAGCGGTCCGCGCTGGCCTTACGGTCGGCGAGAGACCACGTTCCCGGTGTGGGCCCACCGCCACGGCCAGAGCTTCCCGGCGGTGGTGTTCCAGAACAGCAGCGACACCACCGAGCGAGATCTGAGCCACCCGTTCGGCGAGTCGTCGCTGGAGTCGCACTTCTGCCGGCCGCTCAAGTCCAACGAGCCGGGCTGGGACACCGGCACCTGCGCCTCCACGGTGTACACCGACAAGGGGTCGCTGTCCGAGACCCGGACCAGCCGCTACCCGCCGCGCTCGGACGTGGCGCGCCTCAACAACGATCACGTCTCGGTGGCCAAGTTCCGTCAGGTCAACCCGTTCGACACCATCTCGCGCGCCACCCCGGCCGGAGGTGTACCGGCGACCCTGCGCTGGACGATGCCGCAGAACCTGCCCGCCGGGAACTACGTCATGTGGGTGGAGGTTTCCAAGGAGTTCGACCACAACAGCTCGTACACCGACGCGATGCGCCCGCCGCCCGCGGTGGCCTACGGCGACTATGGCGAGCCCTATCGCGGCCAGCCCTCTGTGCTGTACCGCGTGCCGCTCTCCATCGGGCAGACGCAGACCGCCGCGCAGACGGACAGCTACTTTGGCTACGGCGATCCCGACGGCCTCGACGGCCTCATCAGCCCGCCCGACGCGACCATCAGCACCACCGTGGCCGGCTCTGGCGCGGCGCGCCTGGCGCTGGTGCCCGAGGGCGGCGGCTATCGCGTGCGCGTGGTGGCCCGGCCGGAGATGGACTCGGTGGCGCCGGGCACCCCCGCCGCCGCCTCCGTCACCTCGGTGGCCAACGGCAGCCTGACCTTCACCTTCGAGGCCCCGGGCGAGGATGGCGCCACCGGCCGCGTCACCGAGTACGAGATCCGCATCCGCGCGGGCGAGCCGATCAACGAGTCCAACTTCGAGTCATCGATGCCGGTCTCGGTGTCGGTGGAGCCCGACGAGCCGGGGCAGCAGCAGACCGTGACCCTCAGCGGCCTCTTGCCCGAGACGCACTACTACGTGGCGGTGCGCGCCTATGACGACTGCCGCAACGCCAGCCCGCTGCTCCTGGTGGACGCCGAGACCACGGGCCGCCAGGCCGGCGAGGTCGACGCCTGCTTCGTCGCCACCGCTGCGTACGGCACCAAGCTGGCCAACGAGGTGGAGATGCTGCGCCACTTCCGCGACGCCATGCTCTCGCGCACCGTGCTCGGGCAGCTCGCGGTCACCGCGTACTACACCTTCGGCCCCACCGTCGCCGGCGTGGTCGGCGAGTCGGAGCTCTTGCGCACCACCGCGCGCACCGCGCTGGAGCCAGTGGTGCGGAGGGTGGGCGGGTTGAGCCAGTAGGGACGGCGAGGAAGGCTGCGGGCAGCGACGTCGACGGCGCCGCCGCGACAGGAGCAGCAACCCAGATGGCGCTCGCGGTCAGACACCATGGAGTCGGCGGGCCACGGGTGGTCGTCCTGCACGGCGGCCCAGGAGCGCCCGGATCCGCGCGCGGGCTTGCGCGCGCCCTGTCCGGTCACTTCTCCGTGCTCGAGCCGCTGCAGCGTCGATCGGGAGCCGTGCCGCTCACGATCGAACGGCACGTCGAGGATCTGGCAGCCGTCGCGCCGCGCGCCGCGGTCGTCGGCTGGTCGTGGGGCGCGATGCTCGGGCTATCGTATGCGGTCCGCCACCCCGAGCTCGTCACCGCGCTCGTGCTCGTGGGCTGCGGCACCTATTCGACGAGCGATCGTCAACTCTACAGCGCGCGCCTCGAGGCAGCGCTTGGAGCCAAGGGGCGAGCGCGCAGGGACGAGCTGCGCGTCGCGATCTCCAGCGCGGAAGGCTCGGGCGAGCAAGATCACCTGCTCGCCGAGCTCGGCTCCCTGTATACCGCGGCGCAGAGTGTGGACCTCCTCGATGAGGACAACGAAGACGACCACGAGGGCGCGCTCTGGGTCGGCGCGCCTTACCACACCGCCGCACGGCCCCTGCGACTGACCCAGAACCCCAGAACCCAGAGACCCAGATCTTCTTTTTGTTCGGTACAGAACCAGAGAGAAACATGGGCGGTGCTGTGGACGGTGGAGCGGGCGGGGCTACCAGTGAGACCCGACCCTACGACAACCGGACGGAGATGGACTCGGTGGCCACAGCAGCCTGACCTTCACCTTCGAGGCCCCGGGAGAGGATGGCGCCACCGGCCGCGCCGCCGAGTACGAGATCCGCATTCGCGCGGGCGAGCCGATCAACGAGTCCAACTTCGAGTCATCGATGCCGGTCTCGGTGTCGGACAGTAGGGGCGGCGAGGAAGGGCGCTACTTGGGGATGACCGAGGAGGCGAAGGTCAGGAACTCCGGGGTGAAGTTGAAGACGAGGCCCACCCCAAGGCTCAGGCCCGACTTGGTCACGTCCGTGTCCTTGGCGACCATGTCACCGACCGCGAGTCCATCGGCCAGGTACTCGGAGCGCCGGAGGACTCCAGTGAGTGCCACCGAGCAGCCCTGTGCCAGGTCGAACTCCGCGCCCAGGTACACCGAGCGCAGCCACTGCACGCCGTCGGAGGTGGAGGACAGGACGCCCAGACCCAGGTAGGGGGAGAAGCGGTAGTACGGCTTGGCGTCGGTGAAGGTTCGGGGTGTCAGAAAAGGCGCATAGCCCACCACCATCTCGATGGCTCCGGCGCTTCCGCCTAGGTTCACGATCTCGTGCAGCTCTCCGGCTGGCTGCTGGCGCGTGGTGTAGTGGTCCCCGAGAGATCCGTCGTAGATCGCGCTCACCCCCACGCGCAACACGCCGGAGTACTCCTTGGGTACGTAGGCCTCGAAGTCGTGCTTGGTCGCCGGTGCCGCGCCAGCCGCGCCAGCCGCGCCAGCCGCGCCAGCCGCTGTCACCGTGACGGAGATCGTGGCATCACCGGTGGCACGAGCACCGAAGGTCTTGATGTATGCATTGCAGGAGCCGGGGCCAACGACGCGGATGGCTGGCGGGGCGGGGGCCGCGGGCGCAGCAGCCGGCGCCCCGAGAGGTCCAGGCAGCGTGACCCCCATCTTCCCGCTCTGCGTGATCTCGATGCTCGCGATTGCGGCGGCGGGCTCCACCAGCACGGTCACCGGCTGGTTCGCGGGCAAGAGGGTGCTCGAGTCATTGAGGGTGCCATGGCTCGCTACCAGCCGAGGCGTGGTGCCCACCATTCTGAAGCAGAGCCACGCGGCATGCTCGGTTGCGACGCCGCATGCTTGCACCTGCGGTGTACACCAGGCGTCGGCGCGCGAGAGAGAGGGCCACAGCAGGAAGCTGGCCAAGAGAAGTAGGGGGATGCGAAGATTGGAGAGGGTGCGAGGGGGCGGGTGACTGATCACTGGCAAGCTCCTTGGCAGGTGGACGGGTGAGGTGGCGGCTTTTGGCCGCGAGAGGGCGAACGAAGGAGCGCGAAGGGAGCGCCAGCGGGTGGCGCTCCCTTCGCGCGAGCGGTTCCATCGGTTCGGTGTCAGGTCGGCGGCTTGCCGCCCAGCTCGATGTGGATGGTGATGGAGCCCGGCGCGCTCGGCGTGCGCTGGAACGACGAGGCTCGGCGGATCGAGAACGAGGCAGGGGCCCCCAGATCATCGGCAGCGCTCGCGGTGCCCACGACGGCGACCTTTCCGGCCATCGGCGGCGGCGTCAGCGGCGGCGGAAAGATGCTGGCGGCGGCGGCCAGGGACCCCATGCCATGGACGCCGGGCGCGACCTCGAAGGTCGACGTCGGCTCGTCGTCACCGGGCTCGTCGGTCGGCGCATCGGTTGGCGTGCTGGTCGGCGTGCCGGTCGGCGCGTTGGGCTGGGTGCCGGGCTGGGCGGACACGTAGCACTGGATGCCCTCGTAGCTCCAGCCGGAGCGGCCGCTGCCCAGCTCGGTCCAGCTGGTGGTGTAGAAGTGATCGCCGATGCCGGGGTTCCAGTACCGGTACAGCGGCACCGTGCCAGCGACGCGGCTGGCGTAGACGTAGCACTGGATGCCCTCGTAGCTGTAGCCGGAGCGGCCGCCGCCGAGCTCGGCCCAGCTGGTGGTGTAGAAGTGGTCGGCGATGCCGGGGTTCCAGTACCGGTACAGGGGCACCGTGCCCGGCGCCTGCCGGGCGTGGACGTAGCACTGGACCCCCTCATAGACCCAGCCGTGGCGGCCGGCACCCAGCTCGGCCCAGCTGGTGGTGTAGAAGTGATCGCCAGCGTTGCCGTTCCAGTAGCGGTAGAGCGCGGCCAGGGCGACGCCGGCCGGCAGGGCGCGTGCGATGAGGTCGCGCAGGTTGGGCCGGTTGCCGATGCGCTCGCTGGCTGGGCGGCCGGGCGCATCCAGCTGCGGCGAGCCGGTGGAGCGCAGGAGCGCGCGCGCGCAGGCGGGTGAGAGCGGGGTGGCGCCGCGGGCGCGCAGGATGCCCTGCAGGCAGCCCAGCGTGCCCACGACGATGGGCGAGGCGCTGGAGGTGCCGCTGAACGTATCCGTGTACCAGGCGTCCTCGCTGGCGCCGCCTTGTAGATCGCCGTAGCCGGTGGTGGTCACCTCGCGGCCCCAGCCCTGCGAATCGACGGCGGCGCCGTAGTTGGAAAAATCCAGGCGCGAGCGGTCCGGACCGTGGTTGCGGCCGTGCGTGCCGGGCGGCGGCGCCCCGGCGCCCACCAGGATGGCGCCGGAGTCGCGCGCGCCGCGGCGGAACGGGTTGCTCCAGCTGGCCGGGAACCCGGCTGGGCGCTGGTCGTAGATGGGGTCATCGAGGTTCTCGGCACCGTTGCCGGCGGCCTCCACCACCAGCACCCCGCGGCTGGTGGCATAGCGGATCGCGTCGTGGTCATCCGGCCACCACTCCACCGCGATGTAGCCGCGCTGGTCGTTGCGCGCCGCGAAGGCGAACCGCGGGCCGGCGCGGTGCAGCTCGATGAGCAGGATGTCCCCGGCGCGCAGCGCGTTGGCCGCGTTGCGGATGGCGGCGGCGGAGCCCATTCCATTGCCGAAGATGGAGACGGCGCGGACGTTGGCGTCCGGGCAGATGCCGGTGACGCCGTGGCTGTTGCCGTCGCCGCCGAACTCGCCGATCACTGCGGTGCCGTGGTTGCGCCATCCCAGGTCGCTGGAAGGGATGCCGCCGATCACTCCGCCCTGGTTCTGCAGCAAGTCCTCGTGCGAGAAGCGCCAGGCGCCCTCGACATCGATGATCCGGACATCTGTGCCACGGCCCCCTGGCACGCCCCATGCGAAGCGCGCGTCGATCCCGCCGGGGGCAGCGTCCAGGTAGCCTTGACGGCTGGTGAAGTCCGGCGTGGCCGGCGGCGCAGCCTCGCTGCGGGCCACCGGGTCGTTGCTGCGATCCGGCAGCTCCGTGGCGGGCTTGATATAGGCGGCCTCGATGCGCCGATCGGCGCGGAGCTGCTCGGCCACCGCCTCGAGCTGGTCGTCGGGCGCGTCGGCCTTGTAGTACACGGACAGATCGGGAACATCAGGCGCGCCGGCGCTGGCCAGCGCGTCCGCCTCCAGCTGCACCCGCGCCTCCGATGCGCCAAAGAGCGGCGTCAACCGCGCAGGCAGCGCGTCCATGGATGCGGGCGCCTCGCTCGAGATGCGCGGCGCGCCATCCGGCTGCGCCTTGACGATGACGATCAGCTCGCGCGGACCGAGGTTTCCGGGACTCGCTTCGCCCCGGGGCGAATCACTGTGGTTTGACATGGCTTTCTCCCTCTGCGACGTGAATGGCGCGAAGCGGCCGCGACCCCTCGCGCGCCGGTTCAGCGGTGAGCCACAAGAGCAACGGATGTGCCAGCACATGCAGCGCGCGCGGTTCACGGCGCCGCTGTTCTCGGCGCGGGGCTGGCCGGTTCAAAGGGCAAGACAGAGGACGCATGCTGTCCACTGCTCTTGCAAGGCTGCCTCTGCAGCGGATCTGAGCAGCTGGGCGCAGTCGTAGTTGCAAACCCAGCGGTGGTCCAGCGTCGGAAATTCCGGACGCTGCGTTTGGGGGTGTCGGTCAGATACGACACAGGCCCAGGCGGCCCTCAGCCTTCACCTCCGCCGGCTTCTCGCATTGTGCGCGGCGGGTGGTGGCGGCAGGATGGGGGCACGGGGGAACTCATGGCGTGGAATGAACAGGCCGGCCTCGCCGGTAACGACCCGGGCGCGGAGCGTGATTTCTATCGGCGCTTGCTCGATCTGGGCGCACATGGGGATGCGATGGAGCTCGATCCACTGATCGATCAAGCGCTGGCCACCATCGTCTCGGCGAGCGGCGCGCAGATCGCGTACCTCGAGCTGCGGGCTCACGACGAGGTCCCCAGCAGCGCGCCGCGGTACTGGCGCGCCCACGGCTGCAGCCACGACGAGGTCGCCTCCATCCGGCAATCGATCTCGCGCGGCATCATTGCCCGCGCCATCGAGGCTGGACGCACGATCTCCACGCCCTCCGCGGCGGAAGATCCGAGCCTCCGCGATCAGCCCAGCGTGCTGCGGCACGGCATCCAGGCTGTCATCTGCGCCCCCATCGGCAAGCCTGCATTTGGTGTGGTGTACCTGCAGTCCGCGCGCGCTGATGAGGCGTTCGCGGCGCGCAACGCCGAGGCGGTGGAGGTGTTCGCGCGGCAGGTGTCTGCCGTGGCCAGCCAGTGCCTCTCTCGCATGCCGGGCGAGACCGTTGACGCCACCAGCGAGATCCGCAAGCAGTTCCGTTGTGATGGGCTCATCGGTCGCTCGGTCGCCCTGGCCCGCGTGCTCACCGAGGCCGCCCAGGTGAGCCCGCTGCCGATCACCGTGCTGCTCGCCGGCCCGGTGGGCACCGGCAAGTCCGCGCTGGCGAGGGCGATCGCCAGCAACAGCCCGCGCGCAACTGCGCCCTATGTCGATCTAAACTGCGCGGCCATCCCGGAGCACCTGCTGGAGGGCGAGCTGTTTGGCGCCGAGGCCGGCGCGTACACCGGCGCTACCCGCAAGATGCCGGGTAAGGTGGCGGCGGCGCGCGGCGGCACCTTGTTCCTCGACGAGGTGGCGGAGCTCTCGCTGCCAGCGCAGGCCAAGCTGCTGCAGCTGCTGCAGGAGCGCCGGTATTATCCGCTGGGCGCGACCACGGCGGTGGTGGCCGATGTGCGGGTGATCAGCGCGACCAACGCCGATCTGCGGGCCCGGGTGGTGGAGAAGCGGTTCCGCGAGGACCTGTACTACCGGCTGGCCGTGATGACCATTGCGCTACCTGGCCTGGAGCAGCGGCGCGAGGACATCCCGGCGCTGGTCCAGCACTTCTGCGTCGAGGCGTGCAAGCGCAACGAGCTGGCGCCGCTCGCGCTCACCCGTCGCGCGCTGCTGGCGTGCGCGGAGGCGCCGTGGCCAGGCAACATCCGCGAGCTGGGCAACGCCATCGAGGCCGCGGTGGTGCGTGCGCACTACGAGCGGGCCTCCGCCCTCGCTGAGCACCACGTCTTCCCGGCGCTGCCGCGCAACGACGGCGCGCCGTTGACCTTCCGCGAGGCCACCCAGCGGGCGCAGCGGCGCTGCGTCGAGGAATCGTTGCAGCGCAACGATTGGAACATCACTCGCACCGCGCTGGAGCTGGATGTCAACCGGCAGTATCTGCACGAGCTGATCAACAGCCTGGGCCTGCGCCGACGTGACAAGTAGCGGTCCCGCGGTTGGATCGCGCGCTGCTGCAACTCTGCCAGTGAGATTGTAAGTCTCCTGTCCTTGTGGCTTCGGTATGCGAAATGCACCACGGAATTTCGCCTGAGAGGAGGCAAGGTCCATGGCGAATCCAATCGTGTTCTATGCGTGTGAAGCGTGGTTGTCTGCAGTGCTTGCTGAGCGGGTCTGCGAGGTGTGGCTGCAGAACCCGAAGGCCATCAACTATGACAAGGGCAAGACCATCAGGATCGATCTGGGGGCCACCCCTTCGAGGAGCCTGACGGGGGTCGAGGTCGACGACTTCGTGGTCCGGATCAATGACACCGATGAGCTGGGGCTCACGACGCTTGGAGGGCGCTGGCCCATGAGTCATCGCGGGACGGGCGCGCATGCCGCGGCGGGTGCCGTGTGGCTGGAGGAGAGCGTGTGGAAGAACGCGCAGCGGCACATGGGGCACTATCCGCCGCTCGCTGGCACTCACGAGGATCGGTGGAAGTCGTTGCTCTATCATGATGGCACCGACCGCAAGACGTGGCGGCGCTACGTTGGATATCAAGTGGAGCTGGTGTCGCGCACCGGCAGTCAGGCGACGGTCCAGGTCCGCGGTGCGCTGGATTCGGACCAGCTGCCCGGCAAAGAGGTGACCTTCGACCTGACGGACCCCCTGGCGGTCGATACCAGCCAGCCGATCCAGCTGGCGAAGCCGAACGACCACGCTGTCGTGTTCTTTCGCCTGGAATGGATGCGGAGCCATCCCAAGGTGTTCTTCATACCCAAGCTGC
Organism: Myxococcales bacterium; assembly: GCA_016706545.1. Lineage (GTDB taxonomy): Bacteria > Myxococcota_A > Polyangia > Haliangiales > Haliangiaceae > JABFXX01. The sequence goes on from JADJJK010000077.1 coordinate 130,711, forward strand.
CGATCGGGGAAGGAACGGGTGCGGAGTTCTCCAGACGTGCCGGTCGTGATCTCTTGGTGAGCCCCGCAGTCCTGGGGGCCGATCTGGATGATCCGATCGACTCGCTGGAGCCGTGGCACCGGAGCCTGTACTTGCGCACCGGAGGGGCCGAATCTGCGCCGGCTTCGACGACCACTTCGAAGGATCTCAAGTGACTACCATCTGCAGCAAGCTTGCGCCCTATCAGGGAGCGCATTTCCCTCCAGGTGCCCATGTCGTCAATCTCTCGCATGATGCGCCTGATGAATCCTTGAAGCTGGTGCACAGAACCTTGGGCGATCGCCTGATCTTGGTCGATGGGCCCAGCGAACTGGCGGCGCGCATTGGCCAGTTGCGTGACTGTGCGGAGAGACCGTTGGTGCTGGATCTGATCTCACACACCAACGCGAACGAGCAGCTGATGGTGTTCAAGGGTTGGACGGTGAAGGCTGGAGACGAGCTGGATCGCGTGTGTGAGGCGATCCAGAAGATCTCAGATCAAGTGGCCGCAGTTCGCCTCATTGGTTGCGCTGCCGCCGGGCTCCCAGCTGGCAAAGAAGTGCTTCGCTACATACAGGGGAAGCTCGGCAACGCTATTGAGGTCTCCGGCACCACGACGGATGTAGATGTGCTGGCGTTCCAGGACGCACAAGGCGTCCCGCAGTCGCACTATGTCGGCGGTGCGCTGTGGCGTACTACTGATCCCGGAAAGGCTGTTTCGGTGCTGCTTGCATCCACTGGCAGAGCGCCATCGATCTTGCGCGCGGGAGTCGATGCTCGTCCCGAACTTCAAGACTTGTACAGGGAGCTTGACCCCCTGGTCGATCTTCGCAAGGCCGCTGTGCGCAATGGCCTCTTGACTCTGCCGCTGGCGACGGCGCAACTGCACTTTGTTCAGGTCGACGTCCTTGGTCCCTGGCGTTCCCTGCGCCTGTGGTCACACGACAAGCAAGTGGCGGTGGTGGTGCCGATCGTCGAGGGACAGGAGGCTGCGTGTCGCGAGCTACTCGGGCTCGGACTCTCCGCCCAGTGATCGCCGTCACGGCGTGTGCGTGGCAGATGACCCCTCCCACAGCACACAACGGGCGCCCAGGTAGTAGTTGACCTGGCGCGGTGAGCGCTCGTTCTCCAGGACCATGTAGTTCACGAGGTCCTCAGAGGTCGTGGTGGCCCAGTTGCCGCCGCGAGTGATGCGCATGGGCAACTGCCCTGGTCGCGCAGGCTGGTCGAGCGCAGCCCGTACCGGGCTGCGGGTCCACTCATGCACGTTGCCAGCCAAGCCGAGGACCCCGTAGGGGCTTCGGTCGTCCGGGTTGGCATCGACCGCGCGCGGGCCATCGATCAGGGCTCCTGTGTGCTCATCTTGCGGCGCGGTATCTCGCAGGTGTGCGGGAGTCCTCGCGCCGCCATCGAGCGGGGGCCATGGGAGGTTTCTGCGCGGTGCCGGGTTGGTGGTTCCGTCAGGCAGCCGCAAGCCGCCGCGCAGCGCCTTCTGCCACTCGTCATTGCTGGGCAGCCGTTTGCCCAGGTACGCGCAGTACGCCGCGGCGTCGAAGGCGCTGAGGTCCGTGCGCGGGCTGCGGGGTGCTGCCGTGCTGGGGAGGTTGTCCGGATACGCCACCACGATCAGGCCGGTGAGCGCGGCGTGCTCGGCAAACACCGCATACGCCGCATTGGTGATCTCGGTGCGGTCGATCGAGTACGTGTCCAGCCAGCGCGCCGGGTCTTCCGGAGGCAGCTCGTGAGCTGCAAAGCTCGAGGGTGGCTCGCCGGGGCCGCCGGCGACGAACGGGCCGGCCGGGATCTCGATGGTGTCAAAGCGGCTGGCCTGGCAGGTGGGGACGTCGATGCGGAGGGTGGGCGGCTTTTGGCCGCGGGTGGCGTACCCAGGCAGTCGCTGCAGCCGCAAGATAGAGGGCGGGCAAGCTTCCCCGCTGCGGCCGCGACCCGAGATCAGCAGGAAGGCGTCGCCGCCGCGCGCCTCCACCGCGTGCTCGAGGCGCACGCCATCGCGCAGCTCGACCTGGCCATGGCGCAGGCGCTGCGCGGACACGGGCTGGCCGGGCTGGCCCGGATCGTCATCAGCAGGCTCGTGCAGGCGCCAGCTCAGCTGCGGCAGCGCAGCGGGAGACACCGGCACCTGCTCCAGGCCGCGTGGGCCCAGGCGCCAGTCAAACGGCGCCAGCACCAGCTCGAAGCGGCCCAGATCGCGATCGCGCTGCAGCGCCTCCTGGTCGCGCCGAGCTCGCGCCGATTGCCAGGTCCACAGCAGCAACGCCGCCAGCGCGAGGACCAGGCCACCGATGGTGGCGGTCAGGACCCGCCGGTACTGCGCGGCCATGCGCGAGCGCGCGAGCAGGCGGCGCGGCGTCCACACCGCCTGCGGCCGGCGCTGCCACTCCTGCTCCAGCTCGTCTTCCAGGCTGGCGAACTGCGCCACCAGGCGTAGCTGGCGGGCGCCGAGCAAGGACGGCATCTGGGGCGTGGACTCGCGCAGGTGAAAGCGCACCAGCTCCGCGGCGCGCCGGCGATCCAGGTCTTGCACGGTGAGCCAGGCCTCGATGCGCGGGATCAGGCTGTCGTGCATCAGCTCCCAGAGCACGACGCCATCTGCGCGCAGGCGGCGCAAGACCAGCCGGTGCTGCTCCAGGTGCGCCAGCACCCGCGGCAACGCGGCGGCGTGCTCGGCGGGCAGGCGGAGCGCCAGCTCCTCATCGCTGCGGGTCACCCGGGTCTGCGCGGTGCCCACCAGCGCCAGGAACAGCGCGCGCGCCACCTGGCGGTCCTGGCTCGACAGCTCGTGCAGGCTGCGCTCCAGCGACTCGCCGACGATGGCCGCGAAGCCGCCCAGCCGCTGGTAGTGCGCCACCGTCAGCTCGGTCTCCCCGGCGGCCAGGGAAGCGAACAGCGCCGCGCCCACTAGTTGCAGGTGCGGCGGATAGATGGCGGCCGTGTCGCGCCAGCCGGCATCCATGCCGTGCTCTTGCCCGGCGCGCACCAGCTCATCGAGCACGTCGCGTAGCAGCTCGTCGGTCAGCGTGACGCCGTGGCGGCGCAGCGGTCCGGTGAGCGCGGCCTTGGCGCCCGCGCGATCGAGCGGGGCCAGGCGCTGCATGGGTACGCCGCGCGCCAGCGCCGGGGTCAGCGCCATCAGCTGGGCCAGGAAGTCCTCGCGCACCGCCAGCACCACCGCCAGCGGCGCACCTACCGGGCGGGATGCTTGCTCCAGCAGCGGCTCGAGGACCGCGCGCGCCACCGGCGGGCTGGCCAGCCAGGTCTCCACTTGATCGAGCACCAGCACCAGCGGGCCGCGGTCGCGCGCCTGCCAGGCGGAGAGCGCCGCCTCGAGGGTGGTGGCCTCGGGCGAGATGGCCCGCGCGGTCAGCTCCTGCGCCGCGGCCATGGCCGCAGCCACCGTGGCCTCTGGCGCTTCCGCGCGACACGCAAGGTAGGCGCAGGGCTGGCCGGCGGCGTCCAGGTACGGCAAGAGCCCGGCGCGCAAGAGGGAGGTCTTGCCAGTGCCAGAGGGGGCCGTGAACACCGTGGCGCGTTCGCGCTCCAGGCCGCGGGCCAGGCGCACGATGTCGTCCTCGCGGCCAAAGAGCAGCCCGCGATCGAGCTCGGTCAAGGGCGCGAGCTGGCGAAACGGCGGCGGTGGCAGCGGCGCCGGCTCCTCTGGCTCGCCGCCGCGCAGCGCGCGGATGAAGTCCGCCGCGGAGGGGCGGTCCGCCGGGGCAGGCGCCAGCGCGCGCGTCAGCGCGGTGCGCAGCGCCAGGTCCGCGATGCGGGCCAGCGGAGGCTCTTCTTCTGTGGCCTGGGCCTGGATGGCGCTGCGCTGCCAGCCGGTGAGCAAGTACAGCAGCACCAGCGCGGCGGAATAGACGTCCGAGCGCGGCTCCACCTGCCAGCTCTGGCGCTGCTCCGGCGCCATGAACGCGCGAGTGCCGCCAACCGCCTCGGCCGGGCCCTGTAGCTGGCGCAGGCGCGATAGCCCAAAGTCGATCAGCACCACCCGCGGCTCCTCGGGAGCGCCGGCCACCAGCACGTTGGATGGCTTGACGTCGGCGTGGATGTGGCCCGCGGCGTGGACCGCGTCCAGCGCGTGCAGCAGCTGCACCGTCAGCTCCACCGCGCGCGCCGCGGGCAAGGGGCCGGCCTGCGCCAGCTCCTGGCAGGTGGGGCCGGTCACCAGCTCCATCACGAAGTACAGGCGCCCGTCTTCGGTGACGCCGGCGTCGAAGATGCGGACGACGTTGCGGTGATCGATGCGTCCGATGGCCCGGATCTCGTCCTGGAACAGGCGGGCCGGCTCGGTCACCGCGCGAAACCACGGGTGCAGCACCTTGATGGCCACCGGGCGCTCGATGGCGAGCTGGCGGCCACGGACCACGGTGCCAAAGGTGCCGGTGCCGAGCACCGCGCCAGGGTCCGCGTCGACGCGCAGTCCGGGCCGCAGTAGCTGCCCGAGCAGGTCCTCCTGGTGCGCAACGGCCGGCTCCACCCGAACCCGAGCCTATCGCGGTTCGGGGCGCAAAGGCGGAGATGTCGGCTGCCGCCGACAGTCGCGTGACCGGATGTCGGCTGCTGCCGTCGCGCGGCGTACAGCGCCTCGGCGCCTCGGGTGGTGGGCCTGCAAGCTGCGCCAGGCATCGGTGAGGAGCGCCGCTGGCACGGCGGCTGCTTGGGTGATGCGAGAGGAGGAGATCATGGCGAGAGCAATTATTCGCAAGCGACCGGGCTCCGGTCCGGCAGGCGTCCCGACCACTGCAACGGCGCCTGACATCAAGGACAGCGCCATCGATGAGCTGCTGAAGTTCATCCCCACCGAGGTGGTCGGCGTGTTCACCGCGCTGGTGGCGCTGGTGCCCCAGCACCCTCCGAGCCTGGCGCTGTGGGCGCCGCGGGTGCTGTTCATCCTGGGGCTGGTGCTCACGCCGGTGGTGCTGTGGCTCGACAGCCTCAAGGCCGGGGTCACCGCGCCCTGGCAGCAGTACGTGATCTGGCCGCTGTCGTTCGCGGTCTGGGCCATGAGCATCAGCTGGCCCTTCGAGCCCCTGTGGTCGGCCAAGGACGGCGCCTTGGTGATCGGGCTGGGCATGGTGCTGGTGCCGTTTCTGGGCAGAGCGTTGTTGCCCAAGGCTGCGTGAGCGGAGCCGGCGCGCTCCGTGTTGACGAGGACTTCATCTACGTGATCGGGGGAGCATCATGAGCATGGACTGTATCGTTTTGCGTGTGAAGCGAGGTCGTTCGAACCGGGAGCCGTTCTCGCTGCCGTCGGCGGGACCGATGGCGCGTACCGACACCATGGATGCGAGGGCGCGCGAGCCGGACGAGGTGGTGGTGGAGCGGGAGACCTTGGCCCGGGCCAAGCCCAGAAGCTGGCGCAGGAGCCTGGGGTGCAGGGCATCGCGCCGGTGATGCCGATGCGGCTGATCGCGCCGGTGTCGAGTGCTGACCCGCAAGCCGCGGCGGCGGCCTCGGTGTGGGGGCTGGCTGCGGTGGGCGCCACCGGTTCCAGCAAGGATGGGCGTGGCGTGGTGGTGGCCGTGCTGGACACCGGGATCGAGCACGGTCACCCCGCGTTCTCCGGTGTCACGCTGGTCGAGCGGGACTTCACCGGCACAGGCAACGGGGATGGAGTCGGGCACGGCACGCACTGCGCCGGGACGATCTTCGGCCGCGACGTTGGCGGCACGCGGATCGGCGTGGCCCGCGGCGTCCTCAAGGCGTTGATCGGCAAGGTGCTCGATAACCAGGGCGCGGGCACCTCGCTCGGCATCGTGAGGGGGCTGCAGTGGGCGGTGGAGCAGGGGGCGAACATCATCTCGATGTCGCTGGGCTACGACTTCGTGGGCATGGAGGACCAGCTCCGTGAGGCGGGGTTGCCGCGCGAGGCGGCGGTTTCGCAGACGCTGCTGGCGTATCGCGCCAACCTGCGGCTCTTCGATCGACTGGTCGCGCTGCTGCAAGCGCAGTCGGCCATGGGGCTGGACTCTTCTACGGAGTCGCTGATCGTCGCGGCCGCGGGCAACGAGAGCGATCGTCCGGCGTTCGAGGTCGCGACCTCGTTGCCGGCCGCAGCCGACGGTGTCTTCGCTGTTGGCGCGGTGGCGGCGGCTGGCGCGCAGTTCGCGGTCGCGCGGTTCTCCAACACGCTGCCGCAGCTGGCAGCTCCTGGTGTGGGCATCCTCTCAGCGAAGCCCGGAGGTGGTCTCGTGCCCATGAGCGGAACCAGCATGGCCACGCCGCACGTAGCGGGGGTGGCGGCGCTGCACTGGCAGGCGCTGGGAGCAGCCGCCAGCGCTCGCACCGTGGGCGCGGCGCTCATAGCCAGCGCACGCCGCAACGTGTTCGCTGGCGGCTTTGATGCAGACGACTACGGCCATGGGATGGTGACGGCGCCGGCCTGACCCGCGTCGAGAGCGCCACCAGTGCTGGCGGTCAGCGCGCGCCAGGAGCCTCGGAGCTTCGGCCAGGCTACTGGCTACCGCGGCTGTTGCGTCAAGTGCTCGAGGGCAGGACGGCGACCTTGCCGGTCAAGGTGGCGCGCAGGGTGTCCTTGACGGCGCCGCAGGTGCGCTCGAGGGTGATCTCGCCAGCGAAGTTCAGGGCGAAGCCGGCGGGGTCGCGGCCGTTGTCGCAGACGCCGGTGGCGGTGGCGGTGCCGGCGGGCACGGAGTCGCGGAGCTGGCGGTAGGTGCAGGAGGCGTCGGCGCCGATCACATCAATGACCTGGATCTCGGTGCCCAGGGCGCGAGGGCGGGTGAGCAGGTCGGGGCGCGGGACGCAGAAGGTCAGCGGCGCGGTGCCGCCGACGGCGGTGGCGGACAGGGTCATGCTGACGACGCCCGCGGGGGCGGCGGGATCGGGGCAGTCGTTGTTGGCGCGCGCGCGCAGGCCAAAATAGCGCAAGGTCACGCCAGCGCCGGTGGTGTCGGCGACGACGATGTCACCGGCGGGGGCGCCCTCGGGGCCGCAGCGCTCCTCCTCGGACGAGCACGCGGCGAGCGCGAGCGCGAACGCGGCGAGCGCGAGGCGCCGCGAGGACCGGGCACAGGGAGGAAGCAGGGCAGCGGGCATGGCTTAGTACTCGAAGGGCAAGGTCAGCGCGGCCTGGGCGGTGATCGCGTTGCCAAAGCGGTTGTTCTGGTCGACGTACTGCAGGATCAGCTCGCCGCGGGCCTCGCCCAGCGTTCCGGAGAAGCCCAGCACCGCGCCCAGGAGGGCGAGCTTGGCCTCCAGCGTGTGCGAGGTGAAGCTGACGAGCTTCTCATCATCCGTCAGGTACTCGTCCGTCATCCGGTACTCGCGCTTCACGAAGTCGGCGCGGCGCTGCCAGTGGAAGCGGTAGCGCACCGTGGCCTCGAGGTCATCGTCCTCTCCGAGGATCTTGACGAGTCGTAGCTCCGGCGTGTGGGCGAGGACGCCCCACGAGTCGGCGTAGAATCGATAGCCGGCGATCGCGGTGGCCGACGCCTCGGGCAGATACCACTTGCCGGTGGCGGCGACCGCGTGACGGGTGCGGGTCTCGGGGTGGCGCTCGGCGATGAGGTCGGAGCCGACGATCACCGTGCGGTAGGGGTTCTGCTGGTAGCCGCGCAGGTACGAGAGGTCGTAGCCGGCGGACACCACCAGGTTGGGCGACAGGAGCTGGCTGACCGAGGTCGCGCCGAGGACCGTGCTCAGGGTGTCTTCGAGCTGGGCCGAGAACGGGCCTTGGGCGCCGGCGTTGGTGATGGTGTCGTGGCCAGCGCCGCCGCTCACCGCCACGACGGTGTTCTTCTCGGCGAACGCGAGCTCGGCGCCGGCGCCGGCGAAGACGGAGGTGTAGTCCGGCTCGCTCGACAGGCGCAGGTTGCCGCGCAAAAGGCCCCACGACAGCTCGTGAGCGTAGCCGCCGCCGCCCTCGTACCGGCGCTCGGTGAACGCGGTGTCGGCGGCGCCGGAGGACGCGGAGGCCGAGGTGATGGCGTCCACCAGCAAGTGGCCGGTGGCGGTGCCGTGATCCCCGACCTGGAACGCCGCGTCCATCATCGGCTGGATGACGCGCGTGGAGCGCTCCTTGTAGTACGCGCCGCGCAAGGTGAGCGTGCCATCGGCGGCGGCTGGGGCGCTGACCCCCAGCGACCCAGCGGCGAGGGCCGTCGCCATCATCGCCGAGCTCAGCGCAGGGGCAAGGCGGCGGGGCAGGGCGCTCAGTTGCATCCGCAGCCTCCGCCGGGCTGCCCGGTGCCGCCATCCGCGCCCTCGCGCGAGCCGTTCTGGTGCTGGCCAAAGCGGGCCTCGCCGGGGTCGCGGTCCACCGTCATGGAGCGGCGGGCCAGGTTCTCGCGCTGGTGAGGCCTGACGACCAGGCACGCGCTCTGGCCAGCGGCCACGAGCACGAGGAGTGCTTGCAGGGATGGGCTACGCACGGCGAGCGCACCATAGCACCGCTGGGGGCTGGAGACGCCACGGCGAGGTGGCATGGGCAGGCAGCGGGACGCAGGTCACGGCGGGCGTGGGCCGGGACGTCTTGTGCCCGCCCCGGTGGTCGATCGCCGCGTTCGAGCATCGCGTCTTGCGGGCGTCTCTGGTACAAGCCCCAGGCAAGTCCTTCGTGGAGCTCGTCCATGCGATCAAGTGGAACCGCGCTAGTTGCCTTTTTTGCTTCGCTTACGGTCCTCCTGCTGGGAGGGGCCTGTGGCGCGCCGCAGACGGCCGCCCCGTCGCCCATCGGGGAAGGCCCAGGCGGTGGCCCCGCCGCCCCCGGCCGGAGACCTCACCGTCGAGCTGCCCAAGGTGGAGCTCAAGGGTGGCACCTACAAGCCGGAGGCGCTGGGCCTTCCGCTGATGCCGTTCGCTGAGCCCAAGAAGAAGACCACGCTCGAGAAGGCTCGCGCGGAGCTGGCCAAGGCCAAGGAACAAGAGGAGCGCGAGGCCCGCGCACAGATCTTGGCCACCTTGCTCTTCCGCGCCTCGCGCAGCGAGCCGGCGGACAAGAGCAAGCTGATGCTCGAGGAGGCCCGCAACGGCCTGCGCACCGCGCTGCAGGGCGCCACCCAGACGCCAGATGTCAACACCCTGCGCATGCTGGGCGCCTACGAGTACCTGGTGGGTGATCTGGCGGGCTCGGCGGAGGCCTGGGGCAAGCTGGTCGCCTCCTTCCCGCAGGACAAGGAAGTCGAGTCCTTCCGCACCTGGTGGGTGTACTGCCTCTTGCTCTCCAACAAGAACGCCGAGGCCGCGGCTGTGGTCAAGGGCGTGGTGCCGAGCGTCAAGGCGCCGGAGCTCGCGTACGTGACCGCGTGGGCGCGCTGGCGCACTGGCGACAACGCGGGGGCGTGGCAGGCCATGCGCGCCGCGTCGATCGGCTGGCCGGACAAGACCAAGGCCACCGCCGTCGAGCGTGATCTCATCCTCATGGCGGCGCGCACGGGGGCTGCCGTGGCCGAGGCCAAGCTGGTGGCCTCCGCCTTTGTTGGCAAGGATCCGGCGTGGCAGTACTCCATCCTGTTTCGCTTCAGCCAGTTCCTGACGTCGTCAGGCCGCTATCCGGACACCATCGCCGCGGTGGACGCCGCGCTGCAGGCTGGCGGCGCCATGGTGGCGCAGCAAGACCCGCCCAAGCTGCGCTTCCAGCAGGCGGAGCTGACCTTGCGCTTTGACGACCCGGTGTCCGGGGCTCGCCTCGGCAAGCAGGCGCTGGACGCGCTCACCACCTGTGGCGCGGCCTGCACCGACCGCGCGGACGTGGTGGCGGCGGTGCAGCGCATCGCCACCTTCTTCCACTCCATCTACGGCACGAGCCATGACCAGCGGTACTACGCGCCGGCCAAGGAGCTCTACGACGGCGTGCTGGCCGCCACCGAGGCCGCGAAGAAGCCGGCGGTGCAGCAGCTCATCGCCCAGCTCGAGCAGACCAAGAAGGCGATCCGGCCGGGCGGCGGCGTGCATGACAAGGAGATCGTCGCGGCGCTCCTGGGCCTGCACGCGCAAGAGGTGCTGGCTTGCTACGAGAACGCCATGGTGCCTGCGGTCGCGACCTTCAGCGGCGATCTGTCGCTGGTGCTGGAGTTCAACGCGCAAGGGGCGGTCACCGGCGTGACCTCCACGCCGCCAGCGGGCGAGGCGGATCTGGCCGCGGTGGCCAAGTGTGCGAGCGAGCGCGCTCGCGTCTGGCGGCTGCCGGCGCGCGGCAAGCCGGGCGTGTCGCGGGTGACGTTGAACTACGGCCTCGCCCTGTCCACGCCGTAGCGCGCGGGCGCCGGAAGGTGCCACGCGGCGCCGGCGGCGCGACGAGGCGTGCCAGGCGGGACGAGGCGCCAGGCGGGACGTGCGGGCGCGCCGGGACGCGGCTCAGTCCCGGCGGGTGCGCGCGGGATCCGCTGCCAGTCGGCGCGGGCGCCGCGGTTTGCGCGTCCTGGGACGCGCCGGGGCAAGCGGCGGGTGCGAGGCCAGGTAACGCCGGGCCAGCGCCAGGCGCTCGGCGTGTGTGTCATCATGGAGGACGGCGTCGGCGCGCTCGTTCGCTGCCAAGAACCCGGCCAGCGCCTGGGCGCAGGCCTCCGGACGATCGGCGCGGTGATGCGCCGCTGCCAGGTTCCAGTGGTGCATGGGCCAGCTCGGCTCGGCCACCGCCGCGCGGGTCAGCCACTCGGTCGCGGCGCTCAGCTCACCGGCCGCCAGCAAGCACAAGCCCAGCGTGGACGCGACATCAGCGTTGTCGGGCGCCATCTGGCCACAGGCCGACGCGAGCTCGCGCGCGCGCGTGACGTCGCCGAGGGCGAACAGGTCCACCGCGCGGCCGATCGCCGTCTCCAGCGCGCCGCCGCCAGCGCGAGGCCCCAGGTGCAGGTCGCCCAGGTCGAGGAGGTCTCGTCCCAAATAGTAGGCGGAGCTCAGGCGTTGCGGCACCACGGCCGCGCGCTGCGCCGCTGCCGCGACCAGCGCGCGCACCGCCGCGAGCTCGGCGCTGACGGCGCGATAGCCCTCCAAGAGGAGGCCGCGCGCCAGCGGCGCGGCCTCCAGCGCGCCCAGCTCCACCGCGGGCACGTCATCGTCGTACAGGCACTCCTCTATCACGCCGCCTGGATCGATGAGCACGGTCAGCCGGCGCCAGCGCCGCTGCGCGGGATGCCGGCGCACCGCCACCACCACTTGCGCGCCGTGATCGTCTGCCAGCAGCGCCACGCTGGCGGCCGGGGCGGCGCGAGAGGATCGAGCGGCCCGCCCGGACCCCGCGCGCGCCGGGCCGCCGGGGCGGCGCGCCAAGCCAGCGTCGCGCTCGACGCGGTCCGGCGCGCCAGGTTGTGAGCCGGCCGCGCCGCTTTGGTCCGGCAGATGACGCCAAGCGGCGATGCGGCGGACCTCGCTGCGGAGGCTGCCGTCCAGATCCATGCGCACGCCCAGCTCGTGGGCGAGCCGCGCCGCCTGAGCTGGCGCCTGCTCGGACATCAGCTCCAGCAGCACCACCAGCTCGTCGCTGTCGAGTCGCTTGGCCATCAGGTCAGCCGTGGCGGCCACGTCGGCCTCGCAGTCGAGCTGCTCGGCCAGCGCCCTCGCGCTCTGTCGCTTCACCTCGTCGGGATCTTTGAAGGCCGGAGACGCTGCACCCGCGCCCAGCTCGCGCAGGAGCCCAAGCGCCGCGGTCCTGGTGCGATCGCAGGCGGCGCCGGTCAGCTCCAGGAGGCCGCGGATGGCGCGGGGCCGCAGCTCGTCGTCGTCCTGGGCCAGCTCGAACAGCAGCCCGCGCGCCTGCTCTGCGCGCCGCGGACACTCCGCCGCGAGCTCACGAAGGAGCAGCGGCATCGCGGTCGCGCGCAGCCGGACGACGAGCCGCCTCGCCGCGCGCGCCTCCAGGTGCTCGAGGCAGTGAGCGAGCCGGCGCAGATTCTCGAAGCTCGAACCGCGCTCCATCGATAGCGCTACATTGAGAGCGCCCGTGCGGGAAGTCAACAGCGTTAGGACGCCGCGGATTCTCTGCCGGCCCAGCGCTCGCTGGTGGGATCATCGTCACCCCGGAGGAAGCGCCAGCAGACTGGTGTCAACGGTCTCCTGGCCGAGCACGCCAATACGCGCTCGCCAGTTCGCCAAGCTCGTTTGGCGAGGTTGGCGGCGCAGCTCGGGCGCGAGCGCGCCCGTCCGCTTCGTCGCGGCGCCTTGCGCTCGGCGCGCCTCGGCACCCTCAACCAGTCATCCTGTGGGAGGGAGCGGGGTTCTCGCGGCCAGCTGGGCACGTCGCTCGCCGCGCTGGCCTGCCGTCTTCCCCGGCCTCGCCTCCCTTCGCCTCCCTTCGCCTCCCTTCGCCTCCCTTCGCCTCCCTTCGCCTCGGGGGGAAAGCGCAAGCGACGTCACGGCCGCGCCCCGGATCCCCAGGCCCAGGTGTCCTTGGCGTGTCAACGGTGGCAGGCGGGCCCCAGCCATGACACGCTTGGCCGGTGCAACTCGAGGCTTCGCGCGCGCGGATCGAAGGCTGCGTCTCTGGCGAACGACGCCGGGGCCGGGCATTGCACAACCTGCCGGTGCGGGGCGTGTGGCAACGTCCGGATTTTCGCTTTACAGGGGCGCCACACTTGGCGATCGTGACGCAACGCCTCGCGTTGCCGGCCGCGAGCCCCCCGGACCCGTGCCCCGGATTCGTGACTCGGAGTTGATGCCATGTCCAAGACCGAAGCCTCATCACCCGACGCCGCCGCGCCGTTTGACGCGCAGCGTACGCGTCTCGAGGAGCCCATGCGGTTTGACGACCACGAACGCGGAGGGATGGCGGCGGGCGGACCTGAAGGGCCAACCGAGCCGGCGCCTGGTCCCCCGGAGATGTCTCCCGTGGAGCCGATGGGCCGGGGCCAGCGCGCGCCGCGCGAGCTTGATGACAACTGGTCGCTGAGCGCTTCGCTGGCGGTGCCGCGGGTCACCGGGGTCACCGACGCGGCGCCGGACCCAGACGCGATCCACGATGACGCGCGCCACCAGCAGGGGGTCCCGCCAGACGCGCCGGTGGTGAACCAGGCGGCGGCGCCTCGGCAGGCGCTGTCGCGCGCGGCGCTGCGCCTGCTCGGCGGAAAGACCATGCAAGGGGTGGGGCCGGCCCCTGGCCAGCGCCGACCCGCGGCGGGTGGCGCTGACGGGCCACCTGGAGACTCCGAGCCGATGTCGCCTTCGCTCCTGCAGGCCGCCGAGCGAGACGTGCGCTTCACCCCGGCAGGCGCGGTGGCGTCGGCGCGGGCGCCGATGTACCTGGACGAGCCTGGCAGCGTGTTGCGGCTGTCCACCGACACCTCCGAGGTGTCGGTGCCGGAGATCGACGCAGGGACCAGCGCGACGACCATGATCGCGCCAGGGGGCAGAGCGCCGTCCCCGTATGCTCGGGCGGACGCCTCCTCGTCGTCGGTTCGCGACCGGGACCATGACGACGACCACAGCGACGAGCACGACCATCACGACGACCACGACGACGTCGGCGAGCTGGCCGAGCCGCCGCCGCCGCGCGCGCCGATGTCGCACGATGCCCTCGCGCACGAAGCCCACGGGGGACACGACGCGCACAGCGGGCACGCCCACCTGTCGCCGCTCGCTGAGCCGGCCGCCTTTGGCCACGGCTCGGGGTTGGTGCCTCGGCTCAAGGCGCCCACCGCGGTCTCTCCGGCCGTGGCGCTCGCTGGCGCTCGGCACCCCTATGGCCCCGAGCTCGTGGGCGACACTGGGGGCCGCACCGAGGCCGACTGGTTCGAGCCGAGCGGCGGCGTGGCCATGGTGGATCACGGCGCCCACTCCGGGCGCATCGCGGCGCAGCCGTTCGTCGAGACGTCGCGGCCTCGCAAGCGCGGTGGCGCGAGCAGCCGCTTCACGTTGCCCTTGCTGGTGTTCGCCGCGGTGTCCGCGGTGGTGTTCGCTGGCGCGTACGTGTACTCGCGCGGGCGCAGCCCGGCGTCGTCGGTGAGCTCCGTCAGCTCGCCAGCGTCGACGGGCGCCGGCAGCTCGTCGGCAGATCCCGCCAGCGTGCCGGCGGTCGACCCTTCGGCCGGGCTGGTGGACATCCGGTTTGATTCCAACCCGCAAGGCGCGACCGTGATGCTGGTCGATCGCGAGCACGCCATCACCTCGATGGTGGGCACCACGCCGGTGCGCGCCGCCATCGACGCGCGCGGGTCCTATGACGCGATCTTCACGCTCGAGGGTCGGCCCACGCGCATGGTCTCGGTGAGCACCAGCGCGCCGCACGTGATCGCGGATTTCACCGTCGCGGATCCCGCCGCCGTCGCGGCCGCCAGCGAGCAATTCCCGAGCGCTCCTGCCGGCGCGACCAACCCCGCTGGCGCGACCAACCCGGCGGGCGCGACCAACCCCGCTGGCGCGACCAACCCGGCGGGCGCGACCAACCCCGCGGGCGCGGGAGCCACGGACGCGGAGTCCTCGTCGGTCGCTTCGGCGGGCTCGGCGTCCAAGCAACCAACCTCCAAGGCGTCAGAGAAGGACAAGCCGGGCAAGCGCACCGGCAAGCGACCTGCGCGCACTTCGGGGGAAGATCCCGAGGACGATGACGAGGACCCTGCCATCAAGTCGGTGGATCCGTCCGCGATCGGCCGCCTCACGGTGTCCTCCAAGCCGCCGTGTCAGATCTTGATCAACGGCAAGGCTTCAGGCACCACGCCGCTACGCGAAGTCCAGCTCCCGGCCGGGATCTACCGTCTGACGCTGGTGAACAAAGACAGCTCGATCAACGAGACCATCGCGGTGCGGGTGACCGCCGGCAAAGAGACCAAGGTCACGCAGGACTACACTGGCAGCTCGGAGTAGCGGCTAGGTCTGGCGCAGGTCGCCGCGGGCAGCGCCCGGCTCGGCCTGGTGCTCAGCTAGAGACCTGACGGATCCAGTCCGCCAGGTTGTAGTAGTTGGTGACCCGCGCGATCTTGCCGTCGCGCAGGTCGAAGAACGCGCCCACCGGCAGGCGATAGCGCTGCCCGGTGGCCGCCGGCAACCCCTCATCGCTCACCAGGTACGCGCCCTCGATGATGAACTCGGCGGCGCCGTGCGCGCCGTGGCTCATGACCACCAGGTCGACGACCTGTTCGCGGTAGTGGCGATGCATGCGGTCAAGGAAGGCCGTGAAGGCCGCCTTGCCGGTCTCTCGTCCGCCCTGGTTGATGTCGTGGACGACATCCTCGGTCAACAGCTCGAGCATGCCGCCGTAGTCCTGGCGGTTGAAGGCGTCGTAGTAGCGCTTGAGCAGCTCGGTACCCATCCTGGCACCATACCCGACCCCGCCGGTCCGCCACACGCTGCAGCGCGCGCGATCGCTCAGCCAGGGGCAGCCAGGTTAGACGCCGGCTGGGGTGGGGGCCACGCGCGGTGGGATCACGAGCTTGCGCGCTTCCTCGCGATCACGCTGGACCTCGTCGGGGGAGCGGCACACCTCGCGCGCGATGTTGCTGCCGGTGGGGCGCTCCAGCCGGCACCCGGCGCCGTCGTCCGACACCGACTGCGGCTCTTGCGCGCCGCCGCCTTGCCCGTTGCTTGCACATCCGGCGGTCACCAGCGCCGCCACACAACACAGGGATGCCATGATCTTCATGGGTCTGATCCATACCACAGCTCAGGCTGCAGCTCTGCGCCCCAGCGGGCTTGTCGCTCTGCTCTTGCGGCGTAGGTCACACCGCTGCTGCGCCTCGGTCATGGACCCGTGGGGGGGGCAGACTCCCGTCGAACGGGCAGCTTCACCGGCGGTCGGTTGACGAACTCGCGAGATTTCAGGCGCTCCTCGGCGATCTGCTCGTCGGTGCGGCAGACGGTGCGGCCGATGTGACTACCGGTGGGATACTCCTGATGGCAGGTCATCTTCTCGCCATCCTCGTTTCGGGCGGTGAAGGTCTGGTCTCCGCGAGCACCAGCTCCGCACCCGGCGAGCGAGAGCACAAGGGAAAGGCAGACCACGGCGGCTCGTCTCCTCATGGCCGCACTGTAGCAAGGCCGCTGTTTGCCCACGCAGGAAATCCTGGCCTCGCTGGCAGCGGCTGCTTTCAAGAGCGCCGTCGGCGCCCTCGGCTTGCGAGGTCAGGCTCTCACCTGGGACCAGGCCACGCCGGTGAACCCGCCAGCGCCGAGTCGTCGCTTCATCTCGGGGCGTCTCGAGGCGTCTCGGTGCATCGCGGTGCATCGCGGTGCATCGCGGTGCATCTGGTCGGAACCATTGGGCGCATTCCCAGGCGGCCCGGGGCCGCGCACTTGGCCAGACCCTAGCCTTGCCGGCCGCGGCGCGTTTGCGCCAGACTGCGCGGTCGTGACGACGACCCTCGCCAAAGCCATGTCCGATCTAGGCTGGCCCCTGCTGCTTGACCACTGGGCCAAGCGCTGCGCCACCCGCCGCGGGGAGCTCGCCGTGCGCGCGATGGCGCTCTTCGAGTCTCCGGAGCCAGCGCGCGCGCGCGCTGCGGAGATCTCGGAGGCCCGGCACCTGCTGGCCGAGGGCGCACCGCTACCGGTGGCCGGGATCGAGCCGGTGGCTGACGCCATCGAGCGCGTGCGCAAGGCCGCGGCGCTGGATGCGCCAGAGCTGGTGAGCGTGGCGCGCACCGGCCGCGCGCTGAGCAAGCTGCGCGCGCACTGCAAGAGCCACAGCGAGCTCGCGCCGCGGCTGTGGCAGCGCGGTCAGGGGCTGGCGGATCTGAGCCACGTCTATCTGCCGATCCTCGAGGCCTTCGACCCCGAGGGCCGGCTGGTGGACCACGCGAGCGACGCGCTGGGGCCGCTGCGCCGCGCGCTGGCCGCCATCAAGGTGCAGCTCGAGAAGCGCATGAAGGGGTTGCTCGAGGACGAGCGCTTCTCGCCGTACCTGCAGGACACGTACTACACCCAGCGCGAGGACCGCTACGTCTTGCCGGTGCGCACCGACGGCAAGGGCTTCGTGCGCGGCATCGTCCACGGCACCTCGCAGAGCGGTCAGACGCTGTTCATCGAGCCCGACGAGATCGTCGATCTCAACAACAAGATGAAGCTGGCAGAGTGCGATGTCCTCGACGAGGAGCGGCGCATCCTGATCCGCTTCTCGGGCTGGGTGGCCGAGGAGGCCGCCGGGTTCGCCGACAGCCTCGAGATCGCCGAGGTGCTCGACGTCATCGCGGCGGCGGCGAGGCTGGCGGAGGACCTGGTGGCGGCCGAGCCGGTCATCGCCGACGAGCCCAAGGTCGCGCTCTTGCACGCGCGCCATCCGCTGATGCTGCTGGCGCAGCGCCGCTGCGTGGCCAACGACGTCACGGTGGCGGCCGGCTCGACCTTGGTCATCTCTGGCCCCAACGCCGGCGGCAAGACGGTGGCGCTCAAGACGGTCGGCCTGTGCGCGTTGATGGCGCGGCTGGGGCTGCACCTGCCCGCGGAGGGCGGCAGCGTCATGGGCTGGTTCACCGAGGTGCGCACCGACATCGGCGACGCGCAGAGCCTGGAGCAGAACCTGTCCACGTTCTCGGGCCACATGGTCAACGTCCGCGAGTTCCTGGACACCTGCGGACCGGGCTCGCTGGTGCTGGTGGACGAGATCGCCGTCGGCACGGATCCGGAGCAGGGCGCCGCGCTCGCGCAGGCGGTGCTGGAGGCGCTGGCGCAGCGCGGCGTCACGGCCATCGTCACCACGCACTACGAGCGCCTGAAGGCGCTGGGCGCCACCGACCCCCGCTTCGCCAACGCCTCGGTGGGCTTTGATCTGTCGCGGCTCGAGCCCACCTTCAAGCTGCACCTGGGGATCCCCGGCAGCTCGGGCGCGCTGGCGATGGCGCGGCGCATGGGCGTGGCGGCGCCGGTGGTGGATCGCGCCACCGCGCTGCTCGGCGGCGTGGGCGCCAAGGTGGAGGACCTCCTGGCCAACGTGCTCGAGCAGCAGCGACGGCTGGAGAGCGAGCGCGCGGCCCTGCTGGCGGAGCTGGAGGCGGCGGAGGCCGACCGGCTGGCGGCCAAGACGCAGCGCGAGCGCCTGCGCGCGCGGCTGGAGAGGGAGACGCGCGCGGCGCATGGGGAGGCGGTGGCGGCGCTGCGGGTGGCGCGGCGCGAGATCGAGGAGGCGCGCAAGCAGCTCAAGCTCAAGCTGGCGCAGGTGGAGCTGACGCCGGAGCAGGCGCGAGAAGAGCTGCGGAGCGCAGGAAAGCAGCTCGGCGGAGCGGCGCAGGAGCTGGCGCGGCATGAGCCGGCGCGGCCCAGGTTGCCGGGCCGCGCATCCAGGCGAGAGGAGCTGGTGGTGGGGGCCCTCGTGATCGTGCCGCGCCTGGGCCGGGCCGAGGTGGCCTCGGTGCCCGCGGCGGACGCCGATACCGTCGAGGTTCGCCTCGGGCCGATGCGCGCGTTCGTGCCCATCGCGGATGTGCTCATTGACACCCACCGCACCGCCGCGCGCGCGCAGAAAGCGCGTGGCGAGGAGGTGGCGATGGGGCCCTCCGGGGTGCCGGGCATGGCTGGCACGGGCGCTCGGGCTGCCGGGGCGTCGGTGGATGGCGTCGGCGCCGGCGCCGCGCCGGGCGGGCCCGCGGTGGCGCTGGTCAACGGCGCGGTGGACGGCCGCGCCAACGCGCGCACGCCGGAGCGCACGCTGGATGTGCGCGGCATGCGCGCGGATGAAGCGGTGTCCGCGCTCGATCGCTTCATCGACGAGAGCTTGCTGGCGGACCGCGACGCCGCCTTCATCATCCACGGCCACGGCACCGGCGCGCTCAAGCAGGCAGTGCGGCAGCACGCCAAGGGGCACAAGGCCATCACGCGCTTCCGTCCAGGCGAGGCCGGCGAGGGTGGCGACGGCGTGACCGTGCTGCTGCTCGGCGGGTAGCTCGTGGCTCAGTCGCTGTCGCTGGAGCTGTCGTAGCTGCTGGAGCTGTCGTAGCTGCTGGAGCTGTCGTAGCTGCTGGAGCTGTCGCTGTGCGAGGCGGCGTCGGACGACGGATGGTCGCCGCAGCGCTCGTCGTGGTCGGCAGCACGCAAGGGCGCTTCGCACAGGCGCTGGGCTTCGCTGTCCTCGCGCGGCCCGTCGCTGCGCTCGCGCGGAGGCCTGTTGCGCGGCGGCTCTGCCTCCGTGAAGAGAGAGAGGGGAGCGAGGTCCTCTTCGCGGGCTGCGCGGGAGCTGCCTGCGTGCTGGTCCGGAAGGTCGCTGGCATTGATCTCGGAAGAGTGGCTGCTGCCGCGATTGCGAGCGCTGCGAGCTTTGCGGGAGCGATCGATCATCCAGCCAAGCGCGTACATCGTCAGCGCGCTGAGGCCAAACACCAGCGGGTACGCCGCCAGCCCGGGGGCCCCCAGCGCCGTCAGGTGGTGCGGTGCCAAGGGCCCCGGCACGGCGATCTCGGTGCCAATCTCGACTGAACTCAGAGCAGTCAGCAAGGAGAGCAGGTGCATGCCCGATAATCTGTACACCGCGCGTTCTCCGCGCTGTGACAAACCGGTGACGGAGCCGGCACGGCTGGTTGAAGCACCCCCGGGCACCTCGCACGATCTGTCCGCGCTGCAACGCGGCTTACCTTGTGACGAGGTAGCCTCGAACCGGACTCGGCGGCTACAGGCGGACGCAGGTCTTTCGAGTCGCGTTCGTGCCCCACTGGGGCGTGGAGTACGGGTTGGGCAGCGCGGTGCATCTGGAGTAGCCGTTGTAGTGAGCGGCCACCACGATCGGATCCACCGTCCCGCCGGAGAGCGCGGGGTCGCTCTCGCCGAGCACGCCGTTCTTGCAGAACAGCTCTGTCGGGTACGTTCCGTTTGGGTAGTCTCTACAGTCAGAGGGACAGCGCACCGTGTAGACGGTGAACGAGCCGCCGTTTGGCACGACGTAGCCATCGCCCAGCGTGCACTGGCCCACCAGCGCAGAGGACGTGCTTTGAATGGGATCCTCTGCCTCCACGTCCGCGCATGCGCTCATCGCGCCGAACGCGAGCAGGCCGCACGACAGAAACGAAGCAAGATCTCGGGAGAACGTGTTGGAGAACAGCATGCGCTACACCTTGGTGCCAGGAGTGATAGTCGGCGCAGCGGGTCGCTGCGCCGCCGCGATTGTCGGCGACTTCGCGCGTCGCGACAACGCGAGCTGGTTCGCGTTCGATGGGTGGCACAGCGCGAGAAGTTCCTCGCTGGCAGCGCTGGTGCTGGCGCCCACCAAGCGAATGGAGGGAGATCGGCAGCAGCACCGCGGCGAGCGCGTTGACGCCGGCCTTGGACACGCCGTACGCCGAGGACGGCCAGCCGGCGGCGCGGTGCGTGCCTGCCGCCACGTCGCTCGACCTACCCACCGTGCTCGACCTACCCACCGTGCTCGACCCACCCACCGTGCTCGACCTACCCACCGTGCTCGACCTACCCACCGTGCTCGACCTACCCACCTCCCACGCGCTCACCCCTGTCGCTACCCTGGCGATCCGTTCCGGGTTCTGGGTTCTGGTAAAAACCAAAAAACTCAGGGTTCTGAAACCAGCAGGGGCTGTGCGGCGGTGTGGAGAGGCGCGCCGCCACTCCCAGGCACGCCTGCTGCACCTGGCCCTCCTGCGCCTCTCCAAGGGCTGTGGTCAACCGCGCCGCGTACGCGCATCGCTCCTGCCCGGGCTCGACGGGCGCGGTTGTCCATAGCCCGCCACCGTCCACAGCCCCGAGGCCTCCACGGAAACGCGCTGCGACTTGGATCACACCACGTTTCCGCGGAGGTTTCCGCGAAATCGCTCTCAGGTCCTGGATCGCTCGCGTCCGTCTGCCGGACGACCTCACCAACTCCAGATCTATTATCCAATATGTATCTAATTGCAAACATTCCTCTTGACGCCTCCCGCGCCAGCACTCCCCCTGCGCCGCCAACCTGCCGCATTCTCTCCACCCGCGGCCCCTGCGGGCGCTACATCCCCCATTGACCTGCGCACCCCTCGAAAATCGCGCTACCCGCGTTTCCGCGGCACCTGACGCGCGCCAGGCGCGAAACCCTGCGCCGAAAACCGCCGTGCTACAAAGCCTCATGAGCGAGCCTCTCTCCGTCGAGGAAGTTCAAGCTCTGGGCGAACACATCGCCGAGCAAGCCGTCCACCTGGACGCCGCCATGCATCGCCTGCTCGCCGACCTGCGGACGTTCGACGCGGCCGGCGGCTGGTACCGCCAGGGCTTTGGCACCTGCGCGCACTGGCTGAGCTGGCGCGTGGGCTGGGACCTTGGCACCGCGCGTGAGCACCTGCGCGTGGCCAGGGCACTGCACACCTTGCCGCAAGTATCAGAGGCCTTGTCTGCTGGGCAGATCTCGTATTCCAAGACTCGTGCCATCACCCGCGTCGCCACCGCCGCCACCGAAGCGGTGCTCCTGGGCTACGCGCAGCACTGCACCGCAAGCCAGCTCGAGACGGTGTGCCGCAAGGTTGGGGTGCTCGGCGCCGACGCCGCTAGCAAGGCTACGCGCCCGCACGACAGCGAGCGCTACGTGGCGCACACGACGACGGCCTCTGGCATGGTGTGCGTCAAGGCGTGCCTGCGCCCCGACGAGGCCGCGCTGCTCTTGCAGGTGTTGCAGCAGGCGGCGGTGGACTGCACGCGCCAGCCGGCGGAGGCTTCCGCGGAAACGTCGGCTGCCTCCGCGGAAACGTTCGAGGCTTCCGCGGAAACGAAGAGTCCCAGCACCACCGCGCGCCGCCCGTACAACCGCGCCGATGGCCTGATGTCCCTGGTTCAGTCTTACGCACGGGGCGGCAGCGTCGAGCGTTCCCCCGTCGAGCTGATCGTCACCGTGCCCGCGGCGCTGCTGCAGCAAACCGCCGCGACTACCAGCTCAGCCACCAGCACCGCCGACTCTGCCAACGACATCTCCTCAACCACCGATGTAGCCCTCGCGCCCGCCTCCTTCAGCGACCGTGGCGCCTCGCTGCCAGTCGCTCTCACCGTCGAGTCCGACCTGGCGCTCTCTCCGCAAGCCACTCGCCGCCTGGCCTGCGACTGCGGCCTGGTCGTCGCAACCACCACCACCACCACCAACGCCGAGCCCCTCTCCGTCGGCCGCAAGACCCGCACCATCCCCGCCGCCCTCAAGCGCGCCTTGCTGCTGCGCGATCGCACCTGCCGCTTCCCCGGCTGCGATCATCGCCTGTTCCTCGAGGGCCACCACCTGCAGCACTGGGCCGACGGCGGCGAGACCAGCCTGCCCAACCTGGCGCTGCTCTGCTCTCTCCACCACGCCTACGTCCACGAGCGCGGCTATCGCATCACGCAATCACCCACCGGCGCGCTTGCCTTCGAAGATCCGCAAGGCCGCGCCGTCGTGCCGCTGCCGCCGCGCCCGGCGCCGCCGCTGCTCGGCTGGCCCGCGATCCATGCTGCCAACACCACCAAGGCCCCGCTGCCGCTGACCGCCGCCACCGGCCAGTGCTGCTGGCGCGGCGAGCGCGTCGATAGCTGGGACGCCGCCGCGACCGTCACGCGCATCCAGCGCCGCGCCGACGCTGCAACAGCCACCGCACCTTCCGCCTCCACTGCGCCACACACCCGCACCCCCCTCACCCCCCTCTCCACCCGCATCGCTCGCCGATCCCCCGCTCGACCCCGACGGCCACCCCCTCCGCGGCCTGTGGGACGACCTCGACCGCCACAGCGCCATCGAGCGCTGGGTCCTCGCCGAAATGGAAATCACTGGCGTCGACCCGCTCTCCGTAGGCCGCCCGCTGCCGGACCACCTGCAGCACCCCTCTCGCCGCCCGCCCTCACGCCGTTAGCAGAATATCCCGCTCGGCATGCCCGTCGGTACGTGCCGGCGCCAGGGGCGCCCGGTCGCCAAACGCCGCAGCGCCTGGCCCGCGAGCGCAGGACGCTCAGCGCACCGGGGGAGGCGCGCGGTAGGACTGGCGCTGCGACGACCTGCTTCTCTGCGCAGCAGCTTCTTGCAGCATCAGCGCGGCCATGCCGCCGGCTGCGCCGGTGGTGCCGGGCGCGCTGGTGGCACCGGGCGCGCCGCTTTCGCCAGGGGCGCCGGCCGCGCCGTCTTTGGCCCGGGCGCTGCAAACGCAGCCGATGTTGTCGGCCATCAGCACCACGGAGTCGAGCGTCAGCCCCATGGTGGTGCAGTACGACGCGCAGGTGGTCGCCGCGTCGGTGGGAATCGTGGTCGCCTTGGTGTTGAGTCCAACCGTAGCTGGCCTGGCACACGCCGCCAGCAGCAAGGCGGCGGCGGCGATCAAGAGTCTTCGGGAAGCAGCTCGAGAGTTCATGGGCCGTACCATAGCGGCGGGCCACCTGGATAGACAACCGTCGCGGCGCACGATGCGCATCGGCCCAACGCTGCGCGTCTAGCACTACTGCGTCAGTGCAACGTCGAGCGAGACCAAGCGGCGGGAGGCAGATCGCGGCGCACGCCCGGAGCGCAGCGACGAGTGTGGTGGTTCCACACGAGGAGCGAGCACCGGACGTACGTCGCGAGGTGTCCGCGCCGCGCCGGTCGCAGCCGATGGTGGACTGACGCAGTAGTGCTAAGGTCGCTGCGCGGTGAGCGGCCACCTGGGGTGATAGCGCAAGGAGGCCAGATCCGGATCACTCTCGGCATGAGCCAGGTTGGTGAAGCCATGCGCCAGCGCGTAGCGCAGGCGCGCCAGCGCTTCGTCAGTGCGGCCGGCGCGGGCCAGGCAGCAGGCGTGATCGTAGGCGTCGTTGCCATGCGGCATGGCGATCCGTGAGAACAGCGCTGCGCAGCGGTCGAAATCGCCCTCGCGATACGCGCGGCGGGCTCGCTCGCGCCACGCCGCGGCCGAGGTGAGCACGGCCGCGATCTCCCGCGCCAGCGCCGCCTCCGCGCTGGCCCCTGCGGCCTCGTCTGCGCCGTAGCGAGCGACGGCCGGCGGCGACGCGCTCAAGGACCCCACCGCGTACCAGCCATCGAAGCCGTCGCCCGAGGGCTCGAGCGCGAACGGCGCGCGGGGCGGCGAGGCTCTCCCAGGGACGCCGCCGGTCGGGCGCGCGGCGGAGAGAAACCACACCTTGCACAGCTCGACGGTGGCGCCGCGGCAGGCCCACAGCGTGCCCTCTTCCCAGCGCGCGTCGAGCGTCACGAAGCGCAGGCCGGCGCGCGCGAGCCGCGTGGCCATCCACTGGAACGCGGGGAGAAGCGGCGCCGGGGCGCGGCCAGTGTGCAGGTTGCCGGCGTACACGATCATCGCGGCGTCAGGGTGGCCGCGGCGCGCGGCCAGCGCGTTGGCGGTGAGGGTGGACTCCCGATCCTCGGCGGAGGCGTGGACATCGTCCGTGTCGATGGGCACCACGGAGACGTGACACCCACCCGCGCGGAGCGCGCGCACGGTCTCGAGCAGGTCCACCATGGCGGCGCTGCGGCGCCCATCCTGGAACGGATCTCGCCACCACGGATCTGCCACGAGCTGGCGGCGTGCTGCGGCGCCACCTGCGCCGCGCAAGAACGCTTGCAGCGAAGGCGTACGACCAGGCGGCAGCTCCAGCGCCAGCACGACGGGTCCAGCGCGGCACGCCGCCGCCACGATCTCTCCGACCCGTCGCGGGATCTCCTTGGTCCCATGCACCTCGCCCAAGAGCAGGAGCCCGCGTGGCGGCATGACCTCTGGCGCGAGCGTCGCGAGCGGAGGAGGCGACACCCAAGGCGAGGGCCGCGCGCCGGCGCAGGCCATCATGAACAGGAGAGACAAGAGCGGCTTGTGCATTGGCTTGGCACGCGGGCGCTGGGGCTCGCGGTAGCGTAGCGCGCGGGCGCTGGCGCCTGGCATGGGATCCTGTGGCAAGCCGCGACGAGCTGTCCTCACCTGGGACAAGCGCGGTGGCGCGGAACATGCAGCGTTTTGGGCATCATGGATGTTGCTGGTGTCGCTGAGGGCGCTGACGTCGCGGGGGGAGCGGCCGGGCCGGTGCTCCTGGAAGCCCGAGGGCTGCGAAAGGTATACGGATCCGGCGCTTCGGAGGTCCGCGCGCTCGACGGCGTCGACTTTGCGTTGCACCAGGGCGAGATCGTGGTGCTGCTTGGGCCCTCGGGCAGCGGCAAGTCCACCTTGCTCAACTTGCTGGGCGGGCTGGACATCCCCTCCGGCGGCACGATTCGCTTTGATGACCATGACTTGACGAAGGCTTCTGGCGAAGCGCTGACCCGCTATCGCCGCGATCACGTGGGCTTCGTGTTCCAGTTCTACAACCTGATCCCCAGCCTGACGGCTCGCGAAAATGTTGCGCTGGTGACCGACATTGCTTCGCGCCCGATGACCCCCGAAGAGTCGCTTGCCATGGTCGGGCTTGGCGAGCGGCTGGACCACTTCCCCGCCCAGCTCTCGGGCGGCGAGCAACAGCGCGTGGCCATCGCCCGGGCCATCGCCAAGAACCCTCAGCTCCTCTTGTGTGACGAGCCCACGGGCGCGCTCGACAGTCACACGGGTCGCCTGGTGCTGGGCGCCATCGCCGAGGTCAACCGGCGGCTGTCCACCGCGGTCGCCGTCATCACGCACAACGCGGTGATCGCCGGGATGGGTGACCGGGTCATCAGCCTGGCCGACGGCCGCATCGTCAGCGAGACGCGCAACGCCCATCGCCTCTCTCCCCTGGAGATGAGCTGGTGAAGCGCCCACGCGCTCTCCAGGTCAAGCTGGCGCGGGATCTGTGGGCCGCGCGCTGGCAGGTCGTGACCATCGCGCTGGTGATCGGCGCCGCGATCAGCGGCCTTTTGTCCATGGTCGGCACGTACCGCGCGCTGTCAGGTTCGCGCGAGCTCTACTACGAGCGCACGGACTTCCCCGATGTCTTCGTGCATCTTGGCCGCGCGCCCGAGGCCATCGTCGCGCGGCTCGGCGCCATCGCGGGGGTGTCCTCCGTGGCGTCGCGGCTGACCGAGCCGGCGGTGGTGAAGGTGGAGGACATGGAGCAGCTGGCCACCGCGCAGGTGCTGTCGCTGCCGGGCGGCAGCCAGCCCACGCTCGAGGGCCTGGTCTTGCGCAGCGGCCGCAACGTGGAGCCTGGCCGCACCGGGGAGGCGTTGGTCCTCGAGGCGTTCGCCACCGCGCACGGGTTGGTGCCAGGGGATGAGCTGCGCGTCACCTTCGGCGGCCGCCAGCAGCGGGTGCGCATGGTGGGCACCGTGCTGTCGCCGGAGTTCGTGTTCTCGATGGGCGCTGGCGCGCTGATGCCGGATGACAAGCGCTTCGTGGCCCTGTTTCTGGGCCGCGACGCGGTGGAGGCGACGCTGGGCGCCAAGGGCACGTTCAACGACGCCGTGCTGCGCCTGGCGCCAGGCACCGACGCGATCGAGGTGGCCCGCGCGGTGGATCTGGTGCTGGCGCCGTTTGGCGGGCGCGGCGCGGTGGTGCGGGAAGACCAGCCGTCGCATCGCTTTGTCTCTGATGAGCTGGCGCAGCTCGAGACCATGGCGATCCAGATCCCGGTGCTGTTCCTCCTGGTCGGTGTCTTCCTCATCAACGTGGTGCTGTCGCGGCAGGTCGCCACGCAGCGCGAGCAGATCGCGGCGCTGCGCGCCCTGGGCTACAGCGCAGGCGCGGTGGCCCGGCACTACCTGGCCTTCGTGGTGGTGGTGGCGGTGCTCGGCAGCGGCGTCGCCGTGGTGGCCGGCGAGCTGATCGGCCGCGCGTTCTGCGCGCAGTACGCGAAGTTCTTCCGCTTCCCGGTGCTGGCCTGGAAGCTCGATGTCGACCTGGTGGCGATCGGCGCCGGGGCCGCCATCGGGGTGGCGGCGCTGGGCGCGCTGCGCGCGGTGCGCCAGGCCGCCAGCTTGCCGCCCGCCGAGGCCATGCGTCCGCCGTCGCCGGCCCGGTACCGAAAGGGGCTGCTGTCGCGGCTGGGCCTCTTGCGCCTGGTGCCGCCGACCGGGCGCATGGTGGTGCGCGAGCTGGAGCGGCGGCCGCTGCGCGCCGCCATCTCGGTGCTGGGCCTCGGCGCGTCCATCGGCCTCGTGATCGTCGGCAACTTCACGCGCGACACCATCGATGACCTGATGGACTCGCAGTATCAGCGCGCCATGGGCAGCGACGTGACGGTGGTGCTCACGCGCGGGGCGTCGCTGGAGGTGCTGCGCAGCGCGCTGGCCTTGCCGGGCGTGCTCGACGTCGAGCCCACCGCCGCCGTGCCGGTGCGCCTCCACGCCGGGCACCGCCGCCGCGACCTGGCCATCACCGGCGTCGCCGCGGACTCGCGGCTGCGCACCATCCTCGATCGACGCGGTCGGCCGATCGTCCTTGACCGTCGCGGCCTCACCCTGGCGGTGGCCATGGCGAGCCGGCTCGATGTCCGGGTGGGGGACGTCATCACCGTCGAGCGGCTCGACGACCACCGCACCCGGCAGGTCGAGGTGGTGGCGCTGTCCGACGAGATGGTCGGCCGCACCGCGTACATGGGCCTTACCGAGCTGGCCGCGCTGTGGGGCGAAGAGCCGACGAGCCACGCGCTGCTCCTGCAGGTGGATCCGCTGCGCCTGGGCGAGCTGCAGCGTCGGCTCGCCACCTTGCCGGGGGTGGCGCAGGTTGCGGAGACGGCGACCTTCCTGGCCGCCTTCGAGGCCACCACCGCGAGCTTCAGCCTCACCATGACCGCCATCGTGCTGGTCTTCGGCTTGGTGATCGCGATCGGCGTGGTCTACAACAACGGCCGCGTCACCCTGGCCGAGCGCGAGCGCGAGCTGGCGACCCTGCGCGTCCTGGGCTTCTCTGGCGACGAGGTCTCCACCGTGGTCATCGGCGAGATGGCCGCCCATCTGGTGGTGGGCATCCCGCTGGGGCTGTGGCTCGGCACCCAGATGGCGGACGCGATCATGGGCGCGGTCGACGCCGAGCGCTACCGGATGGCGGCCACCATCTCCTTTCGCACCTACGCGCTGGCGGCGCTGTCCGTCGTCGCCGCGGCGGCGGCCACCGCGATGTCGGTGGCGCGTCGGCTGCGTACTCTCGACCCAAGCTCCGCCCTCAAGGCGCGAGACTAACGCTGGAGCCAACGACATGAAGTGGATCCGAAGACTCATCCTGATCGTGACCGCGGCGGCGGCGCTGGCGGCGATCGTGCTGGCGCTGTTGCCGCGGCCGATCGCGGTGGACGCCGCGGCGGCCATCTCGGGGCCGATGACGGTCACCATCGACGAGCTGGGGCGCACGCGGGTCAAGGACCGCTACCTGGTCTCGGCGCCGCTCGGGGGCGTGCTCGGGCGCATCGAGCTGGTGCCAGGCGACGCGCTCGACACCGGCAAGGTGATCGCGCGCATCACGCCGTCCGCGCCGCCGCTGTACGACGCGCGGACGCGGGCCGAGCTCGCGGCTCGCATCGACATCGCGCGGGCCGGCCTGTCCCAGGCGCGCTCGTTCGCGGAGCGCGCCGCGGTGGCGGACAAGTTCGCCGAGGAGGAGCTGGCGCGCATCCAGGTGCTGGCCGAGCGCGCGGCGCTGGCGCGCCATGAGGTGGAGCGCGCGCAGGTGGAGCGCGACAGCCAGCGCAAGATGCGAGAGAGCGCGCAGTTCGCGGTGCGCGCCGCCGAGCACCAGGTGGCGCTGGCGGTGCGCTCGCTGGCCAGCGCGCAGAAGACCACGCAGGGCGAAGAGCTGGTGATCGAGAGCCCGATCAAGGGGCGCGTGCTGCGCGTGCTGCGCGACGATGAGGGCGTGGTGGCGCCTGGCACGCCGCTGGTGGAGCTGGGAGATCCTGCGGCGCTGGAGGTGGTGGTGGAGGTGCTGACCTCGGACGCGGTGGCGATCTCGCCGGGCGCGGCGGTGGGCATCGACGGCTGGGGTGGCGCGCCGCTGCGCGGCCGCGTGGTGCGGGTGGAGCCGAGCGCGGTGACCAAGGTCTCGGCCCTGGGGCTCGAGGAGCAGCGGGTGACCGTGGTCATCGAGCCGGCCAGCCCGGGCTGGGAGCGCCTGGGCGACGGCTTCCGCGTCGAGGCCCACATCGAGGTGTGGCGAGGGGAGTCGGTGCTCCAGGTGCCCGCGTCTGCGGTGTTTCGCCACGGCGAGTCGTGGGCGCTGTTCGTGGTGACCGAGGGCAAGGCGCGCCTGCGCGAGGTCAAGCTCGGTCGGCGCGCTGGTCGTACGGTTCAGCTCGAGGCTGGGCTCACCGCTGGTGAGCAGGTCATCTTGCACCCCTCGGATCGCGTCACCGACGAGATCGGCGTGCGCATCCGCTAGGCGAGCGGGTCGCTTGGGTTGCGCGGCGCTCCGCCGCTTCCCGAGGCAGTTCCTCGCCGCTGTTTCCACGCCGCTGTTTCCTCGCCGCTGTTCCTCGCCGCTGTTACTCGCCGAAGATGCGCTTGAGCCAGCCGCGCGCGCCGCCGCTTGGGCCGCTGGCCTGCCGCTCCTCGCGGCACTTGCAGCGCTGGGCGGGCGGCACATCGGCGAGCACCTGCTCGATGTGGGCGCCGCAGCCGGCGAAGGTGGGACGTCCACAGGAGCGGCAATCGATGCGACGGCACATGGTCAGACGCTCCTCGCGGCGCCGGCGCCAGCGCCGCCTTGCCGCTGCGCGTTGCGGCGGACCTCGTTCATGTCGAGCGCCCGCACCTTGCGGATGACCTCGTCGAGCGCAGGCCCCGGCAACACCCCGGCTTGCTTGGTGAGCAACACGCCGTCCCGAAAGACCATCAGCGTAGGGATGGCCTGGACCTTGAACGCGGCGGCCAGCGCCTGTTCGGTCTCGGTGTTGACCTTGCCGAACACCACGTC
This sequence comes from Myxococcales bacterium, assembly GCA_016706545.1. Classification (GTDB taxonomy): domain Bacteria; phylum Myxococcota_A; class Polyangia; order Haliangiales; family Haliangiaceae; genus JABFXX01. The sequence continues at coordinate 160,344 of JADJJK010000077.1, forward strand.
CGGGTGACGGACCGCGGCGGCCTCGAACACCGGCGCAAACGCTCGACAGGGGCCACACCAGGAGGCCCAGAAATCCAGCAGGACAATCCCCTTGTCCACGGTGGTGTGAAAGTTCTTCGTGGTGATAGTGCGGGTCGCCATGATCGCCTCCAGGATACTTCGTTCGTCATGAGCCACCATGCGACAAAAGGATTCACCTCTTGATGCAAGGATGGTGACGTTCGATAGCTTCCTGGTAAGCACCCTCGCTTGGTCGCGCAAGTCGCCGCGTGAAGCTCGTGGCCCTGGGGGTCAGTCAGCCGGCGGGAGGTTGCCGTTCTTGGCCACCGGCACCATCAGGTGCGTCGCATCCTTGAGCACCACGGGGACCTGCGGGAGATTGACAAACAGCGGGTTGAGGTGGCGCAGCATCAGGTTGACCGGCGCGATCACGGCGGCGGGGGCCGCGGTGAACTTCTCAAGATCGATCCAGCGCAAGGTCGAGAGCACGGCCGCGGGGATGGCCTGGTTGTTCTTGCGGACCGGCACGCAGAGCTGGCGCTGCGGGGAGCCCAGCGCCAGCTGATGCGCCGGGATGTTCGCCAGCAGCGGGTTTAGCTGGTGGAGGGTCAGCGTGAACGCTGGGTGCTGATCTGGGATGGTGTCCCAGCACTCGAGGTCCACGTAGCGGGCGAACTGCAGGATGTTGTCCGGCGGCATCTGGTTGTTCTTGGCGATCGGCACGCAGAGCTGCGCTGGTCGGGTGAGCCGCACGCCGTGCTGCGGGAGATTGGCGAGGACCGGGTTTAGGTGGGTGAGGCCCAGCGGCACCGGGTTGGGCAGCGGCTGGGCGTCGACGCGATAGCAGGCAAAGTCGATGTAGCGGATGAACGGCAACGCGGCGGCGCTGGGGCCGCTGTTGTTCTTGCGCACCGGGACACAGGTCTGCTGCAGCTCGCGCAGCACCACCTGGTGCGCAGGCAGTCCCAGGCCCACCAGCACCGGGTTTAGGTGGGTGAGGTTGACGTTCTGGTTGATCGCCGGCCCCGGCGTCTTGAAGCACTCGAGATCCAGGCCCGAGACGAGCTCGATCGGCGTTGGCAGCACCTGCGCCTGGGACGCGGAGGTGTGAATGGTGAGCGCGGCGGTCGCGGCGAACATCGCGAGGACAGGACGTGAGATCATGAGAGCCTCTTTCTGGGCGAGCTGCCGCCCGGCGAGTGGCCTTTGCACCGCCTGGGCCAGCGCGCGGCGCCGCGATGGCGAGGACTTGCGGTCGCTCGCCAAGGCAGCACTGGCACGCGCGTGCGCCGCAGGCGCGCCGATTCGGCAGGCGCCTCGCGGCGGGCGGCGCCGGGCTTCGCGGTCCGCGCCGGAGTTTCCGGCGCTCCGCGCCACGCAGCCCCGCGCAACACAGCACAACCCCGGGGCGAATACAGGGCAAATACAGGGCAAACCCAGGGCAAATACAGCGCAATAGGGTTTTGTGAATCTCCGCTAGACCGAGCGGTCTAGGCAGTGATAGGAACGTCCAAGTTCAAGATCTCTGCCATGGCCGCAAAGTCCCCTCCCTCGATCTACCGCAGGCGCCGCGAGCCCGACGGGCCCAGGCCCTGGCGGCAGGCGCCGCGCGCCCGCCGAGATCGACACGCGCTCGAGGATCTTGCAGGCCTCGTTGCTGCTGTTCCGGCAGCGCGGCTATCACGGCGTGGGGATCAGCGAGATCTTGGCGCTGGCAGAGGCCCCCAGGGGATGCCTCTATCACCACTTCCCCGGCGGCAAAGATCAGATCGCGGTGGAGGTGGTGGAGCTGGTGGCGGCGCGCGTGGTCGACGTGCTCGCCGATCCGTTGGCCACGACCACCGCCATGGCGCTGCGCGAGTTTGGTGCGCGCCTGCGCAAGTGGATGCAGCGCACCGCGCGCGAGCAGAGCGACAGCGCGTGCGCGGTGATCGCCTCGCTGGCCGCCGAGGGCGAGTCCTCCACCGCGGTGGCGCTCGCTGCCAAGCTGGCGTATGAGCGCATCGCCGCGGTGCTGGCCAGCCGGCTGCAGGGCGAGGGCTTCCCGCCACCGGCCGCTCGAGAGACCGCGTTTCTGGTGATCGCGCTGGTGGAGGGCGCCGGGCTGGTCAGCCAGACCATCAAAGATCCTCGTCTGTTCACCGCCGCCATCGAGCGCGCGGTGGCGCTTTGCGAAGTTGTCCCCCCGCGAGAGGTTTCGTCATGAGTCGTGCGGTCATCGAGAATTTTTATGCAGCGTTCGCGCGCCTGGATGGCGCCGCGATGAAGGCAGCCTACGCCGACAACGCCACCTTCGAGGATCCGGCGTTTCGCCTGCAAGGCAAGGAGCGCGTCGGCGGCATGTGGACCATGCTCACCGAGACCATCCGCGCCAAGGGGCAGGACGTGTGGAAGCTGGAGGTGAGCGCGATCACTGACAGCACCGCGCACTGGGAGCCGACCTATCGCTTCAGCGCCACCGGGCGAATGGTCCACAACATCATCGACGCTCGCTTTGTCTTCGACAACGACGGCAAGATCGTCGAGCACGTGGACCACTTTGACTTCTGGCGCTGGTCGCGTCAGGCGCTGGGGCCCGCGGGCCTGTTCCTTGGCTGGTCGCCGATGTTGCGCAAGAAGGTGCAGGCCACCGCGAGCCGCAACCTGGAGTCGTTCCTGGCCAAGCGCCAGAAGTAGTCCGGTGGTTCGCGGCCAGCCGGCGCGGGTCCTGCGACCAGCCACCGCGCGCACCCGGGCGGTCACAGGTTGCGCCGACGCGGCCTTGGCGGCAGGATGGCGGCGTGTCTGAACAAGCCGGGAGCACGCCGTTTGACCTCATGGGTGGCGCGGAGCGCGTGCGCGCGCTGGTCGAGCGGTTCTACGACGCGATGGAGGCGCACGAGCCAGCGCTGACGGCGTTGCATCGCTGCGATGAGCAGGGCCGGATCCCGCGAGAGTTCCGCGATCGGTTCGCGCTGTTTCTCATCGGCTGGCTGGGCGGGCCGCAGGAGTACATCGAGCGGTATGGTCACCCGGCGCTGCGCATGCGGCACGCGCGGGTCATCGTGGATGTGGCGATGCGCGATGCGTGGCTGCGCGCCATGACCGAGGCGATGGACGGCGAGCAGGTGGCCGGCCCGCTGCGCGGCTTCCTGGACAAGCGCTTCGCCGAGGTCGCGGATTTTCTGCGCAACGTCGCCGATTGACGGATCCCTGCGCTGGCGCGTGGCGCTGGCGCGTGGCGCTGGCGCCTGGTCCCACCGCGCGCCCTGGCGAGCTGTGGCCAGCTCAAGGCGCGGCGGGGGCGCCCGGGCGCGGCGGCGTGTGGCTCGACGTCAGGGTCAGCGCGCCCAGGTCCTCGGTGATCGTCTCGTGGACGGCTCCGTCGGCGAGACGCAGGCGCTGGTGCGCGCGCGCCTCCAGGGTGAGCTGACCGGCGGTGGGCAACGGGGCGGTCAGCTCCAGCTCCACCGCGCCGGTGACCTCGCGGAAGAGCGCCACCAGGTCGAGCGCCGCGCCCGGCGGCAGCCCTGGCACCTCCACCCGCTGTTCTTCTCCCACCCGGCGCAGCGTGAGCTCCACGGTGAGGCGGCCGTCTCGCGCCGCCACCAGGTGATAGCGCGCGGTCTGCTTGACCACGCCCAGGCCCTGGCGCAGCACGGTGACCACCGTCCAGCGCGCGCCCACGCCAACCGGCTCCTCGGGCAGCGGGATGGTCAGCCCGAGCAGCCGCTGGGTCAGCTCGTCGAGCTCGGGCCGCGTGGTCTGGCGCAGCGGGTCCTCGGCGAGCGCCACTGCGTCGAGAGTTCCCCGGTCGTCCAGCCGGAGCTGCGCGCGTCGGCCCTGCAACAAGGCTCGCCAGCGGGCGAGGTAGGGCTCCGCGCTGGGACCGGCGCTGGCCGCGGCGCTGGCGGCTTCGTCGAGCGTGGCGGGGAGGCCGCGCCAGTACAGCGCGGCGGGCGCGGCGCTGTGTCCGGTAGCCGGACTGACCCGCACGGCGAAGGGCTCCGTGAACGCCGGCACCGCGGCGAGCTCCGCGTGGGCACCGCCGGTGAGCACGCGAGCGCGCAGCCGGGCCTGCACCGCGTAGCTGCGCTCGACGGCGTCCAGCGCGTAGCGCAGGCGCGCGCGCGGCGCCTGTCCTGCGCTCTGCACCTTGAACGACTCGCGCAGCGGCAACGTCAGCGCGGGCGCTGGCATGGCGCGCAGCGCCGGCCGCGGGAGCTGGCGCACCCATGGGGCTTGCGTCTGCGAGCCGGCCTGCGGCGCCGGGGCCACCCGGCTAGCCGGGCCAGCCCAAGCTGCGTGGTCTGGGTGGTCTGGGTGGTCTGCGTGGTCTGTGGGGGCGGCGCGGTCTGCGGGGGCCGGCGCTGGCGCGCCGCGCGGCTTGCTGGAACAACCGGCGAGGCAAGCGGCCCAGACGACTGCGACGACGGCGACTGCGACGATGCCCCTGACGACGGCGGCGCGGCGCCTCGGGCCGAGGCGCGCGTCCACGCTTGCCAGCATCGGCGCTAGCTGGCGCGTCGCGAGCTGGCCTGGCGCAGGCCAGCGTGTCGGCCTGGCGCAGATCCGCCGCGGGCGCAGAGCGAGCATATGCTCAGGGGTTTCGGCCGCATCGTGCCGGCCACAAGGGGCGGGCTTGGGCGCGCGGTCCCGCGAGGCGGCGCTTCTGCCGAGCCGCTCAGCGTCGGCGTCGGGGCGGCGGTCGCGGGGCGCCCGCGCTGGTCTCGCCTGCCGCCGGACCTGGCTGCGGCCGGTGCGCGATCAGGGAGAAGCTGACGTGGTGCCAGGTCCCCGGCTCCTTGATCGGCGGCAGATCCAGCTTGAGCGTCACAGGTAGAAGGCAGCGCTCCGCTTGCTCCAGCGCCGCTTCGCTTGGGTCGCCGAAGGCCACATCTTGCGTCACCGCGAGCCCTGGCGCGGGCGGGACCGAGCGGATGCCGGGGCCGGTCGCCGGAGGGCGAGACCGGGTGACGCGCAAGGTGAACGCCACCGCAGGCAGCGCGGCCACGCAGGCCGCGAGCTGCGGCATCGCCTTTCGGACCGCGGCGGTGGCCACCACGGCGTCGAGCGGCGCCGGTCCAGAGCGCGCGACGTCCAGCGGAAACGCGGTCTGCTCGAGCAGCTCCACGTGCTCGCGCGCGCGTCGGGTCCACAGGCCGTCGGGCCGGGTCATGACCACGCCGCGGAAGTACGCGAGCGCCAGCTCCGGCCGGTTGGAGCTCTCCCAGCCAAGCCCCATCAGATACTGCTCGTCCGCCTTGGACACAAAGGGCACCGCGGGGCTGGTGAGCTGGCGCAAGAAGCGATCGCTTAGCGCCGCTGCCTGCGCGGCCTCGCTGGCCAGCGCGGTCTGCCGCCCGCGATCATAGGCCAGCGCGCGCAGCCACGAGTTGAGCGCGCTGGGCGTGGACTCGCCGCTTGCCTCCGTGCTGGCCACGAGCGCCTCCAGCCCTTCGCGCAGCTTGCCCATGGCGATGCGCGTCTCGCCGAGCCGCAGCCACTCCTGCACGCCTGGCGTGCGCGCCACCGCGCGATCGAGCGCGACCTCCGCGTCGGCCAGGTGGCCGTCTCGCGCCAGGCAGATGCCCAGGCCAAGCAGCGGGTTGTCGCCGTAGCGCAGCTCCGGATCCGCCGTGAACTTGGGGTCCAGCTCCAGGGCCTTGCGGAAGTCGGCGGCGCACTCATGCCAGCGCGCGAGCTGCTCGAGCGCCACCGCGCGGAAGAAGTACGCGCTGGGCTCGGTGGGCCGCAGCGCGATGGCGGCGCTGGCCTTGTCCGCCGCCGCCTGCAGCTCGGCGGGCGTGCGTCCGGCGATCAGCCGGCGAGCCTCTGCCAGGAGCCGGGCCTGCGGAGCGCGCGCTGGCTCGGCGGCCTGTTCCCAGAGCTGCGAGGTCTGGTCTTGCTCCCGGTCGCGGTCCTTGGGCGGCGCCGGGTAGCGCGAAGATTGCGCGTGCGCCGAGCTGGCATCGAGACCCAGCGGCGCGAGCAGCGCGAGCAGCGTGAGCAGCGCCAGCTCGGTGCGACCCGTCGCGCGCAGGGGCGTGCTCGCCTGCTTGGACGCCATCAACGCACAGCTCGCGTCACGGCTCGCGTCAAGGCAGCCCGGTTGGCGGCGGCGCGCGGCGCGAACTGCGGGTGCGCGTTGCTCTGCTCGAACTGCCGGTACGCCGCGATGGCGCCGTTGATGTCGCCGCGCGTCTCGGCGATGAGGGCGCGGTAGTAGTGGACCTCGCCCTGGGGGACATAGAAGGTGTCGCCGCGGAGGACATCTTCTTCCCAGGACGCCACCGCGTCAGGGCCCAGCTCGCGGATCAGGGTGCGCGCCTCCACGCCGCGCTCATCGCGATCCATCGCCACCGCCAGCCCCAAGAGGATGCTCGCGGTGGAGGCGTGGCGCTGCGCCAGCCGGTAGGTGGCGATGGCCTCCTCGAGGTCGCCGATCATCATCAGCGCCTCGGCCAGGTTGCCGTACGTCAGCTCCCAGCGCTGCCGCAGGCCTGCGCTGCGCGCGATGATGGCGCGGTAGTCGGCGATGGCGCGCTCGAGGTACTCGCGCGTCTTGGCGGGCGTGGCGTGGCCCGAGAGCCGGGTGTACAAGATGGCGCGATCGCCCAGCAGCGAGGTGAGCCGGGGGTCCAGCGGCGAGAGCGCCTCGAACGCCTCGAGCTCCTCGACGATCTCGGTGGCGATCGCTGGATCGAACTGGCACTGCGCGCAGCTATGCAGCGCGAAGAAGGTGAAGACCGCCAGGTAGTAGTGTGGCTCGGCGACCGTCGGGCGGATCCTCGCGGCGCGCTGGAAGGCGCGGCGCGCTTCCTGGGTGAGCTGCCGGCGCTGCAACGGCGGCAGCGGCTCGACGTCTCGCTGGCGTCCCTCGCCGAGCACCAGGCTCGCTTGCTGGTGGCCGCGCTGCATCTCTGCCTGGTAGCGCTCGAGGCGCGCCGCTTCCTCCGGCTCTTGCGTGACCTGCTCCCAGAAGGACGGATCGGCGTGGGCGGTCCGGGGCGTACACGTGGAAGATCGCGAAGCGCCCCACGAGCCCGCCAGCCAGGGGGCCATCGCGGCGACCAAGGTCAGCGCCGCGCGGCGCAGCTTGCGCCTCCGCGCGTGGCGCGGCGTTCGCGGCGCAGGCGGGGGCCAGGCGGAGGAGTCGGTTGGCTGGGACATGGCAGGCACCGCGACGTGATGGAGTATGCGCTGAGCGGATGCCTGACGCCACGGCGGCGGTGCGCCGGGCGTGGCCACGCGCTCGGCGCGCGTGGGCCAGGCGCCAGGCGGAAGGCCTGCGGCCATTCCTGCAGCAGCGCGACCGGAGCCGAGCCGCTGCAGAAAAGGCGGCAGGCGCTTGCCTTGGCGCGGTGCGTCGTGGGACTGCTGTCCCCACGCTGGAGCACGCGACCGTGTGCGTCAGACCCCAGCGCTGACTTCGGCTCTCAAGATTTCAACATGTTGAACACAGCTCGTAGCTGGCCCGCAGGTTGCGTTACCAAGTTGGCAGTGCAAGACGATTCGGGCATTCCTGACGAGCCGCTACTTTGTGCACGTGCGCTGTTTCAAGCGGGGCACTTCGCGGGGGTAGTGGCGGTGTGTAGCCAGGCGTTGGAGCGGACGCCCATGCAGGTCCAGCTACTGCTGGAGCGAGCCTGCGCGTGGATCGCGCTGTGGCGCGCCGACCAGGCGTACGCCGATCTCCATGAGGTGTTGCTGCTCGATCCCCGGTGCGTGCGCGCGTACTGCGTTCTTGGCCAGCTCCTGGTGCAGGGGGGCAAGCTCACTGGAGCGCGCGATGCCTTCCGTCGCGCCTTGGCGCTGGATGCCACCACGGAGGAGGCGCGCGTGGGCCTCGCGGCTGTCGAGTCCAGGTTGGTTGCGGTGTCGCAGGGGCAGGACCGCGCTGCTCGCCGCCCCGCGACCCTGCCTGGGACCGCGCGGCCACATGGTCGCCGCAGCCTGACCTCGCCCACCGGGCACTCGGTCGCGACCTTGACCACGCTCATTCGCCGCTCGCCCGATCGCCCCGCCACGTCGGCAACATCCGGGATGGTTCACCGTCGGTCTTCTGCGGCGATCTCGGCGACGACTTCGGCGACGACTTCGCCGACGGCTTCGGTCGACCTGGCGCTCCAGAACTCGCCCGACGCGGCCCCGGTCTCGGCGCGCAGCCGCGAGAAGACCGCGCCCTACCGCGCGCCGCTTGGCGCGCCTCACGCTCGCACCAGCAGCGCGCCCCGCGCCACCACCAGCGCCGGACACGGGAGCCCGCGGGCTGCCACCGCGCCGCTGCCGCGCGCCGCCACTGCGCCCGCGCTGCGCCGCCACTGCGCCCGCGCTGCGCGCGACGACCGCGCCGTTGTCGCGCGCCACGACCTCGCCGGTGCCGCGCGCCACGACCAGCCCCATGGTCGACCGCTCCGGCCCCATCGCCTCGCCAGGCAAGCCACACCGCGCCGAGTGAGGCCCCGTCGAGGCAGGCCGCCCGGCGCCGGAGCTGCCTTGGTCTCCGCTTGGTCTCCGTCTGCTGTCTGCGGTGCGCGGCGGTGCGGCGTTGTGTCGCGCGCGCGCGGCGGTGCGCGCGAGCCTGTGGAGCTTGAAACAGCGCGCTGGGGAGCGCAAGCGGAGCGCGCTCGGTGGCAACTAGAGGTCGTCTCGCAGCTGTGCTGGCGGCTGGGTAGTTTGTGCGACCGCGAGTGAGCTTCTTAATTCGCCACCTGGGACATAGTCTTGATCACGGCACATCATCATGGCGTGCTCTGCTCAGATCCGGCAACGTGTTCCTGGTTCAGACCGAGACCGGGCGGGGACGCACAAGCCCCTGGACTTCGACGCCAAGTGGGGGCGGGCTGGGGTGACTGAGGGGACACCAGCTATATGTCGCCGGAGCAATGCCGGAGCGGGCCGCTCGCCGACGCGCTCTGACCTGTACCCAGCATCTTCTAGAGCTCGACCGGACGCCCGCCGTTTGTCGCCAGCGACGAGCCTGATGGCCCACCACATGATTCGCCGCCGTCCGCGCTCGTTGCTGCCGGAGTCCCAGCGTCGGTTGAGTCTGCTGCGCCTCCGGCCAAGGACCCAAGCACGCCGAGCGCCGCCGCGATCACCGAGCTGGACGCTTGGGCCGCGACCAGAAGCCAGGCGCCGGGCGCCCTGGCCACCCACGCGCCGGGGCCCGAGCGGCTCGACCGGCATCCTGTCTGCGCCGCTGTCCACCGGCAGTTCGTCGTCGATCAATCGGCGGCGACGCTGGCTCTGGCTCGCGGCGGCGGTGGTGCCGGTGGCCGCGGTCGTCGTGTGGATGGCGCTGAGCGAGCCCGCTCGGCCGCTCACGCAGCCTGGCGCCGCCCCCGAGGGCTCGGCGCCAACCCCGGCCGCACCTTCCGCGCCGCCGCCGCCGGCCGGTGCGCCCCCCGTGGAGGAGCCAGGGGCAGGCGGCGGCGGCGCCGCCGCGCCTGGTGCTCTTGCAGTTCCTGATCCGCCCCGAGAGCGCGCGGTACGAGCTCTTGGTGGACGGCAAGAAGCTCTCGGAACCTCAGGTCGAACTCCCGATGAGCCGTGGCCAGAAGGTCGAACTGGAGGTCGTCGCCAAGGGCTACCTGCCTGCAAGGGGACAGACGACGCGAGCTGGAGCGCGATGGGACCGCCCCGCGTGGCTGCGCCAGCCGGCGCGGGACCGGGTCGACGAGCTCGACGAGGTTCGAGCAGGGGACGAGACAAGGAGGCGAAGATGCAGGTTCGAGTCGGACTCATCGTCTGGGGGATCACGGGTCTGCTGTGCGCTAGCGCGCCGGTTGCGCTCGCACAACGCGGCGGAAAGGCGCAACCGGAGACCGCAGAGGCGGTCGCAAAGGAGCGCGCCACCGCGTTGCTCGCGCAAGGCAACGGCAAGCTCGATCAAGGCCTGTACGTCGAGGCGCTCGCGTTGTTCGAGCAGGCCTTCCACGTTCCCCAGCCCCAAGCTCCACTTCAATCTGGCGCAGACCTTGTATGAACTCGGGCGTCACCCGGAGGCGCTCCTCCACTACGAGCAGTTCCTCCAAGGGGTCTCGGAGCGTGAGATGTCCGCGCAGTGGCAGCGCGCGAACCGTCGCGTGTTCGAGCTGCAAGGCAAGGTCGCCACGGTCGTCGTGCAGTGCAGCGCGTCCGGCGCCGAGGTCAAGCTGGACGGCGCGGTCGTTGGCGCCACGCCGCTGTCGGCGCCGCTGCGGCTGTCGCCCGGGCGTCATGTCCTGATCCTCGACAAGGCAGAGCACGAGCGCCACGTGGTGGAGCTGGAGCTGCGCGGTGGAGATATCCGCACCGAGCGCGTGGAGCTGCTCACCGCCGAGCAGGCGGTGCAGCGCCGCGCGGAGTTCCAGCGCGTCGAGGCTGCCCGGCACGCCGCCGAGCGCAAGCTCCTGGGCGAGCGCGAAGCCGGCCAGCGGGCGTCGATGCGACGACGCTCGACGCTGCGCACCGCGGGCTGGGTGACCGTCGGCGGCGCCGCCGTCGCCATCGGCGCTGGTGTCGCAGAGATCCGCGGCGCGCCGCCGCGGAGGTGTCGGACGCCCGGAGGGGACGCGGTGGAGCTGCAAGCCTGCATGACGACCACACCGCCGCGCCCTCAATGCCACCGCTGTGGCGAGCCTGGCTGCGCTCGCTGTGGAGCTGGCCTCCTGTCGCTAGTTCAGACGCGTTGGTACCCGAGGGTCCGCTGACGGCAGGGCCTGAGCGCCAGGGAGGTTCCGAGTGCTTCGTCAGATGAGGCGAATCGCAACACGCATCTCGCTCCGCGCTCACCTGCGGGCTGGCGCTTGCGAGCGCGCTGCTCGCTGGCGTCATCGGCGCCTGCTCCGCCGATCTGCACGAGGGGACCTACACATGCACGCCCGACAGCGCCAGCAACTGTCCGCCGGGCTGGCTGTGCGAGTGTCGCGGCGCCAAGTGCGACTGGCGCTGCTACGCGAGCGCTGGCGGCTCTCGTGCGGACGAGGTGCTGGGCCCCGGCGAAGAGTGTGATGGCGAGGCGATCTCGACGCAGCACCGCTGCGCGACGGGCTTCACGTACTGTCTCGCTGACTGCACCGTGGCCTGCACCCAGTGTGGCGACGGCGAGGCAGAGACCACGCCCACGGGCACCGAGCTCTGTGATGACGGCAACCTGCTGTCGCACGATGGGTGCAGCAGCACGTGCCTGCCCGAGGACCCGGCGTGGCGGGAGCTCGCAAGCGCCGCCGGACGCCGGCGTGGGCGCTGGTGAGAGGGGTCAATCGAGCGCGCGATCCGGCCATCTACAAGCGACACCTGGGAGGGGATGGCCGTGGCTCCAGGTATCCGTCGGCGGTCCGGGATGCCAGGCGCGCGCGGCGCAAGGTCGTGTTAGCTGGGAGGCGCGGCGCGCAGCACCGGCGACCCTGCGATCTGGGAGTGGGATGGCGCGCGATGGCGGCGGATCGCTGCCGTGTCGCCCGGCCCCGCGGGGATCGTGGGACACCAGCTCGCGTACGACGCGCGTCGCGATCGCGTGGTGTTCTTTGGCAGCTCGACCAGCAGCGAGAGCGAGACCTGGGAGTGGGACGGCGGTCAGCGCACGTGGGCCAAGATCGCCCCGACGGGAGCTGCGCCACCTCCTCGTGGCTTCGCCGGCATGACCTATGATCCGGTGAGGGGCAAGGTGGTGCTCTATGGAGGCACGGGCGCGTCTCAGCCACTGGGCGATCTCTGGGAGTGGGATGGCGCGGCTCGTACCTGGTCTGCCGTCGAGCCGGCCAACACGCCGCCAGCGCCGGGGCAAGTCGAGGCTATGTTCTACGACCTTGCGCAGAAGAAGATCGTCGTGGTGAGTTCGGTCAGCGAGATCTGGACGTGGGACGGCGGCGCGCGGTCGTGGTCGCGCTCCACCGTGGTCGCGCCGCTTCCTGAACCTCGCACACGGTTCGCGATGGCCTACGTCCCGCCCGGTCGGGCCGCCGTCCTCTTCGGCGGGATGGCCCTCACCGACACCTGGCTGTGGAGCGGCACCGCCTGGACCGAGGCTCGGAGCGCCTTCCCCGTCCCGTCGGCGAACGGGGCCTTGGTGTACGATCCCACGCAGGCGCGAGTGCTCGCGGTGAAGCACGGGGCGACCATCGAGACCTGGGAGTGGAAAGACCAGGTGTGGACGCAGCTCGTCTCCACCGGGGCTACCCCGGCGACGCTCGTGCCGCGAAACGTGGCCTTCGATCCGCGGCGTCAGCGGCTGTTTGGGTTTCGCGGGTCCCCACGGAGGCGTGGGAATGGAACGGCTCCCAGTGGGCGATGGTGGCCACCCGCCCGTGTTTGCACGCCTTACTCGTCGGTCGTCTACGATCCAACCGATCGCCGCATCCAGGTCTTTGTCGGCAACGCCACCATCGATCAGGCCAAGTGGAACGGCACGCAGTGGCAGCTTGGCGCGCTGCTCGGCGCTCGTCGCCTCGGCGCGGCCCTCGCGGTCGATCCCGCGCGCAACCGCACCGTGCTGTTCAGCGGCTTCGATGGCTCCCTCACCAGAGAGGAGACCTGGGAGCTGTCCGGAACCTCCTGGAGCCGCCGGAACCCCGGACAGAGCCCTCGTCCGACGGACAGCGCGATGATGACCTACCACCCCGGGCGCCGACGCTCGATCCTGGTGGCAGACAGCCGTACCTGGGAGTGGGACGGCGACGATTGGCGGAATATCACGCCGGTCACGCGGCCCGTCCTTCGTCAGCAACCTCGCCTATGACGCCAGCCAGCAGTCCGTCGTCGGACAGCTCCGGCGGCAGTGGTCGCTGCGCTACGAGTCGGCGCAGACTCCCGACGAGAACTGCCACGCAGGCGTCGACGTGGATCGCGATGGGCTCATCGGCTGCGCGGACCCGGACTGCTGGGCCTACTGCTCGCCGTTCTGTCCTCCTGGCCAGCCCTGCGACGCGGCCGATCGTCGCTGCGGCGACGGCACCTGCAGCGCGGCGCTCGAGACCTGCCAGGCCTGCCCCCAGGACTGCGGCGCCTGCCCATCGGTGTGCGGCGACTACGCCTGCACCGCGGGCGAGAGCGCGGCGAGCTGCGCCGGGGACTGTCCGTAGGAGTCGTCGCGGACCCGGCGTCGAGGCTATAGTGCGCGCAGATGGTCCCCGCGAAGCTGCGAGTGCGGTCTGGCGCCGAGCGCGTCGGCGGTGGCCGTGCGAGGTGGATCCCGTACGCGGTGGCGCTCGCGGCGGTAGGCGGTGCCCACGAGGTGGCGGCGCAGTCGCTGTCGCTGGACGCGATCCCGGCGCGGGCGGTGGGGCGCGCCGGGACGGGGCTCCTGTCCGACGATCTGGGCGGGGCGTGGGCGCACAACCCGGCGGCGGCTTCGCGGCGGAGCAGCGCGCGCGCGGCGGTGGGGATCACGCTGGTGGACACGGATCTCGAGCTCTCGGCGTTCACCGAGGAGCCCTCGCCCGTGATGGTCAGCCGGGCCGGGGTGGGGCGGGCGCCCTCGGCGGCGGCCAGCGTGTCGTGGGGGCGCACGACTTTCGGGGTGACCTACTTCTCCGCGCAGCGCTTGGCGCGGCGCTTCGAGGGGCCGCCCGTGGGGCTGCCGGAAGAAGACATCCATCGCGACTTCAGCCTGCGCTACGCCGGGCTCTCGGGCGCGCTGCGGCGCGACGCGGTGATGGGCGGGGTGTCGCGACGGTTCACGGAGGAGCTGGCGCTCGGGTTCTCGGCGGGCGCGGCGCGGGTGTCGATGCGCGAGAGCCGGCGCATCTGGGCCGGCATCGCGCCGCGCGATGTGCCCAAGGACCCCAGGCGAGATCTCGATCTGCTGGCCAGCGGCATGGACTCCGTGGTGCCGATGGCCTCGCTGGGCGTGGTCTACGTCCCTGACGAGGGCGACCTGGAGCTTGCGCTGGCCGCCTCGTACACTGCCGCCAGCGCGCTGCGCGGCGCGGTCGTTGGCCGGCCTGCGGATGTGCTGAGCCCCGCGCTGATGAGCGAGCCAGAGGCCGCGCTGGAGCTGCCAGCGGCCGTGGTGGTGCGCGCTGGCGGCCGCTGGCAGGGCGAGCGCTGGAGCGCGGAGGGCAGCGGGCAGGTGGAGCTGTGGCCGGCGCGCGCGCGCGCGCTTCACTGGGATCTGCCGGCGGCGTTTGTCGTGGACTCCACCGGGCAGCTCGAGCGGTACCGCACGCTGCCGTCCCAGCTCTCGCTGCGCTCCAGCGCGTCGCTGCGAGGGGCGGTCGATGTCCAGGTGGTGGAGGGGCTGCTGTGGCTGGTGGCAGGCGCGGCGTGGTCGCCCATCGCCACCTCCACGCCGCGGCTGGCGCCAGGGTTCTCGGACCTGGGCGGCCTCACCACGGCGCTTGGCGCGGAGGCCTCGGCCGGTGGGGTGACGGTCTCGCTCGGCGTCTCGCGGCTGTGGCCCACCGCGCGCTCGGTGCGGCACAGCCTGCGCCGGCTGGACGGGCCGTTTCCCGGCGGCGATGAGGAGACCGGGCTGGCGCGTTACGAGGCGGCGACAGATCTGGTGGGCTTCTCGATCGAAGTGGAGCAATAGCGGGCGGCGCGCCAGCGCGGCCGGTCACTTGCCCTTGTCGAGTTGCTTTCGCGCTGGCTTGGCTGGCGGATCATCGAAGGCGTCGTCGAGCTCGATGATGCCGCCCCACAGGCCGCCGATGGCCGCGCCCATGATCGGCTGCCAGGCGGGCAGGGCCCGGGTCTCGCCCAGCAGCGTGAGCTCCACGCCCGAGCCAAACTTGCGAGCCAGCGCGTAGAGCCCGATCGCCACGGCGGCGCCGAAGATGGCCTTGAGGATGGCCGCGAAGGACGTCGCGTTCTTGTCAGCGATGAGCGACCACAGCGGTCGCCCCACCACCAGGCCCACGAGCGCGCCGATCACGCCGTACGTCACCCACGCAAACCATGCCCCCGGCTGGCCCAGCGCATACGCGCCGTACCCAAGTGCGCCGCCGAGGATCGATCCTTTGAGGATCCCGATGAGAAGCTTGAACACATGACCCCCCTTGTCTTCACAGCATGACGACGGGGAACGTTCGCGGCAAGGACGGAAACGGCACAGTCGTGGGATTCTCCGCGCAGTCGGTCACAAGCCGTCACAAGCTGGCGCCGACCGCGCCACCCGATCGGGTCGGGTTGCTCGCGGCGGTCGCGGTCCCGGGCTCCAGCGCCGCCGGCGTGGGCGCGGCGTCCAGGAGCGCCGTCAGCCGTCCGAGCTCGCCGCGAAAGGCGTCCCGGTGCTGGCGGGCCACGCCAGCGCGGCGCGTGGGCGCGAGCTTGCTGGGATCCACGAAGGCGCCGTTCTTCTTGACGCCAAAGTGCAGGTGCGGACCGGTGGAGAGCCCGGTGGTGCCGACGTAGCCGATCACGGTCTTGGCCTCCACGACCTGCCCCACCTTCTGGCCAGCGGCGAACTTGGACAGGTGCATGTACACGGTGTCGAGGCCGTTTTCGGCGTGGCGCAGGATCACCATGTTGCCGGCGCCGCCAGCGGGGCCGCGCGAGACGATCTTGCCAGGCGCAGCCGCCCAGACCGGCGTGCCGGTGGGCGCTGCGTAGTCCACGCCCAGGTGCGCGCACGGTGTGCAGCACCGGGTGCATCCGTCGGCGGTCGAAGCCCGAAGACATCCGCGCGAACTTCAGCGGGGTCTTGAGGGAAGGTCTTCTCGACCGACTCGCCGTCCTCGTTGAAGTACCTGCCGCGCTCCTGGCCTGGCGGGGCGAAGTAGTAGGTGCGAAAGCGGCCGGCCTTGCCGGAGTACTCGGCGGCGAGGATGCGGCGGTAGCCCAAAAACTCCTGGTCCTTGAGCTCCTTCTCCACCACCACCCGGAAGGTGTCGCCCTCGTGGGTGTCGTTGTAGAAGTCCAGGTCGTACGCGAACACGTCGACGAAGAAGGCCACCAGCGAGGTCTCTTCGCCGGCGGCCTTGATCGCCGCGTACAGCGAGCTGTCGATGCGGCCGCTGACCTGCTTGAGCTCGAGCCGGGTCTGCGCCTGGCTCGCCGTGCCCACCAGCTTGCCCTCGCCATCGCGCTGGGCGCGCACCGTGGAGATCTTGGACAGGATCAGCTCGAAGCGCTCGACCTCGCCGCGCGCGTTGCGCTCGAGCCGGAAGTGCTGCCCGGCCCGGATGCTCTTGAACTCCAGCACGCCGTGCAGCGCGCGGATGAGCTCATCAGACTGCGCCCCGGTGAGCCCGCTGCGCTTGAGCAGCCGCCCCAGGCTGTCGCCGTTGCCGACGGTGCCGTCGATCACCGAGGTCCCAAGGAGCGCCGCCGCCTCGGCCCCAGCCCGCTCGGCCAGGCCCGAGAGCCCGCTGGCTGGCCCGGTGCTGGCGCCGCCGGCCGCGCCACCGAGCGCCGCAGGGTTCGCCGCGGGCACCACCATCGCTGGCGAGGTCTCGCTGGCACGCTTCTTGATTCCGGCGAGCGAGGTCTCTTTGTTCCAGACGAAGACGTAGAGGTTGACCATCACCAGCGCGCCCAATAGCAAGGCGACCCAGAGGCCATTGCGGCTCCGAGGCGCGGGCCCGAGCTTGGGCAATGCCTTTTTTTTGCGCGCGGTGCGACGAGTCATGAGGATGTGGCGGACCGTTCTCATACCACGGCCCCCGGCGCCAGACCAAGTATCGGTGTCGCGGTGGCAAGGAGTCGCCAGGTGCCGCCCAGTTCCATGCAGATACAAGCCGCACCGGCCGGCACCGAGCTGCTCTTGCCGATGCCCCTGGTGGCGGGGCCGCCCGACGCGCTCGCCGCCGGCGCGGCAGCCGCCACGTCCGAGGAGTCAGCCAGGGCCGCCGGGGCCCAGCCGCGACGAGGCCGGGAGCTCCCCCGAGATCGCGCCTTCGCCTTGCCACCACGGCAGCAACTGGACCTTTTCGTGCTTCCGGGGCAGTCTGCGCCGACGGCGCCCCATCTGGCGGCGGCGCCACAAGTAGAGATCCGTACCATGGTCAAGAAGGCAACCTCAGCACCCAAACTCGCGCAGCGCGCCAGCTCCGGCGGCGCCGGTGGTTCGCGCGGCACCGGCGGCGGCGGCACCGGCAGCGGCTCCGGCAGCGGCGGCGCCGGCGGCGGCAGCAGCTCCGGCGGCACCGGCGGCGGGTCGGGAGACGGCGAGGCCTCGCTCGAGGCCGAGGCGCGGCGGCGATACCTCAACTACGCGCTCTCCGTCATCACCTCGCGCGCGCTGCCCGACGTGCGCGATGGCCTAAAGCCCGTGCAGCGCCGCATCCTCTACGCCATGCTCAACGACGAGCACCTGCGCCCCGACGCCAAGCATCGCAAGAGCGCCAAGGTCGTGGGCGCGGTGATCGGCCGGTACCACCCGCACGGCGACACCGCGGTGTACGACGCCATGGTGCGCATGGCGCAGGACTTCTCGCTGCGCTTGCCGCTGGTGGACGGCTCCGGAAACTTCGGCTCGCTCGACGGCGACGCCCCGGCGGCGTACCGGTACACCGAGTGTCGGCTGGCCGCCCCAGCCATGCAGCTCTTGGGCGAGCTGGACTTCGACACGGTGGAGATGCGCGCCAACTACGATGGCACCACCGAAGAGCCCACGGTGCTGCCGGCGCGGTTCCCAAACCTCCTGGTCAATGGCTCCACCGGCATCGCGGTGGGCATGGCCACCAACATCCCGCCGCACAACCTGCGCGAGGTCACCGCCGCGGCCATCGCGCTGGCCGAGGACCGCGACCTGCCGCACGCCTCTCTGATGAAGCACATCCAGGGGCCGGACTTCCCAACGGGCGGCCAGCTCCTCAACAGCAAGGTCGAGCTGCGCCAGATCTACGAGCAGGGCCAAGGCGCGATCCGCCTGCGCGGCGAGTACCGGCTCGAAGAGCGGAAGCGCGGCGGCACCGACATCGTCATCACCTCGATCCCGTATGCGCTCACCAAGGCAGATCTGGTCGAGAAGATCGCCGAGGTCATCATCTCGCGCAAGCTGCCCTACCTGCTCGACGTGCGAGACGAGTCCACCACGGACGTCCGCATCGTGCTGGAGGTCAAGCGCGACGCCGATCCGGCGATGGTGATGGCGTACCTGTACAAGCACACGCCGCTGCAGCACAACTTCCACGTCAACATCACCTGCCTGGTGCCGGCGGAGTACCTGCCCGAGAACCGGGCGTCCAAGAAGGTGGTGGCGCCGGGCACCCCGGCGCAGCCTCGCCGCATGGGCATCAAGGAGGTGCTCGGCTACTTCCTGGACTTCCGCTACGACGTCACCTGCAAGCGCTTCGAGTACCAGCTCGCGCAGCTCCGCGCGCGCATCCACGTGCTCGAGGGCTTCGTCACCATCTTCGACGCGCTGGACGAGACCATCCGCATCATCCGCGCCTCCGAGGGCAAGGCAGACGCCGCGGCCAAGATCATGAAGAAGTTCTCGCTCGACGAGCTTCAGGTCGACGCCATCCTCGAGCTGCGCCTCTACAAGCTGGCCAAGCTGGAGATCAACGTGATCCGCGAAGAGCTGGCCACCAAGGCCGCCGAGGCCAAGCGCATCGAGGGCATCTTGAAGAGCGAGACCAAGCTCTGGGGCGTCATCAAGGACGAGCTGCGCGCCTCCGCGGAGGAGCTGGGCACGCCTCGCCGCACCAAGACCGGCGGCGGCGCCGAAGAGGTGGAGTTTGACGCCGACGCCTTCATCGTGGACGAGGACGCCCACGTGGTGGTGACCCGCGACGGGTGGATAAAGCGGGTGCGCGAGATCAAGGACCCGGCGCAGACCCGCGTGCGGGAAGGCGACGAGGTCACCGCGGTGTTGCCGGGCTCGACCAAGGAGAAGGTGATCTTCTTCACCAACCGAGGGTCGGCCTACGTGGTCAAGATCAACGACATCACCGCCACCACGGGCTACGGCGACCCGGCGCAGAAGTACTTCAAGTTCGACGACGGCGAGCGCATCGTCACCGCGATGACCCTGGATCCGCGCGCGCTGGTGGCGCCCATGCTGCTGGCGGTCACCAAGCGCGGCTATGGCCTGCGCTTCGCCATGGCGGCGCATCAGGAGGTCACCACCCGCGCCGGTCGACGCTACGCCAGGCCGCAGGACGGCGACGAGGTGCTGGCCGTGGCGGCCTGCAACGACGGCGACGTGGTGGTGTGCGCCACCGCAGATGGCCACGTCCTGCACTGCAAGGCCGACGAGATCGCCAAGCTGGAGGGCCCCGGCCGCGGGGTCATCTTGCTCAAGACCGCAGACGACGACTCCGTCATTGGCTTTGTGTCCGGCGGCAAGGGCGACAAGCTGGTGCTCGAGACCGACAAGGGCGGCAAGCGCTTCGAGCTGGCCGCGGATCCGCGGTCGGTGTCCGCCCGCGGTGGCAAGGGCCACCAGATCATCAAGCGCGCCACGCTGGTCGTGGTGCCGCGGCCCGTCACCATCCCGCCGCTGGCCAACGCCGATGGCGGCAGCGGCGTCAACTGAGGAGCGCGACAGACCATGGCGCAAGCAAAGCAGAGCTACACCGGCGATGACATCCAGGTCCTCGAGGGGCTCGATCCGGTGCGCAAGCGACCGGGCATGTACATCGGCGGCACCGGCAAGGACGGCTATCACCACCTGCTGTGGGAGGTCGTCGACAACTCCATCGACGAGGTGATCAATCAGCACGCGACGCGCGTGGAGGTCACCCTGCACAAGGGAGGCCGCAGCGTGACGGTGGAGGACAACGGCCGCGGCATCCCGGTGGACGTGATGTCCAAGCTCAAGAAGCCGGCCATCGAGGTCATCTTCACCACGCTGCACTCCGGCGGCAAGTTCGAGCGCGGCAAGAGCTACGCGGTGTCCGGCGGCCTGCACGGGGTGGGCGCGGCGGTGGTCAACGCGCTCTCCACCGAGATGATCGTCCAGGTCAAGCGCGACGGCCAGCGGTACGAGATCCGCTTCGAGCGCGGCACGGTCAAGCAGAAGCTAAAGACGCTGGGCCCGGCGCGCGGCACCGGCACGCTGGTCAAGTTCTCCCCGGACGCCGAGGTGTTCGGCGCCAAGCTGGCGTTCGAGCCAGCGTGGATCGTGGAGCGGCTGGAGACCAAGAGCTTCCTGCACCGCGGGCTGGAGATCTTGTTTCGCGACGAGACCGCGGAGCCCGCCGCGGATCACCGGTTCATCCACGAGAACGGCATCGCCGAGTATCTGCCCAAGCTGGTCGCGGACCGCGGCAAGTCTCCGGTGCCGGCCTCCGGCGGTATCTTCTATCTCGAGAAGCAGGACAAGGACGCGAAGCTCGGGGTCGAGCTGGCGCTGCAGTGGACCGAGTCGACCGACGATCTCATCCGCAGCCACGTCAACAGCGTGCCGACGCCCGACGGCGGCACGCACGATCAGGGGCTGCGCAGCGCCATCGTCAAGGCCATCCGCAACTACATGTCCACGCACAACCTGGATCCCAAGGGGGTGACGCTCACCGCCGAGGACATCCGCGAGGGCGTGGTGGCCGTGCTGTCCTCTTACGTCCACGATCCGCAGTTTCAGAGCCAGACCAAGAACCGGCTGAACAACCCCGAGGTCGCGGCGCAGGTGGAGGCCATCATCCGGCCTGGGCTGGAGAACTTCCTCAACGGCAACCCCAACTGGGCGCAGGCCGTGGTGGCGCGCATCATCATCGCCGCGCGCGCGAGAGAGGCCTCTCGCGCGGCGCACCAGGCGGTGACCCGCAAGACCGCGATCTCGCATCGCCTGAACCTGCCGGGCAAGCTCGCGGACTGCTCGTCGACCGATCCGCAGGACAGCGAGCTGTTCATCGTCGAGGGTGACTCCGCCGGTGGCTCGGCCAAGCAGGGGCGCGACCGCCGCACCCAGGCGATCTTGCCGTTGCGCGGCAAGGTGCTCAACGCCGAGCAGGCCAACAGCGCCAAGCTCGCCTCGAACAAGGAGCTCTCGGACATCGTGTCAGCGCTGGGCTGCGGCCTGGGCGACGGCATGGATCTGAGCAAGCTCCGCTACGGCAAGATCTTCCTGATGATGGACGCCGACGCCGATGGTCATCACATCGCCACGCTCCTTCTGACCTTCTTCTTCCGCCACATGCGGCCCCTCATCGATGGGGGCCATGTGTACCTGGCGCAGCCGCCGCTGTATCGCATCGACATCGGCAAGCACACCTACTGGGCGCTCGACGACATCGAGAAAGACCGGGTGATAAAGCAGCAGGTCAAGGGCAACGCCAAGCCCAGCATCACTCGCTTCAAGGGGCTGGGCGAGATGAACCCGGAGACGCTCAAGCTCACCACCCTGGATCCCAAGACGCGATCGTCGTTGCGGGTCACGGTGCCAGAGGCCGAGCTCCTGTCGACGGATCAGGTCATCTCGGAGCTGATGGGCAAGGACGTGGCCGCGCGCTTCAAGATGATCACGGACAACGCGGCAGAGATCGGCGACCTGGACGTCTGCGGCGAGGTTGGTCGCTCGGCGCCCGCGGTCAGCCGTGGCCGACCCGCGGTCAGGCGTGGCCGACCCGCGGTCAGCCGTGGTCAGCCCGGCAGGACCTGCAAGAGCAGCGGCGTGTACTTGGTCATGAGCGCGCGGGCAAAGCCCAGGGTGCCCTGGCGGCTGAGCGCCAGCCCCAGGTAGTGATTGCGCCCGACCATCCTGATGAGGACGTAGGCGTTGGTCGTGGTGATGAGGATGTCCTCGGTGGAGTTGGCGCCCACGCCCAGCAGATCGAGCGCGCGCGAGTTGGACTTCACGACCTCAGCGAAGCTGGCCGAGGCGACCGAGGAGTCGAAGTTGGGGTCGATGGAACCGCCGGCGATGGACATGCCGGAGTCGATCTCGACGAGATCCGTCGAGATGAAGTGCGGCACTTCGGCCCGGAAACGATTGAGGACGTCGAACACTGTGGTGGACATGGCAACTTCCAATGGTGAAATGAACTCGCGGAGAAAAGAGAGGGGAGGCCGACGCAGCGGCGGCTAGGCGCTCGCTTCGCCTTCGACTCCCAGGCGCAGGAGTCGCCGGACCTGGGCGCAGCGGGCGCGTGAGAGCGGCTCGGCGCCGACGACGCCGACCGCCAGGCGGCCTGCGTTGGTGTCGACGCGGATGACCTGCAGGAACTTGCTGTCGTCGAGCTCGATCACGGTGGTGCGCTCCACCGGCAGCGGGGTGCCGCGGAACGCCGCCTCTTCGTTGTGGGAGATCGACGCGGTGGCCGCGGCGTAGGCCTCCGCGTCGTCGCGATTGGCCAGCACCAGGCCGTCCGCGTCCGCCACAAACGACGCGACCGCCCCCGCGCCAGTACACAGCCAGTCGACGAAGGCCTCGATGCGCTGCTGCAGCGGGGGCCTGGCTTGCGCGCCGGCGCTGCCGCCGAAGATGTGCCGAATGGCGTCGGCGTCGAGGTCGGCGTCGTCGCGCGGCGGCCTGGCCGCAGCGGCCGCGGGGCTCGCGTTGCTGGCGCGCACCAGCCCCTTGGCTGGCGGCGCGGCCAGCGGGGCAGGCGTCGCGTCGGGGGGATTGCTCGCCGGCCTCGCGGCGCCGCCGGGCAGCGGTGGGGTTGCCAGAAACCGGATGCGCGCTTTGGGCGCAGCCCCGGCGCTGTCGCTCGGAGCCATGCGTGGCTGCCCGGCGCGGCCTTGCCAGGGCGGCTCGTCGCAGGCGATGCCGGCGCCGGCGAACAGCGACGACAACGTCGGGCTGTCAGGCAAGAAGGGAGA
The DNA here is from genome assembly GCA_016706545.1 of Myxococcales bacterium. Lineage (GTDB taxonomy): Bacteria > Myxococcota_A > Polyangia > Haliangiales > Haliangiaceae > JABFXX01. Next base: position 182,961 of record JADJJK010000077.1, read on the forward strand.
GAGGTCCTTCATCTTGCTCGCTTTCAGAGGAGTCGCGGTTGCCGATCTTGAGGAGGAGTTCTTGCGCTAGCTGGTCGAACAACGCGGCGATGGGCGGCGGTCGCTTGGCCAGGAGGCCCACCGGCACGCCTTGCGCCGAGGCCTCCAGGAACACGGGGTCTCGCGGCACCACCGTCTGGAAGACGCTGTCTTCCGGGATCTTGGTCCAGGCCTCGCGGGCCACCGCCGCGGAGGTGCGGTTGCGGAGCTGCATCATCGTGAGCACCACGCCAGCGAGCTGCGCGGTGGCGCCATCTCGGCGCAGCGCGCCCAGCATCTCCAGGAGCTGCGGAAACGAGCGCAGCGCGATGGGCTCAGCCTGCAGCGCGGTCACCACCCAGTCGCAGACCCGCAAGGCGCCGACGGTGATGCCGCCGAAGCCCGAGGGCGTATCGAACAGCAAGACGTCCACCCCAGCGGCGCTGGCGGCGTCTCGCAGCCGGGCGAGCTGGGCGCCGTCCGCGAGATGCATGGCCAGTCCATGTGCGTCTTCGGTCGCCACCGGGCCAATCGGCAACAGCGAGAACCCGGGTTGGCGCGTCTTGACCAGCACCTGCGCGAGCGGCATTCCCTGCCCGACGAAGCCAGCGAGCCCCGCGCCCCGGTCCGCGCCCGCGCGGCTGCGCAACGACAGGCCGATGGCGCCCTGGGGATCCGTATCGACGAGCAGCACGCGCTCGCCGACACAGGCGAGCGCGTACGCGAGGTTGAGGGCCACCGTGGTCTTGCCGACGCCACCCTTCTGCGACGCCACGCACACGCTCTTCATTTCCGATCCTTTCCATCATCACGTCCGCCATCGCGTCCGCCATCACGTCCGCCGTCGCTGAAGCCAAGCCGCTCCTTGAGCCGCTCGAGGTTGCGGCGCGCCGCCGGATCGTCGGGGCACTCCTGCACGCACAGGACCAGCAGCTCTCTGGCGCGCTGCTGCCGCCCCTGCAAGTGCGCCCGCACCGCTTCGGCCACGTGGGCGGCGTACGGCGATGGCCGCAACGGAGGCGTCGCCGCGGTCACCGGCGCGGTGGCGTCTCGGTCGCGCCCGGGGAGCGGCCCCGGCAACACCTGGATGGGCAGCGTCTTGGATCGGGTGTCTGGCAGCGGTACCGCATCCCGTGCGTCCCGTGCGTCCCGTGCGTCCCGTGCGTCTCGTGCGTCCCGGGCGTCTCGGGCCTCCCGGGCTTCCTGGGCGTCTCGGGCGCCGGGGCCGCGCAGCGTCGACACGACCAGCGGCACGGTGGCGAGCGCGGGCGGGGCCGCCGGCGCAGCGGCTGCGCGAGCGGGCGTCTCGGGCGCACGCGCGGGCTCGGGCGCACGCGCGGCCTCGGGCGCACGCGCGGCCTCGGGCGCACGCGCGGCCTCGGGCGGCACCAGCTTCAACGTCGGCGCTGGCCGCGGCTCTGCTTGGCGCGGCTCCGCCTGGCGAAGCTCCGCTGGTTCTGGCGCCGCCGCGAGTGGCTCCGCAGGGGCGGCGCCTGCGGAAGAGGCGCCTGCGGTCTTGGCGGCGTCCGCGGGAGGGGCACCTGCGGAAGGGGCGCCTGGCGTCAGCCGGATCACCCTTCGTCGCAGGAGCTGCGCGATCGCGCGATGGCCCTGCAGCGCCCCAAGTCCACCGCTCTGCAGCACGTCCTCCAGCGCGACGATGCCGTCGATGAGCGGTACCAGCTCGCGCTCGTCATCCGAGAGCGGCAGCTCCTCGATCAGGGCATCGTCGAGCGCGAGCTTGGGCACTTGGCTCAGGTCGCCGATCTCCGCGCGGTACTCGCGCAGGAGTCGCTGCTTGACCACGTTGATGCTGCGCGAGATGGACTGATCTCGCGGCGCTTCTCCATGCGCGGTGTAGAGGAGCGTGAGCGCCTCTTCGAATCTCTTCTCGCGGATCAGCTCCACGGTGAGCGCCGACAGCGAATCGAGCGACATCACCTGCTCATCCGACGTGATCGCGCGGCCGGTGCTGACGCCGCGGTCGTCCTGCGTCGAGCCGCGCGCCGACGAGCTGCGCGTCACCCTGGGCGGGGCGGTTGGCCGGCTGTCTGCACCGTCCGCACCGCCTTGCCCGTCTTGCCCGTCCTGCCCGTCCTGGGCCGAGGCCCCCGCTGCTTCCAGGTACTCGAGCGCCAGCCGGTGGCCGGGCGAGAGCTGGAGGACCTCGCGCCAGCACCTGATCGCCTCGACCACGAGCTGCCGACCGTAGAAGTCGAGACCTCTCTCTAGAAGTTCATCAAGCCTCTGCCAGTCGTTCATGGTTGGCTGCATGGCAAACGTCTAGAGCGGGCTTCGCACGCCAACGTGGAAGACGCGGGGCTGTCTCCAACCATGGTGCAACGTCGACACGTCCGGGCACCATCACACTCCAAAACCATCATCGGGTAAAGCGAAGAGATGCGTTTGTGCGGGGCCTACTCCTGCTTTTCGAAGATCAGATTCGGCACAAGTGGAGGCGCTTGTAGTCATGTTCACGCATCGCCGCCAACGGCGGCGTGAATTCGTGTCGAGCCCCACAGGAACGTTTTCTGAGGTGTGCTGCACCGTCGACAACATGGGTATGTGTCGGTCATCTCGCTGGTCCCACCGCGCGCGATGTGCGCAAAGCTGCGGCAATATGGTCGCCTGCGACCAAGAAGAAGCCTGAGTCTGCGCGTACGTGGTTTGCGCACCAACAGACATCGTGAATCAAGACGTCAATGCGCAGGCCGGGCCGCGCGAGCTGGCGGCGACGGCTCGGCGCTCTGCTACTCGGCGCTCTGCCACTCGGCGCTCTACTACTCGGCGGTCGATGGCGCGGCGGTCGGCGGCTCGGCGGTCGGCGGCGCGGCGGTCGGCGGCTCGGCGGTCGGCGGCGCGGCGGTCGGCGGCGCGGCGGTCGATGGCGCGGGCTGCGTCGGCGCTGGCGTCTGGGGTTCCTGCGTGGTCGTCGCTGACTCCGCGCTGGCCGCGGCCGGCGCGGTCGTCGCTGGGGTCCCGGGCGTCGCCTTGCGGGGCGGTGGCGGAGGCAGGCCGGCCTCGGCGGCGGCGGCGGCGAAGGACTCCTGGTTGATGAGCCCATCGCGCCGCAACATCGCCAGGATGCGTCCGACCTTGCGCTGCAGCGTGGCCGAGCGATGTCGCGGCGAGCGAAGAAACGGGTTGGGCAGCGCCACCACCAGCCGCGCGGCTTGCGCTGGCGTGAGCTGGCGCGCCGAGCGGCCAAACCAGTGGCGCGCGGCGGCCTCCGCGCCAAAGATGCCGTCGCCCCACTCCACCACGTTGAGATACAGCTCGAGGATCCGCGGCTTTGTGAGGTCGGACTCGAGCCGCGCGGCGATGAGCAGCTCGCGCACCTTACGCAGCAGGCTACGCGACGGCGACAGGTACAGGTTCTTGGCGAGCTGCTGCGTGATGGTGCTGCCGCCCACCGCCATCTTGCCCCGCTGGTAGTTGGCCTCGACCGCGTGTTCGATCGCCACCCAGTCGACCCCCTCGTGATCGTAGAACCGGGCGTCCTCCGCGTAGATCACGGCCGCGCGCAGATACGGAGAGATCTGATTGAGGCGGCGCCACTGCCACTTGATGACCAGGGGGCGACTGGCCTGCGCGGCCTCGGCGCGCCGCAACTCGATGAACGCGGTGGTGCTGGGGTTGCCCGACGCCAGCTCGCGCGCCGTGGGGATGGAAGCCCACAGCGCGGTCAGGAGCGCCGCGGTCACCACCAGCGCGCCCTCGATCGCGCGCCGGACCCAGCGCCAGACCGCACGCCAGGCGCCGCGTCGAGATCGACGGTCTCCTTGCCTTGACCCCATCGGTCAGCCGAGGGGCGCCGCCGCGTCAGCCAGCGTCGCGGCGGCCGTCGCCGTCGCCGTCGCCGTCGCTGTCGCGCTGGCCAACGTCGGCGCCATGGCGCTGGCGAACACGCTGCCAGGCGCCAGCGCCGCGGCCTGCGCCTGCAGGCGCGCGGCAGCCTCGGCGTCGCCGGTCTGCCGGGCCACCTGGGCAAGGCAATGGAAGGCCTGCGCGCGCTGGGCTGGGCCCAGCCGCACGTTGCGGGACAGCGGCGTCAACTGCCGCTCGGCGCCGCCCAGCTCGCCCTCGGCCAGCAGCAGGCGGCCCAGCGCGAGCTGCGCCAGCAGGCTGCCGGCGTCGCCGGGCGTCGCCAGGCGCGGCGCCACCTCTGCGTCGAAGAGCTGGCGCGCCGCCGGGACCTGCCCCAGCTCGCACCACGCGCTCACCCGCAGGCACGCCGCCGCCAGGCGCCACGACGCTGCGCCGCCGCGCGGCTCTCGTGGCTTGGCTTCGTCCAGATCCTGCAGCGCTTGCTGCCACCGGCCGCCGAGCTCGTGCGCCATGGCGCGATAGATGAAGAACGGACCGCGCCGCTTGCCGCGTCGCCGTCCGAGCTGCGCGTCGGCCAGCTTGGTCGCGCCGGCCGAGTCGCCGATGGACAGCGCGCGAGAGATCTCCGCGTGCGCGGACAGCTCGCGGAACGCGCCCCACAGGATCAAGACCAGGCTCAGCCCGAACAGGGCGGCGAGCGTGCCCGCGGTGGAGGCGTTGCTGGTGGAGATGAGGACCGCGAACAAGATCGCGAGGAACACCGGCACGGGCCAGCTCGTCAGGAGCTTCATCGGTTGGGCCGCTTTCGCAGGTGCTGGGCGATCTTCATCGCCATCTCCAGCGCCTGTTCGTAGTTGAGGCGAGGATCCACGCGCGACTTGTAGGCGCGCTCCAGATCCCCTTCGGTGAGGCCGCGCGCGCCGCCGATGCACTCGGTGACGTCCTCGCCGGTCATCTCGAAGTGGACGCCGCCGAGCTCGGAGCCGTGGTCGCGATGCACGGTGAAGCTCTGCTCCAGCTCGGACAGGATGTTGTCGAAGTGCCGGGTCTTGATGCCGCCGGGCGTGGTCTCGGTGTTGCCGTGCATCGGATCGCAGATCCAGAGCACCTGCCGGCCAAGCTTGGCCACGGCGCCGAGCAGCTCCGGCAGCTTCTTGGTGACGTGCGCCGCGCCCATGCGGTGGATGAGGGTGATGCGGCCAGGCTCGTTGTCGGGGTCGAGCACGTCGAGCAGCCGGGCCAGCCAGTCGCTGGTCATCGCCGCGCCGACCTTGATGCCCAGCGGGTTGCGCAGGCCGCGGTGGAACTCGACGTGCGCGCCGTCGAGCTGCGCCGTGCGCATGCCGATCCACGGCAGGTGGGTGGACAGGTTGTAGTGGCCCGGTCGCCTTGGCACCACGCGGGTGGCGGCCTCCTCGTACGGCAGCGCCAGGCCCTCGTGGCTCGTGTACACGTCCACCCGGCGCATGAGGTGGGTGTCCACGTTTGCGACCGACGCCACGAAGTTCACCGAGTCGCGGATGGACTCGACGATGCGCTCGTAGCTCTCGGCGTGCGGGCTGCCCTTGGCGAACGACAGGTCCCAGTACTCCGGGTGGTGCAGGTCGGCGAAGCCGCCATCGGTGAGCGCGCGGATGAAGTTCAGGGTCAGCGCGGCGCGCTCGTACCCGCGCAGCATCAGCACGGGGTCCGGGGTGCGCTCTTCTGGCGTGAAGCCGTCCTGGTTCACCAGATCGCCGCGGTACGCCGGCAGCGTGACGTCGCCCCGCGTCTCGTGGTCCGCCGATCTTGGCTTGGCGTACTGCCCGGCGATGCGGCCGATGCGGACCACCGGCTTTCTGGCGGCGTGTACCAGCACCAGGCTCATCTGCATCAAGATCTTGAGCTTGGCGGCCACCGGCTCCGGGCTGCAGTCGTCGAAGCTCTCGGCGCAGTCGCCGCCCTGCAACACGAAGCTCTCGCCGCGCGCGGCCTTGGCCAGCTCGCCGCGCAGCGCCTCGACCTCCCACGACGTCACGAGCGGGGGCAGCCGGCGGATCTGCTCGACCACGGCGCGCACCGCGCCTTCATCGGGGTACTGCGCTTGCTGGGTGGCCGGGCGGCTGCGCCACGAATCAGGGGACCAGGTCATGGAGGTCCTGCTCTCTTACCCCCGGCGGTCGCCCTTGGCTACTGTTTCGGCGCGCCCGCGCTCGGCCAAGGCGCGGTGGTTTTTCACCCGGACGTCACTTCGGCGCTGGCGCTGGCGCTGGCTCGCCGGCCGCCGCGGCCTGGCACTTGATGGGGCGCTTGCCTGGCAGCCGCAGGCGCGGCGTCTTGGGATCAAAAAGCTTGACCGGGTCGATGCGCTTGGCCTTCTGGGCGCGCAGCACCGCGGCGAAGCCATCGCGCATGATGACGCTGGTGGACTCCACGGTCTCGGGCGTCAGCGACAGGCGCGCCAGCGAGCCGTCGCCGCCGGAGGCCAAAAAGTCGCTGGTCACCAAGGTGTACGTCTTCTTGTCATCGAGCGGCTTGCCGGCCACCCGGAGCTCCAGCGCCAGCGCGTCTGCCTTGCAGCTCGCCACCGCGGTGAGGCCGCCCCAGGAGGTGTGGGCGCCGCCGCGGCTCACCCCGCCGCTCACCAGCTCGCGGAGCTGCTGCCCGGTGAGCTTGATGAGCACGAAGCGGTTGTCGAACGGCATGGCCTCGAAGAGCTGGCCGTACGTGATGTCGCCGGCCGGGACGTTGTTGCGCAGGCCGCCGCCGTTGGTCATCGCCACCTGGGCGCGCGGGTTGGCGGTGAGCATCATGTCCGTGAACCAGTTGCCGAGCGCCGACTCGCGGTCGTAGTCGCGGGTGATGGGCGCGCTGGTGGTGACGCCGAGCTTCTCTTCGCGGCGGGCGCGCGTGCGCTCCCAGGCGCCAGCGACGATGCGCTCCAGCTCCGGGTCTCGCGTCACCGGGCGGCTCTCGTAGGCGCCGGGCGCGCACTGTTCGGTGGGCACCGGCGCGTTCTGCGGGCCTGGCGGGCACAGATCCTGCGGCGGGTGGATGGCCGCCGACGTCACCTTGCCCGCGGCGTCGATCTGCAGGTCCACGCGGCCAAACGCGCGGCCGGAGGCGTACGACTCGATGATGGGCACGCCGTTGACCCGGTGGGCGACCGCGGCGTGGGTGTGCCCGGCCACGATGACGTCCACCAGCCCCGCGGGCAGCGCGCGCGCCAGCTCGAAGGCCTCGTCGGTGGCATCGCAGGAGGAGTGGTCGTCGGGGTTGGAGAGATCCTTGCACTTGCCGCCCAGGTGCGCGGCGATGGCGATCACCTGCGCGCCCTCGCTGCGCAGCCGACGGGCCTCCGAGATCGCCGCCTCGGTGGGCGCGGTCATCTGCAGGCCGATGAAGTTGGCGGGCATCGTGGTGTACGGCGTGGACTCGGTCGACAGGCCGATGATGCCGATGGTGACGCCGGCGACCACGGTGAGGGTGGAGCGCTTGACGTTGGGCCAGGTCACCGGCGCCTGGGTCTTGGCGTCGATGATGTTGGCGGTGAGGAAGGGGAAGTTGGCCTCCGCGGCGCGGGCCTTGAGCGCGCCCCAGCGGTCCTCGGCGTCATCGCTCGCCACCACCGCCGGACCCACCGGGCCAAAATCGAACTCGTGGTTGCCGACCGCCGCGCCGAGGTACCCCAGCGCGTTGTAGGCGGTGACCACGTCCGCGCCCTCGGCCACGTTGGACTCGAGGGTGCCCTGGAACATGTCGCCGCCGTCGAGCAGCAGCACGCCGCCGCCGTCGGCCTGGCGCGCCGCGCGCAGGTTGCGCAGGTACCCGGCGAGGATGGGCAGCCGCGGCAGGGCGCCGTGCAGATCGTTGGTGCCCACCACCGAGAGGGTGATGGGGGGCCGTGGCGGCTTGGCCGGCGGGGCGAGCGCCGCCGGCGCCGCGGGCACGGCGGGCACCGACGGGAGGGCCGCCGGAGGCGCCGGGGTGGCGCCGCAAGAGAGCAGCGCGGCCCAGAGACAGACCGCAAGGAAGGTGCGCAGCATGCGCGCAATCTACAACACAACCGGTGCGCTACCTAGGCGCAGCCTCCCCGGGCGATCAGCGCGCGAGCGTGGACAGCTCGGCGGTCGAGAAGAAGAAGGCGATCTCCTCCTTGGCCGTCTCCGGAGCGTCCGAGCCGTGGACCGCGTTGCGCTCGATGTTGGTGGCGAACTCCTTGCGGATGGTGCCGGCGGCGGCCTTCTCCGGGTTGGTCGCGCCCATCACCTCACGGTTCTTGAGGACGGCGTTGTCGCCCTCGAGCACCTGCACCACCACCGGGCCCTCGGTCATGAACTTGACCAGGTCGCCGTAGAACGGGCGGTCCTTGTGGACGGCGTAGAACGCCTTGGCCTGCTCCTCGGTGAGGCGGACCATGCGCGAGGCGATCACGCGGAGGCCAGCGGCCTCGAACTTGGAGAGGATGCCGCCAATGCAGTTCTTGGCGACGGCATCGGGCTTGATGATCGAGAAGGTACGTTCGATGGCCATGAGAGTCTCCGACGGTTAGCCGCAGGGCGGCGGGCGCGGAGTCTAGTGCATCTCTCCCGGCGTTTCAACCACACCGCCGCGCGTCCGGCGCGAGCCTGCGCTGCGATGGCGGCCAGCGGCCGGCACGCTGCTCGTACGCTACGCTGGCGCATGGTCGAGCGCAGCGGGGGCTTGCTCCAGCAGAGGTCGAGGGTCTTGGTGGGCGCGCTGGCGGCCGGGGCGCTGGCCTGTCAAGCTCGACGCGAGCCAGCATCGGGCAGCGTCGCCAAGGGCGAGCCACCAGGCGCGGCCAGCGCCGGCCCGCCCGCGCCGTCGCCAGCCGCGACGTCACCCGCCGCGACGTCGCCCGCCGCCGTCGATCCCATCGGCGTGTGGGTCGGCGAGCTCGTCGTCGGAGAGGCCGACACCGGGCCCGTCGAGCTGATGCGCCAGGGCTCGGGCTGGATCGTCCGCGCGCTGGGCGCCACCGGGACCTGCGAGCCCGCGCCGCCCGGGCAGGCGCTCCTGGTGTGCAAGCTCGGCGGCAGCGGTCACGTCGTGCGCGTGCCGGCGATGGCCAGCGCCGCGCCCGGTGGGGCGGCCGCGCCCGACGGGGGCGCCGCGCCCGCCGCGCCCGACGCGATCGACGCCTTCTGGGTGACGCCGGAGATCCCGTTCGTCGTGCGCGGCGGCTTCGCCACGCCGCTGCGGCTGCTCCGCACCTCCACCGGCTCGTTCGCCGGCAGGGCGTCGCTCGTCGCCACCCGGTTCACCTCGGCCCTCGGCATCGGCCGCCGGCCCACCGGGGAGCTCTTTGGCTTTCTGCGTGAGCGCGAGCAGAACCTGGGCCGCTTCTTCGGCAACTTCACGGTGGTGACCGACGGGAACCAGCTCGAGCTGCGCACCTACGGTGGCGAGCGCTTCGCGGCGCGCCTGGTGCCACGCGGTCATCCCTCGGCGCCGCAGGCGGATGTGCTCGAGCTGCCGCTGCCCGACACCTCGCTCGTCTTGCGGATGGCTCGCAGCGCGCCATCCGAGCCGCTGGCCCAGGCGCTGTGGCCCACCGCCGGCGCGCCCGCTGGCGCGCTGGCCACCCCGACGGCGCTCGATGATGGCTGGCCGGTCGCCAGCGTCGAAGAGGCGGGCCTGAGCAAGCCGCCCCTTGCGCGCCTGCTCGCCGAGCTGTCGCGGCCGCCCCGCGACTGGCTCGATCTGTCGGTGCACGGGCTGGTGATCGCGCACCGCGGCCGCCTGGTGGTGGAGACGGCCCTCGCGGGCTACTCGCCCCAGGACCTCCATGACGTGCGCTCGGTGGGCAAGAGCTTCACCTCCGCGCTCGCCGGCCTGGCGGCGGATCGCGGCGAGCTGGGGCTCGACGAGCGCGTGCTCGACGTCCTGGGCCTCTCGTCCACCGACCCGCGCTGGCGACGGATGAAGGTTCGCCACCTCCTGTCGATGTCCTCGGGCCTCGACTGTGAGGACGAGATGCCGGGCTCGCCCGGCGACGAGGACCACATGCGGGAGCAGCCCGAGCCGAACTGGCACCGCTTCACCCTGGGCTTGCCGATGGCGCGCGAGCCCGGCGCCGCTGGCGTGTACTGCACCGCCGGCATCAACCTCATCGGCGCGTTGCTCGCGCGGCGCTGGGGCGGCTGGCTGCCGCAGCGCTTCGCCGAGCGCCTGGCGCGACCGCTCGACATCTCGCGGTTCCAGATGATCCTGATGCCCGACGGGCAGGGCTACCTCGGCGGCGGCCTGCGCCTGACCCCGCGCGACATGGCCAAGCTCGGGCAGCTCTATGTCGACGGCGGGCGCTGGCAGGGCAAGCAGCTCCTGTCCGCGCGCCATGTCGCCGAGGCCACCGCGGCCCACGCCGGCCTGTCTGGGCCCAACGACTATGGCCTCGGCTTCTGGCGCACCTCGTTTCGCGTGGGCCAGGTGGACTACCCGGCGTTCTACGCCAGCGGCAACGGCGGCCAGCTCATCATCGGCCTGCCGAGCTTGCGCGCGGTCGTGGTCTTCACCTCCGGCAACTACGCCAACCGCCGCGCCTGGCAGCGCATCCTCGACGACCTGATGCCGCGCTACGTGATCCCGGCGCTGCTCGGCCGCCCTTGAAAGGGCCGCTCGCCGCGGCGGATTTCGGGCACCCAAGGAGCGGAGACGCCACGGCTTTTGTGGTAAAGCCGGGGCCCCCGGGCTGTTCCCGGGCCCTCGGAGCCCGCGATGAAGATCCACGAATACCAAGGCAAAGAGCTGTTCCGAAAATACGGCGTACCGGTGCCGCAAGGCATCGCGGCGATGTCCGTCGAAGAGGCCCTGGCCGCCATCCCCAAGGTCCAGGCCGAGAGCGGCAGCGAGGTGGTGGTCGTCAAGGCCCAGATCCACGCTGGCGGTCGCGGCAAGGGCGGCGGCGTCAAGGTCGCCAAGACCCGCGCCGACGCCGAGGCCGCGGTCCACAAGATCTTCGGCATGCAGCTCGTCACCCCGCAGACCGGGCCCGAGGGCAAGAAGGTGCAGCGCGTGCTCGTCGAGCAGGGCCTGCCCATCGAGCACGAGTACTACCTGGGCATGCTGCTCGACCGCGCCAGCGGTCGCGTCACCGTGATGGCCTCCGCCGAGGGCGGCATGGACATCGAAGAGGTGGCGGCCAGCCACCCCGAGAAGATCTTCAAGGAGTCGGTGAACCCGGCGATCGGCTGGCAGGACTATCAGTCTCGCCTGCTGGCCAAGAAGCTCGGCATCACTGGCAAGCTCGCCGGCGAGCTCGGCAAGTTCCTGCGCGCGCTGACCCGCGCGTATGACGAGCTCGATTGCTCGCTCCTGGAGATCAATCCCCTGGTCACCACCAAGGATGGCCGCGTGCTGGCGCTCGACGCCAAGGTCAACTTCGACGACAACGCGATGTACCGCCACCCCGAGGTGGAGGCGCTGCGCGATCCCAGCGAGGAAGACCCGCAGGAGATCGAGGCCAAGAAGTACGACCTCAGCTACATCGCCCTCGAGGGCACCATCGGCTGCATGGTCAACGGCGCCGGCCTGGCGATGTCCACCATGGACATCATCAAGTTCTACGGCGGCATGCCGGCCAACTTCCTCGACGTCGGCGGTGGCGCCACCGCCGAGAAGGTGACCGCCGCGTTCAAGATCATCACCAGTGATCCGGCGGTGAAGGCGATCTTCGTCAACATCTTCGGCGGCATCATGAAGTGCGACACCATCGCCTCCGGCGTCATCACGGCGTGCAAAGAGGTGGGCCTGCGGGTCCCGCTGGTGGTTCGCCTCGAGGGCACCAACGTCGAGCTGGGCAAGAAGATGCTTGCCGAGAGCGGCCTCAACATCATCGCCGCCTCCGACATGGCGGACGGCGCCCAGAAAGCCGTGGCCGCGGCAGGAGGATCGAAATGAGCGTCCTGGTTGGAAAGCACACTCGCCTGGTGGTGCAGGGCATGTCCGGCGCCGCCGGCGCCTTTCACGCGCGCCAGATGGTCGAATACGGCACCAACGTCGTCGCGGGCGTCACCCCGGGCAAGGGCGGCGCCAAGGTGGAGGGCCTCGAGCAGGTCCCCATGTTCGACACCGTCGATGAGGCGGTGCAGAAGGCCGGCGCCAACGCCACCGTGATCTACGTGCCGCCGCCGTTCGCCGCGGACGCCATCCTGGAGGCCGCCGCCGCCGGGATGAAGCTCATCATCACGATCACCGAGGGCATCCCGGCGCGCGACATGATCCGCGTCAAGAACGTGCTCAGCAACGACTACCCGGATGTGGTCACCGTGGGCCCCAACTGCCCCGGCGTCATCACCCCCGGCGAGTGCAAGGTGGGCATCATGCCCGGGTACATCCACAAGCCCGGCAAGATCGGCGTGGTCTCGCGCTCCGGCACGCTGACCTACGAGGTCGTGCATCAGCTCTCCGCGCTCGGCCTTGGCCAGTCCACCGCCATCGGCATCGGCGGCGATCCGGTCAAGGGCCTCGATCACATCGAGTGCCTCAAGCTGTTCGCTGAAGATCCGGGCACCGAGGCCATCTTCATGATCGGCGAGATCGGCGGCGACTCCGAAGAGCGCGCCGCCCGCTTCGTCAAGGAGAACATCAAGAAGCCGGTGGCCGCGTTCATCGCCGGCCAGACCGCGCCGCCCGGCAAGCGCATGGGCCACGCCGGCGCCATCATCTCCGGCGGCAAGGGCGCGGCCTCCGACAAGATCGCCGCGCTGCAGGACGCCGGCATCGCCGTCGCCGCCACCCCGGCCGAGATGGGCACGACGCTCGCCAAGGTGCTCAAGAAGTAGCTGCGCGGCGGCCCGGCGGCTGGCGCCAGCGCCGGCCCTGGGCCTGGGCCACCTGAGGTAAGGTCACCGGGTGACCACGCCCCCCGACCGACCTCGCCCGGCCGGCAAGCTCTTGCGCTTGCACATCCAGGGCCTGCGCGTCATCGACAACCTGGAGCTGGAGCTGCGCCCGATGAACGTGTTCATCGGCGACAACGGCAGCGGCAAGAGCTCGGTGCTCGAGGCGCTGGAGCTCCTGCGCAAGGCGGCGACGTTGCGCGGCGATGCGTTCATCGAAGAGCTGGCCAGGGCGCACGGCGGTGCTCGGTTGTTCCGGAGAGGGCCGCAGAGCGCCACCGCCCGCCTGGTGCTCGGGGTGACCGCGGATCTGGGCCGAAATCTCCCGTACCACTACCAGCTCACCCTGGAGGCCGAGCGAGGCCGGTGGCCACAGATCGTCGCAGAGCACCTGCACTACGGGCCCGAACCTGGGCATGCGAAACCGCTTCGCGTCTTGAGCCGGCAAGGTGACAAGGCCTCGGTATTCGTCCAGCGGACCAAGAGCCTGCGCTCCGTGCCGGTGGACGGTGGGCCGATGCTGTCCGGGCTGGGGACCGTGATCTCCGAGGATGGCGACGACCCAGGGGATGCTGCGCAGGACATCAACGAAGCCCTGCCCCGGTTGCGCGAGCTCTTGACCGGCATCCGGGTACACCCACCTGCTGCGCTCAGCCCCACATGGACTCGGGCGCCACAGGAGTCAGCCCCGGCGATTCGCGGCCCGGCGACGGTGCGGCCCGCACGCACGGTGGAGCGCGGCGGCAGCAACTTGCCCAACATCTATCACGCCCTGCGAAACCAGAAGACCGGCCACTCCTGGCCGTGGCGCGACGTGCTCGAGTACCTCCAGCTCGGGCTCGGCCGCGAGCTGCGCGACGTGCTGATCGAGCCCTCGCCCAGCGGCGGTGAGTTCTCCATCGCGCTCGAATGGGACGGCGTGGGGACCTTGACGACCTCGGAGCTGTCGGACGGGCAGCTCGCCTACTTGTACTGGGTCGCGGTGCTGGCCTTCGGCGAGGGCTCGCTGCTGGCCTTCGACGAGCCGGACAACCACCTGCACCCGGCGCTGGTCGGGCGACTGGTCGACCTGGCGGTGCGCGCGTCAGAGGAGCGCCCCGTGATCCTGTGTACCCACTCCGATCGGCTGCTCGATGCGCTCGGCGATCCGCTGGCCAGCGTGGTGCTCTTCGAGCGAGCCCAGGAGGGCACCCGCGCGTTTCGCCCCGATGCCGAGCAGCTCCAACACTGGCTCGAGAAGTACACGGGGCTAGGAACCGCGCGCGCCGAGGGCTACGGCTCGATGATCTTCACCAAGGAGGTCGAGGCTCCGAGGTCTGCGCCCGAGGAGGCGTGAGATGCGCTGGGTCGCGCGTGTGCTCTACGAGAACCATCGCAACGAGGAGAAGGGGTTCAACTTGCACCAGCTCGTGTGCGCGATGGTCGACGATGAGCTTGGCCGTTCACCCTTCACGACAAAGAACCTCGTTCACTGCATGACTCGCAAGGGGGTCGATAAGCTGCTTGCTGACTGCGCGGACCGCGCGGTGTTCGACGGACTTGCGGACTCTGCGCGCTTCGCGGTGGTGGACGGCGACGAGCTGCACCGCCGGCTCGGGCTGTCCGCGACCTGCTTGTTGTCCGAGGTGCGGTCGGCACTGCCACAGAAGTACCCAGGCGTTCACTTCGCGATCCCCGATGCGCCGACACGTGCGCAGTCCAACACCGAGCACCTGCTACGCTGCGTGGCGGGGTGTCTGGGCCTTCCGGATACGGATGACACGCTGGTGAGCGCGTTGCGCAAAGGCTCCAACGCGCGAACTGATCGCGATCGTGTTTTCGGCCGAGCGCTCGGTGAAGCCCACCGCTCGGCTCGGGACTGCGTGCGTCAGGCGCAGCCGCCGATCGACGAGCTCGTGCGCAAGCTGGCCGCGGTCGTCAGGCCGCACCTGCCCGCTGCTTGACGACAACGAGTGGAGCCTTGGTCGGCCTTAGTCGCCGCCGCGCCGCAAGGATACCGCGACGCCCACCAGCCAGGCGTCAGCGGATGCAGCAGGCGAGCCCGACCATGGCCGGGACGCGCAACGACAGGCCTGCGCCGAGGCTCCAGCCGTCGCCGACGCGGTCCGAGGTCTGGTACTCGGCGTCGAGGTAGAAGCCGATGGCGGTCTCCCCATGGCCGGATCCGGTGGCGTCGCGACCGGAGAAGGTCCCGTGGACAAACTTCGCCCATTCGAACCCCGCGCGCACGCCCAGCGCCGAGCCCTCGTCGGTCCAGCGCGCGACCATCATGGGCAGGAGCCGGCGGGATCCGTCGTTGCCGTGGGACGGCCCCCATGGGTGCAAGATGGGACCGGCCGCCAGCGCGACGCCCCAGATGCTGCGGCGCTGGTGTTCGTACGTGCCCATCACGCGGGCATCCCACCTGCGATGTAGCTGTCCCTGCACGAGCTGCATCGGCGCCAGGCCCGCCTCGGCGCGCAGGCCGGTGCGGGCCTCCTCCCGCGCGTGAGCGGGGCCTACCGCGACGGTGAGCGGCGGAATCGCGTACGGGACACAGGACGCCGCGCTCATCGCCGTCGCAAAGGAGACGCCCAGGTTCCTCATCCTCTCCATGCAAGCACGCGGGGAGTTCTTTCGCATGCGCCAGGCGCCAGACGCACCAGCGCGCGTGCGCCCCCGCACAGCGGCTGGCACGTCTGGCCAGCCGTGCGACGCTGGCTCCGGCGCGCGTGGCCGCGACGCCACCGACGGCACATGGCGCCCCTGCGTCCCCTCTGCTAGCGTCGGCGCATGGAGACCAAGAGCCTCGTCACGCTGGGCCTCGCGTCGGCGCTGCTGGTGCTGGGGGCGGCGGGCGCGCAGGCCGCGCCGTTTCGCTGGCAGACCCCGGCGGGAGAGCCGGTTGATCTGAACCCGGTGCCGCCGGAGACGGCGGGGCAGCCAGCGCGGTTGGAGGTGCGGCCGGCCACGGGGCAGTGGCCGCTGCCGGAGCCGGTGATCTTGACGCTGGGCGGCGCGACCAGCGGTGAGGTGCTGCAGCCGATGGCGCTCGGCGAAGAGCTGGTGCTGCGCGGCGCGGCGCATGCGTGGCGGCTGCGCTGGCGTGGGGACCAGCTACAGGTGGTGGCGTCGGTCGGCTGGCAGGATCCCGCGCTGCCACCCGCATGGGCGCGAGCGCGTCAGCTCACCAGCTATCAAGTGGCCTTCGACGAGCTGACCGGGGCGCTGCGCCTGGCGGGCTCGGTGCAAGGCATGGAGCGCTTCTTCGGCGAGGGCGCGATCACCCTGCGCACCCGCATCCCTGGGCACGCGCCGCTGGTGGAGAGGCTGTCGGGCACGGAGTTGCTCGCGCGCTGGCGCGACGCGGGCTTTCCGCTGGTGCGCGGGCCCAGGAAGGCCGCCGGCCCTCGCTGCGCCTCGCTGCCTGCTGCGCTCGATGAGCGCTTCGCCCAGGCGCGCTATGGCAAGCGCGCCCGCACGCTGGTGCAGCAGCTCGCGCTGGTGTGCTTCGACGCGGAGCTCAAGATCTCGCGGGTCGAAGTCTCCGGGGCGCTCGCTCCGCCCACGATCTTCCAGGAGCCGCCCGCGCCCGATCCCAAGGGCGGCGAGGCGCGTTGAGGCTGCCGCGCGGACGACGCGAGGCCATCGTACGCCACGCCGCCTGCACGCACGGCCTCGTCGCCTGGCTCGTCGCGTGGCGATCTCGCCGCCGCCTCATCGGGGGAGCTTGCCGCTCCCGCCTCGCGCGCGCAGCGGAATCAGCGTCTGCGCGACGGGCGCCGGCTCCCAAGCCATGACCGTGGACCAGGGCCAGCGCTCGATCACGCGCACGCCGTGCTCAGCCGGGGCGCGCCCCATGGCGGAGCCGCGCTCCACCTGGAGGTCGTTGAGCTCGAGGTGGGAGCGAAGCCCGGGGAGCTCGCGCAGCTCGCGCTGCAGGTCCGCGAGGGTCCTCTCCTCTTCCTGCCGCTCGACGCCGGGGAACCCCATCATGTAGTTGATCACCAGCGCGATGCCGGCCTGCGCCGCGCCGCGCAGCACCGCTTGCACGAGCGGTCCTGATTGCGCCTTGCGCGCGACGCGCTGGCCTGCGCGGGTCAACGTCTCCAGCCCGAGCTCCAGGGTGGCGCAGCCCGCAGCGGCCAGCTTTTGCAGGCGCGCGTCGTCGAGTTCGCTCGAGAAGCGGGTACACGCGCTCCAGCGAACCCGGCCTGCGATACGCTCGGCGAGCTCATCGAGCAGCGCCACGGGCAGGAAGCTGTCCTTGAACGAGACCACGCCGCCGTGCGCCGCGGCGAGCTGCACCGCTTCGAGCGCCGGGGCCACGGGCAGCGCTCGCGCCTGGGCCTCGATGGCCGGATAGGTGCAAAAGGTGCATTTGCCATACGAGCATCCGCGGCTGACCTGGGCGGGGAGCGTCAACCGTCTGCCGGCGTAGCGCGCGAGGTCGTCGAACGCGGGCACGACGGTCCCATCTTCCTTGGCGCGCAGCCAACGTCGCTGTCCGGCGCGACACACCTCGGGCGGCGGCTCGCGACCGCTCGCTACCGCGTCGAGCAGCTCGACCCAGGTCGCCTCGGCGTACCCGAACACGAACCGATCGACCAGCTCGCCATAGATCGCGTGGGCCGCGATCTCCTCGGCGAGGGCGGTGACGTGCGCGCCACCCCAGACGATCATCGCGTGCGGCCACCGCTCGCGCGCGAGCCGGCTGAGCGCGAGCGCCGAGAGCACCTGCCCGGCGTACATGACCGAGATCCCCACGACCTGCGGCTGCGCCTGGGCGCGCAGCAGGCGGGTCCACGGCTCAGCGAACTCCGACGCCGCGAGCGCACGCGCCGCTTGCAGCACCTCCTCGTGCTGCGGGTCATCTGCTGCACCTGCGTCGCAGACAGCCCGACCGCGGCTGCGACGTCGCGGTGGTAGCTGTCCTCGAGGTCTCGCACCCAGGCTGGTCGGTCGTGGTCCCCCAGAAACGCCCCTTGCACCTGCTCGTCGTGCGCTGCGCGCAAGCGGCCCGCGTCGAGCCACTGTGCGTTGAGATCGAGCAGCGTCACCACGTGCCCGGCGCGCCGGCCGGCCCCCACCAGCATGGCTGGGCCCAGCAGCGGTCCATTGACCACCTTCAGCAGCGGCGGGATCACGAGCAGCGCCCGCGCTCGTGGAGAGAACTTGTCCTGTGATCTTGTGACGACGGCGTTCATGTCCTGACCCTTCCCCTCGCGTGACGCGAGCTTTGTCAGGACGAGTCGCTGCCCCTCGTTTGGTGTACGCGCGCGCGTCGATTTCTGGGGAAATCCGGCAGCCGTGGGTTGGCGCGAGTGGGTCGGCGTCGGTGGGTGTGCGGTGCGGGGGGCAGCGGGGAGGGGAGGTGCGTGGGCAGACTGCGACACTCGGTAGCAGTCGAAAGTAGAGATTGTGAGGGTGCCTGCGAGCGACTAGGCTCCTGGTAGGTGGAGTGCCCGGTGCGGGCAGGAGGCATCCCATGGCCGAGGAGTCGTTGCAGCATGGCCTGCGCGTCGCACGCGCCGGGCACGAGGCGGATGAGGTCGCGCGCTCGCCTTCGATGGCGGGCAAGGAGACGCGAGCAGGTGGCGCGGAGCCTGTCGCTGGCGCTGTGCAGCGCAAGGCCGCGTCCGGCTCCAGTCACGGCGCGGGCGAGCACGCTGCGGACTGGGTGATGGACTCGGCGCTGTCTGCGGCGCTGGGGCTCGGCGGCGACAGCGTGAGCCCGGTGCAGCGCAAAGCGGCCGATCCAGGCAGCGGCGGGAGCCTTGGCGTGACGGCCGCTGCGGGGCTCACCGACAGCCCGCAAGCCTTGCCGCACCAGCAGGCGATCCAGCGGTCGTTTGGCGACCACGATCTGAGCGGGGTTCGCGCGCATGTCGGCGGCGCGGCGGCGGCGGCCACCGAGGCGATCGGCGCCGAGGCCTACGCCACCGGCAGCTCGGTGGCGTTTCGCGAGGCGCCGTCGCTGCACACCGCCGCGCACGAGGCGGCGCACGTGGTGCAACAGCGCGCGGGAGTCCACCTGCTTGGCGGCGTGGGCCAAGCAGGCGATGCGTACGAGCAGAACGCGGACGCGGTGGCGGACCGCGTCGTCGCCGGCAAGTCGGCCGCGGACCTGTTGCCGAAGGCTGGCGGCGGCGGCGTGGGCGGCGTGCAGCTACGGCGCTTGCCCACCAACACCGGCGCCATGCTCACCGATCCAGCCCAGCCCACGCAGCAAGGCGCGAACTACGCCGCCAACGCCGCGGGCACCCGGCGGCTGATCGAGCTCGCCGAGGCCGAGCTGACGGTGCCGCAGCGCGCGCAGGTGCAGACCGCGACGTTGGCCGGGCAGACCCAGGCGGCGTTCGATGCGTTGCCCGAGCAGACGCGGCTCACCCGTCGGGTGGAGGCCATCCGCAGCGTTCGTCCAGATCTGACCCTGGGCGACCCGATGCTGATCAACACCGGACCGCGGCCGTCCACCACCGACACCGCCAACCTGCAGACCCTCATCGACAACGCCAACGCGATCTTCGACGCCATCGCGGGCGGCACGCACGACGTCGGTCTGGGACAGGTGTTCGGCACGGCTCACGTGGCGACCGCCAAGACCAAGTACGCGCTGGCCAAGACGTGGATGAACAACCTCCACACCAACCATCACATCGTCACCGATCGCTCCGGGTACAACGCGGAGGTCGGGCTCGGCGGCTTGACCGGGTTCCAGCGGCAGATCGCGCTGTCGCCGCGCTCGCTGGATTCGCCGAGTGACAACGAGGCCGTGGTGACGATGATCCACGAGTCCATGCACGCCGGGAACAGCGACGTCAAGGACAAGGGCTACATCGGCACCCAGGTGTTCACCCAGCTCCCCGAGGACGTCAAGCTCACCAACGCGGCGCACTTCGAGGTGGTGCCGCGGCGGATCCGCAACGCCGCCAACGCCTACGCCGGGCAGACGTTCACCCCGGCGGGCACCGCGCCAGCGTCTGGCGGGCCGGTCACGCCGCCGTTGACGGCGATGCAGACGGCGGTGCGCGACGCATCCGAGCGGATCCGCATCGCCTGGACCATGGGGCTCAACCTGCACGTGCAGTACGACACGCTGTACAAGGATCAGTCGCTGTGGGCAGCGCCGCGCGGCGCCAGCAGCTTCCGCGTCGGTCTGCCATACTGGTCGAAGGTGGAGAAGCTCACCATCCACGAGAAGACCGTGTTCGAGCCTGCCTCGGCCGACCCGGCGCGGCGCCCGATCTCGCAGATCGACATGGCGCTGTCGGAGGGCGTGACGCGCAAGTTCATGCTGTGCATGCGCGAGATGCGCAACGTCCCCAATGACGACGCGGCGGCCACCACGTACCTGGCGACGCGCGCCAGCCCGGCCGAGATCACGGCCGCGCAGGCCACGCCGACGGGACACCGGGACCTCTGGATCAAGGTCGCGCTCGGCGCGGTGGGCTCGATCACCGGTCCGGTGGACCGCGATCTGCGCGTGGTGCATGAGCTGTATACCTTGAGCACCGCATACGGCACCCTGTTGCAGCAGCGAGATCTCAATGGCTTCGTCGATTGAACTTCGTCCTGAACTTCGTCACAAACCTCGTCCGACGCGCCTGGTGCTCGCGGCGGCGGTTGCGCTTGCGTCCTGCGGAAAGGCCACGACCATGAACAACGACCAAGCGATCTCACCCAGCTCGCTGGGCAAGGTCCCCAAGGTGGCGCTGGGGGAGGGCTTCTCCCCGGCGGCGTTCTCCGCTGGCCGCTTTGCGGTCGCCATCTCGCGCAAGCTGCACGGCACGCACGCCTTGCAGGTGCTGGCCGAGGACTCCACCTCCTCGCTGGTGCTGGAGCTGGCCGCTGACGGCACCGCCACCGCGTGTCGCGGCTGGCGCTACCTGTTTCGCAATGACGGCCCGGAGGTGCAGACCGAGGACCGCTATCGCGAGCAGCAGGGCTACCGCGGGCGCTACGTGGTGGTGGATGGCGTGGCCGAGCTCGAGCTCGCGAGCGACGGCCAGGTGTGCGCGCCGATCTTCGAAGGCGCGCTTGGCCTCGCGCGCGAGCCGAAGCTCACGCTGCGCTGCGTGCTGGCGATCCCCGCTGGTGGCCGGCTCCCTGCAGCGCCGGTGCTGCTGTGCCAGGCGCCGGGCACCCCGCCGCAGGAGCTGGAGCCTTACGCCGTCGCCTCGCTGTCGCCCGCGGGGTGGTTCGCGCTGGGCAGCGGCAACGGCCTGCGGGTGTGGGTCACCGGTCGGCCCCCGGGCGCGCAGGAGGGAGAAGACGGCGAGGTCACGGCGCGCGTGGCCGAGGCGCCGCTTGGCGTCGACGCCTGGGGGCGCGCGTTTTGAGCGCGCGGGCGATGCGGACAGCGCCGCGTCCGGCGCCGCGCCCGGCGCCGCGTCCTGCGCCGAGCGCCGTCTCGGGCTCGCGTGCGCGACCGCGCTGCCGCACACTGCGGACATGACCACGCCCCTCGAGCCCGCGGCGCGCCCGCCGCTGCCTGCGTTCGCGCAGCGGCAGACGCCGATGACCGTGTCTGCCCCGCTCTTGCGCCTGCTGCAGCAGGCGTACGCCACGCCGCCGCGCGCCTATCACCATCTGGGACATCTCGACGAGGCGATCGGCTGGTTTGACTGGGCCGCCGAGCGAGCTCCGTGGCGGGCGCCGCGCGAGGGCTACGTGGCGTTGCTCTTTCACGACGCGATCTACGTGCCCGGGGCCAAGGACAACGAGGCGCGCAGCGCGGAGCTGGCCTGCGCGGCGATCGCCGGGCGCTCCGCCGCTGGCCCGCTGGCAGAGCTCGAAGGCGTCGATGACGCCCGCGTAGCCGCGCTCATCGGCTGGACCGCGCAGCACGGGCGCCTGACCGCCAATGAGGTCGACGAGGAGGCCGCGCGCTTGCTGGACTGCGACCTGGCCATCCTGGCCGCCTCCCCCGAGCGCTACCTGCGCTACCGCGACGAGATCGCCTGCGAGTACGCCGCGCTGCCGGCCCAGGCTTACCTCGCCGGCCGCCGCGCCTTCGTCGCCAGCTTGCTGGCGCGCCCGCGGCGGTTCCTCAGCGAGCTGTTTCACCGCGAGCTCGACGCCCTCGCCGTCGCCAACCTGCGCGCGGAGCTGGCGCACCTGACCCCGTGAGCCGACCGAGATCTCGGGAAGGCTGCGACGAACGCAGCGGTCGTGGCATCTAGCTGAGGTCATCATGAACATCCTCGTTGTTGGCGCTGGCATCGGTGGGGCCGCGTGTGGTTGCTCGGGGACGCTGCGCACGCGATGACGCCCAACCTCGGACAAGGTGCGGCGATGGCGATCGAGGACGCGCTGGCGTTGGTGCGGGCGCTCCGCGCGGGCTTCGTCGGCGGCCTGGAGCGCTACGTGGCGAGCCGGCACGCTCGGGTGAAGCGGGTGCAACTGGCGTCGCGCCGGTTGGGCTCGTTGGCACACTGGACAAACCCGCTGGCGTGCGCGCTGCGCGATGGCCTCTTGCGCGCGCTACCAGAGGCGCTAACCAGGTCTCAGTACCGCCGCGTGATCGAGCCGGGGCTGGCGCTGGCGACGGAGTGGTCGCGGTAGCCTGCGCGCGGCCGCTCGTCTCCGTTGCGTAGCGCGGCTGTGGCCGCGTCTCCTCGACGCGCGGCGGTGTGTCCCACGGCACGCTCGAGGCTTCCGGTGGCCAGGCGCGGGGCGCAGGGAGGCGGGAGTGCGCTACGCTTGGCTGCAAGGTCGCCTGGAGGTTCGCGCATGCTGTCTGTCCTCACATCTGCGGCGTTCGTGTGCGTGAGCCCGCTGTCGCATGGCGCGGTGCCGGATGACGGCAAGGGCGATGAGGTCGCGCTGCAGCGGACCATCGCGGCGGCGGTGGCGCAGAGGGCGGCGGTGTGCTTGCCGGCCGGCGTGTTCGAGCTGGGGCGCGCGGCGGGGCTGGCGAGCCTGGTCATCGACCGCGGTCCGGTGACGCTGCGCGGGGCCGGGCCGACGACGATCTTGCGCATGACCGGCGATGGTCGCCGCGGCGACTGGCGCGGGCTGGAGCTGCGGGCGGGCGCGCACGACGTGGTGCTGGAGGACCTCACCATCGACTCGCTGGGCACGTTCAACACCGAGGAGCAGACGCACCTGGTGCAGGTCTCGCCGGGCGCGCGCAAGATCACGTTTCGTCGGCTGCAGCTCGGGCCGATGCGCCGCGCGGACCAGGCGGTGGGGCACGGCAGCGGCGGCGATTGCCTGCGTCTGCTGGGCGAGGCGGCGCAGCCGGTGGAGGACGTGGTGATCGCGGGCTCTTCCTTCGTGGACTGCGATCGCTCGGGGGTCAGCCTGCAGCGCGGGCTGCGGCGCATCACCATCTCGCGCTGCCGCTTCCGGGGCACCGGCGACAGCCCGGTGGACTTCGAGCCGACGGCGCCGGGGCCCATCGAAGACGTCTCGCTGGTGGAGCTGGACATCGTGCGGCCGGCCAAGGCGCAGGGCGCGTGGGCGGTGACCATCGGCGGGCATGGCGACGACGTGGCGACGCGGATCACGATGACCGGCTGTACGCTGCGCGGCGGCGGGGTTGGCATGCTCAACGTGGGCGAGGTGTCCATCGAGGGCAACGACATCGAGCACGGCGAGGGCGCGGCGCCCACCATCTCGGTGCGGCGCCGGGCGGGCAGGGTGCGGCTCATCGGCAACGTGATCACCCGGCCGGCCAGCGCACCGGCCGGGGCGCTCATCGAGGCGCAGCACAACAACGGCCAGTCTCCCACCGCGCTGGTGATCGCCAAGAACGAGCTGCGGCAGGGCACGAGCGCGGCGGTGATCTCGACGATCTCGCTGGCCGAGCTGGAGGTCTCCGACAACCGCATCGAGTACACGGGGGCCGACGCGCGGCAGTTCGTGATCGACACGCACGCGGTGCTGGCCGACGCCGGCAAGATCCGCGTGCTCGACAACACCATCCGCGGCGTGGCCGCGGCGGTGCTGCGGCTCGACGCGCGCGAGCGCGCGGTGACGGGGGTGGAGCTGCGCGGCAACGTCGGCGAGGACCTGCGTGAATCGGTGACCTGCGAAGCGCAAGCCAAGGGCCGCATCGCCGAGGTCAGCGCCTCTGACAACGCGCTGGGACAAGCCCGCTCGCGCTGCGCGACGGCCGCGCCGTAGCGCGCCGGCGCTAGGCACTGGTCAGTGCGTCTTGCGCAGCTCGCGGGTGGGCAGCGCCAGCGTGGCGAACAGCCCCAGCAGCGCCATGATGGCGCCGAACCAGAACACGCCGCTGACCGCGCGGGTCATGGTGGCGGCCGGCACGTCCTGGGAGGCGCCGAGAAACGCAGCGAACACGGTGCCGGACATGGTGATGCCGACGGTGCTCCCGATCTGCCGGAAGAAGGTCACCACCGCGGTGCCCGAGCCGATCTGCTGCAGCGGCATGCCGTTCTGGATCGCCAGCGCGTAGAGCGGCAGGAGCGGTCCCAGCGCCAGCCCAAGGAGCAGCATCTTGGCGAACATCTCGCGCGAGGTGGTGGTGGGGCCCAGGGTCAGCGCCAGCCAGGTGAACGCGATCACCACGCCACAGGCGGCGATCACCATGGGCTGCTTGTAGCGGCCAAGCCGGCTGACCAGCAGCCCCGAGCCGATGTTGCCGGTGACCATGCCCACGCTCAGCGGCGTCAAGATGAGGCCCGCGTCGGTGGAGGACGCGCCGATCACCCGCTGCATGAACAGCGGAGAGAACAGCACCGCGGCAAAGAGCACCATGCCAAAGCACACGGTGCCCAGGATGCCCCAGCGAAACACCGGCTCGGCGAACAGGCGCAGATCGAGGATGGGGGAGGGGCTCTTGCTCTGCGCTCGCAGGAACAGGCCAGCGCCAGCGCACGCCAGGGAGAACAGCGCGAGCACGCCAGGATCGCCCCAGTGCTGGCGGGGCAGCGCGGCGCCGTGGCGCAGCTCCTCGCCCAGCTCGCCGCGGCCCAGGGTCAGCGCCAAGAGGAAGGGCACGGTGGCGGCGCACAGCGCCAGCGCGCCGCGCACGTCGACCCTCACCGGCAGCCCGCCGCCGAGCCGCGGCATGCGCGCGAGGATGAAGCCCAGCGCCAGCGCGCCGATGGGCAGGTTGACGAAGAAGGTCCAGTGCCAGGAGGCGTGGTCGGTGATGACGCCGCCCAGAAGCGGCCCCATCACCCCGGCGACGCCCCACACCGCCGCGAACAGGCCGTTGACCCGCGCGCGCACCGCCGGAGGATACAGATCGGCGGTCACCGCCAGCGCGGTGGTGAGCAGCGCGGCGGCGCCCATGCCCTGCATGGCGCGGAACGCCACCAGCGAGAGAAAGCCGGTCGACAGGCCGCACCCCAGCGAGGCCAGGCAGAAGATCAACATGCCGAAGATCAGCACGGCGCGGCGGCCGTAGATGTCCGACAGCTTGCCCCAGACCGGCACGAGCACCGTCGAGGCCAGGGTGTACGAAGAGGAGATCCAGTCGTAGAGCCCGGGGCTCACGCGCAGGTCCGCGATGATCTGCGGCCCGGCCGTGGACACGATGGTCTGGTCCAGCGCGGACAAGAGCGTGCCCAGGAGCACCGCGACCATGGTCAAGATGCGCTGCGACGAGGTCAGCTCGGCCTTGCCGGCCAAGGTCACGCGGTGGACGTGAGGCATCCGCTCGGCGCTCAGGCCAGCTTGTGGGCCAGGTAGGCCTTGAGGCGTACCTCCGCGTCGGCGACGTCGCCGATCACCACCGTGGTGGTCTTGGTCAGCTCGTCGTTGACCTCGCGCCACAGCGCGGCGCGCGCGGCGTCGTCGTCCACGATCACCCCGGGCGTGCGGGCACGCACGACCTGATCGGTCAGCTTGCTGACGTGGGCGCGGAACTTCTCGAACAGCGCGGCGCCCAGGAACGCGCTCACCACGTCGGCCTCGTTGGCCATGCGGCCCAGCGCCACCGTGGCGGAGGTGGGCAGGTCGCCGGTGTCGTGGTTCTGGATGAGCTGGGCAGCGACGCGCAGCACCATGACGTCATCCGCAAAGCCGATGCCGGCGTTCCAGTCCGGGACCAGATCCATCCGGCTGACCAGGTACGAGAGCGCGCCCGCGGCGAGCTTGCGCGCGGGCAGCTCGGCGGCGCTGGCCTCCACCACGGCCTTGAGCGCGTCGACGTCGGCGCGCATGGTCTCGGTCCACGACTTGAAAGTTTCGATGGGTGCCACGGGTCCTCTTCCGCCGACGGTACTCCTGAGCTTGTCCGCTCGCAACCGCCGCGAGGCGTCCACGCGCGGCGGCGGCCCGGCGCACGCGAGGCGTACACGTCGCACGCAGACAGCTTCGGCCGGTAGCCCGGGCGCGCGATCCGCCGGCAATGCGGTAGGGTCTTGCCCGATGACTTCTCCCAAGGTTTGGTTGGCCGCGCTGGTCGCGGCGCTGACAGGACTGGCGCTTGGTTCGCCCGGGAGCCCGGCGCGCGCCCAGGAGTCGCCCCGCGCCGCTGGCTCGGCGCCGTCGGTGCCCGCCAGGGCTGCGCGCGCGGCGCCCGCCGCGCCGCCGACGCCCTCGGCGATCTCGGGGGCCACCCCGGGCGCCGCGGCGTACGCCACGGTCGGGCCCCGCATCGACTACCGCTCCTTCACGCTGGCCAACGGCTTGCGCGTCCACGTCATCGAAGACGACCGCACGCCCATGGTGCATGAGGTGCTGTGGGTCAAGGTTGGCTCCAAGGACGAGCAGGCGAAGCGCACAGGCTTCGCCCACCTGTTCGAGCACCTGATGTTCAAGGGCTCAGCGCACATTCCGGACGGCAAGCTCGATCTGCTCCTCGAGGCGGCCGGCGGTTGGTCCAACGCCTTCACCAGCAGCGACATGACGGTCTACCAGAACGTCGCCGCGGCGAACTTCCTCGAGCAAGTGCTGTGGATCGAGGCGGACCGGCTCGCGGGGCTGCTCGACACCTTCGATGTCTCCAAGCTCGACAACCAGCGCGAGGTGGTGCTCAACGAGCGCCGGCAGTCGTACGAGAACCAGCCCTACGGCATGGCGGAGCTGCTCTTGCAAGCGCAGCTCTGGCCCAAGGGCCACGGCTATCACTGGCCCACCATCGGCTATCCCGAGGACCTGCGCGCCGCCACCGTGGCGGACGTGGCGTCGTTCTTCCGCACCTACTATGTGCCGCAGAACGCGACCATGGTGATCGCGGGGGCCGTGCGCTTCGACGAGGTCAAGCGCCTGGTGGAGAAGTACTTCGCCTGGATGCCGCGGGGCGCGGCGCCGGTGCGGCCCCGCCACGCCACGCCAGCGCCGCTGACCAGCGCGGTGGAGCTCACCGCCACGGACGACGTGCAGGTGCCGCGCGTGTACCTGACGTGGCGCGGGCCCGCGGCGTACAGCCCCGATGAGCCCGCGCTGGATCTGGCGCTGGCGATCCTGGGCGAGGGCAAGACCAGCCGGCTCTACAAGCGGCTGGTGTACGACGGCAAGCTCGCGCAGGACGTGAGCGCAGAGCTCGCGCCCGAGGAGCTGGCGGGCACGGTGCGCATCGAGGTCACGGCCAAGCCGGGGGTGGATCCGGCGCGGCTCGTGCGCGAGGTGTCCGAGGAGATCTCGCGGTTGGCGACGAGCCCGCCGGACGCCGCGGCGCTGGAGCGGGCGCAGGCCACGTACGAGTCGGGCTTTCTCAGCGCGCTGGAGTCCGCGCTGCAGCGCGCGATCACGCTGGCGGAGTACGACGTCCTGGCCAAGGACCCCGACTACTTCCCCAAGGACCTGGCGCGCTACCGCGCGGTGACCGCGCCCATGGTGCAGGCGGCGGTGGCGCGTTATCTGCAGCCAAGCGCGCGCGTCGTCCTGACGATCGCGCCAAAGGCGGGCGCCAAGGCGGGGAGCAAGACGCCATGAAGACCGTCACGACCGTGATGAAGTCTGCGAAGTCTACGGAGTCTGCGAAGGCGAAGTCTGCGAAGGCGGAGTCTGCGAAGGCCGAGGCTGCGGAGGCCGCGAAGTCCACCCAACCCGCGCGTTCGCGAGCCGGCTGGGCCGCCTGCCTCGGCTTGCTCGCGCTGGCCGCGCCGGCCACAGCAGCGCCGGCCACGCCGGCCACGGCCGCGCCGGCCGCCGCCCCGCCGGCTAGCCCGGCGCCATCTGCTAGCCCGGCCGCGCCGGCCGCGGGGTTCGCTGGCTCCGGCATCGCCGACTGGACCACGCCGCCGCCGCCCTCGGGGGAGCCCACCTTCCGCTTGCCCGACCCGCGGCGGCTGCGCCTGCGCAACGGCCTGACCGTGCTGGTGGTGGAGAACCACTCGCTGCCCATCGTGGCCATGACCCTGGTCGTGCCGGGAGCTGGCGCGGCGTTCGATCCGCCCGGCAAGCTGGGGCTCGCGTCGTTCACCGCGGATCTGCTCGACGAGGGCGCGGGTGGGTTGTCTGCGCTGGCGCTGGCGGAGCACGAGGAGCGGCTGGGCGCCACCATCGAGGCGTACGCGGACTACGACGCTGGCGCCATGGCCGTGCGCACCTTGCAGAAGTCGCTCGATGGCACGCTGGAGCTGATGGCCAAGCAGCTCGCCCAGCCGGCGTTCGAGCCGCGCGAGGTGGAGCGCGTGCGCGGAGATCGGCTGACCGCGCTGGCGCAGCGGCGCGACCGCCCGCGCGAGGTGGCGCACCTGATGCTGACCGCGGCGCTGTATGGCGCGCGCAGCGCGTATGGCCACCCCATCGCGGGGTATCCGGAGGATCTGCGCGTCGCCTCCGTCGACGATGCGCGCGCGTTCTACCGCCAGCGCTGGCAGCCATCCCGGGCGACCCTGGTGGTCGCTGGCGACGTGGACCCCGCGACGCTGGTGGCGCGGCTCGAGCCCACCCTGGGGCGCTGGAAGGCCGCCGCCCCGGGCGCCCCGGCGCTGCTGCCTGTTGCGGCGGCGGCGCCGCAGGTCGCGCCGTCGCGTCTCCTGGTGGCGGACCGCCCTGGCGCCGAGCAGTCTGATGTCAGGCTGGGCCTGGTGGGCCCCGGGCGCGCGGATCCTCGCTTCTACGCCTTCGAGGTGCTGCGCACCGCGCTCGGCGACGGCTTCACCAGCAGGCTCACCCAGCGGCTGCGCGAGGAGCTCGGCATCACCTACGGCGCGCAGGCGCTCATGGACTGGCGGCTCCGCCGCGGCCCGTTCGCCATCGCCACCGCGCTGGTCACCGCAGAGACCGGCACCGGCATCGCCGAGACGCTGCGCATCCTGGGCGAGCTGGCCAAGGTGGAGATGCCGGCCAACGAGCTGGAGAAGAGCAAGCAGAACCTCATCCGCGCGCTGCCGGCGGAGCTGGAGTCGAACCTGTCCACCAGCGCCGCCATCGCCGGGCTGGTGCAGCTTGGGCTGTCACCCTCCTGGTACGGCACCTACGCCGCCAAGATCCGTCGCGTCAGCGCGCGCGAGGTCCGCGCCGCGGCGCAAGCGCTCTTGCCAGCCAACAAGATGATCCTCGCCGTGGTGGGAGATCTGTCCGTGCTCCGCGCCGCGCTCGCCCCGCTGGGGCTGGGGCCGGCGCTGCCGCACGATCCATACGGTATGGTGCAGCCAGCCCCAGCGCCCGCGCCGTAGCGGAGGTCCGGCCGCGGTACGACGCGCGCGCACATCCAAAGCTCGACGATCCCCGGGGAGATGCGCTCTGCCAGCGCCAGTGTCCTCACGGGCTCATGTAGGATGCGGCCAGGAGCGAAAGGGGCTCATGGCGAAGCAAAGGATCGCGATCCTCGGCGGAGGTATCTCTGCCCTCACCACGGCGTTCGAGATCACCAATGATCCGAGCTGGCGAGAAGACTATGAGGTCACCGTGTACCAGCTTGGGTGGCGGCTGGGTGGCAAGTGCGCGTCCGGGCGCAACGCCGAGCATCACCAGCGCATCGAAGAGCACGGACTGCACATCTTCCTGGGCTTCTATGACAACGCATTCCGCATGATCAAGGAGTGCTATCGCGAGCTCGGGAGGCCGCCCGGCGCGCCACTCGCCACCTGGCAAGACGCCTTCAAGCCTCACGACTACATCGTGTTGACAGAGAAGCTGGCCTCCGGGAAGTACGTGCCATGGGCGCTCGACTTCCCGCGCACCTCGCAGGAGCCAGGCACCGGCGGCGTCTTGCCCTCGCCGTGGGCGGCGATCGAGATGCTGGTCGGCTGGCTGCGGCGGCTCATCTCCGAGTCCGACGAGCACGCCAAGAGCGCGGTCTGGCAGCTCGAGGAGGTACACGACGCTTGCAAGCTGCGCGATCACCTGAAGGTGATGGAGCTCCTGGTCGAGGCGCATCACCTGCTCAAGACGATCGACCAGGACGCGCTGGAGGAAGATCTCAGCCTGCGACGGATCTTCGTCAGCGTGGACCTGGCGATGGCGGCGATCAAGGGGCTCATCGCGAATCGCTTGATCTTCCCGCCGTACGACTTCTTCAAGCTCGACGCGGTGGACTTCCGCGACTGGCTGCGAAGCTATGGCGCGCACGAGATCTCGGTGAACTCGGCGTACATCAACGGCGTCTATGACATCGGCTTCTCACGGCAGGGCGAGGTGGGCGCCGGCACCGCGATCAGCGGCACCATGCGCATGGTGTTCACGTACAAGGGCGCGGTGATGTGGAAGATGCAGGCGGGGATGGGCGACACCATCTTTGGCCCGTTCTACGAGGTCCTGACCCGCCGCGGCGTGCGCTTCGAGTTCTTCCAGCGGGTGGACTCGCTCGAACTCTCGGCCGATGGCAGCCGGGTGGCGCGCGTGGTGGTGGGGCAGCAGGCGACGCTCAAGGATCCCGCGAGCGGCTACCAGCCGCTGGTGACGGTGAAGGACCTGCCGTGCTGGCCCAGCGAGCCCAGCTATGATCAGCTCGTGCAGGGCGAGGCGCTACGCGACAGCGGCGAGAGCCTCGAGGATTGGTGGACCCGCTGGCAGGATCCAGCGCCGCCGCGCGTGCTGCAAGACGGGGTGGACTTCGATCGGGTGATCCTCGGCTGCTCGCTGGCGACCTTGCCCTATATCGCCAAGGAGCTCCTGGCCGCCAGCCCGCCGCTGGCAGAGATGGTTGCGGCGCTTGGCACCCGCCAGAGCCAGGCGGTGCAGCTCTGGTTCGCGCCGGATCTCGCGGGCCTTGGCTGGAAGCTGCCGGCGCCGGTGCTCGACGGATACGCCGAGCCGCTGGACACCTGGGCAGACATGACGCACCTGCTGGCGCGTGAGGTCTGGGATCCTGCGCAGGTGCCGCACAACCTGGCGTACCTGTGCGGCGGCCTGACCGACGAAGAGCCGCTGCCGCCGCGCGGCGACCACGGCTATGTGCAGCGGCAGGAGGCGAGGGTGCATGCTCAGGCGTTGCGCTGGCTCACTCGACATGCCGCAGGCTTGTGGCCAGCGACCGCGGAGCAGGCGCAGGGCCCCGAGCCGAGCCCCGAGCCGAGCCCGGCGCCCGAACCTGGTGCACCAGCCGGCGAGCCAGCGCAGGCCGGCTTCAACTGGTCGCTGCTGGTCGCCGACAACCCCTCGATCCGCGGCCCTGGCCGCTTTGACGCGCAGTACTGGGTGGCGGGCAAGAACCCCGCAGATCGCTATGTGCTGTCGCTGCCCGGCACCGTCAGCAAGCGCCTGCGCACAGACGGCGCGGGCTTCGCCAACCTGCTCCTGGTGGGCGACTACACGCTCACCGGGATCAGCGCCGGCTCGGTGGAGGCGGCGACCATGTCTGGCATGCAGGCCTCGCGGATCGTCTGCGGCAGGCCCAAGGAGATCACCGGTGACCTTCCCTAAGTACATCCGCCGCGGCGGAGACATCGTGATGGCGCCGCCGCTGGAGCTGCGCGACACCATCATGTACTCGTTCCTCTTGCCCGCGGACGCGGCGGCGCTGACCCGCATGCTCGACGCGCAGCTCAACGCGGTGAGCGCGCCCACCGGCACGGTGTACAAGCCGCTCTTGCCCATGGTGGCGGTGGTGTGCGCGTCGGCGGGCGACTCGCACTCGACCCAGCCGCCGGACTCCGACAAGGGCTGGATGGGCGAGCGCGACTTTGGCATCTGGGTGCCGGTGGTGGCCGGCAAGCAGGAGGGTGCGCGCTGGACGCCGCAGCGCATCTGCTGGTACCTGCCGTACGTCTTCGTCGACAACGTGGCGGCCATGGCCACCGGCCGCGAGGTGTTCGGCTTCTTCAAGGAGCTGGCCACGCTGGCGATGCCGCCGTCGCCGTCGGCGCGTGGCATGTTCTCGATCGACACGCTGGTGATCCCGACCTTCACGCCCAGCTCGCAAGCCGAGAACCTGCGGCTCATGACCATCACGTCCGCCGCCAGCTCGGTGGCGCCGGACAACAGCTGGACCACCATGCGCGAGGCCGCCGACGCCATCTGGGGCGAGGTCAAGCGCGTGTTCTTCGACGGCGAGGGCGCGAAGGACGGCCTGGCCATCTCGCTGTGGGATCTCATCAAGGAGCTGCTGGAGAACCTGCTCGCGGGCAACGTTCCGCTGGTGTTCTTGAAGCAGTTCCGCGACGTGGGCCAGGCGGACCTGGCGTGCTACCAGGCGGTGGTGGAGGCGCCCGCGCACCTCCAGCGGCTGTACTCCGGCTGGTTCACCCATCCGCATGATCTCTCCATCGCGCAATTCGCCAGTCACCCCATCGTCGCGGATTGCGGGCTCGCCGGGCCGACCCTGCGCTCGGAGGTCGGGTTCTGGGTGCGGATGGACTTCGTGATGCAGCCCGGGAGGGTGGTCGCCTCCGCCACATGACCCCGCAGCAACTCGGCGACTACCGCATCTTGGACGTGCTCGGCAGCGGCGGCATGGGCGTGGTGTATCGCGCCGTGCATGCGCCCACCGGCGCGCCGGCGGCGGTCAAGACCGTGCGGGTGGTCACCGAGTCGATGCTGGAGTCGATCCGGCGCGAGATCCTGATGCTGCGCGAGCTGCGCCACCCGGGCGTGATCGCGGTGCTCGATCACGGCCTGGCAGACGGGACTCCCTGGTACGCCATGGAGCTCCTGCGCGGCCGGACGCTGCGCGACGAGCTGGAGGTGTGGTCGCCGGCGGCAGGGCGGCATGAGGTCACCACGCGAGATCCTGGGCGCGACGAGACCTACGAGCTGGCCGGGTCGAGCACCGCCGAGCGGCTGGCGGCGCGCGACCAGGCGCCGACGCTGGATCTGGGCGCAGGCGTGACGCTGGGGGGCGCGCGCGCCGGGGCCGGAGGCGAGCGGTCCCAGGCTGCGCAGGACGCGGCGGGCGCCGCGCCCGGCGCCCACGTACGCCGCGCACGTCGCGCACGCCGCGCACGTCGCGCACGCCGAGGTCGTCGCGGCCGGGCGGGGGCCGGGTCACCTGACGACCATGGCGCGCCTGTTCCGCAAGATCTGCCAGGCGCTGGCCTACGTGCATGGCCAGGGCATCATCCATCGGGATCTGAGCCCGGCGAATGTCTTCCTGGTGGCCGATGACAGCGGCGCCGAGCAGCCGGTGCTGTTCGACTTTGGCCTCGCCGGGCAGTTTCGCACCGAGAGCGGTCGCGACGTGCTCGAGGTCGGCGGGCTGCTTCGCGGCACCGCGCACTACATGGCTCCCGAGCAGGCGCGCGGCGAGGTGGTGGACGCCCGCGCCGACGTGTACTCGCTGGGCTGCATGCTGTACGAGGCGCTGACCGGTCGGCCGCCGTTTCTGGCGGAGTCGCCGCTGGCGGTGCTGATGCGCCACTGCGAGGACCCGGCGGTGCCGCCGTCGCTGCTGTCGCCCGCGGTGCCGCCGTCGCTCGACGCGCTGGTGCTCCACATGCTGCAGAAGCGGCCGCGCGATCGCATCGGCTACGCCGAGGACGTGGCCGCCGAGCTGGCGCGCCTCGAGCGCCTCGAGCTGGCGCGCCCCGAGCGCCCCGAGCGCCTGGGCCAGCGCGCGCTGCCTGGCCCCGCCGCGGCCACCGGTAGCTCGCCGGAGCTCCGCCTGCGCGACGGCGGCCCCTCCGAGCGGCCGCGCGCGTACGTGTACCGGCCGGGGCTCGCCGGCCGCGCCGAGCTGCTGGACGTGCTCGAGGAGCTGATGCTGGGGCGGCGCGGCGAGCCGCAGGGGGCTAGCTCGCGCGGCGGCTGCGCGGTGCTGGTGGGAGAGCGCGGCGTGGGCAAGACCCGGCTCGCCGGCGAGCTGGCGACCCGGGCGCGCGAGCACGACCTGCAGGTCTTGACCGGGGAGTGTGAGCCGGTGGGCATCGGCGACGACGCGGACGCCCTGCGCGCGGCGCCTTTGCACCCCTTTGGCCCGCTCCTGCGCGCGGTGGCGGAGCGCTGCCGCGAGGGCGGCGCGCTCGAGACGGAGCGGCTCCTGGGCCAGGCCGGCGGCGTGCTGGCCGCGTACGAGCCGTCGCTGGCGGGGCTCTCGCCGGCGCCGTCGGACCGCGTAGATCCGGCCACCGCGCGGTTTCGCGTGCTCGCCGTGCTGGGCGACACGCTGCGCGCGCTGGTGAGCCGCGCGCCCACCTTGCTGGTGCTCGATGATCTGCAGTGGGCCGACGAGCTGTCGCTGGCGTTTCTGGCCTCGCTGGGCCAGCGCGTGCCCGGGCTGTGGATCCTCGGCACCGTGCGCGCAGAGGAGCTGACGCCCGCGCTCGACGACGTCCTGCGCGCGGTCGGCGCCGCGGTGGTGGAGGTGCCGCGGCTGCCGCCCGAGGCGGTGGGGGCCATGGTGCGCGACATGCTGGCGCTGGAGGACGACGCGCCCGCGCTGACCGCGCTCATCGCCAGCCGCTCCGAGGGCAACCCCTGGTTCGCGGCGGAGTACGTCCGCGCGGCGGTGGACGAGGGCGCGTTGCACCGCGAGGTGGGCGGACGCTGGCGGCTGCGCGATCCCAGCGACGCCAGCTTCGAGCGCTTGCCCACGCCGGGCTCGGTGCAGGCGCTGGTGCAGCGGCGCATGACGTCCCTGTCCAGCGAGGCGCGCGAGCTGGCGCTGGCCGCCGCGGTGCTGGGCCGCGGCTGCGACGCGGTCACGCTTGCGGCCACCGCGGGCAAGGACGCGGAGGCGGTGCGCGTCGGCGTGGTGGAGCTGATCTTGCGCCACGTGCTGCACGAGGTCGGCGGCGGCCTGCGCTTCTCCCACGACCGCCTGCGCGCGTACGCCTACGGCGAGGCGGCGCCGAGCGCGCGGCGCGAGCTGCACCGGCGCGCGGCGCTGGCGCTGGCCGCGGGCGCTGGCAACGAGGCCGAGCTGGCGGCGCGCTTCTCGGAGCTGGCGTTGCACTGGGAGCACGCCGGCGACCTGACGACCGCGGCCGGCTTCCTCGAGCGGGCGGCGGAGCACGCGCTGGCCACCGCGGCCTTTGGCGAGGCGCGCGCGCTCCTGCGCCGCTTGCTGGAGCTGCCGCTGGTGGTGGAGTCATCGCGCAGCGCGCGCTGGGACCGGTGGCTTGGCGAGGCCTGCTTCGCGCTGGGCGATCTGCCGGCCGCCGCCGCCTACGCGCAGCAGTCGCTGGAGCAGCTCGGGCACCCGTTGCCGCGCTCCCGCGCCGGCTGGGCGGCGTCGGTGGGCCTGGGAGTGGGCAAGCAGCTCTGGTCGCGCGCCACCCGGTCGAGCCGCGTCCCCGCGCTGGTGCGCCGCGCGCTGGTCTCGGTCGGCGCGGGCGTCTCTGCCGCCGCGGGCATCTCTGCCGCCGCGGGCAGCTCAGCGGGCGCCGGCGTCGCGCAGCCGGGGCCAGGAGATCAGCGCCTGGTCGACGCCGCGCTCGCCTCCGCGCGCATGACCTCGTACTACTTCTTCGCCAACGACTCGCTGGGCCTGCTGGGCGCGTCGCTGCAGGCCATCAACCTCGCCGAGCGCGCGGATCATGGCGTGCCGGTGGCCGAGATCTACGCGCAGCTCGGGTACATCGCGCGCGTCGCCAAGCTGGCGCCGGTGGCCCGCGGATACTTCGCCAAGGCGCGCGCCACCGCCAAGACCACGCACGACTCCTCCGGGCTGGCGTGGGCGTACTTCACTGAGGCCGCCGCCTGCGTGGGCATGGCCGAGCTCGCCCGCGCGCGGGAGGTCGCAGGCAAGGGGCTGGTCCTCGCGGAGGCGCTGCGCAACCCGCAGGACGTGGAGGTCGGCCTCACCATCCTTGGGCACTGCGCCTTCGCCACCGGCGACTATCCGCAGGCGCTCGCCTCGGCGCAGCTCCTCTACGACTCCGCGCACGCCCGCGCCAACCGCCAGCACGAGGCCTGGGGGCTCTACACGCGCGCGCGCGCCGAGCTGTACCTGGGCCGGTTGACCGAGGCGATCGGCAACTTCGAGCGAGCCGCGCGCTTGCTCGAGGGCCTCTCCGATCAGGCCTCGCAGATCTTGTGCGGCGGCATGCGGGCGCTGGCGCTGGCTCGGGCCGGCGAGCTGGCCGAGGCCCGGGCCCTGGCCGACGCGACCACCGCGCAGATCGGTACGCGCACGCCGCCGGTGTTCACCATCTCCGAGGGCTTCGTCTGCACCGCGGAGGCGTACCTGGAGCTGTGGCGCCGCGGCGATGCCAGCGTCGCTGGCGCGGCCCGCGAGGCCTTGGCCAACGTGATGCGGCTCGCCCGCGTCTTCCCGGTGGCCGCGCCCGCCGCCTGGGGGCTCGCTGGACTCTACCAGCTTCATCGCGGCCGACCGCGCCGGGCGGCCTGGGCGTCGCGTCGGAGCCTCGCCGCGGCGCGCCGCGCGGGCCTGCCGTATGACGAGGCCCGCGCGCATCATGCGCTCTCGCTCACCGGCGTCGCGGACGCGGCGGCGCACGCCACCGCCGCCGCCGCGCTCTACGCGCGGCTCGGCTGTCAGTGGCACGTGAGCGCGTCGCTTCCCGTCAGTCCACGTAGTTGAGCAGCACCGTGCCGAGGCACGCCAGCGTGCCGACGAGCTGGCACGCGGTCAGGCCCGACGCGCCGAGCGGGGACACGCCCGGCGCATAGATGCGAGTGAGCGGGCTGGCGTTGTTCCACGTCCACGATCCGGTGGCGCCAGATGTTGGCGCCGCAGGTGATGGCGCCGGTGTTCTTGATGTTGAAGTGAAACTCACGCTCGCCGCCGTACTGCTGCACGTCCCAGGCGCGGGTCACCTCCACCTGGCAAGCGCTGGAGGTGCTGGCGCCGAGCGGGGACAGCCCCACCTGGAACGCCGCGCTCTGGCTGGCGTTGTTCCACTGCCAGGGCTGCGTCGCGCCGGGCGCGATGGAGCCGGAGGATGACGTGTCGCGTGCCTCACCAACTCTCGTCGGCGCTTACTGGTCCGCGCTGAGTCTGTGCCGAGTCTGTGCCGGCGCCACGTCGGCGCTTTCACCGGCTACTCACCGACGCTGGCGCGGGCTCGCCGAGCTGGGGCCGCGGCGAGCTCGGGAGCTGCAGCGTCCAGCGCTGGCGCGCGGTGTCGATGCGCAGGCGCGCCTGGCGCATGGCCCTGGCGCCCAGGTTGGCCGAGGGCAGCTCGACGAACCGGAACGAGCCGGAGAGCTGGACCTCGTTGCCCGCGAGCGTGGCCGCGAGATCCAGCTCCGCGCGGACGACCGGCAGCGTGCGATCAACGAGCGAGATGCTCTCGCCGCCTCGCGGCGGGCTGCGCAGCGGCAAGCGGCTGGCGAGCGCCAGCGGCAGGTCGAGCAGCCCGGGGTTGCCGCTGTCGATGTGCAGCGGGACGCGCTCGGCGCCGATCTGCAGGGTGCCCGCCAAGAGCCCGCGCTCGTCCGTCTGGTTCCAGGTGCTGGAGTCCACGCGCTCGGCCGCGGCCAGCCGGAAGCGCTGCCCCGCGAAGTCGAGCTCGATCAGCGACCGCGGAAACTGGCGATTGCCGAGGATCAGCTCCACGCCCGCGGGCAGGCGGGTGTCCGCGATCAGGACCGCCTCCAGCGAGCGCGGCGCCCGCGGCACCACCATCCCGCCCACCGACAAGCTGGTCAGCTCGACGAGCTTGGCCGGGATCGGCGGGCCGCCAGCGGGGCTGCCGAGCAGCGCCTCTCCGACCACCTGCAACCCGAGCCTGGCGGCCAGCGCCTCGCTCATCACCATGCCCTGCGAGCCGGTGTCGTAGTTGGCCAAGATCGGCGGGCCGCCATCGAGGCGAACCTCGATGGCCGTGCGGCCGTCGCGGAGCTGCAGGGGGACGTCCGCTTCCGCGGGGCTCGCTGCCGGATGCTCGGCGGTGACGCCTGATCCAGGTGAGGCGCTGGCGCAGGAGGCGAGGAGGCAGCACAGGGCGAGACGCCAGCCAGGAGCTGGTGGTGAGGGGCGTTCGTTCATATATTACGAATCGTAGTATAGGATGGCGGTGTTGGCGAGCGCGCCGTTCTGCGCCACACTCCCAGCGAGGAGAAAGGCCCATGTCCGAGCTGACAGATCTGGAAGGCGCTGCGCTGGCGGAGATCCACCGCAGCGGCCCCACTACGTCCTACGCCGTGGCCAAGGCGTTCGCGAATTCGCCCTCGGAGTTCTGGTCAGGCTCCGCGGGCGCGGTGTATCCGTTGATCGAGCGGCTGCGCTCCCGCCGGTTGCTGCGCGCCACCCGAGGCAAGGATGGCGCGCGCGTACGCACGGACTACAGCCTCACCGCCAGCGGTCGCGCCGCCCTGCGCGCGTGGCTGCTGGACGCGCGCCGCGCCGCCGGCATCGGCTTCGATCCGCTGCGCACCCGCGTCATTCACCTCGACCAGGTCAGCGCGCGGCAGCGGGACGCCTTCCTGGCGCAGGTGCGAGTCCACCTGCAGCAGGCCGCCGCGCAGGAGGTGTGGCCGGACTCGCCGCGGATGCAGGCCATCCACGCCTCGGTGATGGCGGCTCGCATGTCGTGGCTCGCCGCGATCGAGGCGCTGCTGCTCGCGGGGCAGCCCGCCCCACGCCGGGCCGCAAAGCCGGCCGCGCGCCGCGCAGACGCGAGGGGCGGTGGCGCGGGCGGCGCGGGCGGACGCGCGCCCCGCAAGCGAGCGCGATAGCTGCGCGGTCAGCCGCGCCGCACGACCACGACCCGCGGCGCCGTGCTCTCGCACGCCGGAGCCGGCAGGCACGCCGTGCGCGTCAACGTGGCGTTGCCGGAGATCACCAGCGTGAACGCCTGGTACTCGGCGCGCCCGTTCTCGAGCCCCCAGATGCGCAGGGTCGAGCCCTCGTGTTCGACATAGCCGGACTGCACCGAGGTCGACGAGGACACCACGGAGGTGCAGGTGTCGTCGGAGTACACGGACGTGTGCATCTCACGATAGAACAGCAGCCGGTCGCTGAAGCGGATTCGCATCGTGATCTTGGCCCACTGCTCCTGCTCCGGCAACGCGGTGCAGGCGTCAGCCACCACCGTCCGGTCAGGGAGCTGCATGGTCACGAGGTCCCAGGCGCCCACGGTGGTGGTGCCCCAGGGCGCGGCGCGATCGAGGACGATCTTCAGCGGCGCGCCGGCGGAGGTGTGGCGCGGATCTGTCGGGTCCACCGCCAGCTCCAGGTGGCCGCCTGCTCCGGTCGTCGCGAACACCGCCACCGTGCCCTCCGGCTCGGTGATGAGCCATCGCGTCGGCTCAACCGCCACCTGCGCCAGCAGGTGACTGACATCTTCCTCCAGGACCCCTTGATTGAGCGGCACCTGCCGGACGCTGAGGCTGCCGCTAGCGACGCCGGTGGCAGTGAACACGACATCGCCACGCAAGCTTTGCGGTGTGCCATCCCGTCGCAGCGTGAGCGGCCCATCCTCGCCGGGGATGGTGAGCGAGGTCATGAGCCACAACCCGTTGAACGATTCCGCGGACAACGGAGCGTCGATCCCCGCGTCAGGAGACGAGCTTCCATCTCCGCAGGCCATGAGGGAAGCAGCAAGGAGCGCGATGGACAGGGATGGAGACGTCATGCGCGCTTTCGTTGCATACGCCATGCCTTGTTCACGCTGCGATGATGGTTGCGCTTGGCGCTGTATTGCCTCTCACACTCACGCGGCGCCTTCATCGCCGCCGAAATCGGCTCCTGCGTCGCGCCGAAGCGGCGCGGAAGCGCCGCCGAAAACGCCGACGGCTCCGGCTCCAGAAGCTGGATGCCGGAGCCCGCGTCTCACGCTCGAGCGGCTACTGATAGCAGACCGCGGTGGCCTGCTTGGAGTTGACCGCCTTGATGTTCCAGTACCGGGTGCCCGCGTCGTAGTCGATCCCGAGCTTGTCGCTGAAGCTGTTGGTGAGGAACTTGCCGCCGAGCTTGCTCAGGCCGCAGGCGACGCCGTTTGAGTTGTAGGCCAGGTTGAAGCCCACGGTGCTGCCGGCGCCAGCGACGATGCCCCAGATGCCCTGGTCAACCGGGAGATCCAGGCACACCGCAGAGGCCCAGGTGTCCGCGCCCCCGGCCAGGCTGCCGCCGAGGAACCACTGGCCGTTGGGGTCCTTCCACACCTGCGCGTAGTCCGACGCGGTGTCGAAGCCGCGGACGTAGCCGGAGGTGTTGCTGATGCCGGTGAGAAAGCAGCGCCGCGAGGACGTGACCGTGCCGTTGATCGGGGTGGCCGACTGCCCGCCGCGCCACGACGCCGTGATGGCGTTGGTCTTGGGCGCCACGCACACGGCGGTGGCGCCGATGCGCTGACCGGGCGCGTGGATGAGCGACAGCCGGTACGTGCCGCCGACGATCGCGTAGATGGTGGCGCCGCCCTGGTCCAGCGAGCCGCTGATCCCGCCAAGAAAGCAGCTCCGGCCCGTGGTCGTCCCCAGGTCAAAGGCGCAGTTCCCGGTGGTGCATTGGTAGTGATAGAGGCCTGTGGCGCTGACCGCTTGCTCGGTCTCGGCCAGCGCGTCGTCCTGCGAGACGCCGAGATCGGTGGGTTCGGTGCCCTCTTCCTCCATCGCGCATCCCATCAGCGCGAAGACAGAAGACGTGGCGGCCAGAAACATGGCGAGGGACGTGGCAGAGGACTTGCGAAGCGAGCTCATGAAGTGACTCCTTTTCATCATCGGGTTCATGAGTCAGTCGGCGCCCCGCCCGGATGTGACAAAAAAAGATTCGCCCAGGTCCACCGGTCCTCGCATGGGGTGCAACGCTTTGACTTCCGGAAGAATCTTGACGCCCAGGAACTGCGCGACCTGGTCGATCAGGTGAAGGCGCGCGCGAAGGCCACGGAGCCGCCGCGGGGGCCAAAGCCCGTTCCGCTGGCCCAGCCCAGAGGCGAGCTCGCGGGCCTGCTCACCGCGGGCTACCCGAAGACGCGCGTGGCCGACATGGCGCTCCCCGAGGTGCTCGGTGCACGCCTTGAGCGCGTGCTCACCGAGCAGCGAGAACGCGACCGTCTCGAACGGGGAGCACACACCACGGCCGTGCGGAACGCCGAGCTCGTGGCCGCGCTCGCGGAACGACGCAGCACACGCGCATAGTGGGCGCAGGGGACTGACGTATGGCTGCTTCTCGCAACCGCAAGCATATCCTTGTCCCTGGCCCACCAACGGCCGAGGGGTACAAGGCGCACGGGCGGAAGATCGACGTCCCCCAACGTGCGCCGCCGCCGAGCCGCGCCAAGCACGGCAAGGCGCTTCGCGGCCTGTGGACCGACACTTTCGAGGCTTGCCCTGGAAAGCGAGCGCCTGTCGATCTGCCGTCGTTGACCGAGCAAGTGGAGATTGCGCGCCGCGCTGACGAACTCTTCGGGCTGGCGGACGAGCTGGAAGTGCGCACGAGCGATGCACGACAGATCACGGATCGGCTGGCGCCATCAGTGCTTTCCAAGGGCTTTCGCGGTGAGTTTGTTCCACAGGGCCCGACCGACGAGTCTGCGTCCGCGCTACTGGCCAGGTTAAAGACGGCTCAGACCAAAATCCCCGACCCGCGCGTCGCGCACCCCGACACCTGGCCCGCGGAGAAGAGGGGCGCGCGATGACCAAGCCGCCGCGCAAGAAGCCCGCGAAGGCCGGCGCGAAGAAGGCGTTGCCAGCGGTGAGACAATCGCAGGCGGCCACGCATGCGTCGGCCTTGCCTGCGCCGGACGGCGCCCAGGTGACGGCGCTGGTACGCGACCTCGGCCAGATGATCGACGCCGCCCGCAAGCAGTGGCCGTCGCGGCGAACGCTGCGCTCACGACACTGTACTGGCAGCTCGGGCACCGTGTCCGCACGCAGGTGTTGGAGGGGCAGCGCGCGGAGTACGGCGCCCAGATTGTCGCCGCGGTGGGGCGACAATTGGAGACGCGCTACGGCCGCGGATTCGGCGAGAAGAACCTGCGACGGATCGGAACGTGTCAACGAATCGGAACGTGTCAACGCATTTGAGACAGGGGAGATTCGAATTCTATGTTGCGACCGCTGTGGCCGCGGCTCGAGGGGAGTGCGGGATGGGAACGAGGGGCTGTCGGGCCGCGCCACCGGCCGCGTTGGCGTCCGTTGCCGCGTCCGCGGCAGCCGCGGAGAGTTCGACCACCTCAGTGACGAGGGGGTTGATCACCACGACCGAGGGCGGGAGCGAGACGCGCGGGCTGCCGTTTGGGAACCGGAGGGGATTTGCCGCGTACACCTTGTCTAGCGCGGCCTGGCGAATCGCGGCGACCTCGACGACGCGGCCGTGGAAGACCTCGGCTGGCGTGAAGAGGGCAAGGCCACCGTTCGCCGTCGATCGAGGATGCCGCCGGCCAGCGTTACCCGCCCGCTTGGGTGCCTCATGGTATCCCAAGCTCCTTCAGTATGTGGGGGGCTTCTTTCGGCGGGGGTGGGTCAATGGAACAGATAGACAGCGCCGGCTGAAGGCGCACTGTTGTCGGCTTGGTTGCCGTTGATGCCCGTGGCGGCGCTATCTTCGCCGTACGCGCTGATAGCCAGGGCGTCGCCCGAGAGCGAGACAGAGGTGCCAAAGCCGTCACTCACGCCGGTGTTCGAGGCCTTGAGGTAGACCTGCTGCGTCCAGGAGGGGCCGCTGCGGACGAAGACATAGACCGCTCCGGAGGCGTTTGCGCTGTTGTCGGCTTGGTTGCCGTTTACGCCGGTGGCGGCGCTGGCTTCGTTCGGCGCACCGACGGCCAGGGCGTCTCCGGCGAGCGAAACAGCTTGGCCA
The DNA here is from genome assembly GCA_016706545.1 of Myxococcales bacterium. Classification (GTDB taxonomy): domain Bacteria; phylum Myxococcota_A; class Polyangia; order Haliangiales; family Haliangiaceae; genus JABFXX01. The sequence goes on from JADJJK010000077.1 coordinate 225,579, forward strand.
AAGCTGTCGCCCACGCCGGTGTTCGAGGCCTTGAGGTAGGCCTGCTGCGTCCAGGAGGCGCCGCTGCGGACGAAGACATAGACCGCCCCGGAGTCGCCTGCGCTGTTGTCGGCTTGGTTGCCGTTTACGCCGGTGGCGGCGCTGGATTCCCTGGGGGCGCCGACAGCCAGGGTGTCTCCCGAGAGCGAGACTGAGTAGGCAAAGAAGTCGCTCACGCCGGTGTTCGAGGCCTTGAGGTAGGCCTGCTGTGTCCAGGAGGGGCCGCTGCGGACAAAGACGTACACCGCTCCAGAGTCGGCTGCTGAGTTGTTGGCTTGGCTGCCGTTGACACCGGTGGCGGCGCTATCTTCGCCGTACGCGCTGACAGCCAGGGCGTCGCCCGAGAGCGAGACAGAGGTGCCAAAGCCGTCACTCACGCCGGTGTTCGAGGCCTTGAGGTAGACCTGCTGCGTCCAGGAGGGGCCGCTGCGGACGAAGACATAGACCGCTCCGGAGGCGTTTGCGCTGTTGTCGGCTTGGTTGCCGTTTACGCCGGTGGCGGCGCTGGCTTCGTTCGGCGCACCGACGGCCAGGGCGTCTCCGGCGAGCGAAACAGCTTGGCCAAAGCTGTCGCCCACGCCGGTGTTCGAGGCCTTGAGGTAGGCCTGCTGCGTCCAGGAGGCGCCGCTGCGGACGAAGACATAGACCGCTCCGGAGGCGCCTGCGCTGTTGTCGGCTTGGTTGCCGTTTGCGCCGGTGGCGGCGCTAGATTCCCTGTGGGCACCGACAGCCAGGGTGTCGCCCGAGAGCGAGACGGAGTAGCCAAAGAGGTCGTTCGAGCCAGTATTCGAAGCCTTGAGGTAGGCCTGCTGAGTCCAGGAGGCGCCGCTGCGGACGAAGACGTAGACCGCCCCGGAGTCGAACGCTGTGTTGTCAGCCTGGTTGCCATTGACGCCCGTGGCGGCACTCGCCTCATGATGCGCACCCACGGCCAGCGTGTCACCCGATAGCGAGACCGAGATGCCAAAGCCGTCGCTCACGTCAGGGTTCGACGCCTTGCCATAAGCGAGTTGCTGGAGCACCGCAGCGCCGCGGTGGAAGACGAACAGGTAGCGCTTTGCGAGGGCCCCGGCTGACAGTGAGACACTGATCGATGTGGTGCCCAGGGGAAGCGTGACTCGCGGGCTCGCCTCCCCAAGCCGCACCGGAACGTCGTCGATGCTGGCGCGGGTCAGCGCGCTGCCGCTGATCGCAAACGAGACATCTTGCAGAACGATCGAGCCCGCAATCGTCTGCCTCTCTTCCATCGGATCGAACGTCCACCCCGGCACCCCAGGCAAGGAGATAGAGATCGCCGGCACCGTACACGCCACCGAGACGTTGGTGATATCCGTCCCATCGGCGGTTCCGCTTCCCCCGCTCTCGATCCAGCACGCATGCTGCTCGGGTTGAGTCGCCACGGTCACCGAATACGAAGCGCCCAGCGGCAGCCGCGCGTCGAAGTCGAAATCGCCATCTGCGGCAGCGGTGAACAATGCGTCGATACCTTCCGACTGCAGCCGCACCACCACCCCGTTGGTGCCTTCCCACAGCCCTCGCACCTGGCCACCGATGCGGTTGCCCTGAAGGCCGGCGGGGATGCCGAAAACCTGGTTGCACGCGCCCCAGCAGACCAATGAGCCAACCACCATCCACATCCGCATGAGCGCATCATGCACAAGCCGGCACTCAACCCGCAAGCATCAGGATCGCGCAACGGCGTCGCGACATGTCTTGTCTTGTTCATGAGAGTTGAACGCTTACACTGGGGCAGGAATCGCCCGTTCACTGCTCCGCTGGGTGAGCCTTCGCCAATCGCGCAGGTCAGCAATTCTTGGCTCCTGTTGTGAGGAGCACTGTCCTATAATCGCTAGATGGACGCGCCTGCGAGGGTTGGTGAGGTGCTAGCTGGCAAGTACCTCGTGGAACGTGTGCTCGGCAAAGGTGGCATGGGGGTCGTCGTCGCGGCACGCCACCTGCATCTCGATCATATGGTTGCGCTCAAGTTTCTTCTTGCCGAGGCGGGGGTGAATGCAGAGGCTCGTAGCCGGTTCCTGCGAGAGGCGCGCAACGCGGTGCGCCTCCAGAGCGAGCACGTCGCGCGCATCCTCGACGTCGGCGCGCTCGACGACGGAACGCCGTATATCGTCATAGAGTATCTGCAGGGTAGCGATCTGTCTGTCGTGCTCGCCCAGCACGGGCCGATGTCAGTGACGGTTGCTGTGGAGTGCGTCCTGCAAGCCTGCGACGCGATCGCTGAGGCGCACTCGCTCGGCATCATCCACCGAGACCTCAAGCCGCAGAACCTGTTCATGACGCGCCGGCGCGACAATGCGACGGTGGTGAAAGTGCTCGACTTCGGGATCTCGAAGTCCCTCTTCGGGGATGACTTCACGGCGACGCAAACGGGGTCGGCGCTGGGAACGCCCGCCTACATGGCTCCTGAGCAGATGCGTTCCTCCAAGCACGTCAGCCCAGCCACCGATGTGTGGGCGCTCGGTATCATCCTGTACGAACTCGTGGTGGGCAGCGTGCCATGGCAAGGGGAGACGTACCCCGAGATCTGCCTCAAGGTCTCGATGGACCCACTGCCGACACTCCCCAGAGCACTGCAGCAGAACCGGTTCGACGCGGTCTTGCGACGTTGCCTCGAAAGATCCCCGCCGTCGCATCCCAAACGTGGCAGCATTGGCGGTCGCGCTCTTGCCCTTTGCGCCGGAGCAGGCACCGCTCGTCGAGCGCATCACCCACATACTGCCGAAGCCGGCAAGCGCGGCAGCGGAGCCGTCGCGGCGAGCCGCGAGCGTGGTGGGCACACTGCGCGAGGCGGTGTGGCAACAGGGCACAGACAGAAGCCGCGGCTCACTCTGGCGCTGGATACTGGCCCTCGTCACACTCGTCCTGGTTGGCGCCATCGTGACGATCGTGACACTCCGCAGCCCGCGTGATGAGCCAACAGGGCAAGCAGCAGGGGCTCCGGTACCAGCCAGCGCGGACTCGCTGCTCGGCCCGGCGTCAGCACCACGGTCGGCTAGTCCGTCAGTTCCTCCGTCAGCCTCCCCTGCGGCGCCTCGTGCGGCCAAGGCCTCAACTCCTGCGTGGGCTTCCGATGCGCCTTCGCTCGAGCCCGAGGCGATGCCATCGCCGGCTCCTTCATCGGTCTCGTCGAAGGCCCAGCCATCGGTGCAGCCAACGCCAGCCTCGGCTCCGTCGACTGCTCAGGCATCGGGATTGGAGAAAACAGCTGCAGCGAGGACAGAGGCGACCAGGCGTGCCAAGCGCGAGCCTACCTCCGCTCCGGCCATCGCAGAGAAGCCGGTCAAGCGTGCGCCCGCTTCATTGAAGCAGGCCTCTCCTCGGCCCGTCGCAGCAAGCCGCGCGGCCGAGACCGATCCACTCGCCTCGCCTGATTGACCAGGAGATTTTCATGGTTCGCCGAATCGTCATCGCTATAGCCCCGTTCTGCCTGGCGCCCGTGGTGGGTCTAGCTCAGCCCCTGCCGGAAGGTACGGCCGAGGCCAACGCGCTGTTCGACGAGGGCAAGCGCCTGCTCGTCGAGGGAGACGTCGAGAATGCGTGCCCCAAGTTCGAGGCGAGCCTGGCGCTGATCGATCGGCTCGGCGTGCGCTTGAACCTCGCCGATTGCCACGAGAAGGCAGGAAGGACCGCCACGGCGTGGGCTGAGTTTCGGGAGTCCGAGGCGCGGGCCGCGAACCAGCCAGACCGCGCCGCATATGCCCGCCAGAGAGCGGAGGCGTTGCTACCGAGACTCGTGACGCTGAAGGACTCACTCTCTGCTGCGAGTAGATCCCGCGAGATGAACGTGCGCTGCGATGGTGCAGAGATCCCCGCCGAGGCGCTTGGATCCCCTCGGCCAATCGATCCCGGCAGCTACACGATCGAAGCCTCGGCTCCCGGGTTCCGCGCGTGGTCGATGCGCGTAGACGCCACGCAGCCAGGCTCCGTAGTTGCAGTGGAAGTGCCGCCGCTCGAAGCCACGCGGGCCCTGGGTCACGTCGACAAGGGGAGAGCGACCAGGGCCGCCAAGGGCGGCGCCTGGCACGAGCGAAGGCGGCTGGAGTTGATCGTCGGCGCGAGCGGCGTGGCCGCGTTCGCGGTGGGCGTCGGACTCGGGATCAAGGCGAACTCTACCTGGGATTCCGCAGCCGGACACTGCGATGCTCGTGGCGTCTGCGACGTCGAGGGCATCGAGATCAATGACCGGGCACGCCTGTACGGCAACATTGGCACCGCGGTGGGAGGACTCGGCCTGGCAGCCGTGATCACCGGGGCCGTCCTGTACATCACAGCGCCGGCTGCGCGCCCCGTGGTCGAGCATGCCTACCTCCAAGCGCATGGTGATCAGGCGGGGATCGGGGTCCTCGGCCGGTTCTGATCAGATCGGTTGGGATGGGCGCTGCGGCTGCAAGCTGTGGCGAGGGTACATGGGCTCTTGGGTACAGCAAGTGCGGCTTGTCCGAAGTCAACGTCGCGTCCCGGAGGCGGGGGGCATGGCCACGACGTGGTGGCTCGGCCGCGCAGGGGAGGCGTGCTAGGCTGGCGTGATGGCGATTTCTCTGCGCGATGCCGAAGATGAGCTGGCTGGTCTTCCTTTGGTTGCCGCGGTGGCGGGCACCATGGCCGAGATGAAGGCGCTGCGGGACCGGTGTCTGGAGGCAGATCTGCCGGCGACGGTGGGGTGCCCGGTCGGCGCCGGCAAGGGTTGAGGGACCAAGACGCACCTCCTGGTCGAGGAGGACGAGCTTCCCAGGCTGGCCGAGCTGTTGCGCGCAGGCTGGAATGACGCGCTGGCCCGGGAGGGGCTGGCTCCGGTGGCGCCGGTCGATGGCGCCGAGGACTCGGAGCACCCGGCGTGTCCGGCTTGTGGGACGGCGGCGGCGCTCGTGGACGGGGCGTGCAGCGACTGCGGCCTGATGTTGGGCTGAGGTTGGGCCGAGGTTGGGGCGAGGTCGGCAGGCAGCGGAAGCTGGGCGGAGCGGGCCGAGGTCGGCCGGCAGCGGCAACCGGGCCGAGGGTTGGGTCGAGGTTCGGCGGCAGCCGGCCCCAGGCTTGGCCACCAGCCGGCGGCCGCCGTGCCAAGCGGCCCGAGGCTTGGGCGGCAGCCGGCTGCCTGCGAGGCTGGCGCCGCGGCGGCGGGGGGGGGCCGGCCACCCGCGTCTCCCTGGGCGTGCGCCCTTTGCATCTGTGCAAATCCCAAGTAGATTCCGCGATCCATGAGTGATCTGCCGGCCCCCGTTGCGCGTCGTCGGACGTTCGCGATCATCGCGCACCCCGACGCCGGCAAGACGACCCTCACCGAAAAGCTGCTCCTCTTTGGCGGCGCCATCCAGCTCGCGGGCGCGGTGAAGGCTCGTGGTGACCGGCGGCGCGCGCGCTCGGACTGGATGAAGGTGGAGCGCGAGCGCGGCATCTCGGTGACCACGTCGGTGATGACCTTCGACTACGCGGACTGCACCTTCAACCTGCTCGACACGCCCGGCCACGAGGACTTCAGCGAGGACACGTACCGCACGCTGACCGCGGTGGACTCCGCGGTGATGGTCATCGACGCCGCCAAGGGCATCGAGACGCAGACCCGCAAGCTGTTCGAGGTGTGCCGGCTGCGCGACGTGCCCATCATCACCTTCATCAACAAGATGGACCGTGAGGGGCGCGAGCCGTTCGAGCTGCTCGACGAGATCTCGCAGACGCTGGCGCTCGACATTACCCCGGCGAGCTGGCCCATCGGGATGGGGCGCGAGTTTCGCGGCTGCTACGACCTGTTTCGCGATCAGCTCGTCTTGATGGAGCGCAGCCGCGGCGACGTGGTGCAAGAGGGCGTCACCTGCAGCGGTCTGCAAGATCCGCTGCTCGACCAGCTCCTGCCGGAGAGCGCCGCGGCCAAGCTGCGCGAGGACGTGGAGATGGTGCGCGGGCTGTGCCCGGAGTTCGACCTGGAGATGTACCGGGCCGGTCACCTGACGCCGGTGTTCTTTGGCTCCGCGGTCAACAACTTCGGCGTGCGCGAGCTGCTCTCGGGGGTGGCCCGGCTGGCGCCGCCGCCGCGCAGTCAGCCCACGCGCGAGCGGGCGGTGGTGGCCGGGGAGAACAAGGTCACGGGCTTTGTCTTCAAGATCCAGGCGAACATGGATCCCAAGCACCGCGACCGCATCGCCTTCGTGCGGCTGTGCTCGGGCCACTTCACCCGCGGCATGCGCCTGCTGGTGCCGCGCACGGGCAAGAGCCTGGGCGTCCACAACGCCATGCTGTTCCAGGCCAACGAGCGAGAGCTCGCCGAGGAGGCGTGGGCGGGGGACATCATCGGGATCCCCAACCACGGCACCTTGCGCATCGGAGATGCTCTGACCGAGGGCGAGACGCTGCACTTCACTGGCATCCCGAGCTACGCGCCGGAGTTCTTGCGCAAGGTGCGGCCGGACGACCCGATGAAGGCCAAGCACCTGGGCCGGGCGCTGGAGCAGATCGCCGAGGAGGGCGCGGCGCAGGTGTTCAAGCTGATGCTGGGCTCGGAGTTCGTGGTCGGGGTGGTCGGCGCGCTGCAGTTCGATGTCCTGGCGGACCGCATCCGCTCGGAGTACGACCTGCCGTGCCACTTCGAGGCCACCTCGTTCGAGCGCGCGCGCTGGGTGGACTCCGACGATCCCAAGCTCATCAAGCGTTTCGCCGACGCCAACCGGGACAACGTGGCGGAGGATCACTCCGGCGCCACGGTGTTTTTGGCCCGCAACGACTGGCAGCTCGGCCGGGCGCAGCAGGACTGGCCGCAGATCCGCTTCCTGTCCACCCGCGAGCAGGCGCCGCTGACCGCGGCCTCGGCGTAGCCGAGCGGGCGATTTCAGCGGCTTGTGCCGGGGCCACCTCAGGCCACCGGGGCCACCTCAGGCCACCGGGGCGACCTGGGGCCACCGGGGCCACCGGGCCACCGGGTTGGGCGCGCTCTCCCTACAGTCCCTGGGCCCTGCTACCCGCCGCGTCAGCTACCCGAAATCGCGGGGTGCTCCGGCGCTGCGCAGGCTACATAGTGGCCTTGGGTCTCGATATAGTTCCGCTATGGTAGTCCGCATGTCCGACGAGAAGCGACCTTCGAAGCCGCGCCCTTTGGGCGACCGGCAAACCGGGCTCATCCTCGACGAGCGCACGCGGACCAAGCAACCGCCGCTGTACAAGGTGCTCTTGCACAACGACGACTACACCACGCGGGAGTTCGTGGTGTGGGTGCTGCAGACCGTGTTCCACAAGAGCGATGACGAGGCGGTCGCCATCATGTCCCATGTCCACAACCACGGCGTCGGGGTGGCTGGGATCTACACGTTCGAGGTCGCCGAGACCAAGGTCACCAAGACCTTGCACCTTGCCCGAGCCCAGCAGTACCCGCTGCAGCTCACGATCGAGCCCGCCGACTAGCTCGCGCTGGCGTCGGGCCTCGTGCCCGCGCCATCCGAGCCGAGACGAGGAAAGGACCAAGTCATGCTTAGCCCAGAGCTTCAGGCCACCTTGCAGCGCGCGGTGACCGATGTGCGCGACCGCCGTCACGAGTACCTGACCTTGGAGCACTTGCTCCTGGCGATCCTCGATGACCCCAACGGCGCCGATGTGCTGACCAAGTGCGGTGGCAACCTGGACGAGCTGCGGGACTCGCTCGAGGAGTTCCTCGCCACCAGCATGGAGGAGCTGCCCGAGGAGGCGGAGTCCGGGCCGGAGCAGACGCTGGCGTTCCAGCGGGTGCTGCAGCGCGCGGCGATGCACGTGCAGGGCGCTGGTCGCAGCCAGATGACCACCGGCAACGTGCTGGTGTCCATGTTCCGTGAGAAAGACTCGCAGGCGGTGTACCTGCTGGAGAAGCAGGGGGTCACGCGCTTCGACGTGGTCAACTACATCTCGCACGGCGTGGCCAAGGTGGGCGCCTCCAGCGTGGTGCCGCGCAGCCGCGGCGCGGCGGACGACGGCGAAGAAGAAGAGTCCAAGGTGGGCAACCCGCTGGAGGCGTTCTGCGTGGACCTCAACGCGCGCGCCAAGGAAGGCAAGATCGATCCGCTGATCGGCCGCGCCGACGAGCTGGAGCGCATGATCCAGGTGCTGTGCCGGCGCCGCAAGAACAACCCGCTGCTCATCGGTGAGCCCGGGGTGGGCAAGACCGCGCTGGCCGAGGGCCTGGCGCTGCGCATCGTGGAGGGCAAGACCCCGGATGCGCTGCGCGAGGCTCGGGTGTACTCGCTGGACATGACGGCGGTGCTCGCTGGCACGCGCTATCGCGGCGACTTCGAGGAGCGGATCAAGGCCGTCATCAAGGTCCTGACCGAGGACAAACACTCGATCTTGTTCATCGACGAGATCCACACCATCATCGGCGCTGGCGCCACCTCCGGCGGCACCATGGACGCCGCCAACATCCTCAAGCCGGCGCTGTCCAACGGCGAGCTGCGCTGCATCGGCTCCACCACTTTCAAGGACTACCGGCAGGCCTTCGAGCGCGACCGCGCGCTGTCGCGCCGCTTCCAGCGCATCGACGTGGGCGAGCCCTCGGTGTCCGAGGCCATCGAGATCTTGAAGGGCCTGCGCGTCAAGTACGAGGAGCACCACGGCGTCAAGTACACCGACGCCGCCATCGAGGCGGCGTGCGAGCTGTCGGCGCGCCACATCAGCGGCTCGCAGCTCCCCGACAAGGCCATCGACGTGATGGACGAGGCCGGCGCGCGGGTGAGGCTCATGGAGGAGGCGACCCGCCCCACCGAGATTCGCCCCTCGCTCATCGAGGAGATCGTCGCCAAGATCGCGCGGATCCCGACCCGCTCGGTGTCCACCGCGGACAAGTCCAAGCTCGCCAACATCGAGCCGGAGCTCAAGCGCTCCATCTTTGGCCAGGACGCCGCCATCGAGCAGCTCGGCACCGCGATCAAGCTGTCGCGCGCTGGCCTTGGCAACCCCAACAAGCCCACGGGGTGCTTCCTGTTCGCCGGCCCCACCGGGGTGGGCAAGACGGAGCTGGCCAAGCAGCTCGCGTCGGTGCTCGGGGTGGAGTTCATCCGCTTCGACATGTCCGAGTACATGGAGAAGCACACGGTGTCGCGGCTCATCGGCGCGCCGCCGGGCTACGTCGGCTTCGATCAGGGCGGGCAGCTCACCGACGCGGTCAACAAGCACCCGTACTCGGTGATCGTCCTCGACGAGATCGAGAAGGCGCACAGCGACATCTTCAACATCCTGCTGCAGGTGATGGATCACGCCACGTTGACGGACAACAACGGACGCAAGGCGGACTTCCGCAACGTGGTGCTCATCATGACCAGCAACGCGGGCAGCCGCGAGATGGCGCTGGGCCGCATCGGCTTTGGTGATTCGGTGGCCGACAGCAAGGACGGCAAGAAGGCGATCGAGCGGGTGTTCACGCCGGAGTTCCGCAACCGCCTGGACGCCACCGTGTTCTTCGGCGCGCTGTCGCCGGAGATCATCCGCAAGGTCGTGCAGAAGTTCCTCGACGAGGTGGACGGCCAGCTCGCGGAGAAGAAGGTCCAGCTCGAGGTCAGCGACGCGGCGCGCAAGTGGTTCGCCGAGAATGGCTACGACAAGGCCATGGGGGCGCGGCCGATGGCCCGGCTCATCCAGCAGACGCTCAAGGCGCCGCTGGCCAACGAGATCCTGTTTGGCAAGCTGGCCCATGGCGGCACCGCCTTCGTCGACGTGGTCGAGGGCAAGATCGACGTGTCGGCGGTGCCGGAGGACGGCGAGGGCAAGGACGGCGACGCCGGCGGCGACACCGGTCGCGACAACTGACAGGTCTCAGGCCGCCGGGTCGTCGCGAGCTCTACTTCGGCGGCAGGCCCAGTTCGTTGCCGTATCCACTAGGGATCGTGGCTGGGAGCGAACGGGTCTGGACGTGGCTCAAGGATGCTTCCCAGCATGAACTTCTTCATGGCCAGCTCGCACGCATCGAGCGTGGCGCCCGCGTCATGGAGATCTGCGGCATCTCGCGCGCGGAGGGGCGCGCCAGCCCTCCACGGTCGTGGCGGGTGGCCTGTCAGGCGCGGCCGGGCGCGGCCAGGGCGCGGTCAGGGCGCGGTCGGGCGCGGTCAGGGCGCGGTCAGGGCGGCGACGATGCCGCTCCAGGTCTCGCGATCGAGATAGCCGGTCCGCGGCAAGCGGTGCTTGGCCTGGAACTTCAAGATCGCCGAGCGCGTGCGCTTGCCATAGCGATTGTCGGTGGGGCCCGGATCGTAGCCGAGGCGCCGCAGCGCGTTCTGCGCGTTGCGGACGCTCATGCCCACCATGGCCTCCCCTTCCGGGGGCTGGGCCTCGTCGTTGGCGGGGAGGCCTTGGTCGCTTTCCTCGGCAGGCGCTGGCCGCGCAGGGGGCGCAGCCGTGCTGCCTGGGTTCGCGCCTTCGCGCGAAGCCGCGGACGCAGCAGCCGGCGCGGGCGCAGCCGGCGCGGGAGCAGGCGGCGCAGCCGGCGCAGCCGGCGCAGGCGGCGCAGCCGACGCGGGTTCGGCGGCGGTGTGGACCGCGGCCACCGGGGCGCTGGCGGCTGATGGATGAGTCGCCTTCTTGCCGTCGCCGCGTGCCAGCAGGAACACGATCGCGCCGCCCACCGCGAAGGAGATGGGGATGGCCGCCCAGAGGAAGCGGGTGGGCCGCTCCGGGGCGTTCGAGTTCCGGACGGTGGCGGCGGCCAGCAGGTTGGCGATGGAGCCCACCCACTCGCTGGAGACGTCTTGCAGATCGGTGAGCACGCGAAACCTGTAGACTCGCGGCAGGCCGAGCATCAACGTCAGGGCCTCCGCGCCTTGCTTGCCGCCGGAGTGGGCGCCAAGGACGTATCCTGCCTTGAGCCGGATCTCGCCCACCGAGTGGGCTTCGCCGTCGAGCAAGATCAGGCGCGAGTGCTGGCGGGTCACGGCCAGGACCTCCAGCAGCGTGCGCAGGTCGAAGTCCATGAGCGTGCCGTCCATCAGCGGCACCAGGTCGGCTGGCTGCGCCTCGAGCATCGTGGAGGCTGCTCGCGTGCCGAACGCCCGTGGCACCGGCGGCAGCGACTTCACGGTGGCGCGCGCGGGCGGCGCGCTCGGGGGCGACGCCGCGTCATCGGCCGGGGCGCGGGCCGCCGCGCTGGCGGCCTGCTCGGCGAGCGCCGCGGCGTCCGGAAGCGCGCGCACGGTCTCTCGCGTGAACGCCTTGGGCACCGCGCGGGGTACCGCGTGGCGCTCGGGTGCGCCGTGCGCGGGGTGGCGGTCGAGCGGGCCGCCGACCAAGGTCGGCGGCTCTAGCTCATCGTCGCCCAGGTCGTGGTGGTCGGGCTCAGCGGCGAACTCGCTCCCGTGCGCGTCGCCGGGTTCGTGGTCGGTGGCGGCGGGCAACAGGTGCAGGAGCAGCTTCTCGAGCGTGCCAACTGGCAGCTCCGGTCCGACGCTGTCGGTCAGCTTGAGCAGCCGGAACCAGTGGGGCGCGGTCAGGCGCACCATGAGCTGCATGGCAGGCAGCCCCGTGGTGGTGCTCGCTGCGGCAGACACCACCACGCCGGCCTTCACCCGGATCGAGCCGACCACCGCGTGCTCATCGCAGAGCTGCAGCTCGCAGTACTGGCGCCCCACCGCGACGGTCTGCAGCAGGGTGGGGACATCGAAGTCGGCCAGCGAGCCCTCCATGATCGGGATGCCGGCGGCCTCGGCCGCGGTGGCCGCGGCGGGCACCGGCTGCTCGGTGCCGCGGGCCGGCCGTGTGCGGCCGGCGCGGTCGGCGCGGTCGGCGCGGTCGTTGGCCGGCGACGCCGAGGGGAACACGATCTGCGCGACGTCCGCCAACGCCGCGGTGGAGTCGAGGTCCGCGTCGACGCGGAACGCTGCGAACTGGAAGCCGTCGCGCGAGTGCATGAGCTGCGAGATGGCGGCCATGCCTTCGATGTTCCCGGCGCGCGCGGACACGATCTTGCCGCTCTTGACCCACACCGAGCCGACCTGGGCGCCGGCTTCGCTCAGCACCTCGAGCTCGATGCAGCTCCGGCCAAGGCCGATGACCTGCAGCAGCGTGGCCAGATCGAACTCATCCAGGCGCCCTTCCATCATCCGGATGCGAGCGCCCGTGCCCTGCGCCAGGAGCGGCGGCCGCGGTGCGCTGGCGACGTTCATCGCGCTGGAGGTGCGGGCCGGGCGCCGAAAGATCCCTTGCTTGGTCGCGTCGCCAGCGGACCTCCCAGCGGCGGCCACCGACGCGCTGTCTCGCCGGGGCCTTGGCTCGGGCACCGCGTGCGCCTGGCTCTGCGAGGGCGGCGCCTGGGAGGGCGGCGCCGACGAGGCGCGGGCGCGCCGTCCGCGGCCCATCTCCGGCAGCTCATCCACGGAGGCGAGCGCCGTGGACATCACGAAGTCGAGCGGCTCGCGCAGCAAGCGGAAGCGCGCGTTCTGGGCCGCGTTCATGAGCACGTGCAGCGCGTTGTGCCCGTGCAAGGAGCCAGCGGTGGCGGAGACCACGCGCCCGGCCTTGAGCACGAGATATCCGACCATCACTCCGTCCGGTCCCGTGACCTCGAGGCGCAGGCTGGAGCGCCCGAGGCTCGTGACATCGGCGAGGCTGGCCAAGTCCAGATCGGCGAGGGAACCGGCGAGGAGCGTCATGACGTCCGGACTCCAGGGCCGACGACCTTCTGCACCAGCGCGGTGGAGGACTCCATGGGCTGCACGCTGAGGCGGCCCATCTTCATCGTGGTGGCGAGCAGGCCATAGACCTTGGTCCAGGCGGCTCGCGCGTTCTTGTCGAACTTCTTGCCGAGCCCGTAGTCCAGCGTCCAGATCAGCGCTTCTCCGACGGTGGCGTAGGTGGAGTCCGGGATGTGATACAGGTCGGAGTGGCGGCGGCCGAGCGCCAGGACCACCAGGAACAGATCGTCTTCTTCTTCCACGTTCTGTCGCCACGCCGACTCGGGCCAGTCGAGTGACTTCACGACGAAGGCGAGCATGGCCACGAGCTTGCGCTTCTGGGACGCCATGTCGCTCTTGAAGTACTCACGATATGCAGGTGCCAGCTCGAACAGGCGCCTGTAGAACAGGTCCGCGGCGGTATCCGCGATCGGCACCACGAGGCGCCAGCTATCGAGAATGGCCTTCTTGTCTGCGTCACTAAGCATCTGGCGCTCCTGGAGAGAGCCCCAGTTACCTGCTCGGCGCTCGACCTGTCAAGGAACGCCCTCTGGCGAGCCAATGTCACCTGGTAGCAGGAGCGAGTGCTGCGTATTGGTTGCACTGCAAACGCAACGTTTTAGTCCGGGACCAACATAGCGCGCGTCGGTGCCTGCACTTACCGTTGCCCGCGTAGTCGTGGTCCACGCCGCGGTGCGCGCGACCAGCGCGCGACCAGCGCGCGGCCCGGCGCGCGGCCCGGCGCGCGGGCAGCGGTCTGTCAGTGTTCGACGTCGCGCGAGTGTGGGCTTGATCGCGATCTTTTTGGCGAGCGTCACCTGCTGGCCGGGCGGTCGCGAAGCTGGCGTATGCTGGGCGGGTGTCGTGCCGAGCATGGGAGGTCTTGTCATCAGGAGGGGCGCTGCTCTGCGGCGCCACCCTGCTGGCCGCGTGCTCGGACTCGCTGAGCGACCGGTTCTCCGTGCAGCAGGAGGGGGAGGGGTACTTCGTGCGCGAGAAGCGCGGCTGGTTCTCCGCCATCTACCCGTGCAAGCCCAGCTTCTCCAAGGTGGTGTTCGGCGCAAGCCAGGTGCGGATGATCCACAGCGCTTGTGACAGCGAAGGTCAGGCCTTCTCGATCACGTTCGGCCGCTTCATGGTGCCAGAGCTGGCGGAGCCGTCGGCCGAGCAGGTGTACGAGGCGGCGGTTCGCGGGCTGGAGAGCTGGCGGCAAGCGCCGCGCTCGCAAGCTTCGCTGGCCACGGTGGCGGGCCGCCCGGCGCGCTACCTGACGTTCTCTGGAATCGACGGCGCGGCGGTCAACGCCCACATCTGGTTTCTGTGGGCCGAGGAGCAGCGCGCCATCTATCAGGTCATGGCGGTGGGCACCGCCGGCCCGACGGAAGGGGAACGGCTGGCCAGGTCGCTGGTGGTGCCTTCGCCGTAGCCTGGGCGGCGCTGGCGTGTGCTAGCGTAAACGGCATGGCTCACGAACCTCCCAAGAAGTTCCGCTTTGACCGGCTGCTCATCATGGTGCTGGTGCTCGCGGGGCTCGCTGCCGGCGCGTACTTGTTCATGAATCGCTGACCGGCCAAAGCGCGGCCAGAGCGCGGCAGGGCCCGGCCAGGGCCAAAGCGGCCCGGGCCAAAGCAGCCAGGGCCAGCCAGGCCCGGCGCGGCCAGGTCGTCGCACGGGCCACCATGCGGCGGTCGCGAGCCGCGGCGGCTAGCCAGCGCTCTCGACGTCGCGGCGCATGCCCTCGCGCACGCCGACCCGGGGCTTCCAGCCCAGGAGCTCCTGCGCGCGGTTGCTGCTGTAGTGCAGGCGAGCCAGCGCGGACTGCAAGCGGTACACGCCGATCGGGCTCGCCTTGCCGATGGCGCCGAGCGGCAACTCCGACAGCTTGCCCAGCGCGAACACCACCGGGCGCGGCACCCGCAGCACCTTCTTGCCGCGACCCGCGGTCTCGAGCACGTCGGCCTGGGTCAGGGTCTCGGGATCGATCAGCTGGATCACCTGTCCGCCGGTCAGCTTCTTGGCGACGCAGGCCTCGATCGCGTCGACGACATCATCGATGTAGATGAGCGGCAGCTCGAGCTGGCCGTCGCCCAAAACCAGCCACCGGCCTCCCGCGTTGCGGGCCACCGCGCCGTTGACCAGGTTGATGCCGCCGCCAAAGATCTGGCCAGGGCGCAGGATCACGCACGGCAAGCCGTCCTTGGCGGCCGCGACCACGGCGCGCTCCGCTTCGAGCTTGGCCCGGGTATAGGCGCCGCGCTCTTCGGGACGTGGCTCGAGCTCGGCGGATTCGTCCACCGGGGCGCCGCGCTTGGCGGAGCCGGCCCAGTCGATGACCGACATCGAGCTGATGTGGACGAGCTGGCGGACGCGGTGGCGCTTGCAGGAGTCGATCACGTTCTGCGTGCCCACGACCGTGCCGCCCAGGTGCTCGGGCCAGCCGCCCTTCATGGCGGCGCCGGCGTGGATCACGATCTCGGCGCCCTTGACCGCGCGATCGACCGCGTCTGGATCGCCGAGGTTGCCGAGCGCGTACTCCACGCCAGCTTGCGGGCGCTCCGGCATGCGCCGCACCATGGCGCGCACCTTGTGGCCGGCGGCCAGGAGGCGCTTGACGGTGGCGCGGCCCAGGTTGCCCGAGGCGCCGGTGACCAAGAACGGCACCTTCTCGCTCAGCACGAACTTGGCTTGCCGCGCCTGGTGATCGGCCTCGGCGGCGCGCGCCACCTTCTCGATCCAGCGCACGATCTGGGCGGCGTCCTCCACGGACACCGGCGGCGGCTCCCCGGCTTGCAGGCGGCGGTAGAAGTCCGCGACCAGATCGCGCAGGCCCTGGTACGCCTTGACCTCCTTGCGCACGAACTTCCACACGCCGATGGGCACGTCGACCAGCGGCTGCACCGAGTCCGAGAACGCATTGAGCAGGCGCTCGGCCGGCTTGGGCAGCGGCGTGGCGGCGCGCTTGCCGTGGAACATGGCAAACAGGTCGACGCGCAAGACGCCCTTGGTGCCATGGATGATGAGCTGGCTCTGCATCGGCCGCGTGTTCCAGGTGAGCTGGAACTGCCCCAGGCCGTGCGCGCAGCGCGCCACCGCGCGCCACTCGTCGAAGGCGAGGTTCGGGTCGCCGCCCAGCGAGCACCACGACGCCTCCAGATCCTCCACCGAGCCGAGCAAGGCCTGGATGAGGTAGAGGCAATGCACGCCGAGGTCGCGGAACGGATAGCCTGCGCCGCGGTAGTGCGGCGGCAGCTTGCCGCCTTCAAACGGCGGGTACTCGGAGCCGCGCAGGATGTCCACCGAGACGATGGTGCCAAGCGACCCGGACTTCACCGCGTCGAGCGCGCGCCGGACCTGCGGGTCATAGAGGAGGGAGTGGTTGACGGTGACGGTCAGGCCCTTGGCCTTGGCCAGCTTGGCGATGGCCAGCGCCTCCTGCTCGTCCTCGGTGATGGGCTTCTCCACCAGCACGTGGCAGCCGCGCTCCAGCGCCGCCACCGTGACCTTGCCGTGAACGGCGGGCGGCGTGAGCACATGGATGACGTTGGCGCCAGCGGCGATGAGGTCGTCCATGGTGGCAAAGGCGGTGGTGCCCCAGGCCTTGGCGGCTGCCTCGGCCTTGTCGCGATCCAGGTCGGTGATGCCCACCAGCTCGACATCGGGCAGGGCCTTGACCGCCGCCACGTGGAACTCACAGATGTTGCCGGCGCCGACCATGCCGGCCCGAAAACGCGCAGGACTCATGACGCACTCCTTCTCACTCGTCTCGTCTGGTTTCGTCTCGCAAGAAACTGGGTCATCGGGGCTCTGGTGGCGCGGCGGTCACCGCGCCCCGGTGGCGGGCCTGTCGGCGCGGCCGTCATCGGCGTCATCGGCGAGGCCATCGATGATGCTCGCCACCTGGGCCACGCGCGCGGCCCAGGACTCGTTGGCCATGGCGGCGGCGCGGTCGCGGCGGCGCGCCTGCCGATCCGCGGGCTGGCCCTGGCCATCAGCCGCCAGCGCGGCCTCGATCCTGGCGATGAAGTCCGGCGCGGTGTCGGCGATGGCGCAGCGGTCGCCGTAGCGCACGACCTCGGGCACCGAGGTGGAGACCACCGGCAGGCCAGCGGCCAGGTACTCGCGCAGCTTGATGGGGTTCACGAACTCCATGCGCTCTTGCCGGCGGTACGGAATGATGCCGACATCGAAGCCCTTGCAGTACGCCGGCAGCTCGTCGTGCGGCTTGCGGCCCAGGAGATGGACGTTCTTGAGCCGGCGCACGCGCTCCACGTCTACCAGCGCCTGGCCGATGAGGACGATGGACCAGCTCGGCCGGGCGCGAGCGATCTCCTCGATGAGCTCCAGATCCACCCAGTCTTGCAGGGTGCCGTAGAAGCCGATCTTGGGGCCGGGCAGCGCGGCCAGCTCCTGCGGGATCTCCGTGGCGTCGGCCAGCGCGCGACCAAACATCGCGACGTCCACGCCGTGCGGCGACACGAAGGTGGCAGGGTTGACCGCCCGCTTGGACTCCGCGAGCGCGTGGTTGATCGCGAACACCGCGTCCACCTTGGTCAAGAGGCGGCGCTCTAGCTCCACCGTGCGCTCGCGGTCGAGGTACGAGAACATCGACCACTCATCCACGCAGTAGTAGACCGAGAGGTCCTCTCCCAGCACGCCCACGTAGTCTGCGACGTTGGGCAAGAACGTCCACAAGTGGAACTTCGACAGCCCGAGCCGGAGGCGCAGCGCGGCGATGGTGGCGCGCAACGCGAGCTTGTTGGCAGCGCGCGCGGCCGTCAGGTGAGGGAAAGGTAACACCAGGGGGGTAAAGACCCACAAGTCGTTCTCTACCCGCACCGGACCGCGAGCGAACTCGCCGAGCTTGCGGCGGATCTTGCCGAGATCTCGCGAACTCGACAGCTTGGGTGTTCGAGTGGCCAACGAGTTGAGCCACAGGACTCTCCGGGTCTTGGCTAGCTCGCGGAGAACGTGATGGTTCGAGGTTGGATCCTCGTTCCAGTCCTTGGCAAACGCAATAATGCCCGCCGGCACGGGGTCACCCTACTGGGGATTCCTGGGTCGAAGCAAGGGTACACGCCTCCTCGATCTTCTTGTTCTACCGGCGAGGGCTGGTGATCGCGCGGCGAAGCCGACATCATAGGTGCCAACGTCATGTTGCAGACACTTCGCCAGGTCGCCAGCCGGGTCCTTCCCCCTTCGCTCGTCGTGCGTCGTGGCCCTGTCGGGGCCAAGCGAGTGGCGCTCACGTTTGACGATGGACCGCTGCCGCTGACCGACGCCTATCTCCGCTGCCTCGACGACCTGGGCGTGGCCGCGACCTTCTTCCTGATGGGAGATCTGGTGGAGGTCGATCCAGGGATCGTGCGCGAGTACGTGCGCCGCGGCCACCAGGTGGCGCCGCACGGCTATCACCACACCATGTTCTCTTCGATGTCGTCGCGCGAGCTGGCAGGCGAGCTGCGGCGTTGCGGGGAGATCTTTGGCACTCAGGCGCAGGCGCGGCCCTGGGTGCGGCCGCCGCACGGCGCGCTAAATACCAGGTCGCTGGCGGTGGCGCTGGCCAGCGGCTGGTCCATCGCGATGTGGTCCTTCGACTCGTACGACTACAAGCTGAACTCGGCGGACGACCTGGTGGAGCGTTGCTCGCCCACCGCCATCACCGATGGCGAGATCGTGCTCATGCACGAGGGCCAGCAGTGGACGCTGGACGCGCTGCCGCGCATCGTCGAGGGCCTGCGGGGCGCAGGGCTCGAGTGCGTGACGATGGCGGACCTGCTCGCGAGATAGCTCAGATGTGCGCCGCCGCGGTCACTCCGAACAGGTAGTCGTCGGCGCCGCGTTCGTCGTGGCAGGTCACGCACTGCGGCAGCTTGCCGGCGAGCTGCTGGCCGCCCTCTTCGAGCGGCACGCCGCGAGGCGTGGTGACCGCGAACCACCAGTCGCCGACGATGGGGTTTGATCCTGGCGCGCCCTTGCCCATGACGGTCAGCTTCTTGACCTGCCCGCCTTCGTACACCGCGCGCACGATCAGCGCGCCCTGGGGCAAGCGCACCTTGGAGCCCTGCGCGGTCGGCGAGATCTTGTCGTAGAGCGCCTTGGACTCCTTGGTGATCCAGAGCTCGATCTGCGGGTTGGGGGCGAGGTTCGAGGTGTACGGGCTCGAGGTCCTGGTCATCGTCGCCTCAAAGGCGGAGATGCGCTCGAGCCCCGCCGGCGGCGCTTCTTCGACTTCATCGAGAGAGCAGGCGGCCACCAGCGCGCAGCTCAGACTTACCATCGCGAACTTACAGCTTTGTTGCATCACGCCCTCGGGCAAGCAGGCCGCGCTGGATGCAGCTCTCCCGTTGCGTACGAGCAAGGAGGCTCGCACCGCGGACACGGCGTCACTGGCAGGAGATCAACGCGGGGGTTCTGGCTTCGGGGAGGAGCAACGGTCGTGCCACGGTGGGGACAATCGTCCACAGCGCCACGCGGCGCGCGTCGCCGGACGATGCCGAGGTCTAGCTACGAGGTGCGGCGAGGCGCCGGCGGCGCAGCAAACGCCCGCGACGCCGACGCTGTCTGCGTGATCGCGCGCTCGTCGTAAGAGCGCGGCGCCGCGGAGCCGGAGGCGGAAAAGGCCGGGCCCTGGGGCGCTCGTTGGTGCCTCGGTCCCCTGGGGCTGGGGCGGGCAACCGTCGACTCGAGGCGACACCATGGGACCGCCGCCGGGCCTCGCCGATCCCGGTCGCGCCGCGCTCGTTGGTCGCGCCGATCTCGGTGGATGAGCCCCGCGCTGGGGCATACTCGCCAGCCTCGTGAGCTCACGATCGGGGACGCAGGTGAGCGCCAGGACCTGGCGCGGTGCAGCCGCTGGCCTGGCGCTGGGCCTGGCGCTGTCCGCGGCGGCGTTGGCGTGTGGCGAGCGCACCTCCGAGCTGGCTGGCGCGGCCCCGGCGCGCAGCGCCATGTCGGCGCCGCTCCAGATCCTGGAAGACGCCGATCGTCGCGCCAGCGATGAGGCCGTGCCCGAGACGTCGCCGGTGTTCGATGGCCGCACCCTGCGCCTGCGCGCGGCGCGCGGCGAGACGCTGGGGATCACCGTCTGGCAGCGGGCGCCGGGCGAGGTGACCTTGCAGATGGCTGCGCGGGAGCTGAAGGTCACCGGGTACGAGGTGGAGTGGGCGCCGGTGACCCGGCCCTCGACCGCGATGTACGGCGGCAGCCGCGGCGCCGCGAGCTACGTCGATGGGCTGGTTCCAGCGCCGCGCCCCACCGGCTCGCCCGTGTACTTCGATCTCGCGGTGTCTGCGGACGCACCGCCGGGCCGCCACCTCGGCACGTTGACGGCCTCGGCTGCGACGGCCTCGGGTACGGCGCCTGCTGCGGCGACCGCCGCGACGTCCGCTACCACGTCCGTGGCGGTCGAGCTGGAGGTGCTGGACGTGCTCTTGCCGGCGGTCGGCGCGCGACCGCTGGTGTGGGCGTACTACGATCCTCGCGAGCTGGCGTGGCAGCACGGCCTGCCGGCGGGCGCGCAGCTAGGCGGCTTTGATCCGCTGGAGCTGGAGAAGCGCTGCGCGGCGATGTTCCGCGCGCATGGCGTGCTGGCCACGCCCGAGCTGACCGCGGAGCTGTGGCCGCGACGGCGCGAGCTGCTGGCCGGCGCGCGCTTCGTGCCGGTGCTCTTGCCCACCGAGGACGGCGCGCTCGCGGAGGCGGCGCGCTTCTGGGAGCAGGCGCTGGCCGCCGAGGACCAGCTCGCGTTCGCCATCCCCATCGATGAGCCGCGCCAGCTCGACCGCAAGATGAAGGTGCGGGCGCTCGCCGACCAGGTCGCGGCCGCGCGCCGGGCCACCGGCACCTCGCGCCTGCGCCTGGCGGTCACCGATGCGCCTCACGCCGTCTACGGAGACGCGGTGGACATCTTCATCTCGCCGTACGCCATCTCGCGTCAGCCCGCCACCGGCGCGGGCGCGGGCGCGCTGCGCTTCACCTACAACGGCAACCCGCCGTACGCCGGCTCGATGGTGCTCGACGCTGGCAACTTCGATCTGCGCACCTGGGGATGGATCGGTTGGCGCTGGTCGGTGCCGCTCTGGTACGTGTGGGACGCGCTGTACTGGCACGACCGGCACAACGCCAAGCGCATGGGCCTGCCGCGCCCTGGCCGCGCCATGTCGCCACGAGACTCGGTCACCTTCGACGACGGCGGCGATCACGGCAACCGCGACGGCGTCTTGGCCTTGCCCGGTCCGCGCGAGACCCCGTGCCTGCCGACCCTGCGCCTCAAGGCGCTGCGCCGCGGCCTCAGCGATCGGCTGCTGCTGGACGCGGCGAGTTGCACGCCCGCGACCCGCGCCGTCGCCGCTCGCCTGGCGCTGCGGCTCATCCCGTTCGCGCTGGGCGACGCGGCGTCGGTGGGGCTGACCCCGCCGGTCACCGCGAGCGCGTGGTACGCCGCCCGCCAGCAATTGCTGGATCTGGCCGCGCAATGTACGCGGCAGGAGACCGGCGATGGCGGCGCTAGAAGTCCCAGCCCACGCCCGCTTGCAGCACCAGCGGGTTCACCGTGACCTCGGCGGTGCCGGTGCCCGCGCTGACCGTGCCGTAGATGGGCAGCGCCGGGACCGCGAGCTCGAGGCCCTTCATGCGCGCGACCAGATCCAGGCCGGCGGCGAACTTGGCGTCGAGCGTCACGTACACGCGCTTCCACACGTGGACATCCACGCCGGCTTGCAGGACCCAGGCAAGGTCGGAGTCGATCTCGACGGTGGGCTTGCCCACCTCGGTGAGGACGGGGTTGGTGATCTGCGTGTCGTACGCATAGACGTAGCTGACGCCGAGGCCACCATAGGGGCGCACGCGGGGGTGCAGTGGGTAGCGGTACACCGCGGTGACGATGGGCGGCAGCACCTTGGTGGTGCCGAGCTTCTCGCCAAACGCCGGCACGCCGGTGGGGATGTTGCCGAGCGCGTACGGCGCCACCGAGTCGTTGGCGAGGGTGCCGGTGAGGGTGAGGGTCATGGTGAACGGCGAGGCGATCACCGCTTCGATGGAGATGCGATCGTGGACGCGATAGCCGATGGTCCCGGCCAGCATGGCCACCGCGTCGGCGCTGACGCCGGAGCCCGCGACCGGACCGTCGGGCAAGGCCAGCTCGGCGGGGCCCATCAGATCGGAGAGCACCACCTCCTCGCTGGCGGGCACCGGCTGCAGATACAGAAAGCCGGCGCGCGCGTACAGGCGGTCCTTGGCAGGGTTGGCGTCAGCCTGGGCGCACAGGCCGGCGACCAGCGCCAGGGCCGCGGGCAGGGCCGGGGCCGCTAGCCGGCGGCGGAGGGAGCGAGCGGAGTCCAGCATGGCGGTCCTCATCGGATGGCCGGGGTGACGAGGGACAAGGACAAGGTGCCGTCGGGCACGCGCAGGTTGATGTAGCCGTCGACGAGCGGCGCCGTGATATGGACCGGGATGATCACGTTGCCGCGGTTGTGCAGCTCCACCCGCATGCGGCCATCGGGCAGGAAGGTGACTGGACCGGTGAGCACCAGATTGACCGGCTTGCTCTGGACGTCGTGATCGACCAGGGGGATCGACAGATCGGGCGCGTCCATCAGCGTCTGCACCGCGATGACGAACATCGGCTTGCCGTTGCCGTCATCGAGGATGTAGCCGACGGCGCCCGCGGCGGTGGGCTCCAGCAGGCGCAGGTGCATCAGGCCGGTCTGCACGTTGCGGATGTCGATCTCCACGATCCCGATCTTGGCGGTGGCGTTGATGGTGAGCGAGGTGACGCGCACGGACTGCGCCGAGATCCGCACCGGCACGCAAGGGCCCGCGCCGGTCGCTGGCGCGCCGGTGGGCGTGATCGGGCAGCTCTCCACCTTGGGCAGCACGGTGACGGGCAAGGCGGCGGCGACGCCGATGCACACCTGGTTGCCGAGCAGGGCGGGCTTGCAGTCGGGGCCGGCGAGCGCCGCCGCGGTCACGTCGCCCGAGGTGCTGACCACGTCGACCGCGAGCTGGTTGTCCGGGTGCAGGATCTCGCCGGCGTCGAGGTATCCGTTGCCGTTGCGGTCGGCCAGCGGCAACGCGGTCAGCGGGATCATGGTGGTCGGCGCCGGGGACGCCGCGGTGAACGGCAGCACCACCGCGGCGCCGCCCTCGCTGTCGGCGTCCGCGAGCGCGTCGGTGTTGAGCGGACGGCCGTTGGCGCCGCAGACCTCGCCAGCGTTGCAGGTGGCGTCGGTGCCAGCGATCATGGTGACGCGGTAGCGAGCGCCCGGGATCCATCGCGTCAGCGGGGTGAAGCGGAAGCCGGCCTGGCGCACCGTGAGCTCGCCGGGCACGGCCTGCACGCAGGCGCCTGCGCCGTCGAGCTGCTCGACGCGGATCGCGCCGGTGTTGCAGGCGGCGCCCACCCGCAGGCTGGCCGCGGACATGGGCTGGGTGAACCAGGCCTCGATGTCGCGATCGGCGGTGAGCTCGAATGGCCGATACGGTAGGTCGGTGGCGCGGCCAGCGACGCAGCGCCCCGGCGAGGTGGCGCTGCCTCCGGTGAGGGCGCACGGCGCGCCGGGCACCACCGCGGCGAGCTGCGGCGGCACGGTGGCGCCGCCGGGGGCGGCGGCGGTGGTGAACGGAATCACCCCGGTGCCCGCGGTGGGATCGCCGGGGCTCAGCGTCAGCGGCTGGCCGGCGGCGTCGACCATGGGCCCAAGGCGCAGGCTGTACGCGGTGGCCGGCGCCAGCGGCTGGCGCGGCGTGATGACGACCGCTGCGCCGGCGACGCGCGCGTCCACGGCGATCGACGTGGTGCCCGCCATGAGCGCGAGCTGGCCAGCGGCGCGCAGCTTGCCGGCGTCGACCGCGCTCGACAAGAGGACCTGCAGCCGGGCGTCGGTGGCGACCTGCGTGTCGCCGCGGGCGGGCGAGGTGGCGACGACGCGCGGCGGAGCTTCGTTCGGGATCACGGCAGTCGCGCCGGTGCGCAGCCGCAGCGAGAGGTCTGCGTGCGAGCGGGTCACGCCCAGAAGCTCGACCTCGATCGCGCCGGTGGCCTCGAGCGCGAGCTGGCCCTGCGCCACGGTCGCCAGGCCCACCAGGTGCATGCCGAGCAAGGTCTGGGTGGCCAGCGCGTTGCCGGTGGCGTCCTCTGCGGTGAGCGCCGCGTCGAGAAACAGCTCCACCATCAGCGGGGCGTCGCGATCATCGGGGCGGACGTCCGCCGGGCGATGCGGGTTGCGGGTGACCCAGCCGTTGGCGTCGCTCAGCAGGTCGAAGCGCAGCGGGCCGGTCTGGTACCCCAGGCCGACGACGCCGGCCAGCCGCAGCGGGAGCTCGGAGGCCGACAGGCGCTGGCCCTTGCGCACGGTGAACGGGATGGGACCGCCGAACGCGGTGGGATCGCCGAGCTCCGCGCGCAGCGTGCCCGGCAACAGCGAGAGCTCAGCGCTGCCGATGAGCGGCGCGTGCTTGTGGACGCTGTTGATCGGCGCCCCGGTGAGCTCCGAGAGCTCGGGGCTGGCGCCAGCGTCTGGCAGATCGAGCGCGACCACCTGCTCGTACGACGGGCCGGATACCGGCGAGAACGACAGCGTGGTCGCCGGCAACGCGGTGCCGCCGCGGTCGGTCAGGCCGGTCAGCACCAGCTCGTGGCGAGCGCCCGCGTCCAGATCGGCGTCGGGGTCGACGACCAGGTGCTGGCCCACCGCGAGCACGGTGGCGGGCAGCGCGGCGGTGGTCCCTGCGCGGCGCAGCGTGACCGCCCCGGCGGCGAGCGCGGTGCGCTCGTCTAGCGCCTCGGAGAACACCAGCCGCAAGCTCGCGCGATCGAGCACCGGGTGACGCGGCGCGGGGCCACCCGCGGTGAAGGCGGCGGGGTCTTCGCCGCCCACCGCCAGCAGGCGAGGCGCGCCGGCGGCGGTCTGGGCCTGCCGGGTGCGGAAGCTGACGAGCGGCGCCTCGGCCGGCAGGTTCGCAGCGTCCGCCAGGAGGGTCGGCCGCAGGTAGACCTGATAGCGCTCGCCTGGCAAGAGGCCGGCGGCGCTGGCGACGATGATGTTGCCGCGCGGCCCCAGCACCGTGGGGGTCACCTCCACCGGGCCGCTCGGGCCGACGACACAGAAGCTGCCTTGGACGGTGGAGCCCGTGGCGGTGCAGCCCTCGCGCAGCGCCGCCTCGTTGACCTCGCCCGTGAGCTGAAAGATCAGGCGAGACGCGGTGGGGACGTCGAGCTGGCCATCTCGCGGGTAGGTGAAGGTGACGCCGGGAGGCTGCGCGGTCGGCGCAGGCGTCTTGGCGTCAGGGCCGCACGCGGCCAGCGCCGCCCAGAGCGCCAGCGCGCAGGCGGCCGGGCGCCTGCGCAGCCGTCGCGTCAGCCCCTGCGGCGCAGCCGAGGCGCCCCGGCGAGGCGCCACCGAATCCAGCCCACACGAGACACTCCGCGCGCAACCCGGCGCGCAGCACGTTGCACTGCACTTCACACGGCACCTCCGGGCCAGCTCATCATCTGGCGTCACGGGATTGTCGCCTGATTCTGCGTGCCCTGGCACGTGAGAACGGCGCGCGCGCCGCTGATTCGTCGCGAGCTCATCACGTTCGCGAGCCGACTGGCTCGTGCCGCGATGCGTTGAGTCCAGCACCGTGCTGTCGATTCCAGCGCGGTCGATCACGAGGCATCATGCCTGCGTGCATGGGCGGCTTCGCCAGCGCAGCGCGGTGCGGCGCGGCGCGGCGCGGCGCGCCGCGGCTCAGGCCGCTTCGCCGGCGCGGCGCGGCGCGGCTCAGGCTGCTTCGCCGCCGGCGCGGCGCGGCGTGGCTCAGGCGGCTTCGCCGGCGCGGCTACCGGCGGCGACGACGGCGCGGGCCACCCGCATGCCGTCCATGGCGGCGCTGACGATGCCGCCGGCGTAGCCCGCGCCCTCGCCGCACGGGTAGAGGCCGGGCAAGGTGGGCGACTGCAGCGAGCTGGCGTCGCGCGGCACGCGCACCGGGCTCGAGGTGCGGGACTCGACGCCGATGAGGACCGCGTTCTCGCTGGCGTAGCCGCGGAGCTGCCGATCGAACACCACGAGCGCCTCGCGCAGGCGCGCCGCCAGCGGCAGCGCGGTGGTGTCGAGCACCGCGCCCAGATCTGCCGCGACCAGGCCGGGCTCGTAGGACGAGGCTGGCACGGTGGAGGAGCCGCGACCCTGCACGAAGTCGGTGGCGCGGGTGGCTGGGGCGCGCAAGCCGCCACCGCCCGCAGCGAAGCCAGCGCGCTCGAGGCGGCGCTGCAGCTCGACGCCAGCCATCGGCCCAAGCTGCGCGGTGAGGCCCAGGCGCTCCAGATCGGCCAGCTCCACCGCGACCACCAGGCCCGAGTTGGCGTATGGAGAGTCGCGGCGCGACAGGCTCATGCCGTTGACCACCAGCCCGCCGGCCTCGGTGGCGGCCGGGACGATCCAGCCCCCTGGGCACATGCAGAACGAGTACGCGCCGCGGCCATCGGCCGGCGTGTACGCCACCCGGTACGGCGCGGCGCGCAGCTTGGGGTGCCCCGCGTGCTTGCCGTACTGGATGCGATCGATCATCGCCTGCGGGTGCTCGATGCGCACGCCCATCGCGAACGGCTTGGCCTCCAGCCGCGCGCCGGCGCGCGCCTGGACTTCGAGCATGTCGGTGGCGGAGTGGCCGCTCGCCACCACCACCGCGCGCCCGACGAACTCTTCGCCGGCCGCGGTGCGCACGCCGATGGCGTGGCCCTTGGCGTCGCGCACCAGCTCGGTGACCCGCGCGCCAAAGTGTACCGGGACGCCCACCTGGGCCAGGTGCTCGCGCAGCGCGGTGACCACCTTGGGCAGCCGGTTACTGCCGATGTGCGGCCGCGCGTCCACCAAGATCTCCGGCGGCGCGCCGTGCTCGACGAGGATCTCGATGACGTCGCGCACGTCGCCGCGCTTGTGCGAGCGCGTGTAGAGCTTGCCGTCGGAGTACGTGCCGGCCCCGCCTTCGCCAAAGCAGTAGTTGCTGTCCGGGTCGACGATGCCGTGCTGGGTCAGCCCTTTGAGGTCGCGCCGCCGCGCCTGGACCTGCTTGCCGCGGTCGAGGACGATCGCCGCCACCCCAGCGCGCGCCAGCTCGTAGGCGCAGAACAGCCCCGCCGGCCCGGCGCCGACGATGATGACCGGCAACCCGGCCACCTGGCGCGGCGCCACCTGCGCCGCCGCGCTCTCCCGCTGCCCCAGCACGTAGTGCAGCCGCACCCGCCCGCGCCGCGCGTCCACCGCCCGGCTCTTGATCTCGAAGCGGTCGCGCGCCCCCGCTGCCCCCTTGGGTAGCACCCCGGTACGCGCCGCCTTGTCCAGCAACGCATCCAGGTCATCGCGCTCGTCAAGCTCGACGTCGAGCGCGAGATCGAGGACGAGAGCTAGATCGACGCTGCGGTCCGGTGACACCGCGGCAGTATACTCATCGCGCTCCCCCGCACACCGCTCACCCCTGACGATCCGCGCCGAGTTCGGGGCCCTGGTCCCCAAAACTCACCGCCCCGGCGCGCCGCCGGGCCTGTGCGGCCCGCCCAGACCCGCTCTGCCAAGGGCGCTGGCTTCTGGGTCCCCGCAGGGGCTGTTCCGCGGTGGGCTGCGGTCAACCGCGCCGCTGGCGCGCACCGCGCCTGCCCTTGCTCGACGGGCGCGGTTGTCCATAGCCCGCCACCGTCAACTGCCTCTCTCTGGTTCTGGTAAAACAAAAAAATCAGGGTCTCAGGGTCTCAGGGTCTCTGGGTCAGTCGTAGGGGCTGTGCGGCGGTGTGGTAAGGCGCGCCGACCGGCCTGGAATGCCTGTCTCGCCCTGGCCGTCCTGCGCCTTGCCAAGGGCTGTGGTCAACCGCGCCGCTGGCGCGCATCGCGCCTGTCCTCGCTCGATGGGCGCGGTTGTCCATAGCCCGCCACCGTCCACAGCCCCTCTCTCTCTGGTTCTGGTACCAAAACAAAAAATCAGGGTCTCTGGGTTCTGGGTCTCTGGGTCAGTCGTAGGGGCTGTGCGGCGGTGTGGTAAGGCGCGCCGAATCCACCCGGTATGCCTGTCTCGCCCTGGCCGTCCTGCGCCTTGCCAAGGGCTGTGGTCAACCGCGCCGCTGGCGCGCATCGCGGCTGCCCTGTCTCGACGGGCGCGGTTGTCCATAGCCCCGCCACCGTCCACAGCCCCTCTCTCTCTGGTTCTGGTACCAAAACAAAAAAAAGATCAGGGTTCTGGGTTCCGGGTCCGCCATAGGGGCTGTGCGGCGGTGTGGTAAGGCGCGCCGACCGGCCTGGAATGCCTGTCTCGCCCTGGCCGTCCTGCGCCTTGCCAAGGGCTGCGGTCAACCGCGCCGCTGGCGCGCATCGCGCCTGTCCTCGCTCGATGGGCGCGGTTGTCCATAGCCCGCCACCGTCCACAGCCCCGCCCACACCGCTCACAGCCACACTCCCTCACTCCAAACCCCGGCGCCATGAATGCGTATATGAATGATATTCACATCTCACCTGATCTTGTCACCGCGCCTCATGATTGCTAATCTCTGCCGGTAATCAATGGCCCCTTCGCAGCACCAGCGCAGCCACGCATCGCGGCAGCTCACGCTCGACGACGCGCGCGCGCCCTCCGGCCGCGGCGGCTGGCGCCCTGGGGCTGGCAGGCCGCGCGGTCGCAAGACGGTGAGCCATGACGCCCGCGAGCGCTTCGCCGCGCGCCACCCGCTGCACGTCACGCTGCGTATCAAGGCCGGCGTGCAGAGCCTGCGCCGCGGCAAGGTGTGCGCCGCCGTCCGCGCCGCGCTCACCGCGGGCGGCCACAAGGCCACGTTCCGCGTCGTCGAGTTCAACGTGCTGCGCAATCACCTGCACCTCCTCGTCGAGGCGGAGGGACCCGCCGCCCTCGCCCGCGGCATGCAGGGCCTCGCCGTCCGGCTCGCGCGCCGGACGAACCGCCTCCTTGGCCGCACCGGCTCGCTGTTTGCCGCTCGCTATCACGCCCGCGCCCTGCGCACCCCGCGCGAGGTGCATAGCGCCCTCCGCTACGTCCTGCTCAATGCTCGCCACCACGCCGCCGAGCACGGCCGCCAGCTCGCCCGCGACTGGATCGATCCGTACTCCAGCGCGCCCTGGTTCGAGGGCTTTCACACCAGCCCGCGCACGTGCGGGCAATACTGGCTCACTTCCCTGCAGCGCCAGCCGCGCCCCACCGCCGCCCCGCGCACCTGGCTCTTGGCCACCGGCTGGCGCCGCCACGGCCTCCTCTTGCCCACCGAGGTCCCTGGCGGCCGGCGCTGACCGATGGCGGCGACCGATGAGCGGCCCAGCCAGCAGTCGCCGCGCCTGGCATTTCACGGTAGGAATGATCATGCCCCGACTGTCGTGCCTGCTCGCTGGTCTCTTCGTGGGAGTCGTCGCGGTCGCTGGTGTCAGCGCCTGTGGTCCAAGGACGGCCTCGCCGGATGGGACGTCGCGGCGCGCGCCGAGCGATCCGACCTCGTACGCCGAGCCTGACCTCGTGGTGGTCAAGCACCTGTCCCTGTCTCTCCACGTGGACTTCGCGGCGCGCACGCTCTCGGGCGCGGCGGTCCTCGACCTCGACTGGAGAGATCCCACGGCGGGCACCTTGGTGCTCGATACCCGCCAGCTCGAGATCCGCAAGGTCATGGCCGGCGACGGCGCGACCTGGCACGAGGTGCCCTACGCGCTGGCGGCCCCCGATCCCCTGTACGGAGAGAAGCTGACCCTGCAGCTTCGGGCCGGCGCCGCCACCGCCAGCGCGGCGCCCTCCAAGGTCCGCATCGAGTACTCCACCAGGCCAGAGGCCTCCGGCCTTCAATGGTTGCCGCCGGAGCTGACGGGGACCAAGAAGGCGCCGCTGATGTTCAGCCAGTCGCAGGCGATCCACGCGCGTAGCTGGGTGCCGCTGCAGGACACGCCGCGCGTGCGCTTCACCTATGACGCGACCTTGACCACGCCGCCCGAGCTGGTGGCGTTGATGAGCGCCCACAACGATCCGGACGTCATCCGCGACGGCAGCTACCGCTTCGACATGCCGCAGGCGATCCCGTCCTATCTCATGGCGATCGCCGTCGGAGATCTGGTGTTCCGTCCGGTGTCGCCCCGCTCCGGGGTGTGGGCAGAGCCCAGCATCATCGAGGCAGCGGTCCACGAGTTCGCGGACACCGAGAAGATGATCGCCACCGCGGAGAAGCTGTACGGCCCCTATCGCTGGGGGCGCTACGACCTCCTGATCTTGCCACCGTCGTTTCCCTTCGGCGGCATGGAGAACCCTCGGCTGTCCTTCATCACGCCCACCGTGATCGTGGGCGACCGCTCGCTGGTGGCGCTGGTGGCGCATGAGCTCGCGCATAGCTGGTCTGGAAACCTGGTGACCAACTCCACCTGGTCCGATGGGTGGCTCAACGAGGGCTTCACGACCTATGTGCAGGGCCGCATCATCGAGGAACTCTACGGCCGCGACGTGGCGGACATGGACACGGTGATCGGCCAGCGCGAGCTGCGCGACGAGATGGCCACGATGGCGCCGCGCGCCCAGGTGCTGGCGCTGCCTCCGATCGTGGGCCAGGACCCAGATCAGGCGCTCAGCGGCGTGGCGTACAACAAGGGCCAGTGGTTCCTGGCGTTTCTCGAGGAGCGCTTTGGTCGCGCGGCGTTTGATGCGTTCTTGCGTCACTGGTTTGACGCGCATGCCTTCTCCGCGGTGGAGACCTCCACGTTCGCCAGGTTCCTGGCGCGTGAGCTGGTCGCCAGGCACCCGGGCAAGGTGACCACCGCCGAGCTGCGGACCTGGCTCTACGAGCCCGGGATCCCGCCGTTCGCGGTGCCAGCGCGATCCGCGCGCTTCGACGCCGTCGACGAGGCCGCGCGCCAGTGGGTAGCGGGATCCCGCCAGGCGTCCAACCTTGGGACCTCGACCTGGACGACCAACCAGTGGGCGCACTTCCTCCTGCAGCTCCCGAAGGTCTTGCCGGCGGCGCGCCTGGCCGAGCTTGACGCTGCGCTTCACCTCACCGGGACCAGGAACCCCGAGATCGCCGAGCGCTGGTATCCGCTGGCGGAGCGCGGCGGGCACCTGGCGGCGCGCCCGGCGATGCGCCAGTTCCTGATCGCCATGGGGCGACGTAAGCTCATCAAGCCCATCTACGAGGCGCTGGCGCAGACCGCCGATGGGCTCGCGTTCGCGCGCGACGCCTTCGCGCAGGCGCGCGGCGGATACCACCCCATCACCACCGCCATGGTCGAGGGCATCCTGGCCCGGTCGGACGCGGCGCCAGCGGCGCCAGCGGCGCCAGCGGCGAAATAGCCCGTCCGGCAGGCGACGCGCGCGCCTGCTGGCGAAGGTCAGCCCGCGCCGAGCTTGCGGATCTCGGCGAGCGCCCGCTCGACGTGCGCGTGGACGCGGAGCTGCGAATCGAAGGCGTAGCGGCACACGCCCTGGCCGTCGAACACGAAGGTGACGCGGCCGGGCAGAAAGCCCAACGTGGCGCCAACCCCGAAGGCCGCGCGCGCGGCGTTCTGCTCGTCGGTCAGCAAGCGGAAGGGCAGGCGGTGCTTGGCCTTGAACTTGTCGTGGGACTCGGGGCTGTCCGCGGAGATGCCCACCACGTCGGCGCCGGCGCCGACGAAGTCTTCGTACACGTCGCGGAAGTGGCAGCTCTCGACGGTGCATCCCGGCGTGTCGTCGCGAGGATAGAAGTACACCACCAGGCCGCCAGGCCGCACCAGGTCCGTGAGCTGTACCGGGCCATCGCTGCCGCGCAACGTGACCTTGGGCATCTGCGCGCCCACCGCAAGAAGTGAAGATCCCATGATGAGCCCGCAATGTGCCACGAAACGCGCCCGCACGCTCTGGCAGGCGCAGGCAGGGCCGGCGAGCCTCGCGCACGGCGCGCCACCGGCGGCGGCCCGCTGCGGCGCGCGCCGCTTGGCCCCCCGGACGCTGGACGGACCCGGCGGTGCTGGGCGAAGATGCCGGCGCAATGACCTCGTCTCGATCTGCGACTGTGTCGTTTCTGGCTGGCGCGGCGTGCGTGGCGCTCGCGCTCAGCGCCTCGGCGTGCAAGCGCGTCCGCAAGGCGGACCCGGCGGACCCTGCCGGCAAGCCGGAGGCGCAGCCCGCGGGCTCCGGCGCCGAGAGCCCGCCCACCGCGCCCGGCACCGCCAAGATCGGCCTGGTGTTCGACGTCGGCGGCCTGGGCGACAAGTCCTTCAACGACGCCGCCAACCGCGGGTTGACCCGCGCCAAGACGGAGCTCGGCGTCACCACCCAGTACATCGAGCCGGGCGATGGCTCGGACCGTGAGAGCGCGCTGCGCCAGCGCGCCGCCGCCGGGGACCAGCTCGTGATCGGGGTGGGCTTCATCTTCAGCGACGACATCACCAAGCTCGCCGCGGCGTTCCCCAAGACCCGGTTTGCCGCCGTCGACTACAACCTGCCCGAGGGCATGACCGCCGCGCCGGCCAACCTGCTAGGGCTGCGCTTCCGCGAGCACGAGGGCTCGTTCCTGGTGGGCGCCATCGCCGGCCGCGTCACCAAGTCCAAGAAGATTGGCTTTGTGGGTGGCATGAAGACGCCGCTCATCCGCAAGTTCGAGGCGGGGTTCGAGGCTGGCATCAAGCACGTGTGTCCAGACTGCACGCTCCTGTCAGCCTACGCCGGCACCGAGCCCAAGGCGTTCGCTGATCCGACCAAGGGCAAGGAGCTGGCGCTGGCGCAGTACGCTCGCGGCGCGGACATCATCTATCACGCCAGCGGCAAGACCGGCGACGGGGTCTTCGACGCGGCCAAGGAGCAGAAGAAGCTCGCCATCGGCGTGGACAGCGACCAGTTTCATGTGGCGCCGTGCTGCGTGCTGACCAGCATGGTCAAGCAGGTAGACGTGGCGGTGTTCGACGTCATCAAGAAGGTCGTCGACGGCACGTTCACCAGCGGCGTGCTGGAGCTGGGCCTGGCCGAGCGCGGCGTGGGCTTTGTCTATGATGACAACAACAAGGCCATGATCCCTCAGGCGGTGGTGGATGAGGTCAACGGCCTGTCCAAGCAGATCGTCGAGGGCGCGATCAAGGTGCCGTTCGAGTGAGGCTGCCAGGGCACCTCATCCGCGGTGGCCTTCGCCATGCTTGCCATGAGTGAGCCGCTCACGCAGTCCGCGGTCAGCCCCCGGGTGTCGCCGGCGCTGGAGCTGCGCGGCGTCAGCAAGAGCTATGGCGGGGTGGTGGCCAACCGCGACGTCAGCTTGCAGGTGATGCCGCGCAGCATCCACGCGCTGGTCGGCGAGAACGGCGCGGGCAAGTCCACGCTGATGAAGATCGCGTACGGCCACGCGCGCGCCGACGCCGGGGAGATCTGGATCAAGGGCGAGCGCATGACCCGCCACTCGGTGGCGAGGTCCATCCGGCTGGGCGTGGGCATGGTGCATCAGCACTTCATGCTGGTGGGGCCGCTGACCGTGGTCGAGAACGTGGTGCTGGGGCAGGAGCCGGTGCGCGGTGGCCTGCTGGACCTGGATCGCGCGGCTGCCGAGATCCGCGCGCTGTCGCAGCGCTTTGGCCTGGACGTGGATCCGCTGGCCAAGGTGGAGGATCTGTCGGTCGGCCAGCAACAGCGCGTGGAGATCGTCAAGGTCCTGTGGCGCGGCTGCGACGTGCTCATCCTCGATGAACCGACCGCGGTGCTGACGCCAGGCGAGGTGCGAGACCTGTTCGCCGTGTTGCGCGGCCTGGTGGCCGACGGGATGACGGTGGTGCTCATCACCCACAAGCTCGATGAGGTCCTGGCCATCGCCAGCGTGGTCACGGTGATGCGCCGAGGGCAGCGGGTGGCCGAGCTGCCGGCGGCCGGGCTCACCGCCGAGCAGATCGTCCAGGCCATGGTCGGACGTCCGGTGCAGCTCCAGGTCGACAAGTCCCCGGCGTCGCCAGGGGAGGCGCGGCTGCGGGTCACCGGGTTGCACGTGACCTCCTCGCGGGGCACGCCCGCGGTGCGCGGGCTCGACCTGACCGTGCGCGCGGGCGAGATCCTCGGCATCGCCGGGGTCGAGGGCAACGGGCAGACCGAGCTCATCGAGGCCATCGTCGGGCTGCGCGCCGTCGACCGCGGCAGCGTCACCATCGCCGGCCGCGACGTCACCACGGC
The DNA here is from genome assembly GCA_016706545.1 of Myxococcales bacterium. Classification (GTDB taxonomy): domain Bacteria; phylum Myxococcota_A; class Polyangia; order Haliangiales; family Haliangiaceae; genus JABFXX01. Next base: position 259,373 of record JADJJK010000077.1, read on the forward strand.
CAGCGTGGCCGCCCGCTACGAGGCGGGGCTCGCGCACGTGCCCGAGGATCGCCACGATCGGGCGCTGGTGCTCGACTACTCCATCCGCGACAACCTGATCCTCGGCCTGCAGCGCAAGATGGTGCGCGTGCTCGACGTGCTCGATCGCAAGCGCATGTCGGAGCGCGCCGCCCGGCTCATCTCCGAGTTCGATATCCGCCCCACCGACCCAGGCTTTCGGGTGGGTGGCATGTCGGGCGGCAACCAGCAGAAGGTGGTGGTCGCGCGGGAGCTGTCGCGCGAGGGCGCGACCGTGCTGGTGTGCGCGCAGCCCACGCGCGGCGTCGACATCGGCGCCAACGAGTCCATCCACCGGCGCATCGTCGAGGCGCGCGATCGCGGCCTGGCGATCTTGCTGTTCTCGGCCGATCTGTCGGAGCTGCGCAGCCTCTCGGATCGCATCGCGGTGCTCTACAAGGGCGCCCTGGTGGCCACGCTCGAGGGACCCGCGCTGGCCGCGCCGGATGTGCTCGACCGCCTCGGCGGCCTCATGACCGGGGCGACGACCGGCGCGGCGAAGGCGCCCGACGCCTCGGCCTCGGCCTCGGGGGTCGCGTCGTGAGCGCGCTGCGCCGCGAGGCGGCGACCATCGGCGTGGCGCTGCTGGCGGCGGCGGTGGCGGGAGCGGTGCTCATCTGGTTCATCGGGGAGTCGCCGCTGGAGGTGTATGGCCTGCTGCTGCAGAGCACCTGGGGCACCTCGTATGGCCTGGGGCAGGTGCTGTTCAAGGCGACGCCGCTGGTCATGACCGGCCTGGCGGTGGCGCTGGCCTTCAAGGTGGGGCTGTTCAACATCGGCGGCGAAGGGCAGCTCGCGGTGGGGTCGTTCGTCACCGCGCTGTGCGGCGCGGCGGTGCCGGACTGGGTGCCAGGCCCGGTGGCGGTGGCGCTGTGCCTGGCCGCCGGCATGGCCGCGGGCGCAGGGCTTGGGGCGTTTGCCGGCGCGCTCAAGGTGCGCTACGGCGCCCACGAGGTGATCAACACGATCATGCTCAACTTCATCGTCGCTGCGCTCATCTTGTGGGTGGGCAACGAGCACTTCTTCGTTCGGTACACCACGCACACCGCGACCATCTCGGAGAACGCCCAGCTCCGACACCTGGGCTTCACCGGCAGCGCGGCCAACACCAGCTTGTTTCTGGCGCTGGCGCTGGCCGCGGCGGTCGCCTTCTTCCTTGGCCGCACCCGCCGCGGCTACGAGTGGCGGGCGGTGGGGCTGAGCCTGCGCGCGGCGCAGAACGGCGGGGTACACGTCGGCGGCGTCATCATCGGCGCCATGGCGGTCTCCGGCGCGCTGGCTGGCGCGGTCGGCGCGAACTACGTCCTTGGCTACAAGCACTACTTCGAACGTGATATCGGCGCTGGCGTCGGCTTCATGGGCATCGCGGTGGCGCTCCTGGGGCGCAATCACCCGGCCGGCATCGTCGCCGCATCGCTGCTCCTTGGCACGCTGTCCCACGGCGGCCTGGCGGTGTCCGAGCTGGTGCCCAAGGAGCTGGTGGAGATCCTGCAAGCCATCATCATCCTGACCGTGGCCATCGCCGCCGCTGGGCGCTGGCGTCGGCGCAAGCCAGCGAGCGCCGTCGAGCCACGCGGCGGCGCCGCCGAGCCCACGCCGCCTGACCGGAGCCAGCCATGAGCGACTTCCTGGTTCACCTGCTGTCGCTGTCGTTTTTGACCCAGGTCTTGCGCATCACCCTGCCGTACGCGCTCGCCGCCATGGGCGGCGTGGTGTCGGAGCGCTCGGGCGTGGTGAACATCGCGCTCGAAGGCATCTTGCTGATGGGCGCCTTCGGGGCGGCGGTGGGCGCGTATGACTCCGGCGGCTCGCTGCCGGTGGCCGTCCTCTATGGCGTGGGCGCCGGCGTCGCGACCTCTGCGCTGTACGCGCTGGCGGTGGTGACCTTCGCCGCGGATCAGATCGTCTCCGGCGTGGCCATCAACATGCTCGCGTACAGCGTCACCCCGTACTTGCTCAAGGCGTTCTACGATTCGTCGTCGAACTCGCCGTCCATCGAAGGCTTTGGCGGGCGCCTGTTCACCAACTGGGTGTTCTATCTGGCGCTGGCGCTGGTGGCGGTGGTGCAGGTCATGGTCACCCGCACCCGCTGGGGCCTGCGGGTGCGCGCGGTGGGGGAGAATCCGGAGGCGGCGCACACGCTCGGCGTCTCGGTCGAGGGCGTGCGTTGGCGCGCGGTGCTGGCCTCGGGCGTGCTGGCGGGGCTGGGCGGCGCGTGGCTGGCGCTGTCGGGCAGCGGCTTCGTGGCGGAGATGTCGGCCGGCCGCGGCTACATCGCGCTGGCGGCGGTGATCATGGGGAGCTGGCGGCCGCTGTGGGCGTGCGCCGCCAGCTTGATGTTCGGCTTCGCGGAGGCGGTGCAGGTGAACTTGCAGACGTTCGACTCTGGAATCCCCAACGAGATCACGCAGACGTTCCCGTGGGTCCTGACCATGGTGACGCTGGCGGGGTTCATCGGCCGCTCGCGCGCACCGTCGGCGCTGGGCCGGCCGTTCTCGGCGTAGCCTCGACCGCGGCGCGCGATCGGCCTGCCGCGGCCTGCCGGCTTGCGACCCATGACCCGCTCGCGACCGCGATGGCGCGCGGGCTACTGCAGGAAGATGGCGCCGACGATCTTGTGATCGCCTAGCTGGTCGAGCGTCCGCCGCATGTCGCGCGCGGTGGACTTCTTGGCGGCCGCCACCAGCGCGATCGCGTCGACCGCGTCCTGGATCAGGTTGATGTCCGCCGAGCCAAGCACCGAGGGCGTGTCCACCACGATGTGATCGTAGCCGCCCAGGCGCAGCCGCTCCATGGCGATGGCGAAGGCCGGCGCGTCGAGGATCTGGGTCCGATCCCCGGCGGGGTTGATGGCTGCCACGTGGAGCCAGAGCTGCGGGATCTCCACCAGGCTCCACGGCAACAGGGGCTGATGGCGGTGCGACGCGAGCTGCTCGGCGAAGCACCAGGGCGGCGAGAAGCGAAACATCGCGGCGAGCTGAGGCCGCCGCAGGTGGGTCTCCACCAGGAGCACCTTGGCGCGTCCACACTCGGCCAGCGAGATGGCCAGGTTGACCGCGGCGGTGGTCTTGCCTTCCCCGGCGCGCGGGCTCGACACCGCGACGATGCGCGGATTTCCGGCGGCCATGAGGTGGTGGCGCAGCACGCGGAACGCCGCCGCGCGGTCGGAGTCCGGATCGGTCAGCAGCACCAGCCGCGGATCGATCGCCTCGGCGGACAGGTGGTGCTGGGTGAGGCTGATCTCGGTGGGCGTGTGATCGATTGGCCCAGCGTGCGCCGGGGGCATGGTCAGCGAAGCCTGGATCACGGCGCCGGGCCGCTGCCCTTGCGGCGTCGGCGGCCCCGGGACGCCGATGGCGGTCGTCACCGCCACCGGCGCGGTGAGCGTCTGGATCGACGTCTGGTCCACCATCGTCGTGATCGGGAGCTGCACCGCCATCTGCTGGGTCACCAGCGGCAACGGCAGCCCTCGTCGCGGCTCGGCGACAGGAAGATCTCCAAAGCGTCCTGGGCGTTTGCTCACGAAGACAGCTCCTTCATCGGCGGCTGAGTTGCGGCGCGATGCTGCGGTGGCGCCTTGCTGCGCCCACCTCGCCGCCGCTGCACTCGCGCGGGCGGCACCACGGCGAGCACCGGCAGCCCGAGCTCGTCCAGGTCATCGCGGCGATAGATGCGGTCATCGATCAGCGCCAGGCCCATCGCCAGCGCGCTGCCGATGGCCCCAAACACCACCAGCCCGGCGAGAATGAAGACCGACTTGCCAGAGCCGTGCGGCTTGATGGGACGGAACGCCGGGTCGACGATGCTCAGCCGCCCGCCTTGCTCGGCCATCTGCTGGTTGGCCTGCATCTGCGCGCGGAACATCGCGTCCGACAGCGTCTCCACCTGGCTGCGCTGCTCGGCCACCGCGCGGCGCAGGTCCGCGTGCTGGGTCTCCAGCTCCACGATCCACGCCTCGGCGCTCTGCTGCTGGCTGACGGGCTTGCCTCGGTCCACCGCCTGGACCGCCGCGATCTGGTCCTCCAGGTTCTTGAGCTCGCGCTGCAAGGCCGCGCGATCTTCAGGCGTGCTCGGCGCCACCAGCGCCTCGACGGCCTTGGGCACCGCCTGCTCGGCCTGGCGCGCCTTGATCTGCAGCGTGTTGACGCGCTCGCGCGCCTTGACCACCGTGGGGTGCAGGTCGGTGTAGCGGGCCAGCGCGCCCTCCAGCTCGCGCTTGGCGCCGCTGAGATCTCGCTCCACCTCTGCCAGCGCCGCCAGCGCCGCCACTCGCTCCGGGCTGGGCGCGACCTCCGTCTGCACCGGCGCGCCGGGCTTGGCGTTGAGCCGCCCCAGGATGCGCGCGCGCTGGCGCTCGAGGCTCGCGGTGCGCGGATTGCCGGAGGTGGTCGGGCGGTTCTGATAGGCGCGGATCGACGCGCCCTCCGTGGTCTGCGAGGTGTCCTGCACGAACTCCGGGTGCTTGGTCAGAAACTCGGCCAGCGCCTTCTCGCGCTCACGCAGCTCGGCGGAGGCCTCTTCCTTCTGATCGACCGCGAACTTCGCCGTGCGCTGCGCCAGCCCGGTGCGCAGCTCGTCGTCCTTGGCGTTGAGCAGCTCGGTGAGCTTGGCGGCCACCGCCTGGGCGCGCACCGGATCCTCGTCGATGAAGGCGATGCGAAACGAGCTGGTGCCGCGGCCCATGAAGGCCGCCGACAGCCGCAACGCCTCCACCGCGGCGTCAGGTCCCTGGGTCGCCAGCAGCTCGGGGAACGGGTTGAGCTTGGGGTCCTCCACGATCTGCTGCAGCAACGACTGGGACATCAGCAGCTCGCGATATCGCTCCCCGATGTTGCGCGCGGTGGCCTCGGCGCTGCCGCGCAACACCGAGGACTGGATCCGCTCCTGATAGAACACCACCGACCAGGACTGGTACTTGCGCGGCCGGGACTGCGCAAACAGGAGGGCGAGCACGCCACCGACGAGCGCGATCCCGGCGATCAGCCACCAGTACCGGGCGGCCTTGCGGAAGTAGTCGACGATCCGGTCGAGCCGGTCGCGATTGGTTACGATCTTCGCCATCTGAGAAACGATGGTACACGATGACGCGAAACGCCACGACGGCGCAGTGAGCCAATGGTTTGCCCGGGAAAATCAGGTACCTGCCCGAGCACGGGCAGCCCCAGGCGGCTGATGTCTTCCGGCTCGTGCAGCCGCGAATCGAAGGCGGCGACCAGGAGCGAGCACGCCACCAGCGCGCCAAAGAACACGAACACGGTCGCGAGCGCGACGCCGGTGCGCTTGTCCACCAGGGCGCCGGCGTTCTTGCGGTCGACGATGCGCGCGTTGACCCCAAGGCCAGCGGCCTGCAGCTCTTCCGCGCTGGCCTCGACGGTGGCGCGGCGCGCGGTCTCCTCCAGGTTGACGTCGGCGCGGCGCCAGTCGCGGTCCGCCTTCTCCATGCGCAGGCTGGCGGCGGCGATCTCCGCCGGCTGTCCGCGCAGGCGCGCCTGCTGTTGCTCCTCCTTGGCCACGGCGAGGTCCGCGGCCAGCGCGTCCACGTTCTCGCGCATGCGGGCCAGCGTTCGCTCGACGTCCGCGGTGAGCGCCTTGGCCTCCAGCGCGGCGCGCTCCAGCGACGACTTCACCGCGATCTCGGCCAGGTCGCTGGCCAGGAGGTTCGCCTCCTCGGGGGTGGCGTCGTAGACGGTGAGCTGCAGGTGCGCGGTGCGCTCCTGCAGCGCGACTCGCCGCTCGGTGTAGTCGTTCTGGATCACCTCGATCTCGAACTGCATGCGAAGCTCGGCGACCGCGTACTCGTCGCCGAGCTTCTTGCGCAGCCGGTGCAGGTTGCGGCGATTGGCCAGATCCGCCAGCGCCTGGTCCGGGATGAGCACGGTGCCCACGTAGTTCATGAGCTCGCGGCCGGGGATGGAGTTGCGGCCATCCGACAGCGCGCTCTCATCGATCGCCAGGAACACCGCCGCGTCGTAGCTGTGGCCTCGCTTGCTGAGCGTGCGGTACGCCGCCGCCGCCATCAGCGCCGCCAGCGCGAGCACCAGCAGCACGCGGGTCTTGGCGCGCCGCTTGAGGCGCTGCAGGTCGATGATCCAGAGCCGCCCAAGGAGCGGCTCCACCGAGAGCCAGTCTGCTGACTCCGCGTCGTTCTCGACCAGGTGACGGCGACCTGGCGTCATCGTGCCCTCGCGCCGCGGCTAGTCGCGGGCTTCCTAGGGCTCCCAGGCTTCGTAGGCTTCCGAGGCTTCCACGAGCACCCGGTGCAGCGCCGACGCGCTGGCCGCCCACGAAGCGCCGCTGCGGGAGGAGGCCACACGGTCCGGATCATACGGCGTCGCGAGCGCTCGCGATAGGGCCTCGGCCAGGGTGGCCGGCGCGCGCGCCTCCACCAGCTCGCCTTGAATCGGAGAAGTTACGACGTCGGGAACGCCACCCACGCGCGTGGCCACGACTCGCCGGCCGCACGCCAGGGCCTCGAGCAGGACGTTGGGCGTCCCCTCGTTCCAGCTCGCCAGCGTCACCACGTCTGCCGCCGCCATCCACCAGGGGATCTCGGAGAGCTCCTGGGGGCCAGCGAGGGTGACGCGGTCGCCAAGGCCCGCCAGCCGCGCCTCGAGCGCCGCCTTCGCGGGCCCGCCGCCCACCAGTACCAGGCGCGCGGTGGGGTGCTGCTGCGCGAGCTGCGCGAAGGCGTCTGCCAGATCGAGCACGCCTTTCTCTTCTTTGAGGTTGCCCACGTACACGATGGTAGGGGCCTCCGTGAGCTGGCAGCGCAGGCGCGCCTCGGCCCGGGAGCGGACGCAGAACAACGAGGAGTCGATGCCGTTGCCGACGATCGCGATGCGCTCCTGGGGGACGCCCAGCTCGCCGACCCGGCGCGCGAGCTCGCGGCTGACCGCCACCACCTTGCGCGCGCGGGGCAGCGCCCAGGACAGCAGGCGCCGCGGCCCGGGCATCTCGGCGTTGACGTTGATGTCCGAGCCGTGGAGCTTGACCACCGCCGGCACGCCCAGCGCCTCGGCGAACGCGATCGCCGCGAAGCCGTCTGGGTACGCCCACGAGCCCAGCACCACATCCACCTTGCCGCGGTAGCGGAGCCAGTGTGGCATCAGTGAGGCTGCATACAAGGGCCCCCACGTCACGTGCGCGACGCGCGGCACGAACAGCGTGCGCGGGTGGCGTACGGACAGGCCCTCGATGATCTCTTGCCGCGGCACCGCCGCGACCTTGCCGGCGCTGGACCAGCGCGACAGCAGGGATGCGCCGGGGAACCAAGGGATGGTGGCGAGCACCTCCAGGTCACACAGCTTGCCCAGCTCTGCGAACTGCTGCCGGTTGAACGGCGCGGACAACGGCTCGGCGGCGTTGGGGAAGATCTTGGTGATGGCGAGGACGCGCACCGGCCTCACTGCAGGTTGAAGACCTTGTCCATGCGCAGCAGCTTGAAGATCGCCAGCGGCTGATCTCGGGCGCCGTTGACGACGAACGAGCCGCCACCGCCGCGCACGCCCTTGTACAGCTTGACCAGCGCCGCCACGCCCGAGCTGTCGATGAGCTCGAGCCCCGAAAGATCCACGCTGACCAGCGCCGGCTTGGTCGCCACGAGCTGGTCGATTCGTTCCGCGAGCACGGGGGCGCTGTTGATGTCCAAGGTCCCCTGGATCGTTACTTTTGCAGTGGAGCCGGTCTGTTCTACGGAGAAGTGATTGGACACGAAGTTCCTCGAGTTCACGCGGGTTGAGAAGGAGCGATCCGTTTGATCATGCGCCACAGGTTAGGCGGGCCCGGCTCGTACGCCATCTCGTCAAGCATGGTGCGGGCAATGTGGATGCCCATCCCACCTTCAGGCAGCTCATCAAGGGCCGGCTCTGGCACGGTCGACAGATCGAACGGCACCCCGAAGTCCTTGAGTTCCACCACCAGCTCGCCGGGGTGTACGCCAATGGCGATCTCTACATCACCATTGCCGGTCCGCCGGTAGGCGTGGACTGCAATGTTGTTGAAGATCTCCATGAAAGCCGAGATGAAATCAATGTCGAAGCGGTTCCGCAGATCGTACCCGGCGCTGCTGAGATCCACCGCCTCGGCGTGGGGCTGGGGGCTCGAAACCAGACGGCAGGCCTCGGCAACCACACGCACGGCAAGGGGACGACAGACCAGTGCCCCGGGTAACACCATGCGAATCGCGGTGCGAGGCGACATCGGCCAACCATAACAGGTCGCGCCGCGGTCGTGGTAGTGTGCGAGCGAATGCTGCGCTCGGTTCGTGTGGCCAAGAGGATTGTAGACATCGCGGGGGCCGCGGTGGGCATGGCGCTATCGGCGCCCCTGATGCCCGTCATCGCTGCCGCCATCTACTGGGACTCCCCGGGGCCCATCTTCTATAAGCAGCGGCGGGCCGGGAGCCTGCGCAAAGTCAGCGTTGAAGGAGGTACGCGGCGGCTGCACTTCAACGAGTTCACCATGCACAAGTTCCGCACCATGCGGACCGACGCGGAGAAGGGGACCGGCGCGGTGATCGCCGGCCAGGATGATCCGCGCGTCACCCGGGTGGGGCGGTTCCTGCGCAAGTCCCGGCTCGACGAGCTGCCGCAGTTCTGGGACGTCTTGCGGGGGGAGATGAGCCTGGTGGGGCCGCGGCCTGAGCGGCCGGAGCTGCTGCAGAACCTGGCGTATGCCATCCCGCTGTTTGAAGAGCGCGCATGCGCGACGTCAAGCCAGGGATCACCGGGCTAGCCCAGATCTCGCTGGGGTACACCGGGAACGCGCCGGAGGGCAGCGAGATCGCAAGGCTCGCTGCAACGATGCAGAACCCTTTCGATCTGGAAGAGACCAAGGGGTCGTTGGCCGATGACATGCGGATCAAGCTGCTCTACGATCTCGCCTACACCGCCTCGCTCGAGCGCCTACGAACATACCTCAGCACCGAGGCGATGATCATCGTGAAGACGCCGCTGGTGATGCTGCGGATGACCCAAGGTCGCTGACGCGCTGGCCGCTGGTGTGAAGCTTGTCACCTGATCGACGCACGGTCCTTCGCGCGTCGTGCATGGCCAAGCGCCGCCTCAGGATCGGCCTCGCCGCAGGTTGACTCTGGGCAGCTTTTCCGCATGCTCACCCAGGTGAGATTCATCGCAGCGCTATGGGTATGCACGCTGGTGGCATGTAGCAGCCTCCCCACCCCCGTCTACGACTACAAGGCCGAGCCAAACCCCACCAAGCTCGAGTTCGTGCTGGGAGTCGGCGACGTCGTGGGGATCAACGTCTGGGACAACCAGCCGCTCAACACCACGGCGACGATTCGCCCCGATGGCACGATCACCATGCCGCTGGTGGGAGATCTGCAGGCCGTCAACAAGACCCCCACGCAGCTCAAGGAAGAGATCAAGAAGCGCATCGCCGACTACGTCAAGACCTCCGGTCTCGATGTGACGGTTTCGGTGCAACAGTGGCACAGCTATCGCTTCACGGTGTCCGGCGAGGTGACCAGCCCCGGGCTGTTCTCGCAGGAGAACTACGTCACGGTGGCCGAGGCCATCGCGCTCTCTGGCGGGTTCACGCGCTTCGCCAAGCGCAACCAGATGAAGCTGATGCGGCGTGGCGCCGATGGAAAGATCCGGACCATTCCGCTCGTCTACGATCTGCTCGCCACCGGGGAGCGCCCGGACATGAACATCTACATGATCAGCGGCGATTCGCTGTACGTGCCGTAAGGCAGCTCGGCGGTAGAGGCGGTAGACGCCCCGACGGTCGAGGCCTCGACGGTAGAGCCCGCGCTGGCTACAGGCCGCGGCGGGCCAGGACGGCGCCGCCGAGCGGCATCACGATGGTCCGGGCGGTGGTGCCGTTGGGGCCGGCGAAGTAGACCGTGGCGCCGTCGCAGATGCCGCTGGGAAAGCAGCGGACATCGAGGGTGGTCATGTCGGCGTCGATGGCCGGAAAGTTGGCGGAGGTGCCGTCATCTAGCTGCGCCGCGGCCTTCCAGCCGGTGAAGTCCGACTGGGCATCGGCCATGATCACGCGGGCGGTCCTGATGGGGCTCCAGGTGGCGCTGCCCAGCACGACGTCCTCCACGAGCTCATCGACGGTGACGTTGTCGCCCGCGATGCGGACCCGCGTACGATGGGTGATGCCGAGCGCGGTCACCACGTCGGCGCGCACCGGGCCGCGGGCGAACGCGCGGCGCGCCGCCTCGCGCACCGCGTCCGCCATCACCGTCGCGCAGTCCATCACCGTGCGCTGCGGGCGCAAGTACACCGCCACCGCCGTGGCCAGCACGCCGAGGATGGCCATCACCACCATCAGCTCGGTGAGGGTGAACCCGCCTTGTCGGTGGGAGGTGCGTGAGCTCACAGCCCGGACCCCGTGTTGCGCAGATCGATGCGGTTGGTGGAGTACCGATAGATGCGGTTGCCCTGCAGGGCTACCGGCAGCCCGCCGGCTTGCAGGTCCACCGCCGCGTGGTCGCCCAGGTCGTTGTTGTCGGGGCGTCCGGCGTCGATGAAGGCCGGGGTGAACCGGCTGAAGATGCCGTCGATGTCGCGGTCCGTGCGCGCGGTCAGGCTGATGGTGAGCTGGGTGACGCGAGGGTGGTCGAGGGCGGCGAAGAAGCCAGCGCCGGTCTTGTTGTCCATGTCATCGCCCGAGTACCAGTTGTACTGGGCCAGGTCGTCCGGATCGGCGGTGTCGATGCCGGTGCTCTCGAACACCCGCGCGGCGAGCTGCAGGTCGGTGAAGCCAACCCCCAGGTCGAGCCAGTCGTTGGCCAGCAGGGCGCCGGACATGGAGACCTGCAACACGCCAAGCGCCGGGCGCCCCGGATCGATCCGATATCCCCGGGCGTGCAGGCCGTAGATCATGGTGTCCTTGGCGCCAGCCGGATCGGTGCCGTGGCGCTGCGCGGTCAGGTTGCACTGCGGCGAGTTGCTGGCGCCCCAGGGCGCGTTGGTGTCAAAGCGGATCTCGCCCGGATCGACCCGCTCGAGCAGGACCAGGCAGGCGACGGTCACCGGGATCTTGGTGTTGGCCGGCGCGCCCGTGGTCTGGGTGACGGAGATGTCGGTGGAGATGTCGGTGTTGACGACCACGGCCAGCTCGCCGGCCGCGAAGGCGGAGGAGTCATCGACGGTGATGCGGTCGTCTCCGGCGACCATGGTGAGGACCCTGGCCTGCTGCCCTGGGTTGGCGGCGAACAGGCGCAGCTCGTCTGGGCCATCGCTGGCGTTGACTATCTGGACCGGCGCGCGCGGCAGCCCCAGAAAATCGTTGGCGACCCAGAAGCCATCGGCGAGCTGAAAGCCGGCGCGCTTGACGTCTTGCTCGATCAGGTTCTGCGCCGCGGCCAAGGTGACCTGGAGCTGGGTCACCTGTTGCTGACTGCGGTACGCCGTGGACATGCGCGCGAACATCCCCAGCACCATCAGCACCATGATGGAGCTGATGGCCAGCGCGACCATCAGCTCGACGAGCGTGAAGCCGCGCTGGGCGGACCTGCCTGCGCAGGTGGCGCTCGCGTCGCGTACACGTCGGGGCTTCATAGGGCTTCCCGGTTGGTGCGCAAGAACTCGAAGGCCATGGCGTGGTCGAAGCGCCCGCCGCTGAAGCCGTCGCCCGCCACGCGCGCCGCGCCATCTTCGGTCCACGACACCTCCACGCGCAGGCGGATCAGCTCCGAGCCGGTGGCCACGTCCGAGCTGAGCATGGTGACCACGACCTGGCGGCGGTAGGTCATGCCGGCGCGGCCCGCCGAGGTGGGCAGCGTCACCGTCACCGGGGTGCCGAGCGCAGGCGCGATGTTGCCCAGCGCCGCCAGCATGTCCGGATAGCGCAGGGAGCGCAGCCACTCCATGGTGTCCTTGGCCACCGTCACCGACTCCGCGGAGCGGGCGGCGGAGTCATTGCCGCGGCCCACGCTCAGGTGCAGCGACAGCACGCCGAGCATGCCGATCGTGGTGATGGTCAGCGTGATGAGCAGCTCGAGCAACGTGAAGCCGCGCTGACGTCGCGCGCCACCGCGCCGCCGATCTTGGTTGCCGGTCGGCGCCTGGGCCTCCATCACATCACGTCTCTCCAGCCCAGCAGGGTGAGCGGATTGGTGGTCCCGGTGGAGCTGCTGGCGCTGTCCGTGGCGCCCATGGAGCTCGAGTTGCCAGAGGCGCTGTCGCCGCCCGCGGCGGCCGCGCGCGGCGTGCCGATGCGGTTGACCTCGCCGGACATGGTGGCGAAGTAGACGGCGCCCGCGTCGCCGTACAGCGAGCCGATCAGCGCCGCGCCGAGCGCGAGCTGGAAGTCCGCGATGAACGAGCCGTTCGCGTCGGCGTTGAGCTCCAAGGCTTCCACGGTGGAGGTGCCAGTATCGCATACCGCCGTGCCGATTTGCGCGTCGATCGTCCGGGTCAGGAACACCTGCTGCGGCGTGACCACGACGCCGCCGTAGAACTTCTCGCATCGGCCGCTGACACAGGTGCCGGTGAGCTTGGAGCGGATGGCGCCGGTGTCGGCGTAGATGGCGTAGAACTCGTTGCTGGACCCGACGGGGTAGTCCTCGAGGCCGCCGGTGCCAAAGAACAGCACCATGCGCGTGGTGGCGTCGGTGCGCGCGGCCACCGTCCCGGCGATCGGGCGCGCCGCGCCCAGCGCGCCGACCGTGCTGGCGGTAGAGAACAGGGCGTACATGGTCTTACCCTCCACCACGTCGGTGGCGATGCGCCCCATGTTGGAGTTCTCGTACCAACCGCCAGCGAGATCTGTTGCGGGGTTGAGCTTGTAGACGTACCCGCACTTGTCGGCGAACACCACGCGATCGATAAAGCCGTCGAGGCCTGGCTCGCCGGACTCCCCCGCGTCGTCGGTCTCGAAGGCGGTGAGGTCGCTGGTGAGCGGGCACTTGGCGCGGAACTTCCAGAGCTGGGCGCCGGTGGCCAGGTCGTACCCGGCGACGACGCGCCCGCGCTGGTCGAGCGTGTCGCTGTAGTCGACGCCTGTGCCGGCGACGACGACGTAGCGTTCCTGGCCGCCGAGCTGGACCCGCGCCACCACCGGCTTGGCGAAGGCGTTGCCGGCGTCGCTGTCGCCGGGCGTCGCCGACCACATGGGCTGGGGGCCCAGCACGGTCCCGGTGTCTGGATCGATCGTGCGCGTGACGTCGAGCGCGGTGATGCTCTTGCCGCCGTTGCCGCTGGCGACCACCGCGACCGTCTTCATGACGTTGCTGCCCGCGTGCCAGTCAGCCAGCGTGGGCGAGCCATCCGGATACGACGAGGTGACCACCGTGTCGGCGCTGCTGGCGCCGTGGTCGGCGACCATCCCGGCGGCCACCGGAGATGGCACGAACGCCCACGCCTCGGTGCCGTTGCGGGCGTCGCTGATGCTGGCGGCCTTGCTGTGCAGCGCGTGGATCATGCCGTCCTTGGAGCCAAAGATCAGCAGCGGCCAGCGCGCTTGCTCCCGGGTGATGAAGGCGTCGACCCGGCTGCGGTCGGACGAGGTGGCGTGGGCGTACCAGGGGGGGCGCGCGGGGGCGGTCAAGATCGAGGGCGTGGCCGACTCCACGGCGCCGAGCCGGGACCGCGGGATGCCGGAGTTGCCGACGCCAAAGCGCGCGCTGCGCACCCAGCGCACCACGTTGGCCACCGTGGTCTGGTCCGCGGTGAGCATGGTGTCTCGCAACAGCGGGCTCGAGGCGTTGCTGGCGGTGAAGTCCAGGCGGACGGCGGCGTTGCGCATGGACGTGTAGATGTTGCGCGCGTCATCGTTGGTGGCGTCGAGCTTGGCGGCGGCGTCCCAGTAGGTCTGGCTCAGCGCCGCGTCGATGGCGTACATGTTGCCGCGGTTGCCAGGCTGGCGGAACGCGCCCACGTAGGTGATGCCGTCGTGAACGATGACGCCCGCGCGGTAGTGCTCGCGGGCGCGCTGGTAGTCGAACTTGGCGGCGATCTGGCGCAACACCGGGGTCACGGTGTTGGTGGAGTTCGAGCACATCACCGCCTTCCACCGGATCTCGCGCCCCACCGGACGCGGGAAGCTGACGCAGAGATCGGTCGAGCTGGAAGGGCAAGGCGTGGCCTGCACCCAGTTGGGCGGATCTTCGTTGGACATGTAGTACTTGATGGTGCCGCCGTTGAGCGTGGCGTCAGGCGTGATGCGGCCCGCGGTCACCACCATCTCGGTGCTGGTGAGGTCCTCGAGATCGAGGATCCCGGACGCCGCGTCGCCGCACGCCACGTACTTCTCCACCGCCCGGTTGGCGAACACGAAATACTTGGCGCTGTCGTTGCCGTCGGCGATCATGATGTCCGGCGTGGCCCAGGGGTCGTTGTCGTAGTTGAAGACGAAGCCCACGTCGAAGTCCGTGGCCTGGTTGGCGGCGGTGCCACGGCTGGCGATCTTGGTGCGGAACGGATCGGCGAACGGGGCGGCGGTGCCGTTGTTCTGCCAGAACCACGCCTGGCCACCGATGTTGGTGCCGACCACCGGGAACAGGTCGTCGGTGGAGACGATG
>JADJJK010000078.1 GCA_016706545.1 Myxococcales bacterium
GGCTGACATCGGTGACGATCTGGACGCAGATTCACCGCCCGCCCATCACCACCCGGTCCGTCGGGGCCATGGGCCAATCTTCGACAAGAGTCACCGTACGGTATCAAGCCTGCTCGAGGGCATACAGACCGGCGCCATCGCGCTGCCAGACCTGCAGCGGCCGTTCGTGTGGACGGACAGCAGGTGCGGGAGCTGCTGGACTCGCTGTTCGTGGGCTGCCCGACCGGCACCGTCGTCCTGTAATGAGCCCGACGCGCGGGTGGAGGCGCACGCGCTGGGCACCGGGGAGAAGGCGACCATGGCGACGGCACTGGTGATCGACGGACAACAGCGCTCTGACATCGCTGTATGCGGTCATCAAGAGGGCATCCCGGTCAGGACGCGGATGGCGAGTCGCGGACGATCACGATCGCCTTTCGGCCTCGCGACGGCCGCTTCGACGTCCCGATGCGGCGATCCGGAATGACCCGGAGTACCTTCCGATGTCGCAGTGCTGTGAGCGGTGGCAAGAGACCTGCAGAAGATCCGACGCGAGGTGTTCTCGGGGCTCAAGGCGCGCAAGCCGCGATCGGCCTACGGAAGACGCGGTTGAACACAACCTGGCTGCCGCGGCGATCGAGAAGTTCGGTTCCCGGTGATCGAGATCCGCAAAGGAGAGGCTACGGACGAGCAGGTCGCTGACATCTTCGTCCGCATCAACAACCAAGGGACCCGCCTGGGCCAGGCCGACTTTGTGCTGACGTTGTTGTCGGTCTTTCATGGCGGGCTGCGTGACAAGATCGAGGCCCGCGCCGGCCGAGATCTCGGCGACCTCCGTCATCGGCGTGGACACCCAGCAGCTCCTCCGAGCCGCCTGCGCTGTCGCGTTCGAACGCGCTCGCATGTCGTCGATCTACAAGTACCTGCGCGGCGTCGATCCGGACACCGGCGACACCTCAGCGCCTGCGCGGGAAAGGCGTCTGGCCCAGCTCGACGCCGCAGCCGATGCATGCATCGACACCACCACCTGGGCTGACTTCCCTCGGCGCGTGAGTCACGCGGGCTTCGTCAACGCCAGCCTCGTGGCGGCGCCCGGCGCGGTGGTCAACTCCTTTTGCGTTCTACGTCAAGGGGCGGCGGGCCGGCGTCGAGCGTCACGTGCTCGACCGGCTCATCTCGCGCTGGCTCTTTGGAACGCTGGTCACCGCGCGGTACTCGACCTCGTCGGAGACGGTGTTCGAGGCGGATCTGACGCGGGTACGCTCCGCCGCGAGCGACGGCGAGCAGTTCGCCGCCACGCTGGACGGCGTGCTCGCCGCGACGTTCACCGGCGACTACTGGTCCCGGACGCTGGTCAACAACCTCGAGACCCAGCGCAAGCTCGCGCCCTCCTCTCTGGCGTTCCGCGCTGCCCAGGTGGTGCTCGGTACACGAGCGCTGTTCTCTGACGTGGCGCTCGTCACCATGCTCGCGCCAGGCCCAAGCGGCGCCAGGTCCGCGGTCGAACAACACCACTTGTTCCCCAAAGCGTGGCTGGCGCGGAGGGGGGTTAGCGACCGACGCCTGACGAACCAGGTGGCGAACCTCGCCGACCTCGGCTGGAACATCAACAGCGAGATCGGCGCCAAGGGCCCAGCAGACTATGTGCCGCGCCTGCGCGACAAGCTGATGCTCGACGACGGCCAGTGGGCTCGCATGTGCGCCGAGCACGCGCTGCCACCTGGCTGGGAGGCCATGACCTACGAGGAGTTTCTGGTCGCGCGGCGCACGCGGATGGCCCACATCATCCGAGCCGCGTACCGCGTGCTCGGCGGCGAATCAGAGGTCGTCGCGGTCGCGCCGCCCTGGTTCATGCCTGGCGCGGAGGCCGTGTGGGCGCAGATAGCTGTCACCGAGCGCGGGCTACGCAAGGTGGTGCGCGAGATCTACAGCGGCAAGTACGGCGCCGGCGCCGCGGCCCGCATCGAGAAGGCCTTGCCCGAGCCGGAGCGAGAATCGCTCGCCCGCGCCCTCCGGTCACAGCAGGCCGGCGCCGATCCCCTTGGCATCGTCGACTACCTGTACCTGAGGCAGCTCCCCAACCTGCTCACGGCCAACGACGTGTGGGCCGACGCGAAGGTCCGACTTGGCAACGCCGCGGACGCCAAGCAGCGACTGCTCGCGGCGGTCGATATCATCACCCCACCCGGCAACGAGATCGCTCATATCCGCGAGGTCGCGCCTGAGCGCCTGAAGAAGGCGAGCGTCGCGTGCGATGACATCATCGCCATGATCAAAGCATAGGCGACAACACCCGCGCGTTGGGGATGACGCGCGATGCGCGAATGGCGAGCGCTGCCGCGCGACGCGCCAGGTGCCAGGTGCGAAGCGCCTCGCATGGCCGGAGCACCGGGCGCCACGCCCAAGCTAGCCAGTAGGCAGGCCGTGCTCGGCGGAGATCTTGGCGTTGATCGCGTCGGCGCGATGGAGCGCCGGGCGGGCGCCCAGGCGCTCGCTGTAGGCCAGGACGGCGGGGGAGCCCTCGAGCATCTTGAACTTGAGCATGAAGCGGACGGTGGAGCCGAAGATCACGTCGGCCATGGAGAAGGTGGAGCCGAGGAGGAAGTCCCGGCCGGTGACCGCGGCGTCGAGCGCGCGGAGCATGTCGTCGTGGGCGCCCCACCCTGCCTGGGAGGGCTTGAACTGCCAGCCGGACGCCTGGGCGATGGAGCCAGGCCTCGATGACCGAGGGCGCGAACACGGACCACCGATAGTACGTCGCGCGCTCCGGCGCATCGAGCGCAGGCGCGAGGCGCCCGGCGGCGTACCGATCGGCGAGGTAGAGGCCGATGGCGCAGGCCTCGGTGACCACGGCGTCGCCGTCGGTCAGGATCGGCAACTTGCCCATGGGGTTTAGCGCCACGAGCTCAGCGCTCTTGTGGGCGCCCGCCATCAAGTCGACGTAGCGCAGGTCATAGGGGATGCCAATCTCCTCGAGCATCCACACGACGGTCGCGGCGCGAGAGAACGGATGATGATAGAGCACGATGGACATGGCCGCATGCTACGTCGTTCCCGGTGCCGATGCCACGCGCTCGGGCGCCAGGCCCAAGCTCCAGCGGAGCCGCCGTGTGCCGCTGTCGTTCACCGCCGCGCGCCGCGCCCTCCTTGGCTCGCCGCGGTCAGATGGGCGAGGGCGCGGAGGGGTCGGTGACGAAGCGGGCGAGGCGCGAATAGAACGTCTTGTGCGAGAAGCCGAGCGCGGTGGTGCCCAGGATCTGACCGACCTCGTCGAGGTGATCGGCGGGCACGGTGCCCAAAAAGACGCCGTGGCGCGCGCTGTCCACCGACACCAACCCATCATTGGCGCCGTGGCCCGAGAGCAGGAGAGATAGCCTGCCCACAAGAGCGGATCGCACACGTCCTCGCGCCAGATGTCGAGGTGGCGGCGTGGGTCACGCCGGCGACCGAGTAGTAGAGGACGCGCGGATCATCGGGGGTGGTGGGGGTTGAAGACGGAGGTGGCGTACTCCTCGGTGAGCTGGTACGCCTGCCCTTCCCAGGTCCGGGCCGCCGCCGATGAGGTTGGCCAGGAACGCCAGCAGGCTCTCTGCCGGCCCGGCAGGGATGCCCAGCGCCACGTCCGCCACCCGCGAGCCGCGGTGCGGGCTGAGATGGAGGTGAATAGTGGCGACGCCGATCGCCAAAGCCCAGGTGGAGACCAGATAGCGCGCGTCCAGGCGCCCCGCGAGTGGGCGATGAGATGCACGGCGCGCGCCGGTGCGCGCCAGGATGCTCGGAGCTGCGGCGCCAGTTGCGCCGCGCGAACCTCGATGCGCTGGAACGGATCCACCTCGGTCACGAAGACCTGGTGACCATCCGAGGCCAGGCGCGACTTGACGCCATAGAAGTAGTCCAGCGGGCCGATCTGATCGAAGCCCGCCATGCCGTGCAAGAGCACGATGGGCAGGCGCGCGCGATTGGACAACGAGGACGCGAGCGCCGCAGGTCCACCTTCGATTCGTCCTGCGCGACAGACTCCGCCAGGCAGCCGGCGAGCGCCAGCGCAGCGGAGCACATTGACAAGAAGGACAGTCGTCAACCGGCCACGAGCTTCATGCGCCGCACACTAGTCCTGGCTTTGGCGCCGCATCAAGAGTGGATTTTGTGGGCAGTGGTTACCGCAGTTGCCGGTGGCAGGCAGTTCCTCGTCGGAGTCTTCACACCTACGCGCAGCTAACTGCGCGAGATTCGCGCCGTTGAACTGAATTCAATGAGTCCGCGACCGGCGCACCGAGAAGGCACAGTGTTGGCCGCGAGACACTTTTTCTCGCGCGCCTCTGCGATCTTTTTTTCGAGCGCTGCGCCCGGCGCCTGACCAAGGAGGCGCCGCGGCACCCGGCCCGCTGCCCGCGTCAGATGTGCGCGAGCACGCCGCGCAGCCCCACCGCGATGACCTCGCTCACCACCTCGTCGACCGACAGCGGCTCGGAGCCGCGCATCATCACCTCGATCACGCCGCGCACCATGCCGAGCAGCGCGCGGCCACCAGGCTCGGCTGGCACTTGCGCACCAGGCCCAGGCGCGGTGCCCTGCTCCAGCGCGCGCTCGATGAGGCGGCGCACCTCGTCATAGAACTGGTTGAGGCGCTCGGCGGCCCTCGGCCTCCGGCGTCTGCGCGGCCTGCAGAGCAGCGTGGCGAGCGCGCGATCCCTGACCACGTAGCCCAGCGTGGCGACCACTTGCTCGGAGCTGCACCTGCGGCGGCGGCGCGCTGGGGTCCTCCACTCGATGCGGCGGATGAGCGCCCGCAGATTCGCCATGGCCTGATCCAGGATGGAGTCAAACACCGCGGCCTTGCTCTGGAAGTACAGGTAGAACGTGCCGCGCGCGATCTGCGCTCGCTCGATGATCGCGTTGATGGACGCCCCGTGATAGCCAGCCTCGGCGAACACGTGCTTGGCGGCCTCCAGGATCTGCCGACGACGCTCCACCTTGCCGCGATCGACGACGTCTGCTGCACGGCTGACCACGGCTACGCCCGCCTCGCCGCGACTGGTACGCCACCACGGCCTTCTCGAGTCCAGAGAACATCTTGCGGTAGGTCATGCGGCCAGAGGCCACCTTGCCCTCCTCGCAGTGGGCGTCGATCTCGGCTTCGAAACGCTGGGCGAACGGCTCGCTGTCGGGCGTACAGGTTGATCTCGTCGTACACGCCGTGAGAGCGCGGGGTAGTTAGCGGACCTGACGTCGGCGAAGCGGTGGTCGATCACCACCACCTTCGAGTGAACCATGCGCGGCAACACCACCACCTTGAGATTCTCCGGCGCGCCTGTGGTGCCGCAAGATATCAGGTGGCGCGGTTGGGGGCCCAGGACATCCGCGTTCTCCGCCGTCACCAGCCTCTGACCGCGCAGCCGCGGGTGACCGCACGGGCGAGCGCGGCGGTGAAGCGCCGGTCGCCGAGGTACGCCATCTCCACGGTCAAGGAGGTCTGCGCCGAGTCGATGAGGGCCAGGCGGTGGCTGATCATCGGGCAGCTCCGCTTGCGATGGGCCTCCCGGCTATGCACCAAGAAGTCGATGCCCCGGGACGGATCGAACTCATCCGCGCCGGCCATGCGGTCGCGCAGGCGGGCCACGTGTTGCCGCCCTTCTGCCTCGACCATGACGTCGATCCACTCGTGGCGATGATTGTCGCCGATGCCCATGGAGCCCAGCGCCAGGTAGCGCTCGTCGATGATGAACAGCTTGCTGTGGTCGAAGCGCTTGCGCGTGTGCTCCACGCGGATGTTGTCGTGCGCGATGATGCGCTCGAGCAGCGGATTGGGGCGCTGCCGGATCGACCCGGGCGCGCGATACACCGCGCCGAGCAGCCAGGCCTGAAGCCCGCGAATGGGATCCACGCGCGCTGGAAGAAGCTCTGCTTGTTGCCGCCGGTGTACTCGTACACCGCCGCGATCCGATCTTTCTGGATCAGGACCTTGGCGCCGCGGTCAGCGGCCTGCACGACCGCCTCGGCGAGCAGGTTGCCAGCCTCGTCATCCCGCCACAAGAACGCCCGGATCTCCACCGAGGACTCGGCGCGCGCGACGCGGTCGACGATGGCGACGAAGGCTCGGTCACCGCTGCCGAGCACTCGTGGATGGCTGCCGTCCACCTGGCTCGAGACCCCGCCAGCCCGCTGCCGAGCGCCACGCGGCGCCAGCGCCGCGGAAGCTGCTTGACCCCGACGCGCGCGGCGCCGGGTGGCAAAAGGGCGGAAAGGGCGTGGGCGCATGGGCAAGCGTTTCTCGTACCTGAGGCCTGGGACAACGTCAATCACAGGCCAGCATCGGCGGATCTGTCCACCGCGGGTCAGTAACCTGCCCTGCACTGCACCCATAGCACGACTTTGGCTGCGAGATGCCCTGAGCGCCTCAGCCGCGGTTTTTCTGCGTAAGCGCGCGCGTAACCGAACGTTTTTTGATAACGATTCGCCTCGAAACTCGCAAAGGACTATCTACATGAGTCTGAAAATTCGCTCTACGCTCGCGCTGGCTACTCTCGCTGTCCTCACGCTGACGGCGTGCCCAAGCAAGATCCCGGGACTCCCCGGCGGCTCCAGCAAGGTCGACCCCAACACCTGCGGCAACTACGCGGTGTCCGATGCCGGTCGCAAGCTCAAGGCCTTCCTGACCGCCACCGCGAACCTCGAGGTCCGCGTCACCGAAACCGCCAACGTGGTCAAGCAGAGCTGCGTGATCATGGGCGAGAAGCTGCAGATGGCAGCCACCGAGCTCAACGGCGAGACTGACGTGGTCTGCGCCCGGGTCATCACCCGGATCCAGGACAACCTGAAGGTCGGCCTCAAGGCCAACGCCTCGCTCAAGGTCGAGTACAAGCCGGCCATCTGCCAGGTGGACGTGCGCGCCAGCGCCCGCGCCGCCGCCGAGTGTGAAGGCAAGGCCGAGGCCGACATCAAGGCCACCTGTGAAGGCCGCTGCAACGGCGGCTGCTCGGGCACCTGCGAAGGCAAGACCGGCTCCGGCGGCTCGTGCGATGGCGTTTTGCCGTGGCACGTGCGAGGCGCACCTGCGAGGGGCTCGGCCAGGTCGACGCTTCCGTGGAGTGCCGCGCCCAGGCCGACGAGGTGGATGCGTCGCTGAACGTGCGGTGCTCCGGAGCCTCGAGCCAAGGTGGAGGCCGAGGCCTGCGCGGTCGTCGACACCTCAAGATCGAACTGACGCTGAGCGCCCTGCGTGAGGGTCTGCCGAAGATCTTCTCGGTGCAGGCTCGCCTCAAGCCGCTGCAGGCCGCGGTTGCGACGTGGGCGACCTCCGCTGGCTCGCTGGCCGCGTCGGCCAACGACCTGGCCGCGTCCTTCAAGGACCAGGCGCTGTGCATCTCTGGTCAGATCGCGCCCGCGGCGCTCGATGGTCGGCAACATCAAGGCCTCGGTGAACGTCTCGGTCGAGGTCTCGGCCTCGGCGTCTGCCACCGTCGGTCACTAGCCCTCCTTCGAGGAGCCCTGCGCGCCCAAAGCGCGCCGGGGCCGCGCGTTCGGTGCGCCGGCGATGAGCCGGCGGTGTGACAGGCAGCGCGCCGGCGGTGTGCCGGCGAAGAGCCCGGCGGTGTGCCGGGCGAAGAGCCGGGCGCCCAGCCAGCGG
Source organism: Myxococcales bacterium (assembly GCA_016706545.1). Lineage (GTDB taxonomy): Bacteria > Myxococcota_A > Polyangia > Haliangiales > Haliangiaceae > JABFXX01. Next base: position 7,607 of record JADJJK010000078.1, read on the forward strand.
CGCGCCGTCGTACGCCGGGCGCGCCGGGGGTGCGTGATGTACGCCGGCCGAAAAGGCCCGGTGTGCCGCGGTGCGATGTAGCCCGGCTACGTGGCACTGCGTGGCACGATGTCGAATTGCCGCGGTCGCGCAGCGACGGCATATCGCGCCCTTGGCCCTCCATGACGTCGGAGAGCGCCACGGAAGGCAAGCCAGGACTGGTCAAAGCAGGCCAACCTGGTGTAGGTAGGCGCTCCGCCAATGAAGACGTTTACCGAGTTCTCCACGCTGGTTCTGCGACGCGCGGTTGCTGCCAAGGCCGCGAGCGCGTCTCTCGAGGGTGACGCGCTCGCCGAGGCCATGGCCGCGGCTCTGGGCGTGGCCACCGATCGCGTTGCTCGCTTGCTCGAGGCGCTCGAGATCGTGGGCGACAACCTCGACGCGGTCCGCCTGGTCCGCGTGTACCAGGGCGAGACTGGGCCGCACGGCGCGGTCTCGCGAGGCGAGTTCCACTACGCGCTCGACCGCGTCGCAGGCCCGTCGCGCGGCGGCGGTGGCGGCCGTGACCGAGGACGTTCGGATCATGGCGGTAGCCGAGGTGGCGGCGGCGGTGGTGGCGGTCGAAGCGGCGGCGGTGGTGGCGGCGGCGGCGGTGGCGACCGACGCGACAAGCCGCGCGGCCTGGGCAGCCCTGATCAAGGCAGCCGTCGGCAAGACCGATGAGAAGCGAAGATGACCGTCCGGCGCGTGGCGGATCCCCGCGCGCGGGAGCTTGGCTGGCAGCTCACCTCCGCGCCTCGCGATTTCCGCGACGATCGCGGGTGGCCCGCGCGGGCAAGCGCAAGGGCCCAGGGGGGCGGGCCGCGGTCGCCCGCGTGGCGCTGGAGGGGTGGCCGGGTGGACCTGGGGGCCCGGTGGCCCTGGTGGGCCTGGCGGAGCTGGAGATGAGCGCCGTCGTGGGCCGCGTCCGTTTGGGGACAGTCCGCGGTCCGCGCCCGAAGGCGCAGGCGGCGCAGGCGGCGGCCCAGTCCCGCTGGCGACCGCAGCCTGAGCAGGCAGCTCGTCCGCCGCGTGATCCCAACGCGCCCTCGTCGTGAGCGCAAGCCGTTGGGGCCCTGACGCCAATGGCCTGGGACCCGATGGGCAGCCCTGGGATCCGGAGCGCAAGCGCAAGCGCGACTGAAGAGCGGGCCGCTCGGGGCCCTCGACGCCATGACGGCGCCCATGACGCGGCGGGCGGCGAGATGCCGGTGTCGGCCGGCGCTGACGTCGAAGCCACGCCCGACAAGTCGTAAGATCTCGCAAGGGCAGCCCTGCCCTCGCGGCAATAGCAGGCGGTCGGCTGTCCAAGCCGGGCCGCCTGAAGTCTTTTTCGGGCCGGGCACCCAGCGCCACCCCACGACGTCCCCACCTGGCACCCAGCAGGGGCCCGGCATCTGGAAAGGTACGGGCCAGGAAACCTGCTTGCGCCAGCGGTGTCATTTCCCCATACACTTCCACCAGAGGTTCCCATGATTCGATCCCTGCCCTTGCTCCTGCTCCTGGCGCTGCTCGGCGCGCCGACGCTCGCTCACGCAGAGCTCTCCAAGAAAGTGATCGCCGCGTTCAAGGGGCAGATCGTGATCAGCGACGGGGATCTGCCGGACGCCGCCGATGAGCAGCAGACCATCGCCGCCATCAAGAAGGCGAAGCTGCAGACGATCACCGGCGAGAAGAACGCGGAGGAGGTGACGACCTGGTCGTTTCGCTACACCGCCTTCCTGAGCAAGGCCGCGCCCACCTCGCTCAAGATGGCCTTCTACACCAACGACAAGAAGAAGAAGTACGTCGCCGATCAGCGGCTCGATGGCGTCGATCCGAAGTCACCGGTGCTGGCCGGTGAGGTGCTCATCACCGAGGACGACGGGCTGAGCAAGGGACAGAGCTACCTCATCAAGCTGGTGGCCAGCGCGGGCAACAAGGAGACCGTGCTCGCGCAGACCACGCTGACCGTGCAGTGAAACGGCGGTAGCTAGCGCTTGGCGCGCAGCCGCTCGACGGCGTCTGCCACGGCGCGCGCGGTGATGCCGAGGTTCGCCATCAGCTCCTCGCCCGGGGCCGAGGCGCCGAAGCGATCGATGCCGATGGCCACGCCGGCGCCGATCCACTCTGTCCATCCCATGGTCACGCCGGCCTCCACCGAGACCCGCGCGGTGATCGAAGGCGGCAGCACGGAGGCTCGGTAGTCCGCGTCCTGCGCGCGGAAGACCTCCCAGCACGGCATCGAGACCACCCGCGTCGAGATCCCGCGCTGCGCCAACAGCTCGCGCGCCTCCATCGCCAGCGACACCTCGGAGCCGGTGGCGATCACCAGGCGTCCGTGCCGTCGGCGAGGACGTACGCGCTGCGCTCCGCGCCCTTGGCGCCGGGGTGGGTCAGACCTGGCCAGGCGCCAGGCGGCGGCGGTCTCGTTGGCGTCGGCCGGCGCACGACCGCGAGGTTTGGCATGGCGCGCAACGCCATGAGGTGCTCGACGGGCTGGTGGGTCGGGCCGTCTTCGCCGAGGCCCACGGAGTCATGCGTGAGCACGTAGATGGCCGGTTGTCCGCCGAGCGCCGCCAGGCGGATGGCCGGACGCAGTAGTCCGAGAAGACGAAGCGCGTGGACACAAACGGCCGGACGCCGCCGTGGTACAGCATGCCGTTGGCGATGGTTCCCATCGCGCTCGCGGATGCCAAAGCGCACGTTGGACCGCCGCCGGCGGGGCCGTAGTCCCTGCCGGCACGACGGTCTTGTGGAGCCACCGAGATCCGCGTCGCCGCCCCAGAGGTTCGAGATCGCCGTCGTTGCCAGCGCCGTCAGCACCTTGCCGGAGCTGACCCGGTGGCCCGGGCCGCGCTGTCCGCGCCCACTGCGGCAACGCGCTGAACTCCCAGCCCGCCGGCAGTTCACCGGCCACGCAACGATCGAAGTCGGCGGCCAGGTCCAAGTGACGCGCGACGCATCTACGGTGGCCTGCCAGGGCTAGACACTGGTTTGCCGCTGCGCCCAAGCGCGTCCAGGTGAGCGGCGACCTCGGCTGGATGTGAAACGACGCCGATGGATCCCAGCCCAGCGCGAGCTTGGCGGCAGCGACCCCGGCCTCGCCCAGCGGCGAGCCGTGCGCGGCGGCGGTGCCAGCCCTCTTGGCGAGCCAAAGCGATGGTGTGCGAATCACCAGGATTGAAGGCCGCGCGGTCTCCGCCTTGGCGGCGGTGAGGGCGGGTCGAGCGCGTCCAGATCGCGGTCTCCATCTCTGACGTGCTGCACGTGCCAGCCGCAGGCGGCGAAGCGCGCGCTGACGTCCTCGCCCACGATGAGCGACAGCGGGCCATCGAGCGCACCTGGTTTGCGTCGTAGAGGTGGATGAGTCGCTAAGGCCCAGGTGGCCGGCATGGCTCGCCGCCTCGTAGGCTACGCCCTCCATCACGTCCCCGTTCACACCAGCGCGTAGGTGAAGTGGTCGACTCACCGTGTGGCCCGGGCGGTTCCACTGTCTGGCCAGGAACGTCTCCGCCATCGCCATGCCGACGGCGTTGGCCGCGCCCCCGCCCCAGCGGGCCGGTGGTCGCCTCCACGCCCGGGGTCAAGTGCCACCGGGATGCCCGGCGTCTGCCGCCCCACTGCCGGAAGGCCTTGAGGTCGTCGAGGCTGACCGCGTAGCCGGTGAGTGCGCAGGGCGTAGAGCAGCATGGAGCCGTGGCCGGCCGACAGGACGAACCGATCCCGGTTGGGCCACTGCGGATGCGCCGGATCACGGCGCAGGTGTCCTCGCCACTTGCGTAGGCCTCGGGGCGAAGTTCAGCGGCAAGCCGTGGTGTCCTGAGTTGGCCTTCTGGATCGCGTCGACTGACAGGGTGCGGATCGTCGCTGATCGCCAGCGTCGCCAGGTGGGTCACGTGCAAGTCCCGGGAGAAATCGCGGCGAACCTATCAGCACGGGCAGAAACAGGAACCGACACCAGCGACAGATCCGCAAGCGGCGAATCTCGCGGCGAGGAAGAACCCGCGAACCCACGAGGCGCCCAAGGAAACCATGGTCCCCGGGGCGCGGCTGCGCGGGCTCGCTGCGGCTGGCCAGGCGCGCGTCGTGGCGCGGGGCATGGCGCGCCCGGCCGTCGCGCCACTGCCGCTCGGCGGTCTTGCCGCCGAGGGTCTTTAGCCCCTCCTCGACGACCCAGGTCTGGTAGTCGCCCTGGCGGCGAGCCTTCCGGCGATGCGCGCGATGCTTGAGTTCGTCGTCGATGACCGCGACGAACGTGCCGATCTGCTGCGCGCCCGAGATCCAGCGCCCGTTGATGAAGAAGCCAGGCGTGCCCGACATCCCCAGGGCGCGCAGCGCCGCCTGGTCACGCTGGATCGCCGGCCGGAGTATCTCGCCCTGCATGTCCGCCTTGAACTTCCTGGATGTTGAGCTGAGCTCCTCTGCCAGCCCGACGACGATCGGCAGCCCTCGGGTCTCCCGTTAGGCGCTGCGCGCCCTGCCCGTCGGTCATCTTGTCCTTGTCGAAGTTCTTCGAGGAGAAGACCTTGTCCCAGAGCAGCTTGTCCATCTGCTCGAAGCGCCCCTGCTTGTGGGCCGCGCACGCGGCCAGCGCCGGCGCGGTGGCGGTCTGCGGATGGACCACGAACTGCTTGTACACGATGCGGACATCGGCGCCGTACTTCTTGACGATCTCCTCCATCGTCGAGCGCACCTTCTCGCAATAGAAGCAGGCGTACTCGTAGCCCTTGACGATGGTGACCTTGGCGTCCGCGGGCCCCTTGAACGGGTTGCCTTCGACGGACATGGAGTACGTCTTCTCGCGATCCGGCTCCGGCGGGCGCGCGCCGCCACCGCCTGGGCGCGCCGCCGGCCGCGAGCTTGCCCTCGATGCTGGCCAGGCGCTCGGCGATCCGATCGAGCTTCTTGTCGATGGCGCTGGTGTCTTGCGCGCACGACGCAGCGAGCGCCAGCGCCGAAGCCAGCAACAGGGGATGCATGAAACGATCGACTTTGTTCATAGAGTAGCTCCTACGTTGGCACCTGACAGCCGCGACGCACACCGCCGCGGCTCACTCCTGCTCACACGCCCCGGGCCCTCCAGGGTCCGCGAGCGGCTCACTACGCTCCTCGTAGAGATCGCGAGCACGCGCCCCTCGAGGTTCCAGAGACTTCCCGCAGTTGCGGTACAGCCGCTGCCACGGCGGCTCCGCGGAGGCCTGCTCAGCGCCAGGCTCCACGCCGTCGCGCGACGCGGCGATGCTCTTGCAGCGCGCAGGCTTCGTCGCGCGCGAGCTCGCCATCTCCGTCGAGGTCAGCCTCGGGGTGGACCTCGCGCAGCGCCTCTGCGATGGCGGGGCTGTAGTCGCACTGGGCCACCGCCTGCGCCGGCGCCGCGGCGCGCGGCTGTCCGAGCCCGAGCACGCCGAAGGCGACCACAAGCAGCCCCCCAGGCCGGTGGTGGCCAGGCTGCGACGCAGGCACAGCGCCTCGATCCGCTCGACCAGGGCCGCCGGCGCCGCCAGCGCCAGCACCCCGACGAGCGGACGGCCAGCCTGGCCCTGACACCGCAACGTGGCATCGACCAAACGCCGCGCGTAGACAGGGGGAGAGCGAGAGAGGCGCGCGGGCAGGGCATCCGCGGCGGCCTCCCTGGGCGCGCTCGAGCGAGCGACTGATGAGGAGCCGGATCGGCAAGAAGAACCACACCCGCGGCGACCGCGGCGTGCAGCCAGCGCGCGATCCAGTCTCGCCGCCGCAGGTGCGCGCCAGCTCGTGGGCCGACGCCAGGTCGAGGAGCGCGAGCCTTCGAGCAGCGTCTTGGGCACCACCAGGAGCGGCCGGCCGCCGGCCAGCAGGTGCGGGATCACCGCCTGCGGATGAACCCGGACGGCGGGCGAGCTGCGCGGGCCCAGCCCGAGCCGGCGCGCCATCTCCCCGACTCGCTCGAGGAGCCACGCTGGCGCGGCCGGCAGCTCCAGCGCTGCCCGGCGCTGCCGCCGGACCGCAAGCACGCCGCCGAGCAGCCGGAGCCCCGCCACGGTCACCCAGGCGAGGACCAGGAGGATCCAGAGCGCGCTCGCCGGTCCCCCGCTGGTCGTGCGCGACGACGGGGCGACGCAAGCGGCCCCGCGGACGACAGCTCGGCGCTGGGCCACAGCATGGCGCCGACATCGGCCAGGCTGCCGGCGATCGAAGGCCCCCACGGCGAGATCCACTTGACCAGCACCACGGTCCACAGCGCAGCCCACACCGCGGGCCTGCGCCGCCAGAGGCCCAGGCGCGCCGCGAGATGTGCGCACCCGGCGAGCGCCAGGCCATGGATCAGCAGCTCCGCCGCGCCCCTGCGCGATGCCCGCGCTCGCCGCCGCCAGGCTCATCGGCCCTTGCCTCCCTCGCCGCGGCGCCCGCGGGCGGCACCGGCCGGCGCCGCGACCGGCGCGGGCGGCGGTGGGCTCGCGCGGCGACTTTGCGCGGCCGCGCGCGCGCGAGCGTGGGTCGCGCCGCGGGTGACCTCGCTGGCGATGCGGATGGGGTCGCTGGCGTCGTTCGGCTCGCTGGCGTCGCTGGTCTCGCTGGCGTCGCTGGTCTCGCTCGCCTCCGCGGCGCTGATGGTCCGCTCGATGGCGCGAAGATCTTCGACCGAGAGCGCCTCATCCTCGACGAGCTGCAGCACCAGCGAGTCCGCCTTGCCGTCGAAGACGTCCTGCAAGAAGGTGCGGACCCGACTGCCGATCACCGACTCGCGGCGGTGCGCCGCGCGATAGACGAAGGGTTCCTTGCTGCGATCGACCTGCACCGCGCCCTTGGCGGCCAGGCGCCCGAGCAGCGTCATCACCGTGGTGTATGCTGGCGAGGAACCTCGCCGGGTCTGCTCTCCGCGCACCTCGGCGACCGTGGCTTGCTCGAGGCGCCACAGGACCTCTGCAGATCCTCGAACTCCGCGGTGGGGAGATGAGGGACCCGGGCCATGCGGTACTTCATTAGTTAGCGACAGTTGTAGTTAGCCGGCAAGCCACCGTACGCGGATTCCAGGGGTCGCCGGCAATCTAAGCGCGGGCCGAGCGGCCTCCGGGCGCCGCCGGAGGCTGTGCCGCGCGCCTACCGCCTCCGCTGGATCGCTTTCGGCCGAGCGGATCCAACAGCCGGCCGGAAGCCTCCAACCGGCCCTGATGTGATGCGCGACACGCTTGATGACCGGGGATCGCGATGGAGCTCCGCGGTCGCCACCAGGCGCGCCGGCGAACGGCTCCGCCAGCGCACCAACCGGCTCGCCGACCGCCGTCAATGCCGTATACCTGCGGCACCGATGGCCTCCTTTGTCCACTCTCTCTTGGCCCCAGGCGCCTTCCTTCCCCGCAGCAGGATCTCCGGGGTGGCGCTCGCCTCGCTGGTGATCGCGGCGACCGCTCCGATCGCTCCGGCGATGGCCGACCCAGTCACCGGCACGGTGCGAGATGGCACCACCCTGCAGCCAATCGCTGGCGCCACGGTGTCCGCCAAGGAAGCGCAGCCCGCCCTCCTCCAACAAGGTCGGCGGCTTCACCCTGGAGCTGCCTCCTGGATCGGTGGACGTCACCGTGCGCCCGCTTAAACTGACGAGAGCGTGGAGTCGCTGGTGGTGCCCGAGGGCGGCATCGTAGGCGAGGAGCTGCTGCTGTTCGGCCCGGCGCCACGTCCGAGATCATCCAGGTCGAGGACCAGGCCCCGGCTCCGCCGCCACCCAACCGGCGAGCCTTAGCCGCGAGGAGAGATCACGAGGATCCGGGCGCCCCGCGGCGACGCGCTCACAGTCCATCCGCAGCTTGCGGGCTGGCCGCCACCACCACCGGGGCCCTGGACTGCTGGTTTCGTCCGCGGCGCCGCGCCGGGGGAATCCGCGCGTCACCATCGACGGCATCGAGGTGCCGATCCTCTGCTCTCTTCTTCGGTCTGCAGAGCCCGCCACTGAGTTCATCCTCGAACATCGAGTCTCACGCCCGGCGGATGGCGAGGGAAGGCCAGCCACCATGGCACTCATCAACGTGGTCACTCGCGACGACGCGTGGTGCCCAAGGCCGAGGGCTTCGCGGAGCTGTCCTTCACAACCTGGTCGCGCTGGTGGCGCCGCGATCTCGGCGCCGGCTGAACCTGCAGGTCCTCGCGGGATCCGTCGCTCCATCATCGACTTCATCCCGCCGGTGGTGCTCCCCGAGGACTCCGGCGTCAACCTCTACCGCGGCGCCCACGTACTATGACCGGCCAGCTCCGCGTGGACTGGCGTCCCACCGACCGAGACCGCGTCAGCCTGCTCGCCCGACCAGCCTCGACAACCTCCCTCATCAACGACCGCTCGACCCCAACGATCCGGTCACCACGGCGCGACCTTCGAGAACGAGACCTCGTCCACCCGCGTCATCGGAGCTGGACCCCGCGGCAAGGGCGACCTCATCAATCGCCTCTACCCGTGTCGGGCGGCGACGGCGACTTCCGCAGCCAGCACCGCCGACCGCTTCCTCGACGTGAACCAGCCTCACCTTCTTGAGGCGCGCGACGACGTATGAACGCGAAGATCAACGACCAGGGGCGCGTGCGCGCCGGCGCCGACGCGCGCTGGCAAGAGGTGGAGCTGGGCGTTCCGCTTCCCCGCGCAGCCCGCGGAGGAGAGCCGCCGCCCACCAGCTCCTCGCGGCTCCGCTCATCGACTACATGGCGACCATCTTTGCTCACACCCACGTCGTCGCGGCGCCTACGCGGCGGTGGACGTGAAGCCGACGTCGCCGCTGCAGCTCACCGGCGGCTGCTACGACTAATATGAGCACATCGGCGAGTGGACGCTGTCGCCGCGCGCGCAGGCGAGCTACCGGGTGTCGCCAGCCTTCTCGCTCCGAGACCGCGCTGGGCCGCCACTCCGCCCGCTACAGCAAGGCGTGAGACCGTGCCGAACACGCTCTTGCCGGAGCGGGCCACCCAGTACGTGCTTTGGGCGTGGAGCATCAGACGGCTCCGGCGTGTCGACTGACAGGCTCGGTGTTCCTGCACCGTTCGCGATGACCCGGTGGTGCGTGATCCGCTGCTGTCGCAGACAAATCCGCTCACGCCTTCGTCAACACCGGCGTCGGCCGCTCCTACGGCGCGGAGCTGTTGGTGCGCGTGCGCCAGGACAACCTGTTTGGCTGGGCGGCCCACCTACTCTCGCCGAGCCGCGTCGACGGCCGGGGACGGCGCGGCTCTTTGACGCCGATCAGCCGCACTACCTGATCGTCGTGGGCAGCTACAAGCTGGGGTCGGTGGGAGTTCGGCGGGCGCTTCCAGTACTCCACGGGCACGCCGGAGACCCCGATCGACGGCCCGCTGTACCTGGACGACACCAACACCTATGTCCCGCGTACGGCCGCGTGAACTCGGACCCGCATCGAACGGCAGCCACGCGCTCGACCTCCGCATCGACCCCCGCAAGTGGACGGGGGGCGGCCTCAAGATGTCCGCGTACCTCGACACATCACCAACGTCTACGCCCACGCCCGCGTGCTGGGCTACAGCTACATCTACGACTTCTCCGGAGCGCCAGGCGATCACCGAGCTTGCCTATCGTGCCGACCTTGGGCCTGCGCGGCGCGCTGTAGCTGCGCGCGCTGCACGTGCCGCGCGGACGGGACGCGACGGGACGCGACGGGACGCGACGCGGCCGTCACGACGCGGCCGTCACCTGGGGAGCGGCGCGAACCAGCGAGCGCCCAGCCGCAGGTACCGACGGGCCATGCGGTGCGCCGGCTTGTGGGCCAGGCGCTGCTCGGGGAAGACCGCCGGCGACGGGGACAGCACCCTGGCGGAGCAAGGCGACGAAGCGCGCGGTCGCCGCGCGCCACCGCGTGCGCGCGCCGTGAGCACGTCGACGATGAACTGGCAGGCGGCCGTCGCTGAGCGCCCGCGCGCGCGCGAGCTGGCGGCCGCCCTCGTCGAGATCGCCGCCCACCGGGGCCGCAGAGAGCAGCACGCCCAGCAAGAGGTGGGCCTGGCCATGCGCCTGAAGGTGGGCGAGAGCTCGATGACCTGGCGCAGCACCGCGAGCATGCGCGGTAGGCGCAGGGCCAGCCCCAGCTCGCCGGTCATCCCGAGCAGCGTGGCGTGGGCGGCGGTGAGCCAGTAGAGCGGCGCCGCATCCACCGGGCGCGCCGCTGCCAGCGCCACCTGCGCCTCGGCGTCGGTCAGCTCGAGGATCCGCGCGAGCGGTGCAGGAGCGCCAGGCGGCGTAAGCGCGCGCAGCGGCTAACGCCGAGCGCGCCGACGCCGCGATCTCGGCGCCGTCCGGCCCTGCGCTCGATCACCGCGACCTCCGCAGTCATCCTGCAGAAACCCGGCGCCCCAGCCCGCAAAGCCCTCGGTCAGCATCGCCAAGAGGTCAGGCCGACGCCGGTCACCAGTAAGAACCCCCCTCGAGCGCCCGAGCCTGACAGCCGCGCGCAGTGCCAGCTCCAGGTCTGACTCTTGTGAAAACGGGACTTGGTACGAGCGGCGAGGTCCACTGCCACATTGGCGGCGAGCTTTCTGTAGCGCAGCCAGCCGCTAGCCGTGGCGAGCCACACAACCCCGTAACCCAGACCGCGGCCGATCGTCTAAAGCGGGCTTTCTGGGAACCTTTGCCATCACGTCCCCGCAGCTTACCTCTGGTCCTCTACAGCTCACCATGCAACTCGACGTCGACTACGCGCTTGGGTGGGGGGCCTGCAAAACGGCCTTGCTGGCGCTGGCGCGCGCGCACCAGCCAACCGCGCGCATCGCGATCGTGGAGCGCGGCAAGACCTTGGGCGGCAACCACACGTGGTGCTTTCACGCCAGCGACGTCCCAGCGGCGGCGCGCCTTCATCCGAGCCGCTGGTGGCCACCGCTGGGCGAGGTACGACGTCGCCTTCCCGACCCACCGCCGGCAGCTCGACTCCGAGTATGCGTGCGTACCGCCGCGCGGCTGCGCGGTCGTGCAAACTTCGCGCTGGCCGCGCCGGGTGCCATCTGCTGTGCAGGCACGAGGGCGGTGCAGATGACCTCGACGCGAGGTGGTGGCGAGACTGGTGGGCGCGAACGCGCACGCAGCCGCGGAGGCCGTGGAGCTGGTCGCGCGCGCCGTCATCGACGCGCGGGGCCCGATCGCTGGCGCGTTTGATGGCCGCGCCGGGTATCAGAAGTTCATCAGGCTCGAAGCCGCTGCGCCGCGCCGCACAGGGTCGCCAGCCCACATGCTGATAGACGCCCGGGTCGCGCAGGTGGATGGCTTCCGCTTCTTCTATGTGCTGCCGCTGACCAGCGACCCGCCCGCTGATCGAAGACACCTACTTCTCTGGCTCCGCCTACCTGGACGTCAGCACCTGCGCGAGCGCATCGCCAGCACGCCAGCGAGCGAGGTGGCAGGTCGCCGAAGATCGTGCGCGAAGGACAGATCACGCCACTGGCACGCAGGGCTGACCGCGCCCGGCCAGGTCCACGGCGACGACCAGGCCGCCGACCGCCGACCGGGCCGACCAGGCCAACGATGCGCGACGACCAGGCCGACCGCGCCGACCGGGCCAACGACCGCGACGGGCGCCACGCTGGTCGCCGGCTACCAGGGCGGCTGGTTCCACGCGGCCACCGGCTACTCGTTCCCGGTGGCGCTCCGGCTGGCGCTGGCCATCGCCGCGACCGGGGCCGCCGAGCTTCCGGGGCAAGCGGTGCGCTAACGCTGCGCAGGCACGTGCGGCAGCTCCACTTTGATTTCCGGCTCAACTGGATGCTGTTCCAGTGGTTCTCGCCCGAGCAGCGCTATCACGTACTCAGGCGCTTTATCACTTGCCCAGAGGCCATCCGCCGGTTCTACGCCTGCGAAACGGCGCCGTTCGATCAGGCGCGGATCTTCGCTGGGCCGTCCGCCGCGCGCTCGTGTCCTGGCGCGTATGGCGCTGCCGCAGCCTACGCTGCGTCGGCCAGGCCATGATGACCCCCGCGCTGCGCACCTGAAAGGGGCCTGGCCCCGCTGCTCGAAGCGCTGGAGCAGTTCCTCGGCCGTTTCTTGCCACCCGCTGGCGATCCGCCACGCGCGGCGCGCTGGCGCGCGAAGCGGCGGGCCGAAGCGGAGCCGATTGCCCTTCGCGCTGTGGCGACGCGCTGATCGCTCCGGCTCGCGAGTTCACTGCGCCGGCCCGGCAAGAGTTCACGCGGCAAGCTGACCCGGCTGACCTGGCGCGGCTCGGGCGGTCCAGCGAATCCCGCGCGAGTTGCCTGGCTCGTCGAGATCTGCACGCCGGATCGCTCATCGTCGATGACGTGCAGAGTTTGACTCCAACCACCGCCGCGGCACGCTTTGCCACGCTTTTACGCATCGTCGGCGCTCCGCTTGCCATCAGCACCGGCAACTGGATGTACTTCGAGGCGCTGTCGCTCATCGATGACCGCTGCCGGAGCCGCCCGCGCCAGGCTGACCCGCGAAGGCGGTGACCACGGTGATGCGCTGCCACCAGGGCCAGTCGCTCGACCTCTCCGTGGACGTGAGCCACCTCGAGCCGCGCCCCATCCGCAGACCGTGGCCCACCACGACGTACAACAAGACGGGCGTGCTCATGGGCCTGGCCGCCAGGGCTGGCGCGGTGGCGGCCGGCGCAGACCGGCCCGACGCCACGGTGGCGCAGTTCAGGGGAGGAGCTGGGAGTCGGGCTGCAGATGCTCTGATGATCACGGGCTCGATCGCCGCGCGCTTTCCAGGCGCGACGCCGGGGGGCTCGAGGACCTGCGCGGCAACCAGCCGACCTGGCCGTGGGCCGGGCTGCGCAGCGCGGTGGACGAGCTCGCGGTGGCCCGCTTCTGCTGGCGACTGCCCGCCGCCTGCGATGAAGAGCTGGAGCTCGTGACGACCGCGCTGCGCGACAGCTCGCTGGCGGTGGGCCGCGCCGCGGTCCGCGATCATCGCGCGCCCTCGACGTATTTTACACCTGGAGCCAGGTCCACCGCGGCCTGGTGGCCGAGATCGAACGACTGGAGGCAAGAAGCTATGGGTGAGCATCGAGGCCGCATCGCGCAGCCGTCATCGACAACGGATTTGGCGGCCTGGCGCAACGCCATTCGCCTGGCGCGAACCGGCGTGTCCGTGACCGTGTTCGAGCCGAGATCAACCGGGTGGCCCCGCGCCTGCGTGGCGCCGCGAAGGCGGGCACACCTTCGACGCCGGTCCCACGGTGATCACCCCGCCGCACTGCCTGGAGGAGCTGTTCTCCGGCTCCGGCCGCCGCATGTCCGACTACGTCGAGCTCCTGCCAGTCACACGCCGTTCTATCGGCTGGTGGCAATACGACGGAGACCAGCTCGACTACGAAGCGGCGATGGCAGCGAGCATGTTGCGCCAGATCCGCGAGCGCGACCCGGCGGACGCGGAGGCTCGCAGCGCTTCGTCGAGAAGTACTCGCGGCGCTGGCTGTTTGAGAAAGGCCCCGCTGAAGCTGGCGCATCAGCCGTTCCTGCGCTTCTGGGACATGGTCGAAGTAGCGCCGCAGCTCGCCGGCCTGCGCGCGAGACCGCTCGGTGTACCGCACGGTGGCGCGGTTTATTGGGACGAGCCACGTGCGCCAGGCGCTGTCATTTCACTCGCTGCTGTTGGGCGGCAACCCGTTCGAGACCTCGTCGATCCCCACGCTCATCCACTGCCTCGAGCGCAAAGTGGGGTGTGGTTCCCACGCAACGGCACTGGCGCTGGTGGCTTCTGCGCTGGTGCGGCTCTTGACCGAGCTGGGCGGAGGCTTCCGGCTCGAGACGCCGGTGCAGAAAGGTCCGCGTCGAGACGTCAGGAGACCCCACGCGCCACCTGGTGGACCGCGGCCCAGACCGACAGGCCGTTCGATCTGGGTGTTGTCCAACGCCGACCTGCACCACACTCTGCGCGGCTCTGCGGCGAGGAGCCGCCGCTGCTCTGCACGGCGCGGCGGCTCAGGAAGATGTCCTGGTCCATGTCGCTGTTCGTCCTGTGCTTTGGGACGGACGTCAGCTGCGGAACAAGATCGCGCACCACACCGTGGTGTTGGCCCGCGCTATCGCGGGCTGCTCGAGGGGGGATCTTTCACGGCGACAAACTCGCCGACGACTTCCAGCCTGTATACCTGCACGCGCCGCCCGTCAGCGATCCGGGCCTGGCCGCCGGTGCGGCGCTCGTTCCACGTGCTGTCCCCGGTCCCGCATCCGGACGCGCCGCTGCCCTGCGGGACGACCTGGCCGCCGCGTGCGCGGCAGACCGGATCTGGCCGCGCTGAGGAAGCTCTTGCCTGACCTGCGCGCGCACGTGGTAAGATCAAGCAGCACGGATGAGACACAGACCTTCCAGACCGAGCTGGTGGCGCACCATGGCTCCGCGTTCTCGGTGGCGCCAAGAGCTGACCCAGAGCGCGTACTTCCGGCCGCCCTGCCAAGGACGCCAAGATCCACGGAGAAAAACCTTACCTCATTAGGGCATAGGCACCATAGCGCGGGCGTCCGGAGTCATCAGCGGCGCCAAGGCGGCGTTTCGCTGCCTCGCCGAAGATCTCAGGCTGCCGTTTCGGAGCTTGCGCCGAACGGCGACGGCA
>JADJJK010000079.1 GCA_016706545.1 Myxococcales bacterium
CGTGGGTCGCGGCGCAAAGCTCGGTCAGGGTGGCCACGGCTTGCGGCGTCCCCAGCGAGCTCGACAGCGTCCGCGCTGCCAGCGCGGTGAGCTCGGAGATAGCGTTCATCTCGTCCTGGTGCGCGCGGGTCTGCGCGCGCTCCAGGATGCCGATCTCCACCGGCACTCCGGCCGCGGTCATGGCCAGGAGGCCAAAGAGCGCGACGCGAACGCCCAGGCGGCGGATCAAGGCGCCTCTTCCTCCGCCGTGGCCTCGTCAGGCGAATCCTTGAAGCGGTAGCCCACGCCTCGCAGCGTCTCGATGTAGCGGCCGGCGACGCCCAGCTTCTCGCGCAGCCGCTTGACGTGGGTGTCCACGGTCCGGGTGGTGATGTCGGCCTCGATGCCCCAGACGTCACTGAGCAAGGTCTCGCGGCTCTGCACTCGCCCGCGCCGCGTGGCCAGGGTGGTCAGCAGGCGGAACTCCAGCGCGGTGAGCTGGACCTCTTGCTCGTCCACCCAGGTGCGGTGGGCGCCGTGGTCGATGCGCAGCACGCCGAAGCGCAGGCTAGGCGTCTCGGCCTCGGTGCGCTGGGTGCGGCGCAGCATGGCGCGGATGCGCAGGAGCAGCTCGCGGACGCTGTAGGGCTTCACCACGTAGTCGTCGGCGCCGACCTCGAAGCCCACCACCCGGTCGATCTCGTCGCCCTTGGCGGTACACATGATGATCGGGATGGCGCGGGTGTGCGGGTTGTCGCGCAAGCGCCGGCAGACCTCGGTGCCAGACAGGTCGGGCAGCATGAGATCCAGCACGATCACGTCAGGGAGCGGATCGCTGGCGGCCGCCTCCAGCCCGGCCTTGGCGGTGTGCGCCAGGCGGGCGGTGAGGCCATTGCTGCGGAGGTTGTACTCGAGCGTGGTGGCCAGATCGACTTCGTCTTCGATGACGAGCACGGTACCGCTCATGAAAACCTCACTTGTCTACCTTCGGGCGCAACAATGGTAGAGCAGTGTGGCACAGGCGTGACGAACCGGAAACGCTTGCGGGGCATCCCCCTTCCCGCCGCCGCCTCCGGCCGCCGGGTCAGGGCAGCTCGATCTGCGGATCTTCCTTGCGCGCGCGGTAGAGCAGCATGGTGTTGCCCAGGACCTGCGCGATCTCGCTCTTGGTGGCGCCCGCCAGGTCGGCGGCGGCCTGGTGGCGGTCGAGCCCGGCGCTCTCGAGGAGCTTGACCTTGATGAGCTCGTGATCGTCCAGCGCCTGGCTGACCGCGGCGACCGCGCCTTCGGAGAGTCCGCCGCGGCCGAGCTGCACGGTGACGGCCAGGGGGTGACCCAGAGCGCGGAGGTAGCGGCGTTGTTTCCCGGTGAGCATGTCGCCGGTTGTACTGACGTCGGGGGCGAAATGCAAAGCTGGGCGCGGTCATGCGGGCGCGGAAGCGCCAGGTGGCTATCGAGCGGGCGCCTGGCGCCGGCGCGTCCGCCACCAGGGGAGGAGCCAGGCCAGGAGCAGCGGCAGCGGGCCGGTGCTGTCGCCCGCCGCGTGACAGCCGGCCAGGAGGCCGTGCGTGCTCGAGTCCTCCACCGTGATCGTCGCGGTGGCGCGGAGGACGTTGCGCCCCTGATCGACGAACTCGGCGGTCAAGACGTGCTCGCCCGCGGCGATGTTCTTGACCGTGAGCTGGTACGGCGGCTCGGCGACGGATCCGAGCGCGGTGCCGTCGAGCAAGAAGACGACCTCCGCGATGGCGATGTTGTCGGTGGCGGTGGCCTCGATGGTGAACGTGGAGCCGACGCTGTCTCCGGTGAGCGGCGTGATCAGGCTGCCCTGCGGCGGCACCGCGTCGGCCACCCCCAGGCGCTGCCGCAGGAGCAAGAGCGAGCTCTGCATCGCGCGGCACGACGACGTGCCGATGCCGCAGGGCCGCGCGGTGTACTCGCCGCACGGGGCGAGCTGCTCCTGGAACCAGCGTTTTCCCTCGTAGGGCAGGTAGGTCATGGGATCGGCGGCGAGAAGCTCGTGGTCCAGCCCGTACGAGTGGGCGATCTCCTGCGCCATGATCTCGCAGACGCCGCGCGCGCTCACCGGCAAGGCGGCGGTGAACACGAACACCATCGAGCTCTCGATGATCGAGCACGAGGTGGTGAACGGCGACACGCCAGCCACCGTCCTTGGCAGGCCGAGCAGCGTCGGCTCTCCTCCGAACACGGCCTCGAGGTGCAGCTCGGCGCCGGGGTCCGAGGTGACGATCTTGACGGCGAACGGCGCGAAGATCTCGCGCAGGCAGGTGACGGTCGCGTTCCAGGTGGTGGCGTCAACCGCCCACGGCGGGATGATGGTGGGCTGGGTGGCGATGGTGGAGCGGTCCTGTCGCGCGTCGTTGACGGCGGCCGGCTGCAAGGTGACGCCGTTCTTGTTGAGGTAGATGGTGCGGCTGTGGGCGAGCTGCGACGAGCCGGGCGTCGTGGGCGCCTGGGGCACGAGCTGGCGAGCGGAGCGCGGGGCGGCGAGCTCGCCGAGCTCTCCGAGCACCAGGTCGTACGGCTGGGCGCTGGTGGCGCTGGCGAGCACGGGGTGCGAGGGCTTGGGGGCGGCGTGCGCCAGGGCGTGCGCGGTGAGCAAGATCCCGAGCGCGCCGAGCCGGGCCCGGCTCGGCGAAAGACCGCGGAGGATCGCCAGCGCCGCGCCAGGGAGCGCCGGGAGAGCGAGGGGGGACGTGTGCCGCTGCGAGGGGGCCATCCCCGACAGCCATCGGCCGCGTCGGTGGCCGATACATCGGGCGGAGTCTGGGACGGCGCAAGGCGGCGCCTTGTCCTGGCGCCGCGACCTGCGTCAGCTTGGGCGCGTGGCCCGCCGTTGCACGGCGCAGGCGCTGAGGAACCGCAGGAGGTCGTCGTCGATGTTGGGCTCGGTGGCGTCGAACCGACGCACGGCGATGGGGCTGGGCTCGGCCATCAGCTCCGCCAGCGAGGGTTCAGCGGAGACCGCGCTGTGCTCGACGAGGATCGCCACCGCGTCCACTGCCTTGGCCAGGCGCAGGGCCCGCGGCATCGGCTCCATGCGCGGCAGGGCGTGGAAGCCGCCTGCCTCCAGCTCGCTCACGCGGCGCGGCCAGCGGCTGCGGACCGCATCTAGCACCACCACCACCTCGGCGCGCTGGTTGGCCGGGAGCTGCTCGCTGGGGGCCGACAGGGGAGGCTGGGTTGGCGGGCTCCGGTGGCCGGAGCGGTAGACCGCGAGCGCGACCTTGCGCAGGATCTCATCGGGATCCGGGAGTTTCTCGAGGATCTCGGTGGCGCCGAGCGAGGTCAGGTTGATGTGAACCCCTTTGACCGCGGTCCACACCAGCACAGGGATTTTCGCAAGCTCGGGTGATTCTCGCAGCTCCAGCAGGAACTCTCTGCCGTTCATGCCCGGCATGATGAGATCGAGAATGATGACGTCGGGGCGAAAGGTCTGCAGCACCTCCAGCGCGACCGCGCCGTTGGAGGCCTCTTCGACCAGATAACCCTCGTATGCGAGCAAAGCTGAGAGCCAGCTCCGCAGCCCGGGTTCATCGTCGACAACGAGGACTCGACCTTCTTTCATCGCTGCCTCAGCAGGTGATCTCCGCGCAAGTCGGGGACCATGGTAGCACGCGCCGCCCGTCAGCATTGCATGGTCCTTCGGCCATTCTCAGCGAGTGCTGCCCAGTGTACAGTGCGCACATGTCGGCGTCGCCGAGCGCTCGTGCGTTCTACGGACTTCGTCCGGAGATGGTGACGCGCCTGCTCGAGCTGCGCACCAGCCTGGATCCCGCGCTGGCGCGCAGCGACGAGGCCACCGCGCGCGCGCAGATCGAGGCGGTGCTGGATGATTTTGGCGACTTCATCGCCACCTCGGACCTGCCCACCCATCGCGCGTTTCTGACCTCCTTCTTGGCCAAGCGCGCTGCCGAAGAGTCGGGGGCCAGCTCCGCGCTCTCGACCCTGGTCGCCATCGGCGACACCGCGGTCCAGGTGGTGCAGGAGCGGCTCTTGACCGGGCACGGCGAGGAGCTGGCGCTGCTGGTGGCGCGGGTCACCGCGGGCGCGGTGCGCATCGTCAATGAGCTCATCGCGGATGAGCTGGGCCGGCGCAAGGCGCTGTCGCACGAGCTGCGCACCGGGCAGAAGCGACCGGCGGCGATCGTGGCGAGCCCTCGTCCAGCCTCCATCACCGAGCCCACGCCATGGGTGATGACCCGCGGTGGCGCGCGCCCGGCGGCGCCGCGCGGAGAGTCCACGCACGTGGAGGCCGCGACGGACCCGGGCACCGCCGACCTGGTTCACACCCAGGACGACGACGTCGACGTCGTCGATGGCGTCGTCGATGGCGTCGTCGAGCCGGTCACCGAGGCGATCCCGGCGCTGACCACGCTGCCTGGCGAACCCGAGGGCAAGACCCGATGAGCCGAGGCGCGATCGTCATCGAGGCCGCTGGCAGCACCGACGTGGGCAAGGTCCGCGCCGGCAACGAAGACTCGTTGCTGGTCGATCTCGACCTGGGGCTCTACGGGGTCTTCGACGGCATGGGCGGCGCCAAGGCCGGCGAGGTGGCCTCGCAGACCGCGCGCGACGCGGTGCTCGCGTACGTGACCGCCAACGCGGACCAGTTGCCGCCCATGGATCTGGTGGAGAACTCGCTCTTGCATGCGTGCGCCGCGGTGTTCGACGCGGCCCGCGCAGATCGGAGCCTGCATGGCATGGGGACCACGGCGGTGGTTTGCTTTGTCCCCGAGGTCCACCGGCCAAGGAGCGCGGTGATCGCGCACGTCGGCGACAGCCGCGCCTACCTGTGGCGCCAGGGCCGGATGTCGCAGCTCACCCGCGATCACACGATCGTGGCCGAGCTGCTGTCACGCGGCATGATCTCCGTCGAGGACGCCGAGAACCATCCGTACAAGAACGTGCTGTCTCGCAACCTGGGCGCCAAGTTCGAGGCGGCGGTGGACGTCGTCGCCATCGACCTGCGCGCCGGCGACCGCCTGCTCTTGTGCTCTGACGGGCTCTTTGGCTTCGCCTCCAATGAGGGCATCCAGTATCTCCTGGGCTCTGGCGACGCGGCCGCGGACGTGGCGCGCGATCTCATCGAGCTGGCGCTGCGCGGGGGCGGCGGTGACAACATCACCACGCTGGTGATCGAGGCCGGCGCCGCGCCAGCGAGCAACACCCAGGTGGTGCGGACCACCGGCGCCGCGTCGTGGTGGCAGGAGCAACCGAGGTTCGTGGCCGCCGCGCGCGCGCAGGGGCTCGGGCGGTCGCCGCTGTGCCGCGGGTTGCCGCCGGAGGAGGCCATCGAGCTGGTGGCCGGCAGCTTCTGCGAGGCGCTGTTTCACGATCTGGAGAAGTCCACCGGCGTCAACGTGTGGACCTTCGCCCAGAACCTGGGCGCGGGCTGGCTGGATCACGGCGGCGACTGGTCCGTGCTGCGCGCGGTGCTGGACACGCTACACGCCGCGGCCGTCGAGGTGGTAGACGCCATCCGCGTCGAGGAGCGCCGGCTCGCTTCGCTCCTGGACATCGCGGTCGCGCGCGCGCTGATCGTCGCCGAGCTGGCGGTGGGCAACCTGCTCGCAGATCGCCTGCGCGGGGTGGAGCGGGAGCTGGTCTTTCTGCACGCGGTGGCGGCGGCGGCGGAGCCGCATGGCGAGAGCGGTCGGTTGCCGTTCTCGGATGATCCGACGATCCCGTTTCTGCGCAGCAAGCGCGGCGTCTCCACCGTCGGCCTCGACGGAGGCCTCGACGGCGGCCTCGATGGAGAGGAAGGGACCACCGCGCGCGCGGTCCGCGAGGTCTTGACGATCGCCCGCGCCGCGGTGCCCTCGGACGCGCTGCTGGTGCAGCGTTCGATCGCCGCGCTCGAGGCGATCGCGGTGCATGGGGAAGATCCGCCAGCGGTGATCGCCGAGGCGCGCGAGCTCTACGGCATGCGCACGCTGGACGACGTGGGGTTGCAGCCGCTGTTCGAGGCCCTCGAGCGCGTACGGCTCCTGTTCACCGCGGCGGTTCACCAGACCCGTCACCCGGAGGCCACCAAGGCGCGCGCGCTGCGGCTGGTGAGCACGTGTCACCAGCGGCTGGTGGCCACGGTCACCGGGCTCTTGCTGGACGCCGTGGCGCCGGCCACCGAGCGGCTGCGTGACGCGCAGCGCACGACCGCGCAGCTCCGCGCCGAGCTGGAGCGGCTGGAGCGGCGGCGGGCGGAGCTGGAGCGGGCGGCGCTGGGCCCCGGCGCGTTCGCCCCGGTGGCACCTCACGGCGAGGACACGGTGCCGGTGGTCTGGGACACGCCGCCGCCGGAGGATCCGCGATGAGCGAGCTGGTCGAGCGGGTCGCGGTGTTGCGAGACGAGGTGCTGGATGTCTCGGGCGTCGGCGCCAGCGACGCCTGCGCCGAGATCTTCGAGGCCGTGCTGTCCGCGCTGACCCTGGGCACGGAGTCCATCGCCGGCATCGACGTCACCGTGCAGGACTCGGTGGCGCGACGGCTGGCGTGGGGAGACTCCGAGAGCCAGCTCCTGGCCGACGCGGAGTGGCTGTTTGATCGGCTGCTCATCGCCTGCGAGCGGGCGTTTCGCGATCACGACGATCAGATGGTGGTCATCGAGGCCGCCACCGGGGTCTCGGTGATGCTGTCGCGCGCGCTGGCGCGCCACGCGGTGGCCCGGGCGGCGCGAGACCGCGCCTCGCGGCTGCGTGAGGAGATGGCGCAGCGCCAGCTCCTGGACGCGGTGGACAAGCAGGCGCAACGCATCGCCGAGCGCGAGCGGGAGCTGGCCGAGCGAGCAGGCGAAGCGCGCGACGGCGACGGGCTCACCGAGCGGTAGCGCGCCAGCGAGCGCCGCGCGAGGCTCGGATGGCGCGCCGCGCCGGCGCCAGCGAGAGCGCCGGCGCCAGCGAGCGCCGCGCGAGGGCTACGAGATCCGCAGATCTGCGGTGAGCGCGTCCACCAGCGCGTCGAGGCCGGCGTCGCGCTCGACGAACCGATGCACCAGCGGGTCGGCCTGGGGGCCGTTGTGGACGCCGCGGACGATCCTTCGAGCCGTCGGTTGCGCGCGGCGCGCGGACTCCATGAGCGGGCGCCAGCCTTCGTCCGGACCCGCCTCGGCGATGACCGCGTCGAGCACGACGTTGTCGATGGCCTCGGCCACGCTGTCCTCGTCGTTGGCAAACAGCACGTCCCAGCCGCTGGTCACGTACAGCGCCATGGCGCCGCGCTGTCGGTGATCATCGCCGACCACCAGCACCCGCAGGCGGCGGTGGGGCTTGTCCTGCACCGGGCCAGCGCGCCGGGCGACGTTCGCCACCAGCGCACGCCACTCGTCGTTGGGCTCGAGAAACCGCAGCCCCAGGGACGGCGTGGCCAGGCTCTTGGATTCGCGGACCACCTCCGCGATCATCTCGATGGCGGTGCCGAGCACCGGATCGAGCATGGACACTGACACGCGCGTCCCCGGTGTCAGCGGCGCGACGGTATCAAGGCAGGTCCCGACATCCGACACGTCCCGCGTGCGACAGACGACCCGTTCTCCACCGACGAGAGGCACGACCGTGGCGGGAATGCTGGCTCGGAACCTGCGGGCGCGGCGCGACAATGCGTCATCTTCTCACGAATTCTCGACTCTGAGCCACTCTGCGCGTGCGACTGTCACACCCACATGCGGCGTAGGTTCTCCACCTTGGCAGCGGGCCGCGGCGTGGCGTGGTCGCGCTCGCGGTCCGGGGCGGCCGGCCCCGCGGCCTGGCTTGCGAGCGGTGCATGGGTTGACCGCCCTCGAAGCTCGGGCGACGCTAGGGTCGTGTCGCAACACCTTTGCCCGACACGTTTGCGTTGGTGTAGCCGACGAGCGCCAGCGTGGCGGGCGAAGCAGCAGGGCCCCGGACGCAGATCGCTGAAACTTCTACGTCCAATCGTGACGGGCGTTCACGATGCGCGGGGCGATGTGTCTTCTCTGTCGCCAGCAGGGGGAGCTTGGTGAGCGAGCCCACGTCTTCGTTCGAGTGGACCTGGCTGGCGCTGCCGTACCTGGCCGCGGCGCTCGCGGTCACGTCGGTGCTGGTGGTCGCGGCGGTCCAGCGCGGCGACCGGGTCATCCGCATTGGGCTCATCAGCGCCACTGGCTCGCTCGTGCCTTGGACCCTGGCGACCGCCGCCGCGATCTGCGTGACGGAGGACGTCAACGCAGCCTACCGGCTGCATCGGTTCGGCAACGGGCCGACGATGTTCCTTGGTCCGAGCCTGTTTCTGGTGCTGCTGGCGGTGAGCGGTCAGCTCGATCGCTTCCGCTACCTGGCGCGCATCGCCATCGGCAGCGGCGTGGCGTTGCTCGCGGTGTCCTGGCTCACCGGGCTCATCATCGAGGGCGTGATCGTCCTGCCGTCGGGAGTGCTGTTTCCCGCCGCGGGGCCGCTCGAGTGGCTGCACGCGCTGCAGGTGGTGTCGTGGCCGGCCGCGGGCCTGGTCTTGGCGATGCGCGCCTCTCCCGCGGCGCAGCGCGCCTCGGCGGTGCGGTACCTGGCTGCGCTGCCCGTGCTGGCGATGGTCGCCACCGCGGACACCCTGATGGCGTACGGCGTCGGCGGCTCCTATCCGCTGGCCTGGCTGCCGGCGCTGCTCGGCGGCGGCCTGTGTCTGCACCTCATCTTTCGGACCGACCTGCTGCGCGCGCGCGGACTCGATCGCGCGGCGTCGATGTCGCTTGCGATCTACGCCGCCGCCGGCGCGCTCATCGCGCTCGTGGTCTGGGTGGCCGCGCAGGAGGGCGTGGTGTCCCCGGTCGTGGTCGCGCTGCTCGCGGCGCCGCTGTGGGGCGCCGCGCTGCTGGTGACCTGGGTGGCGTCGCGGGGCAAGGCGGCCGCTGGCAACGCCTACGAACAGCTCCTCGAGCAGTTCGCGCGCGAGCTCGGCACCACCGACGGCGCCACCGAGGCCGGGCAGCGCCTGGCCAAGCTGTGGGCCGAGCAGGTCGGGCTGGGGCAGGTCCGGTTGCGGCTGGAGATCGACGAGCTCGGCGACGCTACGCGGGCCTGGCTGCGCTCGCTGGACGCCCCGGTGATGGCCTCCGAGGTCTCGCTCATGCGCCTGGGTAACCTGCGCGCCGCGATCGAGCGCATGTTCGCCAAGAGCGGCGCGGCGATGGCGGTGCCGGTGATCGATCGAGGCGAGCTCATCGCGGTGGCGGAGGCGGCGCAGCTCGCGGCGCGGCCGCTGCGGGACGCCGAGCGCTTGTTTCTGTTTGACTCGGCGCAGCTCGTGGGCAACACGTTGATCCACGCCGGCCTGGCGCGTGAAGCCAACGCGGCCGCGACCTCGGCCCGCGAGGTGGACATCGCCAACGCGCTGTTCGGCCACTACCGGCCGCTGGCGGACGACGACACCGGCCCCTGGCGGATCGCCATCCATCACCGCGCTTCGCTGCAGCCAGGTGGCGAGGGCTGGTCGTGGGCGCTGCTGTCGCCGTCGCGGCTCGCGGTGATGGTGGTGGAGGCGGAGGCCGCCGGGGTGGCTGGGGCGCTGGTGATTGCCGCGCTGCAAGGAGCGTTCGCGGCACGCAGCAAAGACGTGTCCTGCAACGCGGCGGACCTGCTGGAGGCGCTCGGCGACACCGCGCCGGGCAGCAAGCGCAAGGCGCTGGTGCTGGTGCTCGACGGCGACACCCGGACCGTGACCTGGGCCAGCGACGGCCATCGCGGGGCGGTGATCCTCGGGCCCGAGCGCGTGGATGACCTGCTCGCGGACAGGTCCAAGGAGTCAGGGCTGGCGCCGCTGCCGGCGGACGCGATGGTGCTGCTCATGTCCTCGGGGGTGGCCACCGCGCCGAGGCTCGCCGAGGTGATGGAGGCCGGGCGCGGGCGCGGCCTGCGGCTGGTCGCCGAGCTGCTCGATCTGGCCGCCACTGCGTCGGCGCCAGGCCCGGCTCGAGATCTGCTGGCGGTGGGCGTGGCGCCGCGCTGACCTACTCGCCGGCGGCGTCGCCGTGATCCGCCGCGGTCAGGCGCAGCCCGGCCGGCAAGGTGTCGCCCATGGCCACGCGCTCCTCTCGCGCCTCCAGCTCCACCACCTGCTCCACCAGCACCGCCGCGCGTTCCCCGCCTGGCAACGCGTGCACGGCGTGCAGGAGTCGCGCGCGCGTGGGATCGTCGAGGTCGCGGTTGCGATCTCCGGTGCGCCGCCCAAGCTGGGCCAGCGCGAACGCCACCTTGTCAGGCTCGGGCCAGTCGCCGGTCATCAGCGGCGTCAGCCACTCGCTGACCTTGCGCGCGCTGACCACCGCGTTGAGCGGGCCGTAGAGCAGCACGCGCGCGCCAAGCCGCGACAGCGCCCACAGGTGCGCGGGCTCCTCGCGCCCCTTGCGGGTGGCGAGGCGCGCGGCGAGCTCATCTCCGAGCTTGCCCTTCTGCCCCGGGGACAGCAGCTCCAGGCTGGCCACGGTGCGCCACATCTCCGCGAGCTCCTGGCGCGAGGGTTTGGCCTCCGCGACCTTCTTGGCCTGTCGGGCGCCGGGCAAGAGCAGTGGCGCCAGCCGGTCAAAGAGCTGCTCTTGCTGGCCCTTGGCCAGGCCTCCGCTGACGCGGCGCCATGTGATCCACCAGGCCAGGCGAACCAGCTCGGACTTGCCGTGCGCCAGGCCCTCGTTGAACACGCCCCACATCCGGCGCGCTCGCCAGGCGTCCAGGGGCGCGCCGCAGCCGGGGCGCAAGCTGAAGCCAAGCCAGTGCAGCCAGCGCTGCTCGCGTTCGGGATCGTGCCGACGGGCGTGCGCCAGATCGATGATCGCGTCAAACAGCGCGCGGTTGGTCGCGAGCGACCAGTCATCGCGCCGCGCGTCCAGCGTGGCCTCGAGCTCTCGCGCCACGGTGGCCAGCGTGGTGGCGCCGGGGGCGAACGCCGCGGCCAGGAGCGCCTTGGCGTCCTCGAGCCGCGGGGCCGCCAGGCTGCTCGCCTCGCCGCCCGGCTCGCCGGGGGCGCGCTCCTGGTCGGTCGCGGAGCCGCCCTTGCGCAGATCGAGCTCCAGCTTCCAGCGCTCGCCCTGCGCGGCGCCGTGCTCCACGCCGTGCTCCACGCACCACAGCTCCAGGTGCCCCAGCTCGGAGAGCCGGGTCTGCACGCGCACGGTCACCCGCCCGCGCCCGCGTGCGCGCAGCACGGTGACGATGGGCGGCAGCTCGAGCAGATCCGAGCCGTCCTCCAGCGTGTCTGGCCGGCCATCGCCGATGGGCACCAGGGCGCCCAGCGCGTCCGCGCGCGAGCTGGAGGAGAACAGGCGGAAGCTCACCGGCCGGTTGGTCATCAGCTCGAAGTCGTGCGCCAGCTCGGTGTGGGCGCCCTCGGCCAGGCCCTTGGGCGCGACGCAGACCGCCAGCGCGGAGGCGTCGCTCGCGACGCCGACGTAGAACGTGCGCGCGGTGCCGCCCCGGATGGGGGCGGCCTCGCCGCGGCGGACGAGCCCGTAGTAGGCGGCGCCGCGGGCCACCGCCAGCTCCGGGGCTGCGCTGACCAGCTCTCGCGGCGAGTGGCCCTGCCAGGCCGCGAGCTGATCCAGCACGCGCTGGCGCAGCGCCCGGGGCGTCATCGCGCCGCCGTTGAACAGCACCGCGTCGATCGTCGCGCTGGCGCCGGGCAGGCTCGCGCTGCCCTCGGCCTTGCCATGGCGCAAGAGGAACGCCGACAGGTGCCTGGTGATCGCCGGGTCAGCGGCGTAGGGCAGGCCAAACTCGTGGAGCCCGCTGCGGCCGCGGCTGGGCACCGCGCCGCGGTCCACCAGCGGGAAGAACCCGTCGAGCAGCACGCGCTCGAGCTCCTCGCGCCGGATCTCGTCGCGCAGCGCGCCGCCGATGAGCTTGGCGCCGCGGCTCTGCACCACGATGGGCGCCGCGTCGCGCGCTGCGTTGCGTCCGTCGAGCAGCGCCTCCTTCGCCAGCCGGCATGCGTGGACCAGCGCGTGCCACTGCAGCGCGTCGAGCTTGCGGGCACCGCTCTGCGCGGCGAGCCGCGCCTCCACCAGCTTGGCCAGCGTCAGATCGACGTTGTCGCCGCCGAGCAGCAGGTGATCCCCCACCGCGGTGCGCGTCAGCGCCTCGGCCTGGCCGCTGGCGTCGCCGACCTCGATGAGGGTGAAGTCGGTGGTGCCGCCACCGACGTCGAACACCAGCACGCGCTCGCCGCCGCGCAAGCCAAGCTGGGGGCGGCGGTCGTCGAGCCAGGCGTAGAACGCCGCCTGCGGCTCCTCGAGCAGCACCACCGGCGGCAGGCCGGCTTGCGCGGCGGCCGCGACCGTCAGCTCGCGCGCGGTCTCGTCGAACGAGGCGGGCACCGTCAGCACGACCTCCTGCTCGACGAGCGGGGCGTCGGGGTGCGCGTGATCCCAGGCGGCGCGCACGTGGCTGAGCACGGCGGCGGAGGCCGCCACCGGGGACATCCTGGGGCCGCCCTCCGCGGTGTCGCCCCACGGCAAGATGGGCGCGGTGCGGTCCACGCCCGGGTGACACAGCCAGGACTTGGCCGACGAGATCATCCGGCCGGCGTTGCGCGCGCCCAGGCTGCGCGCCAGCTCGCCGACGATGGCGCGGGGCGCTCCGGCGCCGGCGCTGGAGCCTGCCCACGGCAGCGCCAGCTCGTGGGCCGCGGCGTCGTGCTCGCCGGCCAGGTACACGAACGAGGGGAGCTGCTGCCGCGCGGACACCTCGCCGGCCGCCACGAGCTGGGGCAGCTCGAACAAGGACAGCGCGGTGCCGGCTCCTGTGTCGACGTACGCCACCGCGGTGTTGGTGGTGCCGAGGTCGATCCCGACGAGATAGCGCCGCGCCATGATGCTGCCGGCTTTCCTACCTCATTTTTTTCAGGACGTCATCCGCAGCGAGCGCTCCAACTCCTCGGGGCTGGAGGCGGTCTGCTTGGCGGTGTCCATGGTGATGACCCCGGAGGCCACCAGATCCGCCAGGTGCTGATCGAAGAGCTGCATCGAGTACAGATCGCGGCCCTTGCGGATGAGCTCGGGGATGTCGCCCAGCCTCGCCGGGTTGCGGATGCACTCGCGGACCGATCGGGTGATCCGCAGGACCTCCACCGCCGGGATCCTGCGCAGGCCATCCTTGGCGGGCAAGAGCCGCAGCGAGATCACAGCCTGCAGCGCCTCGGCGAGCCGATCGCGGGCCGCTTCTTGCTCGGCGGGTTCGAAGAGCCCGATCGTGCGCTGCACGGTGGCCACGGTGTCCGGGGTGTGGATCGCAGAGAGCACCAGGTGCCCGGTCTCCGCGGCCTTGAGGCAGGTGGAGGCGGTCTCTCGATCTCGCACTTCGCCGACCATGATGACGTCCGGATCCTGGCGCATCGCCGCGGCCAGCGCGTCGTGAAAGCTCTCCGTGTCGGCGCCGACCTCGCGCTGGATGATCATGCAGCGCTGCGGCTCGTGCAGGTACTCGATGGGGTCTTCGACCGTGACGATGTGGGCGTGGCGCGTCTCGTTGATGTGCCGGATCATCGCCGCCAGCGTGGTGGACTTGCCGTTGCCGGTGGCGCCGGTGACCAGGACCAGCCCGCGACGTGCGTTGGCGATCTCCGCGACCACCGGCGGCAGGTTCAGGTGCTCGAGCGAGTGGACGACGATGGGGATGAGGCGCAGCACCACGCCGACCGTGCCCCGCTGCCGGAAGATCGAGGCGCGGAAGCGCCCCCGCGAGGCGAGCGCGTACGACACGTCGATCTCGGTGAATCGCCGAGTGAAGTCGATCGCGACGTGGCGATCTTCGAGGATCATCGAGGCGATGGCCTCGGTGTCCGCGGCCGCCAGCGGGGTCACCTTGGTCGCGCCCAGGAGCTCGCCGTGCAGGCGATAGTGCGGAGGGTATCCCACCTCGAAATGGATATCCGATACTCCCTTCTCGATGCCGAAGGCCAGCAGCTTGTGAAAGGAGGCACGGTCCATCGCCATGCCGAAGGAGTCCGGCCAGGGGCGACGCTAGTTTAGCCCTGGCGGACGAGGGAGCGCCGGATCTGTCGTTGGGTTCTCGGTGGCGGCCCGAAGGTGATGTCGCTCGCCCTCGCCGCCTTCCTCGGCCAGCTCCGCCGTCTGGCTGTCCGAGGTGCGCGGGCGCCAGTTGGTGAGATCACCCGGGGGCTCCGAGCCGCGCGGGCGGCGGCCCAGCGGCGAGCTGGCGACCTTGGTCACCTCCTCTTCGCTGCCAAGTCGGAGCGCGTCGTCGAAGGCGTCCTCGTGTTCGTCCTGCGGATCGAGCCGCGGATGCACGGCGGAGCCTGACTGTCCATGGTGCGCGCCCGGCGAGCCATGCGCCGCGGGGCGCGCCGCGGTCGGATCGGCGGCCCGCGCGCCGCCTGGCGCTCGCGGGTCTCGGGCTCCTGGCGAGCCATGCGCGCCAGGTACGCCTGGCGCGTCAGGTGCCACGCCCTGCATCCCGGGCAACGGCAACGCCGGGCTGGAGGCGAGCGTCGCAGCGCCGGCCTCGGGGGCCAAGGTGCCTGCTTCGGCGCGCGAGAACGGCTCGGTCGGGGTCGCCGTTCGCGCCAGGCCGGGCACCATGCTGGCTGCGCGCGGCATCCGCGCCATCGACACGGGCTCGGACGACTCGAAGCCATGATCGTCGTCGTCGTCCAAGGTCAGCCCCAGCGGCGAGATCGCGAGATCGCGGATGGTCTCGTAGACGCCCGATACCAGCGATGGGAACGGCGCAGCCGGTCGCGCCATGTAATAGCCCTGGCCATAGCGCAGGCCCAGGTCGCGCAAGCAGGCCAGGTCCTCGATGCCCTCGATGCCCTCGGAGACCACCACAGCGTCGACCGCCTCGGCGATCCGCCCCAGCGAGCGCAACATCTCGCGCTTGACCGGGGAGCGCGCGACGCCGCGGATGAGGACGTCGCTTATCTTGATGAAGTGGGGGCGCAGGGACATCACCGTCTCGAGGTTGGCGTGGCGCGTGCCGACGTCGTCGATGGCGACGCCAAAGCCCATGGCGGTGTAGGAGGCGAGCGCGCGCCGGAAGGTGGCGAAGTTCTCGATGGCCAGCCGCTCGGTGATCTCGAAGACGATGTTGGCGGGCGTGAGCCCCGCCGCGGACAAGAGGTTGCCGGCCTCCAGCTCGATGAAGGTGGTGTCGTAGAACGACATCGGCAAGAGGTTCACGAACAAGCGGTGGACCGGGCTCATCCCCACCGCTGAGCGCAGGGCGTTGCGGAAGCACGCTCGATCGAGCTCGTAGGTCAGGTCGACCTCGTCTGCCACCGAGAACAGCGTGGCCGGCGACTCGAGCAGCGAGTTGCGCGGCCCGCGGCTGAGCGCCTCGTAGCCGAAGATGTCGCCGGTCCCCAGGTCGACGATGGGCTGGTACACCGCGGTGAGGCCCTCCCCGAGGATCAGGTTCTGCAACATGGTCTTGTCGCGCTGGGTGGCGCGCGCGCGCGCCAGGCGCACGGACTCGTTGGCCTCCGAGATCAGCCGGTTGACCAGCCGCTCTGGCCGCAGCAGCGAGTTGCCGAGCACACGCGCGGAGCCGACGATGACGCGCGGCTGTTCGCGCAAGAGCTCGCGGGTGGCTGGCGCCAGCGCGTTCTCCACCGCGGTGCCAACGGCGGTGGAGAGCTGATCTAGATCCATCATCTCGCGACGCGGCGCCAGCATGATCAGGTAGCCCTCGCCATCGCCGGTCCGGCAGATGAGGTCGCCGGTCGACAGCACGGAGCTGCGCAGCTCATCGAGGATCACGGCGGCTGCGTCGTAGATGACGTTGTGGCGCTGGATGCCCTGGTCCGCCTCGACCCGGCGCAGGTAGCTCAGGTCGATCACCAGGCACGACAACGAACGCTCCCGCCGCAGGAACGCGGTCAGCTCGTTCATGCGCTCGTGATACGGCCGGAATCGGTCAAGCTCGTGCTCGCGGATGCGCAGGAACGGCCGGGTGGCGCGCTCGTCGGGCGAGCCCGCGGTGGAGAAGAAGTGGATGCGACCGCCGCCGCCGCGCTTGGCGCCGCGGATGGCAGCCTCGACGGCGGTCAGCAAGGACTCGGCGTCCGCGGCGTCCTCTGGAAAACACGCCACGCCCACCGAGATCGAGACCTCCTGGAGCTGCGGCATCTCGACCATGGAGATGGTATCGCGGATGCGCGCGGCCTTGGTCAGCGCGCCAGCCTTGGCGGTCTCCGGCAAGAGCAGCACGAACTCCGCGCCGCCATAGCGGGCGACGACGTCCGAGCTGCGGTTGTGGCCCTCTGGATCCACCTGCGACAGCGCGTTGGAGATCCGGCGCAGGATCTCGTCGCCGGTCTGGTAGCCGAGGGTGTAGTTGATCTCCGCGAAGCCATCGACGTCCACCAGGACCAGCGACATCGATTGCTGGTTGCGGCTGGCGCGCGAGACCTCTTCGCGCAAGCGATCCTGGAACGAGTGGTGGGTGTAGAGGCCGGTGAGGCTGTCGCGGTGCGCGATGGCGACACCGGCCCGCGGCGAGGCGGCGCCCTCTGGCGCTGCCCGCGCGGGCTCTTCACGCGCGCCGGCCTCGGAGGCGCTGACGGGCAGGGCGTGCCGACCGTCGGGCCGATGCTTGGCGTCGTCGATGTCGCGGCGTAGCCTCGCGTTCTCCCGGGTGAGCTCGTGGCTCTCCAGGAGCTGGTCGATGACGAAGCGCAGCTCAGGAGCTCGCCACGGCTTGGTGAGCACGTGATGCACCGAGCCGCACTCGAACGACGCGATGAGCTCCGCGGCATCGGGGAAGGCGGTGACTATCACCCTGCGCAGATCGGCGCGGAGCTGCGCCGCGATCGCGAGCAGCTCATCGCCCGAGATCTCCGGCATCCTCAGATCGCTGACGACGACGTCGAAGGGCTCGCCGCTGCGCAAGAGCGCCAACGCCTCCACGCTGCTCTCGACAGCCCTCACCTCGTACTTGGGCGTCAGCGCGCGACGTAGCGCACCGACCTGCGCAGGATCGTCGTCGACGCAGAGAATGACGGGTGGATTCATGCCTTCCCTCCCAAGATGCGAGCGTCGGAGGCCAAGAAAATCTGAAACGCAGCTTAACTGAATTGCCCGTAACGGGAACACCTTTGTTGTTCAAAGATTAGCTGGAATACGTGTGCCTACACGCTCCGAAAAGCTCTCTTTTGCGCAGGCACAGGCCGCGCGCGCGCGAGCGTCCACCGCGCCAGATCGAGGCCCTGCTCGACGGTGCATCGCGGCGTGGTGGCCCGCGAGATCGAGCGAGCCCGCGAGATCACCCACGCTCGAATCTCCAAGGTCCCCTGGCCATGACCTGGCGCGAGCAAAAGTGGCAGTGCCAATCTCACGATCGTGAGTTCGCCGAATTCTACACCCAGGTTGAACGCGGTCAGGAGGCATCAGGCACCTTCCGGAACCTTCCGGCAAACGGCCGCGCGGCCCGCTTGGCCAACCTCACGCGAGCCAAGCCCCCAAGGCGAAGGTCAGGAGACGTGGGCTGCTGCGCGGCAGGCAAGGTAGACCGCCGGTCCGGCCAATGGGCACCCATGCTCGGCCACGTGCCAGACCGCGTGCCACGGCCAAGCACCACGGCCACGTGCCGGCCAAGGGATAGAGATCCGCCACCGTGAGGGGGCGTACCTTGCGCTCCGCGGGGCTGGCTGGTCCTGGGTCACCGGCTCATCGGACCGCGGCCGCTCGTGATACGGTACGCGCCCTGATGAGCAGTGACAGTCCTTTGGTCTTGATCATGGCGGCGGGCATGGGGACGCGGATGAAGAGCGAGCGCGCCAAGGTCCTCCACGAGCTGGTCGGTCGCCCGATGATCTGCTGGGTGGTCAAGGCGGCCAGGGCCGCCGGCGCCAGCAAGGTGGTGGCGATCCTGGGCCACAAGGCGCAGACCGTCTCGAGCGTGCTCGACGCCACCTTCGGCGCTGGCGCGGTGGAGGTCGCGCTGCAGCACGAGCAGCGCGGCACCGGCCACGCCGTGCAGTCCGCCATGCCGTCGCTGGCCAGCGAGCCCGACGACCGCATCGTGGTGATCTTGTCAGGCGACGCGCCGCTGCTCGACTCCGCGCGGATCTCCGAGCTGTGCGCGGCGTGCGCGGCCAGCCCGGCGGGCATGGCGCTCCTGTCGACGCGCCCCGACCGCGTGATGCCATATGGCCGGCTGGTCCGCGAGGGCGGCGCCACCGGAAAGCTGCTCAAGATCGTGGAGTGGGTGGACGCGGGCGAGGACGTGCGTCAGCTCGCGGACTGCAACGCCGGCTTCTACGCGGTCCGGTTGGGCCACCTGCGGCGCGATCTGGCCACGCTGCGCGATGACAACGCCAAGGGCGAGCTGTACCTGACAGACCTGGTGGCTTGCGCGGCGCGCGCGGCGGCGCCACCGCGATCGACGCGCCCTTCACCGAGGTCAGCGGCATCAATGACCGCGTGGATCTGGCCGCGGTGGAGAAGGTGGCGCGCCGCCGGGTCAACGAGTCCTGGATGCGCCAGGGCGTGACCATGGCGGATCCCGAGCACACGTACATCGACGCTGACATCACGTCGATCGGCGCCGACGTCTGGCTTGGCCCTGCGGTGTGCCTGCGCGGCAAGACCTCGGTGGGCGCGGGCGCCAGGCTCGACGCCGGCTGCGTCCTCACCGACAGCCAGGTCGCCGAGGGCGCGTACCTCAAGCCCTACACCATCCTCACCGAGACGGTGATCGGTCAACGCGCCGAGATCGGGCCGTTCTCGCACTGCCGGCCGGGCACTCGCATCGACGAAGACGCGCGCCTTGGCAACTTCGTGGAGACCAAGAAGACGCACCTCATGGCCGGCGCCAAGGCCAACCACCTAGCTTACCTCGGCGACGCCTCCGTGGGGGCCAAGGCCAACGTCGGCGCTGGCACCATCACCTGCAACTACAACGGCTTCACCAAGCAGAAGACGGTCATCGAGGCGGGCGCGTTCATCGGCTCGGACACGCAGCTCGTCGCGCCGGTCACCGTGGGGCGAGACGCCTACGTGGGCGCCGGCTCGACGATCACCAAGGACGTGCCGCGCAGCGCGCTGGCCATCACGCGCGTCAAGCAGGTCAACATCGAGGGCTGGGCCGACCGGTTCCGCGAGGCGCAGTCCAAGCGCCACCGCGGCGACGAGTAGGCGACAGGCAGGCGACCAATAGGCGACGCGCAGGCGGCGGGCCGGAGGCGTCGCGCGCAGCGCTGCGTCGCTACGCTTCGTCGATCTGCTCGACGAAGCGCTTCATCAGGCCATCGATCATCAGGTTGCGATCGGTGAGCGAGACCTTGCCATCTCGCCACGACACCTGCGCCTCCTGATAGCGCTTGTCCACTCTCGGAGATCAGGCCTTGTACACCGAGACCTTCTTGATGATGTCCTTCTGGTTGCGCACGAAGTACGAGACCATGGACGCGCCCGCCGCGACGGTGAGCACCAGCCCCAGCGGGCCGCCGACCGCGTAGCGCAGGCCGATCCGCAGCGCCACCAGGAGCCCGGCGCCGATGGCCATCTTCTTGGTGCCCGAGCCGTCGATGACGGAGTCCTTGGCCAGCGCAAACGCCGTCTGCCCGCTGGCGATGAGCAAGGCGATGAAGTTGCCGCGCCGCGTCTGCCAGCCTCGATCGTAGTACTCCTTGAGCGCTTGCTTCAAGAAGTCGTCGAAGCTCCCGTAGATGCCCGCTGAGGCCGCTTCTTCCGACATGTGCCAGGACCATAGCATGGGAACTCCCAAGTTCCATTTGACAGGCCCTGGGCGGTCGCCCAGATTCGAGCCATGCATCGCAAGCTGGCTTTGGCGCGGGTGGCGGCGGCGCTCGTCGTCGCGCTCACCGTCGCGCTCATCGTCGCCCCCGTGGCGCACGCGGACCTGACCACCGGGCGCGACAAGCTCATCGCGGAGACAAAGGCGCCCTGGCCGAGCTGCCCTGGTGGCCGGGCCGATCGGGCCGAGGCCCGCCTGCTCTTGGCCCGCGCGCAGCTCGAGACCGGCGACTACCCGGCGGCCGAGAGCAGCGCGCTTGCCTTGGCGCAAGCCAAAGACGCGGTGGCGCCGCGCGCGCGCTTGTTCCTGGCGCAGGTCCGGCGGGTGCTTGGCAAGCAAGCGGAGGCCTCGCGAGATCTCGAGGCGCTGGTCAAGGAGCGCCCCGACGATCGCGCGGCGCGGCTGTGGGCGGCGCTGCTGCGCAAGGAGCAAGGGGATCGGAAGGGCGCCGAGGCCCTGTGGCAGCTCACCATCGACGACTTCGACGCGCGCAAGATCGACTTCGACGACCCCGATGAGGTCTACATCCTGGCGGAGACCGCGCGGCACATGGCGCAGTTTCAGCTCGCCAACGACTCCTATCGCGAGGCGGCCAAGCTGCGCCCGCAGTTCACCGAGGCCTCGGTCGCCGGGCTGAGCTGTTCCTCGAGAAGTACGCCTCCGACCTCGCCTGAGCAGACCCTCGAAGAGGTGTTCAAGGTCAACCCCAACCACGCCGACGGCCACGCCATGATGGCGGCGGTCATCCTGGAGAAGAGCTACGACCTGTCGGCGGTCCGCCATCACCTGGAGGCCGCGTTCGCGGTCAACCCGCGCCAGCTCCGCGGGCTGCGGTGCGCCTCCATCGAGATCGATCAGAACCAGTGGCAGCGCGCTCGCCACCGTGGGGCAGGTGGTCGCGATCAACCCGCACCAGCCGGAGGCCCTGGCTTTGCGCGCCACCATCGCCTGGCTGCGCGACGATCGCGTTGGCGTTACGAGGCGGATCGCAAGCGCGTGCTGCAGCGCAACCCGACGTACGCGGAGTTCTATCGCATCGTCGCGCGCTCCGCGGTCCGCGAGCACCGGTACCTGGCCGCGGTGGAGTTGCAGAAGGAGGCGGTGAAGCTCGACCCCACCGCCTACGCCGCGATGGCGGAGATCGGCATGGGCTACCTTCGGCTGGGCATCGAGGCGGAGGGCGTGGACTGGCTCAAGAAGGCCTGGGCCGGCGACAAGTACAACGTGCGCACGTTCAACACCAAGAATCTGTTCAGGCGCACGATCCCCAAAGACTACACGTTCCAGACCACCCGCTCGTTCAAGATCCGCTACCAGAACGACGAGCGCGCGGTGCTGTCTCGTTACCTCGAGCCGACCATGGAGAAGGCGTTCTCCTCCATGGTCGCGCGTTACGGCTTCACCCCCAAGACGCCGGTGGTGCTGGAGCTGTACGCCGATCGCGAGGACTACGCGATCCGCACCGTCGGCCTGCCGGATCTGGGCGCGCTCGGGGTGTGCTTGGGTCAGGTCATCACCGCGATGTCGCCCGCCAACGGCGACATCAATCAACATGGTGCTCTGGCATGAGCTTGGGCACGTGTTCGCCGTCCAGCTCTCGGACTCGCGAGTGCCGCGCTGGTTCACCGAGGGCCTCTCCGAGTACGAGACCCTGATCGCGCGGCCGGAGTGGCGGCGCGAGAACGACGCTGATCTCTACGGCGCGATCGTCGGCAAGACCTTGCCCTCGATCGCGGACCTCAACGCGGAGTTCATGCAGCCAGACGCCGGCGCGGTGGTGGTGGCGTACTACCTGTCGGCGGTGACCATCGAGTATCTGGTCGCGACCTATGGCTTCCCCAAGATCGTCACGGCGCTCAAGCTCTTTGGCAAGGGGCAGGAGACCCCGGCCGTGCTGGCGGCGATCACCGGCAAGAAGATCGCCGAGCTGGATGCGGACTTCCGCAAGTACCTCGACAAGCGGCTGGCGTCGTACGCCGGCACCTTTCGCTTGCCCACCCGCGGGCTCGACGATCTGACCAAGCTCGAGATCGCGCTGGCCGCCGCGCCCAAGGACGCGCTGGCCGCGGCGCGGCTGGCGCTCGGGCACTACTACGCAGGCGACGCCGAGCGCGCCGGCCCGGCGGCCAAGGCGGCGCTGGCGCTGGATCCCAAGCAGCCCATCGCCCGCTACGTGCAGGCCGAGGTCGCGCTCGGCACCGGCGACGCGGACGAGGCCAAGCGGCTGTTCACCGCGATGGTCGCCGACGGCGTGGACAGCTACGACCTGCGCACCCGGCTGGCGCAGATCGCCAGGGTGAGGGCAAGCTCGACGAGGTGATAAAGCAGCTCTGCGCCGCCAAGCGGCTCGACCCGGAGCGCAGCTACCCGTACCAGGCGCTCGCGCAGCTCTACAAGCGCGGCGGGCGCCAGGCCGAGGCGCTGGTGGAGCTCGAGCACTTCGTGTTCCTCGAGCAGATGGATCTGGCGCCGCTCAAGGAGCTGGTGAGCGAGTACGCCAAGCTCGGCACCTGGGCCAAGGTGCGCACCTACGGCGAGATGGCGCTGTACATCAGCCCCGCAGACGCCGAAGTGGTGCTGGCGCTGGGCCGCGCCTACCACGAGCTAGGCCGGCCCGAGCAGGCGCTGTTCACCTACGACACCGCGCTGCTCATCCGCGCCGTCGCTGCGCCGTCCGGCGCTCGCCCACCTGGGAGCAGGCCAGGCGCTGGCGGCGCTGGGCAAACGCGCGACGCCAGGCCGGCGCTGGCCGCGGCCATGAAGACCGAGCCAGAGAACGTCGACGTGCTGGGCTACGCAAGACGCTCAAGTAGTCAAGCGTGGCGCGCGTGCTCACGGCGCCTTGGGCGCAAGGTGATACGACTGTGCGCCGATCTGGTACCGCGAGCAGTTGCCGGCGGCGTCGGCCTGCACCCAGAGAAACGCATCCCCTTGCAAGCGAGCGATGGTGTCGGTCAGCGCCGTGTCGGTGGTGCCGCAAGATAGCTGGTTGGTGCCATCGAAGCCGTAGCAAGAGGCGTACTTGTAGCCGCCGTAGGCGGTCGTGAAGCTCTCATAGAAGCAGCCCAGGCGCGTCACCGTGTCCGCCGAGTTGCGGGTGCTGCCGAGGGTGCCGACCATGCTGCCGCTGCCGTCGGCGTTCTTGGCCACCCAGACCGGGTAGACCCACTTTTGACCTGCGTCGGCGACGGGGACAAGGCCAAGGCTTGCGACTGTCAAAAAGGCGAGGACTCGAACTCTCATTGGGACTGCTCCTTCTTCATGCTGGTAGTTGCGGGTCGTGGGCCACTGGCTTGGGGCCTTGGCTCAGACCCGGGGACGGCGAGGGACGGAGAGGACGGTGAGGGACGGCGAGGACGGCCGGGGACGGCGAGCCTGCGGTCACGGTGGTCCGGGTGGTCCGGGTGGTCCGGGCGCCGGCGCGAACGGCGGCAGGCCATCGGCCGGCGTCACCTGGCCGCGGTTGATGGCCACGTGCAGGGCGCGCTGCCGCTCGACGCGGGTCGGTGGCGGCAGCCCCGCGACCGAGGCAGCAAAGCGGTGCGGTCGCTGGCGGTCCATCGCCCGGCGCGGATGGCCTGCTCGATGATCTGCGCGGCGTCGTCGGCGCGCGCCGCGGCCGCGTCATCGAGCGGCGGCGCCGCCGCGGCGGCCGGATCGGCGGGCGCCGCGGGGGCGCTCGCGTTGCCCAGGTCCTCCGGCCCACGCGGAGCGGCCGCGGCTTGTTGCGCGAGCTCTTCGCGGACGATCTGCCGCAGCGCTGCTGCGTCTAGCGGCGAGCCGCTGGCGGTCGCCGTCTGGCCGGCAGCGCCGCTGGCGGAGCGGGGGGCGTCAGCGGGCCGCGCGGCGGCCGCCGGCGGCGCAGCGGCCGGCGCGCGGTGCCATCGGGTGCCAAGCCAGAACGCGGTCGCCAGCGCGATGGCCCCCAGGGCGAGCCGGCCTGCAGTCATGGACTCTCTCAACGGGTTCTCCTTTGCGCCGCTCGGCTCGTTGGGAGCGACGCCCGCGCGCACGACTCCCACGTGGCCTTGTTGACACAGGGAGATACGAAGACCCTCGCAGAATCTTCCCGAATATTGCTTGATCCAGAGCGCCACAAAGTACGAGGTGCTTCGCTGGTCCGCCGCTCACCGGCTGGCATGGGTCACCTGGGCCTGGAGAGGGCGGCAGATCTCCGCTGAAGCCGCGCCGGCGCGGTCGAAGTCTCCTTGCGTGAAAGGTTCGCTGGCCAAGCGCGCTGGGCGGTTCGGGTCGCGGTCTTTGGCGTGCGCCGACCGCACGAGCCGAGCTCTTGGGAGGCGTAGCGCGTCGCATGCCCCAGCTCTCGTCGACCTCCCGTCGTCGTCACTCCTCGCTGGTGAGCGCGCTCGTTCGCGCCCGCCGCGGCCAGAACACGGTGGCGGCGTTTCTCGAGGCGCTGCCCGATCAGGCCGCGGTGCTCGACGCCGACGGGGTGATCGTTCATACGAACCAGCCCTGGCGCGACTTCGCGCGCGACAACGGCGGCGACATGGAGCGGGTGGATCGTGGCGCGACCTACCTCTCGGCGTGCGAACCCACCGAGCACACGCCTGAGCTGGCCGAGCTACGCGACATGTTGCAGGCGGTGCTGACGGGCCAGCGCGCGCTTCTCCTATGAGTACCCGTGTCACTCACCCACCGAGCGGCGCTGGTTCCTGATGCGCGCGGGCCACCTGACGCCAGGGGCGCGCTGGTCACCCACACCAACATCACCGCCCGCAAGCTGGCCGAGCTGCACGCGGACGAGCTGGCCAATCATGATCCGCTGACCGGCACGCTCAACCGCCGCGGCTTCTCGCGTCGGCTCCACCTGGAGCTGGCGCGGCGGCGGCGGCGCCAGGGTGGCGCGCGCTGTGCGCGGTCCTCTCGACTGCGATGACTTCAAGGACGTCAACTCGCGCTTTGGTCACGCGGTGGGCGACGTCATCCTGGTCGAGCTGGCGCGCCGGTTCTGCGATGTCCTGCGGCCGGACGACGCCGTGGCGCGCATCGGCGGTGACGAGATGGTGGTCCTCTTGCCGGACACCAACAGCGCGGAGGCCCGCTGCGTGGGCGAGCGACTGCGGCTCGCGGTGGCCACCTCACCGTTTGCCACCAAGCACGGCGTGCATCTGCAGGTGACCTGCAGCGCCGCCGTGGTGAGCCTGGGGCAAGACGCGGCGGGGCTAGACGATATCTTGCATGCCTGTCGCGACGGACTCCGCCACAGCAAGGGCTCCGGCAAGAACCGGATCTCCAGCGAGGAGCCCTCCGGCCCCGAGCCCGCGCTGTCCCGTCTCTTGCGCGTGCAGCCCCGGGTGGTGCGGCAGCCCATCGTGGAGCTGCGCTCCGGGGAGCGGGTGGGCTACGAGCTGCTGATCCGCGGCGACCACGAGCTGGAGCGCCCGGTCGACCTGTTCCGCATGGCCATCGAGCTGGACGTGCTGCAGCGGATCGATCGGTCGTGCCTGCACGCCAGCGTGCAGCGGCTGGCGGCCCTGCACGATGACCTGGCCGTCCACATCAACGTGTATCCCTCGACGCTCTTGACCCTGGATATCGACGAGCTGGTCGAGCGGGTGGCGCAGCACTCGCGCCGGCTCCGCTTGTGCCTCGAGCTGTGCGAGCAAGAGATCCTGGGCGATCCAAGCTGCCTGCGCGACAAGGTCCGCGCGCTGCGCCAGGCCGGCATCTCCCTGGCCATCGACGACGTCGGCTTTGGTCGCACCAGCCTGGAGAACCTCATCGTGCTCGAGCCCGAGACGATCAAGGTCGATCGGCGGCTCACCCACCAGGTGGCCGGCGACCCGGGCAAGGCGCGTCAGCTCAGCCGCATGGTGCGCATGGCGCAAGCCCTGCAAGCCGCCGTGGTGGTGGAAGGTGGAGCACGCCGCGGACGCGGCGATGGCCCTGGGCGCCACGCTGGGGCAGGGCTACCGGTGGGGCCGCCCCGAGGACTTCTAGATCCGTCCCGGGTTCTGGGTTCTGGGTCCAAAAATCAGGTTCTGAAACAGCAGGGGCTGTGCGGCGGTGTGGAGAGCGAGCCGCCCACTCAGGCACGCCCCTCCGTCCACCGCCCCGGGGCGCCCGCGGAAAACGCTGCGCCTGGATCACGCCACGTTTCTGCGGAGGTCTCCGCGACCCTCGTGACCCGTGCCTGCACCTCGACCACGTGCTTGGCCCAACCACCGTGCTGGGCCAACCACCGTGCCAGGCCCAACCACCGTGCCAGGCCCAACCACCGTGCCAGGCCCAACCACCGTGCCAGGCCCAACCACCGTGCTCGACCCACCACCGTGCTGGGCCTACCCACCTCCCTCGCGCTCGCCCTTGTCGTTACCTGGCGATCCGTTCTGGGTTCTGGGAAAAAAACAAAAAAACTCAGGGTTCTGAAAACAGCAGGGGCTGTGCGGCGGTGTGGAGAGGCGCGCCGTCCCTCCGTGGCACGCCTGCTGCACCTGGCCCTCCTGCGCCTCTCCAAGGGCTGTGGTCAACCGCGCCGCGTACGCGCATCACGCCTGCCCGCGCTCGACGGGCGCGGTTGTCCACAACCCGGCACCGGCCACAGCCCCGGGGCTTCCGCGGAAACGCGCTGCGACTTGGATCACGCCAACGTTTCCGCGGAGGTTTCCGCGATCTCGATCTCAGGTCCGGCTCGCTCGCGTCCGCCTGCCGGACACACTCACCAACTCCAGATCTATTATCCAATATCCATCAAAGTACCAACATTCCTCTTGACACCTCCCGCGTCAGCGCACCCGCCGCGCCACCAATCCGCCGCGATCTCTTCACCCGCGGCCTCTGCGAGCGCCAAAATCCTCATTCCTGCGTACCCCACGAAAAACTTCGCGCTGCCTACGTTTCCTCGGCACCTGGGGCATGCCAGGCGCCAAATCCGGCGCCGAAAATCAGCGTGCTACAAAACCTCATGAGCGAGCCTCTCTCCGTCGAGGAAGTTCAAACCCTCGGCGAACACATCGCCGAGCAAGCGGTCCATCTGGACGCCGCCATGCATCGCCTGCTCGCCGACCTGCGGACGTTCGACGCGGCCGGCGGCTGGTACCGCCAGGGCTTTGGCACCTGCGCACACTGGCTGAGCTGGCGCGTGGGCTGGGATCTTGGCACCGCGCGCGAACACCTGCGCGTGGCCAGAGCCTTGCATACTTTGCCGCTCGTATCAGAAGCACTATCTGCCGGGCAGATCTCGTATTCCAAGACTCGTGCCATCACGCGCGTGGCCACCGCCGCCGAAGCGGTTGCTGGCTATGCGCAGCACTGCACCGCCAGCCAGCTCGAGACCGTGTGCCGCAAGGTCGGGTCTTGGGGCGGACGCCGCCAGCCGAGCTTCGCGCCCAACGACAGCGAGCGCCACGTGGCGCACACCACAACGGCCCTGGGCATGGTGTGCGTCAAGGCGTGCCTGCGCCCCGACGAGGCTGCGCCACTCTTGCAAGTGTTGCAGCAAGCCGCGGTGGGACTGCACGCGCGAGCCAGCGGACGTTCCGCGGAGGTTGCGGACGTTTCCGCGGAAGCGTCAGCACCTGCCGAGCGATCGACGGACGTTTCCGCGGAGACGCGGAGCACTACCACCACACGCCGCCCGTACAACCGCGCCGATGGCCTGATGGCCCTGGTCCACACTTATGCGCGGGGCAGCAGCGCCGAGCGTTCTCCCGTCGAGCTGATCGTCACCGTGCCCGTGGCGGTGCTGCAGCAATCTGCCGCGACCGCCGACTCCGCCACCGCCGACTCCGCCACCGATATCTCCGCCACCACCGATGTAGCCATCGACCCCGCCTCCTTCACCGACCGCGGCGCCTCGCCGCCGGGCCGTCACCGTCGAGACCGACCTTTGCGCTCTCTCCGCGAAGCACCTGCCGTCTGGCTCGCGACTGCGGCCTGGTTGTCGCCACACAGCCAACGCCGCCGCCAACACCGCCGAGCCCCTCTCCTCCATCGGCCGCAAGACCCGCACTATCCCCGCCGCC
Source organism: Myxococcales bacterium (assembly GCA_016706545.1). Lineage (GTDB taxonomy): Bacteria > Myxococcota_A > Polyangia > Haliangiales > Haliangiaceae > JABFXX01. The sequence goes on from JADJJK010000079.1 coordinate 27,704, forward strand.
CCCGCGCGCTCCTTGCTGCGCGACCGCACCTGCCAGTTCCCTGGCTGCGATCACCGCCTGTTCCTCGAGAGTCACCACCTGCGCACTGGGGTCGACGGCGGCGAGACCAAGCGCCCAACCTCGCGCTGCTCTGCTCGCTCCACCACTTCGTATGTTCACGAGCGCGGCTATCGCATCACGCAGTCTGCCACTGGCGCGCT
>JADJJK010000080.1 GCA_016706545.1 Myxococcales bacterium
CGCTGCTCTGCGACAGCCCTCACTTCGTACTTGGGCGTCAGCGCGCGGCGTAGCGCACCGACCTGCGCAGGATCGATGATCGACGCGAAGAGAATGACAGGTGGATTCATGCCTTCCCTCAAGATGCGAGCGTCGAAACCAAGAAAATGCGAAACGCAACCTTCCAAGATTGCCCGTAGCTTGAACACCCTTTGTTGTTCAAGATTAGCTGGAATACGTGTGCCACCACACGCTCCGAAAACTCTCTTTTGCGCAGGCACAGGCGCGCGCGCGCGAATCCACCGCGCCGGGATCGAGGCCCTGCTCGACGGTGCATCACCCGGCGTGGTGGCCCGCGGATCGAGCGAGCCCGCGAAAGATGACCCACGCTCGAATCTCCGGGTCCCCTGGCCATGACCTGGCGCGAGCAAAGTGGCAGTGCCAATCTCACGATCGTGAGTTCGCCGAATTCTACACACCCAGGTTGAACGCGGTCAGGAGGCATCAGGCACCTTCCGGGACCTTCCGGCAAACGGCCGCGCGGCCCGCTTGGCCAAGCTCACGCAGGTAACCAAGCCCCCAAGGCGAAAGGTCAGGAGGCGTGGGCTGCTGCGCGGCAAGGTGAGACCACCGGTCGTAATGGAGGACATGCTCGGCCAGGTACCGGACCGCGATGCCACGGCCAAGCACCACGGTTACGTGCCGGCCAAGGGATGAGATCCGCCACCGTGAGGGCGTACCTTACGCTCCGCGGGGCTCCGCTGGTCCTGGGTCACCGGCTCATCGGACGCGGGGGCTGCTCGTGATGCAGTACGCCCCTGATGAAGGCGATGACAGATCCTTTTTGGTCTTGATCATGGCGGCGGGCATGGGGACGCGGATGAAGAGCAGGCGCGCCGAGGTCCTCCACAGCTTTGGTCAGTCGCCCGATGATCTGCTGGGTGGTCAAGGCGGCCAGAGCCGCCGGCACGCCAGCAAGGTGAGTGGCGCTCCTGGGCCACGAGGCTGGGAGACCGTCTCGAGCGTGCTCGACGCCACCTTCGGCGCTGCCGCGGTGGAGTCGCGCTGCAGCACGAGCGGCGCGGCACCGGCCGCGCCGTGCACGTCCGCCATGCCGTCGCTGGCCAGCAGGCCCGACGACCGCATCGTGGTGATCTTGTCAGGCGACGCGCCGCTGCTCGACTCCGCGCGGATCTCCGAGCTCTGCGCGGCGTGCGCAGCCCGGCGGGCATGGCGCTCTTGTCGACGCCCCGACCGCGTGATGCCATATAAGCCGGCGCTGGTCCGCAGGAGGGCGGCGCCACCGGAAAGCTGCTCAAGATCGTGGAGTGGGTGGACGCGGGCGAGGACGTGCGTCAGCTCACGCGGACTGCAACGCCGGCTTCTACGCGGTCCGGTTGGGCCACCTGCGGCGCGATCTGGCCACGCTGCGCCCGATGACAACGCCAAGGGCAAGCTGTACCTGACAGACCTGGTGGCTTGCGCGGCCGCGCGCAGCGGCGCCACCGCGATCGGCCCGCCCTTCACCGAGGTCAGCAGCATCAATGACCGCGTGGATCTCTGGCCGCGGTGGAGAAGGTGGCGCGCCGCCGGTCCCAGCGAAGTCCTGGATGCGCCAGGGCGTGACCATGGCGGATCGAGGGCGCCATCGACGCTGACATCACGTCGATCGGCGGCGACGTCTGGCTTAGCCCTGCGGTGTGCCTGCGCCAAGACCTCGTGAGCGCGGGCGCCAGGCTCCGACGCCGGCCCGTCCTCACCGACAGCCAGGTCGCCGAGGGCGCGGCACATAAGCCCCTACACCACCATCCTCACCGAGACGGTGATCGGTCAACGCCGAGATCGGGCCGTTCTCGCACTGCCGGCCGGGCACTCGCATCGACAGACGCGCCTTGGCAACTTCGTGGGAGACCAAGAAGACGCTCATGGCCAGCGCCAAGGCCAACCACCTGGCTTACCTCGGCGACGCCTCCGTGGGGGCCAAGGCCGACGTAGGCGCTGGCACCATCACCTGCAACCAACGGCTTCACCAAGCAGAAGACGGTCATCAGGAGGCGGCGCGTTCATCGGCTCGGACACGCAGCTCGTCGCGCCGGTCACCGTGGGGCGAGACGCCTACGTGGGCGCCGGCTCGACGATCACCAAGGACGTGCCGCGCAGCGCGCTGGCCATCACGCGCGTCAAGCAGGTCAACATCGAGGGCTGGGCCGACCGGTTCCGCGAGGCGCAGTCCAAGCGCCACCGCGGCGACGAGTATAGGCGAGCGGGCGACCAATAGGCGAGCGCGCAGGCGGCGGGCCGGAGGGCGCGTCGCGCGCAGCGCTGCGTCGCTACGCTTCGTCGATCTGCTCGACGAAGCGCTTCATCAGGCCATCGATCATCAGGTTGCGATCGGTGAGCGAGACCTTGCCATCTCGCCACGACACCTGCGCCTCCTGATAGCGCTTGTCCATCTCGGAGATCAGGGCCTTGTACACCGAGACCTTCTTGATGATGTCCTTCTGGTTGCGCACGAAGTACGAGACCATGGACGCGCCCGCCGCGACGGTGAGCACCAGCCCCAGCGGGTTCGCCGACCGCAGCGCAGGCCGATCCGCAGCGCCACCAGGAGCCCGCGCCGATGGCCATCTTCTTGGTGCCCGAGCCGTCGATGACGGAGTCCTTGGCCAGCGCAAACGCCGTCGCCCGCTGGCGATGGGCGCGAAAGCAAGGACGATGAAGCGCCGCGTCTGCCGTAGCCTCGATCGTAGTAATTCTGAGCGCTTGCTTCAAGAAGTCGTCGAAGCTCCCGTAGATGCCCGCTGAGGCCGCTTCTTCCGACATGTGCCAGGACCATAGCATGGGAACTCCCAAGTTCCATTTGACAGGCCCTGAGCGGTCGCCCAGATTCGAGCCATGCATCGCAAGCTGGCTTTGGCGCGGTGGCGGCGGCGCTCGTCGTCGCGCTCACCGTCGCGCTCATCGTCGCCCCCGTGGCGCACGCGGACCTGACCACCGGGCGCGACAAGCTCATCGCGGGAGACTACAAAGGCGCCCTGGCCGAGCTGCCCAAGGTGGCCGGGGCCGATCGGGCCGAGGCCCGCCTGCTCTTGGCCCGCGCGCAGCTCGAGACCGGCGACTACCCGGCGGCCGAGAGCAGCGCGCTTGCCTTGGCGCAAGCCAAAGACGCGGTGGCGCCGCGCGCGCTTGTTCCTGGCGCAGGTCCGGCGGGTGCTGGCAAGCAAGCGGAGCGCCTGCGAGATCCCGAGGCGCTGGCCGGGGGGCGCCCCGACGATCACGCGGCGCGGCTGTGGCGCGGCGCTGCTGGCATGAGCAGGGGATCGGAAGGGCGCCGAGGCGCTGTGGCGCTCACCATCGACTGACTTCGACGCGCGCAAGATCGACTTCGACGACCCCGATGAGGTCTACATCCTGGCGGAGACCGCGCGGCACATGGCGCAGTTTCAGCTCGCCAACGACTCCTATCGCGAGGCGGCCAAGCTGCGCCCGCAGTTCACCGAGGCCTCGGTCGCCTGGGCGGAGCTGTTCCTCGAGAAGTACGCCTCCGACCTCGCCGAGCAGACCCTCGAAGAGGTGTTCAAGGTCAACCCCAACCACGCCGACGGCCACGCCATGATGGCGGCGGTCATCCTGGAGAAGAGCTACGACCTGTCGGCGGTCCGCCATCACCTGGAGGCCGCGTTCGCGGTCAACCCGCGCCAGCTCCGCGGGCTGCTGGTGCGCGCCTCCATCGAGATCGATCAGAACCAGTGGCAGCGCGCGCTCGCCACCGTGGGGCAGGTGCTCGCGATCAACCCGCACCAGCCGGAGGCCCTGGCCTTGCGCGCCACCATCGCCTGGCTGCGCGACGATCGCGTTGGGTACGAGGCGGATCGCAAGCGCGTGCTGCAGCGCAACCCGACGTACGCGGAGTTCTATCGCATCGTCGCGCGCTCCGCGGTCCGCGAGCACCGGTACCTGGCCGCGGTGGAGTTGCAGAAGGAGGCGGTGAAGCTCGACCCCACCGCCTACGCCGCGATGGCGGAGATCGGCATGGGCTACCTTCGGCTGGGCATCGAGGCGGAGGGTGTGGACTGGCTCAAGAAGGCCTGGGCCGGCGACAAGTACAACGTGCGCACGTTCAACACCAAGAACCTGTTCGAGCGCACGATCCCCAAAGACTACACGTTCCAGACCACCCGCTCGTTCAAGATCCGCTACCAGAACGACGAGCGCGCGGTGCTGTCTCGTTACCCGAGCCGACCATGGAGGCGTGCTCCTCCATGGTCGCGCTACAGCCACCCCCAAGACGCCGGTGGTGCTGGAGCTGTACGCCGATCGCGAGGACTACGCGATCCGCACCGTCGGCCTGCCGGATCTGGGAGCGCTCGGGGTGTGCTTTGGTCAGGTCATCACCGCGATGTCGCCCGCCAACGGCGACATCAACTGGGGCATGGTGCTCTGGCATGAGCTTGGGCACGTGTTCGCCGTCCAGCTCTCGGACTCGCGAGTGCCGCGCTGGTTCACCGAGGGCCTCTCCGAGTACGAGACCCTGATCGCGCGGCCGGAGTGGCGGCGCGAGCAGGACGCTGGATCTCTACGGCGCGATCGTCGGCAAGACCTTGCCCTCGATCGCGGACCTCAACGCGGAGTTTATGCAGCCAGACGCCGGCGCGGTGGTGGTGGCGTACTACCTGTCGGCGGTGACCATCGAGTATCTGGTCGCGACCATGGTTCCCAAGATCGTCACGGCGCTCCAGCTCTTTGGCAAGGGCAGGGAGACCCCCGGCCGTGCTGGCGGCGATCACCGGCAAGAAGATCGCCGAGCTTGGACGCGGACTTCCGCAAGTACCTCGAGCAAACAGCGGCTGGCGTCGTACGCGGCACCTTTCACTGCCCACCCGCGTGGCTCGACGATCTGACCAAGCTCGAGATCGCGCTGGCCGCCGCGCCTGAGCGAGACGCGCTGGCACGGCGCGGCAAGGCGCCGGGCACTACTACGCAGGCGACGCCGAGCGCGCCGGCCCGGCGGCAACCAAGGCGGGCGGCGCTGGGATCCCGCCCATCGCCGTTTTGTGCAGGCCGAGGTCGCGCTCGGCACCGGCGACGCGGACGAGGCCAAGCGGCTGTTCACCGCGATGGTCGCCGACGGCGTGGACAGCTACGACCTGCGCACCCGGCTGGCGCAGATCGCCCAGGGTGAGGGCAAGCTCGACGAGGTGATAAAGCAGCTCTGCGCCGCCAAGCGGCTCGACCCGGAGCGCAGCTACCCGTACCAGGCGCTCGCGCAGCTCTACAAGCGCGGCGGGCGCCAGGCTGAGGCGCTGGCGGAGCTCGAGCACTTCGTGTTCCTCGAGCAGATGGATCTGGCGCCGCTCCGGGAGCTGGTGAGCGAGTACGCCAAGCTCGGCACCTGGGCCAAGGTGCGCACGTACGGCGAGATGGCGCTGTACATCAGCCCCGCAGACGCCGAGGTGGTGCTGGCGCTGGGCCGCGCCTACCACGAGCTCGGCCGGCCCGAGCAGGCGCTGTTCACCTACGACACCGCGCTGCTCATCCGTCCGTCGCTGCGCCGTCCGGCGCTCGCCCACCTGGGACGGGCCAGGGCGCTGGCGGCGCTGGGCAAGGCGCGCGACGCCAAGGCCGCGCTGGCCGCGGCCATGAAGACCGAGCCAGAGAACGTCGACGTGCTGGAGCTACGCAAGACGCTCAAGTAGTCAAGCGCGGGAGCAGGTGCTCACGGCGCCTTGGGCGCGGCGAACGACTGTGCGCCGATCTGCACGCGCAGGCAGTTGCCGGAGGCGTCAACCTGCACCCAGAGATAGGAATCCCCCTGCAAGCGAGCGATGGTGTCAGTCAGCGCGGGGTCGGTAGTGCCGCAAGATAGCTGGTTGGTGCCATCGTAGCCGTAGCAAGAGGCGTACTTGTAGCCGCCGTTGGCCGTCGTGAAGTTCTCGTAGAAGCAGCCCAGGCGCGTCACCGTGTCCGCCGAGTTGCGGGTGCTGCCGAGGGTGCCACCCATGCTGCCGCTGCCGTCGGCGTTCTTGGCCACCCAGACCGGGTAGACCCACTTTTGACCTGCGTCGGCGACGGGGACAAGGCAAAGGCTTGCGACTGTCAAAAAGGCGAGGACTCGAACTCTCATTGGGACTGCTCCTTCTTCATGCTGGTAGTTGCGGGTCGTGGGCCACTGGCTTGGGGCCTTGGCTCAGACCCGGGGACGGCGAGGGACGGAGAGGACGGTGAGGGACGGCGAGGGACGGCCGGGGACGGCGAGCCTGCGGTCACGGTGGTCACGGTGGTCCGGGTGGTCCGGGTGGTCCGGGCGCCGGCGCGAACGGCGGCAGGCCATCGGCCGGCGTCACCTGGCCGCGGTTGATGGCCACGTGCAGGGCGCGCTGCAGCTCGACGCGGGTCGGTGGCGGCAGCCCCGCGACCGAGGCAGCAAAGCGGGTGCGGTCGCTGGCGGTCCATCGCCCGGCGCGGATGGCCTGCTCGATGATCTGCGCGGCGTCGTCGGCGCGCGCCGCGGCCGCGTCATCGAGCGGCGGCGCCGCCGCGGCGGCCGGATCGGCGGGCGCCGCGGGGGCGCTCGCGTTGCCCAGGTCCTCCGGCCCACGCGGAGCGGCCGCGGCTTGTTGCGCGAGCTCTTCGCGGACGATCTGCCGCAGCGCTGCGGCGTCTAGCGGCGAGCCGCTGGCGGTCGCCGTCTGGCCGGCAGCGCCGCTGGCGGAGCGGGGGGCGTCAGCGGGCCGCGCGGCGGCCGCCGGCGGCGCAGCGGCCGGCGCGCGGTGCCATCGGGTGCCAAGCCAGAACGCGGTCGCCAGCGCGATGGCCCCCAGGGCGAGCCGGCCTGCAGTCATGGACTCTCTCAACGGGTTCTCCTTTGCGCCGCTCGGCTCGTTGGGGAGCGACGCCCGCGCGCACGACTCCCACGTGGCCTTGTTGACACAGGGAGATACGAAGACCCTCGCAGAATCTTCCCGAATATTGTGATCCAGAGCGCCACAAAGTACGAGGTGCTCGCTGGTCCGCCGCTCACCGGCTGGCATGGGTCACCTGGGCCTGGAGAGGGCGGCAGATCTCCGCTGCAAGCCGCGCCGGCGCGGTCGAAGTCTCCTTGCGTGAAAGGTTCGCTGGCCAAGCGCTGGGCGGTTCGGGTCGCGGTCTTTGGCGTGCGCCGACCGCACGAGCCGAGCTCTTGGGAGGCGTAGCGCGTCGCATGCCCCAGCTCTCGTCGACCTCCCGTCGTCGTCACTCCTCGCTGGTGAGCGCGCTCGTTCGCGCCCGCCGCGGCCAGAACACGGTGGCGGCGTTTCTCGAGGCGCTGCCCGATCAGGCCGCGGTGCTCGACGCCGACGGGGTGATCGTTCACGCGAACCAGCCCTGGCGCGACTCCGCGCGCGACAACGGCGGCGACATGGAGCGGGTGGATCGTGGCGCGACCTACCTCTCGGCGTGCGAACCCACCGAGCACACGCCTGAGCTGGCCGAGCTACGCGACATGTTGCAGGCGGTGCTGACGGGCCAGCGCGCGCGCTTCTCCTATGAGTACCCGTGTCACTCACCCACCGAGCGGCGCTGGTTCCTGATGCGCGCGGGCCACCTGACGCCAGGGGGCGCGCTGGTCACCCACACCAACATCACCGCCCGCAAGCTGGCCGAGCTGCACGCGGACGAGTTGGCCAATCATGATCCGCTGACCGGCACGCTCAACCGCCGCGGCTTCTCGCGTCGGCTCCACCTGGAGCTGGCGCGGCGGCGGCGCCAGGGTGGCGCGCTGTGCGCGGTCCTCCTCGACTGCGATGACTTCAAGGACGTCAACTCGCGCTTTGGTCACGCGGTGGGCGACGTCATCCTGGTCGAGCTGGCGCGCCGGTTCTGCGATGTCCTGCGGCCGGACGACGCCGTGGCGCGCATCGGCGGTGACGAGATGGTGGTCCTCTTGCCGGACACCAACAGCGCGGAGGCCCGCCGCGTGGGCGAGCGACTGCGGCTCGCGGTGGCCACCTCACCGTTTGCCACCAAGCACGGCGTGCATCTGCAGGTGACCTGCAGCGCCGCCGTGGTGAGCCTGGGGCAAGACGCGGCGGGGGCTGTAACGATATCTTGCATGCCTGTCGCGACGGACTCCGCCACAGCAAGGGCTCCGGCAAGAACCGGATCTCCAGCGAGGAGCCCTCCGGCCCCGAGCCCGCGCTGTCCCGTCTCTTGCGCGTGCAGCCCCGGGTGGTGCGGCAGCCATCGTGGAGCTGCGCTCCGGGGAGCGGGTGGGCTACGAGCTGCTGATCCGCGGCGACCACGAGCTGGAGCGCCCGGTCGACCTGTTCCGCATGGCCATCGAGCTGGACGTGCTGCAGCGGATCGATCGGTCGTGCCTGCACGCCAGCGTGCAGCGGCTGGCGGCCCTGCACGATGACCTGGCCGTCCACATCAACGTGTATCCCTCGACGCTCTTGACCCTGGATATCGACGAGCTGGTCGAGCGGGTGGCGCAGCACTCGCGCCGGCTCCGCTTGTGCCTCGAGCTGTGCGAGCAAGAGATCCTGGGCGATCCAAGCTGCCTGCGCGACAAGGTCCGCGCGCTGCGCCAGGCCGGCATCTCCCTGGCCATCGACGACGTCGGCTTTGGTCGCACCAGCCTGGAGAACCTCATCGTGCTCGAGGCCCCAGGACGATCAAGGTCGATCGGCGGCTCACCCACCAGGTGGCCGGCGACCCGGGCAAGGCGCGTCAGCTCAGCCGCATGGTGCGCATGGCGCAAGCCCTGCAAGCCGCCGTGGTGGTGGAAGGGGTGGAGCACGCCGCGGACGCGGCGATGTGCCTGGCCCTGGGCGCCACGCTGGGGCAGGGCTACCTGTGGGGCCGCCCCGAGGACTTCTAGATCCGTCCCGGGTTCTGGGTCCAAAAATCAGGTTCTGAAACAGCAGGGGCTGTGCGGCGGTGTGGAGAGCGAGCCGCCCACTCAGGCACGCCCCTCCGTCCACAGCCCCGGGGCCTCCGCGGAAACGCGCTGCGACCTGGATCACGCCACGTTTCCGCGGAGGTCCCACCGTGCCAGGCCCAACCACCGTGCTCGACCCAACCACCGTGCTTGCCCAACCACCGTGCTCGACCCACCACCGTGCTGGGCCTACCCACCACCCTCGCGCTCACCCTTATCGTTACCTGGCGATCCGTTCTGGGTTCTGGTTCCGGAACAAATCAAAAAACTCAGGGTTCTGGAAAACAGCAGGGGCTGTGCGTCGGTGTGGAGAGGCGCGCCGTCCCTCCGTGGCACGCCTGCTGCACCTGGCCCTCCTGCGCCTCTCCAAGGGCTGTGGTCAACCGCCGCCGCGCGCGCATCACGCCTGCCCCGGCTCGACGGGCGCGGTTGTCCACAACCCGGCACCGGCCACAGCCCCGGGGCTTCCGCGGAAACGCGCTGCGACTTGGATCACGCCAACGTTTCCGCGGAGGTTTCCGCGATCTCGATCTCAGGTCCCGGCTCGCTCGCGTCCGCCTACCGGACGCACTCACCAACTCCAGATCTATTATCCAATATCCATCAAAATACCAACATTCCTCTTGACACCTCCCGCGTCAGCGCACCCGCCGCGCCACCAATCCGCCGCGATCTCTTCACCCGCGGCCTCTGCGAGCGCCAAAATCCTCATTCCCCTGCGTACCCCACGAAACTTCGCGCTGCCTACGTTTCCTCGGCACCTGGGGCATGCCAGGCGCGAAATCCTGCGCCGGAAATCGCCATGCTACAAAACCTCATGCGCGAGCCTCTCTCCGTCGAGGAAGTTCAAGCCCTCGGCGAACACATCGCCGAGCAAGCGGTCCACCTGGACGCCGCCATGCATCGCCTGCTCGCCGACCTGCGGACGTTCGACGCGGCCGGCGGCTGGTACCGCCAGGGCTTTGGCACCTGCGCCCACTGGCTGAGCTGGCGCGTGGGCTGGGATCTTGGCACCGCGCGCGAGCACCTGCGCGTGGCCAGGGCACTGCACACCTTGCCGCAAGTATCAGAGGCACTGTCTGCCGGGAAGATCTCGTATTCCAAGACTCGTGCCATCACGCGCGTGGCCACCGCCGCCACCGAAGCGGTGCTCCTGGGCTACGCGCAGCACTGCACCGCCAGCCAGCTCGAGACCGTGTGCCGCAAAGTGGGTGTGCTTGGAGCGGACGCCGCCAGCCGAGCCTCGCGCCCACACGACAGCGAGCGCTACGTGGCCCACACCACGACGGCCTCTGGCATGGTGTGCGTCAAGGCGTGCCTGCGCCCCGACGAGGCCGCGCTGCTCTTGCAGGTGTTGCAGCAAGCCGCGGTGGACTGTACGCGCGAGCCGGCGGACGTCTCCGCGGAGGTTGCTGACGTTTCCGCGGAAGCGCCAGCACCTGCCGAGCGAGCGACGGACGTTTCCGCGGAGACGCGGAGCATCACCACCACCGCGCGCCGCCCGTACAACCGCGCCGATGGCCTGATGGCCGTGGTCCACACTTACGCACGCGGCGGCCGCGCCGAGCGCTCTCCCGTCGAGCTGATCGTCACCGTGCCCGTGGCGGTGCCACAGCAGTCCGCCGCGACCACCGACTCTGCCACCGCCACCTCCGCCAACGATATCTCCGCAACCACCGATCTCGTCCTGGCCCCACCCTTCACCGACCGCGGCGCCTCGCTGCCGGTGGCCCTCACCGTCGAGACCGACCTTGCGCTCTCTCCGCAAGCCACCCGCCGTCTGGCCTGCGACTGCGGCTTGGTCGTCGCTACCACAGCCAACGCCGCCACCACCGCCGAGCCCCTCTCCATCGGCCGCAAGACCCGCACCATCCCCGCGGCCCTCAAGCGCGCGCTCCTCTTGCGCGATCGCACCTGCCGCTTCCCTGGCTGCGACCACCGCCTCTTCCTTGAGGGCCACCACCTGCAGCACTGGGCCGATGGCGGCGAGACCAGCCTGCCCAACCTCGCGCTGCTCTGCTCGCTCCACCACTCGTATGTCCACGAGCGCGGCTATCGCATCACGCAGTCTGCCACTGGCGCGCTCGCCTTCGAAGATCCGCAGGGCCGCGCCGTCGTCCCGCTGCCGCCGCGCCCCGCGCCGCCGCTGCTCGGCTGGCCTGCGATCCGTGCCGCCAACGCCGCCAACGCCGCCTTGCCGCTGACAGCCACCACCGGCCAGTGTCGCTGGCGAGGCGAGCGCGTCGATAGCTGGGACGCCGCTGCCACGATCACTCGCATCCAGCGCCGCGCCGACGCTGCAGCCCCTGCAGCCGCCACACCTTCCGCCCCGGCCGCCCCACTCACCGTCCCACCCCCACTTCGTCCGCCCCCCCCCACACCAGCACCACCCTCGCCACCCTCACCACTCTCGTCCCCCCATCTGTCGCCGATCCCCCGCTCGATCCCGACGGCCACCCCCTGCGCGGCCTGTGGGACGACCTCGACCGCCACAGCGCCATCGAGCGCTGGGTCCTCGCCGAGATGGAGGCTACCGGCGTCGATCCTCTCTCCGTCGGCCGCCCCTTGCCGGACCACCTGCAGCACCCGTCCCAGCGCTCATCGCAGCGTCGGTCGTAGCGTCGGCCGTAACGTCCGTCGAACTATCCGCCCACCTCGCGCAGCAGGCGCCAGCAGCGCTCAGGCCCCATGCCGGTCACTTGACGTGGCCTTCGTCGGAGTCTCAGGGAGCCTGCGATGGGTCGTCTTGGACTGCCAGCACGTGCTTGCAGTTCTCCAGGTGGGCCTCGCGCATGCCCACCACCTCGTGGGCGCGCGGCCACGGCGCATCTCGCGCGGCGGCGTGGTCGCCGCGGGCCGCCGCGTCGATCAGTCGGTCGACGTAGCCAAGGTCGGCGCGGGCCAGGGCCGTGGCCCCGGCGGCGTCGAGGCGCGGGCCGTGGCCCGGGATGACGTCGCAGCCGGTCTGCGCCAGCAGCTCCAGCAGGCGGAGCAGGGTGGCGCGGTAGCGCGGCGCGTCCTCGACAAACGGGATCTCGCACGGCGAGAGGTAATCGCCACACAGCAGCACGCCGGCGTCCTCCGCGACCAGGGCCAGGCCATCGGGGCTGTGCCCCGGCAGGTGCAGCGCGCGCAGCGGCGCGCCGCCCAGCTCCAGCGCCTCGCCGTCGGCGAGGCCGCGCAGCGTCTGCGGCCAGCGATGGCCGGCGGGGCGCGGCACGTACCAGCGCGAATCGAACTCGCGGGCATCCGCCAGGTACTTGGCGGCGCGGGCGCCTTGCGCCTGGATGTCGTCGACCAGGCCCTGGTGCATCCACACCGGCGCCGCTGGACACGTGGTGTGGCCCATCACGTGGTCCCAGTGGCCGTGGGTGAAGCACACCGCGGTGGCGCCGCCCAGCTCGGCGGCGCGCTCGGCGAGGGCGGCTAGCTCGCGCGGAAAGTACGCCGGATCGACGACCAGGCAGGTGCCGCGGTGCGACAGCACCGTCGAGTTGGTCTGCCAGATGCCGCTGGTGAGGACGTCGACCTGCATGCGGCGAGCTTACCGCGTCAGCACGTGGACAGCGCGGCGGCCATCGCCTGCGCGCTGGAGAATCGCTCGTCGGGGTGCTTGGCCAGGGCCACGCGCGCCACCTCTGCCAGGGACTGACCGATGCCGGCGGCGGGGTCGTAGAGCTGCGGCAGCGGCCCGTGCAGGTGCTGCTCGATGAGGTCCAGATCGTCGTCGGCGGCGTACGGCGGCGCGCCCCTGAGCAGCTCGTACAGCACCACGCCCAGCGAGTACAGATCGGCCCGCTCGTCGGGCGCGTCGCCGCGCAGCCGCTCCGGCGCCATGTACGTGAGGCTGCCGACCACCGTGCCCTGCTGGGTGAGCTTGGCGCTGCCGTCGAGCGAGGCGAACCCGAAATCGATGAGCACGATGCGCTCGGCGCCCTCGCTGCGCTGCAGGGTGGTGGGCTCTGCGCCTGACGTGCCTGACGATGTGCCTGACGACGCGCCGCGGCCGACCGCGCCGATCATCCCGGAGATCGGCTCCAGCATGATGTTGGCGGGCTTGAGGTCGCGGTGGAGCACCCCGGCTGCGTGGACCGCGGCCAGCCCTTGCAGCGCCTGCCAGATGTAGCTCACCGCGCGGCGCGGCGACACCGCGCCCTCGTTCTTGATGACGCTGCGCAGCGACCGGCCGCGCAGCAGCTCGACGACCAGGTACGGCTCACGCTGCGGCGTGATACCGCTGCCCAGAAGGGCCGCCACGTTGCGGTGGCGGATCATCGCCTGCACCTGGGCTTCACGGGCGAAGCGCTGCTGGGCGTTGGGGTTGGTGGAGACCTTCTGGTCGAGGATCTTCACCGCCACCGACGTCTGGTCCGCGAGCACCGTGGCGCGGAACACCTCGGCCATGGCGCCTCGGCCGATCAGGCGGTCGATGCGGTAGCGCCCGTCGATGACGGCGCCGATCCGATCTCGATGGTCTGTGGCCACGCGCTCACCATACAACGGGTCTTGACCCCGCGGTACCTTCGGGCTTACGACGGCCTCGTGAGTTCGCAAGGGTTTCGGCACCGCCACCTGGTGGGGATCTCGGCTCTGGCGCCGGAGGAGATCACCCAGATCCTCGATCTCGGAGACCACTACCTGGAGCTCGACGCGCAACCGGTCAAGAAGCTCGCGGAGTTGCGCGGCCGGACGATCATCAACCTGTTCTTCGAGAGCTCGACCCGGACCCGGACCTCGTTCGAGATCGCGGCCAAGCGGCTCGGCGCCGATGCGGTCAATATCACCGGATCTGCGTCGTCCACCGCCAAGGGCGAGACCCTCATCGACACCGTGCGCAACGTCGAGGCCATGCGCCCCGACGCCATCGTCGTGCGCCACGCCTTCGGCGGCGCGGCGGCCATGATCGCGCCGCACGTCGGCGGCGCCATCATCAACGCCGGAGACGGCCAGCACGAGCACCCCACGCAGGCGCTCTTGGACGCCGCCACCATCCGCCGGCACAAGGGCCTAAAGACCGCGGGCTCCCCGCGCGGCGGCTCCATCGCCGGGCTGGAGGTGGCGATCGTCGGCGACCTGGCGCACTCGCGGGTCGCCCGCTCCAACATCCTGTGCCTGTCCAAGCTGGGCGCCAACGTCCGCGCCTGCGCGCCCTGGACCTTGGTGCCGCGCGGGCTCGAGGACATCGGCGGCGAGGTCACGCGCGCCCACACCCGGATCACGCCGCACCTCGACGAGGCGCTGGAGGGCGCGGACGTGGTGATGATGTTGCGCGTGCAGAACGAGCGCACCGCAGGCGAGGCGCCCCGCTTCCCGAACGCGCGCGAGTTCTCGCGCATGTACGGCCTGTCCGTGCGCACGCTGGAGCGCGCCAAGCCAGACGCCATCGTCATGCACCCGGGCCCCATCAACCGCGGCGTGGAGCTGGCGCCAGAGGTTGCCGATGGCGCGCGATCGGTCATCCTGGAGCAGGTGAGCTGGGGGGTCGCCATCCGCATGGCCGTCCTGCGAGCCTGGATCATGAAGAGCTTCGAGGTGCCGTGACCAACGCGCTGGAGATCGAGGACGTCGTCAAGCGATTCGGCAACCACGTAGCGGTGGACGGCATCTCGTTCACCGTCCCGCGCGGGGTGGTGTACGGCGTGCTGGGGCCAAACGGCGCGGGCAAGTCCACCACCCTGCGTATGATCAACGACGTGGTGGCCCCCGACAGCGGCCGCATCCAGGTGCTAGGGCTCGCGCCAGGCGCCGCCGCGGCGCGCCAGATCGGCTATCTGCCCGAGGAGCGCGGCCTCTACCCCAAGATGTTCGTGGCCGAGATGGTGCAGTTCATGGGCGAGCTGCGCGGCCTCTCCCGCGCCGAGGCCGCGCGGCGAGCGGCGCGCTGGCTCGAGCGCCTGGGGCTGACCCGGTGGGCCAAGAACCGCGTGCAAGATCTGTCCAAGGGCATGCAGCAGAAGGTGCAGTTCGCCACCGCGCTCATCCATGATCCAGAGCTGCTCATCCTCGATGAGCCCTGGAGCGGCCTTGACCCCATCAACGCCGAGGTGCTGCGCAGCGTGGTCGAGGAGGCGCGCGCGGCCGGCCGCACCGTGCTCTTCTCCACCCACCTGATGGAGCAAGCGGAGAAGGTCTGCGACGCCGTGTGCATCATCGCGCGCGGCAAGAAGGTCCTCGACGGCAACCTCGCGGAGCTGCGGCGGGCGGCGGCCGCCCACGGGCGCATCGCGCTGGGCTTCGAGGACGCCGCTGCCAAGGCCAAGGCGCAAGCGGGGCCGCTGGCAGACCCCGAGATCGTGGCCGCCGTCCGCGCGCCAGCGGCGGCGGACTCGCAGGAGCTGGTGGTGGAGCTGCGCAGCGGCGTCACCTCCGACGCGCTCCTGGCCGCGCTCCTTGCGGCCGGCGGCGGGCTCCGGCGCTTCGAGGCCGTGACCCCCACGCTGCACCAGATCTTCCTCGACATCGTCGGAGACTCGGCCGCGGTGGCCGAGCGCCGCGACGAGGCGCTGTCGTGAGCGCGCGCGCCCGCGCGGGGGGCCGCGAGGCCCTGGTCATCGCTCGCCGAGAGGTGCTGGAGCGGGTCCGGAGCAAGTGGTTCGTCATCGGCACCTTGCTGGGACCCATCGCGATGCTGGCGGTCATCCTGGTCCCCGCGCTGCTGGCGGCCCGGGAGGAGAAGGTCGTCAAGATCGCGCTGGTCCTGCGCGCGGCAGCAGAGGTGGCGCCGGCACCCGGACCGGCGCCTGCGCCGACGCCGGCTGGGGCCGCCGAACCGACCGCTGCGAAGCCAGCCGCCAGCGCCCCGTCCGCGGCCCTGGCCAAGGAGCTCATCGCCGGCTTCGCCCTCGTCGGATGGCGCGCTCACGTGGTCACCGACCTCGAGGAGTCCGCGCTGCTCGAGCAGGTTCGCGAGCAGGAGATCAACGGATTTCTCGTGGTGCCCGCCGACGTGCTGGGCGGCGGCGCGGTGACCTATCAGGGCGACAACGGCACCAGCGCCCCGGCCATGGCCCGCCTCGAGCGCGTGGTCACCACGGTGGTGCAGCACCGCCGGGGCATCGCGGTGGGCATCACGGACGAGCAGGTGCTGCGCATGCTCGCGCCCGTGCTCATCACCACCAAGCACACCACAGGGGAGGCCGCGGGCGCCTCCGGCATGGCGACCTTCATCGTCGGCTACGTGGTGATGTTCATCCTGTACCTGGCCATCATCCTCTATGCCTCCAACGTCATGCGCAGCGTGGTGCAGGAGAAGACCAGCCGGGTGGTGGAGCTGATGGTGGCGGCGGTCAAGCCGCGCGCGCTGATGGCCGGCAAGATCCTCGGCGTGGGCGCGGTCGGGCTCCTGCAGCTCGCGGTGTGGCTGGGCATGGGCTTTCTCACCTTGAAGTACCGGGACGCGCTCTTGGGCCTCTTGGACATCACCAAGACCGGCGGGGTCTCGGTGCCGCCGCTGTCGCTCTCGCAGGTCGCTGTGGTCTTGATCTACTTCATCCTCGGCTACTTCCTCTACGCTGCGCTGTACGCGGCGGTCGGCGCGATGGTGTCCTCGGAGCAGGAGGCGCAGCAGGCGCAGATGCCGGTGATGACCCTCATCATCATCGCCATCGCGTGCGTCCAGCTAGTGGCCAACGATCCGCGCGGGCAGTCGGCGGTGGTGCTGACGGTGATCCCCTTCTTCTCGCCGCTGCTCATGCCCATGCGGTACCTGCTTGGCGGCGCTGGCGCGGTCGATCTGGCGGTCTCCATCGGCGTGTTGCTGGTCACCCTGGCGGTGGTGGTGGTGGCGTCGGGCCGGATCTATCGCGTCGGGATCCTCATGGTCGGCAAGCGGCCCAGCGCTCGAGAGCTGTGGCGCTGGCTGCGGTACTGACCACAGTACGGACCGCGCCAGGGCCGCGCCTCTTGACCGAATTTTTGCCGTCCAGCGGTGGGTCTGTGCCACCTCGGGTCATGGCGCGGCGTCGCCCGGTGTACATTCCATGGGCTGCAATGCTGCGCCACGCTCTGGCAGTTCTGGTCGTCCTGTCGCTCGCGCCCACGTGGGCGCAGGCGCAACCCGCGCCTCCAGGTCCCAGCTCGGCCGGCGCGCAGCCCGAGTCGGTGCTGGGGACCGGCGCGATGCCCGGCGGGCTGCAGGTCGCGGAAGCCGCCGTCTTGCCTGTTCATCGCGTGGGGCTGACCACGCTCGCGAGCTTTGGCTACCGCCAGGACCTGCTGGCCAGCGGCCACCGCCTGCGCCGTGGCGCGGGCAGCCTGGCGCTGTCGTACTCGCTCACGTCATGGCTCTCGCTGGGGCTCGCGCTCGATGGGCGCTATGACCGACACTACGGGATCGATCCATCTGGCGAAGATGGCTA
>JADJJK010000081.1 GCA_016706545.1 Myxococcales bacterium
TCCGCAGCTACTCGCTCGACGACACCGACGAGCGAGACGCCGCGGTGACCGCGCTGTCGAAGGACGTCATCAACGCCGGCTCGCCGGACCGGGTGAGCCCGCTGGCCAGCGTGATCGCCGACGAGCTCCTGACCAACGCCCTGTTCACGGCGCCGGTGGACGAGCACGGCCATCGCTTTCGCGTCCACGAGCCCAGGGATCGGTCGCGGCGCCTGCTGGGGCGGGATCAGGTCAGCATCCGGTGGGCGATCGACGCCAGGTACCTGGCCATCGAGGTCCGCGACCAGTGGGGATCGATCGATCCAACGATGGTGGCGCGTCGCCTCGCGCTGGTCAGCAAAGAGAGCGCTGCCTCGCCAGACGGTGGCATGGGCCTGCCGCTAGCGTATGCTTGTGCCAACCAGTTCATCATTGGGCTCGCGGCGGGGCGCCTCACCGAGATGACCGCCCTCATCGACTTGCGCTTTCGCCCCACCGAGCTGTCCCGCGTTGCTTCCTTTCATGTGTTTTCCGGCGAGAATCCGCCAGGAGTTGGGTCGTGAGTTCATCTACTCTCCAGCTTGGTCGGTTGACGGTAACGCGATCCGCGTCGCGCCTGGTGCTCGCCGGGCGGCTCGATGACGCAGCGCCGCTGTCGGGGCTGGCCACCACGGACCTGGACCGCCACCTGGTCATCGACACCGGCGGCATCTCGTTCGTGAACTCGATCGGGATCCGGGAATGGATGCGACTTCTTCGCACCCTGCACGAGGCCGGCATCCAGGTCGCGCTCGAGAACGTGGCCGACGTCCTCATCACGCAGATGAACATGATCCCGGACGCCTCTGGCCACGCCGAGATCAGGTCGTTCCACGCCCTGTACGCCTGTGAGGCCTGCGGCGCTGAATCCTCACCGCTCATCGAGGTCGCGCCCCACCGCGCGGAGCTGGCCGCCATGCGCCCTCCGTCCGTCAAGTGCGACGAGTGCGGCGGCAAGATGGACCTGGGCGACTACCCGGAGCGCTACCTGTCGGTGTTCCGCAAGCCGTAGCGCGAGCGGCGGGCCGCGGTCACAGGCACGCCACCGGGAACGGGAGCGCGTGAGAAACCTCGCCCGGCGTTTGCAAAGCCGAGCCGCCGCGGTACGTTCCGCGCACCTCGAGGTGGCCCAGTGAAGCTCGACGCCCTTGCTCCTTCCGATACGTTCGCCCGCCGCCATATCGCGCCCTCTGACCGCGATGTCGCGACCATGCTCTCTGCCCTCGGCCTTGGCTCGCTAGAAGAGCTGGCCGCGCAGACCTTGCCCGGCGCCATCGCGCTGCCCAGGCCGCTGGAGCTCGGGGAGCCGCTCACCGAGCAGCGGATGCTCGAGGAGCTGCGCACCCTGGCGTCGGAGAACCAGGTCATGCGGTCGTTCATCGGCATGGGCTACTACGACTGCATCACGCCGCCGGTGATCTTGCGCAACGTGCTGGAGAACCCGGGCTGGTACACCCAGTACACGCCGTATCAGGCCGAGATCTCCCAGGGCCGGCTCGAGGCGCTGGTCAACTACCAGACCATGGTCGCAGACCTCACCGGCTTGCCGCTGTCGAACGCCTCGCTGCTCGATGAGGGCACCGCGGCCGCCGAGGCCATGAACATGTGCGTCGACAAGGGCGAGCGCAAGCGCCGGGTGTTCTGGGTGGACTCCAACACCCATCCCCAGACCGTGGCGGTGATGCGCACCCGCGCCCGTCCGGTGGGGGTTGAGCTGCGCGTCGGCTCGCTCGATGAGCTGGCCGCCAAGCTCGACGCCACCTGCGCTGGCGTGCTGGTGTCGTACCCCGGCAGCGACGGCGTCATCGTCGATCCGCGCCCGGTCATCGCCGCGGCCCACGCGCAGGGCGCGTGCGCGGTGCTGGCCACCGATCTGCTGGCGCTCACGCTGCTCGCGTCTCCCGGCGAGCTGGGCGCGGACATCGCCATCGGCTCGGCGCAGCGCTTTGGCGTGCCCATGGGCTTTGGCGGCCCGCACGCAGCGTTCCTGTCCACCACCGACGATTTCCGCCGGCAGATGCCGGGCCGGATCATCGGCGTGTCGCGCGACGCCAAGGGCAAGGTCGCGTACCGCCTGGCGCTGCAAACCAGAGAGCAGCACATCCGACGCGAGAAGGCGACCTCCAACATCTGCACCGCGCAGGTGCTGCTGGCGGTCATGGCCTCGATGTACGCCGTGTATCACGGCAGCGCGGGCCTGCGGGCCATCGCCGAGCGCGTGCGCGCGATGACGGCGCTGGTCGAAGCGGGCCTGCGCCGCCTGGGGCATCGCGTGCGGCCGGGCGCGTCGTTCGACACCTTGCGGGTGACCCTTGATGCGCACGGGCAGGCGCGGGTGCTGGCGCGTGCCATCGAGCGGGGCATGAACCTGCGGCGCTTCGACGACGGGGTCGGGATCTCCTGCGACGAAGCCACCACCGTGGCCGACGTCGCCGAACTGCTCGAGGCCTTCGCGAACGCCGACGCCTTGCCGTGGTCGCTCGACGACCTCATCGCCGAGACCGAGGTGCCGGCGCTGCCCGCGGCGCTGGTGCGTACCACCGCATACCTGACTCACCCCACGTTCGAGCGCTACCACGCCGAGCACGAGATGCTGCGGTACCTCAACCGCCTGACCACCAAGGATCTCTCGCTCACCACGTCGATGATCCCGCTTGGCTCCTGCACGATGAAGCTCAACGCCACCTCGGAGATGATCCCGGTGACGTGGCCGGAGTTTGGCAAGCTGCATCCGTTCGCGCCCGCCGATCAGTGGGGCGGCTACCGCGCCATGTTCACCCAGCTCGAGTCCTGGCTCGCCGAGATCACCGGGTTCTCCGCCGTGTCGCTTCAGCCCAACAGCGGCGCCCAGGGCGAGTACGCCGGCCTCCTGGCGATCCGCGGCTACCAGGAGCACCGCGGCGCTGGCCATCGCGTGGTGTGCCTCATCCCGACCTCCGCGCACGGCACCAACCCCGCCAGCGCCGTGATGGCGGGCTTCGAGGTGGTGCCGGTGGCCGCCGCCGCCGACGGCACCATCGACCTGGCCGATCTCCGCGCCAAGGCGCTGAAGCATCAAGACCGGCTGGGCGCGCTGATGGTCACGTATCCGTCGACGCACGGCGTGTTCGAGGAGGGCATCAAGGAGATCTGCGAGATCGTCCACGCGCACGGCGGCCAGGTGTACATGGACGGCGCCAACATGAACGCGCAGGTCGGGCTGACGAGCCCGGCGGACATCGGGGCGGACGTCTGCCACCTGAACCTGCACAAGACCTTCTGCATCCCGCACGGCGGCGGCGGTCCCGGCATGGGGCCCATCGCGGTGGCCAAGCACCTCGCGCCGTACCTGCCGGGCCATCCGCTCGCTGGCGAGTCCTCGCTGGTTGGGCCGGTGTCCTCGGCGCCCTACGGCTCCGCGTCGATCTTGCCGATCTCGTTCGCGTACATCGCGATGATGGGTGAGGCTGGTCTGCGCCGCGCCACCGAGGTCGCCATCCTCAACGCCAACTACATCGCGCACCGGCTCGGCGAGCACTTCCCGGTGCTCTACAGCGGTCGCAACGGGCGGGTGGCGCACGAGCTCATCATCGATTGTCGCGGCTTCAAGAAGACCGCCGGCATCGAGGTGGACGACATCGCCAAGCGCCTCATGGACTACGGCTTCCACGCGCCGACCATGTCGTTCCCGGTGCCGGGCACGCTGATGATCGAGCCCACCGAGAGCGAGTCGCTGGCGGAGCTTGACCGCTTCTGCGACGCGATGATCGCCATCCGCGGCGAGATCTCGGCGGTGGAGCGCGGCGAATCCGACCGCAGCAACAACCCGCTCAAGAACGCGCCGCACACCGCCGCGGCGATCTCGGCCGCCGAGTGGAACCACCCGTACACCCGAGAGCAGGCGGCGTTCCCCGCGCCGTGGCTGGCCGTCCACAAGTACTGGCCGCCGGTGTCCCGGGTGGACAACGCGTACGGCGATCGGCACCTGGTTTGTAGCTGTCCGCCCATGGAAGCCTACGGTGCTAGCGACGACCATTGAGCGGCTGGTCGAGTCCGGGCGCGTTCCGGAGCGGCTGCTGCGCGCTGGCATCCGCGCCATCTGCGCCCAGCGACTGCGCGAGCAGCGCGCGCCGCTCGCGCTCGAGCAGGAGCGCCTGGCGGCGCTGGTCGCGGAGCTGTCCGCCGCGGACATCGCCATCGAGACCGAGGCCGCCAACTTGCAGCACTACGAGGTCCCCGCCGCGCTCTTTCAGCTCGCGCTGGGCCCGCACCTCAAGTACTCCGGCTGCTTCTGGCCCGCCGGGGTGACGTCGCTGGCCGAGGCGGAGGCCGCGATGCTGGAGCTGACCGCGGCGCGCGCCGAGCTGACCGCGCCGGGCGTGCGGCGGGTGCTGGATCTTGGATGCGGCTGGGGCTCGTTCTGCCTATGGGCCGCCAAGCAGCACCCTGCGCTGGAGATCTGGGCGGTGTCGAACTCGCGCTCGCAGCGCCAGTTCATCGAGGAGCAAGCGCGCAGCCGCGGGCTCGGCAACCTGCGCGTCATCACCGCCGACGTCCGGACGCTCGATCTCACCGATCCGGTGCATGGCGCCGGCCCGTTCGATCGGGTGGTCTCGGTGGAGATGTTCGAGCACATGCGCAACTACCGCGCGCTCCTGGGCAAGATCTCCACCTGGCTGTCGCCGGGCGGCAAGCTGTTCGTCCACGTCTTCGCCCATCAGCGCTACGCCTATCCCTTCGAGAGTCAGGGCGCCACCGACTGGATGGCGCGCGAGTTCTTCAGCGGCGGCCTCATGCCCTCCACCTCGCTGCTCCATCATTTCCAGGACGACCTGCGGCTGGAGCAGCAGTGGCATGTGGACGGCACGCACTACGCTCGCACCGCGGAGGCCTGGCACGCCAACCTGCGCGCGCGCTGGTCCGAGGCGGTGGACCTGTTCGCGCGCACCGAGGCGCGCGCCGACGCGGAGCGCCGGGCCCAGCGCTGGCGCGTGTTCTTCCTGGCGTGCGCCGAGATGTTCGGCTACCGCGACGGCCGCGAGTGGCTGGTGGCGCACTACCGGTTCACCCGCCGCGACGGCTGAGCCCTCCTTCCGCGGAAGCGCTGTGACGGGTGCTGCAGGTGGTCTGGCAAGGGGCTGCCAACGGAGAGCGGGTCGACGCCGGTCGCTTCCATCTCGGCGAGGACCCAGCGCTCGATGGCGCTGTGACGGTCGAGGTCGTCCCAGCGGCCGCGCAGGGGGAAGCCGTCGGGATCGAGCGGGGGATCGGCGAGAGATGCGGGTGGTGAGGGAGGCGACGGTGTGCGGGGGAACGCGGATGGTGGGGACGCTGGCGGTGCGGCGACGCGCGGCGCGGTGGGGACGGAAGGTGCGGGGGCGGGTGCGGCTGCAGCGTCGGCGCGGCGCTGGATGCGCGTGATGGTGGCGGCGGCGTCCCAGCTATCGACGCGCTCGCCGCGCGCTCGGCGCGGTCACCGCGCGCGTAGGACTGAACCAGGGCCATCAGGCCATCGGCGCGGTTGTACGGACGGCGCGTAGTGGTGGTGCTCCGCGTTTCCGCGGAAACGTCAGCCGATCGCTCGGCAGGTGCTGGCGCTTCCGCGGAAACGTCAGCAACCTCCGCGGAAGCCTCCGCCGGCGCGCGCGTGCAGTCCACCGCGGCTTGCTGCAGCACTTGCAAGAGCAGCGCGGCCTCGTCGGGGCGCAGGCACGCCTTGACGCACACCATGCCTGAGGCCGTCGTGGTGTGGGCCACGTAGCGCTCGCTGTCGTGCGGGCGCACGGCCTTGCTCGCAGCGTCGGCGCCGAGCACTCCCACTTTGCGGCACACGGTCTCGAGCTGGCTGGCGGTGCAGTGCTGCGCGTAGCCCAAAAGCACCGCTTCGGTGGCGGCGGTGGCCACTCGCGTGATGGCACGAGTCTTGGAATACGAGATCTGCCCGGCAGACAAGGCCTCTGATACTAGAGGCAAGGTGTGCAGTGCTCTGGCCACTCGAAGATGTTCGCGCGCGGTGCCGAGGTCCCAGCCGACGCGCCAGCTCAGCCAGTGCGCGCAGGTGCCAAAGCCCTGGCGGTACCAGCCGCCGGCCGCGTCGAACGTTCGCAGGTCGGCGAGCAGGCGATGCATGGCGGCGTCCAGGTGGACGGCTTGCTCGGCGATGTGTTCGCCGAGAGCTTGAACTTCCTCGACGGAGAGTGGCTCGCGCATGCGTTCTTGTAGCACGCTGATTTTCGGCGCTGGACTTGGCGCCTGGCGTGCTCCAGGTGCCGCGGAAGCGCGGGTGGCGCGATTTTTCGTGGGGTACGCGGGTGGATGGGCAATGTGCCGCGCGTGGGGGCTGCGGGTGAAGAGAATGCGGCGGGTTGGCGGCGCGGAGGGTGCGCTGTCGCGATATGTGTCAAGAAGAATGTTTGTATTTGATATGGATATTGGATGGAAGATATTGAGTTATCGAATGCGTCCGACATGCGGACGCGAGTGAGCGGAGATCGAAGCCGAGATCGAGATCGCGGAAACCTCCGCGGAAACGTGGTGTGATCCAAGTCGCGCAGCGCGTTTCCGCGGAAGCTCCGGGGCTGTGGACGGTGACGGGTTGTGGACAACCGCGCCCGTCGAGCCTGGGCAGGAGCGATGCGCGCAAGCGGCGCGGTTGACCACAGCCCTTGGAGAGGCGCAGGAGGGCCCTGTGCAGCAGGCGTGCCTGGAGAGGGCGGCGCGCCTCTCCACACCGCCCACAGCCCCTGCTGTTATCAGAACCCTGAGTTTTTGGTTTGTACCAGAACCCAGAACCCGGAACGGATCGCCAGGTGAGCGACGAGGGTGAGCGCGTGGGAGGTGGGTAGGCCCAGCACGGTAGTCGGGTCAAGCACGGTGGTCGGGCCTGGCACGGTGGGTGGGCCCGCACGGTGGTCAGGGCAGGCACGGCTCACGAGGGTGGCGGAAACCTCCGCGGAAACGTGGGCGTGATCCAAGTCGCAGCGCGTGTCCGCGGGAGGCCCGGGGCGGTGGGCGGTGGGCGGTGGCGCGGGCGGATCTAAGACCGGCTAACCGTGCGGCTCGACGGGCGGCGCCGGCGGCGGCGCGCGCCGCGGCCACCAGGGCACGAAGGCGCTGGTCGTCGCCTGATAGCGCCGGTAGGCCTCCTTGCGCGAGCGCAGCGCCTGCACCTCGGTGGCCGGGATGCCGGTCACCTTCCAGATGCTGGCAAAGAGCAGGGCCTGACCTGAGAGCGCCAGCGCGCCGCTGGGATAGGCCAAGCAGTGCAGGGCGTGCCCCAGCCACACCAGCCACTCGAAGAAGTAGTTGGGGTGGCGCGACAGCCGCCAGAGGCCCACGTCGCAGACCCGCCCTTGGCCGACGTTGGCGCGGCGAAAGCGCTCGAGCTGCCAGTCGGCCACGGCCTCGCCGACGATGCCCAGCACCGACAGCGCCGTGCCGGCCCAGCGCAGCGCCGACAGCGAGGGCGAGGGCAGGACCACGAACGGCAGCACCAGCGACAGCGAGAGAAACGCGGTCAGCGCGGCCTGGGCCTGGAAGAAGAGGAAGAACGCGCGGCCGGCGTGCGGCGCCCAGCGCGCGCGGAGCTCGCGATAGCGACCTTCCTCCACGCCGCCAGCCGCGCCGCGCGCCACCAGGTGGAGCGTCAGCCGCAGGCTCCACGCCACCACCACCACGAGCATGGGCGCGTGGACCTGCCAGGGCGTGGTGGCGGCGGCGGCGAACCAGACCGCCACCACCGCGAACGACGCGGCCCAGCCGACGTCGACGATGGCCGCGTTCTTCGTGCGCTGCGAGATCAGCCACAGCGCGAGCTGCAGACCGGCAGCCAGCGCCCAGGCGCCCAGAACAAGCCGTAGCATCGGCCAATCATGCAGCATCGCGAGCATCCAGGGTGAGAAGCTTGCGGCGCGGTCTGGGTTACGGGAGATCGACGGTGATGGCGAAACGGTGGCGGGTGCGATCAGCGGCGAGGCGGGGCGGATGGAGCGGGCGGCTCGGGCGGCTCGGATGGAGCGGCTGCCGCGCCAACGCCCGCGCGTGGGCCCTTGCCATGGCCAGCGCTTGCCTTGGTGCCGGACTCGGGCAGCAGGACGACATACGAGCGCTCGGCCCGCCGCACGGTCACCACGCGCTGGTTGCCGCGCAGCAGACGAGCCCACGGCTGGCTCGCGGTCGCCGGGTCCGCCAGCCCAAGCTCGGGGACGATCAGATCCACCTCCACGAAGGTGTGATCACTCGCCGCCTCCACCGCGGCGGCGTAGCTCCAGGGTTCGAGGCCCGGCGTGGGGCTCCGATCGTTGTGCATGGCGCCGCCGTACACCACGACCAGCGGTCGCTCCCTGGAGGTCTGCGCGGGGAGCGCCGCGCCCAGGCGACCTAGCTCCGCGGTGGTGAGGTCAAGCATGGCCGCGATGGCGTCATCATCGCCCTTGGCGATCGCGCGGTAGTCGTCGCAGCCAACCTGCATGGCGTGGACCTTGACGCCGTGGTCCCGGCTGCGCTCGACCAAGAGCCCAAGCTCGCTCTGCGTGCTCGCCGGGCGGCGGACCTGCCGCTGGATCGTCTCGGTCGCGCGGGTGGCGACCTCCCCGCAGCGCTGGTCCACCGTCCAGGTCTCCAGCACCAGGTGGGACAGCCGCGGCGCCAGCGCCGGCAACGCCTCGTTGGTGAAGCGGGCGAGGGCCGAGATCACCGTTGGGCGATCGGTCCGCGCGTGCAGCTCGCCGATGCCCAGGAGCCGAGTGCCCGGGGGCACGATCGCCGCGAGGGCCGAGGCTAGATCCGGGAACTCGCGGACCTCGCGGTCCTCGACCAGCGCGGGCCGTACGATCGTCGAGGTAGGGACTGGTAGGCGTTCCTCCACCACCACCGGTTGCTTTTGGTCTGGTTGCCGACAAGCGCCCACCAGAAGCATCGCAGCGCACCAGGATGCACGCCGCGTCGCGGGGCATGAGCTGGCGGGTCCCCGATCACCCTTCGGGTTTTTTCCGCGCGCCTCGTCACGTCTTTGTCGCGGTGGTTGTATCGTGCAGTCCATGGCCCCGAGTGTAGGTGACCTGAGGACGATTTCGTTGTTCTCGCGATGCTCCGATGCGGAGCTGGGGGAGCTGGCCAGCTTGTTCGTCGAGATGCCGACCGCAGCGCCCGGTCAGGATCAGGTCCTGTTCGACATCGGGCAACCCGCCGATTCGATGTTCCTGCTCACGGACGGCTCGGCGGTGCTCGAGTCTCCCGACGATGAGCTGCATTTCTTGTATCCACCGGCGCTGCTGGGAGAGCTCGGCGCGCTCACCGGCGTGCCGCGCTCCACCAAGGTGACCGTGCGAGACGCCACCTGCTATCGCGTCGACGCGCTCGGCTGGCAGCAGTTCCTCTTCGAGCACCAGGGCTTTGGGTTGCGCGTCCTGCGCGACGTGCTGCGGGTCGCCGCGGAGAAGATCCACCGCGATCAGATCCGGCTTGGGACCATGCGGCAGAACGCGCAGTGGACCCAGGAGGGGCTGCGCGAGGTGCTGACCGCGGTCAAGGAGCATCCAGGGACGCCCATCTCGACCGGCATCCGCGACGCCGTCGACGCGCTCATCACGCGCAACCGAAGGCTCAACGTGCGAGTCGAGCCCTCGGTCACCATGCCGGCGTCGCTGTACCTGGATTCCGGCATCGCGACGGTGGTGGACCTGTCGCGATCTCACATGTCGTTCTCCAGCCAGGGACCTGGGCCGCAGGTGACACGGTCTCCGGCGTGCTGAGCCTGGCTGGTCGCACCATGCCAATCTCAGGCCGGATCATTCGCGCCAACGAGGGCAGGGTCACCCTGGAGCTGGACGCCATGGCCGACGAAGTCGCCGCGCCACTGGACGGCTACCTGACGCGCGCGCAGCTCCTGGACATCCTGTTGTAAGAGCTGGCGAGCGGCGGGTCACTTCATGCTGACTTTGTCGCCGGTCTTCTTGGGGGCTTCGGCGGGCTTGGCCTTGTTGGCGTCGTCCTTCTGCGCGGTGCCGGACTTGTCGCCCGCCTTCTTGTCGCTCTTGTCGCTCTTGGCGGTCTTGGCGTCGCCGTCCATGGACGGGCAAGCGAGCACCGGGGTAGCAAACGCAAACGAGAGGGCGACGGCGAGGCAGATCTTCTTCATGGGAGCTCCTGGAAGGCAAGAACCGAGGCGAGAACCGAGGACAGAACGATGCCCAAGCATGGCGGAACTTGGGCCGCTTGCCAAGCGCGTAGCCAGGGCAGCCATCAAGGCGCGGTCGGCAGGTCCCACTCGCGTAGTAGGTCGTTCAGGGTGGCGGTGTTTTCGGCCAGGTGCCGCCGCGTCGTCTGCAAGAGCTCCGCTTCACGCCCGCGAGCGTCCCAGCGCGCGATCAGCTCAGGCCTCGCGTCGGCCCAGTCGAGCACCGGGTGCTCGATCCGGGTGTCGAGCTGGCCGCTGGTCCGGGCGTCCGACGCCGATCCTGTGACCGTCTGCGGCGGCGCGCTCGCGGACGGATAGCAGGCTGGCGTCATCGGCCAGTCCTCGATGACCACCGGAGGGATCGGCGACGGCGCGCGCCATTGCTTCTTGGCGAGCCGCGTCAGATCGAAGCAGTCTTCCAGATCGCTCGAGGCGGTGACCCGGGTGTTGAGCGGCGCAAGCTGATGAAGCACCTGCAGGTGCTTGAGCACCGAGGCGTGGTTGTAGACCACGGACGAGACGTGGCCTTGCTTGGCGTACGGCCCCACGACCAGGGCCGGCACGCGGAAGCCGAGCTGATCGAACCCGCGGCTCGCGAAGTCGTCGGCGATCTTGGGCGGCGAGACGTGGTCGAAGAAGCCGCCGTGCTCGTCGTAGGTGATGACCAGCGTACACTCTGGCCATTGCGGCGAGGTGGCGAGCGCGGTGTACACCGAGGCGATGAGCTCCTGGCCCAGGATGGGATGGATCGGCGGGTGGTCGTCGTTGACGTAGAACGAAGGGTCGATGTAGACGACCGACGGCAGGGTGCCAGCCTTGGCGTGATCGAAGAAGGTGCCGAAGTTGTAGATGCGCTCGGAGACGCCGGGCAGGTCCTGGATGAAGCCGGCCACCGGGATGTTGCCAAAGTAGGTCGCCCAGGACACGCCGGCCTCGTCGAGACGATGGTGGATCGTGGGCCAGTTGAAGCCCTGGGTCGGCAGGTCGTTGGTCTGGATGCCGGCGGACTGGCCGGAGTGCCAGTACATGCGGTTGGGCCAGGTCGGGCCCATCACCGCGGAGAAGTAGCGATCACACGAGGTGTAGCGATCGGCGAGCGCCCAGGTCACCGCCGCGGTTTCGCGGGTCTGGTACTGCATGGGCTCGATCGCGGTGCGCAGGTTGCCGTAGCGCGTCTGATGGGTCTTCAGGAAGCCGTCGTTGGCGCCGCTGTTCCACTGGTTGTGGGCCGCGGTCCACCCGTGCGGCGGATCGATGTCGCACAGCGCCGCGCGGGTCGCGGCGAACACCGGCACGCGCTTGCCGTCGAGATCTGGGTTGCTCATGTCCGCGCGCAGGCCATCGCCGGGCAGGCCCTCGAAGGCGCGGGCGCCCATCATGTGGTCGTAGCTGCGGTTCTCCATCATGAGCACCACGAACGTGGGGCCGCGAGTGGGGGGGCGGGCGCTGTCGCCGCAGCCTGGCAGAAAGCGCGCCATGCCAGCGGTGCCGGCGGCCGCGCCGAGGGCCTTGAGCGCGTCGCGTCGCTTCATCATGCCGGCCACTGTAGCCGATGGCGCTGCGAGCCGGCGATTGGACCTCGCGCGCCGTCAGCGGATGTGGTAAGGTACACCGGCGGGCGCGATCGGGGTCACTGACCGATATAGGGCCGGCATTGCACGATCCACACCTTCTCGCCCTCGAGCACCCACTCGACGTCCAGGGGGCCTTCTGGAAACACGGACGCGAACGCGCGCACTTGCTCGACCAGCCGCTTGGCGCGCTGCTCCGTCAAGATGACCCCGCCGCCTGGCACCGCCATCTCCTTGATGCCGCCGCGCTCATCGAAGACCAGCATCGTCGGATCATCGGCGCGGCTGATGATCTTGGTGCCGTCGTTGGTGGCGCGCCGAAGATGATTCGCTCGGGGATCTTTTGTCCCTCCACCACCTGCACATGCCGAGCCCCCACTTGGCGCTGATGGTGTAGCCGTCGCCGTCTCGCGGATCGAACAGGTTCTTGGACACCAGCACGCTTCCGCGGCGGTGGCGGCCACCCCGACCTGGATGAGGACTGCCGAGAACACCTGGCGGTGATCGATGCCGAACGTGGTGCGTCCCTCCACCGCGCGCAGGTTCCACAGCGAGGCCCACACCGTCTTTGATCGCCGCGCCGAGCGCGGCCTTGCCGACCACGTTGGGCACGGTGTCATAGAGGCCGGCGCCGTTGAAGCCGGGCAGGTCCTCGGCGTTGGTGGAGGAGCGAACGAACACGCCCTTGCCGCCGAGCTTGAGGCGGACCCGCTTGTACACGACGAGCACCGCGGCGTCGAGCGGCGCCTTCACGATGGCGCTGCGCAGCGCGGCCAGCTCGCCCTTGCGCCAGGCGGTGTCGGTGGCAAAGCGCGGGTCCCTGAGCATCGCCTCGACCCGCGCGTCCAGGCCGTGCTGGCGCAGGTGCCGCACGTAGAAAACGGCAGGCCTTAGCCGTCAGGGATGTTGACCCCAGGCAACGCGGCGGTGCGGATCTCGCCGAGGTTACTGGCCTTGGTGCCGTAGATGGTGACGTCCTTGGCCCGCATCCGGGTCAGCATGGCCAGGTCGCGGTTCGTGAGGTCGGCGGGCGGCAGGTCGACGCCGCGCCGCCACCACGCGCGTGCGGAGCCCTGTCTGCCGCGGTGGCCTCGCGCAGGGGTCATGCCGTCGTCGCGGACCTCGAAGAACACGACCTTGCCATCGAGCCCCTTGGCGACGTCGCGCGCTTGCTTGTAGCCGGCGTTGGGGATGTCCCAGGCGGTGGCGCGCAGGTTGACGTGGGACAGCGGCGTCGAGAAGGTGGAGGCCAGGATGCCCGCCACCGGGGTGATGTCCGGGTAGCTCTCTGCAGGAGGATCGATGTCCGTTCGCTCGAAGGTGAGCTGACTCCGTAGGGGGTGCCCACCGGCACCACCTGGCAGCGTGCCCAGCGCGCGGCCCTTGTTGAACGCCTGGCATGAGGCCCCTTGTAGAGGTCGTTGTTGGTGATGGTGGGGATGCCGCGCCGGGCGACCTCCTTGATGAGCTGCTCCTGCGCCGGCGAGTCCGGCCGGAAGGTGAGGTTCTTGATGAAGAACGTGCCGTCGAGCCGCTGCCGCACCTTGGCGATGCGGGGCGGGTCGATCTTGTCACCCTCCCAGAACGAGAACGTCCACTTGTTCACCTTGACGTGCCGGGTGATGTAGCCGAGCACGAAGCGCGGCTTGTCGCGCTCGTAGTTGCGGTTGTACTCGCGGATGTTGTCCGCGGTCCACGGCAGCTTGAGCAGCACGCCCAGCACGTTGGTTATGCGGGTTGAACAGGTTGACGTCGATGAAGTCAGATGCTGCCGTTGCGGACATCGATGATGAATCCTTGCCAAACTCGTCGGCCCCTGGGTGCGCGGAGTAGTTTTGCAGCTCGCCTCGTCCGGCAATCGCCTTGATTCCAGGCGCGCTGCGACCTGGCTTGCTGGGCCTGGGCTGGCGGGCGGTCAAGTTCGCCAGCGCGGCGGCGCTGAGGGCGAAAGGCGAGGGCGCGCGCCGAGGGCGCGCAGACGAGCGGGAGGGCGGCTGCCGGGGCGAGGGCCATGGTGTGCGGTTATAACGCGCCAGCGCGAGGATCTGTCTGGCTGCAGCACCGCGGCTCGAGGGGAAGATGGCCGGGGATGGCGTCGATAGGCGTCGCTGGCCTCGCTGGTTTCGCTGGCCGTCGGCCTTCGGCCGTCCGCCCGGCACTTGGCGGTGGCTCCCTGGGGAGGAGTCCGGCTACCATTTCCAGGATGTCCGAGCGCTCCGCACCGCCCGACGCCGTGCTGTGTACTCCGGCTGCGGCGGCCCGGTCACCCACGACGCGCGGGGAGGTGGCCTGCGGGCCAGGGCGAGCTGGTGGCGCGCGTTTCGGCGCCGCCGCCGGGCCAGGCGCGCGGTGCCGCGTCGTGAGTTTTCCCGGCCCTGAGCAGGCGGCGCGCGGCGGGCTGGTGCTACCTGGCGCCCGGCGGCGCAGACGGTGGCCTGCAACCAGTGCGGCGCGGTTACCGCTCACCGACCATCACGCCACGCTGTGCCTGTTCTGCGGCGGCGCGCTGGTGACCGCGGAGCTCCTCGGATGGCCACTCCTCCGATCCGGTGGCGCTGTTCTCCGTCGACGAGGACGCGGCGGCTGCGCTGATCTCGCGCTGGCTGGCCGGGCGCTGGCTGGTTTGCGCCGTCGGATCTTCATCGCGCGGCGCAGCGCGATCGCTTGCAGGGCGTGTACCTGCTGCATTGGAGCTTATGCCGCCATTACGCGGCACTGCGGAGTACATCAGGAGCGCGGGCGACGCGCACCACGCAGCGAGCCAGCGGGTGGGGCCGTAGGCCGGCTGTTCATCAGATCCGACACGTGCGGTGGCGGCGCAAGAGCGGGCAGGTCCACGCCGCGCTGCGCGATCACCTGGTGCCGGCCTCGACCTCGCTGCCTGGCGCCATGCTCGAGGGCCTCGCGCCGTGGCCCGCGGGCCACCTCGTGCCGTTCGCCGCCGAGCACTTGCACGGGTTCCTCGCCGAGCGCTACCGCATCGATCTCTCGGCTGCCTACGCGCTGGCAA
>JADJJK010000082.1 GCA_016706545.1 Myxococcales bacterium
TTCGCCCGCCGCCATATCGCGCCCTCGGCCGCGATGTCGCGACCATGCTCTCTGCCCTCGGACATTGCTCGCTAAGAAGAGCTGGCCGCGCAGACTTTGCCCGGCGCCATCGCGCTGCCCAAGCCGCTGGAGAACAGGGCCCGCTCACCGAGCAGCGGATGCTCGAGGAGCTGCGCACCCTGGCGTCGGAGAACCAGGTCATGCGGTCGTTCATCGGCATGGGCTATTACGATTGTGTCACGCCGCCGGTGATTCAGCGCAACGTGCTGGAGAATCCCGGCTGGTACACCCAATACACGCCCTACCAGGCCGAAATCTCCCAGGGCCGACTGGAAGCTCTGCTCAACTTCCAGACGCTTGCCAGCGAACTGACCGGGCTCGACATCGCCAACGCTTCCATGCTCGATGAAGCCACCGCCGCCGCAGAAGCCATGACCATGTCATCCCGGCTCAAGGACGGAAGAAACTCTTTCTTCATATCAGAAGCCTGCCATCCGCAAACCATTGAGGTCGTCCGATGCCGCGCGCAAGGACCTGAAAATCGACTGGTTATCGGTGATCACGAGAAGTTTGAGTTCAACGATCAGGTCTTCGGCGCGCTCGTGCAATATCCCGACACCTTCGGTGCGATTCATAACTTCGAGCCGTTCACGGAAAAAGCTCACGCCGCCGGCGCGATGGTCACGATCGCCACGGATTTGCTGGCGCTCACGCTGATCAAGCCGCCGGGCGAATTCGGCGCCGACATCGCCGTTGGCAGCGCGCAACGTTTCGGTGTGCCGCTTGGCTACGGTGGACCGCACGCCGCGTTCTTCGCCACGCGCGATGAATTCAAACGCCAGATGCCTGGCCGCATCGTTGGCGTGTCCAAAGATTCGCGCGGCAAACCTGCCTTGCGCCTCGCGCTCGGCACGCGCGAGCAACACATCCGCCGCGAGAAAGCCACCAGCAACATCTGCACGGCGCAGGCGTTGCTCGCGAACATGGCCTCGCTCTACGCCTGCTATCACGGCGCGGAAGGCTTGAAGCAGATCGCGCAGCGGGTTCACACGTTGACGGAAGTTTTGGCAACCGGCCTGGAGCGGCTGGGCTTCTCGGTCGCCACCGCGCCACGCTTCGACACTTTGAAAATCAATCTCGGCGACAAGAAGTCTGCCGACATTCTGAAGATCGCCGAAGCGCACCGCATCAATCTCCGCGCCATCGACGACAAAACCATCGGCATCTCGCTCGACGAAGCCACCAGTGCTGACGACATCGCCAGTCTCTTGCAGGTGTTTAACGGTGATAACACTCCTTTCTTCACCATCGAGGATCTGACCCGAGACCAAGGCGCCAAGAACGCCAAGCACCGCGCCGCACCTCGGAATTCCTCAAACACCCCGTCTTCAACCGCTACCACCGAGACCGAGATGCTGCGCTACATCAAGCGCCTCGAATCGCGCGACCTCTCGCTCACCGCTTCGATGATTCCGCTCGGCTCGTGTACCATGAAACTCAACGCCGCTGCCGAGATGTTTCCCGTGTCGTGGCCGGAGTTCGCGAAGATCCATCCGTTCGCGCCCATCAAACAGACGCGCGGTTACCAGAAGATGTTTGAGCAGCTCGAAACCTGGCTCGCGGAGATCACCGGGTTCGCCGGCATTTCGCTCCAGCCCAACGCCGGTTCGCAGGGCGAATACGCCGGGTTGCTCGTCATCCGCGCGTATCACGAATCGCGCAATGAGTCGCATCGGACGGTGTGTCTGATTCCGTCATCCGCGCACGGAACAAATCCAGCGAGCGCGGTGATGGCCGGAATGCGCGTCGTATCCGTCGCATGCGACACATCCGGGAATATTGACGTGGCAGACCTCAAGGCCAAAGCGGAAGCCCATAAAGAGACGCTGGCGTCCCTGATGATCACCTATCCGTCCACGCACGGCGTGTTCGAGGAAACCATCCGCGAGATTTGCGAAATCATCCACGCGAACGGCGGCCAGGTTTACATGGACGGCGCGAACATGAACGCGCAAGTCGGCCTCACCAGCCC
Organism: Myxococcales bacterium; assembly: GCA_016706545.1. GTDB lineage: Bacteria > Myxococcota_A > Polyangia > Haliangiales > Haliangiaceae > JABFXX01. The sequence continues at coordinate 2,033 of JADJJK010000082.1, forward strand.
CGGCTTCATCGGCGCGGACGTCTGCCACCTGAATCTGCACAAGACCTTCTGCATCCCGCACGGCGGCGGCGGCCCCGGCATGGGCCCCATCGCGTCGCGAAGCATCTCGCGCCGTTCCTGCCGGGCCATCCGCTCGCTGGCGAGTCCGGGCTGGCCGGCGCCGGTGTCCTCGGCGCCCTGCGGGGGGGCGGCGTCGATTCTTGCCGATCCCGTTCGCGTACATCGCGACGATGGTGGGAGGCTGGTCTGGCCGCGCCACCGAGGTCGCCATCCTCAACGCCAACTACATCGCGACCGGCTCGGCGAGCACTTCCCGGTGCTCTACAGCGGTGCAACGGGCCGCGTGGCGCACGAGTGCATCCTGGATTGTCGCGGCTTCAAGAGAGCGCCGGCATCAAGGTCGACGACGTCGCCAAGCGACTGATGGACTTCGGCTTCCACGCGCCGACGATGTCCTTCCCGGTGCCGGGCACGCTGATGATCGAGCCGACGGAGAGCGAGAGCGCTGGCGGAGCTGGACCGGTTCTGCGACGCGATGATCGCGATCCGCGGCGAGATCGCGGCCGTCGAGCGCGGCCGAATCCGACCGCAGCAACAACCCGCTCAAGAACGCGCCGCACACCGCCGCCTGGCGGTCTCGGCCGCCGAGTGGAACCACCCGTACCCGAGAGCAGGCGGCGTTCCGCGGCGCCGTGGCTGGCCGTCCGCTACGCACTTTCACAGCCGCGGGTGTCCCCGGTTGGACAACGCCAAGCACGGCGATCGGCACCTGGCTTCTAGCTGTCCGCCCATGGAAGCCTACGGGGCGCTAGCGACGACCATTGAGCGGCTGGTCGAGTCCGGGCGCGTTCCGAGCGGCTGCTGCGCGCTGGCATCCGCGCCATCTGCGCCTGGCGGCTGCGCCGAGCAGCGGCCGCGCCGCTCGCGTCTCGAGCAGGAGCGCCTGGCGGCGCTGGTCGCGGAGGCTGTCCGCCGCGGACATCGCCATCGAGACCGAGGCGCCAACGCAGCACCACGAGGTCCCCGGCGCTCTTTCAGCTCGCGCTGGGCGCGCACCTCAAGGAATGCTCCGGCTGCTTCTGGCCCGCCGGGGTGACGTCGCTGGCCGAGGCGGAGGCCGCGATGCTGGAGCCACCCGCGCGCGCGCCAGCTGACCGCGCCGGGCGTAAGACGGGTGCTGGATCTTGGATGCGGCCGGGGCTCGTTCTGCCTGAGCGGCCGCCAAGCAGCACCCTGCGCTGGAGGATCTGGGCGGTGTCGAACTCGCGCTTCGCAGCGCCAGTTCATCGAGGGCAAGCGCGCAGCCGCAGAGCCCGGCAACCTGCGCGTCAACACCGCCGACCGTCCGGACGCTCGATGTCACCGATCCGGTGCATGGCGCCGGCCCGTTCGATCGGGTGGTCTCGGTCGAGATGTTCGAGCACATGCGCAACTACCGCGCGCGCCTGGGCAAGATCTCCACCTGGCTGTCGCCGGGTGGCGAAGCTGTTCGTTCCACGTCTTCGCCCATCAGCCGTACGCCTATCCCTTCGAGAGTCAGGGCGCCACCGACTGGATGGCGCGCGAGTTCTTTCAGCGGCGGCCTCTGCCCTCCAACTCGCTGCTCCATCATTCCCAGGACGACCTGCGGCTGGGCGCAGTGGCATGGACGGCACGCACCACGCTCGCACCGCGGAGGCCTGGCACGCCAACCTGCGCGCGCTGGTCCGAGGCGGTGGACCTGTTCGCGCACCGAGGGCGTGTCGACGCGGAGCGCCGGGCCTAGCGCTGGCGCGTGTTCTTCCTGGCGTGCGCCGAGATGTTCGGTTACCGCGACGGCCGCGAGTGGCTGGTGGCGCACTACCGGTTTACCCGCCGCGACGGCTGAGCCCTCCTTCCGCGGGAGCGCTGTGACGGGTGCTGCAGGTGGTCCGCAAGGGGCGACCAAAGGAGAGCGGGTCGACGCCGGTCGCTTCCATCTCGGCGAGGACCCAGGGCTCGATGGCGCTGTGGCGGTCGAGGTCGTCCCAGAGGCCGCGGAGGGGGAGGCCGTCGGGTCGAGCGGGATCGGCGAGAGATGCGAGTGGTGAGGGTGGCGACGGTGTGGGGAGGCCTGGTGACAGGGACGCTGGCGGTGCGGCGACGCGCGGCGCGGTGGGGACGGAAGCTGCGGGGGGGGGTGCGGCTGGAGCTGCGTCGGCGCGGCGCTGGATGCGCCGGTGATGGTAGCGGCGGCGTCCCAGCCATCGACGCTCGCCGCGCCAGCGGCACTGGCCGGTGGTGGCGGTCAGCGGCAAGGCGGCGTTGGCGGCGCGATCGCCGGGTCAGCCGAGCAGATGTGGCGGCGCCGGGCGCGGCGGGCAGCGGGACGACAGCGCGGCCGTGCGGATTCTTCGAACGCGAATCCTCGCCGGTGGCAGACTGCGGATGCGATAGCCGCGCCAGACGTAGGCGTGGTGGAGCGAGGTGACAAAGCGCCAGGTTGGGGGCAGGTTGGTCTCCGCCGCCGTCGCCCAGTGCTGCAGGCAGGCCCTCGGAGGAACAGGCGGTGATCGCGGCCGGGGAAGCGGCAGGGTGTGATCGCGTTAAGAGGAGCGCGCGCTTGAGGCGGCGGGGATGGTACGGGGTCTTGCGTCGACGGAGAGCGGGGCGGGCGTCGCGGACAGAAGCAGTGGCGACGGTGGCGACGACCAGGCCGCAGTCGCACAGGCGCTGGTGGTCTGCGGAGAGAGTGCAAGGTCGGTCTCGACGGTGAGGGCGACTGGCAGCGAGGCTCCACGGTCGGTGAAGGAGACGGGGGCGATGGCTACATCGGTGGTTGCAGAGATGTTGGCGGTGGCTAAGTCGGCGGTGCCGGTGGCTGAGTCGGTGGTCGCTGCGGTTTGTTGCAGCAGCGCCACGGGGACCGTGACGATCAGCTCGACGGGAGCGCGATCGGCGCGACCCCGCGCGTAGGTTGTGGACCAGGCCACCAGGCCATCGGCGCGGTTGTACCGGGCGGCGCGCGTGGTGGTGGTGCTCGCGTTTCCGCGGAAGCGCCAAGCCGTCGCGCGGCAGGTGCGGACGCTCCGGCGGAAGCTTTAGCCGACATCGCGAGAGCACTATCAGCCGTGCGCGGTGAGTCCACCGCGGCTTGCTGCAGCACCCGCGTAGAGCAGCGCGGCCTCGTCGGGCGCAGGCACGCCTTTACGCACACCATGCCAGGGGGCCGTCGTGGTGTGGGCCACGCGCGCTCGCTGTCGTGCGGGCGTCACGGCCCGCAGCTGGCGGCGTCGGCGCCGAGCACTCAACACGCGGCACACCGTCTCGAGCTGGCTGGCGGTGCAGTGCTGCGCGTAGCCCGAGAGCACCGCTTCGGTGGCGGCGGTGGCCACGCGCGTAATGGCGCGAGGTCTTGGAATACGAGATCTGGCCGGCGGACAAGGCCTCTGATACTGGAGTGCAGGGCAGGCCCGCGCCACCTCGAAGTGTTCGCGCGCGGTGCCGAGGTCCCGCAGCCGACGCGCCAGCTCAGCCAGTGCGCGCAGGTGCCAAGCCTGGCGGTACCAGCCGCCGGCCGCGTCGAACGTCCGCAGGTCGGCGAGCAGGCGATGGTTAGCGGCGCTTTTGCGCAGGTGAACGGCTAGCTCGGCGATATGTTCGCCGAGCGCTTGAACTTCCTCGACGGAGAGAGAGGCCAGGCGTGGCGGCCTTCTAGCGGATTTTTCGGCGTTGGACTTAGGCGCCTGGCAGGCTCCAGGTGCGGAGGCGCGGGTGGCGCGATGTTTCGTGGGGTGCGCAGGTAGATGAGCAATGTGCCGCGCGTGGGGCCGCGGGTGAAGAGATGCGGCGGGTTGGCGGCGCCGGGGGTGCGCTGGCGCGATGTGCCAAGAGGAATGTTTGTATGCCGTATGTGGATATTGGATAGAAGATCTTTAGTTGCGCGAGTGCGTCCGGCAGGCGGACGCGGTGAGCGGAGAGCGAAGTCAGAATCGGAGATCGGGAAACCTCCGCGGAAACGTGGTGTGATCCAGGTCGCGCGCTGTTTCCGCGGAAGCCCCGGGCTGTGGACGGTGGCGAGTTGTGGACAACCGCGCCCGTCGAGCCTGGGCAGGCGCGATGCGCGCAAGCGGCGCGGTTGACCACAGCCCTTGGAGAGGCGCCGGAGGCCCTGATGGTGGCAGGCATGCCCTGAGGAGAGCGGCGCGCCTTCCACACCGCCCACAGCCCCCGCTGTTTTCAGAACCCTGAGTTTTTTGGTTTTGGTACCAGAACCGCAGAACCCGGATTGATCTGCCAGGGGAGCGACGAGGTGAGCGCGTGGGAGGTGGGTAGGCCCAGCACGGTAGTCGGGTCGAGCACGGTGGTCGGGCCTGGCACGGTGGGTGGGCCCGCACGGTGGTCGGGTCGCGCGCACAGCGGTCAGGGCAGGCACGGCTCACGAGGGGTGGGGAAACCTCCGCGGAAACGTGGGCGTGTCCAAGTCGCAGCGCGTGTCCGCGGAGCCCCGGGGCGGTGGGCGGTGGGCGGTGGCGCGGGCGGATCTAAGACCGGCTAGCCGCGCGGCTCGACGGGCGGCGCTCGGCGGCGCGCGCCGCTGCCACCAGGGCACGAAGGCGCTGGTCGTCACCTGGATAGCGCCGGTAGGCCTCGCTGCGCGAGCGCAGCGCCTGCCCCTCGGTGGCCGGGATGCCGGTCACCTTCCAGATGCTGGCAAAGAGCAGGGCCTGACCTGAGAGCGCCAGCGCGCCGCTGGGATAGGCCGAGCAGTGCAAAGCGATAGCCCCAGCCACATCAGCCACTCGAAGAAGAAGTTGGGGTGGCGCGACAGAAGCCAGAGGCCCACGTCGGCAGACCCGCCCTTGGCCGACGTTGGCGCGGCGAAAGCGCTCCGAGCTGCCAGTCAGCCACGGCCTGCTGCGACGATGCCCCAGCACCGGGAGCGCCGTGCCGGCCCAGCGCAGCTGCGCCGACAGCGAGGGCGAGGGCAGGACCACGAACGCGGCAGCACCAGCGACAGCGAGGAAGAAACGCGGTCAGCGCGGCCTGGGCCTGGAAGAAGAGGAAGAACGCGCGGCCGGCGTGCGGCGCCCAGCGCGCGCGGAGGCTCGCGATAGCGACGCTGCTCCCCGCCGCCGGCCGCGCCGCGCTTACCGGGTGGAGCGTCAGCCGCAGGCTCCACGCCACCACCACCACGAGCATGGGCGCGTGGGCCTGCCAGGGCGTGGTGGCGGCGACGCGGCAGACGCAGACCGCCACCACCGCGAACGACGCTGGCCCAGCCGACGTCGACGATGGCCGCGGTCTTCGTGCGCTGCGAGATCAGCCACAGCGCGAGCTGCAGACCGGCAGCCAGCGCCCAGGCGCCCCAGAACAAGCCGTAGCATCGGCCAATCATGCAGCATCGCGAGCATCCAGGGTGAGAAACTTGCGCCGCGGTCTGGAGTGCAGGAGGATCGACGGTGATGGCGAAACGGTGGCAGGTGCGATCAGCGGCGAGGCTGGGCGGATGGAGCGGGCAGCTCAGGCGGCTCGGATGGAGCGGCTGCCGCGCCAACGCCCGCGCGTGGGCCCTTGCCATGGCCCCCGCTTGCCTTGGTGCGGGGCTCGGGCAGCAGGACGACATACGAGCGCTCGGCCCGCCGCCCGGTCACCACGCGCTGGTGCCCCGCGCAGCAGACGGGCCCACAGCTGGCTCGCAGTCGCCGGTCCGCCAGCCCAAGCTCGGGGCCGGTCAGCTCCACCTCCACGAAGGTGTGATCGCTCGCCGCCTCCACCGCGGCAGCGTAGCTCCGGGAGCTCGAGGCCCGGCGTGGGGCTCGATCGTTGTGCATGGCGCCGCCGTACACCACGACCAGCGGTCGCTCCCTGGGAAGTCTGCGCGGGGAGCGCCGCGCCCAGGCGAGCCTAGCTCCGCGGTGGTGAAGGTCAAGCATGGCCGCGATGGCGTCATCATCGCCCTTGGCGATATCGCGCGGTAGTCGCGTCGCAACCAACCTGCATGGCGTGGACCTTGACGCCGTGGTCCCAGCTGCGCTCGACCAAAATGCCCCCGCTCGCTCTGCGTGCTCGCCGGGCGGCGGACCTGCCGCTGGATCGTCTCCGGTCGCGCAGGTGGCGACCTCACGCCCTGCTGGTCCACCAGTCCAGGTCTCAGCACCAAAACCGGGACAGCCGCAGCGCCGCGCCGGCAACGCCTCGTTGGTGAAGCAGGCGAGGGCCGGATCACCGTTGGGCGTCCAGTCCCGCGTGAAAACTCACCCGTGCCCAGGCGCCGAGTGCCCGGGGGCACGATCGCCGCAGGGCCGAGGCTGGATCCGGGAACTCGCGGACCTCGAAGATCCTCGACCAGCGCGGGCCGTACGATCGTCGAGGTAGGGACTGGTAGGCGTTCCTCCACCACCACCGGTTGCTTTTGGTCTGGTTGCCGCTTAGCGCCCACCAGAAGCATCGCAGCGCACCTGGATGAAGAGCGCGTCCATGAGCATGAGCTGGCGGGTCCCTGATCACCTTCGGGTTTTTCCGCGCGCCTCGTCACGTCTTTGTCGCGGTGGTTGTATCTTGCAGTCCATGGCCCCGAGTGTAGGTGACCTGAGGACGTTTCGTTGTTCTCGCGATGCTCCGATGCGGAGCTGGGGGAGTTAGCCGGCTTGTTCGTCGAGATGCCGACCGCAGCGCCCGGTCCAGGATCAGGTCCTGTTCGACGTCGGGCACGCCCGCCGATTCGATGTTCCTGCTCACGGACGGCTCGGCGGTGCTCGAGTCTCCGACGATGAGCTGCATTTCTTGTATCCACCGGCGCTGCTCGGAGAGCAAGGCGCGCTCACCGGCGTGCCGCGCTCCACCAAGGTGACCGTGCGAGACGCCACCTGCTATCGCGTCGACGCGCTCGGCTGGCAGCAGTTCCTCTTCGAGCACCAGGGCTTTGGGTTTGCGCGTCCTGCGCGACGTGCTGCGATTCGCCGCGGAGAAGATCCACCGCGATCAGATCCGGCTGGGGACCATGCGGCAGAACGCGGAGTGGACCCAGGAGGGCTGCGCGAGGTGCTGACCGCGGTCAAGGAGCATCCAGGGACGCCCATCTCGACCGGCATCCGCGACGCCGTCGACGCGCTCATCCACGCGCAACCGAAGGCTCAACGTGCGAGTCGAGCCCTCGGTCACCATGCCGGCGTCGCTGTACCTGGATTCCGGCATCGCGACGGTGGTGGACCTGTCGCGATCTCACATGTCGTTCTCCAGCCAGGGGACCTGGGCCGCAGGTGACACGGTCTCCGGCGTGCTGAGCCTGGCTGGTCGCACCATGCCAATCTCAGGCCGGATCATTCGCGCCAACGAGGGCAGAGTCACCCTGGAGCTGGACGCCATGGCCGACGAAGTCGACACGCCACTGGACGGCTACCTGGCGCGCGCGCAGCTCCTGGACATCCTGTTGTAAGAGCTGGCGAGCGGCGGGTCACTTCATGCTGACTTTGTCGCCGGTCTTCTTGGGGGCTTCCGGCGGGCTTGGCCTTATTGGCGTCGTCCTTCTGCGCGGTGCCGGACTTGTCGCCCGCCTTCTTGTCGCTCTTGTCGCTCTTGGCGGTCTTAGCGTCGCCGTCCATGGACGGGCAAGCGAGCACCGGGGTAGCAAACGCAAACGAGGAGGGCGACGGCGAGGCCGAGATCTTCTTCATGGGAGCTCCTGGAAGGCAAGGACCGAGGCGAGAACCAAGGACAGAACGATGCCCAAGCATGGCGGAACTTGGACCACTTGCCAACCGCGTAGCCAGGGCAGCCATCAAGGCGTGGTCGGCAGGTCCCACTCGCGTAGTAGGTCGTTCAGGGTGGCGGTGTTTTCGGCCAGGTGCCGCCGCGTCGTCTGCAAGAGCTCCGCTTCACGCCCGCGAGCGTCCCGCGCGCGATCAGCTCAGGCCGCGCGTCGGCCCAGTCGAGCACCGGGTGCTCGATCCGGGTGTCGAGCTGGCCGCTGGTCCGGGCGTCCGACGCCGATCCTGTGACCGTCTGCGGCGGCGCGCTCGCGGACGGATAGCAGGCTGGCGTCATCGGCCAGTCCTCGATGACCACCGGAGGGATCGGCGACGGGCGCGCCATTACTTCTGCCGCGAGCCGCGTCGGATCGAAACAGTCTTCCAGATCGTCTCCGAGGCGGTGACCCGGGTGTTGAGCGGCGCGAGCTGATGAAGCACCTGCAGGTGCTTGAGCACCGGGGCGTGGTTGTAGACCCCACGGACGAGACATAGCGCCCTGCGGCGTACGGCCCCACGGTCGGGGCCGGCACGCCGGAAACCGAGCTGATCGGACCCGCGGCTCGCGAAGTCGTCGACGATCTTGGGCGGCGAGACGTGGTCGAAGAAGCCGCCGTGCTCATCGTAAGTGTGACCAGCGTACACTCTGGCCATTGCGGCGAGGTGGCGAGCGCGGTGTACACCGAGGCGATGAGCTCCTGGCCCAGGATGGGATGGATCGGCGGGTGGTCGTCGTTGACGTAGAACGAAGGGTCGATGTAGACGACCGACGGCAGGGTGCCAGCCTTGGCGTGATCGAAGAAGGTGCCGAAGTTGTAGATGCGCTCGGAGACGCCGGGCAGGTCCTGGATGAAGCCGGCCACCGGGATGTTGCCAAAGTAGGTCGCCCAGGACACGCCGGCCTCGTCGAGACGATGGTGGATCGTGGGCCAGTTGAAGCCCTGGGTCGGCAGGTCGTTGGTCTGGATGCCGGCGGACTGGCCGGAGTGCCAGTACATGCGGTTGGGCCAGGTCGGGCCCATCACCGCGGAGAAGTAGCGATCACACGAGGTGTAGCGATCGGCGAGCGCCCGGGTCACCGCCGCGGTTGCGCGGGTCTGGTACTACATGGGCTCGATCGCGGTGGCAGGTTGCCGTAGCGCGTCTGATGGGTCTTCAGGAAGCCGTCGTTAGCGCCGCTGTTCCACTGGTTGTGGGCCGCGGTCACCCGTGCGGCCGGATCGATGTCACACAGCGCCGCGCGGGTCGCGGCGAACACCGGCACGCGCTTGCCCGTCGGAGATCTGGGTTACTCATGTCCGCGCGCAGGCCATCGCCGGGCAGGCCCTCGAAGGCGCGGGCGCCCATCAGCTGTGGTCGTAGCTGCGGTTCTCCATCTTGGGCACCACGAACGTGGGGCCGCGAGTGGGGGCGGGCGCTGTCGCCGCAACCTGGAGAAGCGCCATGCCAGCGGTGCCGGCGGCCGCGCCGAGGGCCTTGAGCGCGTCGCGTCGCTTCATCATGCCGGCCACTGTAGCTGATGGCGCTGCGAGCCGGCGATTGGACTTTGCGCGCCGTCAGCGGATGTAAGGCACACCCTGGCGCAGGCGCGATCGTGGGGTCACTGACCGATATAGGGCCGGCATTGCACGATCCACACCTTCTCGCCCTCGAGCACCCACTCGACGTCAGGGGGCCTTCTCGAAACACGGACGCGAACACGCACACCTGCTCGACCAACCGCTTGCGCGCGCTGCTCCGTCAAGATGACCCCGCCGCCTGGCACCGCCATCTCCTTGATGCCGCCGCGCTCATCGAAGACCAGCATCGTCGGATCATCGGCGCGGCTGATGATCTTGGTGCCGTCGTTGGTGGCGTCGAAGATGATCTGCTCGGGGATCTTTTGTCCCTCCACCACCCGCATGCCGAGCCCCCACTTGGCGTTGATGGTGTAGCCGTCGTCGTCTCGCGGATCGAACAGGTTCTTGGACACCAGCACGCCCGCGGCGGTGGCGGCCACCCCGACCTGGATGAGGACCGCCGAGAACACCTGGCGGTGATCGATGCCGAACGTGGTGCGCTCCTCCACCGCGCGCAGGTTCCACAGCGAGGCCCACACCGTCTTGATCGCCGCGCCGAGCGCGGCCTTGCCGACCACGTTGGGCACGGTGTCATAGAGGCCGGCGCCGTTGAAGCCGGGCAGGTCCTCGGCGTTGGTGGAGGAGCGAACGAACACGCCCGCGCCGCCGAGCTTGAGGCGGACCCGCTTGTACGGGATCGAGCACCGCGGCGTCGAGCGGCGCCTTCACGATGGCGCTGCGCAGCGCGGCCAGCTCGCCCTTGCGCCAGGCGGTGTCGGTGGCAAAGCGCGGGTCCCTGAGCATCGCCTCGACCCGCGCGTCCAGGCCGTGCTGGCGCAGGTGCCGCACGTAGTAGAAAAACGGCAGGCCAAAGCCGTCCGGGATGTTGACCCCAGGCAGCGCGGCGGTGCGGATCTCGCCGAGGTTACTGGCCTTGGTGCCGTAGATGGTGACGTCCTTGGCCCGCATCCGGGTCAGCATGGCCAGGTCGCGGTTCGTGAGGTCGGCGGGCGGCAGGTCGACGTGCCGCGCCGCCACCACGCGCGTGCGGAGCTCCTCCTTCTCTGCCGCGGTGGCCTCGCGCAGGGTCATGCCGTCGTCGCGGACCTCGAAGAACACGACCTTGCCATCGAGCCCCTTGGCGACGTCGCGCGCTTGCTTGTTGCCGGCGTTGGGGACCCCCCAGGCGGTGGCGCGCAGGTTGACGTGGGACAGCGGCGTCGAGAAGGTGGAGGCCAGGATGCCAGCCACCGGCGTGATGTCCGGGTAGCTCTCTTGCAGGAGGACGATGTCCGTTCGCTCGAAGGTGAGCGACTCGTAGGGGGTGCCCACCGGCACCACCCGCAGCGTGCCCAGCGCGCGGCCCTTGTTGAACGCCTGGTACGAGGCCCCTTTGTAGAGGTCGTTGTTGGTGATGGTGGGGATGCCGCGCCGGGCGACCTCCTTGATGAGCTGCTCCTGCGCCGGCGAGTCCGGCCGGAAGGTGAGGTTCTTGATGAAGAACGTGCCGTCGAGCCGCTGCCGCACCTTGGCGATGCGGGGCGGGTCGATCTTGTCACCCTCCCAGAACGAGAACGTCCACTTGTTCACCTTGACGTGCCGGGTGATGTAGCCGAGCACGAAGCGCGGCTTGTCGCGCTCGTAGTTGCGGTTGTACTCGCGGATGTTGTCCGCGGTCCACGGCAGCTTGAGCAGCACGCCCAGCACGAAGTCGGCGTGCAGGTTGAACAGGTTGACGTCGATGAAGTAGATGTCGTCGTTGCGGACATCGATGATGAACTTGCCAAACTCGTCGGCCCCCTGGGTGCGCGAGTAGCTCTTCCAGGTCGCCTCGTCCGGCACCGCCTTGACCCAGGCGCGCTGCGACCTGGCTTGCTGGGCCTGGGCTGGCGCGGTCAAGCTCGCCAGCGCGGCGGCGCCGAGCGCGAGGCCAAGGAGCGCGCCGAGGGCGCGCAGGACGAGCGGGGAGGGGCGGGCTGCCGGGGCGAGGGCCATGGTGTGCGGTTATAACGCGCCAGCGCTGCGGATCTGTCTGGCTGCGCACCGCGGCTCGATGAAGATGGCCGTGGATGGCGTCGATAGGCGTCGCTGGCCGTCGCTGGCCGTCGCTGGCCGTCGCTGGCCGTCGGCCTGGCACTTGGCGGTGGCTCCCTGGGAGGAGTCCGGCTACCATTTCCAGGATGTCCGAGCGCTCCGCACCGCCTGACGCCGTGCTGTGTATCCGCTGCGGCGGCCCGGTCACCCACGACGCGCGGGGCGGTGGCCTGCGCTGCGCGAGCTGCGGCGCGCGCTCGGCGCCGCCGCCGGGGCCAGGCGCGGTGCCGCGTCACGAGCTTTTCCCGGCCCTGGCGCAGGCGGCGCGCGGCGGGCTGCGCGATGTCGCGCCCATGGCGCAGACGGTGGCCTGCAACCAGTGCGGCGCGGTCACCGCCACCGACCATCACGCCACGCTGTGCCCGTTCTGCGGCGGCGCGCTGGTGACCGCGGAGCCCTCGGATGGCCACCTCCCGGACGCGGTGGCGCCGTTCTCCGTCGACGAGGACGCGGCGGCGGCGCTGATCTCGCGCTGGCTGGCCGGGCGCTGGTTTGCGCCGTCGGATCTTCATCGCGCGGCGCAGCGCGATCGCTTGCAGGGCGTGTACCTGCCGTACTGGAGCTTGTCGCTACGCGGCACCGCGGAGTACACGGGGGAGCGCGGCGACGCGCACTATCGCAGCGAGCCGCGGGTGGGGCCGTATGGCCGGCTGTCTTATCATCAGATCCGACACGTGCGGTGGCGGCGCAAGAGCGGGCAGGTCCACGCCGAGCTGCGCGATCACCTGGTGCCGGCCTCCACCTCGCTGCCTAACGCCACGCTCGAGGGCCTCGCGCCGTGGCCCGCGGGCCACCTCGTGCCGTTCGCCGCCGAGCACTTGCACGGGTTCCTCGCCGAGCGCTACCGCATCGATCTCTCGGCTGCCTACGCGCTGGCAAAAGATCAGCTCGGCCGGGAGCTGACCTCGGCGGCCCGCCGCGACCTGGGCGGCGACGAACAGCGCGTGCAGCGGCTCACTCCAAGCTACCAGGACGGCACCTTTCGCCTGGTGCTCTTGCCGCTGTGGTCCACAGCGTTCTCGTACCGAGGTCGGATCTACCGCGTCGCGGTCAACGGCCAGACCGGACGCCTGCATGGCACCCGGCCGTGGAGTCGCGCCAAGCTCGGCGCGCTGGCCGCTGCTCGCTGGCCTCGCGGCCTTCTGGCTGTGGGGGCGTCGCCCCGCGCCGCCGGAGCCGACGACAGATCCGGCGACAGAGCCGACGCTGGTCGCCGTGCGCGGCTCCTTAGCTGACGACGGAGCTGCGGCGCTTCGCTCCGCAGGCACCTCGCGCCCACCGCGCAAGAGCAGGCCGGGCGCGAAGCGCGCTCCCTCGCGCAGCTTCCACTCCGCGAGCTCGCGGTAGAGATCAGCTTCGTCGTCGAGCACGGCGTTCCAGCGCGCGCTGAACCCGAAGACGCGCGCCAGCTCGCGCAGCGCGAGCGGGCGCCGAGCCTCGTCGCGCGCGCGCGCCAGGAGCGGATCCGCGGTCAACGGCGCGCCTTCGCACAGGCAGACCCCGGCGGGCAGGCGCGCGCGCGCCGCAGGCCAGCGCTCGGGGGCCACGCCAGCGATGTCGAGGATCATCGCCTCGACGTCGACCACCAGCTCCTCTGGAGGTACAGCGGCGAGCAGCGCGTCGACCGCGGCGACGGTGCGGTACGACCACAAGGTGTAGAAGCCCGGCGCGGCGGAGCGGACCCGTGCTGCCGCCGAGCGCGCGGCTGGCGACGGCGAGCGCCTCGGCCACCGGGACGTCCGCGAGCGCGAGCACCGCGGCCTCGCGCTCCTGCGGCTCCGGCGCGGTGTCGGCCAGGCGCACCAGCCAGGGCGCCAGCGAGCTATCGCCCAGGCGTCCCAGCGCGTGCAGGACGTGCGCGAGCTGCTCGGGCGCGGCCGGATCTTCGTCGGCCATCGCGTCGACGTTGTCGGTGCCGGCGATGAGCGTCGCGGCGTGGGCGAGCAGCGGCGCCACCGCCGCCGCCTGACCGCACTCGCCCAGCGCGCGCGCGGCCATCTGCCGACCGGAGCGCTCGAGCTGCGCGACCAGCGGGGCCACGGCCTCCGCCGCGCGGCTTTGCCCCAAGAGGTGAGTGGCGCGCCAGGCCGCCTCGTGGTCTTTGCCCGCCAAAAGCGGCGCCAGGTGCTCGACGACGGCGGCGCCGGGCCACCGCAGCACCACCGGCATCACCGCGTCGCCGCCCCGGCTGCGCAAGAGCTCGACGATCTGGGTGGCGATGCTCGGGCCAAGCTGGGCGAGCGCGCGGATCGCGGCGCGGTAGTCCTTGTGCTCGGGGGAGGTGGCGGCTTGCAGCCAGCGGTCCAGATCGGTCATGGCGTTGCTTTCTGTGGCGCACGTCGTCGCAGGTCACGGGCAGGAGGTCATGGGGCAGGGGTGCGCCGCTCGGCGTAGCCGCGGATCTCGGCGGCGCGCGCGACGAACCAGCTCGTGAACGGGCGATGCTCGGTGGAGCGGAGAAATTGCATGTTGGAGTCCACCTCGCGGCCGTTCCAGTTGACCGGCTTGATGTGGTGGCCTTCCCAGTCCACCAGGTACAGGTCCTGCCAGCTCATGCCGCCGTAGTCGGCCTCGACCATGCGATTGGCGGCCACCAAGATCTCGCGAGGTCTCCAGTCCGGGTGCGCCTGCCGGAGCTGTTCCTTGTAGTCCTCGCGCGCGCGGTTGAGGCGGTCTTGCCAGGGCTGTCGCCAGGCGCCCGCGCCCTCGGTGCCCGTGGCCCGGCGTGATGGTGTAGGCGCCGCTTGGCCGCGGCACCGCGCTGCCGTTGGACATGCCGTAGTGTTCGTTGATGGGGTGCGGCGTCGCGGTCGAGGGCGGGTAGGCCGTCCAGCCGGCCGCGCCCTCGGCCTGGGCCGCGGCGAAGTGGGAGAAGTTGCCCACCACGCTGCCGCCGCGCAGC
>JADJJK010000083.1 GCA_016706545.1 Myxococcales bacterium
CGAGCTCTCGCAAGAGCGGCAAGGTCACCCGCGCCAGCGGCAGCTCGGCGTCGACTTGCAGGGTGCGGTCCAGCGCCGCGCCGGTTTGGCGTAGCCTGGGCGGGGCCTCTCGATGCGCGCGAGCTGCGCCTCGGCAGAGGCGTCCGCGGCGTCGAGAACGGCGGGCGAGATGCCGTCTCGCGACAGCTCGGACGTCACGGAAGTCAGCGTCAGCGTCGTCGCCGTCTGCGTCGTCGTCTGCGTCGTCATCGCCGTCGTCGTCAGGGCCGTCACCGACGCGGTGAGCGCGGCCCGCAGCTCCTCGAGCCACGCGGGGTTATCAGCGCGCACGGAGAAGCCCGCCGCCGCGGCGTGCCTGCCGTACCGCTGCAGGTGCGCCGCCGCCCGGCGCAGCGCCTGGTACAGGTTCACGCTGCCAGCGCCAAGCGCGCCGAGCCGCGCCCTTCCTTGGTCGCCGGATCCACGCCCACCACGAACGCCGGCCGTTGCCACGCCAGCCGCCACGACACCAGCTTCTCATCGAGGACGGCGTCGGCGGCGATCTCCATCTGCGCCAGCAGCGCCGCCAGCCCCGGGCGCGCCCGCGCCGCCAGCCGCTTGAGGCCGTGGGTGACGAGGATCCGGTTCTCGTCGGTCAGCGGCACCAGGTCTGCGATGGTCCCCAGCGCCACCAGATCCAGGAGATCGCGGACATCCGGCTCGGCGAGCCCGCGCGCGGTGAAGTGCCCGAGCTGCCGCAGCTTGGTGCGCACCGCGCCTATGACATAGAAGGCCAGGCCTACGGACGCCACGCCGCGAAACGGAAAGGTGGAGTCGCCGCACAGCGGGTTGATGAGCGCATACGACGGATGCGCGCCTTTGTCCCTTCTCCGGCACGGTGGTGATCGATGATCACCACGTCCACGCGCCGCGATCCCGACCAGCTCCAGGGCCGCCAGGTCGCTGGTGCCGCAGTCTCCGGTGATGATGAGCTGCGCGCCGCGCGCCAGCAGCTCCTGTGCGACCTCCACCGAGAAGCCGTAGCCCTGCTCGCGATGGGCGACCTGCACCCACGTGCGCCCCCACCGAACGCAGGAACGGGACGTCAAAAGCGCGGCGGTGGTCACCCCATCGACGTCGTAGTCGCCAAAGACGCCGATGGCGTGGCCCGCCGTCACCGCCGCGGCGATGCGACCGACGCCGCGCTCGAACCCGGCGAGCCCGGCGGGCGGTCGCAGCTCGCCGAGCCGGGGCGTTACTAAAGAGCCGCGCGGCGGCCAGCCGGTCGATGCCGCGCCCAAGCAGCGGGACGCGCGCGACGACGTCGCTCATCCCCAGGCTGTCGCGCGCCAGGATGGCGATCGCGCGCTCGCCGCTCGGCGCGGCGAACCCGAAAGTCAAAGGAGCACGAGCGGCACCCTAGCCATCCTGTCTGACAGCCACCTAACCTGCCGGGCGCGCAAAGCTGCGCAAAGCAACCAGGGACCCGATCGTCGGCAATTCGCCCGGTGCTCGTCCGGCGTCCGTCCGGAATCCGTCCAGTGCTCGTCCGGAATCCGTCCAGTGCTCGTCCGGCGTCCGTCCGGAATTCGTCCGGAATTCGTCCACGCCTCATCACGCCTCATCACGCCTCATCGCGCCTCATCACGCCTCAGCGCGGCGAGGCCGCCGCCTTGCGCGCCGCCAGCGCCGCCTTGCGCGCCGCCTGAACTCATCGCCTGGCGTCCACGACGGAACCTCGTCAGCGCTGCGCGACCCGGTACGCGGTCCAGAGGCCAATCGTCGCGTCCTCCGGGGCACCCATGCCCTCGAACGTCCAGTCCGCGGCGAGCTGATCGGTGGGCTGATGATAGTTGGTGGTCTCGTAGTGGCGGAGCTGCTCGGTGCCCCAGCCGGACGGCTTGCCGACGAACTCGGTGCCGGTGCTCAGGTACAGCGCCGGCACGCCGATCTTGGCGAAGTTGAACTGATCCGAGCGGTAGAAGAAGCCGCGGTCCGGAAACTGGTCTGGCTTGACCGTGCGGCCCTGGCGCGTGGCGATCTCCTCGACGATCCCGTCGAGCGAGCTCTTGCCCTTGCCGATGTACGTGACGTCCTTGGTCTCGTCCCTGATGTTGCCGCCGTCGAAGTTGACGTTGGCGGCGATGGCCCCCGGCGGAAACGACGGGTTGGCCGCGTAGTACGCCGAGCCAAGCAGGCCCTGCTCCTCGGCGGCCACGAACACCACCTGGACGCTGCGGCGTGGGCGCGCCGGGCAGGAGCGACAGCGCCTTGGCGATGGCCAGGACCTGCGCGCAGCCGGCGCCGTTGTCGAGCGCGCCGTTGTAGATGGAGTCGCCCGCGGCGTTGGGCTTGCCGATGCCCAGGTGGTCGTGGTGCGCGGTGACGACCACCACCTCGTCTCGCAGCTTTCGATCGTTGCCGCGCAGCAGGCCCAGCACGTTGGCGGTGGGCGCG
This sequence comes from Myxococcales bacterium, assembly GCA_016706545.1. GTDB lineage: Bacteria > Myxococcota_A > Polyangia > Haliangiales > Haliangiaceae > JABFXX01. The sequence goes on from JADJJK010000083.1 coordinate 2,437, forward strand.
CGGTGGACCCCTTGCTGGTGAACGCCAGCGAGGTGGTGACGTCAAGCGGCACCGGGCGGAAGCCTTAGCTGCGCGCTTCGCTTCGACGGCGTTCTCCGGAGCTTCGTTCCGGCGAGCGCCACGAGCTGCCCGGCCGCGGACTCGGTGACCCAGCCCTTGACGACCACGGTGGCGCCGCGCCGGCGGCCGGCAGCCCGAACTCGCGCCTCCCGTCCACGTCCTCTGCACCACACCTGGAACGGATACCCGGCCGACGGCGTGGTGTGGATGATGATGGCGCACCGGGTCAGCACGGGCCGCGCTCTCGTACTTGTAAGACCAGCGCCCGTAGTAGAGGCGGCTTGACCCGGCGAACAGCGCGGGGTCCCAGTCCGGATCGTTGTTGAGCATGAGGAGGACCTTGCCGCGCACGTCCTGGCGCCCTTGAAGTCGTCCCAGCCGTACTCCGGCGCGGTGATGCCGTAGCCCACGAACACCACCTCCGCGTCCTTGACGCTGCCGCGCTCCGCTTTCTGGCACGCCGCCGTTTGGCGATGTACCGATCCCACCAGGCCAATGAAGCTCTGCCGCCGCGGGCAAAGGCCTACGTCTTGGGCATCGCCGCGCGACGACGACCAGATCGAAGGACTGCTCCCACGAGCCCCCCTGGCCGGTAGGCTCATAGCCATACGCGGCGAGCTAGCTTCGCCAGATAGAACGCGCGCGGCGACGTCGCTGCGGGTGGCCGGCCTGTTCGCCCTCGAGCCTCGTCTGGAGCCGAGCTTGGCGATCTGCTCGCGCAAGAACTCCGGCGTGATGGCGGCTGCCGCGCGATCGAAGACCGAGGAGGGGCGCAGCCGCGTCTGGCGTCAGGCGCTTCCCGCGCGCTGGCCTCCGCGGGCGACCGCGGGCGCCGGCACCACCACGTCATGCTTGGTCCCCCCTCCGCAGGCGGAGGCCGCCACAGGCGAGCAGGGCAAAGCGACGACGCAGAGCTGGGTTGCTTCGCCGCCGGGAACCCTAGCACACGGCCGTAAGGCAAGGCCCCTGCACGCCCGTCACGACCTGGGCGAGCCGCCAGGCCCGCTCACCGCGCTCGCTACTGGGCGTCGGTTGCGGCACTCGTTGGCGCCATCGCCGACACCACACGCCGGGTCCGCGGGCGGGCTGGAGCATTGCCAGGTGCGCGCCACTCCAGAGAGAAACTGGCGGCGCGTGAAACAGCGACGAGTGCGAGCCGACGAGATCACGCCGACGTTCCACCGCCTACTTCGCCAGCGCGAAGTTGCCCACCGCGCCATCGGCGAAGATGTTCAGCGATGTACGAGGGTGGCCGCGAACTCCGCGAGCGAGGTCAAGATGGACCGCACAAGCGTCTCCGTTGAGCGAGATATCGACGATGCGCTCGAGCTTCTTTGTCCTTGAGCCTTTCCGGTCCTCACGGATGCGGTCGAAGATGACCACCCGTGTCGTCCACCGAGTAGCCAACCCACCGTCAAGACCGCGGCCACCGTGGTGAGCGAGACCTCTTGCCAGGTGATGGAGAACACGCCCACCACCATCACCGCGTCGTGGATGGCGGCGAAGCGCGCCGGCGGTGCGAAGCGAACGTCGAAGCGGAAGGCCAGGTACAGGCATGATCAAGAAGATCGCGAAGATGATCGACTTGGCGGCGTCATCGCGCAGCTTGTCGCCGGCCTTGGCGCCCACGCCGTAGGACCGCATCGGCGTGAGGCGCGTCGATGCCGGGCAAGGCCCTTCTCCAGCACCCGCTTGAGCTGACGGTCGATGCCCCAGACGGTGAAGGCCGCGTTGTACCCTGGGTGCCCGTCATCGGCGTGCGCGAACTGCCGGGCGTCTTTTCGGCCCACGGCTTGGCTCCTCGAGGCCCGCGCGACTAATACGCCGGCGCGGCCTCCTCGTTGGCGATGAGTTCTCTCTGCGCAAGTGAGCACGTCAGCCGGACCACGAGTTGAGCTTGAGCAGCTCGCGGTCCTTGAACGACTCTTCGAACGCGGTCTGCGCCTTCTGCTGCTGCGCCGGCTCCGCGGCGGCGAAGCGCGGCGTGCGGACGATGGAGCCCTGGGCTGTGGTGCCGGTGTCGGCGTCGGTGGTGAACGACATCTCCGAGACGTCGAAGCCGTCCCCGCCGCCATCACGCTGCCTTTTGCGGACGTGTCCCATGCGGCTGCACGGTGGTGAACGCGCCGGCCTTGTCCTTGAAGGAGAAGGGTGGATCCGGTGCCGCCCTTTGAAGTCCGTGTTCCAGTTCACGTACTGGCCGCGCACCGCCTTGCTGACGAACAAGGAGCCGATGCTCAACGCCAGCAAGATCACGGAGATGGTGAACCAGGTGCGGAACTTGGAGACGAACTGAAAATCCGAACCGGGGAGGAGATAGGAACTCATGCTCGCTTCATGGTCATCGCCCTCAGATCGATGGTCGCCATCTGGCCCTTCTTCTTGGCGATGTACCAACCGAAGAAACAGGCGAGAATGTCCGATGTTGGTGAAAAGGTGGTGGCGACGCCGACGAGCAGCATCACGGCGAAGCCCTTGATGGGGCCCTGAGCTGACTGCAAGGAGCACTCCAGTCGGCCGCGGCCGTGGTGAGCTGGCCGTCGAGGATGGCGGAGAACGCGCGAGAGAACCCCGAGGGCGTCCATCATCACTCGCGCCGCGCACGCCTTTTGCCGAGCAAGATCCGTCGCGGATGCGCCCGTAGATGAGGATGTTCCCATCCAACGGCCATACCCACGGTGAGCACCACCGGCGGCGATCCCCGGCAGGGTCAAGGTGGCGCCGAACACGATCATCGCGGTGAGCATCATCAGGATGTTCACGGCCACCGCGCCGACCGCGATGATGCCTGACCAGTCGTAGATGCCGATCACGATCACGATCACCAGCACCACGCGCCTCCAGCGAGAACGCCACGCGGGTCTCCTCGATGGCGTCGCGGCCCAGCGACGCGCCGACCTTGGACGACGAGGTCTCCTTGAGCGGCGCCGGCAGCGAGACGGTCTTGAGCACGCTTATCAGGTCCGTCGCCTCGCGCTCCCGGCGCCGCGGATCCTCGCCCGACCATGGTGATGGCGGCGCGCCCGCCGGGGATGGGCCCGTTGATGATGGGCGCAGACTTGACCTTGCCATCGAGGATGGTGGCCACCTTCTGGCCAACCACCTGCGAGGTCAGGTCGCTGAACACCCGGCTGCCGAAGCGGTTGAAGTCCACCAGCACGATGGGCCGGTTGGTGTTGGGGTCGTAGCTCGCCATCGCCTCGAGATCGCCGAGCCGGTCAGGCGCACCGAGCGATCGACATAGTACGAGCGCCAGTACGGCCGCGGATCGTCCGCCTCCAGCGGCGGCTCGGAGTACTCGAACGCGAGCTGGCGATCATCGGGCACCTTCCACTTGGGGTCCTTGGCGGCCAGCGCGGCGACGTAGCGCTCGATCAACCGCCAGCCGACGACGTTGCAGCGAACCTTGCCGTTCACGACCTCCGCCTTCTGGTCAAAGCAATCGAGATCCCGCGCCTCGGCCACGGTCACCTGCTCCTCGCGATCGCGAGCCAGGACGTAATAGTCGGTGCGACGGCGCCCGCCGCTGTCCGGGGTCCACTGGTCGACCTCGGAGAGGATGCCCCGCTTCTTGGCCTCTTCATCCCCGGTCACGTGGCCAAAGAGCTGGTTCATGTACGGCGAGCCGTTGCTGCCGCCGTCGTCGACGACCTTTGAACTCCAGGGCTTCTGGCGGTGCGGGCGATGATGTCCTTGATGCGGCTGATGGACTCGTCATCGACGCCGGGCAGCTCGACGATGATGTCGTCGCCCTTCTCCCCTTCATAACGGTGGGCTCGGCGATGCCCTTCGTCGTCGCGCCTGCGGATGGTGTTGACCGCGCTGGTCAGCGCCGCCTCCTTGATGCCGTCACTGTAGGAGGAGCTGACCCGGTAGCACAGCGGAGACGGCGTCCTTGGAGCCCGCAGCGTCTGGCGCCGGGCACGGATGGTGGGGATCATGTCACCGTAGTCGTTCTCCATCGACTTCGACGGCCGACTCCCCTTGCCGGCGTCTGCCAGGGTGATGGTCTACACTGGCCGAGAATGACGACGGCGTCTTGACCGTGGTTTTCCCTTGACGCTCTTATCATATCGGCGAACTTGGCGTCGAGATCGCGCTTGATCTCCGAGGCACGGTCGTCGATCGCCTTGGCGACGTCGATGTCGTACACGATGTAGAGGCCGCCCTGCAGGTCCAGCCCGAGGTTGATCTCATTGTCTGAGACCGCTCGAAACCATCCAGGTAAGCTGGTCTTGCTGACGATAGTCGGCAAGACCATAACCACGCAGTACAAAAGGATGGCGAACAGGATGCCAGTGCGCCATTTGAGACTTCGATCCATGGAGTCCTCGACAAGGCCCGCCGAACGCGGAAGCTCGGCAATCTATCGCAAATTCGGAGAGATGGAAGCGTCAGGCTGCGGATTCGGAGGACTTGCCGGCCGATTCAGTCGACTTGGCAGGCGCCCAGCGCCCCTCCACATACGCGCGCGGGATCCGCACGCGAACCTTGTCCTGCAGCTCCACCACGAGGATGCCGTCGTCCGACACACCGGTGATCTTGCCGATGATCCCGCCGCGCGTGATGATCTCGTCACCCTTGCCCAGCTTGGACAGCAGCGCCTGATGCTCTTTCTGCTTTTTGACCTGGGGGCGGATCACGATGAAGTAAAAAAGATGCCGGAAAAATGAGCATTACTGGGTGATCATGGGCTGAGCGGCTTGCATGGCGTTGTCCTTGCGAGGAGGTTCGAGCTGGCGTGGAGTAGCACCGGGGCGCGGGGCGGTCAAGCGCCGATGCGTGATGCCAGGCCGCCGGCACCTCGCCGCGCCCGCGCCGGCAACGCGAGCGGGATCAAGAACTTGCCTCGAACGGTCCAATGATCGGTTTCGTTGAGGCCGCCGATCCATCTCAGGCTGGTCGGCCGTGCTGCAAGATCCGCTCGCGCAGGCGGCGGATCCAGCGCAGATAGAAGGTGAGGTTGTGCAGCGTGGCCAGGCGCGCGTACAGGATCTCTTGGCGTTGTGCAGGTGGCGCAGGTACGCGCGCGACACCGTGGTGCAGGTGGCGCACGACGCAAACGGGATCCAGCGGTCCTGCGGTCCAGCTGGTGCTTAGCGTTGGAGATGACCAGCCGCGCGGCCCGGCGAGGTGAACAGGTTGCCGTATGCGAGCGCCGCGGGTGGGCATGACGCAGTCGAACACGTCCACCCCGGCGGCCACGGCGATGCTCCAGGTCCGCTGGCGTGCCCACGCCCATCAGTACCGCGGCCGCTCCGCCGGAGCTGGTGGCGAAGGCGTCCAGCACGCGTGGTTGATGTCGGCGATCTCCTCGCCCACCGCCGACAGCCCACCGATGGCGGTAGCCGTCGAAGGCCAGCGACTCGCGCAGAGCGCCTGAGCCCCAGCCGCACCATCTGCTCGGCGGCAAGAGGCGCCGGCCAACGTCGATCC
>JADJJK010000084.1 GCA_016706545.1 Myxococcales bacterium
TTCGAGCTCTCGCAAGAGCGGCAAGGTCACCCGCGCCAGCGGCAGCTCGGCGTCGACTTGCAGGGTGCGGTCCAGCGCCGCGCCGGCCGGCGCCTGGGCGGGGCCTGAGCCGCGCGCGAGCTGCGCCTCGGCAGAGGCGTCCGCGGCGTCGAGAACGGCGGGCGAGATGCCGTCTCGCGACAGCTCGGACGTCACGGAAGTCAGCGTCAGCGTCGTCGCCGTGTCTGGTAGTCGTCTGCGCGTCGTCATCGCCGTCGTCGTCAGGGCCGTCACCGACGCGGTGAGCGCGGCCCGCAGCTCCTCGAGCCACGCGGGGTTATCAGCGCGCACGGAGAAGCCCGCCGCCGCGGCGTGCCCGCCGTACCGCTGCAGGTGCGCCGCCGCCTGATGCAGCGCCTGGTACAGGTTCACGCCGCCAGCGCTGCGCGCCGAGCCGCGCCCTTCCTTGGTCGCCGGATCCACGCCCACCACGAACGCTGGCCGTTGCCAGAGGTCCACCAGCTTGGCGGCGATGATCCCCACCACCCCGGCGGGCCACCCTTCCTTGCCGATGACGATCGCGGGCCCCGGATCCTCGGGGCCCAAGAGCTCGAGCGCCTCGGCGTAGAGCCGATCTTGCACCGCGCGCCGCTGCGTGTTCGCGTCCTCGACCGCGGCGGCGCGCTCGGCGGCAGAGGCGGAGTCAGCCAGGAGCAGCGCCAGCGCGGGCTCGGCCGCGCCCAGCCGCCCTGGCGCGTTGAGGCGCGGCGCCAGCCGCCACGACACCAGCTTCTCATCGAGGACGGCGTCGGCGGCGATCTCCATCTGCGCCAGCAGCGCCGCCAGCCCCGGGCGCGCCCGCGCCGCCAGCCGCGCTTGAGGCCGTGGGTGATGAGGATCCGGTTCCCGTCGGTCAGCGGCACCAGGTCTGCGATGGTCCCCAGCGCCACCAGATCCAGGAGATCGCGGACATCCGGCTCGGCGAGCCCGCGCGCGGTGAAGTGCCCGAGCTGCCGCAGCTTGGTGCGCACCGCGCCGGCGACATAGAAGGCCAGGCCCACGGACGCCATGCCGCGAAACGGAAAGGTGGAGTCGTCGCACAGCGGGTTGATGAGCGCATACGACGGATGCGCCTGTCCCTTCTCCGGCACGGTGTGGTGATCGATGATCACCACGTCCACGCCGCGATCTCGGACCAGCTCCAGGGCCGCCAGGTCGCTGGTGCCGCAGTCTCCGGTGATGATGAGCTGCGCGCCGCGCGCCAGCAGCTCCTGCGCGACCTCCACCGAGAAGCCGTAGCCCTGCTCGCGATGGGCGACCTGCACCTCCACGTGCGCCCCCACCGAACGCAGGAACGACGTCAAGAGCGCGGCGGTGGTCACCCCATCGACGTCGTAGTCGCCAAAGACGCCGATGGCGTGGCCCGCCGTCACCGCCGCGGCGATGCGACCGACGCCGCGCTCGAACCCGGCGAGCCCGGCGGGCGGTCGCAGCTCGCCGAGCCGGGGCGCCACGAAGCGCTGCGCGGCGGCCAGCTCGTCGATGCCGCGCCCAAGCAGCACCCGCGCGACGACGTCGCTCATCCCCAGGCCGCGCGCCAGGACCGCGATCGCGCGCTCCTGGGCGCGGCGAACCCGAAAGTCCAAAGGGGGCACGAGCGGCACCCTAGCCATCCTGTCTGACAGCTACAACCTGCCGGGCGCGCAAAGCTGCGCAAAGCAACCAGGGACCCGATCGTCGGCAATTCGCCCGGTGCTCGTCCGGCGTCCGTCCGGAATCCGTCCAGTGCTCGTCCGGAATCCGTCCAGTGGTCGTCCCGCCGTCCACCGTCTGGAATTCGTCGCCTCATCACGCCTCATCACGCCTCATCGCGCCTCATCACGCCTCAGCGCGGCGAGGCCGCCGCCTTGCGCGCCGCCAGCGCCGCCTTGCGCGCCGCCTCGAACTCATCGCCTGGCGTCCACGACGGAACCTCGTCGCGCTGCGCGACCTGGTACGCGGTCCAGAGGCCAATGGTGGCGTCCTCCACCATGCCCTCGAACGTCCAGTCCGCGGCGAGCTGATCGGTGGGCTGATGATAGTTGGTGGTCTCGTAGTGGCGGAGCTGCTCGGTGCCCCAGCCGGACGGCTTGCCGACGAACTCGGTGCCGGTGCTCAGGTACAGCGCCGGCACGCCGATCTTGGCGAAGTTGAACTGATCCGAGCGGTAGAAGAAGCCGCGGTCCGGAAACTGGTCTGGCTTGACCGTGCGGCCCTGGCGCGTGGCGATCTCCTCGACGATCCCGTCGAGCGAGCTCTTGCCCTTGCCGATGTACGTGACGTCCTTGGTCTTGCCCCAGATGTTGCCGCCGTCGAAGTTGACGTTGGCGGCGATGGCCCCCGGCGGAAACGACGGGTTGGCCGCGTAGTACGCCGAGCCAAGCAGGCCCTGCTCCTCGGCGGCCACGAACACCACCTGGACGCTGCGGCGTGGGCGCGCCGGCAAGGAGGCCAGCGCCTTGGCGATGGCCAGGACCTGCGCGCAGCCGGCGCCGTTGTCGAGCGCGCCGTTGTAGATGGAGTCGCCCGCGGCGTTGGGCTTGCCGATGCCCAGGTGGTCGTGGTGCGCGGTGACGACCACCACCTCGTCTCGCAGCTTCGGATCGCTGCCGCGCAGCAGGCCCAGCACGTTGGCGGTGGGCGCGCGGTGGACCTTGTTGGTGAACGCCAGCGAGGTGGTGACGCCCAGCGGCACCGGGCGGAAGTCCTTGCTGCGCGCCGCTTCGACGAGCTCCGGGAGCTTCTTGCCGGCGAGCGCCACGAGCTGCCCGGCCGCGGACTCGGTGACCCAGCCCTTGACGACCACGGTGGCCGCGCCGGCGGCCGGCAGCTCGAACTGCTCTCCCGTCCACGAGCTCTGCACCACCTGGAACGGATACCCGGCCGACGGCGTGGTGTGGATGATGATGGCGCCCACCGCGCCAGCGCGGGCCGCGCTCTCGTACTTGTAAGACCAGCGCCCGTAGTACAGGCGGCTCGACCCGGCGAACAGCGCGGGGTCCCAGTCCGGATCGCTGTTGAGCATGAGCAGCACCTTGCCGCGCACGTCCTGGCCTTTGAAGTCGTCCCAGCCGTACTCCGGCGCGGTGATGCCGTAGCCCACGAACACCACCTCGGCGTTCTTGACGCTGCCGCGCTCCGCTTGCACGCCGCTGCCGGCGATGTACTGATCCCACCAGGCCAAGGACAGCTTCTTGCCGCCGCGGGCAAAGGCCCACGTCTTGGGCATCGCCGCGGTGACGCCGACCAGATCGAAGGACTGCTCCCACGAGCCCCCCTGGCCGCCAGGCTCATAGCCATACGCGGCGAGCTGGCTCGCCAGATAGCCGCGCGCGGCGACGTCGCCGCGGGTGGTCGGCCCGCGCCCCTCGAGCTCGTCCGAGCCGAGCTTGGCGATCTGCTCGCGCAAGAACTCCGGCGTGATGGCGGCCGCCGCGCGATCGAAGACCGAGTAGGGCGCAGCCGCGCTGTCTGGCGCGTCTGGCGCGTCTGGCGCCGCTGGCTCCGCGGCGACCGCGGGCGCCGGCACCACCACGTCAGGCTTGGTCCCGCCGCAGGCGGAGGCCGCCACGGCGAGCAGGGCAAACGACGAGCGAGTTGTCATCGCCGGGGAACCTAGCACACGGCCGTGGGGCAAGGCTCCTGCACGCCCGTCACGACCTGGGCGAGCCGCCAGGCCCGCTCACCGCGCTCGCTACTCTGCGTCGGTTGCGGCGGCTGCTGGCGCCATCGCCGACACCACGCGCCGGGTCCGCGGCGGGCCGGAGTACCAGGTGCGCGCCACCCAGAGAAACACTGGCGGCGCCAGAAACAGCGACGAGTACGAGCCGACGATCACGCCGACGTTCATCGCCAGCGCGAAGTTGCTCACCGCGCCATCGGCGAAGATGTTCATGATGAGGGTGGTCGCGAACACCGTGAGCGAGGTCAAGATGGACCGCACCAGCGTCTCGTTGAGCGAGATATCGACGATGCGCTCGAGCTTCTTGTCCTTGAGCTTTATCTGGTTCTCACGGATGCGGTCGAAGATGACCACCGTGTCGTTCACCGAGTAGCCAACCACCGTCAAGACCGCGGCCACCGTGGTGAGCGAGACCTCTTGCCAGGTGATGGAGAACACGCCCACCACCATCACCGCGTCGTGGATGGTGGCGAAGGCCGCCGCCGGCGCGAAGCGAATGTCGAAGCGGAAGGCCAGGTACAGCATGATCAAGAAGATCGCGAAGATGATCGACTTGGCGGCGTCATCGCGCAGCTTGTCGCCGGCCTTGGCGCCCACGCCGTAGGACTGCATCGGCGTGACGTCGATGTTGGGCAGGCCCTTCTCCAGCACCCGCTCGAGCTGACGGTCGATGCCCCAGACGGTGAAGGCCGCGTTGTACTCCTTGGTGCCCTCGTCGGCGTGCGCGAACTGCCGGGTGTCTTTTTCGGCCCACGGCTTGAGCTCGAGGCCCGCGGTGACGAAGGCCGGCGCGGCCTCCTCGTTGGCGATGAGCTTCTTGCTGCGCACGTAGAGCACGTCGCCGGACCAGTTGAGCTTGAGCAGCTCGCGGTCCTTGAACGACTCTTCGAACGCGGTCTGCGCCTTCTGCTGCTGCGCCGGCTCCGCCGCGGCGAAGCGCGGCGTGCGGACGATGGAGCCCTGGGCGGTGGTGCCGGTGTCGGCGTCGGTGGTGAACGACATCTCCGAGACGTCGAAGCCGTCCTCGCCGCCATCACGCAGCGCCTTGCGGACGTCCTGCGGCTGCACGGTGGTGAACGCGCCGGCCTTGTCCTTGAAGGAGAAGGTGATCTCGGTGCCGCCCTTGAAGTCCGTGTTCCAGTTCATGTACTGGCCGCGCACCGCCTTGTTGACGAACAAGGAGCCGATGCTCACCGCCAGCAAGATCACGGAGATGGTGAACCAGGTGCGGAACTTGGCGACGAACTGAAAATCCGACCCGGGGGGGAGGAGATAGCGGAACTTGTGCTCGCTCATGGTCATCGCCTCAGATCGAGATGGTCGCCATCTGGCCCTTCTTCTTGGCGATGTACCAATCGAAGAACAGGCGAGAGACCCAGATGTTGGTGAACAAGGTGGTGGCGATGCCGACGAGCAGCATCACGGCGAAGCCCTTGATGGGGCCCGAGCCGTACTGAAGGAGCACCCAGCCGGCCGCGGCCGTGGTGAGCTGGCCGTCGAGGATGGCGGAGAACGCGCGAGAGAACCCGAGGTCCACCGCGCCGCGCACGCTCTTGCCGAGCAAGAGCTCGTCGCGGATGCGCTCGTAGATGAGGATGTTCCCATCCACCGCCATACCCACGGTGAGCACCACGGCGGCGATCCCCGGCAGGGTCAAGGTGGCGCCGAACACGATCATCGCGGTGAGCATCATCAGGATGTTCACGGCCACCGCGCCGACCGCGATGATGCCCGACCACTTGTAGATGCCGATCATGATCACGATCACCAGCACCACGCCCAGCGAGAACGCCACGCGGGTCTTCTCGATGGCGTCGCGGCCCAGCGACGCGCCGACCTTGGACGACGAGGTCTCCTTGAGCGGCGCCGGCAGCGAGCCGGTCTTGAGCACGCTCACCAGGTCCGTCGCCTCGCGCTCCTGGCGCTGCGGATCTCGCCCGCCCATGGTGATGGAGGCGCGCCCGCCGGGGATGGGCCCGTTGATGATGGGCGCAGACTTGACCTTGCCATCGAGGATGGTGGCCACCTTCTGGCCAACCACCTGCGAGGTCAGGTCGCTGAACACTAGGCTGCCGAAGCGGTTGAAGTCCACCAGCACGATGGGCCGGTTGGTGTTGGGGTCGTAGCTCGCCATCGCCTCGGAGATCGCCGAGCCGGTCAGGCGCACCGAGCGATCGACATAGTACGAGCGCCAGTACGGCCGCGGATCGTCCGCCTCCAGCGGCGGCTCGGAGTACTCGAACGCGAGCTGGCGATCATCGGGCACCTTCCACCCGGGGTCCCGGCGGCCAGCGCGGCGACGTAGCGCTCGATCAACCGCCAGCCGACGACGTTGCAGCGAACCTTGCCGTTCACGACCTCCGCCTTCTGGTCAAAGCAATCGAGATCCCGCGCCTCGGCCACGGTCACCTGCTCCTCGCGATCGCGAGCCAGGACGTAATAGTCGGTGCGACGGCGCCCGCCGCTGTCCGGGGTCCACTGGTCGACCTCGGCGAGGATGCCCAGCTTCTTGGCCTCTTCATCCCCGGTCACGTGGCCAAAGAGCTGGTTCATGTACGGCGAGCCGTTGCCGTTGCCGTCGTCGACGACCTTGAACTCCAGCTTGGCGGTGCGGGCGATGATGTCCTTGATGCGGCCGATGGACTCGTCATCGAGGCCGGGCAGCTCGACGATGATGTCGTCGCCCTTCTCCTTCACGGTGGGCTCGGCGATGCCCTTCTCGTCGATGCGCTCGCGGATGGTGTTGACCGCGTTGGTCAGCGCCGCCTTCTTGATGCCGTCACCGTAGGAGGAGCTGACCCGGTAGCACAGCGAGACGGCGTCCTTGGGAGCCTGCGCGTCTGGCGCCGGGCACGGGATGGTGGTGATCATGTCACCGTAGTCGTTCTCCATCGACTTCTCGACGGCCGACTTCTTGCTGGCGTCTGCCAGGGTGATGGTCACACCGCCGAGAATGGCCGACGGCGTCTTGACCGTGCCCTTGACGCTCTCATCGGCGAACTTGGCGTCGAGATCGCGCTTGATCTCCGAGGCACGGTCGTCGATCGCCTTGGCGACGTCGATGTCGTACACGATGTAGAGGCCGCCCTGCAGGTCCAGCCCGAGGTTGATCTCATTGTCTGAGACCGCTCGAAACCATCCAGGCAAGCTGGTCTTGCCGACGATAGTCGGCAAGACCATAACCACGCAGTACAAAAGGATGGCGAACAGGATGCCAGTGCGCCATTTGAGACTTTCGATCCATGGAGTCCTCGACAAGGCCCGAACGCGGGAAGCTCGGCAATCTATCGCAAATTCCGGAGAGATGGAAGCGTCAGGTCAGGTGATTCGGAGGACTTGCCGGCCGATTCAGTCGACTTGGCAGGCGCCCAGCGCCCCTCCACATAGGCGCGCGGGATCCGCACGCGAACCTTGTCCTGCAGCTCCACCACGAGGATGCCGTCGTCCGACACGCCGGTGATCTTGCCGATGATCCCGCCGCGCGTGATGATCTCGTCACCCTTGCCCAGCTTGGACAGCAGCGCCTGATGCTCTTTCTGCTTTTTGACCTGGGGGCGGATCATGATGAAGTAAAAGATGCCGAAAATGAGCAGCATCATGATCATGGGCTGAGCGGCTTGCATGGCGTTGTCCTTGCGAGGAGGTTCGAGCTGGCGTGGAGTAGCACCGGGGCGCGGGGCGGTCAAGCGCCGATGCGTGATGCCAGGCCGCCGGCACCTCGCCGCGCCCGCGCCGGCAACGCGAGCGGTATCAAGAACTTGCCCTCGAACGACCCACGATCGGCTCGTTGAGGCCGCCGATCCATCCTAGGCTGGCTGGCCGTGCTGCAAGATCCGCTCGCGCAGGCGGCGGATCCAGCGCAGATAGAAGGTGAGGTTGTGCAGCGTGGCCAGGCGCGCGTACAGGATCTCCTTGGCGTTGTGCAGGTGGCGCAGGTACGCGCGCGACACCGTGGTGCAGGTGGCGCACGGGCACTCCGGATCCAGCGGTCCGTGGTCCAGCCGGTGCTTGGCGTTGGAGATGACCACGCGGCCCTGCGAGGTGAACAGGTTGCCGTTGCGAGCGTTGCGGGTGGGCATAACGCAGTCGAACATGTCCACCCCGGCGGCCACTGCGTGCTCCAGGTCCGCCGGCGTGCCCACTCCCATCAAGTACCGCGGCCGCTCGGCCGGGAGCTGGTGGGCGAAGGCGTCCAGCACGCGGTACATGTCGGCGATCTCCTCGCCCACCGACAGCCCACCGATGGCGTAGCCGTCGAAGGCCAGCGAGTCAAGAGAGCGCCTGAGCCCAGCCGCACCATCTGCTCGGCGTGCGCGAGGCGCCGGCCAACGTCGATCC